>JBIQJE010000007.1:11989-168336 GCA_044507625.1 Hyphomicrobiaceae bacterium | reverse complement strand
AGAGCACGCCGGTGAGGCCGGAGCCGATCTGCGAGGCGAGGCGGATGCGCTGGCTTTCGCCGCCGGACAGCGTGCCCGACGAGCGCGACAGGGTGAGATATTCGAGGCCGACATCGTTGAGGAACTGCAGGCGCTCGCGGATCTCCTTGAGGATGCGCGTCGCGATTTCGTTCTGCTGCTTGGTGAGCGTCTTCGGCAACTCGGCGAACCAGTCGTTCGCCGTCTTGATCGACATGTCGGTAACTTCGCCGATGTGCTTGCCGTTGACCTTGATGGCCAGCGCCTGGGGCTTCAGGCGATAGCCGCCGCAGGCCTCGCAGGGGTGCGAGCCCTGGTAGCGCTCCAGCTCCTCGCGCACCCAGTCGCTGTCGGTTTCGCGCCAGCGCCGCTCGATGTTGCCGATGACGCCCTCGAAGGGCTTCACGGTCTTATAATTCCGCGTGCCGTCGAAATACGTGAAGGTGACCTCTTCGTCGCCGGTGCCATAGAGAATGGCGAGCTGCACATGCTTCGGCAGCTTGTTCCACGGGTTGTCCATCGACACGCCGTAGTGCCCGGCGAGGCTTTCGAGCGTCTGCTCGTAGTAGGGCGAGGAAGCGCCGGTCTTGGCCCAGGGGACGATGGTGCCCTGGGCGAGGGACAGGTCGGCGTTCGGCACGACGAGTTCGGGCTCGAACTGCAGTTCGGTGCCGAGGCCGTCGCAGGTGGGGCAGGCGCCCGCGGGGGCGTTGAATGAGAACAGGCGCGGCTCGATCTCGTCGATGGTGAAGCCGGACACGGGGCAGGCGAAGCGCGCCGAGAAGACGATGCGCTCGTGGGTCTCGTTCTTGGACTTGTTGGCGCCCTTGGTTTCCGAGGCAGGCAGCGGCTTATCGGCGAATTCCGCGATCGCCACCTGCTCTTCGCTGAGGTTCAGCGCCGTCTCGAACGAATCGGCGAGGCGCTTGGCGATGTCGGCGCGCACCACGAGGCGGTCCACGACCACGTCGATGTCGTGCTTGAATTTTTTGTCGAGCTTGGGCGCGTCGTCGATCTCGTAAAAGGTGCCGTCGACCTTGACGCGCTGGAAGCCCTTCTTCTGTAGCTCGGCCAGCTCTTTCCTGAACTCGCCCTTGCGGCCGCGGGCAATGGGGGCGAGCAGGTAGAGGCGCGTGCCCTCGGTGAGGGTCAGCACGCGGTCGACCATCTGCGAGACGGTCTGGCTTTCGATGGGCAGTCCGGTCGCGGGCGAGTAAGGCACGCCGACGCGCGCGAATAGCAGGCGCAGGTAGTCGTAGATTTCTGTGACCGTGCCGACGGTGGAGCGCGGGTTCTTGGACGTCGTTTTCTGCTCGATGGAAATGGCGGGCGACAGGCCGTCGATGTGGTCGACGTCCGGCTTCTGCATCATCTCCAGGAACTGGCGGGCATAGGCGGAAAGGCTTTCGACGTAGCGGCGCTGGCCTTCGGCGTAGATCGTGTCGAATGCGAGGGACGATTTTCCCGAGCCCGAGAGGCCCGTGAACACGACGAGGGCGTCGCGCGGGATCTCGAGGTCGACATTCTTCAGGTTGTGCTCGCGCGCGCCGCGGACGTGAATGGTCTTCATCAGCGACGGCGCCGCGGGCGGCTTAGGGGCTTTGGCCATGCGTTTTGTCTAACCGACGCGGAGGGGGGCGGCAAATGCTGGAAAGTCGGCCCGGCGCGGTTGACGGGCGGGCCCATGATCCCGGGGGCAGTCCCATAGATATCCCCGGGCAGCTCCATAGATAGTGTCCGGCGCCCCGCGGCGAAAGCGCTGCAACTGTCGCGCTGGCGGGCGCCCTTACGGAGAGGGACAGGCGTACTTGCCATGGAGTGCCGCGTCGGGATGTTTTTCTTGCGCCGTGCCAGGCGCCGGTGACCTGCCGCCCCTCATCGAGGCGCGCGAGCACTTCGAGCAAGCGGGGGATCGTAGCGATATACCATCGGCGGCGGGATGGTTTGCGCAAAATGCTCCGGGCGCGGCCAGGCTATAGTTGTTATATTTGCATTTGGAAGTCGTGGCGAGAAAAAAGGCCGTGGAAAACCACGGCCTTTCGCGCGCTATCATCGCGCCGGCTTTGAAAGGCAGTAAGCGCGATTCCAAGTGCTAGTTTCTGACGGTCATTCAGAAGAAGAATTACTTCTTCTTCGCCGCGGGCTCCTGCACGGATATGAGCGACTGGCCATTCGAGCTGATCACGTCGCCGCCTTTGGCCATCCACGAGAAGCCCCAAGGTCCGGTAACGCCGCAACCGTCCTGGCAGTCGAGCTTCACCTCCTTGCCCGCGCCGACGGTTTCGACCTTTTCGGTATTGCCGAGGTCGACACCGATCGTGAATTCCCCATCGCTGGTGTTCTTCACGGTTACGGCGGCTGCGGGGCCGGCGATTGCAACGGTGAGGACCGCTACCGTGGCGGCTGTAAGAAGTTTCATTGCTTCCTCCGCTTCGTTTGCAAATGTTGCTGAATTCGCGAGCGTTTTTTGACGGCGTCGCTGCAAAAAGATGGGGTGCATCCTCGGGAGATGCAAGACTATAACATTTCTAAAAATTGACCTTGAATTTTTCCGTTCTTTCGTTCTCGCAATCGGCGCCCAGGGATCGCGGAATAGGGTGGCACGGCTGCGATGGGAGGGAAGCGATGGCGGAACTGATCCGATCCGTGCTGTCGAACTTTACGCTGACGTTCCTCGTGCTCGGAATCGCGGCGGCGCTTATTGCGGTGGCGCGCAAGGCGGATGGGATCACCCGTGAAAATCTCGCCGAGGCGCTGCTGGCCTACTTCATCCTTTTCACGATCGCGATCGCGTACTTCTACAACTTCGTCGTCCACGTGTTCTTCGGCGAGGTCGCCGCCGACTTCATTGGCTGGGCGGACAGCCCGTTTCAGGCCGAGGTGGGCTATGCAAGCCTCGGTTTTGCCGCCGTCGGCCTGCTCGCGTTCCGGGGCAACAGCATGGTGCGGCTCGCCTCTATTCTCGGCCCGGCGCTGTTCCAATGGGGAGCCGCCGTTGAGCACATCCGCGATATGATCGCGACCGGCAACATGGCGCCGGGCAACGCGGGCATCGTGTTCTATTCGGATATTTTCCTGCCCGTGATCGGGTTTGCGCTGCTGTGGTTCAAACGCGCGGCCGATCGTTCGCGCCCATCCGCGAGCATGGCATCGATGACCGAACGCGGCTAATCTCCCCCGCGCGTGGACGGTGAGGTGGACGGTGAGGAGGGATGCCGGATGAAACTGATGAAGTGGTTGCTCGTTGGGTTTGGTGTGCTCTTTCTTGCGGCAGCTGCTGGCTTCATCGGCATCTATTATTGGGCAAAGAACGTTCCAGCCATTCCGATGAGCGAAGCTGACCTTGCGGTCGGCGGCAGTTATCCGCCCGAGGAGCGCCAGCGTCTGCTCGCTGCCTGTACGCGTGGCGATGCCAAGCGGACGGAAACCTGCACCTGCGTTGCCGACAAGGCAGGCACCGAGCTGTCGCGCTATCTGCGGCTCGTCCTCACGGCCACGCTGAACGGAAATACGACTGAATTCGTGGCTATCACCAAGGGGCTGATCGATAGCGGCGTGCCGCACGAGCGGGTTGAAACGCTGGAGCAGGACGCCGATCAGCAGTTCGACACTTTGATGAAAGCGTGTGGGCTGGAAGAATGAACCAAACGGCAGCAGGTCAGGACGCAAGTGCTCCGGAGCGAGCGCTGACGACGACGTGCTGCATAGCGGGAGGCGGCCCGGCCGGCATGATGCTGGGTCTGCTGCTGGCGCGGGCGGGCATCGATGTCACGGTGCTGGAGAAGCACCGCGATTTCCTGCGCGATTTCCGCGGCGACACCATCCACCCCTCCACGCTCGAGGTGATGGACGAATTGGGGCTGCTCGATGAACTCCTGAAGCTGCCCCACAACGCGGTTTCGAAGATGGGCGTGACGGTGGGATCAACGTCCATCAACTTCGCAGATTTCACCTTTCTTCCCAAGCGCTACGGCTTCATCGCATTGATGCCGCAGTGGGACTTTCTCGATTTCCTCGCCGCCGAGGCGCGCCGCTATCCGAATTTCAAGCTCATCATGCAGGCGGAGGTCGTCGAGCTGCTGGAGGCGGAGGGGCGGCGGATCGTCGGCGTGCGCGCGAAGACACCGGAGGGCTTGCTCGACGTGCGCGCCAATCTCACCGTCGGGTGCGACGGCCGCCGCTCGACGGTGCGCGAGAAAGCCGGGCTCGTGGTGGAGGACATCGGCGCGCCGATCGATGTTTTCTGGATGCGGCTTTCGCGCCGACCCGGTGATCCGACGACGTCGGGGCGCTTGAATGCGGGCAGCTTCTTCGCACTCCTCGACCGCGGCGACTACTTCCAGATCGCCTATGTCATTCCGAAGGGGGATTCGGAAGCCATTCGCGCCCAGGGGCTGCCAGCGTTCCGCCGGCGCATCGCCGAAGGGGTGCCGCCGCTGGCCGACCGGGTCGACGAATTGCGGACCTGGGATGACGTGAAGCTGCTCAGCGTCTCCATCGACCGGCTGCGCACCTGGTATCGCCCGGGCCTGCTGTGCATCGGGGACGCCGCCCATGCCATGTCGCCGGTGGGCGGTGTGGGCATCAACCTCGCCATCCAGGACGCCGTTGCGGCGGCCAACATCCTGTGGAAGCCACTCAGCAAGGGCACGCTATCGACGTTCGACCTCGCACGGGTGCAGCACCGCCGCACGCTGCCGACCCGTGTCACACAGCGACTGCAAGTGCTGGCGCAGAACCGCGTCATCAAGCCGGTGCTGCGCTCGACCCGTCCGCTGCGCCCGCCATGGGTGATGCGGCTCATCGACCGCATGCCGCTGTTGCAGCGTATCCCGGCGCGGATCGTCGGGATTGGCGTGCGGCCCGAGCACGTTCAATCTCCGCAGATCGCGGCGAAAGCGGCGCCGGCAAGCCCGTCCGCCTGAGGGCGGGGCGGGAACTATTCCCGGCCGGCCCGCGATCATGGCGTCGCCGTTGGCGAAGCTATCGGGCGTCGTGGTTGGTAAGGGCGACGAATTCCTCGTCTTCCTGTGCGCGGCGCTCGAAGCTCAGGAAATCGTAATAGCCGCAGCGCGCCCCGCCCGGGAAAGAGCGGCATACCGAGGGACGGGCGGGATAGATCGTGCAGCAGCGCTTCTTGGTATCGAAGAAGCGGCAGATGCGGCCGTAAATGTCGTCTTTCTTGCGCCGCATGGCGTACTTGCGGCCATGCTCTTCCTTGGTGAAGGCCCGCTTGGCTTCATCGAAGCTGAGATTGTGGTGCTTCGCCAGCCGCTCGACATCGCGCTTGTCCAAGGGGATGAGCGGATAGGAACAGCAATAGCCGGGACATTTCCGGCAATTGAATTGGGTGGGGTTCACGCGCTCTTCTCCTGCGGTGTTTCGGCCATCCAGCACGATAGGGTGACCGGCGGCGATCGGATGGCCGACTCCCGTTGGAGTCATGCAACGCTCGATGGGGAAAGAGCAAGGGGGGTGACCGACTTGGCCACATGCATGGGGCGGATGTCACACTTTTTCCCATAAGGTCTGCGTAGTTGCGCTCCGTCGCGCGCATCGAAGGGGGAATTCGCCGCTGGAAGCATCCGGGGCGAAGCGTTTCGATCCCGCTGTGCCAGCGTCTGACTTGTTCTGACGCCCGTTTGATTTGCGACGTTCGTTGCGGACCGGCCATCCGAGGCGGTTCGCGGAATCGGTCACTGGCGTAGGGGTGTCACGGCATGGCGGACAGGACGCAACGCTCGGCGGACGCCGATACCCCCGTCAATCCCTACAGCCTGCTCGAAGCGGTCAACAGCTCGAGCGATACGGCGCACACCGGCTGGCTGATCTTTCTGGCCATCATGACGTACCTCGTCATCGCCGTCGCGGGCGTGACGCACGAGGCGCTTCTGATGGAGACGCCGGTCGAGCTGCCGATCCTGCAGGTGAAGATCCAGCTCAAGCAGTTCTTCCAGTTCGCTCCGATCGTGCTGGTGCTGTTCCATCTGGGCATTCTCGCCCAGCTCGTGCTCCTTGCGCGCAAGGCGCTCGAGTTCGATCACGCCATCGGCTTTCTGGAGGTGTCTGGCAAGCGCACGCATCCGCTGCGGCTCGAGCTGCACAACTTCTTTTTCGTGCAGGGGATCGCGGGGCCGCAGCGCTCCGCGCTGATGAACGGTTTCCTCAACATCATGTCGTGGCTCACCATCGTCATTCTTCCGGTGGTGCTGCTGCTCTATATGCAGGTCGCGTTTCTGCCGTATCACGACGTGACGACGACGTGGATCAACCGCATCTTTCTCACCCTCGACATCGTGGGCGTACTGCTCATCGGCGTCTTTCTGATGCGCGCGGAAACCTCGTTCTTCCAGGCGTTCTGGCGCTCCACGGCATCCAATCCGCTTTCCGTCGCGACGACGACGGTGGTGCTCGCCGTCGTCGCCTACCTTTCCTACTTTGCGGCCACCGTGCCGGGCGAGCGGCTCGACGGGATCGGGCACAAGCTCACGGCCTGGTCTTCGATGGCGGACGCCGGGCCGGTGCAGAGCAGCTTCGTGCTGCCGTTTCTCGGCGGCGAGGATGCGCTGTTCGGCGTTTTCCGGCGCAACCTCGATGTTACCGACTCCGACCTCATAGGTGAGGAGGGCGGCAAGAACCTGCGCCTGCGCGGCCGCGATCTTCGCTATGCGAAGCTCGACCGCACCGATCTTTCGGGCGCAGACCTGACGGGTGCGCGGCTCGATGGCGCGAGCCTCATCGGCGCCAATCTCGAGAAGGCATCGCTCGCCTGCGCCGACCCCGATACCGTGATGCTGAGTGATAACCGCGTCGCCGCGCGCTGCGTTTCGGCACGCAATGCGGATCTTACACGTGCGCGCCTCGGCCATGCGCGGCTTTGGGGCGTCGACTTCACCGGCGCAAAGCTCGACGACGCGCAACTCGACAGCGCGGATATGGGCAACGCCATTCTCACGGGTGCGAGCCTCGCCAATGCGCATCTCGACAAAGCGGAGCTGACGGGCGGGGTGCAGGGTCAGGCTGCCAACTTCCTCAATGCGTCGCTGCAGGGCGCGGACCTCACGGGCGCGCGGCTGCAGCTTGCCGATTTCTCCAGCGCCTCGCTGCAGGGCGCGCTGCTGAACTTCGCCCAGCTCGACGGCGCGGTGCTGCGCGATGCGAACCTCGAGGCGACGAGCCTCCAGCGCGCCACGCTGGTCGCCACCGACATGACGGGCATGCGCACGGCGGGCAGCGATATGCGCGGCGCGGTCGTCTGGATGTCACAGACGCCGGTGTGGGACCGCACGGGCCTTACCGACCTTTCCGAACTCGTGGTGCGTGCACCGAGCGACGCCGAGCGTGCCAACCTCAAGGCGAGCCTGGAGCGTATTCCGCCGGGCGAGGCGCGGGCGCGCGCGGAAGAATTCCTCGCGACGCTGGCGAAGCAGGAGGCGACCTGGGCCGGAACGGCGATGCAGCAGCGCTGGCAAAGCTGGGTGGGAGCGACACCGGTTCCGCCGGCACTGAGCTATAAGACGGATCTCACCGCGCACCTCACCAAGCTGATGTGCAGCGCGCGCTGGAGCGACGGTGCCATCGCGACCGGTATCGCGCGCCGGTCCGTCGCGCCGCAGTTCCGTGGGGACGTGGTCGCCGTCTACGACGCGCTGCGCGCCCCGACGTGTCCGGCTTCGACGCAAGCGCCCGAGAAGGTGATGCGCGAGCTTTCCTCCGCCGCCGAAAGCGCCCGCTACTAAACATCGCTCGATGGCCTCGTGGACCTTGTCAGCCTGCGCGCCGTCGTCTATCTATGGAACATAATGGGAACGCAGGCGGTCGCGTAGGTCGTGCTGCCCGTTGATTGCGCCGGGCAAGTTGCGGTGGACAACTCCCTTGCGCGGCAGGCGCCACGGCGAGGATGCGGTTAGGGTCGCGCTAGGTTGCGAGTGCGACTCGGGTTAGGTGCCCGCAAAGGCGCGCCGCATCGGGCGGGACAAATGGCTCGGCGCTGTGAAGCGCTAGCGTTATGCAAGGAGTGACGGCATGGCAGGTTCGGTCAACAAGGTGATCCTGGTCGGCAATCTCGGCAAGGATCCGGAGATTCGCCGCACCCAGGATGGCCGCCCGATCGCCAACCTGCGCATTGCCACCTCCGAGACGTGGCGCGACAAGGCAACGGGCGAGCGCCGGGAAAAGACCGAGTGGCACTCGGTCGTCATCTTCAACGAGAACCTGTGCCGGGTTGCCGAGCAGTACCTGCGCAAGGGCTCCAAGGTGTTCATCGAGGGTGCGCTGCAGACCCGGAAGTGGCAGGGCCAGGATGGCCAGGACCGCTACTCCACCGAAGTCGTGCTGCAGGGCTTCAACGGCAATCTGACGATGCTCGATGGCCGCGCCGGGGGCGGCGGCATGGCCGAGAGCGGGCAGGCCGACTACGGCGGCGACAACAGCTATGGCGATGCGCCCCGTTCGGGTGGCTCGCGCGGCGGCGGTTCGGGCGGCTCCAAGGGCGGTCCCAGCTTCGACCGTCAGCTCGACGACGAAATTCCGTTCTAATCCGGCATTCGGGCTGGCCATTTTCGCCGGCGCACGGGTTTGCCCGTCGCGATGGCTCGCGTAATCGGGAGCCATCTTCGACGGTGACCGGTTGGCCGTTGCGTCCCTTAAGCTCGCCGAGCTACGCCGCGGGACCGGGCTAACGGGCAGACGTCTTTTTCCAACCGCTCCAATCGCCAGGCGCGCCGGGTAAGGTTAGCGCCAATAGTCCGTGCAGCCTGCGTTCATGTTGGCGGCGCTACCACAATTATGTCGAGGGGGTCTCACAATAAGGGGGACCTTCAATTACCCGCTACGGGTTACCAACCTAGGAGTGAAAAATGCTTTGGCGAGCTATCCTGGCGCCACTCGTCGCCTTGCTCGTGACCCTCACTATGGTGAGCGCTGTTTCGGCTCAGCCGCGCGATCGCGATCGCGGTCCGCCCGGGTTTGACCGCAACCGCGGACCCGATCGCGGGCCGCAGCGCGAGCAGTGGGACCTGCTTGGCGAACAGTCCGTCGGATTTGGCGTTGACCGCGATGTCATCCGCGTCGGCCGACGCGAAGGCCGCTTCAGCGCGCTCGCGCTCGAGGTTCGCGACAACGACGTCGAGATCCTCGACATGAAGGTGTTCTTCGATCGCGGGCCGCCGCAGGACGTGCGCGTGCGCCAGACCATTCGCCGTGGCGAGCGCACCCGTCCCATTCCATTCGCGTGGGGCGACCGGCGCATCGACCGGATCGAGATCGTCTATCGCTCGCGTCCGAATTTCCGCGGGCGTGCGAAGGTTGCGATTTACGGTTTGCGGGATCTTCCGCCGCCTCCGCCTCCGGTTGCACGCTGGGAAGAGCTGGGCTGCAACAAAGTCGGCATCAAGCCCGATCGGGATTCCATCAGGGTTGGCCGGCGCGAAGGGCGCTTCAGCGCCATCAAGCTGACCGTGCGCGGCAGCAAGATCGAGATCTTGGATCTTACGGTCATTTACGACCGCGGGCCGCCCGATGAGCTGCGCGTGCGCAAGAAGATCGGCGAGGGCGAGGAGACGCCTCCGCTCGACCTGCGCGGTGAGCGCCGCATCATCGATCGCGTCGATCTGACGTATCGGCAGACGTTGGGATTGAACATGATCAAGGGGCCGGCGACGGTGTGCGTGCTCGGCCGCTGATCGTCCGTCCCTGCTAGAAGATCAGGAGCCTCGCCCACACGGCGGGGCTCTTTTTGTTTGCCCCGAACAGGCCGGACCGCAGCGAGACGTTGCGGCTTGCGTAGATCCCGGCCGGCGCCGGGATGTCGGGATGCGGCGCGCCGATGCGCCGACAGGGGCGAGCACTGCCGGGTAGGCTGGTCGTCCGGCGGATCAAAAGAACGGCGTACCTATGAAAAGAGCCCCGCTTTGCAGCGGGGCTCGGCAGATTTCGGCGATCGGCTGCAGCCTACTGTGCCGGCGTTTCCTTCGGTGCCTCTGCCGGGGCGTCCGTTCCGGGCGTCGTCGGGGCGCCTTCGGTCTGCGGATTCGCAGGCGTGGCGGGCGTCTCGGGGGCTGCCGGCGTCTCGGTTGCCGGCGTCTCCGCCGGTGTGCTTTCCGGCTTGGTCGTCATTGCATCCTTGGCAGCGTCGTAGGCATTTTTGGTCGCCTCGCCCGCCTTCTCCAGCGCGGGCTTCACGCTCTCCTCATAGGTCTTCTTTGCCGCTTCGCTGGCCTTTTCGATGGTGGGGCCGGCTTCTTCCTTCGCCTTCTCGTAGGCGTCCTTCGCCGTCACCTTGCTCTTGTCGGACAGCTCCTTCGCCTTTTCGATGGCGCGGTCGATGAGCGACTTCGGCGGCTGCTTACGCTGGAACTCGGGCAGCGCGTCGAGGGTCTCTTTCGTCGCCTGCGGCAGGCTTACGATGACGACGCCGCTCTCGTGCTTGATCTGCAACGCGGGGAGCGCGACGGCGATGTGCTTCTCGCCGAAACCGGCGAAGCCGCCGACGCCCATGATGACGCCTTCGACCTGATTGTCGGCGTTGAGGATCAGATCCTCGATGTCACCGATGATAGCGCCCTCGGCGTTGTGCACCTTCGCGCCGAGAAGAAGATCCTTGGCAAGGTATTGGCCCTCGCCCTGGCTGGCGAGGAACACCTCCTGGGTACCGGGAGCCGTCTGGGCAGATGCCGGCAGCGTCCAGAGCGCCGCTGCGGCCGCCAATACCAACACGCCTTTGTTCATCGAAGTCTCCATTGATGCTGACCGCAGGCACGGCGCCGCCTGCCCGCGCGCATGGGGCGTTAACCAATCCGCTGCGCCGGAGGCATGTAGTCCCTCTGTGTGGCGCGCACAAGTCGAACCAACATGCCGCGCGCAGCTTTCCCCTGAGTTCATAAGAGGCGGAAAAATAATGCGAAATTATCCTCCACGAGGGGCGCAACATAGCGTCGCGCACGTTGCGCCTGGCGGTCCCGATGGGGTATTGTTGTTCGTAAATCCAAAACCCCCGACGCTCGCCTTGAGGGCGTGCCTCGCGCTAGCGAAGCGGACAGCACAGCATCGTGGCCGAAAACTCCGACGACCTGACGCCCGGCGGTCGTGAGCCGAGCGATATCCGACCCATTTCGATCTCCGAGGAGATGAAGCGCTCGTACCTCGAGTACGCGATGAGCGTGATCGTCTCCCGCGCGCTGCCCGACGTGCGCGACGGGCTGAAGCCGGTGCACCGGCGCATCCTGTACGCGATGCAGCGCCTGGGACTCGACTGGAACAAGAAGCACATGAAATCGTCCAAGGTCGTGGGCGACACCATGGGCGACTTCCATCCGCACGGAAACCTCGCGATCTACGACGCCCTCGTGCGCCTTGCGCAGGATTTCTCCATGCGCGTGCCGCTCATCGACGGGCAGGGCAACTTCGGCTCGGTCGATGGCGATCCGCCCGCGGCCGAGCGCTACACCGAGGCGCGGCTGTCGAAGGTCGCGCAGTACATGCTCGACGACCTCGACAAGGACACCGTCGACTTCAAGCCGAACTACGACGACCGCCTGCTCGAGCCTTCGGTGCTGCCGGCAAAGTTTCCGAACCTGCTCGTCAACGGCGGCGGCGGCATCGCGGTCGGCATGGCGACGAACATTCCTCCGCACAATCTCGGCGAGGTGATCGATGCGTGCCTGGCGCACCTCGACAATCCCGAGATCACGATCGAGGAGCTGTGCCAGCTCATTCAGGGGCCGGACTTTCCGACCGGCGGCCTCATCATCGGCCGCAGCGGCATCCATGCCGCCTACCATAAAGGCCGCGGCTCCATCCTGATGCGCGCCAAGGTCGAGGTGGAGGAAATCCGCAAGGACCGCGAGGCGCTGGTCGTCACCGCGATCCCGTACCAGATCAACAAGAAGACCCTGATCGAGAAGATCGCCGACCTCGTGCGGGAAAAACGGGTGGAAGGCATCGCCGACATCTGGGATGAGACCAACCGCGAAGGGATGCGCATCGTCATCGAGCTGAAGCGCGATGCGGTCGCCGACGTGGTGCTGAACCAGCTCTATCGCTTCTCGGACCTGCAGACGACGTTCGGCGCCAACATGCTGGCGATCAACGGCGGGCGCCCCGAACAGCTCAATCTGAAGGACATGATCGAGGCCTTCACGCACTTCCGCGAAGAAGTGGTGAGCCGGCGCACGAAGTTCCTGCTGCACAAGGCGCGTGAGCGTGCGCACGTGCTGGTCGGCCTCGCCATCGCCGTCGCCAATATCGACGAGGTCATCAAGCTCATCCGTCACGCGCCGAGCCCGGCGGTGGCGCGCGAGCAGCTGATGGAGCGCGAATGGCCGGCGCGGGACATCGCTCCGCTGGTGGAGCTCATCGCCGATCCGCGCCACAAGGTTTCGCACGAGGGAACATACCGTCTCTCGGAGGAGCAGGCCAAGGCGATCCTGGAGCTGCGGCTTGCACGCCTCACGGCTCTGGGACGCGACGAGATCGCGGACGAGCTGAAGAAGATCGGTGAGGAGATCAAGGAGTATCTCGCGATCCTCGCCTCGCGCCTGCGTGTCGTCGAGATCGTCAAGAGCGAGCTCACCGCCATCAAGGACGAGTTCGCAACGCCGCGGAAGACCGAGATCCTCGATATCGAGGGCGAGGTCGAGGACGAAGACCTCATCCAGCGCGAGGATGTCGTCGTCACAGTTTCGCTGAAGGGCTACATCAAGCGCGTACCGCTCGCGACCTATCGCGCCCAACGCCGCGGCGGCAAGGGCCGTTCGGGCGCCGGCACGCGCGAAGAGGATGTCATCACGACGCTGTTCGTCGCCTCGACCCACACGCCCGTGCTGTTCTTCTCCTCGCGCGGCATGTGCTACCGCATGAAGGTATGGCGCCTGCCGGCGGCGACGCCGCAGGCGGTGGGCAAGGCGCTCGTGAACCTGTTGCCGCTCGCTCAGGGCGAAGTCATCACCTCGATCCTGCCGCTGCCGGAGGATGCCGAGACGTGGGGCACGCTGCAGCTCGCCTTCGCGACCCGCTCGGGGCGCGTACGGCGTAATGCGCTGGCGGATTTCGAGAACATCAACCGCAACGGCAAGATCGCCATGAAGCTCGACGATGGCGATGCCATCGTTTCCGTCAACATCTGCACGCCGGAAAACGACGTGCTGCTGACGACGGCGCGTGGCCGCTGCATTCGCTTCCTGCTCGCCGACGAGGTGCGGCTGTTCAAGGGGCGCGATTCGGACGGCGTGCGCGGCATCAAGCTCGACGACGACGATTCGGTAATCTCGATGACGGTGCTGACCCACGTCGATGCCGACGCTTCCGAGCGGGCCGCGTACCTGAAGCAGGCCAACATGCTGCGCCGCGCCCAGGGCGAGGAGATCGTGGAGGAGGCGACCGAGACGGAAGCCGACGAAGAAGTGATCGAAGGGACGGCGGATCTGTCGCCGGAGCGCTTTGCCGAGCTTTCCGCAAAGGAGCAGTTCGTGCTCACGGTTTCGGAGCGCGGCTTCGGCAAGCGTTCGTCATCGTACGAGTACCGCACCTCGGGCCGTGGCGGCAAAGGTATCGTCGCCATGGTGGTCAACGACCGCAACGGGCCGCTGGTTGCCTCGTTCCCGGTGGCCGACAGCGACCAGATCATGCTGGTGACGGATGGCGGTCAGCTCATCCGCTGCCCGGTCAACGATGTGCGCATCGCGGGCCGCAACACGCAGGGCGTGCGCGTCTTCAAGACCGACGCGGATGAGAAGGTCGTCTCCGTGGAGCATATTCCGGACGACGGCAGCGAAGGCGAAGAGCTGGAGGGCGGCGAGGATCCCGGCAACGGCAACGGTGGTCCGCCGGTGGAATAATCACGGCCAGGTCGAGAATTAAAAAGCGGCGGGCGCCCTGGCGTCCGCCGCTTTTGTTATCCAACGCGCGAACCGATGAGCTGGCCCGCTGCGAAAGGGAAATCAGGCCATGGCCGCGGGAGGTGCATGCAGCGTCTGCAGCGTCGCTGCAACCGGGGTCGAGGCACAGAGCGCCTCCCATGCCGGTATCAGCGTGTGGCCGCCGCCGAACTGCGTCAGCAGCCCGCGCGCCTTGAACCGCGAGGTAATGCGGCTCAGCGTGTCGGGATTGAGCGCGAGGTAGTCGGCGATGTCGGTGCGCGAGAGCGGCACGTCCACAGTGATGCCCGCGGGACCGATACTGCCGAGGCGAAGGCCCAGCTCCACGAGCAGCGATGCAAACCGCTCATCGCCGTTGAGCGTGCCGACGATGGAGGCATGCAGCGTCGCGCGCGCATGCTGCTCGGCGATGCGCCGCTGCGCCTGCGCGTTTTGCTCAGGGCTTGCCGCCAGCAATACTTCGAAGCTGTGCGCCGGCAAGCGCCACACTTCCGAGAGCGTGAGGGCGGTGAGCGAAGTGCCGGGCAGGTTCGGAACCTGCGAGCGGCGGATGATGTCGCCGGGATAGAACAGCTCCAGCAGCTGCCGGTGCTTTCCAGCGGGAAGCGCCTCGATACCGAGCAAACCCGAGCGAACGATGTAGACCGTTTCACTCGGCGGATGCTCGAGCACGAGCCGCTGGCGTCGACGAGCGCGCACGGGCGTAGCGTGCTCGCGCAGCGCGCCTTCGGGTTCGACGAGTTTTGGCGCCAGGCGCTCGGCGGTCTGTTCCTGGGTCACGGGCTGGGCTGCAGCGTTTTGAAAGATGCTCATCATGTTTGTCACTTTCTAGAAAAAACGATTTCGCAGCCTTGATCGCGGTCAAAAGCAATTTGCGTTCGGCGATGCCATCGTGCTGGAGACGCGGCCTCCAGGCATTTGATGCAAATCAAAAAAACACGTGTCGCGGCAGCCACAGAAGTCGCGGGATGCGTTTTCGCCTGACCAAAATCAAGCCACGCGCCCTGGAAACGCTCGGCGTCACAACGGTTTGCGCACAGGTTGCCCCCGTTGCACGGGTCCTTCGAGTCGGGTCGAGGAGGTCGGCACTCAGTCCCGAGAGGACCATAAACAGGGGACCGAAAATGCGAGCAAAGACAGTTTGGTTGGGGGTAGCTGCGCTATTGGCCGGTGCCGCGACGGCTTTTCCGGCCCATGCCGGGGATACGTCCGGCAATTTCATGGTTCGCGTTCTGGGTACGGTTGTCGATCCGGACACCGATGTGAAGTCGCTTACCGCCAACGGCAGCTCGATTGCCGGCGATGCGGATGTGAGCACTCAAGTCATTCCGGCGCTGACGCTCACGTATTTCATGTCCAAGAACGTCGCGCTGGAGCTGTTCTGCTGCTTCTCCAAGCACAACATCGACGCGAAAGGACCGATTGCCGGACTGGGCGAGATCGCCGACACGTGGATCTTCCCGCCGGTGCTGACGCTGCAATACCACTTCGACAGCTTCGGCCCGCTGAAGCCTTACGTCGGCGCGGGCGTGCAGTGGATCCACTTCTTCAACGAGAGCACCGGCGCGAACGGTCTCGGCGCGGGAAGCGTCGACATCGACGATGCGTTCGGATTCGCTCTTCAGGCGGGATTGGACGTGTCGATCGGCGATGGCTGGTACGTCAACGCCGACGTGAAGAAGGTCTGGCTCAACACCGATGCCACCTGGCAGACGGCGGCCGGACCTGTCGTTGCGGATGTCGACCTCGATCCGTGGATCATCAGTGCCGGCGTCGGCTATCGCTTCAATCTGGAGGACGTGTTCGGCGGACGGTCCTATCCGGCGCCGCTGAAGTGAGCGTGTGAAACTGGCCGGATCGCCCAAGCGCGTTGGGCGTTCCGGCAACCGCTCCGACCGCTCGAGAAGGGCTCGGCCATCGCCGGGCCCATTTGTTTACGCCGATGGGATACGCGATAGGCAAAGCCGCGCTTGCACGGTATGAGAGCGGCTGTGCAACTCAACCCGACGCCGCTATGACGCACACCATGCAACGCACCGCTTTCTACCCTGGCTCCTTCGATCCAGTGACGCTCGGGCACATGGATGTCATCGCGCGCGCCTGCCGGCTCGTCGACCGGCTGGTGATCGGCGTCGGCACGCACGACGCCAAGCGCCCGCTGTTCAGCGTGGAGGATCGGGTCGCCATGCTGAGCGAAGAGGTGGCGTCCATCGCCGGGCGCACGGGGATCGAGATCGACATCGTTACGTTCGCGGGACTAGCGGTCGATGCGGCGCAGGACGCGGGCGCAAGCATCATCGTGCGTGGTCTGCGCGATGCGACCGACTTCGACTACGAGGTGCAGATGGCGGGCATGAACGGCGCCATCGCTCCCAGCGTCGAGACGGTGTTCATCGCTGCGGGGCCAGGCGTGCGCCATATCGCTTCCAGCCTCGTGCGCCAGATCGCACAGATGGGGGGCGACGTCGCGCCGTTCGTTTCCCCGGGGGTCGCGCAGCGGCTCAAGGCGATCGGCTGACCGGGGTTATTTTTCCCCGCATTCCAGAAGGTTAAGCTGCCAGTCCGCCACATTCGACGCGGTGACGCGGGTGAAAGTTGCGCGCCGCGACTGGTCCGCTAAGAATGCGCTCCGTGGTCGCTTCGCGCGCCCGCGAAAATTTCAGTAATGAAGCGGGAGATGATGCGCCATGCGGATGTTGACGTGCCTTTTTTTGGCATTTTGCGCGATGGCCGGAGCGGCCTACTCGGACCAGCCGCAAGTTGCTGCGGGCACCGACGATATCCTCGTCGTCGAGACGAAGCACGGCAAGGTGCTGATCAAGCTGCGGCCCGATCTTGCCCCGAAACACGTGGAGCGCGTGAAGACACTGGCGAAGGAAGGGTTCTATGACGGCCTGAAGTTCCATCGCGTGATCGACGGCTTCATGGCGCAGACGGGCGATCCGACCGGCACCGGCGCGGGCGGCTCCAACTATCCCGACCTTCCGGCAGAGTTCACCCCCGAGCCCTATAAGCGCGGCACCGTAGGCGCGGCGCGGACCGCCGATCCGAACAGCGCCAACAGCCAGTTCTTCATCTGCTTCACCGACCAGGGCTGCTCGTTCCTCACCGGCCAGTACACCGTATGGGGTCAGGTCGTCGAAGGCATGGATGCGGTCGACAAGATCGCCAAGGGCGAGCCGCCGGCCATTCCGGACGTGATGGAGAAGGTTTACATGCAGTCGGACGCCAAGTGAGCGAGGCACCGACGGCCTGAAGGCCCGTGAACGTTACAGCGCTCATTTCGTTTGTACCGGGTGCGCCGAACCTCGCCGGGCGCGCCGCATCCTCAATCGCCCAGCGTCTGCCGGCATTCCTCGCGCAGGCGCCGCGACCTGGCGCTTTCCTCAAATACCCCCGCAGCCAACCCAGAAAAGAACGGAGACCATCATGGCAGCCGACCCCGAGAACACGCTGATCATCGAGACGACCCAAGGTCGTGTCGTCATCGAGCTGCGCCCTGATCTCGCGCCCAAGCACGTGGAGCGCATCAAGCAGCTGGCGCGCGAAGGCTTCTACGACGGCATCGCGTTCCATCGCGTGATCGACGGCTTCATGGCGCAGACGGGCTGCCCACGGGGCACCGGTACGGGCGGATCGAACTACCCGAACCTTCCGGCCGAGTTCAACGCCGAGCCGCACGTGCGTGGCGTATGCTCGATGGCGCGGGCGCAGAGCCCCGACAGCGCCAACAGCCAGTTCTTCATCTGCTTCGATGACGCTACGTTCCTCGATCGCCAGTATACCGTGTGGGGTAAAGTGATCGAAGGCATGGAGAACGTCGACAAGATCAAGCGCGGCGAGCCGGTGCAGAACCCCGACCGTATGGTTTCGGTGAAGGTGGGCGCGGACGTCTGAGCCGCATCCGAAGGGACACGCCATGCGTACCGGTGCAGCTTTGCTCGTGCTCTATGCCGGACTTGCCGGCGCGGCGGGTGTTGCGCTCGCCGCGGCCAGTTCGCACGGCGCCGACCTTGCGGCGCTAACGACGCCGGCGCACTTCCTCATCATGCATGCCGCCGCGGCGCTCGCCGCCGTGGCGGTTGCCGCGCGGGCCTCGCGTCCAAGTCTGTTCCTCGCCGCGGCACTGCTGTTGCTCGCCGGCGTGACGCTGTTCTCCGGTGATGTGTCCATGCGGGCGCTGCTGCAGGAGCGCCTCTTCCCGATGGCCGCGCCGGTGGGCGGGACGACGATGATCATCGGCTGGCTGGTTGCGGCTATCGCCGGGTTGACGGAACTCTTCGCAACGCCTCGCGACTAGTCATTTCCGATCTGGAGGTTTCCATGGACATCGCCTGGGCGCTGCTCGGCATTCTCGCGGGCATGCTGATCGCGCTGCAGGGGCCGATCAATGCCCAGCTCGCGCATGGTCTCGGCATGCCGCTGGCTGCGGCCGCGGCATCGTTCGTCGCCGGCTCCGTGGCGCTCGTCGTGCTCGCGGCCATCGCCACCCAGTTGCAGGGCATCTCGATCGCGTGGCGCGTGCCGCCTTGGTGGATGTTCGTCGCCGGAGGCTGTCTCGGCGCGGCTTACGTCACGAGCGCGATCATCCTTACGCCGCGGCTCGGCACCGCTGCGACCATGGCACTCATCGTCGCGGGGCAGCTTACGGCAGGACTGTTGATCGACCGCATGGGCTGGTTCGACCTTGCCGTGCGCGAGCTTTCGATCGGCCGTGTGGGCGGCGCCGTTCTGCTGCTGGCGGGCGCATTGCTGATCCGCTTCGGCTGACGGGGCCAGGGGGGCCGATCGGACGGAGCCCTTGCGCCGCATCGCGCAAGGCTTCAAAAGGCCTGGGAAATCCCATAAATCGCGCCGGCTTCCGCCCCGCGATCGAAAGCGACAAGCCCCGCGCGATGCGTACCGACCTGTTCGACTTTGCTCTGCCCGAGGACCGCATCGCGCTGCATCCCGCCGCCCCGCGGGACAGCGCGCGCCTGCTCGTCGTTCCGCCCGCCGATGCGCCGTTCGAGGATCGGGGCGTGCGTGATCTGCCTGCGCTGCTGCGGGAGGGCGACGCGCTCGTCTTCAACGATACACGCGTGATCCCGGCGGCGATCAGCGGCGTGCGCCTGCGCGGCGAGCTTTCGGCCAACGTGGCGCTGATGCTGATCGAGCGCCTTGCGCCGGATCGCTGGCGCGCGCTCGCGCGGCCGGCGAAGCGCTTGCAGGAAGGAGACCGGCTGCACTTCGGCCATGGCGGCGAAACGTGCATGGCGGGCGCCCTCGACGGCACGCTGATCAAGCGCGGCGAAGCGGGTGAGGTCGAGGTGGCGTTCGATCTCGCCGGCCCCGATCTCGATGCAGCCATCGCTGCCGTTGGCGAGATGCCGCTGCCGCCGTACATCGCGGGCAAGCGCGATGTCGAAGCCGCCGACCGCACCGACTATCAGACCGTCTATGCGGCGAACGACGGCGCGGTCGCGGCGCCGACCGCTGGGCTGCACTTCACGCCGGAGCTTTTCGCCGCGCTCGATGCCCGCGGCATCTCGCGCCATTTCGTGACGCTGCATGTCGGCGCCGGCACGTTCCTGCCGGTAAAGGCAGAGGACACCTCGGAGCATAAGATGCACGCGGAGTGGGGCGAGGTGAACGCGGCGACGGTTGGAGCGCTCAATGGCGTGCGCGCACGCGGCGGGCGCATCGTTGCGGTGGGCACCACATCGCTACGCCTATTGGAATCGGCGGCGCGCTCCGGCGAGCTGCAACCGTTCAGCGGCACGACCGATATCTTCATCACGCCCGGTTACCGGTTTCGCGCCGTCGATGTGCTGATGACCAACTTCCATTTGCCGCGCTCCACGCTGTTCATGCTGGTGTCGGCGTTTGCGGGCCTCGAGCGTATGCGCGCCGCCTACGCGCACGCTATCGCTGCGGGCTATCGCTTCTATTCCTACGGCGATGCCTCGCTGCTGTTCCGGCATGATGGCCAGCACGAAGCGCCGAGCGCGTCGAACGCATGAGAGAACGGGCTGACTTTATGCAAGAGCAGGTGAAGACCTTCGGCTTCCGGCTGCTGAACGAGGACGGCGCGGCGCGGCGCGGCGAAGTCATTACGCCGCGTGGGATCGTACGCACGCCCGCGTTCATGCCGGTCGGCACCGTCGCAACGGTCAAGGCGCTCACCTTCGACCAGGTGAAGGAGGCGGGCGCCGACATCGTGCTCGCCAACACCTATCACCTGATGCTGCGGCCGGGAGCGGAGCGCGTTGCGCGTCTCGGCGGGCTGCACAGCTTCATGCGCTGGGACGGTCCGGTGCTGACGGACTCGGGCGGCTTTCAGGTGATGTCGCTTTCGAAGATCCGGAAGGTCACCGAGGAGGGCGTGCGTTTCGCCTCCCACATCGACGGTTCGCGCCACATGCTGACGCCGGAGCGCGCGGTGGAGATCCAGTGCCTGCTCGGCTCCGACATCCAGATGCAACTCGACGAGTGCATCGAGCTTCCCGCCGAGCGCGCCGAGGCTGAGCGGGCGATGGAGCTGTCCTTGCGCTGGGCGGCGCGGGCGCAGCGCGCCTTTGCCGACCGCGCAGCGCCTGGCCAGGCGCTGTTCGGCATCGTGCAGGGCGGCGTCGATCCGGAGCTGCGCCGCCGCTCCGCGGAAGCGCTGGTCGGCATGGACCTGCCCGGCTACGCCGTCGGCGGGCTCGCGGTGGGCGAGGGGCAGGAGCTGATGCTGCGCACGCTCGAGGGTGTGCTGCCGCATCTGCCGGCGACGAAGCCGCGCTATCTCATGGGCGTCGGCACGCCTTCGGATCTCATCAAGTCGGTCGCGCGCGGTATCGACATGTTCGACTGCGTGATGCCGACCCGCAATGGCCGCCACGGCCTCGCCTTTACCTGGAACGGCAAGGTGAACCTGCGCAACGCCAAGCATGCGGAGGATACCGCGCCTCTCGATCCGCAAAGCTCGTGCCCTGCGGCGCGCGATTATTCACGGGCGTATCTGCATCACCTCGTGCGCTCGGGCGAATATCTCGGCGCGATGCTGCTGTCGTGGGTGAATACGGCGTTCTATCAGGAGCTGATGGCGGCGATGCGCGCGGCTATCGCCGAGGGGTGGTTCGATGCATGGGCGGAGGAGACGCTCTCGCGCATCGAATGCGAAGGCTGAACCGCGCGTCGAGATCAGATCGGGTCCGTCGAGGCGACATCGGTGCGTACGGAGCGCTCACGGTTGAGCAGGTAGATGCCCGAGGCGACGATCACCGATGCGCCGACAAGTGTCCACAGATCGGGCAGATCGCCGAAGACGAGGTAGCCGAACAGCACCATCGTGAGGATCTGCACGTAGATGAACGGCGCAACGCTCGAGGCCGGTGACAGCCGATAGGCGTGAATGAAGAGGTAGTGCCCGAGGCCGCCGAAGACGCCCAGCACACACAGCAGCGCCCACGCGTCTGGCGACGCCGGCCAGACCCATTGCCAGAGGGCGAACGGTGCGAGACCGAAGGCGCCGATCAGCACCGAGTAGAACAGCATCACGAGCGGGGTATCGTGCGCGGCGAGGAAGCGCGTCAGCAGCATGAAGAAGGCGTAGGCGAGCATCGATCCGAACGCCAGCAGGAACGCCGGATGCAATTCGCCGACGCCCGGATGCACGACGATGAGCACGCCGATGAAACCGGTGGCGATGGCGATCATGCGACGCCAGCCGACCCATTCGCCGAGCAAGGGCCCGGCCAGCAACGCCACCAGCAGCGGGGCCATGAAAACGACCGAGATCGACTGATCGAGACGCAGGTGGCGGAGCGCGAGGAAGTTGAAGGCGGTGGTCGAGACCATGAGCAGCGAGCGCAAAAGCTCCAGCTTCAGCTTGCCCGTGCGGAGGAAGGCCGACAGCGGCAGCGCCGACAGCATCGTCATCATGATGAGGAACTGGCCGAGGAAGCGTGACCAGACGATCTGCACGACGGGCAGGCCCGCCTTGGTGGCGAGATATTTGGCCGACGTGTCGAGCGCCGAGAACAGACCGACGGCTACGCACATGAGGCCGATGGCCTTGATACGGTCGGCCGGCGGAATCAGCGCCTCGCGGCGCGGCTGCACGCCAGCGTGCATCCGCTTTGCCGCGTCAACGGCAGCATCTCGTCCGGCCCGCTCGTCCATGGCGGCCCTCATATCCCATTGGCCGCGTCGGTGGCTAAGGGTGAAACGGCGCATGGATGGAATGGGTGCAGGTGATGCGCGAGAAACGCATGGCCCGCGCATGGAGCCATCGAGCGCGGCGGCGTTCCTGCCGGAATCGGTAAAGACCGGCCGGCAGCTCCGCGAAAAGTTGCCGGCAATTGTGAGCCGTCACGGCTAACGACTTGAAAACACTGGTGAGCCCGGATGGGATCGAACCATCGACACCCTGATTAAAAGTCAGGTGCTCTACCACTGAGCTACGGGCCCTCAGTGCGAGCGGTGCTTGTAGGCGCCAGCGGGCGTCGCGGTCAAGGCGACGTGCCGCCGATGGCCGCAAATGCCGAGATTATTTCTGGGCCTGCCGCATCCTCGGGGGCGCGCAGCCGGGACCGGCGCCTTGACCTTAAACGGCTGCTCTGTCGCGCCGCCATACGACCTTGCAAGCGGTATCCGCTGTGCCATAGGCTTCGCGCGGTTCGGCAAGGCCGCGCGGCCGATCGTAAATCACCGGCCGGCGCGAGAGAGGGAACAGGATGGCGATCTTCGCATGCGAGACGCCGAGCGGCTCTATCGAGGTCACCGAGCGTGGCCATGGGCAGGTTGCGATCTTTATCGACGAACTGGGTGAGACGACGGCGATCGACCTGCCGGTGGACCGTGCCGCCGCTATGGCCCGCGCCATACTCGCCCACATCGGTGAGACGGTCGCGTCGGACGACTAGAGCGTCTTGCGATCCGATGGAATCGGATCGGACGCTCTAGGTTTTTGATTGGTCGCATTTTCTTGCGACGAACCGGCATCCACTTCGTCGGAAAATGCTCTAGCTTTCGGCATAGGTCAACGCATCGCCGGCAGTGCGGGGCTGCGGGATGGCGTGCGAAAAAATAAGGCGCGATTTTTCGCGCCTTACCGATGGGCCTTGGAATTTTCCGACGCGGCAGAGATTATGACGTCAGCTCGCGCGCGGGGCCGGTCTCGACCGGCAGGCCGTTGCCGTCGATGCCCCACTCCGCCCAGCTTCCATCATAAACCGCGGCGTTCGTCTGACCGAGCACGGCGAGCGCCAGCGACAGGATCGAGGCGGTGACGCCCGAGCCGCACGTGGTGACGACGGGCTGGCGCCAGTCGATGCCGGCGTCGGCGAAGATCTTGCTGAGCTCTGCTTCCGGCTTCAGCGTTCCGTCGCCATTGATGAGCGATTGTGCCGGTACGTTGCGCGAGCCGGGAAGGTGGCCGCTGCGCAGGCCCGGGCGTGGTTCGGGCTCAGTGCCTTCGAAGCGCGCCGCGGAGCGTGCATCGACGATCTGCGCACGCTTGGCGATCGCCTTTTTCATGTCGTCCATGTCGCGGATGAGGGCAGAGTTCATCAGCGGCGTGAAGTGACGCTCGGTGCGTTTCGGCGGCGTGCCGTCCTCTACGGCGCGGCCCTCGGCTTTCCACTTCTTGAGGCCGCCGTCGAGCACCGCGACGTCCTCGTGGCCCATCGCGCGGAACGTCCACCATGCGCGAGCGGCCGAGAACAATCCCAGGCTGTCATAGACGATGATGCGCATGCCATCGCCGATGCCCATCTTCTTCATGCGCGAGGCGAACTTCACCGTCGACGGCAGCATGTGCGGCAGCGACGACTTCTCATCGGTTAGGTCGTCGATGTCGAAGAAGAGTGCGCCGGGAATGTGCTCGGCAAGGTACTCGGCTTTTGCGTCACGGCCCGCGCTGGGCAGGTGCCAGCTGGCGTCGAAAATGATGAGGTCGGGCGCATCGAGATGGGAGGCGAGCCAATCAGTATCGACGATCCATTTCTTCGTACTTTCCGGCACGTTTCCCTCTCTTACAGGCTCGTGAACACAGTGTTGCAGCCGGCGCGGCGGCGTAGCTAGCGACATAGGCAAAAGCGGCGAGACCCGCAAGGACACTAAGGCCGCTGTCGTGCCGCTGCGCCCTAATCGGCGGCGAAAACCTCGGGTAGGGTAAGCCGCTCCTGGCGCAGCCAAGCTGGAACCGGCAGCGATTTGGCTTCCAGGAACGCCGGGTTGAAAAGCCGCGAGCGATAGCGAGTGCCGCTGTCGCACAGGATCGTCACGATAGTATGACCGGGGCCAAGCTGGCGGGCGAGCCGCACCGCACCTGCAACATTGACCCCGCTGGAGGCTCCGACACACAGGCCTTCCTCGCGCGTCAGCTCGAAGACGTGCCGGAGAGCCTCGGCATCGGGGATGTGAAAGGCGGTGTCGACGGCGGTGCCTTCAAGGTTGCGCGTGATGCGACCCTGGCCGATGCCTTCGGTGATGGAGGTCCCTTCGGCCTTCAGCTCACCTTCCGTATAAAAAGAATAAAGAGCCGAGCCCGGCGGGTCGGCGAGGGCGATGCGAATGTCGGCGCGCCTGGCCTTGAGCCCGCGTGAGACGCCGCCGAGCGTGCCGCCGGAGCCGACCGCACAGACGAACCCGTCGACAGTGCCCTCGGTATCGGCCCAGATCTCCTCGGCGGTCGTCGTCACGTGGATGTCGCGGTTGGCGGTATTGTCGAATTGATTGGCCCAGACGGCGCCGTTCGGCTCGCTTTCTGCCAGCGCCGAGGCGAGGCGGGCGGAATACTTCACGTAGTTGTTGGGGTTCCGGTAAGGAACGGCCGGTACCTCGATGACCTCCGCGCCGAGCATGCGCAGGGCGTCTTTCTTTTCCTGCGACTGGGTCTCGGGAATGACGATCACCGTGCGCAGGCCGAGGGCATTGCCGAGGACAGCAAGGCCAATGCCGGTATTGCCGGCGGTGCCTTCGACGATCGTGCCGCCGGGCTTGAGGCGGCCGCTGTCCATGGCCTCGCGGATGATGCCCAGGGCGGCGCGATCTTTCACGGACGCGCCGGGATTCATGAACTCGGCCTTGCCGAGAATGGTGCAGCCGGTCTCCTCGGAAGCGCGGCGCAGGCGGATGAGCGGCGTACGGCCGACGGCGGCGACGACGTTGGTGCGGGGGAGCAAGGGGCAACTCCGTTAAGTATGGGCCGAACCTAGCGCCAGGCCCACGACCCCGCAACACGCGCCGCCAGGGAAGTTGGCCAGGGCAGAAAGGGGCGGTCGGCTTTTCTTAACGCTGCACCGATAGCGTGCAATCGATGTATGATGTCGGCGTAATTTTTGTGTCGGTAACCTGATCTCCATTCATTGGCGCCGCTTCCAGAGTGAGCCGACCGTGCCAGCACCCATCAGCGCGATTGCCGTCTCCCTTCTCAAGTCCGCGAGCCCGCCGGTCCCTCAGCAGAGGCCGCAGGCCGGACCAGCAGCCCTCGTCGCCGCGGCGCATGGCGTGAGGTTGCCGGATCTCACCGGCCACTCTTCGATTGGCGGCGCCGTGGAATCGGTTTTTGACAGCGGATTCGATGTTCAGAAGTTGAAGGTCGACCTCATGCGGCGTGCCGGCGAGGAACTCGGCGTTCGCATGGAGGATTTCGAAAGCCCGCGGAATTATGCGGCGGCGCTGAGGGCCGCTTTGGGTCATCTCAAGGCCAGTCCGGGCGGGGCTACCGCCATCACGGCGCTGGAAAAGAAGCTCGGGCTCGATAAGCTCGGCGTGAGCCTCGATGATCTGATCAGCGCTATCGACAATCCCGACGGAAAGGCGAGCGGCAAACTCGATACGGCCCTCGGAGCGAAAGCGGGCGAGAATGCCCAAGCGCCGATGCGCGCCGTCGTGACCGACGAGGACGGCCTTTACCGCTTCTGAAGGCCGCAGCGACCCTTCTATGCGGCGGTTACGCGGTTTCAGCGGGCGGATTTGCGTTAAAGAGCATAGCCTTAATCGGTATTTTTGGCTCCGGGTGCCGCCTCAGCGGTAAAGGGCGTTGCCTTTTGCGGGCGCCGCCAGATATATCTTCGCCTGATCGATCCCGACAGCCGCAGAGATCGCCCCTAACGGCGTGATTGGACTGGCTCAAAGCCGGCCTGAAGGCGGGGGCGACGCGCGGGCGTGGCGGAATTGGTAGACGCGCTGGATTTAGGTTCCAGTGCCGCAAGGCGTGGGGGTTCAAATCCCTCCGCCCGCACCACGCTCTAGGCGGCAGAAAAATTTAGGGCCCTCATCGGCTTATACGAGCAGGTTGGAGACAGATGCAGATTACCGAGACCAGCAGCGAGGGTCTGAAGCGGACGCTACAAGTTATCGTGCCGGCTGGTGAAATCAGCAAGCGCTTCGATGAGCGGCTGGACGATCTGAAGGACCGCGTCCAGCTCAAGGGCTTCCGCAAGGGCAAGGTTCCTATGCCGCATCTGAAGAAGATGTACGGCCGCTCGGTGATGGTGGAGGTACTGCAGGAGACGGTGCGCGAGACCTCCAACCAGGCGCTCGCCGACCGCAAGATGCGGCCCGCCATGCAGCCGGATGTGACCTTCCCGGAAGACAATGCCGAGATGGAGCGCGTGCTCGCGGGCCAGGCCGATCTTTCCTATTCCATGAGCTTCGAGGTCCTGCCGCCAATCCCGCTGGCGAACTTCGAGGATCTGAAGCTCGAGAAATTCGTCGCCGAGGTGGACGACGAAGCGGTGCAGAAGGGCATCGACGATCTCGTCGAGCGCAGCGTCTCGTACACCGCCGAGGAAGGCCGCGCGGCCCAGACCGGCGACCGCGTTACGATCGATTTCGTCGGCAAGATCGGCGGTGAAGCGTTCGAAGGCGGCACCGCCGAGGATGCGCCCATCGTGCTCGGCCAGGGCAATTTCATTCCCGGCTTCGAGGACGGCCTCACGGGCGTCAAGGCGGGCGATGAAAAGGATATCGCTGCGACTTTCCCGGACGATTATCCGGTCGACACCCTGAAGGGCAAAGTGGCCACGTTCTCGATCAAGGTGAAGGAAGTCGCCGCTCCCGTGCGTCCGGCGGTGGACGAGGAATTCGCCAAATCGCTCGGCGCGACGGATCTCAACCAGCTGAAGGAGTTCCTGCGCGAGCGGATCGGGCGCGAATACGCCGGTGCCAGCCGCCAGAAGCTGAAGCGCGATCTCCTGGACCAGCTCGAGAAGGTGCATAGCTTCGAGCTGCCGCCCTCGCTCGTCGAGGCGGAGTTCAATGGCATCTGGAAGCAGCTCGAGGATAGCCTTCAGCGCGCGGGCAAGACCTTCGCCGATGAAGGCAAGACCGAAGAAGAGGCGCGCGAGGAGTACCGTAAGCTCGCGGAGCGCCGGGTGCGCCTCGGGCTCGTGATCGGCGAGATCGCCGACAAGAACGATCTCAAGATCACCCAGGACGAGATGCGCCGGGCTTTGATCGAGCAGGCGCGGCGCTTCCCCGGCCAGGAGAAGGCGGTCTACGAATATTTCGAGAAGACGCCGGGCGCCCTCGCCGAGCTTCGCGCGCCCATCTTCGAGGACAAGGTCGTCGACTTCGTCGTCGAGAAAGCCAAGCCCGTGGAGCGCAAGGTGTCGCGGGATGAGCTGTTCAAGAAGCTGGAAGAGGCCGACGAGGCCTGATAGCGCCGGCGCGCGCCGTTAATCTTCCCGGCCGCCCTGCGGGGGCGGGTCGCGGGGGCTTGCAGGAGCGCGCGGCACTGCCCAAAACAGACGACGCAGCGGCGCGCGATTCGAGCGCTCCGCCCCCGAATAGAGCAAAGGAAATGGCCATGCGCGATCCGGTCGCCACCTTGACGAACACCTTCTGGCCGATGGTGGTCGAGCAGACGAACCGCGGCGAGCGTGGCTACGATCTGCCCTCGCGCCTCCTCAAGGAGCGCATCATCTTCGTGACGGGGCCGATCGAGGACCACATGTCGGCGTCGATCTGCATGCAGCTCCTGTTCTTGGAGGCCGAGAACCCCAAGAAGGAAATCTCCATGTACATCAACTCGCCGGGCGGCGTCGTCACGGCGGGCATGGCGATCTACGACACGATGCAGTTCATCCGCCCGCAGATCTCGACCCTGTGTATCGGCCAGGCGGCCTCCATGGGCTCGCTGCTGCTCTGCGCGGGCGCTCCGGGGATGCGCTTTGCGCTGCCCAACGCCCGTATCATGGTGCACCAGCCCTCGGGCGGATTCTCCGGCCAGGCCTCGGATATCGAGCGCCACGCGGAAGACATCATCAAAATGAAGCGCCGCCTCAACGAGGTGTACGTCAAGCATACCGGCCAGCCGTACGAGGTCATTGAACGCACGCTCGACCGTGACTACTTCATGACGGCTGATCAGGCACAGGAGTTCGGGATCATCGACAAGGTCCTCTCCAGCCGCGAAGAGGCGGATTTTGGCCAGCCAGAATTGGTGAAGAGCTCAACCTGAGCCATCCCCCAAAGAGGCCCAATGGCCGCAGGCGGAGCGCGGGGCTTGCCAGAGCTGGCGAGCCCGGCGAAGCTGGCTGCAGCACCATTCGAAAGCGATGCGAAAATGGTGCGCTGCGGCGACCGCGAGGTCGCCACAAAACTGTGGTAATCGAGCCGCTTCGGGGTGATCGGGACCGGTATCCGTTAATCCAATCTTGATCTGGGGAACGCTAGCGTGCTCAGATCACTGTAATGGACTCGGGCACCCGCGCCTCGCATGCGGTACGAGACAGGAATCTTCCAAGGCGAGCGTCGGCTCATCCGGCGCAAGAGCGGCCCGAGGAGGGGTTAAATAACCGAAATGGCTCAAGAGAAAAACACTCTCTATTGCTCGTTTTGCGGCAAGAGCCAGCATGAGGTGCGCAAGCTGATTGCCGGCCCGACCGTGTTCATCTGCGATGAATGCGTCGAGCTGTGCATGGACATCATCCGGGAAGAGAACAAGAACACCCTGGTGAAGTCGCGCGACGGCGTGCCCACCCCGCAGGAAATCTGCGCGGTACTCGATTCCTATGTGATCGGTCAGGACCACGCCAAGCGCGTGCTCTCGGTGGCCGTGCATAACCATTACAAGCGGCTCAATCACGCGTCGAAGAACAACGACGTGGAGCTCGCCAAGTCGAACATCCTGCTCGTCGGCCCGACGGGTTGCGGCAAGACGCTGCTCGCCCAGACGCTCGCGCGCATGCTCGACGTGCCCTTCACCATGGCTGACGCGACGACGCTCACCGAGGCGGGCTATGTCGGCGAGGATGTCGAGAACATCATCCTCAAGCTGCTGCAGAATGCCGACTACAACGTCGAGCGCGCACAGCGGGGCATCGTCTACATCGACGAGGTCGACAAGATCTCGCGCAAGTCCGACAACCCGTCGATCACGCGCGATGTTTCGGGCGAGGGCGTGCAGCAGGCGCTCCTGAAGATCATGGAGGGCACGATTGCCTCCGTGCCTCCCCAGGGCGGCCGCAAGCATCCCCAGCAGGAGTTCCTGCAGGTCGACACGACGAACATCCTCTTCATCTGCGGCGGCGCCTTCGCGGGCCTCGAGAAGATCATCTCGCGCCGTGGCAAGGGGACGTCGATCGGCTTCGGCGCCAAGGTCATGGGTGCCGAGGAGCGCCGCACGGGCGAGATCCTGCGCGGCGTGGAGCCGGAGGACCTGCTGAAGTTCGGCCTCATCCCGGAATTCATCGGCCGTCTGCCCGTCATCGCCACGCTCGAGGATCTCGACGAGGACGCGCTGGTGCAGATCCTCTCCGAGCCGAAGAACGCGCTCGTGAAGCAGTATCAGCGCCTGTTCGAAATGGAGGACGTCAAGCTGACGATCACCAACGACGCGCTGAAGGCGATTGCCCGCAAGGCGATCGAGCGCAAGACCGGTGCTCGCGGCCTGCGCTCCATCATGGAAGGCAACCTGCTCGACACCATGTTCGACCTGCCCGCCATGAAGGGTGTGGAAGAGATCGTCATCGGACCGGAGGTCGTCGAAGGCAGCGCGCGCCCCTTGCGCATCTACTCCGACAGGGCGGATGAGAAGGGTTCGACCGCTTCTTGATGAATGGGCCGCCAAAGGGAAGGCGGTATACTCCCGACCGTAGGGTCCGTCGCGGCATAGAGGCCGCGCGGACAGCCCTTGATCCAGCTGCAGTGCGCCCCATTTCACATGGGGCACTGCTTCTGGATGCTGTGTAATGTCGAAGGAGGCGGTGGGTTATTCGTCACTCCGAATAGGCCCGCCTCAAAAGTGCCAGGGCATGCGTTGCAAGATGCCCTGATCGAGTGTCGGGAGCCATCCTCAAACCAGCTCCAGACGCAAGCGACAGGCGGCCACGATAGGTAGCGAAATGGGCGAAGACACCAAGAACAAAGACAAGACGGCTAGCAAGGGGCTTTACCCCGTCCTGCCGCTGCGCGACATCGTGGTGTTCCCATACATGATTGTCCCGCTGTTCGTCGGACGCGATAAATCGATCAATGCGCTCGAAGAGGTCATGCGTTCCGACAAGCACATCCTGCTTGCGGCGCAGAAGAACGCGGGCGACGACGACCCGGCGACCGACGCGATCTATCCGGTCGGCACGCTCGCCTCGGTGCTGCAATTGCTGAAGCTGCCCGACGGCACCGTGAAGGTGCTCGTCGAAGGCACCTCGCGTGCGCGCATTCAGCGCTACACGGACAATCCGAACTATTTCGAAGCCGAGGTCGAGCCGGTGCCGGAGAGCGTCGGTGCGAAGGAGGAGATCGAGGCGCTGGCGCGTTCGGCCGTCACGCAGTTCGAGAGCTACGTGAAGCTCAACAAGAAGATCTCGCCGGAGGTCCTCGGCAACGTCGCGCAGATCGACGACTACTCGAAGCTCGCCGACACGATCGCCTCGCACCTTGCGATCAAGATCGCCGACAAGCAGGAGATCCTCGAAACCGCGACGGTTTCCGAGCGTCTGGAGCGCGTCTACACCCTCATGGAGAGCGAGATCTCCGTGCTGCAGGTGGAGCGCAAGATCCGCTCGCGCGTGAAGCGCCAGATGGAGAAGACGCAGCGCGAGTACTATCTCAACGAGCAGATGAAGGCGATTCAGAAGGAGCTCGGCGACAGCGACGAGCGCGATGATATCGCCGAGTTCGAAGAGAAGATCGAGAACACCAAGCTTTCGAAGGAAGCCCGCGACAAGGCGCTTGCCGAGCTGAAGAAGCTCAAGCAGATGAGCCCGATGTCGGCGGAAGCGACCGTCGTGCGCAACTATCTCGATTGGCTGCTGTCCATCCCGTGGGGGATCAAGGGCAAGGTCAAGAAGGATCTCGACGAGGCGCAGACCGTGCTCGATGCCGAGCACTACGGTCTCGAGAAGGTCAAGGAGCGCATCCTCGAGTATCTCGCGGTGCAGGCGCGCACGAATAAGCTCAAGGGTCCCATCCTTTGCCTCGTCGGCCCGCCCGGCGTGGGTAAGACCTCGCTCGGCAAGTCGATCGCCAATGCCACGGGCCGCGAGTTCGTGCGCATGAGCCTCGGCGGCGTCCGCGATGAAGCGGAGATCCGCGGTCACCGCCGCACGTACATCGGCTCGATGCCCGGCAAGGTCATCCAGTCGATGCGCAAGGCGAAGCGGACCAATCCGCTCTTCCTGCTCGACGAGATCGACAAGATGGGCTCGGACTTCCGTGGCGACCCCGCGGCGGCGCTGCTGGAGGTGCTGGATCCGGAGCAGAACGGCACGTTCAACGATCATTACCTCGAGGTCGACTACGACCTGTCGAACGTGATGTTCGTCACGACGGCCAACACGCTCAACATCCCGCCCGCCCTGATGGACCGCATGGAGATCATTCGCCTTGCCGGTTACACCGAGGGCGAGAAGATCGAGATCGCCAAGCGCCACCTCATCCCCGGCCAGCGCCAGGCGCATGGCCTCGAGGCGGCTGAGTGGGCGGTCGAGGACGATGCGCTGCTGCAGCTCGTGCGTCGCTACACGCGCGAAGCGGGCGTGCGCTCGCTCGAGCGTGAGATCGCCAAGCTCGCCCGCAAGGCGGTGAAGGAGATCCTCACCAGCGACAACAAGACCGTCACGGTTACGGCGGAGAACCTCGAATCCTATCTCGGCGTGCCGAAGTACCGGTACGGCGAGGCGGAGCTCGAGGATCAGGTCGGCGTCGTCACGGGCCTTGCCTGGACGGAGGTCGGCGGCGAGCTGCTGACGATCGAAGGCGTCATGATGCCGGGCAAGGGCAGGATGACGGTCACGGGCAACCTGCGCGACGTGATGAAGGAGAGCATCCAGGCGGCGAACGCGTACGTGCGCTCGCGCTCGGTGGACTTCGGCATCCATCCCTCGCTGTTCGAGAAGAAGGACATCCACGTCCACGTTCCGGAGGGCGCAACCCCGAAGGACGGGCCTTCCGCGGGCGTCGCGATGGCCACCGCCATCATCTCGGTGCTGACGGGCATTCCCGTGCGCAAGGATGTCGCCATGACCGGCGAGATCACCCTGCGCGGCCGGGTACTTCCGATCGGCGGGCTCAAGGAAAAGATGCTTGCGGCCCTGCGCGGCGGCATCAAAACCGTGATTATCCCTGAAGAGAACGTTAAGGACCTCGCGGAAATCCCCGACGAGATCAAGAACAAGATCGACATCGTACCGGTGGCGCGGGTCGATGAGGTTCTGAAGACGGCACTCGTCAGGACGCCGGAGCGCATCCCCTGGGACGAGGCGGCGGAAGCTGCCGCGGTGAAGGGTGAGGACGGCGCCGGCGGCTCGCGGGTGACGGCGCACTGACAGGGCGCCGCATCCGGTTGCAGCTATGCAACGCCGTCGTGTGAGATCGGCAACATAATAGAACCCCGCGCTCCGGCGCGGGGTTTTTCGTTCATGCTCCGTGCGCGTAGGAACCTCTATTTCCCCAGGTTTTTCGGGCAATTTCGCGGCTTTTCCCCCTTGACGGGGGTCGATATTGGGCGCTTCTCTCGACCCCACTGTTGCGACTTTAGCAACACGCGCGGGCCCCTATGCTCCGCTACTCCCCCAAGTCGCATCCGAACGCAGAGGACGGAACCAGATGAGCAAGAAAGATTTGATCGACGCCGTCGCCAAGGAAGCCGAGCTTACGAAGGACAAGGCGACCGTGGCCGTCGATGCAGTGCTCGAGCACATCCGCGCCGCCATGAAGGATGGTCATGAGGTGCGCATCCCCGATTTCGGCACCTTCAAGGTTACGAAGCGTAAGGCGCGCGAAGGCCGCAATCCGGCGACCGGCGCGACGATCAACATCCCGGCTTCGCGGGTGCCGAAGTTCAGCCCGTCGAAGGGCCTGAAGGACGCCCTCAACTGAGTTAAGGGCCATTCGCATCCCGCGGCCTGGCTAGAATTTCGGCGCGTCGCGGCCATCGCGGCGCGCGCTTCGTTTGGGCAGGCACGGGCGGTCTAGAAGCTTCGTGGTGTTGGCCTCCAGCCCCTCGCGGCCCGGCGCCCCGCGACCCTAGGCTCTGCGGGCAGCCCGTCGGGACGCCCCGGGGGCACCTAAGCTCTACGGGCAACCCGCCAGGACGGCTGGCCGTGGTTCGGGCCGATGACCGGCGCTTGTTCTAGGATCGACGCCCTCGGAGATAGGCACGCGGCTTCGGACCTCCGCTGCCGGGCGCCGTCAGTAACCGGCGGACTTTGAATGACTGCGTGCCGCGGGCCATGGGCGTTGCAACCGCGGGTGAGGAAGTCACGTACCGGGCTCGATCGAATCTGCCGCCCGTGCCAGCGCCTGGCTGCACCGACGCGGCGGGCTTCCCGGGGTTGTCTAGTCTCGCGCTCCCGAGGTTATCTGCTGTCGCCGACGTGCCGGCGCTTTGTCGATACCGGACTTGAGCAGCAGCTTTGCCACCGGCGCGGCTACTCCGCATCTCCGAGCCTATTTCCCGTTGATGCGATGTCGGGTGCCTTGCGGCTTTGGCCTCCGGCCAGTATGGAGTGCCCTGTCGGGCGGTTAGCTCAGTGGTAGAGCGCCTCGTTTACACCGAGGATGTCGGGAGTTCGACCCTCTCACCGCCCACCATGTTTTTCAAAGACTTGCGCTGTTTTTACGAAGTGCCCCTTGGTCCTACGGCACTCTTTTGCGGTGCAAATCGACAATATCCGCCGTTGTGCCGGCTGATGGCCGGCGCTTGTTTTGCGCTGCCGATCCACGCCCGCGCGGATAGGCGCTCGGGCGATCGGAGCGTTGCCGCTGGCGCCCTTGGCGCCTGAGCGCCAGCGGGCTCGAAGTGAAGTGTCCGGCGCCTTGTTTGCCCTGCCGATTCACGCCCTTGCTGATAGACGCTCGGGCGATCGGAATGCGGCGAGCTGGACACCTGAGCCTTGCCCGGAAATATCGGCCGAGCGGCGCTTTGCCTGACACCCCCCTCATTTGTTTGACACCCCATCATAGGGCCGCGAGCGCATGCCGCAGCGGCTTCCCGATCATTCGCGAAAGGAGGGTAGAGCGGTGGAGAGCACCCAACGGTTGATCATCCTCACGGGAGGGCCTGGATCGGGCAAGAGCACGCTTGCCGCCGCCCTCGCCGGCCGGGGATTCGCGACCATGCCGGAGGCGGGGCGCGCCATCATCAAAGCGCAGCGCGCCACTGGCGGAGATGGCTTGCCGTGGGCGAACAGCGCGAAGTTCGCCGAGCTCATGCTCGACTGGGACATGCGCCGCTATCGCGATGCCGCCGCTTTGGAGGGACCGGTCGTATTCGATCGCGGCATTCCCGATTCCATCGGCTACCTGGAGCTATGCGGGCTACCGGTGCCGGCGCACTTCGAGGCAGCGGCGCGCGCGCATCGTTACCGGGACGAGGTTTTCATTGCGCCGCCATGGCCCGAGATCTTCGAGAACGATGCCGAGCGTCTGCAATCGCTGGAGGGGGCCGAGGCGACATTCCGGGCCATGGTCGCCGTCTATACGCGGCTCGGCTACAGGCTCACCGAATTGCCAAAGGTGTCGGCCGAGGAGAGAGCAGATTTTCTCACCGGACGGATCGGGGAAGGCTGAAGGGGCCGCGCATATCCCATGTGTCGTGGCGGCAGCGCTGCTGTCCGCCAGAGGCGCATGGTCGAGCCCGAAGCGCTTGCGCGTGCGGCGGATGCCTGGCAATCGGAGCGATGAGCCCTCCGGCGGCGTTTCTGGCGCGCCTTCAGCGGACCCGCGTTCGGATGCTTTTGCCCGCTTGGCGCCTCTTGGCGCCTATCCAGCCCGGGAGCGGCTATCTTTGCCGTTTCTTCGTCACGGCTCCTTGACTTCCCCCCGCGAGCCACGTAATGGATCGGCCGTGACCAGCGCGTCCCTCGGGGCGCGCATTTTTGACTGCGGGAGTAGCTCAGTTGGTTAGAGCGCCGGCCTGTCACGCCGGAGGCCGCGGGTTCAAGTCCCGTCTCTCGCGCCACTATTTTCATCCCCGATAATCGAAGCCGATCCATATCTCCCCGGAAAGTGCCGGGGCGGCGCCCCGCGCGTTGCCCGCTCGCACCTGCCGTGTAAGAACGCTTCGAACGCACACGGCTTCGGGGCACGATGGACAGGTGGATACGGCGGCTCGTCGAGAGGACGCTGCTCGATAAGGTTTGGATCAGCAATGCGGCGAACCCGGCGCAGGTTCGCGCGCTCGTCAATCTCGTCAAACCTGTCGCGGTCCCGGGCGGGCTGAAGCGATTCGGACCCGCGGGCGATGGCGGCTATCTGCTGCCCGACGACCTCGACGGCGTACGCGCGTGCATCTCTCCCGGCGTCTCCAGCGAATGCGGTTTCGACGCCGCGATGGCCGAGCGCGGGATCGATGTGTTCATGGCCGATGCCTCGGTTGCCGGACCGCCCATCGACAACCCACGCTTCCGCTTCATCCCGAAGTATCTCGATATCTGGCCGTCGGAGTGGACGATGCCGATAGAGGAACTTTGCGCCGAGGCGGATGACGGCGAACTCATTTTGCAGATGGACATCGAAGGCGCCGAGTACCGCGTGCTGGGGGCGATGCCCGATGCCCTCTTGCGGCGCTTCCGTATCATGGTGATCGAGTTTCACGGTCTCGACGCGATGTTCTCGCGCTTCGGCTATTCGGTGGTGCATCCGGTGTTCGAAAAGCTCACCCGTATCCACCGGGTGGTTCACCTGCACCCCAACAACTGTATCGCGCCGATCGAACGCTGCGGGCTCGCCATTCCCCCCGTGATGGAGTTCACGTTCTACCGTAAGGACCGGCTGGCGCACACGCCTGCACCGCAACGCAGTTTCCCCCATCCGCTCGATGCGCCGTGCATGCCGCAGAAGCACGACTACACGCTGCCCGCGTGCTGGTGGCAGTAGGACGCCGGCATCGGGTATGGGTCGGGGCACACTGACGCGGCCACGCTGACCCAAACCGTTTGCTTGTCTTCGCTCCCGAGCCCCGTGCGGCATTGGGCCAGTCTCGGATTCTGCTGCGGACAGGACTATCTGGGGCTTAGAGCGGCTTCGGCCGCCTCTGTCGGATGCCATGCATTCGATACATCGCGTTCAATCAACAAGGAGACGGGTATGACGGGCAACGTCGAGACGGCGGCCGAGCGCTGGGACGCGGCTTTCAACGGCGGCGATATGACGAAGCTGGCCAGCTACTATGCACCGGACGCGCGTGTCATTCCCGCGGGCGGCGCTGCTGTTTTCGGTGCGGAGGCGATCGGCAAGTTTTTCGCCGACCTCATCGCCAACGGCTTTAGCGGCCACAGGATCAGCGTCGAGAAGGTCGAGGAGAAGGGCCCGATCGCGATCGCCAGCGGCAAGTGGCAGCTTTCCGGACCCGGCGAGGGCGGCGCCACGGCGCAGTACGGCGGCAACTGGGTGAACGTGCTGGAGCGCGCCGGTGACGGCTGGCGCGTGCTTCTGCACACCTGGAACTGATCCCACGGCGAAGCATGGGGAAGCGGCGGCCGATCGGGGCCCCGCTGACCCCGATCGGGTTGCGCCGCGCTGCGGGGTAAGCTACCACGGTGCCGGCTTTTGCGCCGCAGCACGGGCGAGCATTTGCGTGAGATCTGCCCCCGCGTGCGGTGACCGTAACCGTCTCAAAGACGGGCCGCCGGAGGCTCGTCGGTCAGGCTCCACATGGATCAGCTCTTCTACGATTACCTGCCCATCGCTATCTTCATCGGCGTGGCGCTTTTCATCGCGCTTGCACTCATGGTGGCGCCGTTCCTGATCGCGGTGAACAATCCCGATCCGGAGAAGGTTTCGGCGTACGAATGCGGCTTCAACGCCTTCGATGACGCGCGCATGAAATTCGACGTGCGCTACTATCTCGTCGCCATCCTCTTCATCATCTTCGATCTGGAGGTGGCGTTCCTGTTTCCGTGGGCGGTGGCCTTCGGCGACATCGGACTCTATGGCTTCTGGGCAATGATGCTGTTCCTCGCCGTGCTGACGGTGGGCTTCATCTACGAATGGCGCAAGGGAGCGCTGGAATGGGATTGATCACGAAGGACCGGCCCGCCTCGCCGGGCCTCATCACACCCCGCTCCGAGCTGCAGCCCGGCGGTATCCTCGTGAAGCCGGGCGAGGAGGGCTTCACGCAGATTTCCTCCAAGCTCGCCGACAAGGGCTTTCTCGTCACCACGACGGACGATCTCATCAACTGGGCGCGCACGGGCTCGCTGATGTGGATGACGTTCGGCCTCGCCTGCTGCGCCGTGGAGATGATGCAGGCGTCGATGCCGCGCTATGACCTCGAGCGCTTCGGCTTTGCGCCGCGCGCCTCGCCACGCCAGTCCGACGTGATGATCGTTGCCGGCACGCTGACCAACAAGATGGCCCCCGCCCTGCGCAAGGTCTACGACCAGATGCCGGAGCCGCGGTACGTGATCTCGATGGGCAGCTGCGCGAACGGCGGCGGCTACTATCACTATTCCTACGCGGTGGTGCGCGGATGCGATCGCATCGTGCCGGTCGATGTCTATGTTCCGGGGTGTCCGCCGACCGCCGAGGCGCTGGTTTACGGCGTGCTGCTGCTGCAGCGGAAGATCCGCCGCACCGGTACGATCGAGCGATAGAGACGGGAGGAGCGGCAGCACATGGTGAAGACACGCATCGCTTACGCCGCCATCCTGTCACTCGCCACCGTGTCGGGGGCGCAGGCGGCGGGGGACATCCCGATCCCGAACCTCGTCGGCACATGGTCGGGCAAAAACGACACCATCGGCGATATCTTCGGGATGAGAACCCGGGAGCGCACGGTGCACATCACCGAGCAGACGGACCGGCGCTTTCGCGGCTATTTCACTTACGAGGGCGGGCGCAAGGACTTCTTCGGCATCGTCTTTCCGGACGATACCTCGTTCGCCTGGGTCTCTCCGACGAGCAAGGGCGAGGTGCACGGGCGCATACTGGCAGCCGACCACATCGCCGCCTGCTACGTCGAAGGCGGGGAAGAGGCGACGGCCGGGTGCTCGGATCTGAAGCGAACGGATAGCAAGCCCTAGCGCGGGAACGGTCCGGGCCCGGGGTGACGCGGTGCTCGTGGGATGACCGCGGGGAATTCAAGGTCGAAGGATGCGCCGCCCGCTACGGCGGCAGACGAGGTCGAGATGATCGAAAATCTGCAACGGCTCGAAGCGCATTGCCAAAGCGCGCTCGGTGCTGACATCGTCGGATCGCGGATCACGCTCGGTGAGCTTACGCTCGACATCGCGCGCGAGAAGATCATCGACGTGCTGACGTTCCTGCGCGATGACGGACGCTGCCGGTTCGAGGTTTTGATCGACATCTGTGGCGTCGACTGGCCCGGCCGTGAAGCGCGGTTCGATGTCGTCTATCACCTGCTGTCGCCGCGCCTCAATCAGCGCATCCGCATCAAGCTGACGACCGATGAGACGACGCCGGTTGCGAGCGCCGTGGGTGTGTTCCCCGCTGCCAACTGGTTCGAGCGCGAAGCCTACGACATGTACGGCATCCTGTTCTCCGGCCATCCCGATCTGCGACGCATCCTTACCGACTACGGCTTCCAGGGCCATCCGCTGCGCAAGGACTTCCCGCTCACGGGCTACGTCGAGGTCCGCTACGACGAAGAGCAGAAGCGCGTGGTCTACGAGCCGGTCGAGCTGGCGCAGGAATTCCGTTCCTTCGATTTCGAATCCCCCTGGGAGGGTACGCGCAACGTGCTGCCGGGCGATGAGAAGGCGAGTGGACCCGCCGGCCGGGCCTGAGCCGGCATAGGGAGCGTAGCGCCATGGCCCGTGCCGCTTCAGTTATCGTGCCCCTCGCCATTGCCGCCGTCGCCGGCGTGCTCGCCTGGGATCTCGTGCGGCTCATCGGCGGGACCGCCGAAGCCTGGGACGACCCGGACTATTGGGTGGTCGGGCTCCCCATCATGTTCATCGCCGCGTTCGTGCTCGGCCTCGGCTATCCGGACCGGCCGTGGCGCTGGGCGGTCGCCATCGTCGCCGCGCAGGCGTTGTGGTCGCTGTTTCTGGCGCAGGCAGCCGGGCGCTCGCTGAACCTTTTTCCGTTCGGCCTCATCACCTTTGCGATCATTGCACTGGCCTGCACCGCCGTCGCCTATTCCGGCCGCTGGGCGCGCCGTATGATGGTGGGATAGGGGAGGGCGCTATGGCCATCGACGCCGAACGTCTTGCGATGATCCGGGAGAACGCGGCCTTCGCCGTCTCCGAGCTGGGGTCGCTCGCGGGGATCGATTTCGGTTTCAGCCGGGAATCGGTTGCGTGGACCGAGGGCTTCATCGAACGCCAGCGCGAAAGCCTCGCAGGGGAGGCGGGCGAGGGCCTCGTCAACGTGCTCGGAAGCTACCTCGGCGAGGCGATCATTGCCGCCGTGCCGGGCGCTTCGTGGGATGAAGACGATGCAGGCCGGCTCGGCGTGCGCTTCAGCAACGGAGACATGGTTTTTCCGTTCGCGAAGACGGCCAAGCAACTCACCCAAGGTCTCGCCGCTGGTGAATCCATTCTGAGCTTCTATAACGTCAGCATCGATTACGTGGCGGCTGGAAAGCTCGGCCAGGCTGGCGAAAGCGAAAATCCATGAAAGATTCCCTGAAGCCGGGCGACAGAACGCAATTCTCGTTTCGCATTCCGGCCGAAAAAACCGTGCCGCACCTTTACCCGGAGGCGCCGGAGTTCCGCGAGATGCCCACCGTTTTCGCCACCGGCTTCATGGTGGGGCTGATGGAATGGACATGCCTCAAGGTGCTGGCGCCGCACCTGGAGGAAGGGGAAGGCAGCCTCGGGGTGCACATCGACGTTTCGCACACGGCGGCAACGGTCCCCGGCCAGACGGTGACCGTCGAAGCAGAGTGCACGTCCATCGACGGCCGACGCATCGGCTTCCATGTGCGCGCCCACGATGGTCTCGACGTGATCGGCGAAGGACGCCATGAGCGCATGATTGTCAGCTGGTCGCGCTTCGTCTCGCGGGTCAACGACAAGGCCAAACAGGCCCGCGCCGAAGCCATCTCGCAGCTGCGGGGTTGAGCGATGGCGGATCCGGCAACAAGCGGGCATAGGGTGAGCGGGCATTGCTTGTGCGGGGCCGTGGCGTTCGCAGCCGTGGTTGCCAAGCGCGAGGTCGACATCTGCCACTGCGAAATGTGCCAGCGCTGGGCTGCGGGTCCGTACCTCGGCCTTGCCTGCGACGGTGAGCTGACCATCGAGGGGCGGGAAAACCTCGGCGTCTACAAGTCGTCTGAATGGGGCGAGCGGTTGTTCTGCCGCAATTGCGGATCGTCGCTTTTCTGGCACCTTGCCGGCACGGATCACTATTCCATCGCCGCGGGCGCGCTGGACGACAAGAGCGATCTCAATCTGACGCTGCAGATCTTCATCGACGAGAAGCCCGCCTATTACGATTTCGCCAACGATACGCCGAAGCTGACCGGCGCAGAGGCCATGGCTGCCTTTGCCGGCGGTGCGACGGAGAACGAGAACAATGGCTGAGACAGATATCCGTCAGTTCAACATCAACTTCGGCCCGCAGCATCCGGCGGCACACGGCGTGCTGCGTCTCGTGCTGGAGCTCGACGGAGAAGTGGTGGAGCGGGTCGACCCGCACATCGGACTTCTGCACCGGGGCACCGAGAAGCTGATCGAGCACAAGACCTACCTGCAGGCCATCGGCTATTTCGACCGCCTCGACTACGTCGCCCCGATGAACCAGGAGCATGCGTTCTGCCTCGCGGCGGAGAAGCTGCTGGGGCTCGAAGTGCCTAAGCGCGCCCAGCTCATCCGGGTACTCTATTCGGAAATCGGCCGGCTGCTGTCGCACCTTCTCAACGTGACGACTCAGGCGATGGACGTCGGTGCGCTCACCCCGCCGCTGTGGGGGTTCGAGGAGCGCGAGAAGCTGATGGTCTTCTACGAGCGCGCCTCGGGCAGCCGCATGCACGCGAAATATTTCCGCGTCGGCGGCGTGCACCAGGATCTGCCGCCGGAGCTGATCGACGATATCGCCGGCTTCTGCGAAACGCATCCCAAGGTCCTCGACGACATCGAGACGCTGCTGACGGATAACCGCATCTTCAAGCAGCGCAACGTCGATATCGGTGTCGTCAGCCTCAAGGAATGCTTCGAGTGGGGTTTCTCGGGCGTGATGGTACGCGGCTCGGGCGCCGCCTGGGACCTGCGCCGCGCGCAGCCCTATGAGTGCTATTCGGAGCTCGATTTCGATATTCCGGTCGGCAAGAACGGCGACTGCTACGATCGTTACCTCGTGCGCATGCAGGAAATGCGCGAGGCGGTGAAGATCATGAAACAGTGCTGCGAGCGACTGCGCGCGCCGGAGGGGCAGGGGCCCGTCAATGCCGACGACCGTAAGGTGGTGCCGCCGCGCCGGGCCGACATGAAGCGCTCCATGGAAGCGCTCATCCACCACTTCAAGCTCTATACCGAAGGCTTCCACGTGCCCGCGGGCGAAGTCTATGCGGCCGTCGAAGCGCCGAAGGGCGAGTTCGGCGTCTACCTGGTGGCCGATGGGTCGAACAGGCCTTACCGCTGCAAGATCCGCGCGCCGGGCTTCCCGCACCTGCAGGCGATGGATTACATGAACCGGGGGCACATGCTGGCCGACGTTTCCGCCATCCTCGGCTCGCTCGACATCGTCTTCGGCGAAATCGACCGGTAGCGGCGATGGTGGATCTTCAGTTTTTCCTGGCGGTCGGTGCTATCGGATGGGGGCTGTCGCTCGCGACCTATCGTCCCCTGGCGCTGCGCGCGGGATGGCCGCTGGGGACCGCGCAGGCAAGCCTGCCTGCGGTGACGTTCGCGCTCGCCTTGGCGTGCATTGCCGTGGGGCTCGCGCTGGCTATCTTCCGCGGAACGCCCGGCGGCGGTTTTGTGATCGCCGTTTTCGGGGTGGCGCTGGCCGTCTTCTGGAGCGGCTTTTTGCGCGTCGGCGCCCAGACGGCGCTGCTGCTGGCGCCGGTCGCGGCGCTGGGCCTCGTCACGCTTTGGGTGCTGTGGGAGCCTGTCGCCGCCTTATTCTGACAGCCGTCAACGGCGCAAGCGCGCACCTTGCCCGCAATCGCTTGCCTTAGTGCGCGTCTAGACGTAGTGAACGGGTGATTGTGCGCTGCGTCAAGATCAGCGACACGACCCGCGGACAAACGGGACCGAACGTGGCCCCTGCCGTGGGCTTCAGCCGTGCTCCAAGAGGTGCCAGCCTTGGCAGTCCGCCGCCTACATCCAGAGCAGCCGCTGAGCTTCGCCTTTACGCCGGACAACCTGGCCTGGGCGCAGCGTCAGATCGCCAAATATCCGCCGGGCAAGGAAGCTTCTGCCGTGCTGTCGCTGCTTTGGCGCGCCCAGGAGCAGGAGGGCTGGACCACCGAGCCCGCCATCCGCACCATCGCAGACATGCTGGGCATGGCTTATATCCGGGTTCTGGAGGTCGCGACTTTCTACACGATGTTCCAGCTTGCTCCGGTGGGAAAGACTGCCCATCTCCAGGTATGCGGGACAACGCCGTGCATGCTGCGCGGCTCGGAGGCGCTGATCGAAGTTTGCAAGGAGCGCATCGCAGAGCATCCGCACGAGCTCTCCGCCGATGGCCAGTTCTCGTGGGAAGAGGTCGAATGCCTCGGCTGCTGCGCCAACGCGCCCGTCGTGCAGATCGGCAAGGACACGTACGAGGATCTCGACGCAAACCTGCTCGACCGGCTGTTGCATGATCTGCATTCCGGAAAGCCTGTGAAGCCCGGCTCGCAAACCGGGCGTCAGGCATCGTGCCCCGAGGGCGGCCCGACGACGCTGCTCGAGGATGGCAAGCGCGGAACGGAGAAGGTGTAGGGAACGACTGCAATGCTGCTGCAGGACAAAGACCGCATCTTTCGCAACCTTTACGGCTTCCATGACTGGCGGCTCGCGGGGGCGCGTGCGCGCGGCGCCTGGGATGGCACGAAAGCGCTCATCGAGAAGGGTCCCGACTGGATCATCAACGAGGTGAAGACCTCGGGTCTGCGCGGCCGCGGCGGCGCCGGCTTCCCGACCGGTCTCAAGTGGTCGTTCATGCCGAAGAGCGATCCGCGGCCGTCTTACCTCGTCATCAATGGCGATGAGTCCGAGCCCGGCTCGTGCAAGGACCGCGAGATCATGCGCAATGATCCGCACCTGCTGATCGAGGGAGCGCTGCTGGCCGCCTTCGCCATGAAGGCGCACACCTGCTTCATCTATCTGCGCGGCGAGTTCATCCGCGAGCGCGAGCGCCTGCAGGCGGCGGTGGACGAAGCCTACGACGCCAAGCTGATCGGCAAGGACAACGTCAACGGCTGGGACTTCGATATCGTCGTCCACCATGGCGCGGGCGCCTACATCTGCGGCGAGGAGACGGCCCTCATCGAATCGATCGAGGGCAAGAAGGGCATGCCGCGGCTGAAGCCGCCGTTCCCCGCGAACGTCGGCCTCTATGGCGCACCGACGACGGTGAACAACGTCGAGAGTATCGCGGTGGTGCCGGACATCCTGCGGCGCGGGGGCGCCTGGTTCGCCTCGCTCGGCCTTCCGAACAACACCGGCACGAAGCTGTTCCAGATTTCCGGCCACGTGAACAAGCCGTGCGTCGTCGAGGAGGAGATGGGCATTCCGCTGCGCCAGCTCATCGACGACCATTGCGGCGGCGTACGCGGCGGCTGGGACAACCTGCTCGCGGTGATCCCGGGTGGCTCGTCCATGCCGCTCATTCCGGCCGACCAGTGCCAGGATCTGACGATGGACTTCGATGCCCTCGTCAAATTGAAGTCGGGCCTCGGCACGGCGGCGGTGATCGTCATGGACAAGTCCACCGACGTCATCAAGGCGATCTCCCGCATTGCATATTTCTACAAGCACGAGAGCTGCGGTCAGTGCACGCCCTGCCGCGAGGGCACGGGCTGGATGTGGCGCGTGTTGGAACGCATGCGCCGGGGCGAGGCCGACAAGCGCGAGATCGACCTTCTGTTCAACGTCTCCAAGCAGGTGGAAGGGCATACGATCTGTGCGCTCGGCGATGCCGCCGCCTGGCCCGTGCAAGGCCTCATTCGCAATTACCGCCACGTGATCGAGGCGCGTATCGACGAGCGGCGTACGCCGGTCAAGGAAGCGGCGGAGTAGGTTGCATGAAGATACACCGCGAGAAGCACCGGCTCGACGTGAGTGTCAGCGACCTCTCCGGCTCGCGTTTTGACGACGTGAACCTGTCGGGCGCGTCCTATGAAAACGTCAACATGTCGGGCGGCACGTTTCACGACATCAACATGTCGGGCTGGCGCGTAAGCAACGTGAACCTCGCCGGGTTGCGGGTCGAGGATGCCAATCTTGCGGGGGCATCTTTCTCGGGATGCCAGATGGAGGGAATGACGATCGACGGCATCGAGGTCGGCGATCTCTTGAAGGCGTCGGCGGCAACGACCAAGCCGGAAGGCGAGGTTTTGGCCCGCCTAGAGGGCAAATAAAGGATTCCACGTGGACCTGCTGGCGCTTCTCATAGCTTCCTTCACGCTTCCCGCGGTGGCAGGTGCGCTGGCGCTGGGCGCGCTGCTCTATCTCTCCTGGGGATGGATCGGCGCGGTGGCCGGCGGCATCGTCGGTTACCTTGCCGGCGCATGCTATTCGCAGCGCATCACGGGCGCACCGCTTTCGCCGTACGCCAAGGGCTGGGTGTCGCTCGTGCTTTTCATCGGCGGCCTCGCCGTGCTCGCCATCGCCACGCGATGACGCGCTGATCGGAACAGACCAATGACGAAGCCAATCATCATTGACGGCAAGCTCATCGAAGTCGAGCCCGGGACCACCATTCTGCAGGCGTGCGAGATGGCCGGCGCCGAGATTCCGCGCTTCTGCTATCACGAGCGCCTGTCGATCGCGGGCAACTGCCGCATGTGCCTCGTCGAGGTGGAGGGGATTCCGAAGCCCATCGCCTCGTGTGCCATGGGCGTTGCGGACCTGCCGCCCAACAAGGACGGGGCGCCGCGCAAGGTGCTCACCGCCAGCCCGCTGGTGAAGGCCGCCCGCGAAGGCGTGATGGAATTCCTGCTCATCAACCATCCGCTCGATTGCCCGATCTGCGATCAGGGCGGGGAGTGCGATCTGCAGGACCAGGCGATGGCCTTCGGCTTTGGCGGCTCGCGCTTTGTCGAGAACAAGCGCGCCGTCGAAGAGAAATACATCGGGCCGCTCATCAAGACCTTCATGACCCGGTGCATCCACTGCACCCGCTGCGTCCGCTTCATGACGGAAGTCGCGGGCGTGGAAGAGCTCGGCGCCATCGGGCGCGGCGAGGATATGGAGATCACGACGTACCTCGACCGCGGCATCCTCTCGGAGCTGTCGGCGAACGTGAACGACCTGTGCCCCGTGGGTGCGCTGACGCACCGGCCGTGGTCGTTCATCGCGCGCCCTTGGGAGCTGGAAAAAACGGAATCGTTCGACGTGATGGATGCGCTCGGCGCGGCTATCCGCGTCGACTCGCGCGGGCCGACCGTGCTGCGCGTGCTTCCGCGCAACAACGATGACGTCAACGAGGAGTGGATCTCCGACAAGACGCGCTACGCCTGCGACGGGCTTCGCACACAGCGGCTCGACCATCCTTACGTGCGCGAGAATGGAAAGCTGCGCCCGGCGAGCTGGGACGAGGCGCTGGGCCTTGCCGCGGAGAAGCTTGCGGCCGCTGATCCGGCGCGCGTCGGCATCATTGCGGGCGATCTTTGCGGCGCGGAGGAGATGTTCGCGCTGAAAGATCTCGGCGGGCGTCTCGGCGTCAAGAGCATCGACTGCCGCCAGGACGGCGCGAAGCTCGATCCGGCGCTCGGGCGCGCGAGCTACCTCTTCAATTCGTCCATCGCCGGGATCGACCTTGCCGATGCGATTCTGCTCGTCGGTACCAACCCGCGCCTCGAAGCGCCGGTGCTCAACGCCCGCATCCTGAAGCGCTGGCGGCAGGGCGGCCTCAAGGTCGGCGTGATCGGTGAGGCGGCGCAGCTCACCTATGGCTATGAATACCTGGGCGCGGGTCCGCAGACGCTCGGCGAGGTGGCCGACGGCAAGCATTCGTTCGCCGAGGTACTGAAAGGCGCGCAGAACCCGCTCGTGATCGTTGGCGCCGGTGTTCCGGCCCGTGCCGATGGCGCGGCTGTGATGGCGCTCGCTGCCCGGATCGCGCTGGGCGCGATTGCGGGCAAGGACGTTGCGGGGTGGAACCCCTTCAGCGTACTGCACACGGCGGCTTCCCGGGTGGCAGGGCTGGACCTCGGCCTCGTGCCCGGAAAGGGCGGTCTCGATGCTGCCGGCATGATCGCCGCCGCGGGCAAGGGCAAGCTCGACGTGCTCTATCTTCTCGCCGCTGACGAGATCGAGCTTCCCGCGCCGGGCAAATCGTTCGTGATCTATCAGGGTCACCACGGCGACCGCGGCGCGCACCGCGCCGATGTGATCCTGCCGGGCGCGGCCTACACCGAGAAAAGCTCGACGTACGTCAACACCGAAGGCCGCGCGCAGCTTGGTGTGCGGTGCGTGTTCCCGCCGGGCGAAGCGAAGGAAGACTGGGCGATCCTGCGGGCGCTGTCGGCGAAGGCCGGCAAGACGCTGCCCTACGACAACCTCGATGCTCTGCGGCGCGAGATGTACAAGGTGGCTCCGCATCTGGCGCGCCTCGACACGCTTGCCCCGGCGCCGCTCGCGGGCGTAGAGGCGCTCGCGAAGGCGGGCGGGGCGGTGACATCCGAGGCCTTTACCTCGCCGGTCCGCGATTTCTACCTCACCAACCCGATTGCGCGCGCCTCGGCCGTGATGGCGGAGATGAGCGCGTTGAAGAAAACCGTGCAGGGCTCGCCCCGCCTCAAGGCGGCCGAGTAAGGACGAGACGCTCAGATGACCGACAGCTCCTGGCAGCTCTGGTGGGATTACGGCCTCTGGTTCGCGATCATGGTCGGGTGGAGCCTGCTCACACTCGTCGCGCTGCTCGTCATCATCGCCTTTCTGCTGCTCATGGACCGTAAGGTCTGGGCGGCGGTGCAGATGCGGCGCGGGCCAAACGTGGTCGGGGCCTTCGGCCTGTTGCAGTCGTTCGCCGATCTTCTGAAGTTCGTCTTCAAGGAGCCCGTCATTCCGGCGGGCGCCAACAAGGGCGTCTTCCTGCTTGCTCCCATTGCGACGGCAACCTTTGCACTCGCCGGGTGGGCGGTCATTCCCGTCAATCAGGATGGATGGGGCAAGTGGGTGATCTCCGACCTCAACGTCGGCGTCCTCTACCTGCTCGCGCTCTCCTCGCTCGCCGTCTACGGCATCATCATGGGCGGCTGGGCGTCGAACTCCAAGTACCCGTTCATGGGCTCGCTGCGTTCGGCGGCGCAGATGGTGTCGTACGAGGTCTCGATCGGCTTCGTGATCATCACGGTGATCCTGTGCGTCGGATCGCTGAACCTCACCGACATCGTCAACGCGCAGCAGACGGGCATCGGCACCCGGGTGGGGCTGCCGGCGTCGGCGCTCGACTGGTACTGGCTCGCTCTGTTTCCGATGTTCGTGATCTTCTACGTCTCGGCACTGGCCGAGACAAACCGGCCGCCGTTCGACCTCGTCGAGGCGGAATCGGAGCTCGTTGCCGGTTTCATGGTCGAATACTCATCGACACCCTATCTCCTCTTCATGCTGGGCGAGTACGTATCCATCGTCAGCATGTGCGCGCTCACGACCATTCTGTTTCTCGGCGGCTGGCTGCCGCCGGTCGCGGTGGCGCCTTTCACGTGGGTTCCGGGAATCTTCTGGTTCCTCGCCAAGAGCGTGTTCGTCTTCTTCCTCATCGCGATGGCGAAGGCGATGGTGCCCCGTTACCGCTACGACCAGTTGATGCGCCTCGGCTGGAAGGTGTTCCTGCCGCTTTCCCTCGCCATGGTGGTGATCGTCGCCGGCATTCTGCAGTACGCGCGCACTGCCTGACGCGGGGCCAGAAGGATCTAAAGACGTGGCAATGAACGTTGCACAATCGGTAAAGTCACTGTTCCTGTGGGAGTTCGTGCAGGCCTTCGGGCTTTCCATGCGTTATTTCTTCGCCAAGAAGAAGACGCTGGACTACCCGTTCGAGCGCGGCCCGCTATCGCCGCGCTTCCGCGGCGAGCATGCCTTGAGGCGTTATCCCAACGGGGAGGAGCGCTGCATCGCGTGCAAGCTGTGCGAGGCGATCTGCCCGGCGCAGGCGATCACCATCGAAGCCGGCCCGCGCCGCAACGACGGTACCCGCCGCACCACGCGCTACGACATCGACATGGTGAAGTGCATTTACTGCGGCCTGTGCCAGGAGGCCTGCCCGGTGGACGCCATCGTCGAGGGCCCGAACTTCGAGTTCTCCACCGAGACCCGCGAGGAGCTCTACTACAACAAAGAGAAGCTGCTCGATAACGGCGACCGGTGGGAGCGTGAAATCGCGCGGAACCTCGCGCTCGATGCGCCGTACCGGTAAACCGCGGTCGTCGTGGCGCCGGTCAAGACGGACCGGCGAATCATGGGGCACGTTGCACGGCCCCGGGGACGGGCAAATCGCGCGCCGGGGCGGCAAAACGCTCTCGGCGCTTGGATTGTGAGAGCGCATAGGGTACTCACCCTAGCGCGAAAATGGCTGCCGGTCCGAGGCTGCCGCATCTTTGCGGCCTGCGCTCCGGGGCGGCGAGCCGAGGGCTGTGGATCGCACGCAATGGCGCTGACGGCTGGCTTCTTTTATCTCTTCGCGGTGCTTTGCGTTGCCGCGGCGGTCATGGTCATCGTGGCCAAGAACCCCGTGCATGCGGTGCTGTTCCTCATCCTGGCGTTCTTCAACGCCGCGGGCCTCTTCGTGCTGCTCGGCGCCGAGTTCCTGGCGATGCTCCTGATCATCGTCTACGTGGGCGCGGTGGCGGTGCTGTTCCTGTTCGTCGTGATGATGCTCGACGTCGATTTCGCGGAGCTGCGCGCGGGCTTTATCAAGAATGCGCCGGTGGGGCTGATCGTCGGCGGCATCGTGCTGGCGGAGCTGGTGGCGCTGTTCGTGGGCGGCGGTTTCGGGCTGGGCATTGCGCAGAACCCCGGCGCGCCGCTGACGGAGCTGGGGCATGAGACGTCCAACACGCAGGCGCTCGGGCTCGTGCTCTACACGCGCTACGTCTTCTTCTTCGAGATTGCCGGGCTGGTGCTGCTCGTCGCCATGGTGGGCGCCATCGTGCTGACGCTTCAACACAGGACCGGCGTGCGGCGTCAGTCGATCGCCAAGCAGGTCGCGCGCACGCCGGCCACGGGCGTCGAGATCGTCAAGGTGCCGCCGGGCGGGGCTGTCATTCCCGCCGAGGCTCAGGGCTAGCGACAAACGGGGGCATCATGACCATCGGTATCGGACATTATCTGACCGTCGCGGCCTGCCTCTTCACGGTGGGCATGCTCGGCATCTTCCTCAACCGCAAGAACGTGATCGTCATCCTGATGTCGATCGAGCTGATGCTTCTGGCGGTCAACATCAACCTCGTGGCGTTCTCCTATTACCTCGGCGATCTCGTGGGGCAGGTCTTCGCCCTGTTCAACCTGACGGTCGCCGCGGCGGAGGCCGCCATCGGCCTTGCCATCGTCGTGGTCTACTTCCGCAACCGCGGCTCCATCGCGGTCGAAGACATCAACATGATGAAGGGCTGAGGCTGGATGATCTACTCGGCCATCGTTTTCCTGCCGGCGCTCGGCGGACTCATCGCGGGGCTTTTCGGCCGCCTCCTTGGCGCCCGCCCTGCGGAGCTCATCACAACGGGTCTTCTGCTCGTCTCGTGCGTGCTCTCATGGATCGTGTTCTGGCGCGTCGGCTTCGGCCAGGAGACCGCGCACGTCACCATCGAGCGCTGGATCACGTCGGGTGAGCTCGACATCGGCTGGGCATTCAAGATCGACACGCTGACGGCGGTGATGTTCGTCGTCGTGACGACGGTCTCGGCGCTCGTGCATGTCTATTCGATCGGCTATATGCACGAGGACGACAGCCGCCCGCGCTTCTTCGCCTACCTCAGCGGCTTTACCTTCGCGATGCTGATGCTGGTGACGGCCGACAACCTCGTGCAGATGTTCTTCGGCTGGGAGGGCGTCGGCCTTTTCTCCTACCTGCTGATCGGCTTCTGGTACACGAAGCCGGAAGCGAACGCGGCGGCGATCAAGGCGTTCGTCGTCAACCGCGTCGGTGACTTCGGCTTCCTGCTGGGCATCTTCGGGCTGTTCCTCGTCTTCCGCACCGTCAACCTGCAGCAGCTTTTCGATGCCGCGCCGGGTGTTGCCGGGCAGACATTCGACTTCCTCGGCTATCAGGTCGACATCCTCACCACGGTCTGCCTCCTGCTGTTCATGGGCGCGATGGGCAAGTCCGCGCAGTTCCTGCTGCACACCTGGCTGCCCGACGCCATGGAAGGCCCGACGCCGGTCTCGGCACTGATCCACGCGGCGACGATGGTCACGGCGGGCGTGTTCATGGTCGCGCGGCTGTCGCCCATCTTCGAGCATGCGCCCGATGCGCTGCAGTTCGTGGTGCTGATCGGCGCCGTCACGGCGTTCTTCGCGGCCACCGTCGGGCTCGTGCAGAACGACATCAAGCGCGTCATCGCCTATTCGACGTGCTCCCAGCTCGGCTACATGTTCGTTGCCTGCGGCGTCGGCGCGTACCAGGCGGGTGTGTTCCATCTCTTCACCCACGCCTTCTTCAAGGCGTTGCTGTTCCTGGGGGCGGGCTCCGTCATCCACGCCATGCACCACGAGCAGGACATGCGCAAAATGGGCGGCCTGCGTCCGAAGCTGCAGTTCACCTGGGCCATGATGCTGATCGGGACGCTGGCACTGACAGGCGTCGGTATCCCGCACCTCGCCGGCCTTTCCGGTTTCTATTCGAAGGACACCATCATCGAGGCCGCCCATGCCGCGCACACGCCCGGCAACTACGCGTTCTGGGCTCTGGTCATCGCCGCGCTGATGACCTCGTTCTATTCATGGCGGTTGATGTTCATGACTTTCCACGGGCCGACGCGCGCCGACAGCGAGACATTCGATCACGCGCACGAGAGCCCGCCGGTCATGCTGGTGCCGCTCGCCGTGCTTGCCTTCGGTGCGGTTGTGGCCGGTGCGGCGACGCCGTTCTTCGTCGGTGACGTTCAGCACGACTTCTGGGGCAAGGCGATCTTCAACGGCGAGCACAACCACATCCTCCATGCCTTGCATGACGTGCCGGCGTGGGTGCCCTGGGCGCCGACCATCGCCATGGCCACCGGTTTTGGGATTGCTTGGCTCTATTACATCGCATCGCCGTCGCTGCCCGCGGCGACCGCAAATGCGTTCGGCCCGCTGTACCGCTTCCTGCTCAACAAGTGGTACTTTGACGAGCTCTATGACCGGATCTTCGTGCGGCCGACGTTCTGGCTCGCAAACGTTCTCTGGAAGGTCGGCGACATCGGCATCATCAACGGGCTGATCGACGGCACCGCGGCGAGCGTCTATGCCGTGACGCAGCGGGCCGTGCGCATCCAGACGGGCTACATCTACCACTACGCATTCGCCGTGCTCATAGGCGTCGCGCTGCTGGTCACCTACGTCATGTTCATGGGCGGAGTGCGCTGATGGACCTCTCCACCGCTCCGCTGCTGTCGATCGTGATGTTCATGCCGCTGGTCGGCGCGCTCATCATCGGCTTCCTGAACCGTGAGGCAAAGGGCAACGCGCGCTGGGTCGCGCTGTGGACCACAGTCATCACGTTCCTCATCTCCATCCTCATCTGGGCTCGGTTCGATCCGACGAACGCCGGCTTCCAGTTCGTGGAGGAGCGGCCGTGGATGCACGGCATGAGCTTCAAGCTCGGCGTCGACGGCATCTCGATGCTGTTCGTCATTCTGACGACGTTCCTCATGCCGCTCGTCATCATCCAGAGCTGGGGTGCGATCCAGACGCGCGTGAAGGAGTACATGATCGCGTTCCTCGTGCTGGAAACGCTGATGATCGGCGTCTTCTGCGCGCTCGATCTGGTGCTCTTCTACGTCTTCTTCGAGGGCGGCCTCATCCCGATGTTCCTCATCATCGGCATCTGGGGCGGCAAGGAGCGCATCTACGCCACCTTCAAGTTCTTCCTCTATACGCTGCTCGGCTCGGTGCTGATGCTGCTGGCGCTGCTTTCAATGTATTGGTTCGCCGGCACGACCGACATCCCGACGCTGATGACCACGTCGTTCCCGGCCGACATGCAGTGGTGGCTGTGGTTCGCGTTCTTCGCCTCGTTCGCGGTGAAGCTGCCGATGTGGCCGGTGCACACGTGGTTGCCCGATGCGCACGTGCAGGCGCCGACGGGCGGCTCTGTGGTGCTGGCGGCGATCCTTCTGAAGATGGGCGGCTACGGCTTCCTGCGCTTCTCGGTGCCGATGTTCCCGTTGGCGAGCGAGCAGCTCGCACCGTTCATGTGGACGCTGTCGGTCATCGCCATCATCTACACCTCGCTGGTGGCGCTGGCGCAGACGGACCTCAAGAAGCTGATCGCCTATTCGTCGGTCGCTCACATGGGCTTCGTGACGCTCGGCATCTTCACGTTCTCGGCCCAGGGCGTCGAGGGCGCGATCTTCCAGATGCTCTCGCACGGCATCATCTCCGCCGGCCTCTTCCTCTGCGTCGGCGTGCTCTATGATCGCCTGCACACGCACGAAATCGCCGCCTTCGGGGGGCTCGTGAACCGCATGCCGATCTACGCCGCGATCTTCATGGTGTTCACGATGGCCAATGTCGGCCTGCCGGGAACCTCGGGATTTATCGGTGAGTTTCTGACGCTGCTGGCCTCGTTCAAGGTGAACACGTGGGTGGCGCTGCTCGCCACCAGCGGCGTGATCCTCTCGGCATCGTATGCGCTCTATGTCTACCGGCGCGTGATCTACGGCTCTCTGGTGCAGCCGACGCTGAAGAACATTCAGGACGTCAGCCTCAGGGAAATCGGCATCCTCGCGCCGCTGGTCGCGCTGACGATTTTCTTCGGCCTCCATCCCGCGCCGATCCTCGACGTAACCGCCGTGTCGGTGAAAAAGCTCGTGACCTCCTACGAGACCGCCATTCGCGCAGGCGCGACGGCGCAGGGCTCGCCGGGCGGCACCTCCGCACAACCCGCGCCGCCGGCCACCGCGCCGGCACTGAAGTAAACGGGGCCTATGATGGACGAGTTGAAATCCTACGCGCCCCTCTTGCCTGAGATCGTGCTGGCGCTCGGCGCCATGGGCGTGCTCATGGTCGGCGTGTTCCGCAAGGATGGCGAGCCGGGCGCCGATTACGTGTCCGGCTGGCTGTCGATCCTCGTGCTGGCGCTTTCCGGCATTTTCGTCGCCACGGGCGATGCCGGCCGCGAAGTGCTGTTCGGCGGGGCGTTCATCGGCGATGCGTTCAGCCGCTTCACCAAGATCCTGATCATCGGCGGCGCTGCGTTCGTTCTTCTGATGTCGCTCGACACGCTCGCGCGGGCGAAGCTTCTTACCGCAGAGATCTGCACGCTGATCCTGTTGTCGGGCGTCGGCATGCTGCTCATGGTGTCGGCGGGCAATCTGATCGCGCTGTTCCTGGGCCTCGAGCTGCAGAGCCTCGCGCTCTATGTCGTCGCAGCCATTGACCGCGGACAGGTGCGCTCATCGGAAGCGGGCCTCAAGTACTTCGTGCTCGGCTCGCTGACTTCCGGCATGCTGCTCTATGGCGCTTCGCTGATTTACGGCTTTACGGGCTCGGTCGATTTCGGTGTCATCGCCTCGGTGGCACAGGGCCGTTCCGCGGCGGAGAACGTGGGGCTCATCGTGGGCCTTGTGTTCCTGCTCGTCGGCCTCGCCTTCAAGATCGGCGCGGTGCCGTTCCACATGTGGACGCCGGACGTCTATGAGGGTGCGCCGACGCCGGTCACGGCGTTCTTTTCCGCGGCGCCAAAGCTCGCGGCGATGGCGCTGCTGGTGCGTACGCTGCTGCAGGGCTTTCCGGGGGCTGCCGTCCAGTGGCAGCAGATCATCGTTTTCATCTCCATCGCCTCGATGCTGCTGGGCGCGTTCGCGGCCATCGGCCAGACGAACATCAAGCGGCTGATGGCCTATTCTTCGATCGGCCACGTGGGCTATGCGCTCATCGGCCTGGCCGCCAACACCGAGGTCGGCACGCAATCGGTGCTCGTCTATCTCGCGATCTACATCGTGATGACGGTCGGCACCTTCGCGTGCATCCTTGCGATGCGCACGCCCGAAGGGCCCGTGGAAGATATCGATTCGCTGTCGGGCTTAGCCAGCACCAACCTCTCCATGGCGTTTGCGCTTGCGATGCTGCTGTTCTCGATGGCGGGTATTCCTCCGCTCGCGGGCTTCTTCGCGAAGCTCTATGTGTTTGGCGCCGCCATGGAGGCGGGCATGGTCACCCTGGCGATCATCGGCGTGCTATCGAGCGTCGTCGGCGCCTACTACTACCTGCGCATCGTCAAGATTATGTTCTTCGATGCGCCGAAGACCGCCTACGTTCCGGTGGAGCGCGGCACTGGCATCGTGATGGCGCTGGGGGCCGCGTTCGTGGTGATGTTCGTATTGCTTCCGGCGCCTCTCACCGATGCCGCACTCGCCGCCGCCCGCGCCTTGCACGCGACCTCTACCGCCGCTCTGCCATGATGAACGCACCGCCCCAACTGCCGGAGGGCTGTGCGCACGTTCATATCGAGGCCGTCGACGGTACGAACGAGGAGGCCATGCGCCGCGTGCTTGCGGGCGCGCGCGGGCCGCTGTGGATCACGGCCGACCGCCAGACGGCGGGGAAGGGCCGTTCGGGGCGCACATGGGCATCCCGGCCGGGCAATCTCTTCGCGAGCTATGTCGCGGCGGTGAACTGCCCGCCGGCGAAGGCCGGGCAGCTTTCGCTGGTGGCGGGCGTCGCCGTCCATGACGCCATTACGCGGGCGGGGGGCGCGCCCGGGCTGCGGCTCAAGTGGCCCAACGATATCCTGATCGGGCCCGCCAAGGCGGGCGGCATCCTCATCGAGAGCACGGTACGCCCCGGCGAGGCGGGTGCCGTTGCCGTCATCGGCATCGGCCTTAACCTCGTTTCGGCGCCGGAGAATCTGGGGCGCGCCGCGACATTTCTCGCGCAGCATGGATTAGAGCTTTCGCCGCAGGGGGCGTTGTGCTTCCTGGCGCACACAATGAAAGACTGGATGACAAAGTGGGACGACGGAGCGGGCTTCGTTGAGGTGCGGGCGGCGTGGCTCGAGCGCGCCGGCGCCATCGGGGAGCCGCTGACTGTGCATGCCGGGGCCACGCCACTTTCTGGCCGATTTGCCGGCCTCGACGATCATGGCGCGCTGCTGCTCGACAGCGGTGACGGCCGCCAGCTCTCCTTCTCGTTCGGGGATGTCTCGCTCGATGCCCAGGGTGACGGCGCATGAGCGAGGAGAACGGCAAGACCGGTCGCAGCAGCGACGGCGATGAGCTCGTGTTCGCGGCGCTCGGCGGCCTCGGCGAGATCGGCATGAACGCCTACCTCTACGGCTTTGGCCCGGAGGATCAGCGCCGCTGGCTGATGGTCGATTGCGGCATCACGTTTCCCGAGGGTGAGTTCGATCCGGGGATCGACGTCATTCTTCCCGACGTCCGCTTCATCGAGGAGCGGCGCCAGGATCTTGCGGGCATCGTCATCACCCACGCGCACGAGGATCACATCGGCGCGGTGATCGAGCTGTGGCCGCGCCTGCAGGCGCCGGTTTATGCAACGCCGTTCACGGCCGGGATGCTGCGCGCAAAGCTCGCCGAGCACGGCAACGGGCTGCAGATCCCGATCAACGTCGTGGCGCTCGATTCACGCTTCAAGGTCGAGCCGTTCGATATCGAGCTGTTCAGCCTCGCGCACTCCATCCCGGAGATGAGCGGGCTCGCCATCCGCACGCCGCTCGGCACCATATTTCACACCGGCGACTGGAAGCTCGACCCGACGCCCACGATCGGGAATCCGGTCGACGGAGAACGGCTGAAACGCCTCGGTGAAGAAGGCGTGCTGGCTCTCGCCATCGATTCCACCAACGCTTTCCGCGAAGGCACATCGCCGTCGGAAGCGGACGTTGCGCGCACGCTGGGCGAGATCATCGCCAAGGCGCCGCAGCGCGTGGCCGTTACGACGTTCTCGTCCAACGTCGCGCGGGTGAAGGCGGTCGCGGAAGCTGCGCAGGCGGCGGGGCGCGAGCTCGTCGTTGCCGGGCGCGCCCTGCATCGCGTGATCGAGGTGGCGCGGGAGACAGGCTACCTGCCGCAGGGCCTGCGCCATCACGATCAGGACCAGTTCAGCTACATCGAACGCTCGGACATCGTGCTGCTGTGCACGGGCAGCCAGGGCGAACCGCGCGCGGCTCTTGCCCGCATCGCCGAGGAAGAGCACCCGGACGTGTCGCTCGCCAAGGGCGACATGGTCATCTTTTCTTCGCGCACCATCCCGGGCAACGAGAAGGCCGTGGGGCGGATCCAGAACAACCTTGCCCGCAACGGCTGCGAGGTCGTCACCGACAATGAGGCGCTCGTGCACGTCTCGGGGCACCCGCGGCGCGACGAGCTGCGCCAGATGTACCGCTGGCTGCGCCCGCAGATCGCGGTGCCGATGCACGGAGAGGCCCGCCACCTGAAGGCGCAGGCCGAGCTGGCGCGCGAGATGGGCGTGAAGACCGTGTTCACGCTGACCGATGGCGAAATCCTGCGCCTTGCGCCCGATCCGGTGGTGGTCGACGACGCACCCGTGGGGCGCGTGTTCCGCGATGGCCGTCTTCTGGTGCCTGAGGGCGACGGCCCGGTGCGCGAGCGGCGCAAGCTCTCCATTGTGGGTGTCGTCGCCGTCAGCCTCTGCCTATCGCGCAAGGGCTCCGTGATGGCGGATCCCCAAGTCGTCCTCGACGGCGTGCCGGACGAGACCGCCAATGGCGAAGAGATGATCGACGTCGTGCTCGACGCGGTCGATGGCACCCTGCGCTCCATCCCGCAGAAGAACCGCAAGAATCCCGACCTTGTCGGCGAGGCCGTGCGCCGCTCGGTGCGGGCGGCCGTAAACGGGGCTTGGGGCAAGAAGCCCATTTGCCATGTGCTCGTGAACGTGATCGATAAGGGCTGATGAAAGCTGCCGTAGCGGCCGGCTTGCGGGGGCATCCGGCTTCCCCGCTCGAGCCCGGCTTCGGACGGCGGTCTTTGCCACATCCCGGGAACCCAACGCAGGCCTGCCCGGCCGGCCCACAGTGCAGAGGAAGCACGCATGATCGGACGCCTCAATCACGTTGCCATCGCGGTGAAGGACCTCGCTGCGGCTACCGCCGTTTATCGCGACGCCCTCGGCGCTGAGGTAACCCCGCCGCTGCCCCAGCCCGAGCACGGGGTGACGGTCGTGTTCATCACGCTTCCCAACACCAAGATCGAGCTGCTGGAGCCGATGGGCGAAAACTCTCCCATCGCCAAGTTCCTGGAAAAGAGCCCGGACGGGGGCATCCACCACGTCTGCTACGAGGTGGACGATATCCTGGCCGCCCGCGACAAGCTGAAGGCGCAGGGGGCCCGCGTGCTGGGCGACGGCACGCCGAAGATCGGCGCGCACGGCAAGCCGGTCCTGTTCCTGCATCCGAAGGATTTCTGCGGCACGCTCGTTGAGTTGGAGCAGGCCTGAGAGGCCGCGACGTACTGGTAGGAGAGTGGCATGGACGGCGTGATGGCGGTTGCCATCTACATCTTCATCTGGTGGATCGTGCTGTTCGCGGTCCTGCCGTTCGGTGTGCGCACCCAGGAGGAAGAGGGCCACGTGGTGCCCGGCACCATCGAGAGTGCCCCCGCCAGACCCCGCCTTCTGCGCATCTTCGTGATCAATACGGCGGTCGCGACCGTGGTGTTCGTGCTGGTCTATGCGGCGATCAGCTATCGCATCGTGACACCCGAGACCTTTCCCTGGTGAGGGGGGGCGGCGGCGCGATCCGGCATTGGGAAGCGCGGCGGGCTCTGGGCATGCGCCTGAAATTGCAGCACCCGGTGTTCTGAGGCAGGCGCAAAAGCGCAAAGAGCAAGGTCCATCGAACCTTGCTCTTGCGCGCTTTGTCGTTTTTTCTTTCGCGGAGCTTCTGGCGCACTGCGCGGCAGGCTCTACGCATTCGCCGATTGAAACTACCTCATCGGGTAGTCACGCCGGCGACCATCTTCCCTAGACTTGGGCTGTCTGTCATCTGTTCCGACGACTTATGACCCACCCTGATGGCGAGTACGTTTACTCGACGCGCGGCCATCTGTCACGCGGCTTCATGCGCCGACTGCAAAAAAATTTTTTCGTAGCTGCTACTGCTATTTGCGGCCGTGTGTTCGCTGGCAGAAAGGCTGACGGACGTCGTCGTCGACCGCGGTAGGCTGGCGGATGCGCGGTGCCCGAAAACTGCCCACACGCGCCGCTTGCGAGCGGGATTGCGCGGCGCACGGTTTAACGCTACCAGCCGCGCTGTGGGGCTTAACCAGCCCGAAATCCCGGCGCCGGCGTCCGCCGCGCTGCCGCCCAACCGCCGGCTCGCCATGCTTCTGAACGATCTTGCCTCCCCTTCATCGCGCCGATCGCTGACGCTGAACGGGCGCCGCATTGTCCTGGCCGCAGCCGTCAGGGAGGCAAGCCAATGAGCAAGCGCGCACTTCCCGTCACCCGCGAGGACAACTTCCCCGAGTGGTACCAGGCCGCCGTGCGCGATGGCGACATGGCAGAGACGAGCCCCGTGCGCGGCTGCATGGTCATCAAGCCATGGGGCTGGGGCGTATGGGAGCGCATCCAGGCCGAGCTCGATGCGCGGATCAAAGAGACGGGGCACGACAACTGCTATTTCCCGCTCTTCATCCCGATGAGCTTCATCGCCAAGGAGGCGGAGCACGTCGAGGGCTTTGCCAAGGAAATGGCGGTCGTCACACACCATCGCCTGAAGAACGAGAATGGTCAGCTGGTCGTGGATCCGGCCGCGAAGCTCGAGGAGCCGCTGATCGTGCGGCCGACGTCTGAGACCATCATCGGCGATGCGTTCCAGCGCTGGATCAAGAGTTACCGCGACCTGCCGCTGCTCATCAACCAGTGGGCCAACGTGGTGCGCTGGGAGATGCGCACGCGCCTGTTCCTGCGCACTGCCGAGTTCCTCTGGCAGGAAGGGCACACCGCGCACGCCGATCGCGAGGAAGCGATGGGCGAGACGCTGAAGATGCTCGAGGTCTATCGCGAGTTCGCCGAGAACGTGCTGGCGCTTCCCGTGGTGGCCGGTGAGAAGCCCGCGAACGAGCGTTTCCCCGGCGCCGACAACACCTATTCCATCGAAGCGATGATGCAGGACGGCAAGGCGCTGCAGGCCGGCACCTCGCATTACCTCGGCACGCATTTCGCGAAGGCTCAGAACATCCAGTTCCAGAGTAAGGAAGGCCAGCTCGAATACTGCCACACGACGAGCTGGGGTGTTTCCACGCGCCTCATCGGCGGCGTGATCATGACTCACGGCGACGACGACGGCCTCAGGATGCCGCCGAAGATCGCGCCGCGGCAGATCGTGATCGTGCCGATGCTGCGCGACAAGCCCGAGGACAAGGAGCTTCTGGATTACTGCGGTGGCATCGAGAAGGAACTCAAGGCGCAGGGCATCCGGGTCCTCGTCGATGCCAAGCCGATCAAATCGGCGGAAAAGCGCTGGAACTGGGTGCGCCGGGGTGCGCCGGTGATCGTCGAGATCGGCGGGCGCGACGCGGCCGGCGGCAATGTCACCTACATGCGCCGCGATGCGCTGCGCGAGGGCGACAAGATCGTCTCCCATACGGCGCCTCGGGCGGAGTTCATCACCGGGGCGGCGGCTCTCCTCGACGACATCCAGGCAAAGCTTTTTGCCGAGGCCAAAGCGCGGCTCGATGGCAATATCGTGCGCGGCCTCACCTCCTTTGAAGCGCTCGCCGACTACTTCGGCGCCGCGGAAGGAGACGACGAAGGCGGGGCCTTCAAGGGCTGGGCCGAGGTGGCATGGTCGAAGCCGGAGGGGGCGGCGCTGGAGGCGATTGCGGAGCGCCTCAAAGCGCTTAAGCTCACGATACGGAACGCGCCCCTTAACCAACAGCCGGCGGAGGGGGCGTGCCTTTTCACCGGCGAGCCTGCGCGCGAATATGTGCTGATCGGGCGGGCCTACTAAGGTAATCGATGGGTGGCGCCGAGGTGCGTCGGCGCCACGGCCGTGAGGGGACTTCGGGGCCTGCCCTTGCGAAACGCAATCTGGCCTGAATGCCCGGGTAGCTCTGCTGCCCCGGCCAGAAAGAGCGAGGGAGTTTCGGGGGGATGACAGCCGCTGTCGCTGACACCAAACCGTTTTCGCCGTTCGAGTGGATGCTGGCGACACGCTACCTGAGAGCGCGGCGCAAGGAAGGCTTTATCTCCGTCATCGCCGGGTTCTCGTTCACCGGCATCATGCTGGGCGTTGCCACGCTCATCATCGTCATGGCGGTAATGAACGGCTTCCGCAACGAGCTGTTCTCCAAGATCCTCGGTCTCAACGGGCACATCATCGTCAACAAGATCGGCGGACCGTTCGAGGACTATGATGCCGTGGCGCAGCGCATCGCGGCCATCCCCGGCGTCAAGTCGGCGATGCCGCTGATCGAGGGCCAGGTGATGGTCTCCTCGGCGGTGCAGGCGACCGGCGCGCTGGTGCGCGGCATGACGGAGGAGGGGCTGCGGTCCCTGCCGCTCGTAGCCGACAACATCCGGTTCGGATCGCTCGACGGGTTCGGCCAGGGTAGCGGCATCGCGATCGGAACGCGCCTCGCCAACATGCTGCGCGTCAATGTCGGCGATACGATCACGCTCGTGTCGCCGCGGGGCGCGCAGACGCCCTTCGGCACGGCGCCGCGGACGAAACCCTATGTGGTCGCGGCGCTGTTCGAGATGGGCATGGCCGAGTACGACCGCACCATGGTGTTCATGCCGCTCCTCGAAGCGCAGCGCTATTTCTCGCGCGGGCCGGAGGTGGATGCGATCGAGATCGTGGTCGATAACCCCAACGCCATCGACGACTTCGTGCTCGAGGTGAGGCGGGCAGCGGGGCCGACCAATCACGTCTCCGATTGGCGCGCGCGCAACGAGACCTTCTTCACGGTGCTCGAGGTCGAGCGCAACGTGATGTTCATCATCCTGTCGCTGATCGTGCTCGTCGCGGCGCTCAACATCATCTCGGGGCTGATGATGCTGGTGAAGGACAAGGGGCGCGACGTCGCCATCCTGCGTACGATGGGGGCGAGCCGCGGGTCGATCATGCGGGTGTTCCTCATCACCGGCGCGTCGATCGGCGTCGTCGGCACGATCGCCGGACTGATCCTCGGCATCGTGTTCTGCCTCAATATCGAGAGCATCCGCGAGTTCATCTCGTGGATGACGAGCACGACGCTGTTCGATCCGAACGTCTACTACCTGACGCGCCTGCCGGCCGACATGGAGCCGCGCGAGACCGCGGCTATCGTCGGGATGGCCCTCGCGCTTTCCGTGCTCGCTACGCTCTATCCTTCGTGGCGGGCTTCCACGCTCGATCCGGTGGAGGCTCTGCGCTACGAATGAGCGACGCCCGCATGACAATTCTCGCCGAGGAGCTTCTCGCCGCACGGGAGAACGGCCGGCAAGCCGTTCAGCACGCGCAACCGGTGCTGCGGCTCGACAAGCTCGTGCGCGTCTTCCACCAGGGTGAGCGACGCATCGCGGTGCTGAATGGCGCCTGCGCCGACATCTTTCCGGGGCAGGCGGTGGCGCTCGTCGGGCCTTCGGGCGCCGGCAAGTCGACATTGCTGCATATCGCCGGCCTTCTGGAGACGCCCGATAGCGGGCACGTGTTCGTCAACGGCCGCGATTGCTCGGGCATGGGCGATGGCGACCGCACGCGCGTGCGCCGCGTCGAGATGGGGTTCGTCTATCAGTTCCACCAGCTGCTGCCGGAATTCTCCGCGCTGGAGAATGTCGTCATCCCGCAGATGATCCGCGGCAGCTCGCGCCGCGAGGCGTCGCAGCGTGCACGCCAGCTGCTCACGACGATGGGCCTTGCCGAGCGCGTCGATCACCGTCCGGCGCAGCTTTCGGGCGGCGAGCAGCAGCGCACCGCCATCGCCCGCGCGCTCGCCAACGATCCGCGGCTCATCCTCGCGGACGAGCCGACCGGAAACCTCGACCCGCAAACCGCCGAGCACGTGTTCGAGGCGCTCATCCATCTCATCCGGACGACGGGCGTCGCGGCGCTGATCGCCACGCACAATCTCGACCTTGCGCGCCGCATGGACCGTGTGTTGCGCCTCGAAGGCGGGCTTCTCGTGGAAGTGCAGCCGCTGTCGGTGCGCTGAACGAATGACAGCGCGGATAGATCGTGCGAGGGGCGCAGGCACAATATCCGGCACCCCTCGCACGGTGCCTCTTAGTTGAGCGTGAAACTCACGCCGGCGCCGCCACCGGCGTTGGAATTGCGGGACACGCCGCCTGAGATGTTCGCCCGCCAGAACTGATCCACGGACGTGTATCCAAGTCCAACGATGGCAGCGGTTTCGCCCTCATAGAGGCCGCCGCCAAGGCCGAGCGAAAGCTTGCCGGGACGATCGTCGTAGCGGATCTGGGCCGCTGCCAATCCAAGCGAGCCCGCGGCTTTGGCGAGGTCCTTGGTGTCGGCGAGCTCGGCGCCCAGCTGGTTGATGCTGTTTGAAAGGTTGCCGATGTTGTTGTTGATGCCGTTGACGGCGCCGTTGAGCTGATTGACGTTGACGGCGTCGGTCCCCGCCGAGCCGGCGGCGACGTTGGTGATCTGCCGTTCCGCGCCGGCGCTGCCGACGGAAACCTCACCGACCGAATTCTGCGGCGCGCTGAGATAAGCCGCTTGATACCCGGACATGGCACCGCGATTCGCGGCCGAGTTGGCACCCAAGCCTACGCTGTTGTCGGCTGCGGCGGAGCTGTTTGCTCCGAACGCAGCGCTACTCGCGCCAGCGGCGCTTGCCGCATAACCAAAGGCGGTGCTTTGAGCACCGGAGGCGTTGGCGCCATAGCCCATCGCAGAGCCATAGGTGCCGGAAGACAACGCGTTAGATCCGATCGCCGTCGAGCCCACGTCGGTGGCGTTGGCCCCGCTGCCCACGGCGATGCTTTCCACGCCGAGCGCGTTGCTGCTCTGGCCGAGCGAAGTGCTCTGGTCGCCGACCGCTTTGGCGTTATAGCCATAGGCTGCAGCCTGCGCACCCGAGGCGCCGGCATAGTTGCCCGTCGCCGTAGCGCTTGCCCCCGAAGCAAGGGCTCCGTCACCGAACGCCGACGCGCTCACGCCACTGGCCGTTGCTCCGGAGCCGTAGGCGCTCGCACCCACGGCGGTCGCCTGACTCGCCTGACCTATGGCGTTGGCATAGTCGGCCGTCGCACTTGCGAACGCACCCTGAGCGATGCTGCTGCCTCCGGCCGCGGCGGCGTTGTCACCGATGGCTATGCCGCGAAACCCTGTGGCGTTGGAGCCTGAACCGACCGACACACTGCCGGTGCCGTCGGCGCTTGCACCGCTTCCCACGGCAGTGCCGTAGATGCCTGCGGAACTCGAATTGTTTCCGATCGCGATGCTGTCACGGCCACCAGCATTTGCGGTGCCACCCACGGCTGTCGAGCCGTCGCCGACTGCCGACGCGTTGGTTCCGATGGCTGTGGTTTGCCAGTTGCCGATGGCACTGGAGCCATAGCCCAGAGCCGTGCCCCCGTCTCCGGACGCGTTCGCGTTTTCACCGATCGCCGTTGATTGTGCGCCGGTGGCGCTCGCTCCGGGTCCGTAAATTGTTTGTGCTGACGCTACATCATGGACGAAGCAGACGCTGAGAGCGGCACAAGCGAGTTTTGCCATGCTGTGCTTAGTCATTGGTATCCCCTCTGGAAAATCGAATAACCGCCCAGGCGCTCGAGACACGACGACCCGTTCCGCGACACGCTGTGTGGCGGCGAAAAAACTCAACCTTAGGTGCAATAAAAACGATCTATCGAGTCAAGGTTGTAAGCAATAAAAATGAGTTGTTTCGCCCGATAAATTGTCAAAAACACTGTTTTAATAATGCAATTATGTTGTTATTTTTGTTTGGCAGCGCAATGTGCATTCTTATTGTTATTTCATGTGTGGGTTGTAGTTTGTTTTAGAAAAACGCTATTCAACGAATGGCGTTCACGGAGTGGATGTCGCTCAGCGCCAGGTACATTTCGGTTCTTCGGTCGCCGCCGGCCGCAGGAAGGCATGACAACGGCATCCGCATTGCTTTGTCCGACAGGGGATAGCGGCAGTGCCGCTCTTGGGTGTCGCCGGGCAAACCTCTACAATGGCGCGATGAATGCACCGACTCGCCAGCCCACGCCCGCGCAGCCCGCCGGCACGCCGCATCCGCGCTTCGTGCATCTCAAGGTGCACTCCGCCTATTCGCTGCTGGAGGGTGCGCTGCCCATCGGCAAGCTGGCGAAGCTCGCGGCTGCCCAGAATTTTCCGGCGCTGGGCCTCACCGACACGAACAATCTCTTCGGGGCGCTGGAGTTTTCCGACAAGCTCGCGGATGCGGGGATCCAGCCTATCGTGGGCGTATCGCTGACGGTGGATTTCGCCGACCGCCGCCACGATGCAAGCGAGCGCGGTGCGCCGCAGGCACGCGGGCCCGGCGACGGCAACATCGCGCTTCTGGCGATGAACGAGGCCGGATATGCCAATCTGCTCAAGCTCGTCAGCCGCGCCCATCTCGATGCACCGGAGGTGGAAGCGGCCCACACGACCGCCGACGTCGTCGCCGAGCACGCGGAGGGCCTCATCGCGCTCACGGGCGGACCGGATGGTCCCATCGACCGCGCGCTGCGGGAAGGGCAGGCGGGCCTCGCCGCATCGCGCCTCGACCGCATGCTCGGGATGTTCGGCGACCGCCTCTACGTCGAGCTGCAGCGCCATGGGCTGAGATCGGAGCACGAGGTCGAGGCGCTGCTGCTCGATCTCGCCTATGCGAAGAACATCCCCATCGTCGCCACCAACGAAGCCTACTTCGCAACACCCGACGACTATGAGGCGCACGATGCGCTGCTGTGCATCGCGGCGGGACGCTATGTCGTCGAGGACGACCGCCGCCGCGTCACGCGCGAGCACGATTTCAAGAGCGCCGAGGCGATGGTGGAGGTTTTCGCCGATCTGCCGGAAGCGCTCGACAATACCATCGAGATCGCCAAACGCTGCGCGTTCCGTCCGCGCGGGCGCAAGCCGATCCTGCCGCGGTTCGTCGCCGCCGACAGGGATCTGACGCCCGAGGAAGTGGCGACGCTCGAAGCCGAGGAATTACGCAAGCAGGCGCAGGCGGGCCTCGATGCGCGCCTTTCGGTGACGCCGATCGCGGAAGGTTTCACGCGCGAGGACTATGACAAGCGTCTCGCCTACGAGCTCGATGTGATCGAGCGCATGAAGTTTCCCGGCTACTTCCTCATCGTGTCGGACTTCATCAAGTGGGCGAAGTCGCAGGGCGTGCCCGTGGGGCCAGGGCGCGGCTCGGGCGCAGGCTCGCTCGTTGCATGGACCCTCACCATCACCGATCTCGATCCGCTGCGGTTCGGCCTGCTGTTCGAGCGCTTCCTCAATCCCGAACGCGTGTCGATGCCGGACTTCGACATCGACTTCTGCCAGGACCGGCGCGACGAGGTGATCCGGTATGTGCAGGACAAGTACGGGCACGACCGCGTTGCGCAGATCATCACGCATGGAAAGCTGCAGGCGCGCGCGGTGCTGCGCGACGTGGGCCGCGTGCTGCAAATGCCGTACGGGCAGGTGGACCGGCTCTGCAAGCTCGTGCCGAACAATCCCGCCAATCCCGTCACTCTGCCCCAGGCGATAGAGGACGAGCCGAAGCTTCAGGAAGAGATCGACAACGATCCGATGGTCGCGCGGCTCGTCGAGATCGCGACGAAGCTAGAAGGTCTTTACCGCCACGCCTCGACGCACGCCGCGGGCATGGTCATCGGCGACCGGCCGCTCGTCGAGCTGGTGCCAGTCACGCGCGATCCGAAGACACACTCGCCGGTCACGCAGTTCAACTGGAAGCTCGTCGAAGCGGCGGGCCTCGTAAAGTTCGACTTCCTCGGCCTCAAGACGCTCACCGTCCTGAAGAAGGCCGTCGACCTCGTGAAGCGCGGGCGGGGCATCGACATCGATCTTTCCAAGCTGCCGCTCGACGACAAGAAATCCTACGAGCTGCTGGCGCGGGCCGATACGGTGGGCGTGTTCCAGCTCGAAAGCACGGGCATGCGGGAAAGCCTGAAGCGGCTGAAGCCGGACCGCTTCGAGGACATCATCGCCATGGTGGCGCTCTACCGCCCCGGCCCGATGGACAACATCCCGACCTACATCAACCGCAAGCACGGCGAGGAGCCGGTCGACTGCCTGCACGACATGCTGAAGGGAATCCTCACCGAGACCTACGGCGTGATCATCTATCAGGAGCAGGTCATTCAGATCGCGCAGGTGATGGGCGGCTACTCGCTTGGCCAGGCCGACGTTCTGCGTCGCGCCATGGGCAAGAAAGACAAGGCCGAGATGGCGCGCCACCAGGCCAAGTTCGTGGAGGGCGCGGTCGAGCGGGGCGTGTCGAAGAAGGACGCCACCTACATCTTCGAGCTGGTCGACAAGTTCGCCGGCTATGGCTTCAACAAATCGCACGCGGCGGCCTATGCGCTCGTCAGCTATCACACGGCCTACATGAAGGCGAACTTCCGCGAGGAGTTTCTCGCCGCCTCCATGACGCTCGACATGAGCAACACCGATAAGCTCGCGATGTTCGCGGCGGAAGCGCGGCGCAGCGGCATCACCGTGAAGCCGCCGTGCGTCAATGCCTCGGAGGTCGATTTCCTCGCCGAGGCGGGCGCGGGCGAGAAGCCCGGTGCGATCCGCTATTCGCTCGCCGCGCTGAAGAACATCGGCGCGGCTGCCGTTTCGACCGTGGTGGAAGACCGCAAGGCGAACGGGAGGTTTGCGACACTCTCCGACTTTGCCGCGCGGCTCAACCCGAAGGCGCTGAACAAACGCGCCATCGAAACGCTGGCGGCTGCGGGCGCCTTCGAAGCGCTGGAGCCGAACCGCGCACTCGTTGCCGCCAACGTCGACCAGATCCTCGAATTGGCGCAGCGCATGGAGCAGGAGAAGGCGGAAGGGCAGGCCGACTTTTTCTCGATGGGCGCGGCGCCGGGCGGCGGTGGCGGATCTCCGCAGCTGCAGTTGCGTGAGGTGATGGGCTGGACGCCGATGGATCGGCTGTCGCACGAGTTCGATGCCATCGGGTTCTATCTGTCGGGCCATCCGCTCGACCAGTACGAGAAGGCGCTGCAGAAGCTCGGCGTGCGGCGCTATGCAGAGTTCGAAGCGCTCACCGAGCGCGGTGCCACGGGCGGACAGCTCGCCGGTATCGTAATCTCCGCGCGCGAGCGGCGCTCGCAGAAGGGCAACAAGTTCGCCTTCGGCATGTTCTCCGACATGACGGGCCAGTTCGAGGCGGTGATCTTCTCCGAGACGCTCGCGGCGAGCCGGCACCTTCTGGAGCCCGGCACGCCGGTGCTTCTCAGCGTTTCAGCGGAGCGCGACGGCGACACGGTGAAGATGCGCGTTGAAGCGCTGCGATCACTCGACGACGCCGTTGCTGCGCTGCAAAGCGGTCTGCGCGTCGTGCTCGACGGCGATGCGATCGGCAACGGGAAGGGCAACGCGCTGGCACAACTCAAGGCGCGGCTGAAGCCCGGCGGCAAGGGCGAGGTGCGCCTTGTGCTGAAGGTGGGCGAGCGCGGGCGCGAGATCGAGTTCATCGCGCCGGGCCGCTATGACGTTTCGCCGTTGCAGGCGGGAATTCTCGCCACCGTCCCCGGCGTTGTCGAAGTGTTAGAGATCTGACGCCTAAAATTGCCTTTGCACAACGTCGATAAAATTTGTGCAAAGGGCTTTCGTCGTGCTCCGCTCAAGCCTCGCTGCCACCGCCGCGCTGCTCACCCTCTTCGCCGCCGACGCGACGGCGACAACCTATTGCCCGCGTCCGCTGCACCGGGCCACGCGTCTCATCGTGGTCACCGTGCCCGACATGAAATCGGTGCAGGCGACGCTGCACACCTTCGAGCGCCGCTCGCCAGGCGATGCAACCTGGTTCCGGGCCGGCCCGCCTGAGCCCGCCGTCGTGGGCAGCGCCGGCATCGGCTGGGCGCAGACCTTCAGCCACCTCGCCAAGAAAGACGAGCCGATCAAGACGGAAGGCGACAACCGCACGCCCGCAGGCATCTTCCGCATGTCGGCACCGTTCGGCCTCAAGGCGCGGCCCGTGAAAGGCTTCATGAAGCTGGCGCCGGGCAAGAGCTTCTGCGTGCGCGATCCCGCGTCGATCTACTACGGCAAGATCATCGACAAGGCGCTCGTGCGCTCGGCCAAGAGCGAAGACATGGCCACCGTGCCGACGCTGCGCGAGGGCATCTTCGTCGACTATCCAGCCCGCCGCGCCGCAAAGAACGGAAGCTGCCTGTTCCTGCATGTGTGGGAGAACGATGTCACCGGCACCGAGGGCCGCGTCGCCGTCGCCGAGGACCGGGTGAGCGTGCTGCAGGACTGGATGGGGCAGGGCTTCACGGCCATCGCCATCGTGACCGAGGAAACCGCCAAGCGGTTCAGTCACTGCCTGCCGATCAACGCGAAGAGCAACCGCTACGACCAGCCCGCCATGGCGCCGATGCCCAATCCGCGCCGGGATAGGCAACAGCGCGCCGAGATCGCGCCCCGGCCCGGGCACGCAGCGGCGCCTTAGAACGTCCGCGCCAGTGCGTGCAGAGCCGTGGCGATCACCCCGTGGAGCGCGGCAGCTGCCCCCCAGCCGCCTTTAGAGAATGCGGTCGTAGAGGCTGAGGACGATCTCGATCGCGATCAGAGCGATGATGTACCACTCGAGCCGGTGCGAGGTGCGCGTCGCGAAGAGGTCCGTCAGGGTATCGGCCGTGCCGCGGATCACTTCCAGCTTGCGCGAGATGGCGCGGCCGCGCTGGGTGAGGTCGTATTCCTCGACGAGACGCGCCCAGAAGCGTTCGAGCTCTGGATGGTCCCACAGCACGTCCGGCTTCTCATCGAGGTCGACGCGGGCGGCGAGGCGCTGCTGTATCATCAGGGCTTCGCCGATTTGCTCCAGCAACTCTCCGTGGGCGCTGGAGGGCAGCCGCCGGAGCTGGAGCGTCTGGGCGATGGTATCGATGCGGTCGAAGGCGGCGCCGAGGCGGCGCTCGTCGTAGGCGAACGCCACGCTCATCGCGAGGGCCTCGGCGACGAGCAGCAGCCGGTCGGTGTCGGCGGATTTGATCACGAGATCGCCGGAGGGCAGTACGAGGCCATCCTCGTCCTGGCGGATGAGGAGGCGGGCGCTCTCGGCCTCCCGCTCGATGAGCGGGGCGACAATGCGGTCGGCGAGCCCGGAGATCAGCTGCTCCTCATCGACGGGGTTCATGGCGATGAATACCGCTGCCCCGGTTTTGAAGAGCGCAGCGATGCCGTTCCCGCTGGTGCGAAAAGCGAGGGGCGAGGTCGAGAATGCGTCTTCACGTTCCAGGCCCTTGAGCTCGATACGTTCCCCGAGCTGCAGGGCGCGGACATGTATAATGTTGTTGTTCATGCCACCGATTGTGGGGCTAGACCCCGGATTTTGGACCAGAAATGTTGGGTAGCTTGTCATTTCCGGGTCAAGACTCTATAAGCGCGCCATCTCACACGCGAACCTTGCGTTTGGCGGATTGAAAGCCCCGCCCGGCGCTCCGGTGGACTGCTCCCAAACCCAAGGGAGTGCTCTTCTTCAAGGGTTCGCGGAGGATCAACCGGAAAAGGACCACCCATGACGCTTCCCGCGTTCAATATGCGTCAGCTGTTGGAAGCTGGCGTTCACTTCGGTCACCAGTCGCACCGCTGGAACCCCAAGATGGCGCCCTTCATCTTCGGCGCCCGCAACAATATCCATATCATCGATCTCACCCAGACGACGCCGATGCTGCATCAGGCGCTGGTGAAGATCTCCGACACGGTCGCCAGCGGCGGGCGCGTGCTGTTCGTCGCCACCAAGCGCCAGGCTTCGGATTCGATCGCCGAGGCGGCCAAGCGCAGCGCCCAGTACTTCATCAACCATCGCTGGTTCGGCGGCACGCTGACGAACTGGAAGACGATCTCCCAGTCTATCCGTCGCCTGCGTCAGCTCGACGACATCCTTGCCGATCCGCAGGGCCGCACCAAGAAAGAGATCCTGAACCTCACGCGCGAGCGCGACAAGCTCAACCAGGCGCTGGGCGGCATCAAGGACATGGGCGGCACGCCGGACCTCCTGTTCGTCATCGACACGAACAAGGAGAGCATCGCCATCCAGGAGGCCCGCAAGCTGGGCATTCCGATCGTTGCCATCGTCGACACCAACTGCGATCCGGACGGCATCGACTTCCCGGTTCCCGGCAACGACGACGCCGGCCGCGCCATCACGCTCTACTGCGATCTCATCGCGCGCGCCGCGCTCGATGGCCTGGAACGCAGCCAGACGGCAGCGGGCGTCGACATCGGCGCTTCGGACGCCCCGCCCGCCGAAAGCCTGCCCACGGAGTTCAAGGGCATCGAGGCGGCACGCGGCGAGCCTGACGACCTGAAGCGCATCACCGGCATTTCGCCGAAGCTCGAGCAGCGCCTCAACGATGCCGGTGTCTTCCACTTCTGGCAGATTGCCGATCTCGACGCCGATCAGACCGCTGCGCTCGACCGCAAGCTGAAGCTGAAGGGCCAGATCGAGACCGAGAAGTGGCCCGAGCAGGCCAAGAAGCTGGTGGAATCAGCCGCCGTCTGACGGGCTGGCCGCGCCCGGCGGCCGCTTCGTCTTCTGCTAACCCGCGGGCGCACCGTAGGCCGAGAGCCATGGGCGCCCGCCTAGCTAATGAGCCGATCCATGAGCATTTCCGCGAGTCTCGTTAAAGAACTGCGTGAAAAGACCGGCGCCGGCATGATGGACTGCAAGGCGGCGCTCACCGAGACCAAGGGCGACATCGAGGCGGCCATCGACTGGCTGCGCAAGAAGGGTCTTTCGAAGGCCGCCAAGAAGGCCGGCCGTGTTGCCGCAGAAGGCCTAATCGGCATTTCGACCGCCGGCACCAAGGGTGCGGTCGTCGAGGTGAACTCCGAGACCGACTTCGTTGCCCGCAACGAGCAGTTCCAGGAGATGGTGACGAACATCACCTCGCTGGCCGGCTCCGCGAAGGGCGACGTCGCAACGCTTCTTGCCACGGCCTATCCGGGCAAGTCGCACACGGTCGAGGAGCAGGTGAAGGAGCTCATCGCCACCATCGGCGAGAACATGAGCGTCCGCCGCGCGGCCGTGCTGGAGGTTTCCGAGGGCGTCGTGGGCTCATACGTGCACGGCCAGGTCGCGCCGGGCCTCGGCAAGATCGGCGTGCTGGTCGCGCTCGAATCGTCCGGCAAGAACACCGCAGAGCTCGAGGCTCTCGCACGCCAGATCGCGATGCACATTGCAGCCACCAATCCGGTTGCCCTCGATATCGAAGGCGTGCCGGCCGAGGTGCTGGAGCGCGAGAAGGCGATCCTCGCCGACAAGAACCAGGGCAAGCCTCCGCAGGTGATCGAGAAGATCGTCGCCAGCGGCATGAAGAGCTATGCCAAGGACAACTGCCTCCTCGATCAGTCCTACATTCACGATCCTTCCAAGAGCGTGTCGCAGGCCGTCAAGGAAGCCGAGGGCAAGGCGGGCGGTCCCGTAAAGCTCGCCGCTTTCGTGCGCTATGGCCTGGGCGAGGGCATCGAGAAGAAAGAAGACGACTTCGCTGCCGAGGTCGCCGCTGCGGCTGGCGGCAACTGAGCGTGCACGAACTGTGAGCCAGGGCGCGTCGATGGGCGCGCCCTAGGCGAATCTCCGCCGCCCGGGTTAGCTAGGGCCCGGCGGCCGGCTGGCGCCGGGGGCCGCGCGGCCGCGGAAACGAGGAGGCACTCATGGCAGCGGCATCGACGGCCGGGGCAGGCGGGGCATCCGGGCTCGTCTACAAGCGGCTTCTTCTGAAGCTTTCCGGCGAGGCCCTGATGGGCAAGGCCGGCTTCGGCATCGATATGGATGTCGTCGAGCGCCTGGCGCAGGATATCGCCGAAGCGGTCGCAGCCGGCGTGGAGATTGCCGTCGTCGTCGGTGGCGGAAACATCTTTCGCGGACTGGCAGGCGCCGCAAAGGGCATGGAGCGCGCCACCGCCGACTACATGGGCATGCTGGCGACCGTGATGAACGCGCTCGCGCTGGAAAACGCGCTGGAGCGTGCCAAGGTGCCGGCGCGGGCGCTTTCGGCCATTCCAATGCCCACCGTCTGCGAGAGCTACGTTCGCCCCAAGGCCCTGCGCCACATGGAAGAAGGGCGCGTCGTCGTTTTCGCGGCCGGAACGGGCAACCCGTTCTTCACCACGGATACTGCTGCAACCCTGCGCGCCATAGAGATGGATTGCCAGGCGGTCGCGAAGGCGACGCAGGTCGACGGCGTCTATGATAGCGACCCACGTAAAAATGCCGAGGCCAAGCGCTTCGACCGCCTCGGCTATGCGGAGGTTTTGGCGCGCGATCTCAAGGTGATGGACGGCGCGGCAATCGCGCTTGCTCGCGACAACGGACTTCCGGTAATTGTCTTCTCGATCGAAGAGCCGGGCAACCTCTTGAAAGTTCTACGCGGCGAGGGCCGCGCGACGGTCATCGAGTGACCGATTTGAGCCGCCGGATTTTATGTCCGGCGAATGAAACGACCTGAAATGCCGGCCATGGAGCGATCGTCTCGCTTCGACGCGCCGGCGGGAGGCAGCAATGGCGACATTCGATCTCAACGACCTGGAAAAGCGGATGCGCGGCGCGCTCGACGTGCTGAAGCGCGATCTTTCGGGGTTGCGCACGGGGCGCGCCAGCTCGCACCTGCTCGACCCGGTCCAGGTCACGGTCTACGGCGCCAAGATGCCGCTCAATCAGGTCGCTACCGTCTCGGTTCCCGAGCCGCGCACCATCTCGGTGCAGGTCTGGGACAAGGGGAACGTCTCCGCCGTCGACAAGGCGATCCGCGAGGCGAACCTCGGGCTCAACCCGGTGATCGACGGCACGCTGCTGCGGTTGCCGATTCCCATGCTCACCGCTGACCGCCGCAACGAGCTCGCCAAGCTCGCCCATAAATACGCCGAGAGCTGCCGCGTGGCGGTGCGCAACGTGCGCCGCGAAGGCATGGACCTTCTCAAGAAACTGGAGAAGGACGGCAAGATCAGCCAGGACGACCATCACAAGTCGTCCACCAAGGTCCAGGAGCTCACCGACCGGCTCATCAAGGACATCGATGAGACGCTGGCCAACAAGGAGGCCGAGATCCACAAGGTCTGAAGCTTTGAGGGTGGCGCCAATTCCGCTATCCTCCGTCGCGCGGCCTTCGCAATGGGCCCTCAAATCGGAAGTCTGTCGCCGGTGACGGAAATCCAGACAAAGCCTGCAGCGAACGAGCGCGACGGCGCTCAGCCGCAGCACATCGCCATCATCATGGACGGCAATGGGCGTTGGGCCAGTGAACGCGGGCTACCGCGCGCCGTTGGTCACCGCAACGGCGTCGAAGCGGTGCGGCGCACCGTGCGGGCGGCCATCGAGCTCGGCATCCCGTACCTGACGCTCTACAGCTTCTCATCGGAGAACTGGACGCGCCCCGCGGACGAGATCGATGATCTGATGGGGCTGATGAAGCGCTTCATCCGCCGGGACCTTGCCGAGCTGCACCACGCGGGGGTGATGATCCGCGTCATCGGCGAGCGTGCGAACGTCGATCCCGAGCTGATGGCCCTCATCGACGAGGCGGTCGAGCTGACGCGCAACAACAGTGCGATTACGCTCATCATCGCCTTCAATTACGGCGCGCGCGGGGAGATCGCGAAGGCGGCGCGCACCCTCGCGGCGGAAGTGGCCGCCGGGACATTGCAGGTTGCCGACATCACGGTGGAGCGCATCAGCGCCACCCTCGACACCGCCGGCATTCCAGATCCCGATCTGCTGGTTCGCACCAGCGGAGAAATGCGCATCTCCAACTTTCTGCTTTGGCAGTGCGCCTACACGGAGTTCGTTTTCCTCGATGCCTATTGGCCGGATTTCGGCCGCGAGCTGCTGGAGGAAGCCATTGCCCGCTTCCGCGCCCGGGACCGCCGCTTCGGCGGGCGCTCGCGGCATTCGGCGATGTGAGGCGCCATGCCCGATAACGCCGCAGCTACGGAGCCGGGGGCGATGCCACTGATCTCCAGCAACCTCAAACTGCGCATTCTCTCGGGTGCGGTGCTCGCAGCGATCGCGTTCGGGCTCGCCTATACGGGGCCGCTTCCGTTCGCCGTGCTCGTGCTGACCTGCGCGCTGGTCATGTGCTGGGAATGGGGCCGGCTGGTGCGCGGCGCCTCCTTCGACGTCGGCTTCTTCGTGCATGCGGCGGCGGTCATGGCGGCCATCGCGCTCTCAGCAGTCGGCTACGCGGCGCCGGCCATAGCGGTGCTCGCCATTGCCGCGATCACACTCGTCCCGCTCTATATCGGCCGCGGGGCGCGCCTGTCGGCGCTGGGCGTCTTCTATGTCGGGTTGCCGGCGGTGACGCTCCTTTGGCTGCGCAGCGACGAGCCGTTCGGGTTCACGGCGGTGCTGTTCATCTTCGCGGTCGTCTGGTCGTCGGATACGGCGGCCTATGCTTCCGGGCGCACATTCGGGGGCCCCAAGCTCTGGCCGCGCGTATCACCCAATAAAACCTGGGCGGGATTCATCGGTGCGCTGAGCGCAGGCGCAGCATCGGGGGCCATCTTCGCCATGCTCGAGCCTGCGGCAGATCCTTTGCGCTTGATCCTCGTCGGCATCGCGCTCGCCTTCGTCGCCCAGGCGGGAGACCTTGCCGAATCGGCGCTGAAACGCCTCTTCGACCTCAAGGATGCCAGCGACCTCATTCCTGGACACGGCGGTTTCATGGACCGGATGGACAGCCTCGTCGCGGCTGCATCGGTTGCCGGTCTTCTCGCCCTCGCTATCGACGCGCACGCGCCGGCACGTGCACTTTTGTTCGGATTCTAGATGCACCCGCAGGGCAGAGGCATGGCGCGAAGCTTCCCGGCGGGACCTCGCCGCGCGGACGGGAAAAGCGAAACGCCGCATACTCTTACAGTGCTCGGGGCGACCGGCTCGATCGGCAAGAGCACGCTCGATCTCGTCGAGCGCAACCGCGATGCGTTCTCGGTCGTCGCCCTGACGGCACAGACGAATGCCGAGGGATTGGCGGACGCCGCCCGACGCACGGGAGCCCGCGTCGCGGTTATCGGTGACGCCTCGCACTATGGTGCGCTCAAGGAGGCGCTGGCCGGTACGGGCATAATGGCGGAAGCCGGACCCGATGCCGTCGTTGCGGCCGCTGCCGAACCGGCGGACTGCGTGATGGCCGCGATCATCGGCGCAGCGGGGCTGGCACCGACGTTCGAGGCGGTTCGGCAGGGCAAGCGCCTGGCGCTCGCGAACAAGGAGTGTCTCGTCTCGGCAGGCGAAGTTTTCATGGCCGCCGTTGCGGATGCTGGAACCGAGCTGTTGCCGGTGGACAGCGAACACTCGGCGGCGCTGCAGGCCCTCGCGGGGGCGGCGCTCGAAAGCGTCGAGCGGATCACGCTCACGGCTTCGGGCGGCCCGTTCCGTACCTGGACTACCGAGCAGCTCCAGCATGCAACGCCGGAACAGGCGCTGCGGCACCCCAACTGGGCGATGGGCGCGAAGATCACGATCGATTCCGCCACCCTGATGAACAAGGGCCTGGAGCTGATCGAGGCCTATCACCTGTTTCCGGTTGGCGCCGAGCAGCTGGCGGCGGTCATCCATCCGCAGTCGATCGTCCATTGCCTCGTCGCCTTTCGGGACGGCTCGGTCATCGCCCAGATGGCGTGCCCGGACATGCGGACACCGATCGCGCTGGCGCTGTCCTGGCCCCACCGCATGGATGCGCCGACGCAGCGCCTCGACCTTGCGGCTATCGGCACGCTGTCCTTCGAGGCGCCGGACGAGGTCCGCTTCCCGGCGTTAACCATCGCGCGCGATGCTCTGGCGCGGGGCGGCACGGCGCCGGCCATCCTCAGCGCCGCGAACGAAATCGCCGTCGAGGCCTTCCTGGCCCGCAAAATCGGGTTTCTCGATATCGCCCGCAACGTCGCCGACACGCTGGAAGCGGCGGATGGGGAAGGGCTCATCGTCGCCCCCGGAGGGCTGAGCGATGTTCTGGCGGCGGATTCCGCCGGGCGCCGACTGGCACAATCGCTGCTTGGTCGCTATGTCTAGCCGGTCCCTGTAGCCGCGGGGACGGGCTCCGAAATTGCCGCTTTTCGTGCGTATCCTCAATGGATTCGCGCTACCGCCGGGAAGCCGGCGGGCTTCGCGAAAGACAGGAGAACGATGCTGACGCTGGCCAACGTAGCAACCTCGACGCCGGGGGTTCTGATCACGATTGCGCAGTTCCTGGTGGTGCTGACGATCGTGGTCTTCGTCCACGAGTTCGGTCACTTCATCGTCGCGCGCTGGTGCGGCGTGACAGTCAAGACGTTCTCCATCGGCTTCGGCCGGGAAATTTTCGGCTTCACGGACCGCAAGGGCACGCGCTGGCGCTTCGCTTGGATCCCGCTCGGCGGCTACGTGAAGTTCGTCGACGATGAAAATGCCGCCAGCCAGCCGTCGCCCGATGCGCTGGAGCGCATGACGGCAAGCGAGCGCGCCGGCGCCTTCCAGAACAAGGCGCTGTGGCAGCGCGCGGCCGTCGTGGCGGCGGGGCCGCTCGCAAATTTCATTTTGGCTATAGTGGTTTATGCCGCCGTCAACATGGCCTTCGGCGTGCGGACGATCACCCCGGTGGTGGGTGAGGTGAAGGCGGGTATGCCCGCCGCGGTTGCAGGCATCCAGCCGGGCGACGTCATCCGCGGCATCGATGGGTGGACGGTCGAGGGCTTCGAGGATGTGCAGCGGGTCGTCGGCGTGAACGGCGGGCGGCCGCTCAAGTTCGATATCGAGCGCAACGGGGAGAAGATCTCCCTCGAGGTGACCCCGGAGGTCCACGAGCAGCCTGACAGCTTCGGCGGCACGTTCCGGCGTGGGCTCATCGGCATCACGCCGTCGAGCATAGCGGGTCTGAAGGACGCCAAGAGCGTCAGCGCCTTCGAGGCACTGCGGCTCGGTGTGCGCGAGACCTACTCCAACATCGCGCATACAATTCAGGGCATCGGCGACATCGTCACCCAGCGGCAGGCGGCCGACCAGATGGGTGGGCCGATCCTGATGGCCCAGGTGACGGCCCGCGTGGCGGAGGGGGGGATGGAGCCACTGCTGCGCTGGATCGCCTTCATTTCCGCGAACATCGGCTTCCTGAACCTGCTGCCGATCCCCGTGCTGGACGGTGGACATCTTGTTTATTACGCGATCGAGGGCGTTATGCGCCGCCCCTTGAGCCGGCGCATGCAGGAAATCGGTTTCCAGATCGGCGTGGCCCTGGTGCTCATGCTCATGGTCTACGTGAATTTGAACGATTTATTGCGGGTATGGCGCGGATGGACGGGGGCAGGCTGAAATCGCGTTCAGTGGCGTAAACTTGCCACTTCCACAGGCGCTTCTGAATCGTTAAGAACACATTTACACAGGGGAGCGCGCCCAAAAGAGAATCGGGCCAAATCTTGGCCCAGTTTCCAGGTGCACGTGTCAGTCATGCGGTAACGATTCCCGAAGCCGACGGGATCGCTGCCGAGGGGGAATTCGGCAATAATGAGGGCATAGCCTCGAATGCCTTTGGTCAACGCCATTGCGTTTAGCGTCCGTCGCCTTGTTCTGTTCGTGGCGATGGCTGCGTCGGGGTTTATATGCGTCGGCGGCGCATTTTATCCCGCGCCCGCCTATGCCCAGGGCGCAACAATCCAAGCGATTACGGTGCACGGCAACAAGCGCGTCGAGCCCGAGACCGTGCGCTCGTATCTCCAATTCTCAACCGGTAGTGCCTATGACCCCGCGAAGATCGACGGGTCGATCAAGGCGCTGTTCGGCACTGGCCTGTTCTCCGACGTGCGCATCGATCGCTCGGGCGCGGACATCATCGTCACCGTCGTCGAGAACCCGGTCATCAACCAGGTTGCCTTCGAAGGTAACAGCGAGGTCGATACCGAGACCCTGCGCAACGAGGTGCAACTGAAGCCGCGCTCGGTGTTCACCCGTGCCCGCGTCCAGGCCGACGTGCAGCGCGTGCTGGACGTCTACCGTCGCCAGGGCCGCTATGCCGCGACGGTGGAGCCGAAGATCATCGAGCTCGAGCAGGACCGCGTGAACCTCGTGTTCGAGATCGCCGAGGGTAATGCCACGAAGGTCAAGGGCATCCACTTCGTCGGCAACAAGGCTTTCTCCGACAGCCAGCTCCGCGATGTGATCTCCACGACGGAGAAGGGCTGGTTCGACTTCCTCAAAGGGACGGCGATCTACGATCCCGACCGTATGAACCTCGATCGCGAGCTGCTGCGCCAGTATTACCTGAAGAACGGCTATGCCGACGTGCAGGTGACGGCTGCAAACGCTGAGCTCGATCGCGACGGCTCCGGCTTCTTCCTCACCTATTCGATCGAAGAGGGCGAGCCCTACGATTTCGGCACCATCAATGTCGAGAGCACCGTTGCCTCCATCGACCCCGCCAAATTCAAAGGCGAAGTGCTGACCCAGGACGGCGACACCTACAACGCGCAGCTCATCGACAAGTCGGTCGAGGCGCTGACCGGCGCCGTTTCCAAGGATGGCTATGCCTTCGCCCGTGTGCGCCCGCAGGCTGTTCCGGATCCGGTGACCCGGAAGATCTCGCTCAACTACGTGATCGAAGAGGGCCCGCGCGTTTACATCGAGCGCATCAACGTCTCGGGTAACACGCGCACGAAGGACTACGTGATCCGTCGCGAGTTCAAGGTGGCCGAGGGTGACGCCTACAACCCGCTGATGGTCGACCAGGCCAAGAAGCGCCTGACGAACCTCGGCCTCTTCAAGGCGGTTGAAGTGAAGCGCCGTCCGGGCAGCTCGCAGGACCGCGTCGTGCTCGACGTGGAGCTGGTGGAGCAGTCTACGGGTGAGCTTTCCTTCGGTGCCGGTTACTCGACGGCTGAAGGCGTGATCGGTGATGTGAGCATCACCGAACGCAACCTGATGGGTAACGGCCAGTTCCTGCGCTTGCAGCTTTCGGGCTCCATGGAGCGCCTGCAGGTGAACCTCAGCTTCACCGAGCCGCGCTTCCTCGACCGCAACCTCGCTGCTGGCTTCGACCTGTTCCACAAGGAAGTCGACCAGAGCCGGCAATCGGGCTTCGAAAGCCGGCGGACGGGCGGCAGCCTTCGCCTGGGCTTCCCGATTTCCGAAAAGCTTTGGATGCAGACCTCCTACACGGCTTCACGGGACTCGATCTTCAACGTGAGTCCCTACGCCTCGCGCGCGATTTGGGATGCTGCAGGAACGTCCTACACCTCGATGGTCGGCACGACGCTCACCTACGACCTGCGTAACGACCCGCGCAATCCGACCAAGGGTTTGTGGTTCCAGACCGGTGCCGACTTTGCCGGTCTCGGCGGTGATGTGCAGTACATCAGCCTCGCCGCGGAAGCTCGCGCCTACTACCCGATCACCGATAACATCACGTTCGTCGCCCGCGCCGTCGGCGGCTCGATTACCGGTTGGGGTGGTGAGGACGTTCGTCTGATCGACCTGTTCTTCAAGGGCGGTGAGACGGTCCGAGGCTTCGACCGTGCCGGCTATGGTCCGCGTGATCTTCTCACGGGCGATTCTCTCGGCGGTCAGTACTACTGGGCGACGACCGCGGAGGTTCGCTTCCCGATCCCGTTCATTCCGGATGATCTCGGTATCTCCGGTGCCGTGTTCGCCGATGCGGGCTCTCTGTGGGATGCAGGCGGCAAGGCAAACGCTTTGAATACGCAATGCGGCGTCGCCAGTCCAAATGCTGCGACAGGCATTTGTCTCGCCGACAGCTCGGCTATCCGCTCCTCGGTCGGTGCGAGCTTGATGTGGCAGTCGCCGGTGGGTCCGATCCGCATGGACTTCGCCAAGGTGCTCTCCAAGCAGAGCTACGACGACGAGCAGTTCTTCCGCTTCGGCGCGGCGACGAAGTTCTGATTTTCCGCCCGTTCGGTGCTAATAAGATCGCCGGGTGCGGGGCTCTGCCCCGCCTCGGCGTCCTTGCTTGCATTTGAAGGAGCGTCGCCCCTCCCGGCGGCAGGTGACAGCATGGAGCATCCCGGATTCTTCGAGCGGGCCGGACCCTTCAGCCTTGCGGAAATTGCCAAGGCTACAGGCGCGGAAATCGCGCCGGGCGTACCGGCCCATACGATGATCGAGGATGTGCGCACGCTCACCGACGCTGGGCCGCGGGACATCTCCTTCTTCAACAATCGCAAGTATGCCGATCAGCTGAAGAGCACCCGGGCCGGTGCCTGCCTGGTGCTCCCGGCGCTCGCGGATCGGGTGCCCGATACCACCGGCAAGCTGCTCGCCGTCGATCCCTACCGTGGGTTCGCGCAGGCGTTGATGCTGTTCTATCCAGAGGCCCGCTTCTCCCAGGTCGCCGCTACTGATTCCGCCGCGGGCGGGCCCATCCATCCGACTGCGGAGCTGGAGGAGGGCGTCATCGTCGAGCCCGGCGCAGTCGTAGGCCCGGAGGCGCGCATCGGCCGCGGCACGCGCATTGCGGCGGGTGCGGTGGTCGGATACCGAGTCTCTATCGGACGGGAGGGCTATATCGGCCCTTCCGCGAGCATCCTCCACGCCCTCATCGGGGACCGGGTGATCATCCACGGGGGCGCGCGCATCGGCCAGGATGGCTTCGGCTTCGCCATGGGGCCCGCGGGCCACTTCAAGGTGCCGCAGATCGGCCGCGTGGTGATCCAGGACGACGTGGAAATAGGGGCCAATACAACGATCGATAGAGGGGCTCTTAAGGACACCGTCATCGGGGAAGGCACGAAAATTGATAATCTCGTGCAGATCGGGCACAACGTCGTCGTCGGACGCTGTTGCGTGATCGTGGCCCATGTCGGCATCTCCGGCTCCACGGAGCTCGGGGATTTCGTCGTCATGGGCGGCCAGTCGGGCACCGTCGGCCATATCAAGATCGGTTCGGGGGCTCAGGTCGCCGGAGCGAGCCATCCCGCCAAGGATGTGCCCGCGGGGGCGAAGGTCGGCGGCACGCCAGCCAAACCGCTTACCCAGTGGGCGCGCGAGTTGGCGCACATTTCCCGTCTAGGCCGGCGCGGTGACAAAAGCGGTGCCGGCGAAGCGTAACTGAAGCGAAGCCATTGCGCGGCGCGGCGCTGCAGTATGAGGTCGAAGAGAATGAACGATATGACTGACTCCACGGCGACGACGGCGCTCGCCACAGCCGATATCATCCGGGTGCTGAAGCTGCTGCCGCATCGCTATCCGTTCCTGATGCTGGATCGCATCTATGACATGGACGGCGACAAGAGCTGCGTCGGCGTCAAGAACGTCACCATCAACGAGCCCTTCTTCCAGGGGCACTTTCCGCAATATCCGGTGATGCCGGGCGTGCTCATCATCGAGGGGCTTGCGCAGACCGCCGGGGCGCTGTGCGTGCACAGCCTCGGCGAGGATTACGTCGCCGAGCTCGTCTACTTCATGGGTATCGACCGCGCGAAGTTCCGCAAGCCGGTGCTGCCGGGCGATCAGATCCACTACCACGTGAAGAAGATCCGCAACCGCGGACGCGTCTGGCGCTTCTTCGGCGAAGCCAAGGTCGACGGCAAGACGGTGGCCGAGGCCGAGGTCAGCGCCATGCTCGCCGACACCGCCGAAGCGCGCGCGTTCGCGGCAGGTAAGCATGGATGATGCGGCCGCTCACCCGACGGCGGTGATCGAATCCGGCGCTAAACTCGGTGCCGGTGTGAAGATCGGTCCGTATTGTGTGATCGGTCCGGAGGTCACGCTGGACGATGGCGTGGAGCTGATGAGCCACGTCGTGGTGACGGGGCGCACGCACGTCGGCCCGCGCACGCGCATCTTTCCGTTCGCCTCCATCGGCCATCAACCGCAGGATCTCAAATACCGCGGCGAGGCTTCGACGCTGACGATCGGTGCCGACTGCATGATCCGGGAGGGCGTGACGCTCAACCCCGGCACGGAGGGCGGAGGGCTTTCGACCACCATCGGCGACCGCTGCGCGTTTCTCGCCAACTCCCATGTTGGCCACGACTGCCACGTCGGCAACAACGTCGTGTTCTCCAACAACGTCATGCTCGCCGGGCACTGCATCGTGGGTGACTTCGCGATCCTTGGCGGCGGGGCGGCGGTGATCCAGTTCGCGCGTGTCGGCGCGCACTCGTTCCTCGGCGGCATGTCCGGGCTCGAGAACGATCTCATCCCCTATGGCATGGCGCTCGGCAACCGCGCGCATCTTTCGGGTCTCAACATCGTCGGCCTGCAGCGCCGCGGCTTCTCGCGCGAGGACATCCACAATCTGCGCCGCGCCTATCGCGCGCTGTTTGCCGCGGAAGGAACGCTCGCGGAGCGCACGGAGGATGTCGCCAAGGAGTTCGGGGGGCAGCCGATCGTGGAAGAGATCATCGCTTTCATCCGTGCCGGCGGCAAGCGCAGCCTGTGCACGCCGAAAGACACCTCCGGGGACTGATCGCATGCCACCCGCGCCGCGCGTTGTCGGCATCCTGGCGGGAGCCGGCAGCTTGCCGCGCGAAATCGCCGAGTATGTCCGCGCGGACGGCGGTGCTCTCCACATCGTGTCGATTGCCAGCGAGGGGGACCGCGATCTCAGCGACTTTCCGCTGACGCGCGTGGGCTGGGCGCAGATCGGGGCGATGCTGCGTGCCTTGCGGCGGGCGGGCGTTACAGACCTCGTCATCGTCGGTGCGGTGCGCCGTCCCGATATTTCCTCGCTCAAGCCCGACTTGGGAGCCCTGCTGAATCTGCCGGCGGTATTCCGCATTCTGCGCTCGGCCGGTGACGACAACCTTTTGAGCCGGATCGTTCGCTTCTTCGAAGAGAAGGGTTTCAAGGTGGTATCGCCGGTCGCGGTGATGCCGTCGCTCGCCGTGCGCGAGGGACCAGCGGGGGCGCTGCGCGCCAATGCCGACGATATGCGGGATATTGCCCTTGGCTTCGAGGCGGTGCGCGCCTTGGGCCCGTTCGACATCGGTCAGGCGGTGGTCGTCGCCGATGGGCGCATCGAGGTGATCGAGGGTGCGGAAAATACCGATGCGATGCTGGTGCGTTTGATAGAGCACCGCGCAGCGGGAGGCGTGGCAGCATCCTGCAAAGGCCAGCCGGGTGCGCAGAGACGCGGTGTCCTCGTCAAGCGTCCGAAGCCGCGCCAGGAGATGCGTGTCGATCTCCCGACCATCGGACCCGAAACGGTGACGCGCGCCCTCGAGGCGCAGTTGCGCGGCATTGCCGTGCTTGCCGATGGCGCCATTGCGCTCGAGCGCGCGGAGATGATCCGCCGGGCGGATGATAACGGCATCTTCGTCGAGGGCGTTGCGGATGGCACCGCCGGCCCGGGAGCGGGCGATGCCGCTACGGCCGTTCAGTTCATAGAGGCCGGCAAGCACAGGGCCAACGCGCAGCAGCGGAACGACGCGCAGAAGGGTGCCGCCGTGCGCGCAGCGCTGCGTCCCTTCTATGATTGCGCGGGCGCCGTGGTCGACCGTGGGCACGTGCTCGCGGTCGAATGTGGAGAGGGCGCCAATGCGCTCGTCGCGCGCGCGAGCCGTTTACGCCAATGGGGCCGGCGCGCGCGGCGTCATCGCTCGGCGGTGGCGGTCATCGCCGTTTCGCCGGGCGATGCGATAGATGGCATCATCGATGCCGCGGCGGCGGCAAATCTCGCCGGGGTCGCGCTGCTGGGCGTTCCAGCCGGGAGCGTGGAGGCGCATGCGGGGGTCGCCGCGCGCCACGGGCTTTTCCTGCTGACGGCGGATGGTGAGGCAGCCGGCACGGGGCATCGCGGAGTTGCACCATGAGCTTGACTGATCGCGCGGCCGCGGCGCGGCCTCACACCTCGGGCCGGATCGGGCGCGGCGGACCGGCCGCCGGGCGGGACGATCTGCGTATCTTTCTCGTGGCCGGCGAGCACTCCGGTGATGCGCTCGGCGGCAAGCTGATGACCGCGCTCACGGCGCTATGCAAAGGCCGCATCCACTACCTGGGGGTCGGCGGCGAGCAGATGGAGCGCGCGGGGCTCGCGTCGCAGTTTCCGCTGTCGGACGTCGCGGTGATGGGACCGCTATCGATCCTGCCGCGCCTGCCGCGCATTCTCTCGCGGGTCTATCGCACGGTCGATGCGGCCGTTGCGGCCGAGCCGGACGCGGTCGTGATCATCGATGCGCCGGAGTTCACACACCCTATTGCGAAGCGTATCCGCAAGCGCGCACCGTCGATCCCGATCATCGATTACGTGTCGCCGAGCGTGTGGGCGTGGCGGCCCGGCCGCGCGCGCAAGATGCGCCCCTACGTCGATCACGTGATGGGGCTGCTTCCCTTCGAGCCGGCCGCGCACGGGCGGCTCGGCGGGCCGCCGTGCACCTACGTCGGCCATCCGCTGATCGAGAAGCTCGACTGGATGCAGGACCTCGACGCATCCGTGCTTGCGCGGCGTCTGCAACTCGATCCCGCGCGCCCGGTGCTGGTGGTGCTGCCCGGCAGCCGGACCTCGGAAGTGTCGCGCCTGATGCAGCCGTTCGGCGCGGCGATCGAGCTTTTGCATGCGCGCCGTCTTCATCCGCAGGTGATTATTCCTGCCGTAGCGCACGTGCGCGGGATGATCGAGGAGGGCATGCAGTCATGGCGCGAGAAGGCGCACATCGTCGAGGGCGAGGACGATAAGTTCCACGCTTTCAAGCTGGCGCACGCGGCGCTCGCTGCGTCGGGGACGGTGACCCTGGAATTGGCGCTCGCCGGGACGCCGATGGTGGTGGCCTACAAGGTCGATGCTGTCGCCGCGCGGCTGCGCTTCCTGCTCAAGGTGCCGTCTGTGGTGCTCGCCAATCTGGTGCTGGAGGAAAATGCATTCCCCGAATATCTGCAGGAGGAATGCACGCCGGAGAATCTCGCCAACGCACTTGAGCCGTTGCTGCGCGATACACCCGAGAGCCGTGCGCAGCTTGCATCCCTGGCGCGGATTCCGCACCGGATGCAGCTCGACCATGGGACACCGAGCGATGCGGCAGCGGAGATCGTGCTCGATTATGCAACGCGTGGCCGGCGCATGGATTGAGCGCGCGGCTATCCGTCGAGCGCCGCAATGGCGAGCTGGGCGATAGTGAGATCGATCTCCGCGCCGCCGTGTTCGCCGTCGCCGAGAAACCAGGCCGCGGACAGTCCCGTCCAGGCAATGATCCATTGCAACATGCGCTGGCGTTCGATGCGGGCGGCTTGCGTGACGAGGGAAAGCCGTCGGGCGAAACGGTCGTGTCGCGTGGCGACGGGAGGCGTGGGGTCGTCGAGATCGGGATTGGAGAAGATGTTGGCGTAGTCGAAGCCGCGCTCGCCCAACACGCCCACGGCGTCGATTGCCAGCCAGCCCCGGGGGCCGAAGTCGAGCACGTTGCCATGGTGCAGGTCGCCATGGAGCGGAATAGGTGCTTCCGGATGGGCCAGCAGAAAGCGTGCGGCCTCGGCACAGCGGCGCATCGTGCCACCATAGCGGTCGGAAGCGGGCCATAACGCAGAAAAGCGAAGCTCGAGAGGTTCGAGATCACGCGGCGGCGGCGCTGAGCGCGGCGCGTGCAGTCTCAGCGCCGTATCGCAGAGAATACGGCACGCCGCATCGTCCTCGCCGTTACGCGCCATGGCCGCGAGGCAGCGCGTTCCTTCCGCGCGCTCCATGAGCAAGGCGCCATCGTCGTACGTGAACACGCGGGCCGCTCCGCTGCCGTCCCACCATTGCATGAGCGGGGTGCCGCTGCGCTCCTCTTCCGGCGTCGATACGCGCAGCATTGCCGCTTCGCCGCGGTATCGTACGCGTAGCAACCGGCTCGACCGCCGCGTGATCGGCGGACCTTCGGCCACGAGGCCCCAACGCTCGAGGTACGGCGCGAAATCGTTCATTCGGGTGCTCCGGAAACGGGATCGGCCGGCGGATTGGCCCGCCGGCCGATGGTAGTGCCCGAACGTGTCATTCGCTTGCGCAACACGTGTCCCGGTGTCGCGCGCGGTCAGCTGCGCTCGCTGATCGGCACGTAGGCGCGCTCGGGCTCGCCCATGTAAAGCTGGCGCGGGCGGCCGATGCGCTGCTCCGGATCCTCGATCATTTCCTTCCACTGGGCGATCCAGCCAACGGTGCGGGCGATGGCGAACAGCACCGTGAACATCGACACGGGGAAGCCGAGCGCGCGCAGCGTGATGCCGGAGTAGAAGTCGATATTGGGATAGAGCTTCTTCTCGATGAAGTAATCGTCCTGCAGTGCGATGCGCTCCAGCTCCAACGCCACCTTGAGCAGCGGATCGTTGCGGATGCCGAGCGCGTCCAGAACCTCGTGGCAGGTCTTCTGCATCACCTTCGCGCGCGGATCGTAGTTCTTGTAGACGCGGTGGCCGAAGCCCATCAGGCGGAAGCCGGAGTTCTTGTCCTTGGCTTTGGCGATGTACTCGGGAATGCGGTCGACGCTGCCGATCTCGGTGAGCATGTTCAGCGCCGCCTCGTTCGCGCCGCCGTGGGCAGGGCCCCACAGGCATGCAATGCCGGCGGCGATGCACGCGAACGGATTGGCGCCCGACGAGCCGGCGAGGCGCACCGTGGAGGTCGAAGCGTTCTGCTCGTGGTCGGCGTGCAGGATGAAGATGCGATCGAGCGCGCGCGTCAGCACCGGATTCGCCACATAGGGCTCGCACGGAATGGCGAAGCACATCTGCAGGAAGTTGGTGGTGAAGTCGAGATCGTTGCGCGGATAGATGAAGGGCTGGCCGATCGAATACTTGTAGGCCATCGACGCGATCGTCGGCATCTTTCCGATCATGCGATGGGACGCGATTGCGCGCTGCATCGGATCGTTGATGTCGGTGGAGTCGTGATAGAACGACGATAGCGCGCCAACCGTGCCCACCATGACCGCCATCGGATGCGCGTCGCGGCGGAAGCCGGTGAAGAAACGCGTCATCTGCTCGTGCAGCATCGTGTGCCGCATGATGGTGGTGCGGAAGCCATCGTACTGCTCTTTGGTCGGCAACTCGCCGTGCAGCAGCAGATAGCAGACTTCGAGGAAAGTCGACTGCTCGGCGAGCTGATCGATCGGATAGCCGCGGTAGAGCAGTATGCCTGCGTCACCGTCGATGTAGGTGATGCGCGACATGCAGTTGGCTGTCGAGGTGAAGCCGGGATCGTACGTGAAGCATCCGGTGTCGCGATAAAGCTTGCCGACATCGATGACGTCCGGCCCGAACGTGCCGCTACGCACCGGTAACTTCGTCGATTTGTTCCCGAGCGTCAGTTCGGCTGCGACTTCGTCGGCGGGCCCTTTGTCGTGAACATTCATGGCGGAGTTTCCTGTAGTACCCGGCAGTGAAAAGTTTGCGGTCGACCGCGCTCTGACGAATTCTGGTCAGTAGTCCCCTGGCGTAGGTGCGGACGGTTCGGCTTTACCCGCGCTGCGTATTATTACCTTACTTTTGCAGCGCAACATACATTGCCGCGAGACCGGTTCGGGCGCAATGCTATTTGCAAAATTTGCGTTTTAGCCCTTACCGATGCGGGTTTCTGCGTACGCTGTATATTGCAGCGTAACTTGAGTGAACGGCGATCCTCGCAGCGAGTTCCGCACCGCGGTATGAAATTAGGCGGATAATTGCCTTTCTCATCGGCCAGACAGACCGAGCTGGGCCTGGGGAAGGCTTGACCGGTCGGAATAGGCTGACGCCGGTCATGGCGACGGCGTTGCCGGTGTTCGGGATGCCGGTGTTCGCGGGCAATGATCGCGCGTGCTGGCGCTCGAGGCAAAGCGGCCTCGCTTGCGGCGGGGACGCCCGGCGCGCCCGCGCAGTTCTTCTTCAGGCACCTACGGCGTCGCGAATCCGCGGCAGCGCCTCGTCCCGCCCCAGCACGGCGAGAACATCGAAGACGGGCGGCGACACGGCTTTGCCAGTCAGCGCCGCGCGCAGTGGCTGGGCAACCTTCCCGAGCTTCGACCCGGTTGCCTCCGCATAGCCCCGTACGATCTCCTCGAGAGCGGAGGCCGACCAGCGCGGCGCTTCCTCGAGGCGCGGCAGCAACTCGGCGAGGTGACGCTTGCCGTCAGCGTCGAGGAGCTTTTGCGCCTTTTCGTCGAGCGGCAGAGGCCGGTCGGCGAAGAGGAACGCTGCGCCGTGGATCAGCTCGATGAGCGTCTTCGCACGCTCCTTCAGGCCCGGCATGGCGATGAGAAGCTTGGCGCGCATGTTGGCATCGAGCCGCTCGGCGATAGCGTTGCCTTCGGGGATATAGGGCAGCAGATCCTCGATGCGCTGCAGCAGCTCCTGATCCGACGTATTGCGAATGTAGTGACCGTTGAGATCTTCGAGCTTGGCAAAATCGAAGCGTGCGGCCGAACGGTTGATGTCCTTGAGATCGAACCAGTCGAGCATCTGCGAGGTGGACATGATCTCGTCGTTGCCGTGGCTCCAGCCGAGGCGCACGAGATAGTTCCGCAGAGCGGCGGGCAGGTAGCCCATCTCCTTGTAGGCCTCGACACCGAGCGCGCCATGGCGCTTGGAAAGCTTGGCGCCGTCGGGTCCGTGGATCAGCGGCACGTGCGCGAACTGCGGCACTTCCCAGCCCATCGCCTCGTAGATCTGCGTCTGGCGCGCGGCGTTCGTCAGATGGTCGACGCCGCGGATCACGTGCGTGATGGCCATGTCGTGATCGTCGACAACGACAGCGAGGTTATAGGTCGGGTTGCCGTCGGAGCGCAGGATGATGAGATCGTCCAGCTCCTTGTTGGCGAACACGACGCGGCCCTGCACGAGATCGTCGACCACCGTCTCGCCCTCGCGCGGGGCTTTCAGCCTGATCGCGCAGGGGGCGTCGGCGGGGGCCTCTGCGGGGTTGCGGTCACGCCAAGGGGAGCGGATCGTCAGCGGGCGCTTCTCGGCTTGCGCCTCCTCGCGCATGCGGTCGAGCTCGGCGGGCGTCAGCCAGCAGCGGTAGGCGTGGCCGTTGGCCAGCAGCTCTTCCGCGACCTGGCGGTGGCGCCGGGCACGGGCGAACTGGGAAACGGCGTCTTCATCCCACTTCAGCTCCAGCCATTTCAGGCCGTCGAGAATGGCGGAAACGGCGGCCGGATTGTTGCGCTCGCGGTCAGTATCCTCGATGCGCAGCAGCATTTTACCGCCGCGGCCACGGGCGTAGAGCCAGTTGAACAGGGCCGTCCGGGCGCCGCCGATATGGAGGTATCCGGTGGGGGATGGGGCAAAGCGCACGATCGGCGCCCGCGCGCTGCGTGTCGTCTCGGTCATCTTGTTATCGATTGCCGTTGGAATGCGGGGTGCTTTTAAGCGATGTAGCATGCTTGGATGGATGGGGTAAGGGGCACCGGGGGAGTTGTGATGCAGACGGTGGCCGGCGCGGGAGGCGGCGGCATATTCGCCGCGTTTCAGCGTCGGCTCGAGGCGGAGCAGGAGCGCTGGTTCTACTGGCTGCCGGTGATGATCGGCTGCGGGATCGGGCTCTATTTCGCGTTGCCTTCGGAGCCGTATACGGTCGCGGCGGTGGCGCCGGTTGCATGCATGGTCGCCTGGCGGGCGGCGGTTGGCAGGTCCGGCTCCATGCTCGCGGGATTGTTGACTGCAGCCCTGCTTGCCGCAGCGCTCGGATTTGCACTCGCAAAGATGCGAGTCGAATTCGTGCGCGCGCCGGTTCTCACCAAGCAGCTCAGCGCCGCCGACGTGCGCGGATGGGTCGAGCTGGTGGAGCCGCGCCCGCAGCGGGGCCAGCGGCTCACGCTGCGCGTTGCCTCGATCGGCGCGCTCGCAGCCGATGTGCTGCCGGCGCGCGTCCGCATCACGACGGTGCGCGCGGTGCCCGAGCTTGCGCCCGGATCCTTCGTGCGCGTACGCGCGACGCTCATGCCTCCGTCGGCGCCAGCGCTTCCGGGCGACTATGACTTCGGCCGCCAGGCCTGGTTCCGCAGCCTCGGCGCTGTTGGCTACACGCTGTCGCGTCCGCAGATCGAAGAGAATAGGCACGCGATGATGCCGCTCGATCTGCGCCTTTGGGCGCGGGTGGAACGGGTGCGCCAGGCGATTGGCGCGCGTATAGCCGAGGCGCTGCCGGGAGAGCGGGGCGCCATCGCCACCGCTTTGATCACCGGAGAGCGCGGCGGCATTTCCGAAGCAACGAACGATGCGTTCCGCGATTCCGGCATCGTGCACATCCTGTCGATCTCCGGTCTCCACATGGCGATCATGGCGGGAGCGGTATTCTTCAGCGTCCGCTTTCTGCTCGCGCTCTTCCCCGCGATCGCGCTGCGCTATCCGATCAAGAAATGGGCCGCGGTGGCGGCTATCGCGGGGGCATTCGGCTACCTGCTGATATCGGGCGGCGCATTTGCCACCGTTCGCTCGGCGATCATGGTGACGATCATGTTCTTCGCCGTGCTGCTCGACCGTCCTGCGCTCGCGCTGCGCAATGTCGTGCTGACGGCGGCGATCATTCTCGTCATCTATCCGGAGAGCCTTCTGGACGTCGGATTTCAGATGTCCTTCGCGGCCGTGCTCGCGCTCGTGAGCATCTACGAAGCGCTGCAAAGGCGCCCAGGATGGCTGACAGCGATGCAACTTCCGGGAATGCGCGTCGTGTTTTTCTTCGGCGGCATCGTGCTGTCGACGCTCATCGCCAGCGCGGCTGTGGCCCCGTTCTCGGCCTACCATTTCCACACGAGCCAGCAGTACGCGGTGCTCGCGAACCTCGTCGCCCTGCCGGTGTGCGATATCATTGTGATGCCGGCGGCGCTGGCGGCGCTCGTGGTGATGCCGCTGGGGCTCGAAATGATCCCGCTCTACGTGATGGGCTGGGGCATCGATGCGATGGTGTGGATCGCGCTGCGCGTGGCAAAGCTGCCTGGGGCCGTGATCAACGTGCCCGCGATGCCGACTGTCGCCTTCCTGTCGATGGTCGCGGGCGGGCTGTGGCTGATCCTATGGCAGACGCGATGGCGCCTTGCCGGGTTTGCTGTGATCGCCATCGGCATCGCGCTGGCACCGACGCTGCGCATGCCCGATCTTCTGGTCGGACGCGACGGGGCGCTGGTCGCGGTGCGCGGTGCCGAAGGCGGGCTGTCGGCCATCGGCGCGAGCCGGACATCGTTCGAGTTGCAGCGCTGGGTGGAGCACGACGGCTGGCGCAGCAGCATCGAGACGGCGATCAGCGGTTCGACATTCAAGTGCGATGGCATCGGGTGCGTCGCAACGGCCGGACGTATTCCGCTCGCCGTGGTGCGGCATCCGGCAGCCTTCGCAGAGGACTGCCGGCGTGCCGGCATCCTCGTGTCGGAGCTCGTCAGTCCCCGCGACTGTACGGCGCCGAAGACGGTCGTTGATTTCTTCGCGGCGCGGCGCCACGGCGCGCATGCAATCTACATCAATCCCGACGGTACGATACGGGTCGAGACGGTGGCCGGCGTGCGCGGCGCGCGGCCGTGGTCGATGCCGCCGGAGCGGCGTGCGCGCACCCAAGAAGGCGTGCGCGAGGCCCGCGGCGGTCAAGTGGGTCAGCAGCGGGCGGATCAATAGCGGCGCATCAGTCCGACGAGGCGGCCCTGGATGTCGACCTGATCGGGCCCGAAGATGCGCGTCTTGAATTCCGGGTTGGCGGCTTCGAGGGCAATCGTCGTACCCTTCTTGCGCAGCCGCTTCAGCGTCGCCTCCTCGGAATCAACCAGCGCCACGACGATGTCGCCGTTCTCGGCGGTGTCGCAGCGGCGGATGACGACGATATCGCCGTCGAGGATGCCCGCCTCGATCATCGAATCGCCCTTCACCTCGAGCGCGAAATGCTCGCCATTGGTGAGGAGATCGGGGGGGCAGGCGATGTCGTGGCTATGGTTCTGAATGGCGCTGATCGGCGTGCCGGCGGCAATGCGGCCCATGACGGGCACGGATACGGTGCGGCTGTCGATGACCGTCGAGGGTGGCGGTGAAAGATCGCGGCTCCGGCTGCCTTCGATCACGCTGAGGCCCGAGCGGCGGGCAGCGGCAACGGGGGCGGATTGGTTCTCGGGCAGGCGGATGACTTCGATGGCGCGGGCCCGGTGGGGCAGGCGGCGGATGAAGCCGCGCTCTACGAGGGCGGTGATGAGCCGGTGAATTCCGGATTTCGATTTCAGATCGAGCGCGTCCTTCATCTCATCGAACGATGGCGGCACGCCTTTTTCCTGCATGCGGTCATGGATGAAGAGCAGCAGCTCTTTTTGCTTCTCGGTGAGCATCGGGCCTCCCGTGCGTCGGTGCCCGTCCAGTTGTCTGGACAAAGCATGAACGTACCCTAGTCGTTCCTAAAGCGTTCCGCAAGAGGGTGTTGTATTTCCGGCCTTTAGAAGTCGAGGGGGAGAACACGCACGATCTCTCCCGCTTCGGTGGCGGGTGCGGAGGGCGCGCGGACGATGAGCGCGTCGGCACCGGCGAGAGCGCTGATGTGGGCGCTGTCCTGGGAGAGGAGTGCGGTCGCACGGGGCAGCGCACCGGCGATCGGTTCGAGGCGCGCGCGCATGTAATGCTGGCGTGCCCCGTTGGCCTCGAGGCCGGCGCCGAGCACGGCGGCCTCTTCTTTCAACGGATCATCGGTGCGGCCCTGCAAGGCAAAGAGCAGGGGAATGAGGAAAATCCGTGCGGTGATGAGGCAGGAGAGGGGGTTGCCGGGCAAGCCCAGCACGCGGCCTCGATCGAGCCGTCCGAACAACATCGGCTTGCCGGGGCGCATGGCGACCTTCCAGAAATCGAGGGCCATGCCGCGGGCTTCGAGCGCGGGCTTCACGAGGTCGCGGTCGCCGACCGAGGCGCCGCCGATGGTGACCAGCACATCGATGTCGTCGCCGAGGGTGAGCTTCGCGTGGAGCTCGTCCATGGTGTCGCCGGCGATGCCGAGGAGGTGAGGCTCGCCGCCGATTGCGCCAACGAGGGCGGCGAGGCCGTAGGGATTGGACGAGACGATCTGACCGGGGCGGAGTTCGGTTCCCGGCTCCACCAGCTCGTCGCCGGTGGCGAGGATCGCCACCCGCGGGCGCCGGCGCACATCCAGCTCTGCACATCCACCGGCCGCAGCCAGCGTGATGGCCGATGCATCGAGTAGCCGGCCCGCATGCAGCAGCGTTTCCCCGGCGCGGAAGTCGCTGCCGGCGCGGCGGATGTTGGCTCCTGGCTTTACCGCCTCGCTCACGGTGAGACGGGCGCCGCTGCGCGCGGTGTCCTCCTGGATGACCACGGCATCAGCGCCGGCGGGAACGGATCCGCCGGTGAAGATGCGCACCGCCTGGCGAGGGCCGACGCTGCCGTCGAATGGTCCGCCGGCGCTGGCTTCGCCGATGACGGTCAGCTCGGCGGGGATCGTTGCGGTGTCTTCTGCGCGCACGGCGTAGCCGTCCATCGCGGAGGCGTTGAACGGGGGTTGCGTCAGGCGGGCGACGACGTCGGAGGCGAGCACGCGGCCTGCCGCCGCGAGAAGATCGACCCGCTCGTGCGGAAGCGGTTCAACGCCATCGAGGATGCGGTTTAGCGCTTCGTCGACCGGAAGCAGAGACATCTCAAGGTTTCTCCGGCGCGTGATAGTCGCCGGAGCGGCCACCGGCCTTGTGCACGAGATGGACCGCCTCGATGCGCATGGCGCGGTCGACGGCCTTCAGCATGTCATAGAGCGTGAGGCAGGCAACGGACACGGCGGTCAGCGCTTCCATCTCGACGCCTGTCGGGCCCGTCGTTTTCACCTCGGCGGTGATGCGGACGCCGGCGGGGCTTTCGCTCGGCTCGAGGCTCACGACCACCTTGGACAGATTGAGCGGATGGCACAGCGGGATCAGCTCATGCGTGCGCTTGGCGGCCATGATGCCGGCGATGCGCGCGGTTGCGAGCACGTCGCCCTTGGGTGCTTTGCCGGACTGCAGCAGCTCGAGTGTCGCGGGGGCCATGGCGATGAAGCCCGTGGCGGTGGCGGTGCGCGCCGTTGCGGGCTTCTCGGAGACGTCGACCATGCGCGCCTCGCCCTTCTCGTCGATGTGCGAGAGCTTAGCCACGGTGGCGCACTCCAGATGCCCACGATGCCCACGATGCGCTCATGGCACCGGCTCGGGCGCGAGCAGGGCCTGCGTGGCGGCCGTCACGTCGGCCTGGCGCATGAGGCTTTCGCCGACGAGGAATGTCTCGACGCCCACGCGCTGCAGGCGGGAGATGTCGGCCGGGGTGAAGATGCCGCTTTCGCCGACGACGATGCGATCCTTCGGCACGCGCGGGGCCAGCCGCTCCGTCGTTTTCAGCGTGACGTCGAAGGTTTTCAGGTTGCGATTGTTGATGCCGATGAGGCGGCAGTCGAGCTTCAGCGCGCGGTCGAGCTCGGCGTCGTCGTGGACCTCCGCGATGGCGTCCATGCCCCAGTCCTTCGCCGCGCGCGCAAGCTCGCGGGCGGTGGCATCGTCCACCTGGGCGAGGATGATGAGGATGCAGTCGGCGCCCCAGGCACGCGCCTCGGCGACCTGGTAGGTGTCGAGCATGAAATCCTTGCGCAGGACGGGGAGGGACACGGCGGCGCGCGCCTGCGTGAGAAATTCGGGTGCGCCCTGAAACGACGGCGTGTCGGTGAGGATCGAAAGGCATGCGGCACCGCCGGCCTCGTAGGCTTTGGCGAGCGCGCGGGGATTGAAGTCGGCGCGGATGAGACCCTTCGATGGACTCGCCTTCTTGATCTCAGCGATGAGCGCCGGCACGCCCGCGGCATGCTTGGCGGCCAACGCATCGGCGAAGGGACGCACGCGCGGCGCGCTGCGGGCCAGTTCGGCGACGACGCGCAGGGGCGCGACGGCCTTGGCGGCGGCGATCTCTTCCAGCTTATAGCGCGTTATTTTTTCGAGGATGTCAGCCATGGGATCAAGAGTACGCCGCAGGATAGACGGTTGCTACCCGGACCCCAGGGGCGGGTCAAGCGAGGGGCTATCGCCTGTCTGCTGCAGGCGCGGCTGACGCTTTCTTGGAATACGGCATGGGCGGCATTAGGAGACCTCTGGAACCGCATTGGGCAGGGGGCGTTGATCCGGCAACCGTTGAGGTCTTCCATGTCAACGCGCGCTTACATTTCCGTTCTCGTCGGCATGATGGTGAATGCCGTGCTCTTCGGCATCGGCGCCATCGTGGTGCTGTCTATTCCCGCCTTCCAGGACGATCTCTTTTTCTGGATGCCAGCCGTGGTGATCGCCAGCTTTGCGCTCACTCCCTTCATTGCGTGGCAGATCGCGCCGATGCTGCGCTCGCGCTGGCAGCGCGCGCATGCGCGGCATGCTGTCTAGACTGGACGGCGTCCGGAACTAGACGGCGTCCGGTGCAGGTTCTCCAGCGTGCACCTCCACGACGCCGACGTCCGCTTCCAGGACGAAGACCATTAGGTCGGGCCGCTCGCGCTTGAGGCGCAGGGCGAGTTCCCGGCCTTGGCGTTCGTGCGCGGCATATTGCTCGTCGGTCCAAATGTTGGTGGCGGGATCGGCGGTGTCGATCGAATTGTCATAGGCCTTCGCCCAAGCCTTGAGATCGTTGCGCAGCGTCTGTGAGATATCGATCAGGTCGGGCGAGAAACAGCCGTAGCGCTGATCGTCGAGCGCCCAGAGCGGGTCACAGGCGTAATCGGCCATGACCTTGATACGTGTCGACTCGTGTGACGGGAGTGCGGGGCCGTCCGGGTCGAATACTGAGAAGGCGCTCGCCGAAGGCCCGCGAGGCGACCGCAGCAGTGCGCGTAGCAAATATCCGCCGTAGAGAAGCAGCGCACATGCGACGGCAATCAGTTCCGTTCGCGACGCTTCGTCGAGCGCCGTCAGACGTCCGCGCCAGGCCGCCCATAGGACGAAGGCTGTTGCCGCCGCGTAGATTACAGAGGCGTTGGTCGTCTGGCGACGTCCCCGCGGATCGGGCGGATCCACGACGTCGAAATAGCGCGGTGCGATATAGGAGAGGTAAGCAACCTGCGCCAGCGCGGACAGGGCGAACACCCAGACGGCGGCTTCGAGCCCGGCAAGAAGGAGCACGCCGCCAGCGTACACGATGGCCGCGCTGGCCATGAGCCAGGTGGTTTGCGCGTTCTCCCGCGGGTCCGTCTTTTTCATCGAGATCGCGGCGATCGCCCGATCGAGAAAGTGCGAGGTGATACCGGCGTGCGTTGCCAGAAAGCCGGCGAATGCATAAAAGGCGCCAATGATGCGCAATGCGATGTCGGTGAGCTCGATACTGTCGGCCACGGTGGAAATGCTCCGTATTTGCGCAATTAAGGATGCGGGGCGGCAATTGGCGCTCCGGGCTTTTATACGTTTTTAGCTCGCCCTACCCTGCCCCTGCCGCAATGAAATCCGATAAACGCCCAACTTCGTATGCCGACGGCACGTGCAGCCGGCGGTCCGATGGAGGCCCAATGCTTTACCCGCCCTCGAGCGTCACGTGCCGCTTTGCCGTGGCTGCAACATTCGCCTGCGCTCTCATGGCATTGATGCCCGCGAACGCCGGCGCTGTGGATGCGGTGCCCGGTAGCGACGGCGAGCCCGTGCCGATGAAGGCGCACCTCGACGATTATCGCAAACTGCTCGCAGCCCACAACAAAGCCTGGGAGGCGTACGAGAAGATTGCGGCGCCGTACTGGCAGGCGGTGACGGAAAAGCGCTCGCGCCGCCGGACGAAGATGGCGAACGGAATAGCGCTCACGACGGCCGATTACGTGATGACCCAGCCGCCCGTCTATACCGGTCCGCCGAAGCCGGAAAACCCGCTCGCCCCGAAGACGAAGAGCGAAATTCCCGACGTGCCGGAGTTCCTTGCGGCCGCGAAGGAGGAGTTCGATTTCGTGCCGGAGTTCCCGGCCGACGAGATCGCCTTCAAGCGGGCGTATGCGCGCGTTGCGGCGGCAAAGGGTCTGGAGCGCAACGTATGCGTCAAGATCTATGGCTTCGAGGCGGGTGGAAACGGCAAATACGACATCCAGGCGGGCAGAGAGTACGACCCGAAGGCGAAGGTGATCTCGACGGCGCTGGGCTACAATCAGCTCCTCACGACGAACACGGTGAGCCTGCTCGCCGAGGCCGGGGACGAGTTCATCGCCGAGCTGAAGGCCAAGCTCGAAGGGGCGGACGAAGCGCGGACGCAAGCGCTGCGGGACAAGATCTCCAAACTCAAGAAGATGGTTGCGTTCGCACGTACCGTCCCGAACGACTGGAACGCGCACGGGCGGCTTGCGGTGACCCCGAAGGGTGTCGGGGCGCACGCCCTCAACCTCGATATCGACATCGGGCCGATGCTGCAGACTCGCAAGCTGACGAACTCGGTCGATTTTGCCAGGCGCAAGGGCTATCGCCCGCCGCTCACCGCCGCCGAGCTGGAGATGATGAACCTGACGGGCGACGGCAACGGCTACGACATGCTGGTGATGCCGCGCACCCTGCGCGAGAAGGTGCCGACGTCCAACTTCTTCCAGCGCGGCGGGTATGAGCGCAATCCCGTGGCGGCACGCAACAATACCGTCGCCAAGCTGATTGCTGCGACCGACGCGAAGATGGTGGCGGAGCAGAAGCTGCCCGGAGCGCAGGATCTCGCGGCCGCGTTCGATCTGGTGGATTGAGGCGGCGACCTGAAGCCAGCCTCAAGCCGGTCTGAAGCTTGAGCGGAACGGGCCGCGGCGGCTCTGCGTTTGGGAACCATGTGCGCCCATCCGCAGACGTCCTCTCACGACGCTGGCAATCCGGGCCTGCCGAAACCGGGACCTGGTCCCGAACCTGACCCGGAGCCCCGACCCAATCCAGGTCCGCCCGCCGGCGACCCGCCGCCGCGCGATCCGGAGCGGCCGCAGCGCCTCCCCGGCAAGCCGGCGCGTCCCGTCGAAGAGCCGCCGGACAAGCCCAATCGCGGCCGTTCCGGCTGAGCCTATGGCTCGCCCGTCTTACGCTGGCGCGGAGAAAGTTGCCGCGGTGCCTGTCAGGCCGGCTCATTGGTGATGGCGACGAGCTGATCGAGCGCACGGGAGGCGGCGCCTTCATCGATGGCGCGGGCTGCGCGCTCTGCGCCGTCGCGCAGGTCGGTGGCTTTTCCGCCGACGATGAGGGCGGCAGCCGCATTCAGCACCACGATATCGCGGAAGGGGCCTTCCTCGCCGCCGAGCACGTCGCGAATGGCCGCTGCGTTGACCGTCGCGTCGCCGCCCTTCAGGTCTTCCAGGGTCGCAGGGGGAAGTCCCGCATCCTGCGGGCGCACCTCGAAGGTGCGGATGGTGCCATCCTTCAGCTCGGTAACGCGGGTCGGCCCCGTGGTGGTGATCTCGTCGAGACCATCGGCGCCGTGCACCACCCAGGAGTGCACCGAGCCGAGGTTCTTCAGCACTTCCGCAATCGGCTCCGTCCAGGCGGTGTTGAAAACGCCGACGACCTGCCTGCGTACTCCCGCCGGATTTGCGAGCGGCCCGAGCAGGTTGAAAATCGTGCGGATGCCAAGCTCGCCACGGGCGGCGGCCCAGTGCTTCATCGCCGTGTGGTGCATTGGCGCCCACATGAAGCCCACGCCCGCCTTCGCTATGGAGCGCGAGATGACGATGGGTGACACGTCGATCTTGACGCCGAGCGCGGTGAGCACATCGGAGGCGCCGGAAAGGGAGGATACGGCGCGGTTGCCGTGCTTGGCGACCGGCACCCCCGCGCCCGCGGCAACGATGGCGGCGCACGTCGATACGTTGAAGGTGTTGTGGCCGTCGCCGCCCGTGCCGACGATGTCGACCGCGCCGGGCGGCGCCTCCACGGGAAGCATGCGCTCGCGCATGAGCCGGGCGGCGCCGGTGATCTCGGGGATGGTCTCGCCGCGCACGCGCAGGGCCATCAGGAAGGCCGCCATCTGCACGGGCGTCGCGACGCCCGACATCATCGTCTCGAACGCTTCTTTGACTTCCTCCTCAGTGAGGCTGGCGCCGGTCGCCACCTTCTGCATGAGAAGCTTCAGCTCGATGGCGGGCATGGGGAGGCCTTATGCAGCGTCGCGCGCGACGGGCGCGTTGCGACGCTTCGGGCTCATGCCGGCCAGCGCCAGGAAGTTCGCGAGCAGCGCATGACCCTGCTGGGAGGCGATGCTCTCGGGGTGGAACTGGACGCCGTGCACGGGATGGGTCTTGTGCTGCAGGCCCATGATGATGCCATCCGGCGTCTCGGCGGTGATCTCGAGCTCGTCGGGCAGGCTCGCGCGATCGACGATGAGCGAATGGTAGCGCGTCACGTCGAACTTCTCGGGTAGGTCCTTGAAGACGCCCTTGTTGGTATGGCGGATGGTCGAAAGCTTGCCGTGCAGCGGCTCGGGTGCGCGGATGACCTTGCCGCCGTACACCTGCCCGATGGATTGGTGGCCAAGACACACGCCGAGCAGCGGCACCTTGCCTCCGGCCTTGGCGATGAGGTCGAGGCACACGCCGGCCTCGTTGGGCGTGCAGGGGCCGGGCGAAAGCACGATCGCGGCCGGCTTCTTCTCCAGCACTTCCTCGGCGGAAATCTTGTCGTTGCGGATCACCTCGCACGGCGCGCCCAGCTCACCCAGGAAGTGGACGAGATTGTAGGTGAAGCTGTCGTAGTTATCGATGAGGATCAGCATGCTATCGACGCGCTCCGGCGCTCTCGCGGACATGAAACTTCGCCGTCAGGGTGTAGGGAGCGCACCGGGCAGCGTCAAGTAAGACGGGCATCACGCGAGGCGCGCGGGAGTGATGAAGCGGGTGAGCGTGCCCTTGCCGGGACCTACCGCCGCCCAGTCGTCGTCCTCGAAGGTGATGACCGCGAGGGCGCAGGTAGGAAACTTCCGCGCCATCAACTCTCTCGCCGCTGGGTCGCCGGATCCCGAGAGGAGCCCGGCCAGCTCTTCGAGGCCGGGGTTGTGCCCGACCATCAGCACGCGGCGGGGCGCGGGCGAGTTGGCGGCGAGCTTCCTCAGCTCGGCGATGAGCTCGGTGGGGGACGCCATGTAGATCGCCTCGTCGTAGTCGACCGGAGGCGGACCGCCGGACCAGGTTTCGAGGACGAGGTCGAGCGTTTCGCGTGTGCGCAAGGCGGATGAGCAGAGGATGAGGTCGGGGCGTAGACCGAGGGCCTCGATCTCGACACCCATGCGCGGCGCAGCCTTTTGCCCACGCTTTGCCAGCGGGCGGTCGAAGTCCGCGAGGGCCGGGTCGTCCCAGCTCGATTTCGCGTGGCGAAGCAGGAGCAGCGTCAGCATGGGGCGATGACGATGCCGCCGGCGGCCGCGCTGTCAAGAGCTCGGAGGCTCAGTGGACGGTTGCGGCTCGACGCTAGCGGGGGATGAGCGATGTTTGTGGCGAGGGGGCGACACCCGTTCTTCGGCGGGCCGCTAAATTTGTCGATACTGGCGGTGACCGCCGCAGTCCGATCGGCAACTCGAAACTGGCGCGGCAACCATGCCGAGGGCGCGCTGCCCTGTCGATGCAGTCGATACCGGCCTGGGCACATTACCGAAAAGTGTTTCGGCGTTTTTGCCGACGCGTTGCGCGCCCTACGGCGGGGAGCCGCCGACGACGCCTTCGGCATAATTCGTTTGCGGCGCGCTTAGGTCCATTTGCGGAACTTCCGCAGGCCGACCGCGTTCGCTCAGCACATATTTTCCTTATCTCTTACCCCAAGGCACAAAAGGCCATGCACGAAATCATCTATCTCATCGGCCTCGTGGTCGTCGTGATGTTCATTCTCGGCCTCCTTGGTGTGCGCTGAATATCGGGAGCAGAACCATGGTTGAGGTCGTCGCTACGCCGACGCGTGTCGGCACGAGCTATGTCGAATGGGGCGCGGTGTTCGCGGGTGCCTTGATCGCCAGCGCCATCTCGTTCGTACTGCTGACGGCGGGAGGTTCGATCGGACTGTCGCTCATCTCGCCCTATGCGCATCAATCGTCTCCGCGCGCGGCGGCGTCGCTCGCGGTGTTCTGGTCGATCGCCGTTCCAATCCTAGCGTTTCTCATCGGCGGCTACATCGCCGGCCGCATGCGTTCCGCATGGGGTGAAGCCACGCGGGAAGAAGTGCAATTTCGCGATGGCATGCATGGCGCACTCGTTTGGGCGCTGAGTATCGTCGCGGGCGCCATGCTGGCGTTCATGGCTGCCGGGGGCGCCGCGAGCACCGGCGCGCAGGTTGCGGCGGCGACAGGCGATCAAAGCTCAACGGCGGTTGCGCCCGCTATCGATTCCCTCTTTGCAGCAGCGCCTCCCGCCGATGCTGCGCAGCCCGGCCCCGCGGCCCCGGCCGCTCCGCCCACGGGGGAGCGGGCAACCGCGCCCGAGAACGAAGCGCGCAGTATGATTGCACGCACTCTGGTCGCGGCGGCGGCTGCCGGTGAGCTGACGCCGGCACAGAAGCGGACCATCGCGCAGATCGTTTCGGAACGCACCGGCATCTCGGAAGCCGATGCAGCGACACGTGTCGATCAGGCTTTCAAGGATGGCCAGGCGGCGCTGGAGAAGACGCGTAAGGCGCTCGTGCTGACGGGTCTTGCCACGGCGACGGCGTTGCTCGTGGGTCTGTTGGCTGCGTGGTTCGCCGCGCAGAACGGCGGCCGCCACCGGGATCAGAATATACCCGCCCGGTTCATCTGGTCGTTCTCGGGCCCGGTTCGCCGTCCGCCGCTGCCTTAGCGTTCTTCAGAAGTTCGCGCTTCCACGGATTGCGACGCTGTGGATCTGCGTCGTCTCGCCGAGCTGAGCATCGTAGGTGAAGCGCAGGGCGTCGTTGTCTGCATTGACGATCTCGAGCCCTGCGCCGACCAACCCCATCACCTGGTCGATGCCGGTGTTGATCGTGAAGGTGCCAGCTCCGGCGGGAGCCGCCGCAAATCCGGCGGTCAGCGCGAAGTCATCGTCGGAGTACCAGATGGCACCGCCGCGAACGAGCGGCCTGACCAGCGTTCCATTCGACAGCCAGAATTCCGAACCCGCTTCGAGCGTAGGCGCGGCGGAGAATAGCGTCTTGCTGGTGCCGCGCACGGACAGCGCTGCGCCGTTGCCGCCGGTCTCGGTGAAGCTGTCCAGATCGAGGTAGGAAAGGTTGAGGTCGAGCACCGGCTTCCAGTAGAGATGCGGGCTTCCCACCACGTACGCCGCGCGTAGCCCGCCGTTGACGAAGCCCATGCGGCTGTCGCTCTCGGCCGTGCCGACGAACCCGCCGAAGGCCATCGGACGCGTCGTGTCGTACCAAGCCCCCCCGCCGCTCAGCGCAGCGGCGAGAAGCAAAGGTCCGGGGTTATACTTCAGCGCGACGCCGCCCTGAACGACGGAGCCTTCACTATGGGCATTGGCGGCGTTGGAGAAGGTGCTGTTCTGATATCCGACGGCGAAGCCGAGACGCCAGACGTCATCGAGGGCGACTTGCGCTCCGGCCGTGAAGAGCCCCGCAGTCTCCGTGAAGCCGATCTGATCGTGCGTCGTGCGCGTATCGAGGAAGCGCGCGGACGCGCCGGCCCACAGGCACTGGCCTTCGCGTACGATCGCGGCCGTGTCGGCACCGTTGACCTTGCAGGACATCAAGCTGTTCGAGAACGCGAGGCTGCCGTAAAGGGCGGCGATCTGCGCGTCGGAATAGAGCTCGGGGGAAAGCTGGTCGAGTGCGTTTGCGTAACCGGCAATGCCCGTCGTGTTGAGGAGCCCGAGGAGTACGGGGCGGACGCCGCCACCGCCGGCCGTGAAGATGCGGTGGAGGTTTGCCGCGATGGCGCGCTGGTTCGGGTTGAGACCGCCCGTCGCGAAATTGATGTCATAGCTCAATATGAGATCGTTGCCGGAGAACTGCAGCTTCGCGTTGGCCGCGGGAGCAGCGATGAGGCCCAAGCCGTTATCGGAGATGCCGCTCAACGCGCTCAGGATGACGAACGATTCTGCGGCAGTCAGCGGAACGCTGATGAAGTTGACGGCGACGTTGCCCGTGAGCGAGGCGTGATTCAAGACGCCGATGAAGTCCTGCCGGTCGGAAGGGTTCGAAGCCCGCGGGTCGAGGTCGACCGCGTAGACGCCGCGCTTGGTCTGGGTGAAACTTTCCGAGATGACGGTGATCTGCGTTTTGCCAACGCCTCCGGGTGCGATCGTGCCGTCGTTCACAGCCATCGCCGCGATGAGCAGATTGCCGGAATTCAAAACGCTGCCCGCGACGTTTTCGAAGATCCCCACCGGGTTGATGCCATCGAACAGGCGCACATTGCCCGTGATCGTGCCAAGATTGTAAACGTCGATCGCCGGTGCCAGCACGTCCACCGCGAAATCGGACAGCCCGGCCGTAATGGTGCCCGCGTTCAAAAGCAGCGCGTGATTGCCGGCATCCATCAGCACACCCGCGCAGCAAGCGCCGCCGACGACATGACCCGCATTGAAGAGGATCGCGTTATCGTTTGCCGCTACGGTGATACCGGCTGCGCCGATGCCCGTGGCGGAGACGTTGCCGGTGTTGACGACAGCGGCGCTGCCGGTCCCCGATATGGCCGCGATGCCATCAGCGCTGGCGCCGGTCGTCGTGATGTTCCCTTCCGAATATACAACGGCATCGCCCGTGGCCGCGAGGACGGCTATGCCAGCCGCCGTGTCTCCGGTCGTGGTGATCGAACTCTGTGAGAAGACCTGCGCAGAACCAAGGCTTTCGACGAGAATTCCGACGCTGGAGGCACCCGACGTATGGATGGTGCCGGAGGAAAAGACGGATGCGTTGCTGCCCGATTGTGCGTGAATGCCGTGGGAGTTATCGCCCGCCGTATCGATCGCACCGGCGTAAAGGACTGCCAGGTCGCCGCCGGAGGTACTCGCGAACACGCCCTCGGCGCTGTCGCCGCTTGTCGTGATGGTTCCGGATGCGAAAAGCGTGAGGTCGTTCAGAAGAGACGTTTCGGCTTGAATGCCGACCGCGTTATCGCCAGTCGTCGCGATCTTCCAGGGTCCCAAGTCGACTTCGACGTAGCCCTGTGTATCGCTGCTGAAAGCGATGCCCGCCACGCCGGACGCCGGCGTGATGTCTGACGTGAGCGCGAAGACGTGCAGCTTCTCAAACGGCCCAGAGCCGTTGCTCAGCGCGATACCCGCGGCGTGATCTCCGGTGCAGTTGATGACGGCGCCGTCGATGGGACTCACTCTGCAGCCCGCTGGAACCTGAGCTGCCGCGGGCGTTGCGATCGCCGCGAGCACTGCAGCGAGAGCGATGCTCCGGCAGGTCCGTACATCATAAAGCGACGGGGAAAGCTTCCAGCGGCGCAACATGCGTTTCTATCCCCGCAGCAGGGGAAGTACGCGATAAGTCAAACCCCCGGTTTCAAAGTCGTCCGCGCGGTTTCGCGCCGACCTTGGTCTTGTTGATGGGAGAATCAGCAGGATGTAAAGCGGCGCAGCGCCGGGTTATTTCGCCCGTGTTGCAAAGCGCACAGCTTCTTCGGCGGCACGGAAAAGCGCCTGAGCTTTGTTGATGCATTCCTGCTGTTCTTTCTCGGGCACCGAATCGTGCACGAGGCCTGCGCCTGCCTGGACGTGCATCACGCCGTCTTTGATGAGGGCGGTGCGCAGCACGATGCAGGTATCCATCTGGCCGGAAGCCGAGAAATAGCCGACGCAGCCGGCATAGGGGCCGCGCTTCGACTTCTCCAACTCGTCGATGATCTCCATGGCGCGCACCTTTGGTGCACCGGAGACAGTGCCGGCGGGAAAGCCCGCCATCAGAGCATCGACGGCGTCATACTTGGCATCGAGGCGGCCGACGACGTTGGAGACGATGTGCATGACGTGGCTGTAGCGCTCAATCAGGAAGCGCGCGGTCACATCCACCGAGCCGACCTCTGCAACGCGACCGACATCGTTGCGGCCGAGGTCGAGAAGCATCAGGTGCTCGGCGCGCTCTTTGGGATCCTTCAACAGCGCTTCGGCAAGCGCCTGATCCTCGGCGTCGGTCACGCCGCGCGGCGCGGTGCCGGCGATGGGCCTGATCGTCACCTCGCCTTCACGCACGCGCACGAGGATTTCCGGGCTCGATCCGACGAGTGCGAAGGCGCCGAAGTCGAGGTGGAACAGAAACGGGGAGGGGTTCGTGCGCCGCAACGCGCGATAAAGCGCGAAGGCGGGAAGGGAGAAAGGGGCACTGAAGCGCTGGGAGAGCACGACCTGGAAGATGTCACCGGCGACGATGTACTCCTTCGCGCGCTGGACCATCTCCTTGTATTCGCCGGCGGTCGTATTGGAGACGGGCTTGGGCGCCGCGAGCTTGCCGCCGGTGGCGGAGGTCGTATGCGGAAGGGGCTCATTGAGCGCTGTGAGGGCGCGCTCAAGGCGCTTGCACGCGGCTTCGTAAGCCGTCGCAGCCGGCACCTTTGCGTCCGGACGTACCGGCGTGACGATGGTGATCTCGTCCTTCACGACGTCGAAGATCGCCATCACCGTGGGGCGCATGAGAATGCCGTCGGGGACCTTCAAGGTGTCGGGCGGCGGCGTGTCGGCCAGGCGCTCCATCAGGCGCACGGTGTCATAGCCCATGTAGCCGAAGATGCCGGCCGCCATGGGCGGAAGCTCGGGCGGCAGGTCGATCTGCGATTCGGCGAGGAGGGCACGGAGCGAAGCCAGCGTCCGGTGCGGCTCGCGCTCGAACGCGTCGGGCTTTGCGACCGGGTTGCGATTGACGAACGCGCTGTCCCCCTCGGCACGCCAGAGGAGATCGGGTTCCAGACCAATGACGGAATAGCGTCCGCGTGCGGCGCCGCCTTCGACCGATTCCAAAAGGAAGCTCATCGGCCGTCCGGCGGCGAGCTTCAGATAGACGGAAACGGGAGTCTCGAGATCGGCGACAAGGCGGGTCCAGACGACCTGGGGCGCGCCGGCGTCGTAGCGCGCGGCGAAGGCGGCGGACGTCGGCATCGCTTCCATTTCACCGGGCCTTATCTTGTTGAGCAGCCCAGATCGTAGCGATCCATGGCTGGCTGGCGTGATTGAAACTGAGACGTGTGCGGCTCGACCCAGCCAAAACGGATATTGCTATCCCGGTCATCGCAGTCGGATGCGATGACCGGGACCGGCGAACGCGTCAGGGCATCTCGTCGCTGGTTGCGCCGCCGCCCGATACCTTCTTGAACTCATCCTCGTAGATGCGGGTGCCGAGCTGGCGCTGAAGCGCCAACACGTATTCGCTCAGCACTTCGTCGGCGAGGGAGTTCCGGAGCTCGGAGACAAGGGTCGTACGCTGGGATTCGCTCACCGGCGGAGCGGGGTTAACCTCCGTCACCCGGAAAACGATGCGCGTCTTGTCGTTGCTATCGGGGGCGGAGCCCGCTTTGCCCTTGGCGAGGGTGAAGGCACGGGTGACGGCGGCCTTGCTCATGCCCTGCGGCTCGGTGGTGCGGTTGAAGGCCGGGGACGTGTCGACCTTCTCGGCACCGCCTGCGGTGGCGAGGGCCGACATGGCTTCGCCCTTGTCCGCGCGCTCGACGAGCTTGTCAGCCAGGTCGTTCACGAGGCGGGCGCGTTCCTCGGTCATATAGAACTCTTTGACCTGGTCCTTCACGTCCTCGAACGGCTTCTGCTTTTGCGGGGTGACCTCCTGCACGTCGACCCAGGCGTAGCTGCCGTTCGGCAGCTCGATGGCCTCGTTCTCGATGCCGACGGCGCTGGAGAAGGCGGTGTTGAGCACTGCGCTCGGATCGCTGATGACGAGGGCCGGCTTACCTGAAGGGTCCTTGTTCGAGCGGTCAGTCGCCGGGATCTCGAAGAACTGAAGCTTCATGGCTTCGGCGATTTCCTTCAGCGTCTTGCCGGCGGAGCGGTTGTCCTCGACCTGATCGAGCTGCGCCTGCATCTGGCTGTTGGCCTTCTCGGCGGCAAGCTTGTTCTTCACCTCGCCCTTGACCTCGTCGAAGGTGCGCGTCACGGCGGGCTGGATGTCGCTGACGCGCACGAGGACGGTCGTGAAGCGGCCTTCGACCGGATCGGAGACCTTATCTTTTTCCAGCGAGAAGATGGCGTCGGCGATCTTCGGATCGATCAGGCGATCCTTGCTGACAAGACCGAGGTCGATGTCGGAATCCTTCGCGCCCGTCTCCTTGGCGACTTCGCTGAAGGCTTTGCCGCCATCGATCTCCTTCTTGGCAGCTTCTGCGGCAGCCTTGTCCTTGAAGGCGATCTGCTGCACGCGGCGGCGCTCGGGCGTGTTGTATTCTTCCTTCGTCTGGTCGTAGCGCTGCTGGGCTTCGGCGTCGGAGATCTCGATGTTCTTCTTGAGATCGTCCACCGACAGCACGAGCAGGGCGAGCTTGCGATACTCGGGCGCCATGAATTTTGCAGCGTTCGCCTCGTAGGTCGCCTTCAGCTTCGCCTCGTCGGGCTCGGCGACGGTGACGGCCTTATCGGCGTTGATGGTGAAGTGCTCGGCGACGCGCGTTTCGTTGCGCCAGGCGTTCATCAACTCGACCGTTGCCTCGGGTACGGTGACGCCGTTGATAAGCGCCGACGTCAGCTGCTCGCGCAGTTCGTCGCGGCGGCGGAGCTGAAGAAAGCCGCGCTCGGTAACGCCGAGACGGTTGATAACGCTCTCGAGGGCAAGCCGGTTGAACTTGCCGTCGGGACCATGGAACGCCTCATCGTTCATCATGCCTTCGGCGAGCGTGGCATCCGACAGCGCAAGGTTGAGCTTGTCGGCATGCTGCTCGACGGCGGACCAGGCGATGAGGCGTGCCATCACGCGATTGTCGAGGCCGGCGGCATGGGCCTGCTCGGTGGTGATGCGTCGGCCGGCCTGCTGCGAGATGACGTTGATCTCGTTCTGGAAGGCGCGCTGGTAGTCCTCGGCCCTGATCTCGTGGTGACCGATCTTGGCGAGGGCGCCGCGGCCCCAGCCGGTGAATACGTCAGCCACGCCCCAGATGGCGAAGCTCAAAACAAGGAGCGCAAAGAGGATCTTCGCTACGATTCCGGTGGAGCTGCGTCGCAGGGCGTCGAGCATTGTGGAGGTCGTTCCGTTATCTGGTGGCCGTAGGGCGGAAAGCGTGAGACTTGAAGCCCATCGGCGTGTGAGCGGCCAGTGGAATTGCACGTGACCTGGGTGTGGGCATGATATGAAGCGCAGCCGCTGCGGCTTTGCAAGTTTGCCGTGCAGCGGCACCGCCGATGCTTAACATGGACGGGTTTTCATAAGGGGGGGCAATGACCGGAGCGAAGCTGCGGGCACTTATCGCCGGCAACTGGAAGATGAACGGGCTGAAGGCGCAGCTGGCCGAGGCGCAGGCGGTGCGCGACGGCCTTGCCGCGGCATCATACGCCGCCGAGGTGATGATCTGCCCTCCCGCGACGCTTCTTGCGCCCATGGCATCGATGCTCGATGGAGCGCCCGTGCTGCTCGGCGGTCAGGACTGCCACACGGATGCCGCCGGCGCTTTTACCGGCGATATCGCAGCCGAAATGCTGAAGGATGCCGGTGCGAGCGGCGTGATCGTCGGCCATTCGGAACGGCGCGCCATGCATGGCGAACTCGACCGCACCGTGCGTGCCAAGGCGCGTGCCGCGCACCGGGCCGGGTTAACGGCCATCGTGTGCGTCGGCGAGACGGCCGGCGAGCGCGAAGCGGGCCTTACGGAGCAGGTCGTGCGCCGCCAGCTCGCGGGATCGCTGCCGGATGGCGCCTGCGCAGGGAATACGGTCATCGCCTACGAGCCCGTCTGGGCGATCGGGACCGGTCTCACGCCGACGACGGCCGACGTGGCGCGGGTCCACGCCGCGATCCGGGAAGCGCTCACGGCCCGCTTCGGGCAGGGGGGCGCCGATATGCGCATCCTCTATGGGGGCTCGGTGAAGCCTTCGAATGCGGCCGAACTCCTCGCAGTGGCAAACGTCGACGGGGCGCTTGTCGGGGGCGCGAGCCTCAAGGCATCCGACTTTCTGGGCATCATCGCTGCCTATCGGTCCTGAAAGCTCGCCACGGGGTGGGAATCAGGGCAACTAGTGCTAGAGTTCGAGTGAATCTGCACCGCAGCATTCAGTTGATGACGGAGAGATTTCCTCGATGGCCCGCGAGGGGTGGAAAAGGCGCATTTTGCTCGCTGCAGTGCTCACCCTCGCAGGGGGCAGCGCAGCGTGGTCGGCCAAGCTCGATAAGGCCGCGTGCGCCGCTATAGCGAGCGAAATCGACGCCATCGCCTCGGCCGGCATCAAAGAGGACATGGAGCGTGGCCCAGAGTGGGCCCGGGCCAATATGCCGTCCGAACGGCTCGAGAAGGTCCGCCGTCTGCTCGAACTCAGCGATCAGCTCGAATTTCGCTGTCCCGGCCGCCTGAAGCCGAAAAAGCCGGAGCAGACCGTGTCGCCGGCAGCGCCGACGCCGCCCGTTTCCGTATCGGGGGCACAGTCCGCTGGGACGTCCCGGGCGGCTGCGGCGTCCGTTGGAAAGGCCGCAAAGGACGCGGCTCCGGTGCCGGAGCGGAAGTCTTCGGTGAACGATGAGCTCCTGCCGGCGGCGCAAGCCCCTGGCGCAAAAGCGTCGGTGACGCAGGGGCCGCCCGCGATCCGGAAGCCCGCCGCTCAGGCTACCGCACCGAATATGCCGGCGGCTGCACGGCCCGCGCCGCCGCCCGCGACCAAGGGGGAACCGCCGCTCAAAGCCGGGTCGAGCGCCGCGCCGGCTACACCTGCGCACGCGGGGGGCCCCGCCACCCTATCGGATACCAAGACGACACCGGCGCCGGGGGGGCGCGCGGCAGCGATTCCTTCAGCGCCTTCCGCTGCGGGGCATGCCTTAAGGGCCTTCAAGCCGGCACCGCCGCCCGCGGGGCTCGGCGTTCGGCCCGCACAGGTGCCGGCGGCCGTCGCGCCGGTTGCTCCCGCCAAGATCACACCGCCTGTGACGCCTCCGGCGGCGGTTAAATCCGCCGTCACGGTGCCCGCGCAGGGGGCCGCGAAGGCAGGCGCTCAGCCGGTGCCGGGCGCCACTGTTCCCGCTGTCGCAGCAAAATCATCGGTGGCGGTGGCTCCGAGTGGGAAGATCGCCCCCCTCCCGGCGACGGCGGCCATCGGTCCGACGCCTGGGTCGCCTAAGCCTATCGCACCGGAGCTACCGGCAGCCTCGTCGCAAACTGCCCCGGAGCCGGAAAAGCCGGCAGCCGAGGCGGCCCCGCGCAAGAAGAGCGCTTGGCGCAAGCCATCGAGCGCCTATGTGTCCCCTAGCGAGGTGAGCCCCTTCCTGCTGCCGGGAATGCGTTAACGGGCCATTTCCAGCTCCCCCCTAGCACCCGCGGCGCATCTGCTATAGAAGGCCGCGAAGCACCCGAAACCGGCCTTTCACGTATAAAGAGACCGCTATGGCAACCGCACTCCTCGTTCTGCACCTCATGATCGCCTCCGCTCTCGTGGGGGTAGTGCTGCTGCAGCGCTCGGAAGGCGGCGCTCTCGGGATCGGCGGCGGCGGTGGCGGCGGCTTTCTGACCGGTCGCGGCACGGCCAATCTGCTGACGCGCACCACGGCGGCGCTCGCGGCCGCGTTCTTCGTAACCAGCATTCTGCTGACGCTCATCGCCCAGCATACCGCGCCGACGCGCTCGATCTTCGATACGAACGCGCCTGCTACGACGGCTCCCGCCGGCGAGACGGCTCCGGGCACACCGGCGGCGCCCGCTCCTTCAAACGAAGGGCGCGGCGGTATCCTCGACAAGCTGCAGCAGCCGGGCGTTCCCCAGACCCGCTAACGAAGCGCGAATATGTACCGGGGCCGCGGCTACCTGTTGATGGGTAGCCCGCGGGCAGCATTGGTGGCTTTCAGATCCTCCGCTGGCCGATAGACTCTCGTGAAGAGTCGTTCTCGTGCGGCTTTGCGGGGGGCAAATGCGTAAAACTCCATCGATGGTGAAGGCCGCACTCGCGGCCTCGTGCGCGGGGCTGCTCGGCGCCTGTGCGGGTGCCGACCTCCATCCGGTCGCGTCCTTGAGCGCTTCGAATGCCTTTGCGCCCTCGGGCTATTCCGAAACGAAGCTGAGCGATACCCAGTATCAGGTTAAGGCTACGGGTACCGAGGCGACGCCCAAGACGCGCATCGAGAAAATCGCCCGGGCGCGGGCGGCGCAGATCGCCGTCGAGCAGAAAATGAACTTCTACAAGGTCGCCTCGGTCGCCTACGGCGTGAAGTGCACCAAGGGCCAGGCGCTCTATAAAGGCGGATCGACGGCCGACGGGGCGCGCCAGACGGTGCAGCTCGACGTGCGCTACGCGAAGGAACCGGCGGATGAAAGTTATGTCAGCGCGAAGGAAAGCTTCGAGACGCTGAGCGCCGAGCTGACCAGTGAGACCATTCCGCCCGAGGCCAAGACGCAGGCGGAGCAGGAAGCGCGGGCCGGTTGCGGACAGACGACCTGACGCATTTTCGGCACGGCTCGGCGCAAACCGCCGGATCTTAACGCCGAATAGGGGATGAGACGATAATGCCGCTTCGAATCTTTGGGTCGTTCGTGTAAGCGTCAAAGCCCATGCAGCGGTATATCTTCATTACCGGCGGCGTGGTGTCCTCCCTCGGAAAAGGCCTCGCATCCGCCGCCCTCGGCGCGCTTCTCCAAGCGCGCGGATACACGGTCCGGCTTCGCAAGCTCGATCCCTATCTCAACGTCGACCCGGGGACGATGTCCCCGTACCAGCACGGCGAAGTGTTCGTGACGGACGACGGTGCGGAGACGGATCTCGACCTCGGACACTACGAGCGCTTCACCGGCGTGCCCGCACGCCGGTCGGATAACATCACGACTGGACGGATCTACCAGGACATCCTCGCCAAGGAGCGGCGCGGAGGCTACCTCGGCGGAACCGTGCAGGTGATTCCGCACGTCACCGACGCCATCAAAGAGTTCGTGACCAGCGGCAATGAAGGCATCGACTTCGTGCTGGTCGAGATCGGCGGCACGGTGGGCGACATCGAAGGACTGCCGTTCTTCGAGGCGATCCGGCAGCTCGGCAACGATCTGCCGCCGCTGGCGTCGATCTTCATCCACCTGACGCTGATGCCGTACATTCCTTCGGCGGGCGAGCTGAAGACCAAGCCGACGCAGCACTCCGTGAAGGAGCTGCGGTCAATCGGCATCCAGCCGCAGATTCTGCTGTGCCGCTCCGATCGTCCGGTGCCGCCCTCCGAACGGCGCAAGATCGCGCTGTTCTGCAACGTGCGCGAGGAAGCCGTGATCCAGGCTCTCGACGTCGCTTCGATCTACGAGGTGCCGCTGGCCTATCATCGCGAGGGTCTCGATGAGCAGGTGCTCAAGGCCTTCAACTTACAGGGTGCTCCAAAGCCCGACCTGACGCGCTGGGAGACGATCGCCCGGGGCGTCGAGACGCCCGAAGGCGACGTGACGATCGCGGTCGTCGGCAAGTACACCGAGCTGAAGGACGCCTATAAATCGCTGATCGAGGCGCTCGTGCATGGCGGCATCGCCAACAATGTGCGCGTCAACATCGAATGGATCGAGAGTGAGATCTTCGAGCGCGAGGATCCGGCGCCATACCTCGAGGGCGTCAACGGGATCCTGGTGCCGGGCGGCTTCGGCGAGCGCGGCTCGGAAGGCAAGATTCTCGCGGCCAAGTTCGCGCGCGAACGGGGCGTTCCCTATTTCGGCATCTGCTTCGGCATGCAGATGGCCTGCCTCGAAGCGGCGCGCAATCTCGTCGGCATCGCGGACGCAAGCTCCACTGAGTTCGGGCCCGCAGCGCATCCGGTGATCGGCCTGATGACCGAGTGGATCCGCGGCAACGAGATGGAACAGCGCCAGGACGGGGGAGACCTCGGGGGAACGATGCGCCTCGGCGCCTACCCCGCGAAACTGGCTCCAGGCAGCCGCATCGCCGAGATCTATGGCGCCACGGAAATTTCGGAGCGCCATCGCCACCGCTACGAGGTGAACACCACCTATCGGGAGCAGCTCGAAGCCGCCGGTCTGCGATTCTCGGGTACCTCGCCCGATGGGTTGCTGCCGGAGACTGTGGAGTATCCGAACCATCCCTGGTTCATTGGCGTGCAGTATCACCCCGAGCTGAAGAGCCGGCCGTTCGAGCCGCATCCGCTGTTCCGCTCGTTCATTGCGGCCGCGGTGGAGCAGAGCCGGCTGGTCTAGCGAATTCTGAAGCGAGGCCGAGACAAAAGCGCTTCGGGCTCGTGGCAGCCCGAAGCATTCTGCGTTTGCGCCGCAAAATCCTCGCGGGCGCGCGTCTAAGCTATCTCGACGCGCCCGCGGCCGTGGCGTCCGGCACTTCGACGAGACGGCCGGATTTCACGTCGTAGATGTAGCCGGAGATGGGAATGCTCCCCGGTACGAGGGGATGCGCACGGATGCGTTTCACGTCCTCGGTGACGCTCTTCACCTGGTCCTTGATCGTGAGCCATTTGATGAAGCGGCCGTCGGGATTGCCGCCGCCGTGCTTGGGGTTCGACCAGGTCGTGCCGTCGAATTCCGCCGTCTCGAGATTGTCGTCCAACAGCTCGCCCATGATTTCGTCGGTGAAAAGCTGCATGCCGCAGTCGGTGTGGTGGATGACGAACCATTCGAGGGTGCCGAGCAGCTTGTGAGAGATCACCAGCGACCGGATCGCATCGTCGGTGGCGCGCCCGCCCGCGTTGCGAATGACATGGGCATCGCCTTCCGACAGGCCTGCATATTTCGCCGGGTCGAGCCGCGCGTCCATGCAGGTGAGAATTGCGAAGCGGCGCGCAGGGGGCATCGGGAGCGAACCCTTGTCGCCGAATTCGCCCGCATAACGGGCATTGGCAGCCTCGATGTCACTGACGGTTTTGGACCGGGATTGCGTCATGGGCTCATCCTCGCTGTTTGCGCTAAGGCGGCATGGCTTCGCTGAAATCTAGCGAGGCGCGCGCCTGGTGCAGAAACAATGGCCGAGTGCATAGCTTAGCAGGTTTCACCCAAATGGCCGCTTCCCGGTCGTGCAGCGGCGGAGCCGCTTGCCCGTATCAGCTCACCGGCAGCGGCGTGTCCTGAAGGTCGGCGAGCAGAGGTCCCCGATGCGGGCGGCGCGTTTTTTCTGTCGTGCCTCTGCAACCCGATGTACATAGTATGCGGGGCCCCGGACCCGAATCGGGCGATAAGGGAAAGCGCGGAGGACGTCGCCGCAGGGGCTCCAGTAGACGTACGAAGAGGCACGTCCTCCTGAACGAGGCCGCAACTTTGGCGGCGAGAAACATGCTCGCGCTCAGGGGAGTCTCACTATGAATCTCGATCTTCAAGCCCTGCTTATTCTGCTTGTCATCGGTGCCATTGCCGGCTGGCTCGCCGGCACGTTGGTGAAGGGTTACGGGTTCGGCCTGATCGGCAATATCGTCGTCGGCGTGATCGGCGCTTACATCGGCGCCTGGCTACTTCCGCAAATCGGGTTCGGTATCAGCGGCCTTCTTGGCTCGATCATCTCCGCCACGATCGGTGCGATCGTGCTGCTCTTGCTCATCGGCCTTGTGAGAAAAGTGGCCTAGCGGGGACATCCTGAAGGGCCGGCCGGAATAGGCCGGAAGGATTGGAATGGCCGCGCTCCCGGGCGCGGCCATTTGCGTAGGGAGGGGTGTCGCGACCGCCCCGCGGCAGGCGTGCTATAGGGTGGCCATGACCCAACATGAATCGCTGAAGCCCAATCCGCGCGTCGCCATCGGCGGCATCGAAGTGGCGAATGACGCACCGCTGATGGTGTTTGCGGGACCGTGCCAGATGGAGAGCCGCGCCCACGCACTCGAGGTGGCGTCGGCCCTGAAGGAGACCGCAGCGGCGCTGGGCCTCGGGCTCGTCTACAAGTCCTCGTTCGACAAGGCGAACCGGACGTCCCTCAGCGGCAAGCGGGGAATCGGCCTCGAAGCGGCGCTTCCCGTGTTTGCCGAGATCCGAGAGACGCTCGGGCTGGCGATCGTCACCGACGTGCACGATGCCGCCCAATGCGCGCTCGTGGCGCCCGTCGCGGACGTCCTGCAGATTCCTGCATTCCTCTGCCGTCAGACCGATCTGCTCGTCGCAGCCGCGAAGACGGGCCGGGCTATCAAGGTCAAGAAGGGGCAGTTCCTCGCTCCCTGGGACATGCGCAATGTCGTTGCGAAGGTCGTCGCCTCCGGCAATCCCAACGTGCTCCTGACGGAGCGCGGGGCTTCCTTCGGATACAACACGCTCGTCACGGACATGCGTGCGCTGCCGATCATGGCGGAAACGGGGTGTCCGGTGATCTTCGATGCCACGCACTCGGTGCAGCAACCGGGCGGACAGGGGACGAGCTCGGGCGGTGACCGGCGCTTCGTGCCGGTGCTTGCCCGTGCGGCGGTGGCGGTGGGCGTTGCGGGGCTCTTCATCGAGACGCACCCCGATCCGGACCACGCGCCTTCGGATGGCCCCAACATGGTGCCGCTGAAGGACTTCGGACCGCTGATGGCCGAGCTCATGGCCATCGATGCCCTGGTGAAAAAGCGCGCCGCTGAAATCGCCTGACCGCGCTCGGCCGCGAATGCTCAGCGCCGAAAAGCAAAGGAGCGCCGCCGTCAGGCTGACGCTCCTTGAATGTTTACCGGCGTGGTCATCTCACCGTCGCCCGAGGCGAACGGTCAATCCATCTTAAGGAAGGAAGCGGCGGTCCACAGTGGCGCGTCGTCAGCGGAGAAGGCGTAGCGCGGCCCCTGGTACTGCCTTGTGGCGAGCGTGACGCAACCGCCATCGCCGCACATCGGCCCGGAATTGTAGGTGACGCCGTTGAGCGCGGCGACACTCATGGTGGTGACGAAGTAGGCGACGGTATAGAGGCACGTCAGTACCCCCAGCGTACGCATGACGAGATCGAAAGACATCGCGCGACCCCCTATTCGTGATAGCTGCCTGCACATCGACCGTGCTGCCTGTCCAATCCTCGCAAGCGGACCAACGGTCGATGCGTTCATCGTATGGAAAGAGCGCTTAACGCGACGTTAAGGTTACGCGCCGGTAAACGCTTCGATTCGGCGGCTGCTCCCCCTCCGCCTCATCGAACACGCCAGCGAATAAACTATTGCAGATTCCTGACACTAGGACGAGCCACCGGGAGGCTCCGGATTCAATTTGTCGCTCTCTGCGGCCGGAAAGACTCTGTCGAAATATTCAGAGCGTGCACATCCGGCATGCGGCATGCGGCATGCCGCGTGCGACTGCAACGACCCATCGCGCATTACATTTGCGGCAGCGGCACAGCGCATGTGCGTGTTAAAAAATGCGATGCACGGCGGGCGCGGCCAGAGTGAGGGATTGCGGGCATGGTCTCACTGAATGAAGTCGCGATCCTGCTCGCGGCGCTTGCGATTGCCGGCCCGCTCGCCCGCTTTCTCGGCATCAGCGAGGTGCTGGGCTACCTCGTCGTCGGCATGGTGCTGGGCCCCAACACCATCGGCTGGACCTTCTCCGACTACGAGGCGCAGGAGATCCTGCACTTCGCCGAGTTCGGCATCGTGCTTCTGCTGTTCCTCATCGGCCTCGAGCTGCGGCCGCGGCGCCTGTGGGCGATGCGCTATGCGGTATTCGGCCTCGGCACCGCGCAGGTCGCCATCACCGGAACGGTGCTCGCCGCGATCGGCATGCTCACCGGTTTCTCCTGGCAGACGGCGATCTTCGCCGGGCTGACGCTCGCCCTCTCATCGACAGCCCTGGCGCTGCAATTGATGGAGGAGAGCGGCGACCTGCGGACGCGGCACGGCCGCCTCGGCTTCTCGGTGCTGCTGTTCCAGGATCTGGCCGCCATTCCGCTCATCGCCTTTGCGCCCCTGTTCGCCACGCGGGCGGTTTCGGCGGCTGTCAGCGCGAGCCCGCCGATGGAAATTGCGGCGGTGCTGAAGGGGCTCGCGCTCATCGTGGTCGTCGTGGTGGTCGGGCATTTCGTGCTCGACTACCTCTTGCGCCTCGTGGCGCTCGCCCGCGTCAAGGCCGCAATGACGGCGGCCGCGTTGCTGACCGTGATCGGGGTCTCGATCCTGATGCAGCAGGCGGGTCTTTCCGCTGCGCTGGGCGCCTTCATCGCGGGCGCGCTCTTGGCGGAATCCTCCTACCGCCATCAGCTCGAGGCGGACATCCAGCCCTTCGAGGGCTTGCTGCTCGGCCTCTTTTTCACGGCCATTGGCATGACCCTCGATGTGCGGCTGCTGCTTGAGCATCCGGCCATCATCCTTACGCTGGTGGCCGGGCTCGTGATCGTCAAAACGGTGATCCTCTATGCGCTCGGCCGCTGGATCGGTCTCGAGCCGGGGCCGGCACGGCGGCTCGGCATCGTGCTGTCACAGGGCGGCGAGTTCGCGTTCGTACTTTTTACCGTGGGCTATGCGGCGGGCGCGCTGTCGCGCCACAACACGGAGCTGCTCGGCATCATCGTCACGCTGTCGATGGCGGCGACGCCCATCCTTCTGAAGATCGAGGACGCGCTATCGCAACGCCGGCGCCGGGGCGTGCCGACCTATGAGACGCCGCCGGACAACGACGGCCACGTGATCATCGCGGGCTTCGGACGCGTCGGGCAGATCGTGGCGCGCATCCTCGCCGCCCGGCGCATTCCCTTCACCGCGCTCGACATCAGCGCCGAGCAGGTGGAAACGGTTCGACGCTATGGCGCGCAGGCGTTCTATGGCGATGCCAGCCGGCGGGAGATCCTCGAGGCGGCGGGTGTCGGCCATGCCCGCGCGTTCGTGCTGGCCATCGACGACGTCGACGCCTCGATGCGCACCGCGGAAATGGTGCGTGAGCTCTATCCGAAGCTTGCGATCTATGCGCGTGCCCGCAACCGTGCCCACGCGCACCGCCTGCTCGATCTCGGCGTTACGAACCTGCAGCGCGAGACCTTTCTTTCCTCGCTCGACATCACGCGCGAGCTGCTCGAAGGGCTCGGCATTTCCGAGCGCGAGGCAGAGCGGATGATCCACACCTTCCGCGTGCACGACGAGCGCCGTCTGATCGAGGACTACCGCCTCGCGAGCGACATTGAGAAGCTGCAGGAGCGGGCACGTAGCGATGTAAAGACCCTGGAAAAGCTCTTCGAAGAGGACGCCGCGGAGGAGATGCGCCTCAGGGCCGCTTCGCGAGCCGAGGAGGCGTCCCGGTGAAGCCCATTATCTGCGTCGGGCACGCTGCGCTCGATTACGTCTATCGGATCGAGGCTTTTCCGCCCCAGCCGACGAAGGTGCGCTCGCTGGAACACCTCGAAAGCGGGGGCGGCATGGCGGCGAACGCGGCGGCGACCATCGCCCGTCTCGGCGGCCGGGTCGAGCTGTGGAGCCGCACGGGCGGCGATAGCGCGGGCGAACGCATCCATCGCTACCTGGAGGCGGACGGCGTCGATATCCGTTTCGTGCGCACCTTCCCGCATGCGCGCTCGTCCACTTCGGCGGTGATCGTGGACCAGACCGGCGAGCGCCTCATCATTGGCGAGCGCGACCATGCGATGCCGATGGATTCCAGCTGGCTGCCGGTCGAGCGTATCGGAGGATCCGCAGTCATCGTGAGCGACCTGCGGTGGGTCGAGGCGACGCGCGATGCCTTCACCGAGGCGCGCGCCAAGGGTGTCCCGACGCTGCTCGATGCCGACCTGGGCGGCGGGGGAATCCTGGAAGAGTTCCTGCGCCTTGCCGACTACGCGATCTTTTCCGCTCCGGCCCTCGAAGCGTTTGCGCCCGATATGCCAGAACGCGCACAACTGGAGCGGGTTCTCGAAATGGGTGTGCGCCACGCGGGCGTCACGCGCGGCGCCCGCGGCTATTCCTGGCTGGAGAAGGACGGCGCTTCGGGGCATCAGCCGGCCTTCGATACCGGGATGGTAGACACCGGGATCGTGGACACGACCGGAGCGGGGGATGCCTTCCACGGCGCCTTCGCCTGGGCGCTGGCGAAGGGTCAGGGTCCGGCCGCGTGCGCGCGGATTGCCGCGGCCACGGCCGCGCTCAAGTGCCGCCGTCTCGGGGCCCGGGCGGGTCTTCCCACCCGAAACGAGCTCGACGAATTCCTTGCCGCACGTGTGGATTGAGCGTCCGTTGGTACCGCCTGGGCCGTCAGGGCATGGACGGGGGGCGGCTGCACCGCTAAACGTGCCTGACCCAATGGCGCCCCGGCAGGCCATGCCGGCTGGCGCCCACAAAGGCTAGGCAGGGAAATACGATGACCGAGGCGCGCGAGACGAGCATCGAGGCTACCGCCATCACCCACAGTGACATGGCGAACGCCATCCGGGCTCTGGCCATGGACGCCGTGCAGGCGGCAAAGTCCGGCCACCCGGGAATGCCCATGGGCATGGCGGACGTGGCGACGGTGCTGTTTCGCGAGGCGCTTTCATTCGATGCCGCCGATCCGAACTGGGCCAACCGCGACCGCTTCGTGCTGTCGGCGGGACACGGCTCGATGCTGCTCTATTCGCTGCTCTATCTCACCGGCTATCCCGGGATGGAGATCGGCGACCTGAAGCGTTTCCGGCAGCTCGGCTCCAAGACGGCGGGCCACCCGGAATACGGCCACGCCGCCGGCATCGAGACCACCACGGGCCCGCTCGGCCAGGGCATCGCCAATGCCGTCGGCATGGCGCTGTCGGAGCGGATGCTGAATGCCCGCCTGGGAGATGGCATCGTCGACCATCATACCTACGTCATCGCGGGTGACGGCTGCCTCATGGAAGGCATCAGCCACGAGGCGATTTCGCTCGCGGGGCACCTCGGGCTGGGCAAACTCATCGTGCTGTTCGACGACAACGGCATCTCCATCGACGGGCCGACGAGCCTGTCGGTGGGCGACGATCAGGTTGCCCGCTTCAAGGCCTCGGGCTGGAACACGCTTGCCATCGACGGCCACGATCCCAAGGCGATATCGGCCGCGCTGGCGCAGGCCCGCGCCGACAGCTCCAAGCCCTGGCTGATCGCCTGCAGGACGACGATCGGCTACGGCGCGCCGACGAAGGCGGGGACATCCTCCACCCACGGCGAGCCGCTGGGCGAGGAAGAGATCAAGGGCACGCGCGAGAAGCTCGGCTGGCCCCATGCGCCGTTCGAGATCCCGGAAGCGGTGCTGATGGCATGGCGTGCCATCGGCCAGCGCGGCGCCAAGGAGCGCGCGGCCTGGAAGGACCGTCTCGCAAAGGCCGGTCCGGCGGCGGCCGCGGCACTCGAAACGCCAGCGGGCGCAAGCCGCATGGCGGATGTGTCGAAGGCGATCGCAGCGGCCAAGCAGGCCTTCGCGGCCGACGGGAGCAAGCGCGCGACCCGCGTATGGTCGCAGCTCGTGCTGGAACAGGTGACGCCCGTGCTGCCGGAGCTCATCGGCGGCTCGGCGGATCTTTCGCCCTCCAACGGAACGCGCACGAAGCACCACACGCCCGTGGCACCGGGGAACTTCGGCGGCAACTACATCCACTACGGCGTGCGCGAGCATGGCATGGCAGCCGCCATGAACGGCATCGCGCTCGCCGGCGGCTTCATTCCCTACGGCGGGACGTTCCTCGTCTTCACCGACTATTGCCGACCGTCGATCCGCCTCTCGGCGCTGATGCGCCAGCGGGTGATCTACGTGATGACGCACGATTCCATCGGTCTCGGTGAGGACGGACCGACGCATCAGCCGGTGGAGCACCTCGCGGCGCTGCGCGCCATTCCGCATCTTCTCGTCATGCGTCCTGCCGACGGACAGGAGACGGCCGAGTGCTGGGAGATCGCGCTGCAGAACGCCGACCGGCCGTCGGTGCTGGCGCTGTCGCGACAGGCGGTCGAGAACCTGCGTACGTCGCCTGTGGCGGAGAACCTCTCGGCCCGCGGCGCCTACGTGCTGCGCGAGCCCGAGGGCGGTCGCGATGTGACGCTGATCGGCACCGGCTCGGAACTGGCGCTGGCGGTCGAGGCCGCCGATGCGCTCGCGAAGGAGGGCGTGCGCGCCGCCGTCGTTTCGATGCCGTCGATGGAGCTTTTCCGCGCGCAGGACGCCACATATCGCGCCAAGGTGCTCGGCACCGCTCCGCGGGTTGCCGTCGAGGCGGGCGTCGCGCAGTGCTGGTATGAATGGATCGGCGACAACGGGCGCTTCGTCGGTATGTCGGACTTCGGCGCCTCGGCTCCGGCCGCGCAGCTCTACAAGCGGTTCGGCATCACGGCCGACGCTGTAGCCGACGCGGGCCGCGCTCTCGCCGGAAAGTGAGCGCTGTCATGGATACGAGCACTCTCAAATCGATTGCGGATGTCGATGTCACGGGAAAGCGCGTTCTCGTGCGCGCCGACCTCAACGTGCCGGTTGCGGATGGGAAAGTTTCGGACGCCACGCGTCTGGAACGCATCCTGGCCGGTCTCAAGGATCTGAGCGCGCGCGGCGCCCGCGTGGTCGTCATCTCGCATTTCGGGCGGCCTAAGGGCACGCACAATCCGGAGATGAGCCTTGCGCCCGTTGCGGCCAAGCTCGGCGAGCTTCTCGGTCAGCCCGTCACGTTCGTGCCGAGCTCGATCGGTGAGGAAGCCGAGAGCGCGGTTGCGCGTCTTGCGCCGGGCGAGATCACGGTGCTGGAAAACCTGCGCTTTCACGCGGGGGAAGAAAAGAACGACGAGGGCTTCACGGCAGCACTCGCCCGCTCCGGCGATCTCTATGTGAACGACGCGTTCTCCGCGGCGCACCGCGCCCATGCCTCGACGGAAGGACTTGCTCGCCTGCTGCCGGCCTACGCCGGGCCGCTGATGCTGGAAGAGATCAACGCGCTGCAGTCGGTGCTCGGCAATCCGCAGCGCCCCGTCGCCGCGCTTGTCGGCGGTGCGAAGGTCTCGAGCAAGATACCGATCCTGAAGCACCTCATCGGCAAGGTCGACAAGCTGATCATCGGCGGCGGCATGGCCAACACCTTCCTCATGTCCCATGGGGTGGATATCGGCAAGTCGCTCGCGGAGCCGGATTTCGTCGATACGGCGCGGGAGATCATGGCCGAGGCCAAGGCCCGCAACTGCGCCGTGGTGCTGCCGGAAGACGTTATCATCGCGCGCGAATTCAAGAGCGGCGTAGCGCATGCCGCGGTGCCGGTTCTCGCGGTGCCGAGCGATGCGCTGATCCTCGACGTGGGCCCCGGATCGGTGGCGCACATGGCGGCGGTTCTGGCGGAGTGCCGCACGCTGCTTTGGAACGGCCCCATGGGTGCTTTCGAGATCGCGCCGTTCGGCGAGGGAACGTTCAAGCTCGCGTGTGCGGCGGCGCAGCTGACGAAGGAAGGCACCCTGGTCACAGTGGCGGGTGGCGGGGATACCGTTGCGGCGCTCAATGCCGCTGGCGTAGCCCAGGACTTCAGCTATGTGTCGACCGCGGGTGGGGCTTTCCTCGAATGGCTCGAGGGCCGCGAACTTCCGGGGGTTGCGGCGCTGGTGCGCGCGCAAGCCTAGAGCGCCTTCTGCGCTTTCGAGGAGTCGCGGCATGGCTCGAGATTTGTGTTTGCGTGCTTCGTGTCGGGAAACCGGTTCCCACTTTTCCGGAAGCACTCTAGTGCGTGCGGTTGGCTCTCGACCTCTCCCTTACCAGGGGAGTGCTCGAAGGCGGAAAGTAGCTCGTGGCGATGTTCTCTGACCTGCAGATCTATATCGGAGTGGGGCTCGCCGGGCTGGTGAGTTTCCTGTCGCCGTGCGTGCTGCCGCTGGTGCCGCCCTATCTCGGCTACCTCGGCGGCACCACCATCGACGAATTCACCTCCGAAGGCGGCGTTCCCAAGCACGTCTGGAGCCGAGTCGTCGTCGCCTCGCTGCTGTTCGTGCTCGGCTTCACGACGGTGTTCGTGGGGCTCGGCGCCGGCGCGTCGCTGTTCGGCCAGCTCATCCAGACCTACAAGAGCGAGCTGGAGGTGGTTGCGGGCCTCGTGATCGCTCTGTTCGGGCTGCACTTCCTCGGCGTCCTCCGCATCGGCCTGCTCTACAAGGAAGCGCGCTATCACGGGGCGCAAAGCCATGGCGTCAGCTATCTCGGCGCCTACATCATCGGGCTCGCCTTTGCCTTCGGATGGACGCCGTGCATCGGTCCGGTGCTGGCGACGGTGCTGACGCTCGCGGCCAACGAGGGCAGCCTGGCGACGGGCGTCAAGCTGCTGTTCGTCTATTCCCTCGGCCTCGGCATCCCCTTCGTGCTCGCCGCCGTGGCGGTGCGCCCCTTCCTCGGCTTCATGCAGCGCTTCCGTCGTCACCTCGGCAAGGTCGAGACGCTTATGGGCGTCATCCTGCTCATCACGGGCCTGTTGTTTCTCAGCGGCCCGCTGCGCAGCTCGCTGGTCGCGTATATGCCGGCGCTCGATTCCGTTGCAGCGCGCAGGACCGGTCTCGTTCTCGAGCTGCTTGGCATCCTGATCCTGCTGGGCGGCACGCGCGTGATCGAGAATGCGCTCGATGCGCTGCGGCCGCTCCCGCGCCAGTTTTATACCTCGGTGGGCGTCGTCATGGTGGTGTTCGGCGTCTTCATGTTCGGCGGCTCCATCAACAGCCTCGGCCAGTGGCTGATCGAGACGTTCCCCGGGTTTGCGCGCATCGAGGAAATGGTGACGCCGAAGGACCTCGGGCAGGAGATCCTGCAGCGGGGCGCGCGCCAGCCGTGATCGAGGTGTGAGCATGGCTGCTACCGGCGAAACGCCCATCGCGCTGACGATCGCCGGTTCGGACAGCTCCGGCGGGGCGGGCATCCAGGCGGACCTCAAGACGTTCTCCGCGCTCGGTGTTTACGGCGCGAGCGTCATCACGGCGCTCACCGCGCAGAATACGCGCGGGGTCCGCGCGATCCATGCCGTGCTGGCAACGTTCGTCACCCAGCAGATCGATGCGGTGGCGAGCGACCTCGAAGTGCGCGCCGTGAAGACCGGCATGCTGAACGATGCCGGCGTGGTTCGGGCCGTTGCGGCGGGTGTGCGCCGGTACAATCTCCATCCGCTCGTGGCCGATCCGGTGATGGTCGCAACGAGCGGTGACGTGCTCCTGCAGCCCGATGCGGTCGAAGCGGTGCTGACGGAGCTGCTGCCGCTCGCCGCCGTCATTACGCCGAACCTGCCGGAGGCTGCGCATCTGCTCGGCTGCCCGTTGGCGCATGATGAGACCGAGATGGAAGCGCAGGCGCGGGCGCTGCTTGCCTTGGGGCCCGCAGCGGTGTTGCTCAAAGGCGGTCACGGGGCGGGCGCCGATGCCGTCGACATCCTCGTGCAGCGGGACCGCGCGCCGTTGCGCCTTGCGATGGCGCGCATCGACACGCCGAATACACACGGCACGGGATGCACACTGTCGGCGGCGATCGCGGCGCGACTGGCCTCCGGTGATTCAATGGAGGCGGCCGTTTGGGAAGCGAAGCGCTTCGTCCATGGCGCGCTGATCGCGGGCGCGTCGCAGAAAATCGGTAGCGGCGCCGGGCCGTTGGATCATCTGCATCGGACGGGGAAAGCTCAAGGACGCTGAATATCCGTAGACGCCTTAAGCAATGCCTGTGGCAACGATGCACCGATGGGGGGTGAATAGCGTTCGGACCCCTTGCAGGCTGTCCGGGCTTCTGTAACAAATTTGGCCAACGCGGTGCCGCGGCACCGATTTCGAGCTCCGGGGGGAGCGTCGGGTAGGCGATTAGGGGCGCCGCCCGACTTGGCTGAAGAACCGGTCCGGACCTTCCGGACCGGTTTCTTTTTATGCGCTTGCCAATGCGTTACTCCGCGACCCATCCGTATCCATTAGAGCACGATCGCTTTTCTTCGCATCGCGATGCGGCTCTCGTCTTTTGATTAGACCGATGATTCACGCTTCGGACTGATCGGGTTCGAAGGATCATGGTCTTGTGAAGCCGTGTGAAGCGCCAGCGGGTGCGGGGCGGAGGGGCAATGGGCGAAGGGCCGATGACCGGCCGCGAGGCATCACGCAGCGCGATGGCGGACGCACTGGGCCTGCGGATCTCGCTGTTCTTCGGCGCCATCTACCTCTCCTATGGCGTCGTCGTTCCCTATTTCCCGGTCTGGCTCGATGCCCGGGGGCTCGATCCTCTCCAGATCTCGACGGTGACCGCCACGCCGCTCTTCGTGCGCCTGCTGGTGACACCGGGGATTGGGCTGCTGGCCGACCGGCTCGGCAATTACCGCCTCGTGATTGTCTCGCTGGCCTGGGTGGCGCTCGCGATGGTCGCCGCGTTGGGGTTCGCTTCCGGCTATTGGCCGATACTCGTCATCGGCGTGGCGTTCCTGCTCTGCAACAGCACCATGCTGCCGCTGGTGGAAACGGTGGCGGTGCGTGCCGTGCGCGCCGAGGGGCTCGACTATGGGCGTATGCGGCTGTGGGGATCGGTGACCTTCATCGTCGCCAACTTTCTGGGCGGCCTCGCCATCGAGGCGTGGGGCGGCGGCTTCGCGCTGTGGATGATCATGCTGTCCACCTCCGCGACCATTGCGGCGGCGCACGGGCTGCCGCGGATGGTGCAGGGCGCGGCTGCAACGGCCACTTCGACATCCAGCGTGCGGCACGTGGGGCCGCCCGTTGCGGCACCCGCGCGACCCGAGTGGCGCACCAGCTCCCCCGTGCGCCTGTTGCGCTCGCGCCTGTTCGTCCTGTTCCTCATTGCCATCGGCTGCACGCACGGGGCGCACGCGACGTTCTACACCTTCGGCGCACTGCACTGGCGCGCCGAGGGCCTGCCCGCCGCATGGGTGGGCACACTGTGGGCCATCGGCGTTTCGGCGGAGGTGCTGCTGTTCGCCTTTTCAGCACCGATCGTGCGCCGCTTCGGACCTGTGCAACTCATCTTCGCGGGCGCTGCGGCCTCGGTGGTGCGGTGGGGGGCGATGGCGTTCGATCCGCCGCTGGCGCTCCTGGTGCCGTTGCAGGCGCTCCACGCGCTCACCTACGGCGCGGCGCATCTCGGCGCGATCCTGTTCATCTCCCGCGCCGTGCCTCACCGCGGCATGGGCAGCGCGCAATCCTTCTATTCGACCATTGCGGCCGGCTTGGCGCTGGGCACGGTCGGGCTCATCTCGGGGGCGCTCTACGCGCGCATCGGGGGCGAGGTGTTCTTTGTTTCGGCGGCGGTAGCTGTGATCGGGTGCGTCGCGGGGCTGCTCCTCATGCGCGGCTGGGACGGCCAGCCGCTGTGGGAAGACGGGGAGCCAGGCCGGTCGGTGCAGAGGCCCGGTGCCAGCTAGCCCCACAGCGCCGGGGCAGGCGGGCTGATGATGCCGTCGGTGATGGCGAGGGGCGGGATGCGGTCGCGGGCCAGCAGCAGCGGGCCGTCGAGATCGACCCAGTCGGCATAGCCCGCCAGCAGCAGGGCGGGCGCAGCGGCGAGGGACGTCGCGACCATCGAGCCGACCATGATCCTGAAGCCGGCGGCCCTTGCCGCCTCGGCCATCGCCAGCGCTTCGGTGAGTCCGCCCGTCTTGTCGAGCTTGATGTTCACCGCGTCATAGCGGCCGGCAAGCTGGGGCAGATCGGCCGCGGTGTGCGCGCTCTCGTCGGCGCAGATGGGAACGGGGTGCGCGATATCGGCAAGGGCGGCGTCGGAGGCCGCAGGCAGCGGCTGCTCGATAAGCTCCATACCGGATGCGGCGGCCGCGTCGAGAAAGCCGGCAAGCTGCGCGGGATGCCAGGCTTCGTTCGCATCCGCGACAAGGCGTGCGTCGGGGCGGGCGTGGCGCACGGCGCGCATGCGGGCGTCATCGCCGTCGCCGCCGAGCTTCAGCTTCAAGAGCTTCAGGTGCGGAACCGACGCGGCTTGGCTCGCCATCTCCTCGGGGGTGCCAAGGCTGAGCGTGTAGCAGGTGAGGGCCGGCTGTGGCGCGGGAATGCCGGCGATCTGCCATGCGCGCTTGCCGGCGCGCTTGGCTTCAAGATCCCAGAGGGCGCAGTCGAGGGCGTTACGGGCGGCGCCGGGGGGCAGAGCCGCCGCGATGCCGGCGCGCGTCAAGGGACCGGACAGGTTGCGGAGGGCATCGAGGGCGTCTTCCACGGTTTCGCCATAGCGTGCGTAAGGCACCGCCTCGCCGCGCCCCGAATGCTCGCCCGCAGCGACATGCGCGACGACGACGCGGGCTTCGCTCTTGGCTCCCCTTGCGATGACGAAAGGGCGTGCCAGGGGCCAGGCTTCGGCGGCGGCCTCGACGAGACGGGCTTCGGTGCCGGAGGCCATACCGTCAGCCTAGGCGGCCCGAGGCGTGGGCGAGGAATAGATAAACGCGGCCGGTATCGGAGACGAGCTGGCTTTGCGAAGCGCGTCCGCTCGGGTCGCGCTGGTCGGTTTCGCCGATGATGCGCTCGAAGTCCGAGAGGTAGCGGCTCACGGTGCGCGACAGCTCGCCATCGTTGCGGCAGCGGTGGGCGACGTCATCGAACAGGGCGCGGCCTTCGTTGCCATAGATGCTGCGTACCATCACCCCGCGCTGGCCGGAGCGCAGACGCGACCAGATGGCGGCGGCGGTGGCCGGATCGAGGGCGCGGGCGATCGCTTCGATGTCGAGGTTGAAGCCGTTGTGCGCGGCGCGGCCCTGATTGGCGTGGCCTTCCTCATCGCGCGAGGCGCGGGCGAGGAGATCCCCCAGCGACCAGCCTTCGCGGCTGTCCGCCTGCGGGGGCGCTGAACGCTGGCGCTGCCGGTTTCCCAGCTCCTGGGCGATGGTGGACGAAAGGGAGGTCAGCGAGCGCGGCGGCGGTGAAGGCGGTGCGGCGCGCGGCTGCGGGGGCGGCGTGCTCGGCGATGACAACGCCTCCGCCTGGTGGGGCGGCGGGGTCACGTCACGCTGCACGGCTGAGCGCGCCGCGAGCTGCGAGAGTTGGTCGAGCGCTTTGATCTGCTCCTGCAGCGCACGGCGCATGCCTTCGGAGCTTTCGTGCGCCGCGACCGGCAGGCGCTCCATCTCGCTGCGCAGGCGCGCCTGCTCGGCGGCGATCTCGGAAGCGGTGCGCTGGGCCTGCTGGCGCACTTCCTCGGAGGTCGTGGTGAAGCGGTCGGTGAGGCTTCCCAGCTCGCTCGTGACCGTCGAGGAAACGTTCGTGAGCCGATTGCGCAGATCTTCCAGCGTACGCTCGCTCTCGGCGGCGGTGGTGGCGCGCATGCGCTCCAGCTCCGCGCGGGCGCGCATGTCCGCCTCGGTGAGCGAGCCGACGATGGTGGTGGAATAATCGCCAACGAAGCTGGTGAACTCGTCGGCCTTGCCGGCGAGCCGGTTGAGCGTGTCCGTCAGCTCCGTGTGGCGCGTCTGCAGCGTCTTGTCGATCTTGAAGTTGACCGTCTCGAGGGCGTTGGCCGCCTTCATGATCTGCTGGCCCTGGTTCTCGAAGCGCCCGGTGATGCCGCTGATCTGGTTCAGCAGATTCTCGGAGATGCTCTTCAAGAGGTCGGACTGGTTGGCGAGGCCTTCCATCGCCTTGATCGACTGGCGGGAAATGTTTTCGGAAGCGCGGCGCACCGAGTTGATGCCGTGCATGAGCGCTTCGTCGAGGTCGGCGGCCTGCTTGCCGATGGTCTCGCGGAAGCTGATGGCATGCTGGTCGAGGGCGCTGGTGAGCGCTTCGGTCTTGTCGACGACGGCGCTGTCGATCGCCTGGGTGGAGCGCATGATCGATTCATCGAACATGCGCAGGCGCTCGCCGAAGGCTTCGTCGAGGGAGCGCGTGCGTTCGACGAGCTGATAGTCGAGCGCCTGTGCGCGGTTGGCGAGGGCCGCATCGAGGGCGCGGGCGTATTCCTCGAATACCGTCTGCAGGTTTTCGGTACGGCTGCCGAGGGAAGAGTCGAGCTGCTCGATCTGGCTGTCGAGCGTCGTCTGGATCTGCTCGCTGCGGCTGTCGAGGTGCTGGATCTGCGTCTCGAGCGTCGTCTGGAGCTGCTCTGCGCGGGTGCCGAGGGAATTGTCGAGCAGCAGGAGCTGGCTGTCGAAGGTCGACTGGATCTGTTCGGTGCGATTGCCGAGGGCGCTCGTGAGCAGCTGAAGCTGACTGTCGAAGGTCTCCTGCAACTGTCCGGCACGGGTTTCGAGGGCGCCGGCCAGAGCGGTCGTGTAGCCCTCGAGGACGGTCTGGAGCTGCTCGGTGCGTCCGCCGACGGAGCTTTCCAGATTGCCGACGCTCGACGCCAGCGAGGTCTCGAGCATGGTGAGGTTCTCACCGGCGCCTTCGATGACCTTCGCGAGCTTTACCTGCTGATCCGACAGCTTCTCGATCAGCGTCGGGATTTCGCTGCCGAGGCGAATGAGGCTTTCGGTGACGCGGTCCGACGTGTTGACGAGGGCGTGCCGCTCGCCGGACAGCTCTGAGATGAGGCCGCGGATCTTGCGCTCGTTCTCCTCATAGGAGCGTTCGAGCACCGACACCTCATTGTGAACCATGGCCTCCAGCTCGCCGGCCCTGCCGAGCGCGCGGGAGACGGCGTCGTTCATGAAGCCAACCTGGCGGCGAACGGCCTGACCCAGCGAGGCGGCGTTCTGCTCCGCGAGCCGATCGGGCTCGGCGAGGCGGATGGCGACCTCCGTCATGGTGGAGGAACGGAGCCGCAGCTCTTCGGTGCGCCATGCGAGCAGCGCCATCAGCCAGAGGAGGCCGATCGGCACGACGATCGCGGCGATGGTGAGGAACGTTGCCGGCCGCGTCAGCAGCGCAATCCAGCTCGTCGCCGACGGATCGCTGCCGATCGACATGGCGGCGAAGGCGATGCCGAGCACCGCCCAGACGAAACTGGTGATCGCGGCGAACTTGAATGGCGTGTTCGACGGCTTCTGCTGCAGGGCGAATATGAGCCCGCCGATGCTCGGTCCGTCATCGTTGGCGGCGATGCGATTGCGCGAGGGGCCGGCCGCGCGGCGGCGGGCCGTGCGCCTGCGCGGAGCGGCGGTCTCGGCCATCTCCGGCTCAGCCTGCGCCGCAGGTTCCTCGTGCAGGGGCTGCTCATCGGCCAGGTCGGCCGGGGTTTCGAGTGCTGAGGGTGAAATGGGCGGGGGCTCGATGGGTGGCGGCGTTGACGGAATGGAACCCGAAGGCGGCGGCGTATCGCCAGCAGTGGGCGGCGGCGGTGTCGGCGGGATGAAGCCTGACGGCGGGGGTGGCGGCGGCGGTGTCGAGGAAACGAAGCCCGCGGGCGGCGGTGGAGGCGTCGCCGACGGTATGAAGCCGGTCTGCGATCCTTGCGACGTGGGAATGGGCGGGGGAAGAAGCTGCAACGCCGGCGGCTGCGCAAAAGGCGGATCGGCCCTTTCCTCGCTCGTCGAAGTGGCGGCTTTTTCGCTCTTGCCCGGCAACGGCAGGGCGGGCTCGGGGCGAAGATCGCCCTCGGGCTCGTCCAGAGTGTTATTTTCCTGCGCCATCAGCCCGTCCATGCTTGACGCGCTCCTCCTACCCCGGGTCGCTCAAGAGCACGCATCGGACGGCATGGAATTCCGGCAAATCTGTACGTGGCGCGTGGCCTCCCGCAAGAGCCAAGTGCAATGCACACAACCGGAATTTATTCCCACCCGTCTCCCAACGCTTGGCCGCAGTTTAGGGCGAAAGAAAGGTTCCCTCACCATTTGCCCTCGTCGCGGCCGGCGCGTTGAGTCGTTCCAGAAGTTAATGCTCTAGTTGAAGGGGCGCAATTTACAGGGGTTTATTATCTGTGTGTGAGACTCGTTCATCGGTTGTGTGGCGTGCATAGGAATTCTCCTGACGGCACCCGGCAGTTAGAGGCTTTGACGGATGTCAGCGGGCGGCTCTATCGACATGGGATCCGTTAGCTCCGGCGGGGGCGCCGTTCCGGTCGACCTCGGGCACCTGCGCCGCTTCACCATGGGCGATGCCGCCCTAGAGGACGAGATCCTCAGCCTCTTCTCCGACCAGCTTCCCATCACCATAGCCGCGCTCAAGACAGCGCCGTCCGTCAAGGAGTGGAGCATCGCCGCCCATACTCTCAAGGGCTCGGCGCGGGCGGTCGGGGCATGGTCGCTGGCCAGCGTCGCGGAGGCCGCCGAAAGGCTGCAGCGTTTTGCCGACGATTCCGAACGGGCGCTGGCGGTCGGACGGGTGGAAGCGGCGGCGGGCGAAGCACGCGACTATATCGCGGCCCTGCGGCGCGCGGCCTGATCGGCCGCCGGTATCCTTCCATTTCACAGGGCTGGCGCGGCTTCGCGATCCTCGGCAACGCTTGAATTTACAGGCGGCGCCGACTATTGGTGCGGATCAGCGGCGTTGCCAGCCTCTCCCCGCCCGGCCGCCGATATCGCCAGTTTCCCCAATTGAAAGTCGTTGCCAGCACGATGCTTAAGATCACCTTTATTCAGCCTGACGACAGCGCGCAGGTCGTCGAGGCCGAACCGGGCATTACGCTCATGGAAGCGGCCAAGCTGAACGACGTGCCGGGCATCGAGGCGGAATGCGGGGGCGCATGCGCCTGTGCGACATGCCATGTGTATGTTGACGACGCCTGGCGCGAGAAAACCGGCACGCCGGCGCAGATGGAGGAGGACATGCTCGATTTCGCCTTCGACGTGCGCGAGACGAGCCGTCTGTCGTGCCAGATCAAATTGACGCCGGAGCTCGACGGGCTCGTCGTGCGCGTGCCGGCAAAACAGTTCTGAACACCCGAAAGGTCACCGATGAGCACGGATGCCAGCGTGGCCGCCGCGGCGGCTCCCATCGAAACCGACGCCGTGATCATCGGCGCCGGGCCCGTGGGCCTGTTTGCCGTTTTCGAGCTGGGTCTCGTCGACATCAAGGCCCATGTCATCGACATCCTGGACAAGCCCGGCGGCCAATGCGCCGAGCTCTACCCGGAAAAGCCGATCTACGACATTCCGGCGCTGCCAACCGTTACCGGCCAGGAGCTGACCGACCGGCTCATGGAGCAGATCAAGCCGTTCGGCGCCGAGTTCCATCTCGGTGAGCGGGTCGATGCCCTTCAGCGGCTGCCCGACGGGCGCTTCAATCTCAAGACCGACGCGGGCACCGAGTTCAACACCAAGGTGGTGGTGATTGCAGCCGGCGGCGGATCGTTCACGCCGAAGCGGCCGCCACTCGCGGGCATCGAAGCCTTCGAGGGTGCGTCGGTGTTCTATTCGGTGCGCCGTATGGAAGCTCTGCGCGGCAAGCGCGTGCTCGTCGTCGGCGGCGGCGATTCCGCGCTCGACTGGACGCTGGCCCTGCAGCCCGTCGCGAAGAGCATCACGCTTCTGCACCGGCGCGATGAGTTCCGTGCTGCGCCCAACTCGGTGCAGAAGATGCGCCAGCTCGTCGAGACGGGCGATGTGCGCCTGATGATCGGTCAGGTGACGGCCCTGCACGGCACGGGCAATCAGCTCGAAGGCGCGACGGTGAAAGCCAAGGACGGCGAGGAGCGCATCGAGGTCGATGCGATGCTGCCGTTCTTCGGCCTCACGATGAAGCTCGGTCCCGTTGCGGATTGGGGTCTTGCGCTCACCGAGAACCTCATTCCCGTCGATACGGAGAAGTTCGAGACGAGCGAGCAGGGCATCTTCGCGGTCGGCGATATCAACACCTATCCCGGCAAGCTAAAGCTCATCCTCTCGGGCTTCCACGAGGTGGCGCTGATGGCCCAGCAGGCGCACAAATACGTCTATCCGGGCAAGAAGCTGATGTTCCAGTACACGACGTCGTCGTCGAACCTGCAGAAGAAGCTCGGCGTCAGCTAAGCGCGCACCCGCGCGTAGGCCACAGCAAGGGCCTTCGCCATGGCGGGCGGCATCCAGTCGCGAACGGTCTTGAGCATGGGGCGCAGCGTCTCGAGGTAGCCGCGCGTATAGACGGAGCCGAGGCGCGACACCGGCACGGCCCAGTCGACCACCTCCACGACGCCATCGGCCCAACGCAGCTTGTAATCGTCGGCGGGCGCGAGCATGTCGAGGGTGGTGAAGCCCTCCTTGAATGTGCGCTCGATCGTAAGCTCCAGAAGGTGCGCGCCGACGCGGTCCTTGGCGTATTTCGGATCGTAGGCGAAGACGTGCGTTGCGATGTGCTGCTTGGCGGCCACGAGGACGTCGATCGCAGCCCGTTCGCCGTTGACCTCGAGCGCATAAACAACGACGCCCGACGGGTATCCGCCCGGGCCGGCGGCGTCGGTGAAAAAGCGCTGCGTGCGGGGATCCGCAAGGGCCGGCGAGACAATTCCCTTCTCGAGAAGCTGGCTGTTCTTGCGCTCAACGGCCGTACCGGCAAGGTCCTGCGCCCGCAGGGTTCGCCCCTCGCACACGAATTCGACTTCGCCATGGGCCGCGAGCTTGCGGGCGGCGGCGCGGTGCTTTTTGCGGGCGCGGTTGGAGTGGCGCAGCATGTAGCTGTCGAAATCGGGGGCGCTGGTGAGATCGAGATATGGCGCCTCGAGGCGCTGCGTCGCCCGTGCGCCGATGCTCGCAAGCAGCGGCGCAACGGCGGCGTCGGCACGCACGCGCGTCAGCCAGACGACATCGGGGCGCAGGGTCTCGACGAGGTAATTCCAGCCGTCCCGCAGGATCGCCGCGGCGTCGGGCGCGTCGTCGATCAGGATGTCGCCGTACTGGCTGACGGGCGCGCCCATCCAGGCCAGTTGATCGAGGCCGCCATGGCGCTCGATCACGGTCGGCCAAATGGTGACGAGTTCACCGTCGCGGCGGCCGGTGAGGATGGCGAGGCTCGGGCCGGCGGCTCCTTCGTCCTGGGACAGGTAGCTGTTGCACCAATGCCAAAACCAGCCAAACGTCTGGAAGAGTTGGACGCCACACCCTGCACGTTCGAAAAGCGCGTCCCATTCATTGCGGAGCGCATCGAAGGCGGCGCGTGTCGTTACGATCTCGTACGTGCACGGCGCATGCGCAGCACGCAGGCGGTCGAGAGTGGAGGGCTGTAGTGGCTCGCTCTGGTCGTTCGGTGGCCGGAGGGCGGCCGAGGTTGATCTCATCGTCGGGTCCCGAGCTGCGGGGCGCTCTTTTGCCGAGCTACTCAGCAAGCGCCGTGCCACCGGAGAGGACTTAGAGAGGTCAGAGGGTTGCTATTTCGGTAACGCTGAGAAGGATCAGCGCGCAGACGATCAGCCAGACCGCGAGCTTTCCGCGTCCCGAAGCGGGGCCGGCATCGAGCACGAGAAGCGCCGCGAGCGTGGCGGCGCCGGTGAGGTTAACCATGATAATGCCTGCCATTCCGATGCCGTGGCCGCGCGCCGTGCCTTCGAGGAAAAGGGCGCCGGCCATCCCGACGAGCAGCGCTCCGCAGAGCCGCGGCCAAAAGCCGGTATCGGGACGGGGGAGGCCGAGAACGCGCAACGTGGTTAATGGAAACAGCAGAAGAACGACGCCTGGTGCGAGCTTCAGCAGTGTTTCGAGCCAGAGGAGCTGCTGCACTTCGGCGTACTCCGCGAAAGGCCTATGGCGCTGCGCGAGGATATTAGCGGACGCCTGGATGGCGGAGGAGGCGCCGGACAGCCAAGGCTGGCCGCTTGAGGCTCAGTCGCCGCTGTTATCCATGGGGTGCTTGATCTTCATGCCCTCGCCGCTGCCGCCGCTTCCCCATCCGGAGAACAGGCCTTCGTCCTCGGGCTTTTTGACTGGGGCGCTCGGCGTATAGTCGCCGACGAGATGACGGCTCAGATCGGCCTTGATCGTCTTCGTCTTCGCATCGGTGCAGTATTCGCCCTCGGCGGCCACGGCTTTGGCGACGCCGTTGAAGGAGACATCGTAGATCTTTTCGATCTTGGCGATGTCCTGGCCGCTGGGCTGGGTGCGCTCGTAGGCGAGGTAGTTGGTCTTGAGCTTGGCGGGATCGAAGTGGAACCCGCACTTTACCGCACGCGCCGAAACGGTCCCGACCTGGAATGCGCGGGAGGGCGCGTCGTTCGCCGGGCCTGGCGCCGGTTTATCCTCACCGCCGCCGAGCAGGGTTCCGGTCGTGAGGCCCGATCCGCCCGAGCAACCTGCAAGGGCGGCCGCGGCTATGAGCGCGAGCATCGAGCTTGCGGCTTTCATGGCGTGCCCCCGTTCCCCGTCCTTCGGCCGATTCCGCGGCCAGAGCTTTGGCGCGGACCTTAATGGCAATTGTGGCGCCGTCAATTGCGTCCGCGAGGTGCCGTTTCGAGCGGTCTAGGCAACTTCGCGTCCCCTGCGAGATCAATTGCGGGCCTTCCGTGCGCCGCTCTATTCGCACGCTGGCCGCAACCCTAGCGCATGAGCTCCACCATCGCCTGGTCCAGCCCTTCGAGCGTCAGCGGATACATGCGCCCCTCCATTATGTTCCGGATCATGGCAATTGATTGGGTATAGCCCCAATGGCGCTCCGGCGTGGGGTTGAGCCAGACGCAGTGCTTCCAGGTCTCCTGCACGCGCTTCAGCCAGAGGGCGCCGGGCTCGGGGTTCATGTGCTCAACCGCGCCACCGACGTGCGTCAACTCGTAGGGGCTCATGGCGGCGTCGCCGACGAAGATCACCTTGTAGTCGGCGGGGTAGGTGTTGAGCACATCGAGGGTCGGGATGCGCTCGGCATGGCGGCGCGCGTTGTCCTTCCAGACCTCCTCGTAGAGGCAGTTGTGGAAGTAGTAGTATTCCAGGTGCTTGAACTCGGCGCGGGCGGCGGAGAACAGCTCCTCGATGCCCTTGATGTGCCAGTCCATCGAGCCGCCGACGTCGAAGAACATCAGCACCTTTACCGTATTGTGCCGCTCGGGCAGCATACGGATGTCGAGGTAGCCCTTTTCCGCGGTGCCGCGGATGGTGCCGGCGAGATCGAGCTCCTCGGCCGCGCCGGTGCGGGCAAAGGTGCGCAGCCTGCGCAGCGCCACCTTGATGTTGCGTGTGCCGATCTCGACGGTGGCGTCGAGATCCTTGAACTCGCGCTTGTCCCACACCTTTATCGCGCGGCGGTGGCGACTTTCCTTCTGGCCGATGCGTACGCCCGCGGGATTGTAACCGTAGGCGCCGAAGGGCGAGGTGCCGCCGGTGCCGATCCATTTGTTGCCGCCGGCGTGGCGCTCTTTCTGCTCTTCGAGGCGCTGCTTCAGCGTCTCCATGATCTTCTCCCAGCCTCCGAGCTCCTCGATGCGCTTCTTGTCCTCCTCGGACAAATGCAGCTCGGAGATGAGACGCAGCCATTCGTCGGGGATGTCGGCTTCGATGTCCTCGGGGATCTCGGTGAGGCCCTTGAACACCGAGCCGAACACGCGGTCGAAGCGGTCTAGGTTGCGCTCGTCCTTCACCAGGCACGCGCGCGACAGGTAGTAGAAGTCCTCGACCTTGCGATCGATCACGCCGGCTTCGAGGCTTTCAAGCAGCGCAAGGTATTCGCGCAGCGTCACGGGGAGACCGGCGCGCTTCAGGTCGTGAAAGAACGTGAGGAACATCGTGGTCCATACTCGGCTGGCCAGGGTCGCAGCCAGCATAGGGACCTCGCCGCGACACCGCAAAGGCCAGCCATTGGCTCGGCGGGCCGCTCGAGATTTGGGGCGCTTCAGATACTCAGTGGGCCCTTCGAGAAGGGATCATCGCCCGCGGGGCCCCCGTCGGTGGCCCAGTTTGCGGCGGGTTCAACCGCCGCAGCTCACCGGCCTGCGGTTCGCTGGGCCTGTGTCTTTTGCGCCGCTTTCTCGACCTTCGGCAGAGGCTGCCTGGTATCCGCGGCGGCCTTTTGAGCGACTGGCTTCATTGCAGCAACCGAGTTTCCGGCGCCGAACAGCAAGTCGTTGTCGTCGATGTACCAGCGTTCCACCTCGACGATCTCCGGCGGCTTTCCGCTCGCCAGCAGCCAGCCATCGACGGCGTATTTCTGCTTGGTCGTGTTCTCAACCAGCGTGCCGGCGTAGTGGGTCCATCCATCCCAGCCGCGGCGGATGTCTTCCTTGACGTACATCGACCCGACGACGTGGTGCTGGAACAGCTTGTGGCGCTCCATGATCATCATGTAGCTCGTAAGGTTCGTCGCCACGTCGACGCAATCCATTTGCCCGGGATCGCCGTTCCCCATCATGTCGTCGCCTGGCCGGTCGCCATCGGTGCCCACGGCCTTGTCGGCGCGGCTACCCATCAGCGCGAGCGCCTTCTTCGTCGCTTCGCGCTCGGCCGCCGGGGAAGCGCTGCCCTTCGCCATGATCTTGCGCACGTCGGCGATGTCGGAGGGCGAGAAACGAAATGGCGTTTGCGTCCGGCAACCATAGGCGCTGCATACGAACACGCGGTCGCCTTCGGGCATGCGCGCCTTGTACTTCTGGTAGTGCACCTCGACGGGGCCGTCGCCGTTATAGGCGCACGCGCCGACGCTCACGGCCAGCACTCCCGCGGCGAGCGTCATGAATATTCGCGGCAGCATGGAAGAGGCGCCCGCCTCGCCGATGCCGCGGGTTCCGGTCACGATCTGCCCATCCCCAAAGCTCCAGCAGTCGATCGTGGCTATCACACGGGGTGAGTCGCAGCAGCTTCGATGCACGCAATCGCGATAATGCTTGTGCAGAGTGTCGCTGCAGCAGCGCGGATGCACATAAAAAAACCGCCCCGGGAGTACCGGGGCGGTTCAAGAGAGAGAGATAGAAGAGTGGCGATCAGAAGTTGATCAGAGCGCCAGCCTTCACGTACTGGAAGCTGTCGGTGCCGCAGCCGACGTCGAGGCCAAGAGCACCCGTGTTGACTGCCGAGGCGCAACCCGCGCCCTTGAAGTCAGCGTCGATGTGACGGTAGGAGACCCACAGCGACATGGCGGCCGCGTCGATTTCCTGAACCACGCCGAGACCCCAGAGCTGCGTGCTGGCGGAGATCCCAGCGTTGGTCACGAAGTCAGGCGTAGCATCCGAGAACTTCTCGTACTCGCCGTAGAGAACCGTGTGACCAAGCGGGGTCCAACGCTCACGCAGACCGCCCTTGATGTAGTAGGTGTCGCCGTCAGCGCGATCGAGACCGCCAGCAGCAATGGCACCATTGAGACCGATCGACGGCAGCGTCACGCCGTTCGGGTTGATGTGGCCATAGGCACCGTACAGCCAGAGGCCGGTCGGAACGTGCTCAACGTAGGCGCCGAGCTGGAAGTAGTCGACCCAACGGTTGTCACCCACCTGACCGAAGCCGGGGCCAACGAGCACCGGAACCGAGCCAGTGAAGAAGTCTTCGCTCCACTGCGAGTAAGCAACGGCAGCAGCAAGCTTGAAGCCGTTGAACTCACCCGAGTAGCGGGCTGCGACGTCCCAGAAGTCATCCTCGCCCCAAGAGGCCGAGACCGAGAACCCGCCGAACGTGGGCGAGTCGTAACGGACCGAGTCACGCGGAGCGCCGAAGCAGTCGCCGCCTGCGCCGCCACCGCCGTAGCAGAAGCCACCGGCCGTCTGCCAGTTGAGAGCAGAGATGGTGCCGCCCTTGTTGCGGATGCCGAAGCCGTTGTAGTCGAACATCACCCAGTTCGCCGGAACGAGCGAGCCAGAACCGTCGACCAGAATCGCGGCGTTATCGGAAGCCGACGACTGGAGGCCGACGCTGACCTTGCCGAGGTGATCGCTCTTGATGAACCAGTAGGACTGCAGCAGCTGGACTGCGTAGGCGCCGTTGGCACCCAGAGCAGACGGGTTGTGCTGAGAGAACTGGTTGATGGTGAGCGAGTCAGAGTCCATCGCTTCGACCTGGATCACGTAGCCGGCCGACCAGCCCGGAGAGATGGTCGCCTGACCCGTGAACTTGAAGTGCGATGCGAGCGTCGAGCCGAGGCCCGTCACGTAGACGTTCTGCTCAGCGCCGTCGTCCCACCACATCACCTGCTCGCCGACCCAACCGGAGACGGTCAGAGAGACCTTCCGGTTGCCCTTGCGGGCGGTGGTCGCCTCGAGTTCGGCGATGCGCTCTTCGAGATCAGCGCAGCAGTTTCCCCCCAGATCGGCTGCGGAGGCGCTACCGGCGGAGAGACCGCCCGCTAGCAGGCCCGCTGCCACCAGGGCGCTAAGGCTGTATTTCTTCATCATTAGTCTCCCGTCTTCGTCTCAGCTGATGGCGGACGCGGAACAAATGGAACGCGAGACTAGAAACCGCCCTAGCAATGCGCAGTGCGTATCCCTTCAAGGATCGCTGCGTGCCAAGCCGGACACTGCTGTGATTCGCCGGAGTGCAACAATTAGCCAGTGCCGAAATCGTGGTGACGAATCCACGAGTGTGGCGGTGGGGCAACGTGGAGTGGTGCGCTCCGGCATGAAACCGCTCCCGTCGGGACCCTTCGGGATGAATGGCCCTCTACCCCCGGGTAGGTCGAAAGTGCGTTGCGGTCAACGGATTGCGGCGGAAATCACCGCTATCCACGCCTTGCGTGCTGGCGCGGGCGGGTGTTGACGGAAGTAACCGCCGCCGTGCCGCGATCCGGCACCGAACCCGGGCGGCGAGGCAGTGGGGATGTGCTGTGGATAACCACGGGGAGAGGCGCACCGGGGATTGCCACGGTCATGTCGCGTGGCGTGGCGGCCATTATGCCGACAGCGGGAGGTTGGCTCCCGTCTTGTCCGCCACGCGCAGGGGTAGCGCGGAGAATTGCCCGCGGGCGTGTTCGCGCCGGACGGACAGGAAGAGACCAAGAAGGAAGCCGCCCATGGGGCGACCTCCTCTATCCTATAGCGCTTTGGTCTATCGCTGCGGGTGATCAGAAGTTGATCACGGCGCCCGTCATCAGCACTTGGAAGTCCTCCAGCGGACGGGAGTCCTGGACAACGTTGCCGCTGATCAGTTCCACATCAAACTCGTAGTGGCGATAAAGGGCGTAGAGCTTCATATCGGCTGCATCGATCTTCTGCATCACGCCGAGACCCCAGCTGCGGACTTCGCTGCTGGCGATATTGGCGTTGGCGCCGAAGGAGTTGATCGCGTCAGTGCCATTGACAGTCTGACGGATCGCGCCGCCGTTGTAGTCATAGTACTGGCCGAAGATCGTCGTCTTGCCGAGGTCGTTCCACTTCTTCTGGATGCCGACTTCCGTCGACCAGAATCTGTAGGTGTCTTCGACGCCAGGACCGAATACGACCTTGGCGTTGTCGTCCCACATCTGGCCCGCGGCGAAGTTACCGTAGACACCGGATTTGTGCATGACGCTGATCGAGCCGCCCAGACCCTGGCACTTGGCATCCGACGTCGGGGCGTTGCGGACCGGACAGCCGTGCGTCGCACTGTCGTCGACGCTATCGGTGATGGACGAGTAGGCGATACCTGCCTCGACCTTGAAGTCTGCGAATTCCCGCTCGAACCGCAGGCCGACATCCCAGAAGTCGTCGCCGCCCCACGCCGCGCTGGCGGAGAAGCCGGCGAACTCCGGCGTTTCGTACAGGACGGCCTTACGGCGATCGCCTTCACCCGGCTGTGCGCCGGTGCGGGCGATCAGGCGACGCCACTGCAGACCGTTGGAAGAGGCACCGGTGCCCTCGCGTACAAGGAAGAAGCCGCCGCCACTATCCTCGACGTCCGAGAACTTACCGACGTCGCTGGTGCCGGCGAGGTTGATCTCGGTGATGTCCTGCGAGGCGGTGGGCGTGTGGCCGACCTGGATCTTGCCGAACCTCTTGCTCTTCAGGTTCCACCAGGCATGGCGGAGATCGAAGCCATTCTCGCCTAGCGTATCGAACTGGTTGTTGCGCTTGGAATTGGCCGAGCGCACGCCGATCTCGATCTGGAAGTTGGCCGACAGATCGTCGTTGATCTTGGCGCCGCCCTTGAAGCCGAAGCGCGAACGCGAGGCGTCGTTGGTGACGACGTAGGCGTTCTGCTCATTGCCGTCGTCCCAGAACATCACGGCTTCGTTGACCTTGCCGTAGATGGTCAGCTTGACCTTTGTATTGCCCTTGCGGGCCGTGGTCGCCTCGAGCTCGGCAACCCGCTCTTCCAGATCCGCGCAGCAATCGCCGCCGAGATCTGCCGACTGGGCCGAGATGCTGGAGCCCAGCACCATCCCGCCCGCTGCGAGGATGGTTGCCCACCCCGCCTTACTTACTCCCCCGAACATATACGCAACTCCCACGAAGGTACGCCTCAAACCCGGCCTTCGATCGACGCAACTGCACACTTACAAACGCACACCTACGCGACCACCACGCTCAGCCGCGCCGCCGGAACACCGGGGCGGGGCCTCGCTGAGAGGGAGAGTTAGGGGAGTGCTCTGTCACAATAAATCGGAAAGACCATTGTGACAGTTCATGACAAAAACGCTGTGGCGGCATGGCGATCCGGGCACCTGTGACAGCATTCGAGTACGCAGGAGATCTGGCGGGTGGTCGGGTGTGCGCTGCGCCGTTGCCGTCGAGCTGGTGCGCGCGGGCCGCGTGGGTGCTGTTGGGCCGTGTCGCCTCGCCAACAACGAGACGGGCTGGCCGCGCCGTTGCGACGACATTGGAACGTCGGCGGCGCTCCTGAAAGCGTGCCTGAAAAGGCGTTAGCGCGTCTGCCGTGGAAGCGGCTGGACGTGATCGGCCTGCATGCAAAGGGTTTTGCGGCCTGGCGTTGCGCGGCGCGGCCGCCGGGGCGCGTCACGGAGATCGGTCGCGAGCAGGTCCGTCGCCGCGCGCTGGCCGGTCTTGCGCTTCGCGCGCGGGGTTGATCAAAAAAGCAAGAAGCCGCCCGGGTGGGCGGCTTCCGCTATTTTCAGATGAATAGTCGGTGTGGCTCAGAAGTTGATGAGCGCGCCGGCCTTCACGTACTGGAAGTCCTCGAAGTCGATGCCCTGAGAGCTGGCCAAGCCGTCATCCTGGCTGATGTGACGGTAGGACACCCAGAGCGACATCGCAGCTGCGTCGATCTCCTGGACAACACCGAGGCCCCAGAGCTGCATCTTAGACTGGTTGCCGGCGAAGTCGCCGCCGAGGGCCGTGCTGGCAAGCGAGAAGCCGCCGTCGCCCTTGGACTGCTCGTACTCACCGTAGAGAACGGTGTGGCCGAGCGGGGTCCAACGCTCACGCAGACCGGCCTTGACGTAGTAGGTGTCGCTGTCGCCGGAGAGCAGGTCAGACTGGTTGTGACCATAGGCGCCGTAGGCGAACAGGCCCGTCGGGACGTGCTCGATGTAGCCACCGATCTGGAAGTACTGATAGGTGTCACCGGCAACGCCGAGATTACCGCCGCTGATCTCGTTATAGGCAGCGGCAACGGCAACCTTGAAGCCGGCGTGCTCACCCGCATAGCGAGCGGCAACGTCCCACATGTCGTCCTCGCCCCAAGAGGCCGAGACGGAGAAGCCGCCGAACGTGGGCGAGTCGTAGCGGACAACGTGCTGCGTAGCGCCGTTGCAGTCGCCGACCGCGCCGCCGCCGACGCAGCGGCTGTTCATGCCATAGGTAGCGCGCGCGTTGCCGCCCGTGCCATCGAAGAGGACGCCCGTGTTCTTGTCGCGCAGGAAGAAGCCGCCGTATTCGAACGCCACCCAGTTGGCGGGAACGAGCGAGCCCGAACCGTCGACGAGGATGGCAGTGTTGTCCGAAGCCTGCGACTGCAGACCGACCGACACCTTACCGAGGTGATCGCTCTTGATGAACCAGAACGACTGCAGAAGCTGCGTCTGGTAGCCACCGAAGGCGCCGTTAGAGAGAGCCGCCGGGCCGACCGACCTGTTCTGGTTGATCGTCAGCGAGTCGCTGGAGATCGCCTCGACGTGGACCACGTAACCGGCGTACCAGCCAGGAGAGATCGTGGCCTGGCCGGTGAACTTGAAGTGCGAAGACAGCGTGGAACCAAGGCCAACGACGTAAGTGTTGGACTCACGGCCATCGTCCCACCACATGACCTGCTCGCCAACCCAGCCGGAGACCGTGAGCGAGACTTTGCGGTTGCCCTTGCGGGCGGTGGTGGCCTCGAGCTCGGCAATGCGCTCCTCGAGATCGGCGCAGCAGTTGCCCCCCAAGTCGGCGGCGGAGGCGCTACCGGCGGAAAGACCGCCAGCCAGCAGGCCTGCTGCCACCAGGGCGCCTAGACTATACTTTCTCATTGACCTACTCCCGTCTGCTTACTTTTTGATGGCGACGCCACGCACAAGTGCCGCCTACTCCCTACGAAACCCAACGCAACCTTTGTTCACTTGCACGGCGGCGGCCAACCGGACCGAATCACCGCTCGGGGTGAAACATTAAGCAGAGATTGACGGCTGTGGGAACGGCCTGAGCGCCGGAAGCCGCGGAATCCACCACCCTTGTGTCTCGAAAGCAACGTGAGCAAAACGCGCCTTAGTTCTTTGAAAAGATGATGGTTTTTTTGATTGCGGCGGCATCGTGTCAGCCAAGTTACCCCCAGAGGGAATTGCTCTATGTTCGTTTCGCCACGGTGCTCACGGCGGCGCAAGGTGTGCCGTTCTTAACCAGACTTTCCGCGGCCGGCTTCCAGTGAACGGGAAAAATTCCCTCGATTACTGCGCCGGTCGAGGTGTGCGGCGGGCTACTGTCATCCATCGGCATGCCTACCCTGACCGGCGGGGGTGCTGGAAGACAGCCCCGGTTGGCTCGGCAGCGCTCCGCATATAGGTCGATAGCCCGGAACTACGAGCCAATGTCGTGGGGTGCGGGGCTTCACCCGCTGGAGGCACTTGCGGTCGCCGGATGGCGAACTGACCGACGATAGGGCTTAGCCGGGAAATTGGCCCGACAGTCCCACATCGAAAGCTCGCAACCATTGCCCCTGCCGTCGTGGGTTCACTCGGTGCATCGCGCGCCATGATCTCATTGCGCATGCGTCCGAGTCTCTCTCCCTTCCGGCGCTGATCGCCGTGACTTAAGCGGCTTCACCCCTGGCCGATGGCATATGCAGCGGCAGGCGATCTTCGCCTGTCGGCAGGGCTGCGCTGCGGCGTCGCACCGGGGCGTGGAGCGTTTCTCCGGCCTGTCACTCGCTTGCCGAAATACTGTGGCTACACTAACGTACGACAGCGCATAAAGCAGCGCCGAACGATGCGTATTCGCGCTGGGGAAAGATCCCATGCGGTGCGGAGAGCAAGGCGAAGACCCGCCGGAAGGAAACACCACACCGGGCTGTTAAGCCGCCGCAAAGTATGCTCGCGCCAGGACATATTCTTGGCGTGACGCTTCGGCAGGAATGAACGCTAAGGATGCGGTGTGCGTTACGGCCGGCAAGGGCGCCACAGAGCACGGAAAGCAGACGGAATAGATGGAAGCGACGCGGGTGGACCGGCGATCGGTCCTAATGTCGGCGAGTGCACTGGCAGCGGTGCTCGGTCTCGGCATGCGTGTGAATGGGATCTCCCCAGCGGTTGCCGAGCCGGCGATCGACGCGACGGCTGCTTTCACCGGCGATCTCGTCAAGAACCTCGCGCGCGATCTTGCCCAGAGCGACTTCGATAGCCCGTCGCTGACCCTGCCCAAGGCGTTCAGCCAACTCTCCTACGATCAGTTCCGCGATGTGCGGTTCCGGACCGACCAGGCCATCTGGCGCGGCGATGCGATCGATTTCGAGCTGCAACTTCTACCGATGGGCTGGCTCTATACGACGCCGGTCGAGATCTGGCTCGTCGATGGCGGCATGGCGCGGCGTCTAAAGGCCGACGGCAACCTGTTCTCCATCGGTCCGCTGATCAAGGATGCGGATCCGGCTGCGCCTTACGGCTTCTCTGGCTTCCGCGTGCACGGGCCGATCAATCGCCCCGATTACTTCGACGAGTATGTGGTGTTCCAGGGCGCGAGCTATTTCCGCGCCGTGGGCCGCGGGCATCTCTATGGCCTCTCGGCGCGGGGCCTGGCGGTCAATACCGCCCGCCCGGGCGGAGAAGAATTTCCGCTGTTCCGCGCCTTCTGGGTGGAGAAGCCCGCACCCGGCGAGCGGGCGATCACGGTACATGCGCTGCTCGACAGCGAATCCGTCACCGGCGCCTATCGTTTCAAGGCGGAGCCGGGCGAGGCGACGGTGATCGATGTCGAGGCAACGATCTTCCCGCGCCGGCCGCTGAAGCATGTCGGACTGGGGCCGCTCACGAGCATGTATCTCCACGGTCCCGGCCACCACCGGATCGATGACGATTTCCGTCCCGCCGTTCACGATAGCGACGGTCTTGCCATTCTCAACGGCAACAACGAGTGCATCTGGAGGCCGCTCACCAATCCGCGGACGCTGCAGACGAGCGCTTTCCTCGACAAGAACGTGAAGGGCTTTGGGCTGTGCCAGCGTGCGCGCTCGTTCCATTCGTTCGAAGATCTCGAGGCACGGTACGAGAAGCGCCCGACGGTCTGGATCGAGCCCAAGGGCACGTGGGGCGCCGGCTACGTCGAGTTGATCGAGATCCCGACGGGGGAAGAGATCCACGACAACATCGTCGCCTACTGGAAGCCGGCGAAGGGCATCGAGGCGGGCGTGCCGTTCTCGTTTGGCTATCGCATGTTCTGGACGAACGCGCTGCCGATCGCATGGAGCGGCGCCTCGACGGTTGCGACCCGGGTGGGCCGGGGCAAGCGGGAGGAGACGACGAAGTTCGTCGTCGACTTCGCGGGGCCGGCCGTGAGCGGCAAGCAGCAGGTGCCGGTTGCGGTGGTCACTGCCAACCCCGGCACTATCTTTGACATTTCCGTGCACGATAACCCGGAAGTAAATGGCGTGCGCGTGAGCTTCGAGCTCGATCCGGGTGGAACCGAATTGTGTGAGCTTCGTTTGGCCTTGAGGCTTGGGGATCAACAGATTTCCGAGACTTGGCTCTATCGATGGACCAAATCATGAGCGACGTCCCTGTGGCCGGAGACAAGATCGGCCGCATACCGGATGCAAGCAGCGCGGATCTGCTGCCGACGGAATCCCCGCTCGATATGCCCGATCACGATTTCAAGGTGCGCGGAGCCAAGCCCCGCCGCCGCAAGGGCTACTGGATTCCGCGGGCTGCGGTCTTCACCGGCGCGCTGCTGCTGACGGCCGCCTTCGCGCATGAGCTCTATGGCGTTCTGGCGGTGCAGCAGGCAACGCCGCTGCAGTTTCTCTTCCTTATTCTATCGACGATCGCGTTCGGCTGGATCGCCCTCGGCTCGCTCAACGCGGCGCTGGGCTTCATCCCGCTCTTCGGAGGAGAGAAGGCCGATACGATCGACCTGCCGCCTCCGGGCTCCGTGCTGACAACGCGCACGGCATTGCTGTTTCCCGTCTATCACGAGGATCCGGCGCGCATTGCGGGCACGGTGCAGGCGATCGCCCTGGAACTGGAATCGATGGGCAACGCCGGTGCCTTCGATGTCTTTATTCTCTCCGATACGCGCGACGAGACCGGAAGCGGCGTAGGTGCGGCGGAGGAAAGCGCCTACCGCGCATTGCGCCATCGGCTGAAGGACATCATTGCGGTGAACTACCGGCGCCGCCGCGAGAACCGCGGACGCAAGGCCGGGAACATCAAGGACTGGGTGCGCCGCTTCGGCGGTGCGTACGAGCACTTCGTCATCCTCGACGGCGACAGCGTCATGTCGGGAACGACGCTGGTACGTCTCGCGCTTGCCATGCAGCGGGACGAGACCGCGGGCCTCATTCAGACGGTGCCGCGTCTCACGGGCGCGACGACGCTGCTCCAGTACCTCACGCAGTTCGCTTCGAACGTCTACGGGCCGCTCGTTGCCGCGGGTCTCGCCTTCTGGCACCGCGACCAGGGCAACTACTGGGGACATAACGCCATCATCCGCACGGTGGCGTTCGCCTCGGCGGCCGGCCTGCCGACGCTGCCCGGGCGCGCGCCCTTCGGCGGCGACATTCAGAGCCACGACTTCGTCGAGGCGGTTTTGCTCGCTAAGGCTGACTGGGGCGTGCACATGGTGCCGACGGTCGAAGGCAGCTACGAGGGCCAGCCACCGACGCTGCCCGACGTCGTCGCCCGTGACCGGCGCTGGGCCCAGGGCAACCTGCAGCACCTCGGCATCGTCTTCACGTCCAACATCACCACGATGGGCCGTTTGCACCTGCTGATGGGCGCAACGTCCTATCTCATGTCGCTGGTATGGGCGTCGTCACTGCTGGTCGGTATCGTGCTCGCCCTGCAGGGCCAGCAGATGATCCCGAGCTACTTCATCGACGAGAAGACTCTCTTCCCCGTCTGGCCGGTAACCGATCCGGGCGCCGCCTTGCGGCTCTTCTTCGCCACTATGGCGATCGTGCTGATGCCGAAGTTTCTCGGCTTGGCGCTCGAAATCAAACGGGTGCGCCAGGCTCGCGAGCATCTCGGCGTTACGCGCGCAGTGTTCGGTGTACTGACCGAGACACTCTTCTCTATTCTGCTGTCCCCGATCCTGATGGTGACGCAGACAGTCGCGGTGTTCCAGGTGCTGCTGGGTCTCGATTCCGGCTGGCGCTCGCAGAGCCGCGACGGCGAAGGCATTCCGTTCTCCGAAGCCGTCCGCTATCACCGCTGGCATATGCTAATCGGCGTGGTGACGGGCATCGCCTGCTACGAGGCGTCGGCGCTCGTGCTCGCGTGGATGTCGCCGGTGATCCTCGGGCTCGTGCTCTCCGCACCGACGAGCTGGCTCACGTCGCGCCGGGCAGCGCAGCCTTTCCGTGCGCTGCTTTCGACCCGGGATTGCCGCAACGAGCCCGCTATCGTGGAGAGTGCACGCCGGGCCAGCGGCGAATGGGCCGATCACATCGCGGGCCGCTCCCTCGGAGCTTCGAACGTGGTCGAGATCACGCGGGCGGCTTGATTTATCTTCATAGTGACACGAGCGAAGACATGCTTTGTCTGCGGCGTGCGTGGCGCGAGTTGATGGCCGCGCCAACGGCGCGGGGCGCGTTGCGCCCTTGCCCGCTTCGCGGGCGAAGTGAGGGTCGCGCTTGTGCACACGAGCGAAGAGAAGCTTTGTCTGCGGCGTGCGTGGCGCGAGCTGAGGGCCGGCGCTCGCGCCGGAGCGCGTTGCGCCCTTGCCCGCTTCGCGGGCGCTGTTGGAGCTGGCTGACACGAGCTGAGAGAAGCTTTGACTGCGGCCCTTGAGGTGCGAGTTGAGGGCCGGCGCTCGCGCCGGGGCGCGTTGCGCCCTTGCCCGCTTCGCGGGCGAAGTGAAGGATGGGCCTGAGCAGGTCAAGGCTCGGTGATCGGTTCGTCGTCTACGGCATTGCCGCTAGCCCGCGTCGCGGACCGAGGTCGCGTTGCGCCGGAAAGCTTCCGCCAGCATGTCCCGCGCCCGCACCGGCGGCGCGGAAATAAACGGCAGCGGACGGCAGACTTCGACCGCCGCGGCGCCGACACGGGCGGTGAGCGCACCGTTGAACGCGCCTTCGCCCAGCCGCCGTGAGAGCCGGCGCAAGAGATCCTGACCTAGGAATTGTCCGAGAAGGTCGTCGGTGAACGCCACCCCGCCCGTGGCGATGATGTGTCCGACGACGAGGCGCGCAAGCCGCAATGCACCGAGCGGACCGGGACGGCCGCCATACAACCCGGCGATGGCGCGCAGCATGCGCAGGTTCTCGATCATCACGTAGAGCATCGCGATCCACGGCATCGGGCTGATCGCCGTCACCATGCCGATGCGTTTGGCGGCCGCCAGCACCGTGCGCCGCGCTTCCTGATCGAGTGGCATTATCAGCTCGCGATCGGCGAGGGAGAGAAGATCGCCGGCGGTCATCACCGCGCGCTCGTGCTCGGAGAAGCGGGCGAGCGGCCATTTCATGTCTGCGCGGCCTGAGAGGATGCGTTTCAGGTGGCCAATCGCGCGGCGCTCCGCGGCGAGGTCTTTGTCGTGCAGGGCGTGCGTCACCTCCTGGCGCAGGGCGCCGAGGCGCGCGAGGCGGAACATGCCGATGATCTCGCGCAGGATGAGCACGAGCGCCGAAAGGCCGACGAGGCAGAGAAGCGCGAACGCGATCCAGCCAACCCAATCCTGGCGCGCGAGGGCGATTTCCACATAGCGCGCGAACCACAGCGTCGTTGCGAGCGCGATGAGGCCGGCAACGCCGGAGAGCAGCATCGAGCCCCAGCGAATACCGCGCTTGATGTGGTCGGCGGTGGGCCGCACGGTCGTGGGTCGCGGCGCCTGCCGCCCGCGCCGCGCGCGCGAAGATGCGGTTTCAGTGGCCGGCGGCTCCACTTCCGGGGCGGTACGCAGCGCCGGGTCGGCCGGGTCGAAGGCGCGGGGACGCCGGTTGTCGGTGCCTGACGTCATGCGAGCCAGTCCGAAAGCAGGAAGTCGAGGGCGCGGTCGAGCCGGATGTTGGGCAGCGGCGGGGACTCACCGTCGATGCCCGGCGGAAGCAGCCGCGGCGGGCGGAAGCGCACGAAGTGCAATCCGGCGGGGGCGGCGTCGCGCTTCAGGGCATCGCGCGGATTTGCGGGGAGGTCTCCGGGGAACACCGCGGCTTCCGCGCGTCCGTCGAAGACTTTGCCGCCGATGCGCTCGCCCGGCATCGGAACGCCGACGATGCACGGCAGCAGTTCGCCATCGACTTTCGCCTCCGCTTCGCGCGTCGCCCGCAGGGCAGCAAGGGCCTGTACGCCGACTTCGGCGCCGGTTTCCGTTGCGCGCCCCATGGCGCGATCGGTGATAACGCGCAGGATCGCCTCCAGGCGGTCATGGCTCGAGGAGTGGATATGGTCGGCCTTGGTGGCGGCGAAGAGGAGCTTATCGATGCGGCGGGTAAAGAGTGCGCTGAACCAATTACCGGACCCGGTGCGGAAGACGCTCAGCACCGCTGCGAGGGCGCGTTCCAGGTCGACGACCGCATCACCGCCTTCGTTCAGCGGACCCAGCACGTCGACGAGGACGATCTGGCGGTCAAGCCGGCTGAAGTGATCGCGGAAGAACGGCTTCACGACATGGGTCTTATAGCTCTCGAAGCGCCTCGCCATCATCGCGGCGAGTGACCCGCGACCATGACCGCCATCGCCGAGGGCGAGCGGGCAGAAGGTGAGCAGGGGTGAGCCTTCGAGATCGCCGGGGAGCAGAAAACGACCGGGACCTGTCGTGTGCAGCACGTGGTCGTCGGCGCGGGCGGCGCGGAGATAGTCGCCGAAGAGCTGTGCCCCCCTGAGGGCGATCTGCTCGTTCTGCGGCGCACTTGGGCTGGCGGTTTCGAGGAACGTGCGCCACGCCGCCGAGTGCGCCTGCCGACGCGGCGCGTTGGCCTGCGCGACGGCCTCCGCGCACCAGGCGTCATAGCTCATATTGAGGAGCGGCAGATCGATGAGCCACTCGCCGGGATAGTCGACCACGTCGAGGTGCAGCCGCGAGATTCCGAACGCGCGGCGCAGTGCGCTTTCCGAGCGGTATTCGATGGTGACGCGGAGCTGGCTGAGCCGGCGCGTGCTCTCCGGCCAGTCGGGCGGGTCGCGTGAGAGCGCGGCAAGGTGACCTTCATAGTCGAAGCGCGGCACCGCATCGTCGGGCTGCGGCTCGAGGTAGGCGCGTTCGATGCGTCCCTCCGCTTCGGGCAGAAAGAACGGAAGGCGCCCTCCGGAGACGAGGCTGCGGATCAGCGCGGTGATGAAGATCGTCTTGCCGGCGCGGGAAAGGCCGGTCACGCCGAGCCGCAGCGTCGGCGTCATCATGTCGGTGAACATGGCGCCGGCGGCATGGTGCCATGCCGGCGTGGAACCGTCGAGGTCGATAGCTGGCGCAGAAGCGGGCAAGTGGGGTGACCTTTCGAAAGAAGACGCACCCTAACCGGAACGCAGACAATTGCTATATCAATGCAGATGGAACTCTCGCTCGCGGCGATCCTTTTGGGAGCGGCATTGCTTAATTCGCGGCCGAGGTAAATTGCGAAAGCCGACCCATCGCAGAGCTTGACAGCCTCTCCACAAGATTTGCGATGCAGGGCGCCTGCAAATAGAATCGAATCGGCCATTGTGATCCACGCATCATCAGTGCGGGGATTGTCAATGCACGTAGTGTTGCTGGAATTTGCCCTGTTCGCCGTGATGATGACGGTCGCGGTCCTCAGTGGTGGGCAATGGTATCCCAACTTAATTGCGGAACGCCCTTTCGCGAAGACTTGCGTAGCCGTTCTGACGATTGCGGCGACAGTTGCGTTCCTCTTTCAAATCCTCGGTTGGGCTTTAAACCAACTGCAGCAACTCAATGTGGAGGTGGCGAGACCAAGTAACCTGGTTGACGAAGCGACTGCCGAAACTCCGAAGTGGGAAGCGAGGCTGCAAGGCGAACTTCGCCGCCTAGGCTGCTACGGCGGCGGAATAGACGGAGTATGGGGTGAACAATCTCGTAACGCCCTTAGTGACTTTCTCACCGCGGTTGGGAAATACAATGAATACGGAGATACAGTGCCAGTGGACGACGCTGTTCGTCTCATGTCGTCATCCCCGGATCGGGTTTGCACAACCAGCACCGTACTGAAGTCTGAAACCTCCATGCGCAAATACAAAGCAGCTTATAATTTGCACCTGCTGAGCTGTACTAAGCGTTTTCTGGGAATCCCTATCGAAGACGGCTCGCAAGAGTGCCGCGTTCTCCTAGCAAACCGCGAAAAGTACGCGAGGCAACTCGAAGATTTGGGAATCACGCCGCCCGGCAGCCGTTAGGTTCCGCGAGGCGCAGGCTGTGTCAGCCGTAAAAAATGACGAGTATGCCGGCGACCATCACCGTCATGCCCATGAGGACGATCAGGCCGCTGCGAATGAACTCGGACATGGAGCCTCCACCTCTTTCGTGGTGATTTCCCTCAAGAATAGCCGGTGTCGTTGAACGATCACTGAAGCCGAATGACAGGTTGCGTTCATGTTGGCCGCGCCAGCGCGAAGACAGCTTGCGAATGTGTAACGTTGCGGGGCGCTGCCAATCGGCTTTCATCGAGCCGCCGGTCTACCGCCGACACCTGCTGCGGCTTCGCTCCTAGATTCGTTCGCGGCGGAGATCGCGACCCGGCGGTCGTCGAGCTGCTGGTCGGAGAGCCACGGCAGCATGCGCTCGAAGACGCCGGGGGCGGGCTCGTCGCCGAGCACGCGGTCGATCAGATCGGGCTGCCTGGGCGCGGCGGTGATGAGCGTCAGCGGGATGTAGACCTCGATGTCCGCCGTCTTGAACGTAGGTTCGTAAAGTGAATAGGCGGAGATCACGAGGGCGAGCTCCGACAGGATCGTTGCCGGCCAGCCGCCATAGCCCATCGCCGCAGCCAGATTGGCCCGGACGCGCTCATCGCCTTGTGCTTCGCCCGCCGATTTCATTTGCAGTTTCTCCGCCTGCCAGCCGCGTTCCCGGCGCGGCGATCCATGCAGCCAATTTCGGCAGCTGCGGGGCGACGCAGATCAAGCTATGTAACGGCATAGATCAGGGTACGTTACAACGCAGCAGCCAAGGCGCTGTCGAGGAAAACACATAGAAGGGGGCCTCAGCCATGCACGGGCACGACCACTCGCAGGCGCCGGATAGTGGGCTCGCGACCGCTCGCCAGGTCGGTTTTGCGGTGCGGCGGGTGACGCTCGATTCTCCATGGGAATGGTTGGCCGCCGGCTGGCGCGATCTGCGGGCGGTGCCCCTCATCAGCCTCGGGTATGGGGTGGTTTTCACCCTCGTGGGCTGGCTGCTGGTCACGGCGCTCAACCGGCTTGAGATGATCTCGCTGATCCCCATTTTCGCCGGGGGTTTCGTGCTGATTGCGCCGCTGCTCGCCGCGGGCCTTTATGAGGTAAGCCGTCTTCTGGAGAAGGGGCAGCGCGTCACCGCCGGGGCGGTGCTTTCAGGGGTCGTGCCCGCAACCGGACGGCTCGGGTTGTTCGGCGTGGCGCTATTTCTGGGGTTCTTCGCCTGGATCGAGATGGCTTTCCTGCTGCTTTCCCTCTTTCTCGGAGAGCGGGCGGTGCCGGATCCGACCCAGTTCGTGCATACCTTGCTCTTCACGAATACTGGCGTTGCGCTGCTGTTTGCCGGCACGATCTGCGGGGGTATCCTGGCGGCGATGGTGTTCACCCTGTCGAGCATCGCCGCGCCGCTCCTGCTGGCGAAGGACGTCGATGCCGTGACGGCAATGGCGACGAGCGTGCGGGCCGTGGGCGTCAACCTCGCACCCATGCTCCTTTGGGCGGCACTGATCGCCGGCCACATGGCGATCGGTCTGATGACGCTCTTCGTAGGGCTGGTCGTGGTCGTGCCGCTGCTCGGCTACGCCACGTGGCATGCCTTCCGGGAGCTTGTCGTCATCCACCGCATCTGAGGGCCCGACAGGGTCTCGACTCTCAACGGGCGCGAAAGGCGCGCTGGCGGCGCGTGCTATTCTCCGCGCCGGCGCGCCATGAAGGCGATGCGCTCGAACAGGTGAACATCCTGCTCGTTCTTCAGCAGCGCGCCCGCGAGCGGTGGAATGGCCTTGCGGTTGTCCGCTTCGCGCAGCGCCTCGGGCGCGATGTCCTCGTTCAGGAGCAGCTTGAGCCAGTCGAGCAGCTCCGACGTGGAGGGCTTCTTCTTGATGCCGGGCAGCTCACGCAACTCGTAGAAGATGCGCATCGCCTCCGAGACGAGCCGCCCCTTCAGGTTGGGGAAGTGCACGTCGACGATTCTTTGCATCGTCTCGGCATCGGGGAACTTGATGTAGTGAAAGAAGCAGCGGCGCAGGAACGCGTCGGGCAGCTCCTTCTCGTTGTTCGAGGTGATGATGACGATGGGGCGGTTCTTCGCCTTCACCGTCTCGCCGGTCTCGTAGACGAAGAACTCCATGCGATCGAGCTCCTGCAACAGGTCGTTGGGGAACTCGATGTCGGCCTTGTCGATCTCGTCGATGAGCAGCACGGGGCGGCCCTCGTGCTCGAAGGCTTCCCAGAGCTTGCCGCGCTTGATGTAGTTCTTGATGTCATGCACGCGCTCGTCGCCGAGCTGGCTGTCGCGCAGACGGGAGACGGCGTCGTATTCGTAAAGGCCCTGTTGCGCCTTGGTGGTGGATTTTATGTGCCACTCGATGATCGGCACGCCGAGGGCTTCGGCCACCTCGATGGCGAGAGCGGTCTTGCCGGTGCCGGGCTCGCCCTTGATCAGCAGCGGGCGCGAGAGGGTGATGGCGGCGTTGACGGCTACCTTGAGATCGTCCGTCGCCACGTAGCGGCGCGTTCCATCGAACTTCATCGGGGGGAAGAGATCCTTTCGTACCGGCGCACCGGGGCGCCGTTTGGCTGATCCGACATTAAGGACGGGCAGGCGCTACCGGCAAGCCGGGGCCGGCGCGGGGCGATGCCGCAACAGGCCGTCCGGCAAGGACGAGGGCGGGCGCGAAGGCTGCCCAGTGCATCTCCGGGAAGCGCCTGTGGGCCATGAATTGTATCGGGCACCTTTTCGTTGTCCCTGCCGCCCTTTAGCTCCGGCAGCGGAACGTCTTGACAGATGGACGCAGGGCCGCCAATAGGAGGCCCCTAAAATAGCTTGTTGCCCGCCGGTTGAGGGGCCGGCCGTCTCTGCAAGCCTCCTGGAGGCCCGATGAGCAAGCGAAGCGCCAAGAAGCCCGTGAAGGCGAAGGGCTCCCCCGTGGGCCGCGCTGCACCCTCCGCTGTGGCAAAGCGCAATAATGCCGCGCTGGCCAAAGTGAAGGCATCGAGCGGTAGTAAGGTGGCCGCCGAGAAGGCCAGCGAGACGAAGTCCGCGCCCAAAAATGCCGGCATCGCCAAAGCCAGCGAAAAAAAAGCGAGTGATAAGAGGTCGGGCGACAAGAAGGTTGTCGTAAAGCAGAAAGTTGCGGGGAGAAAAATGACGGCACGCGCCAAGTCTTCGTCGATAGTGCTGCCTCCAGATTATCGCCCGTCGGAGGACGAGCCTTTCATGAACGAGCGCCAGCGGATGTACTTCCGCCAGAAGCTGCTCGCGTGGAAGGACGAGATCATTCGCCAGACGCGCGAGACGCTCGTCGGACTGCACGAGGAATCCACCCAGCACGCCGATCTAGCCGACCGCGCCACGTCCGAGACGGACCGTGCGCTGGAGCTGCGCGCGCGCGACCGTCAGCGCAAGCTCATCGCCAAGATCGACGCTGCGCTGGCGCGCATCGAGGATGGCTCCTACGGGTATTGCGAGGAGACGGGCGAGCCGATCGGCCTCAAGCGGCTCGATGCACGGCCCATTGCCACGCTTTCCGTCGAGGCGCAGGAGCGCCATGAGCGCCGCGAGCGGGTCTACCGCGAGGACTGAGCGGCGGCGCTGTTCGTGCAGCGCCAAGAGAAGCGAACCAAAAAAGCGCGCCCTGTGGCGCGCTTTTTTGTTGGCCGGTTTCTAGGCACGATCGCTTTTCTCCGAAACGCGACGTGGCCTTCGTCTTTTGACCGGACCGATGATTCACGCTCCGGACTGGAGGGTCCGAAGCGATCATGGTGTTTTTCTTGAACGGATGATTCACGCTTCGGACGGGTGGGGTCCGAAGGGATCATGGTGTTTTTCTTGGACCGATGATTCACGCTTCGGACGGGTAGGGTCCGAAGCGATCATGGTGTTTTTCTTGGACCGATGATTCACGCTTCGGACGGGTAGGGTCCGAAGCGATCATGGTCTAGGCCCTGCCGGGCTCGTCCTCGCCGGCGTCGTCTTTGCCGGTCTCCGGTTCGACGTCGCTGGCTCCGGCGCGGTGCTGTTCGGCTTTTTCGCTCGCGCGCTTGGCAAGGAAGGCGCGCAGATCCTCCACATCGCGCAGGCGCACCTGACGCTGAGGGCTGGCGAGTGCGATGCCGCGCTCGCGCAGGGCCTTCACCGCCTGGGCGCGCAGGGCCGTTCGTGTATCGCCGGCGCGTACGCCTTCGGCCACGGGCACCGAGAGGGAGAACACCAAGGCGTTGTCGTTGATGTCCTCGAAGGCGATGTGGATGTCGTCGACTTCGCCCTCGGTGGCGAGGCCGTTGCGCGTAGCAGCCTCGCGTAGTGCCGCCAGCACCTCCTCCGGATCGGCGTCATGGCAAACGCCAACCTCGATGGAGGCGCGGCCGGCGGGC
>JBIQJE010000007.1:0-11889 GCA_044507625.1 Hyphomicrobiaceae bacterium | reverse complement strand
CTCCGGATCGGCGTCATGGCAAACGCCAACCTCGATGGAGGCGCGGCCGGCGGGCGTGTCGATGGCGGCATGGCCCGCGAGCGCTCCAGCATAGGGGATGTTGATGCCTTCCTCGCGCAGTGCCTTGACGATGCTCGCGCGCAATTCGGTCTGGGCGGCGAGCGAGCGGTTCACGTCGGCGAGGAATACGCGGACGCTGAAGTCCATCGCGTTCTCGCCGAGATTGTCGAGAACGACGAAGGGCGGGGGATGACGCAGGATCAGCGTGCTCTTCTCCACCACCTGCTGCAGCACGCGAATGACGTGGTCGGGATCGGCGAGATAGGAAACGCGTACCGATATCGCGAGCCGGCCCAGCAGATTGCGGTGCGTGAGGTTGACGACCGTGTGGGTGATGAGCTCCGAGTTCGGAACGATGAGGCTCGCGCGCTCGAAGGTCTCGATTTCCGTCGCGCGCACGGCAATGCGCCGGACGTATCCCTGGCCCTCTTTCAGCGAGACCCAGTCGCCCACCTTGATCGGCCGCTCGACCAGCAGGATGAGCCCGGAGACGAAGTTGTTGACGATCGACTGCAGGCCGAAACCGATACCGACGGAGAGGGCACCGGCGACGATGGCGAGGCTCGTGATATCGAAGCCGGCGTAGGAGATGGCTGCCAGGGTTGCGACGGCGAAGCCGATGTATCCGGCACCGGTATAGATCGAGTTGGCAAGCCCGGCCTCGAGGCGTCCCTGCGCTAGCGCGCCGGCGGCGAGCCATCGCTGTACGAAGCGCGTCGCCGCCAATACCGCAACGAACAGCGCGATGGCGGCCATGATGCGCGCCAGCGAGATGTGAATTCCGCCGGCATCGAAGCCGAAGACGGCGGCGCGCGCGCCGCTGATGATCTCAGCGCTCGACACGCCCCAGGACAGCAGCAGCAGCGGCGTCGCCACGGCGAAGAGCAGCGCATTGAGCAGGCCGCGCTGGATCCGCGCGAGCTGGTTGCGGCCGAAGTCGTCGAGCTTTAGGCGCTGCTCGATGAGCGCGCTCATGCCGCGCGCTTCGCTTTCCGTATTGGCGCCGGGCCCGGGAACCATCCAGCGGATGGCGATGTGCAGCACGCCGACGAGCAATATGCCGGTGCCGGTCGTCAGGATCTGGGTGGCGATGAAGCGGCCCAGCGAAACGTAGCCCAGCAGCGCTGCGGCGACGAGCACCACGGCGAGGACGATGAGCGGCACCTTCAGCCATACGGGACGCCAGCGCTCCACCGGCGCGTTGGGTGCGTTGCTCGGTGGGCCCAAGGGCGTGCGCACGATGAACAGCAGCATCGCCATGTAGAAGAGGCTGGCGATGAATGCCGCGATGATGGTCGTCGACAGCGGAAGCGAAAGGATGCCGACGAGGTAGCGGATGAGATAATCGAGCGTGTAGACGGTCGCGATCACCTTGACCGCGAGATGCACCCGCAGCGCGCTCGCGTCGGAGATGTTGAACAGGCGCCAGCGGGGGCGTCTCGGCTGCAGCAGCGCGTGGGAAAGGGCCGTCACGCCGATCAGAACCGCGAGGGGGAATACGGCGGCCTGCGCGAAGCGGGCGACCTGCCAGTAGAAGAGGCCCAATTCGTCGAGGCCGACATAGAGCACGATCAGGGCGACGGTGGCAGGAAGCGCGTAGGCGGGCGCCGTCCAGGCCGCGTTGAAGGCGCGCTCGGCAAGGGACGGGGATGACGTTCCAGCACGGTCGAGGCGCATGCGGATGAGGCGCCGCATGAGCAAGCGCAGACCGAAGAACCCTAAAAGCGCCGTGCCGAGAACACCGACGAGGCCGAGCGGGTTGAGCGTAGCGGCCGACCACCAGTTGGAGAGGATGAATCCCAGCTGGCGGCGCGCGATGTGGAGCTGGTCGCCAGCCTGCTGCCAGACGCGCACCTGCAGGGGCGTATCGGTCTGGTTGAAGAGGAACCGCGTGAAGATGCCCTTGCGCGCGTTCTGCACGCGGCCGATGAGCTGACGGGCACGCTCCTCGATGAGCGCCGCCTTCTTGATCGCGCCGTCGATCTGTGCGGCGACGGCATTGAGGCGCTGGCGCTCTGTGGCGACGTCCGGGGCTTCGGGTGGATCGTTGGGGCCGGGCGGCGCGCCGAGCTTGTCGATCTGCGAGCGCACTTCCTTGAGGCGCGGCTGCAGGGCCTCGGCTGCCGCCTTGGCGTTGTTCTCGATCTTCTCGATACCGCTGCGCAGGGTGGCGAGATCGCGCTGGCTTCCAGGCGATTGCTCGAGGTTCTTCTCGGCGGCATCGATTGCGCCGGAGAGCGCGGTGACCGGCTTGACGAGTTCCTCGACGGACGGGCCTGCAACCTTCTGCTCTGCCGCGGGCGGTGTCTCGGTCGTTGCGGCTGGAGGTGTTGCGGCGGGCGCTGCCGGTGCCGGAGGCTCGGCTCTGGGTGCGGGCGTCGTTGCCGGTGCGGGAGCAGGCGCCGGTGTGGGCGCTGCCGGCTGATTGGTTGCGCTCGGCGGATTTGGGGCCGCTTGATTGGCAGCGGGCGCGGGTTGATTGGCGGGGTTGGCTGGCGCGCCCGGCTGCAGGGGCGTCGCCGGAGCGGCCGCGGGGGGCTGCGCAGGCGCGGCGGTACCGGATGCCCCAGGTGTCGCGGGTGCTGCTGCGGCGGGGGCCGTTGCGGGCGCGGTGGCCGGCGGAACGGTTGCGGCGGCGGGTGGCGCTGCCGGCGCCGTAGCAGCCGGAGGCACGTGCGCCGGCGCCGGGTTCGCAGGCTGAGCGGCGGGAAGCGTCTGCGGCTGGCCGTGCGTTTGGGCGAAAGCGACTGCGCCCGGCAGAGCGGCGCACAGCATTGCCCACAGGCACGCCACCAGTGCGAGAAGCCTCGTCATCGGCGGCGATCGGCGCATAGGGCATCTCCCCCAAGGAATTGAGTGTCGTTGCGGCGCCCGCTCACTCGGCGGCCTCGTCGAGTAACCGGGGCGGGCGCGTCGGTTGGGTCACGCTGAAGCCAGGCGCGCGGGTGGCATCGATGCCGGTTTCGATCACGATGTCCATCGGACCGCCCGTCATCAGCAGATGCTCGACGCCATCGCGGCGCACGAGCAGCAGGCTGCGTTTGCCGTCGATCACGACCTGCTCGACGACCGCGATGCGCTTTGCGGGCTTGTTCGCAAACAACGTGGCGAAGCGAGGGCCGCCACGCCATTTTCGCACGATGAAGGCGAACGCCACCACAGCCGCGGCGAGGAACGCGAGGGCGAGCAGGCGCCAAAGAACGTCAGTCATTTCTCATCCGTCGCGTCTAAGGTATCTTGATCGTTAGCGGAATTTGAATTGGTGTTTCGGCCGGTTGTTCGACGATCGCTGGTATAGCCCGCAATTCATGCGATCTTAACCCTAATGATCGAACTCTTTACGGGTAAAGCGACGCAACCGGACGCCAATAACACCAATAAAATAGGGCTTTTTAAGCCCTTGCGATGTTCCGGTACGAAGCTTCCTGTGTGTAATGCGTAAGAGTATAGCGGCCATGCCGGCGCCCCACGCCACCTCTCCCCAGAATCAGGTAGCCTCCCTGCGTATGCGTGAGCACGACGCCATTGAGCTGCCGTCCGCTCCCTTCGATGCCATCACGCCGATGCAGGGATTGGCCGGCTATCTGCCGACCGTCGGCTCCATAGCCGTCGGCGCCCTTCTCGCTATCGGCATCGTGCTAAGCGGCGTAGGCACGCCCGTGCTCATCGCGATGCTCGTGGCGCTCGCCACGGTGGGCCTCTTCGCGCTCTTTGCTTATTCGGCAGGCTATATCCGCTTCGGGCAGCGCACGCCGCTCGCCGAGGTCATCAAGGCTGCGGCCGATAGCGCCGAGATCGGCATGCTGATCACGCGCCGGGACGGCGAGCCGCTCTACGCCAACTCTTCGTTCGAGGATATCGTCGGCCGGGGCGAGCGCGATCAGCTCGTTGCCCTGCAGCAGCTTCTCGCCGGGGATGCCGGAGCGAGCGCTGCGCTGTTCCGGTTGACGCGTGCCGCCGAGCGCGGCGAGGCGGCCTCGGAGGAATTCACCGTCGGCCGTGTGCCGGCTGGCAGCCGTGTCGCGCGCACCTTGCAGCTCGCCGTTACGCCCGTGACCGGAGAGGAAGGCGCGTCGGGCGTCGTGCTGTGGCGTCTCACGGACGTCACGGCGGACCGTCAGCGCGAGGCCGTGCGGGTTGCCGGCGTCGAGGTGCAGCTTGCCCAGTTCGACAATGCGCCCATCGGCCTTGCTTCCGTCGCCGCCGACGGCAAGCTGCTGCACATCAATGCAACGCTCGCGCAATGGATCGGCCGCACGCCGCGTGCGGTCTACGAAGACGGCCTGAAGCTCGCCGACCTCACCGCGGGCGACGGTGCCACGCTCGTGGCGCGCCTCAATGGCAGCGCCAGCGAAGATCCCTCGACGCTCGACGTCGACCTGGCGCGCGAAGACGGCCGCGTGATGCCGGTGCGGCTCGTCGCCCGCTCCGTGCCGAGCGGCAACGGATTGACGGTCGCCGTCGTCGATCTCGCCGGTGACGGGGCCGCCGAGTTCGAGGACGAGGCATCGGGCGCGCGCTTTGCACGCTTCTTCCAGTCGGCGCCGTTCGGCATCGCCATGATCGGTTCGGACGGTCGCGTCGTCTCCGCCAACTCGGCCTTCTGCCGGATGGTGCTGGATGGTGCGGCGGCGACCGGCACGTCTGCGGTCGATGCCCTTGCCCGTGCCGCTGATCCAGAGACGCGCGCTTCCGTCGATGAGGGCCTGAAGCGCGTCATCTCGGGGCGCGTGCACAACACGCCGATCGAGATCACCTCCGGTCAGAAGAAGGATCACGTTACGCGCGTGTTCATGAGCCCCTTCGCTGCCGGCGGCGCGCGCGAGGCTGCAATCCTCTACGTCGTCGATGCGACCGAGCAGAAGGCGCTCGAAGCACGCTTTGCGCAGAGCCAGAAGATGGAAGTCGTGGGCAAACTGGCCGGCGGCATCGCGCACGACTTCAACAACATGCTGACGGCGATCCTCGGCTTCTCCGACATGCTGCTTGCGCAGCACCGGCCGAAGGACATCGCCTATAAGGACATCACCAACATCAAGGCGAGTGCGGTGCGGGCCGCCGAGCTCGTGCGCAAGCTGCTCGCCCTCGCTCGCCAGCAGACGCTGCAGAACGAGGTGCTCAACCTCGGCGAGGTGCTCAACGATCAGGTCAACATCCTGAAGGGGTTCCTCGGCGAGAAGAGCGAGCTGAAGATCGAGGGTGCGCCCGAGCTCTGGAACGTGATGGTCGATAAGAACGAGTTCGACCAGGCGCTGTTCAACCTCGTGACCAACGCAAAGGACGCGATGCCGGAGGGCGGTACAGTCACCATTCGCGCGCGCAACGTGCCCGAGCGCGAGACGCAGAAATTCGAGCTGCGCGAGTTCACGCCAGGCGAGTACGTGCTGATCGAGGTGAGCGACACGGGCTCGGGGATGAGCCGCGAGGTGATGGATAAGATCTTCGAGCCGTTCTTCACCACCAAGGCGATCGGAAAGGGCACCGGCCTCGGGCTCGCGTCCGTCTACGGCATGGTGAAGCAGTCGGGCGGCTACATCTATCCCGACAGCGAGGAAGGCAAGGGCACGACCTTCCGCATCTACCTGCCGCGCCATCACGCCGATGAAGAAATCGCCACGCCGCGCAAGGAGAAGAAGGAGCCGCGCGCCGCCGACCTCACCGGCACGGGGCGGGTGCTGCTGGTGGAGGACGAGGAGGTCGTCCGCAACTTCGCGGCGCGCGCTCTGAAACGCCAGGGCTACAAGGTTCTAGAAGCCGGCAGCGGCGTCGAAGCCCTCGAAGTGATGGAGAAGAGCAGGGGCAAGATCGACATCGTCGTCTCCGATGTGGTGATGCCCGAGATGGATGGTCCGACGCTGCTGAAGGAGCTGCGCAAGCGCAATCCCGAGCTCAAGATCATATTCGTGTCCGGCTATCCCAACGATGCGTTCAAGGCCGCACTGGGGGATGAGAATTTCGCCTTCCTTCCCAAGCCATTCTCGCTGCCGCAGCTCGCCGCCAAGGTCAAAGAAGAGCTGGGACGGACTTGAATGCGATAGAGGCCGGTGCGCCGTCGCGCTTCTACTCCGCGCCGATCGCCTCTAGAGTGCGCCGGAGGGGGCCAATCCCTCGGTCAGAGGCTGTCAGCGGGAGGGCGCGGCGTTCTGCGTTTTTTGAGGCGGTGCGTCCGTGAGATTGGGCATGTCGATCAAGCGATCCTTTGCGGTTCTCCTTGCGGCGTTCGCGGTGTCGGCATTCGCTGTTCCCGCCGTCGCCGAGAAGATCGTTCCCCGTGCCGGATTTGCCATTGCACCGCTGCCGACCGACGAGCCCGTGCGCTCCGGCATGGAGGCGATCCGCGACCTCGTCCGCACCAATCATTCGCTGATTACGCACCGCCGGATGCCGCCCGACCATGCGAAGCGTTTCGCCGCTCAGATCAAGGCGGAGAGCAACCGCATCCTCTCCACGACGAAGCTTTCCGGCGAGGCGCTGGAGCGCTTGAAGGAGCGTCTCGTCGAGATCGACGATGGGGCCGATCAGGTGCTGGCGGCTGCGCCGGGGTCAGATCCCGTCGATGGCCTATTGCATATCGACGAGGCCCTCGCGCGGTATCCGACCGAGTTCGATCATCCGGGCTGGGTGCCGGCGCAATCTCTCGAATGACGCATACCGGATCGCAACAGCGGCAACGAGAATCGCACCGCTGTATAATCCTCGTGCGCTGGATCAGAACGCGCCGGTGAGCCCGATGACGGGACCGTGCTGGATGACGTCGAACTCGTAGCGATTGACACCGTTGCCCCGGTCGTAATCGACGGAGAGCGCTTTGTAGCCAACGTAGGCATCGAAATCGATGCCGGCGTGGGTTCCGAGATATGACGTGTAAGTGCCGAGCAATTGCCAGGTGAACTGGCTGCCGAGGCCGAAGCCGCCGAAATCACCCCGCAGCATGAGTTGCTGGCCGGGGGCGGGTGTGTGCGTCAGACGCGCGCCGATAAAGGGATCGAACCAGTCGACGCCGCCGGATCGCGCTACAGCGGTGGCGCCGGAAACGACGAGCCCGTCCACGTTGACCGTGCCGGCGAGCGCCAGATCGACATCGAGCTTCTGGTGCCAGTAGCGAACGCCGGCCAGCAGATCGAGGGTGGTATCGGTCTCGGCGGCCGAGTTGCCCCATTTGTAGCGGTTGGTTTCGTACATGAAGCCCGCTTCGACGATCCAGAAGCGATAGTCGGCGGACAGCGCTGCGCCTGCGGTTCCCGACACGTGGGGTGAGAACGTGCCCGAGGTCACAAGCGAATCGGAATTGCTGACATCGCCGTAGATGACATCCGAGAACAGCGTGACTGCGCCGCGGCGTGCCTCCTGGTAGCTCATCCAGGCGAAGTCGATATGTTCGAGAACGTTGGCGGGGTTCTCGTTCACCTTGAAATTGCGCCCGCGCACGACCGCGTCGCCTTCACTCCAAGGCAGCCACGCATAGGGCGTGAAACGGAAATGCCAGCCTGTGGGTCCCGGCTGCACGGGCGTCACCGTGGTCTGGAAGCCATCGGCTCGAGCGGCGCCCGCAAGCAGAATCAATGCTCCAAAGGCCAAAGCCGGCGAGCGCATTTCAAGCGTCCTTCAACAGATTCCCCACAGGATCGCACAGTGTCTGATTCGTGCGCTTTTGGTGTTGCGGGATCGTCACTTGATACGCGGCACTTACGCGGTGCTGATCGGTGTCAGCCGAAGATGTAGTCGATGATGTAGGTGCGCGCCTCGGGGCTGAGACCGGGTGGCGGCTTCACGAATTTCGCGCGGTGAATGGCGTTGACGGCGGCGTCGTCCATTGCCCTGTTGCCACTCGATTGCAGCACGCGCACGTACAGCAGGTCGCCCTGCTGCGTGATCTGGAAGCTCACGAGCACACGCCCCCACAGTGCGAACGGGCCGGGCCGCGTTTTCATCAGCGCGTCGATGACGCTCTTGCTGAACTCGTCGGATTTGCCGCCGGCGCCGGTGCCGCGCACCTGCATGCCGCCGCCGGAATACATGGCCTGCTGCTGCGGCCGCCGCCGTTGCGGCTTGCGGTCGTAGTGGGCGCGCACCTGCTCGGAGAGATCCTGAGCGGCGGCATCGAGCAGCGCTTCTATGGACGGCAGTGTCGGCTCGCCAGCTTCCTTCTGCTCGTCCTTCTCGGGTTCCTTCTCTTCCTGCTTGTCCGGTTCCTGCTCGGCGTTCTCATCGGGCTTTTCGGGCGGTTGCTCCGCCGGCTGCTCGACGGGCTGCGGCTGCTCGACCGGCGGTTGCGGCAGGGCGGCGGTCTGCTGCGGCTGGGGCGGCGCTGGATTTGGCGGCTGGTTCGCGCCTTCGCGCCACTTTTCCGTCTTCGAATTGAGGTCGGGATCGGGAACGAGCTCGACGCTGATGGTATCGCCGCCCTGGCCGCGCCGCTCGCGTTCGCGCTGCTGTTGGGCAAGCTCCTGCTCGAGTGCGGAGAAACCACCGATGTCCATCACCTGCGCGGCGATCATGGCGGCGTAGAGGAGCGTGACGAAGACGGCGCTCATCCAGAGCGTGCGCTCGCCCCGTTCGGCGCTGGTGCGGATGCGCTGGTCGGCATCGACGGCACCGATCAGTCCGGCATCTTCGTTGGCGGATTTCTTTTCGCTGCCGCGGTCCTCGGGTGGCGTGCCGGAGGACGCTCCGCCATGCTTCGGTTTTTCATCCACCGCGGCCGTCGGCTTCGTCGGCGCAACGGCTGCCGGTTGCGGCTTCGTCTCGCCGGATTTCGCGGCGGCGGCTTTCGTGGGCTGTCCGTCCGTCGCGGCCGTGGACGGTGCGGCTTCGGTCGATGCCTGCCTTCCCATGGCGTCGGCAACGGACAGCGCAGGCTCGCCCGCGGGCGCGGACGTTCCGGCCAGCTCCTTCTCGGCCGCCAGCTTGTTCGCCACTGTCTCGATGTCCGCCATCAAGGACGCGAATCGGTTCCCGACGATTGATGTTGCAGTCTAGCGCGTTAGCGCCCGTCCGCTTGCGTCCAATTGGCCACGATGCACACCGTAAAGCGCTGCGGCATGCCGACGTATCGCGGGGATCTCTCGGGCCGGGCAATGCCCGCCGCCTATCTGCGGTGCTCGTCGGCCGGTCGGGGCTGGTAGGCGTCGAGGAGGGTATCGATCATGTCCGCCGCCACGGCGATGACCGCGGCGTTCATGCGGTAGGCCATTTTGGCCTCGACGAGCGTCACCATGCTTTGGATGGGCTCGCCTACGGGAAGCGCCCCGATGCGCACCGGCGCGCCGGATGCCCCCGGCGTCTCGCCCGCGGGCGTTTCGCCCATGGAAGCGATCTGCCGTGCCACCGCTTCGATTCGCTTGCTTTGGGTCGCGAGCCCATTCGCGGCAATGGAAATGGCGGTGAACATCGGGCGTGCCTACGCAGATACCGGCTGACGGCACAGCCTTGCCGGGGAGATATTTCGCCCGTGTTAATTGGGGCTGCACGCATTCGCTGGGCCTATGCCACTCGACCTGGACGAACAAGAACAAAAAGAGTACATTGGAGTCGAAATTGAGAACGTGAGGCGCTTGCCATATAGGTGGACGATATGACGAACCGGCCGGAGCTGAAGGTCGTCGATGGGGGTGGGATGGACAAGATGAAAGCGCTGGAGGCAGCGCTCTCGCAGATCGAGAAGCTGCACGGCAAAGGGTCGGTGATGCGCCTCGGCGCCAACGACGCCTCGATGGACGTGGAAGCGATCTCGACCGGCTCGCTCGGTCTCGACATCGCGCTCGGCATCGGGGGATTGCCGCGCGGACGCATCGTTGAAATCTATGGTCCTGAATCTTCAGGTAAAACGACGCTTTCGCTGCAGGTCCTGGCCGAGGCGCAGAAGACCGGCGGCATCTGTGCGTTCGTCGATGCCGAGCATGCGCTCGACCCGGTCTATGCCAAGAAGCTCGGCGTGAAGATCGAGGACCTGTTGATTTCCCAGCCCGATACCGGCGAGCAGGCGCTGGAAATCGCCGATACGCTGGTGCGCTCGGGGGCCATCGATGTTCTCGTCGTGGACAGCGTCGCGGCGTTGACGCCGAAGGCCGAGCTCGAAGGCGAGATGGGGGATCTGCAACCCGGCATGCAGGCGCGCCTGATGAGCAAGGCGCTGCGCAAGCTCACGGCGTCGATTTCCAAGTCGGGCTGCATGGTGATCTTCATCAACCAGATCCGCATGAAGATCGGCATCATGTTCGGCAATCCGGAGACGACGACGGGCGGCAATGCCCTGAAGTTCTATTCCTCCGTGCGTCTCGACATCCGCCGCATCGGCCAGATCAAGGACCGGGACGAGGTCGTCGGCAACCAGACCCGCGTCAAGGTGGTGAAGAACAAGGTCGCCCCGCCGTTCAAGCAGGTCGAGTTCGACATCATGTACGGCGAAGGCATCTCGAAGGTCGGCGAGCTGATCGACCTCGGCTCCAAGGCGGGCGTCGTGGAGAAATCGGGCGCCTGGTTCTCCTACGAAGGCGAGCGCATTGGCCAGGGACGGGAGAACGCCAAGGCGTTTCTCAAGGAAAATCCGAAGATCGCCGCCGCCATCGAAAGGGCCGTGCGCGCGAATGCGGGGCTCATCGTCGATCAGTTGCTGGTCGAGGAGGAACCTGACGCGGACGGGGAGGAGCCGGACGAGGATGGCGTGCTTCCCGATGAGGACGATGGCGGCAAGAAGGCGGCGCGCGCGAAGCGCTGATCTCAGCGCTGGGCGTCCGGCCGCGCCTCATAGGTGCCGGCCGTTCGCTGCCCGGCTGGGCTGCGTGTACATAGGAATCCGAGGCGGCGCCCGAGAAATCCGGCGCCGTCAGCATTTGCTGGCCCGGGACGGTCCGCATCGCGGGCCCTCCGTCGGGCCGGCAGGGGCAGGGATCGAGATGCGGGCTGGGCGTATTCACATCATGGGGGCGCCGGGCTCGGGGACGACCACGGTGGGCCGGGCCCTTGCGAGTGCGCTCGCGGTGCCGCACCACGATACCGACGACTACTACTGGCGCCCGACCGATCCGCCCTACCGAAATCCGCGTCCGCTGGAGGAAAGGCTGCATCTCGCGCGGGAGATGTTCTTGCCGCGGCCGGGATGGGTGGTGAGCGGCTCGCTCGAAAGCTGGGGTCGGGACGTCGCGGCGATGCTCGATCTCGTCGTTTTCCTGCTCGTGCCCGCCGAAGTACGCCTCGCACGCCTGCGCGTCCGGGAGGCCCGCCTTTTCGGCGAAGACGTCATCGGAAAGGGTGGCTGGCGGCACGAGGAGGCCGAGGAATTCTTCGAGTGGGCTTCTCACTATGACGATGGAACGCGCGAAGGGCGTAACCGGGCGAGGCATGAAACGTGGCTTAGCACCCTGAGCTGCCCCGTTCAGCGGATCGATGGCGCCCGTTCTGTCGAAGCGATCGTGGCGGACATCGCACAATTCCGCGCCGCTTCGGCGCCATCGTGATCCGCGTGCGATGCGGGCTGCGCCTGATAGGGTGGCGAAACCTTGCGCTGCCGGCTGTGCGGTGCCGAACCTGGGTGCCGATGCGGGGAGGGCACCATAGCCGCTTGACATAAAGCCTTCCGATCCGCGACGGATAGGCCCCGAAATGCGGGCGAGGACCGGTGCCGGTCCCGCTGCCGCAAGGTACCACTTTCCGAAAGCGACCCATGGCCTCCGCCTCCGTCAACGACATCCGCCGCGCATTCCTGGACTTCTTCAAGAGGAACGGCCACGACGTCGTGCCGTCATCGCCGCTCGTGCCGCGCAACGACCCGACGCTGATGTTCACCAACGCGGGCATGGTGCAGTTCAAGAACGTCTTCACGGGGCAGGA
>JBIQJE010000040.1:0-8310 GCA_044507625.1 Hyphomicrobiaceae bacterium | reverse complement strand
CAATGTAAGCGATCGACTTCGTCATGCCATCGCTTGTGCAGGGTGCGTGCCAACGGCCGCTCGGCCGATCGGCTCGCGCCACGCGCGAATTGTTGCGGTAACTGTCAGCATGGTGAACTCTCTTACTTCTTCGTGCTGGCGGCTGGTGGAAAATCGAGGTGTGAATGTCAACTGCGACTCACGTCGCAGGGCAGTTCACCTCGATGGGCACGCTGCCGTCGCTTTCCCCATTTGCAGGCCCGATCGCGTAGCGTCCATCGCACACGCTAACGACCGGCGGGACGCGATCTCGCAAGAAGGCGTCATGCCCCGTTTGCAGTTGTCGCCAAAATCCGATGTTCGGATTCGCCGCATGCAGTGACATATTTGCCGCTGTCATCCGGAACGGAAAGGCCTGCACTTGGATGCGCTTTTGGCCTGCCGTGAGTGCGGAGGTCAACAATGACCAAATTTCATCAATAACGCGATCAGTCATAGCGTAGCAGCCGATCGAGCGGCAATCGCCATGCACCATGAGGAACGAGCCGGTGCGTCCATGTGCCCTATCGAAGGCGTTCGGATAGCCGAGATTGAAGGACAGATGGTACTTGCTGTTCGGGTTGAGCGCGGTGCTATCGACCGTGTAGAAGCCCTCCGGCGCCTGCTTGTCGCCCTCCCGCACCTTCGGGCCCAGTTTTCCTGACCACATGCAGATCGGATACGTTTCGAACAGCTCGAAGCGTCCGTTGCGCTGCATCCAGACTTCCAGCTGGAATTCGCGCTTGAAGATGCGGACCAGCACCGGCGCGCCGAGCGTCAGGTTGCGGCGCGCGAGGCGTTCCTTCAGCGTGCCGAGATCGGGCGTGCCCGGCAGCGTCGTGCCGGTCGAGTAGGTCGCCCAGTGCCTGGCCTTCCGCGCGTATATGAGTTCGTCTTCGATCAGCGCGAAGACCTGCGGCCAGAAGAAGTAGCTGATGCCGCCAAGGATGACGGCGAGCGTCCCGAGCGCGATGAGTACGGAGCGCCAGCGGCGTTTACGGCGTACGTCCATCACGGGAACATGCCGACGTTTTGTTCGCTGCGCAATGCGATGCGCGGCGCAGGGCCTGCGGTGATGTCGCAGGCCGCCATTGCTATTGCGAGAAGCCGAACGTGGCCGTGCTGCCCGTTTCCACAGGCGCACCCAGCCCATAGACGGGGCTGTATGCCGTGCCGTTTGCAGAAGCCGTCGAAGTGTTCGGCGCCGTCACAGTCGCGAACTGGCGCGTCTTGGGGCCGGGCGCAACGACGCGCTCTTCCGCGATCTGCTGCTCGAAGGGCTTCGGCGTGAAGGGCTCGAACGAGGGCCGATAGAACGGCGGGCAGAGATCGTCGGGACGCACCGTTGCGCTGGGCGAGAACCTGACGTTGACGAGATAGCGTTTCTCGCAGACCGCGACCGCCGGCGGCATGCGATACTTCTCGAAGAAGTCGTAGCCCTGCTTCAGCGTCTTCCAGAACGGCATGTTGGGGTTGCCGTTGTAGCGGGCGAGATTGGCCTCCGTCATGCGGAACGGGAAGGCGTGCACCTCGAACGCTGGCTGCCCGCCACGCAGGGCTTCGCGCGCGAGCGTGTAGATCTCTTCCATCAACGCGTCGGTCATCGCGTAGCAGCCGACGGACTTGCAGTTGCCGTGCACCATCAGCGCATGGCCCGTGCGCTGGTGCGCGCGGTCGTAGGCATTGGGATAGCCGAGATTGAAGGCGAGATAGTACTGCGAGTTGGGGTTCATCTGCTGATCGCTGACGCGATAGAACCCCTCCGGCGCCTGCCTGTCGCCGACCGCGGTTTTCGGCCCGACGTTCCCGGACCAGTTGCAGATCGGGTAGGTCTTGAAGTGATAGAAGCGGCCGTCGTCCCGGGCCTTCCAGACCTCGAGCTCGGATTCTTCCTTGAAGATGCGGATGAAGATCGGTGAGCCGACGTCCATGCCTTTGCGCCCCAGCATCGACATCGTCTCTTTGCTGATGGGCACGTCGCCCCGGCTGATCTCGGTCATGGAGGGGCCGCTGCAGGCCGCCAGCACGCAAGCGGCAGCGACCGCTGTCGCGGCAAAAAGCAAGCGGGCCGCGGAGGCCCAGCCGGGGATGATCAAACGCATACGCAGTGCCCCTGGCGCACGGTGATCAACCATCGATCTCCAGACCTTAACATTTAGTTAACGTTACCGGATTCTTACGGGCAGTGCACGCACGCATCGACAGGGACGCCCCGGAAGCACCTAACCGCAAAGATAGGTCGCAATTGGGCGTCGGATGCCGGGCCGTTGCAAAAGGTCTGGGATAACCCCTTAGAGAGACTGCCCAATTTCCATGAAGCGCGCGTGCCGTTGGCGGCGGATCTCGGCCGGCGACTTGCCGTCGAACTCCGCTAGGGCGCGCGCGATCGCATCGCCCGTCGATTTCATAATCGATTCGCGGTCGCGGTGAGCCCCGCCCACGGGTTCGGTGATGATGACATCGATGACGCCGAGCTGGTCGAGGTCCTGGGCGGTCACCTTCATGTTCGTGGCCGCGTCGATGGCCCGGGCCGAATCGCGCCAGAGGATGGAAGCGGCGGCCTCCGGCGAGGCGACCGTATAGATCGCGTGCTCCAGCATCAGGATGCGGTTGGCGGTGGCGATGGCGATGGCGCCGCCCGAGCCCCCCTCCCCGATCACCACGGAGATCAGCGGCACGCCGATGGCGAGGCAGCAGTCCGTCGACCGGGCGATGGCCTCGGCCTGTCCCCGTTCCTCGGCCCCGATGCCCGGATAGGCGCCGGCCGTGTCGACCAGCGTAATCACCGGGAGGTTGAAGCGCTCGGCCATTTCCATCAGGCGGACGGCTTTCCGGTAGCCCTCGGGCTTGGCCATGCCGAAGTTGTGGCGGATGCGGCTTTCGGTATCCGAGCCCTTCTCATGGCCGATCAGCATCACCGAGCGGCCCCGGAAGCGGCCGAGCCCGCCCACGATGGCCTCGTCTTCGGCGAAATAGCGGTCGCCCGCCAGCGGGGTGAAATCCTCAATGAGGGCGTTCACGAAGTCGAGGCAGTGGGGGCGCTCGGGATGGCGCGCCACCTGCGTTTTCTGCCAGGGCGTGAGCTTGGAATAGGTATCGACGAGCGCCGAGCGCGCCTTTTGCTCCAGCTTCCTGATTTCGTCCGCAATGGAGACGGGACGGTCCTCGCCCTCCATCGCACGCAGCTCGGCGACCTTGCTTTCCAGCTCGGCGATCGGCTTCTCGAAATCAAGGTAGGTGCGGATGGGGGAGCGCTCCAAGAGGGTCCTCATGCAGATACCGGGGGTTTGGAGCGGACAATCACGCTACCCTTTCGGCGATGTCAAGGCGGCGCAGGGGACCGGCTTAATTCAGGATTACGTGTCCCATTCCTCCATAGGACCGCTCAATCCTTCTTGGCGAGGGGATGATGGTCGTGGACGAGTTTGCGCAGGCGCTCCTCCAGCACGTGGGTGTAGATCTCGGTGGTGGAGATGTCGGCATGGCCGAGCAGCATCTGCACCGCGCGCAGGTCCGCCCCGCGGTCGAGCAGGTGGCTGGCGAATGCGTGGCGCAGAACGTGGGGGCTGACGCGCTCCCCGTCGAGGCCCGCCGCCTCCGCGAGCGCCTTGAGATCCTGGCCGAAGCGCTGGCGCGTCAGGTGGCCCTGCGCGCTCTTCGAGGGGAACAGCCACCGGCTGGAGACGCGCCCCTCGCCGCTGATCGCCGCGATGTAGCGGTTGAGGGCGGCCTGCGCCGAGGCGTTGAGCGGCACGAGCCGCTCCCGGCCGCCCTTGCCCTTGATCGTCAGAATGCGCGCGTCCCCGGCGAGCACCGTCCGTGGCAGTGAGACGAGCTCGGAGACGCGCATTCCCGTCGCGTAGAGCATCTCGACGAGGCAATGGAGCCTGAGCGCACGGATGTGCTCGATGGGTTCCCCGTCCGCCGCCGTTGCCGCGCGCCCCGCTGCCGCCGTGATGAGGCGATCGACCTCTGCGACGCTCAAGGTCTTGGGCAAGATACGCCCCTTGCGCGGGCCCGCCTGGCCATGGGTCGGATCGGCGTCCGTGTGCCCCTCCGCCACGAGAAAACGGTAGAGCTGGCGCACGGCGGAAAGTCCGCGGGCGCGGGAAGCGGCGCTGATCCCCTCCGCCGAACGGGCCTCGAGCCAGTCGGCGACGTCGCGCGCGCTCGCCCCGGTTAGCTCGGTGCCGTGCGCGGCCAGATGCGCGCTGAATTTTTCCAGGTCGCGCCGGTAGGCCTCGACGGTGTTCGAGGCGGCCCCGCGCTCGACGCCGAGCATTTCCAGAAACGCTTCGATGTGCTGCTGGCTTGCGCCCATGCCTGCCTCAGCCAGACACCGATGCCGGTGCTAATTGGTGATCGCGCGCGGCCAGGCCGCAAACAGCGCCTCGAAGCCGAGGCCGCGCGCATCGGCTTCAAGTCCCGCCCGCCGCAGTGCGCGGATCGAATCGCCGAGCGCAATCATATGCGCGCCTTCGGCGCCATTGGGTCCGAGTGTTTTCATCGCGAGCAGCACGGTGCGCGCGAACTCGCGTTTCTTGGCCGCATCCTGCAGCTCGGTCAGCACGCCTGTCTCCGGCAGGTGCCCGCCGGAGGGCTGCGGCGTGCGGCTCGCCGCTTCCCACAGCGGGATCGGCACGCTGAAGTTCAACGCATCGAGCACCGTCGCGAGCCGGTGCAGCAGCGCCGGATCGAAGCGCCCGCGCGAAACCAGCTCCTCGACGTGCCGCAGATCCTCCTCGCCGTTCGCCTGCGTGCCTTCCGCAATGTCGATCAGCGCGAGCCAATGGGAGAGCCCCCCGTTCGCAGTGCCCGGCGAGGCCGAACCGAACGACGCCCAGTCCCGCGCTTTGCCATAGCGTTCGGCGGCCAGCGCCACTTCGACACCCGTCTCCGCGTACCAGCCGATTTCCGGCGCGGGAATAATCCCGTCCGAGGCCGGCGCCACCATGCGCAGCGCCGTCAGGTAAAAGCCGGCACGGTGCGCCTCATCGAGAAAAGCACGGATGAGCCGCACCTTTTTCTGCGGCGTATGCTCGTGCTCGGCGGCAACGAACAGCCCCGCCCGCCGCTGCGGCGTGTCCGTGCCGGCGGCATCGGAGATGACGGTTTCGCCCGTCCCCTGCGCGCGATAGATATCCGCGAGCTGCTCGGCCGTGATGGCGTTGACTTGCACCGCGGCCTCCGCCGCCCGCAGGCGCGTTTCCGCCGGCGTGCCACGGTCCAGCGCCAGAGCGGAGAGCAGCGCGGGCGCGGCGTGCTTCATCAGCCTTGCCGTATCGACCGAGCCCCCGGCGGCCTCGATCAGGCGATAGTCGAGCAGAGAGATGGGTCCATCCGCTGCCGGTTGCGGTTTGAGACCCATCGCGAGCGCATCGAGCGCCTGTAGACCGGCCGTTTCCTTGGCGCCTGCGTCCCGCGCAAGCTCGGCAGCGAGCCCTGCGCCCGGACCATCACCGGCCACGGCTGCGCAATAGCCCGAGATCAATGCCGCATCGGTCTGCACCGGGCGGGGAAGCTGCGTGGGGTTGCCGCTTGCCTTGAGAATTTCGCAGCCCTGCGCCTTGGCGCCGAGGCCGATGCTGTTTCGGGCGGCGAGCACCGCAGCGGCGGGATCGCCCGGCGGCATGGTGGAAAGGATCCGTGCCGCATCCTCGAGCAGACCGGAGCGATAGAGAATTTCAAGGCGTAGGGCGAGAAACTGCTGGTCGCTGCGCACCCCCTGCGGCGCGGTGAGGTTTGCCGTGATCAGCCGCAGCCAGAGCCGGTGGAGCGCCGGAGAGTGCGGCGGAATATCGATTTCCGATATCAGCCGTTCGAGGCTGGCCACGTCGAGGCCCTGCCAGAGCTCGTAGGGCAGCCCGGACCCGTCGTCGGCCATGACCGGCATCAGCTCCCCGCGCTCGACACCCGTATCGATGGACGCCGGAGGACGCACCACGTCGTCGCTGTAGCCGCTATGGGAGGCTTCGGGTACGCGAGATCTCTCTTCGCCTTGCTGTCCGTATCCGCGCGCCTGCGCGTTCGGGTCGCTGCTGCCGTAGGACCGCTCGCCTGACCGGTCGAAGGGGCTCCAGTCCTGCGCAAATCCGGGCCCCGCGGCCGTATAGCAGGCGAGCAGCGTGCCGGCCGCAGCGGGGATGGCTTTCAGGGCGAAACGCTTGCGCATGGCAATGGAAACGTCACTCGGAACGCACCTTCACGCCCGGAACCGGCTTCGTCACCGTGCGGGGCTCGGGTTCGAATTGGGTCGCAAGAATATAGAGCGCGCCGGTGATGATGGCGGCGGTGGTGCCAACGATGAACAGAAACCGGAACAAGCTGGGCATTTGCTATCCCGTCCCCTCCGCTTTGGTCTCTTTGCAAGTTGGCGCCATTATGGCTTGCACTCGACGGTGATCCAAAGTAGGCGGCGCAGACGATGTGGGCAATTATCGTATGGGCCGCCCGGATATAGGCTGTAGGCGCGAATTGGCCCCGTCATCGGTCGATTCGCGCGCGACCGGAAGCGAAAGTACAAGAGAAAGTAGATGTCAGAGGCGCAATCGCTCCAGACCGTACGCTCCGCCCTCGGGCAGCGTTCAGTCGTGCTCGTCGGGATGATGGGCTGCGGCAAGTCTGCGATCGGCCGCCGTCTGGCGGGCCGGCTCGCGCTTCCTTTTGTCGATGCCGATGAGGAAATCGAGAAGGCGGCCGGCAAGAGCATCGAGGACATCTTCGCCGACCACGGCGAGCCTTATTTCCGCGAAGGCGAGCGCAAGGTGGTCGCGCGGCTGCTTCGCGCCGGCCCGCAGGTGCTGGCGACGGGCGGCGGCGCCTTCATGAGCGAGGAAACGCGCAACGCCATCGCCGAATTTGGCATATCCATCTGGCTGAAGGCGGAGCTGCCGCTGCTCGTGCGCCGTGTCGGCAAGCGCGGCAATCGCCCGCTGCTCAAGGTGGACGATCCCGAGGTGGTGCTGCGCGATTTGATGGCGAAGCGCTATCCCGTTTATGCCACCGCCGATCTCACCATAGAGAGCCGCGACGTGCCCCACGAAGTCATTGTCGGCGAGATCCTCGACCGTCTTGCCCGCGATCTTTCTCCCGCGCCGGAGGCCACACAATGAACGTCCATGCCGCTTCCGCCGCGCGTGTGCGCACCGTCGAGGTTCCTTTGGGAAATCGCGCCTATGAGGTGCTGATCGGCCCGGGCCTGCTGCAGCGCGCAGGCGAGCTCATCGGCGCGCGGCTCGGAAAGGCGCGCTGCGCCATCGTCACCGACGCGAACGTCGCGAAGCTGCACCTCGATACGATCGCAGCGGCGCTCTCGGCGGACGGCCGCCTCGCCGGTTCGATCACGTTGCCGCCGGGCGAATCGACCAAGAGCTTCCGAGAGCTTGCGCCGCTGTGCGAGCGCCTGCTGGAGCTGGGCATTGAGCGCGGCGATCTCGTCGTGGCGCTGGGCGGCGGCGTGATCGGCGACCTCGCCGGATTCGCCGCAGCGGTCCTCCGGCGCGGCGTGCGCTTCGTCCAGGTGCCGACATCGCTTCTCGCGCAGGTGGATTCTTCCGTCGGCGGCAAGACCGGCATCGATACGCCCCAGGGCAAGAACCTCATCGGCGCTTTCCATCAGCCGGGCCTGGTGCTCGCCGACACCGATACGCTCCGCACGCTTTCCGCTCGCGAGTTGCGCGCCGGCTATGCGGAGGTGGCGAAGTATGGCCTGCTCGGCGACGCCCCGTTCTTCGCCTGGCTGGAGAAGAATCACCCCGCCGTGTTCGCGCTCGAGGACGAGCCGCTCACCCATGCGGTGGAGACGAGCGTCAAGGCGAAGGCTGGCATCGTCGGCCGCGACGAGACCGAGCAGGGCGAGCGCGCGCTATTGAACCTCGGCCATACCTTCGGTCACGCGTTCGAGGCCTGGTGCGGCTACTCCGACCGTCTGTTGCACGGCGAGGCGATCTCCATCGGCATGGCCATAGCGTTCCGGTTTTCCGCCGCGCGCGGCGATTGCAGCGCCGCCGACGCCGAGCGTGCGGCTGCCCATTTTGCCGCCGTCGGATTGCCCACCCGCATCGATGAGATCCCCGGCGACAAGCCCGGCATCGACGCCATGATGAAGCTGATGGCGCAGGACAAGAAGGTGCGGCAGGGCAAGCTCACCTTCATCCTCGCCCGCGGCATCGGCGATGCCTACATCGCGCACGACGTGCCGGAGGCGGAGGTTCGCGCCTTCCTCGGCGGAGAAATCGCCTAGACCATGATCGCTTCGGACCCTATCAGTCCGAAGCGTGAATCATCGGTCTA
>JBIQJE010000039.1:0-8431 GCA_044507625.1 Hyphomicrobiaceae bacterium | reverse complement strand
GCAAACTATTTCCGGAACGCCGGATACGCTTCTACCCAAGTTGAACGTGCTCTAGCTGCGGTGCGCGGTCTCGGCTGATGCTTGGGTCGATGCGGCAGCGCGCAGTGGCGGCCCAAGGAGTGGCGGCTAAAATACGCAGGCCCCTCCGCCTGCCAGCCGAGCCCGCCGTCAGCCTTCGCAGCGGTGCTCGTATTCGCGCGGCGAAGCCGACTTGAAGACGCCCGTGCTCGAATTCCAGTCGCCCGCTTCGAGCAGGTCCTTGTGCACGACCCGTCGCGCGATGACGCAATCGCTCGTGCACTCGCTGCCGTTGGCATTCTTGAGACGCTGCGCGAGAATGATGCGCTGGCCGCGCACATCTCCCACTATGTCGATCAGCCGCTCCGCAAACGCGCTCTCCGGCGTGCCGCTGATGCGGCGGGTGCGCAGGAAGCTGCGGTTACGGGGCACGTTCTCGGTTTTCGCATCGGTGCGGGTATTGCACCAATAGCCGCCGAGGAAGAGAGCATCGAGTTCCTGTGCGGTGGCGGGGTTCGCCTGCTGGAGCAGGGTCCCGGCGATGAGAGTTGCAAAGGAGAGCGGGACGGAGCGGAAGCGGCGCTGTGTGCACACGGAGTGTATTCCCTGATGCCTATGTTCCGCTTGCTAGCAGGCGTCCCCTGCTCCGAGCCAGAAACGGCGCCCCGCTTGGTTATTGCGCCCCTTAACGACCCGCTTGGTTATTGCGCCCCTTAACGAAATGCGCCCCAACCTTAATGACAGCCGGCGCCCTTGCTTAAGTGGGCCGGGATTCGATAGGTGAACCGAAGCAAAACCAATCGGTAGTAAACCGGGCGGCTCTCATCGCAGGCCGGCAACGCAAGGGCTCTACAACGATGTCCAAGACTTCCGTGACGCTGCACCGGGGCGATCTTCCCGCAGGACTGGGCTTCGGCTCCAGCGTCGCCATCGACACCGAAACGCTCGGTCTTAACGTCAACCGCGACCGCCTCTGCCTCGTCCAGCTTTCAGCGGGAGACGGGAGCGCGCATCTCGTGCAATTCGACGGCAGCGACTATTCGGCGCCCAATCTCAAGGCACTGCTGACGGACCCGGCGGTCCTCAAGATCTTCCACTTCGCGCGCTTCGACATCGCCGTTCTGGAGCGCTACCTGGGTGTCGTCACGGCCCCGATCTACTGCACCAAGATCGCTTCCAAGCTGGTGCGGACCTATACGGACCGCCACGGGCTCAAGGACCTCGTGGGCGAGCTTGCCGGCGTCGAGCTGTCGAAGCAGCAGCAGAGCTCGGACTGGGCGGCGCGCGAACTCACCCAGCAGCAGCTCGCCTACGCGGCCTCCGACGTATTGCATCTGCACGCGGTGAAGACGAAGCTTGATGCCATGCTGGAGCGCGAGGGCCGCCGCGGCTTCGCCGAGGCCGCCTTTGGATTCCTGCCCACGCGGGCCAAGCTCGATCTTGCCGGCTTCGGCGAAGACGACATCTTCGCCCATTAAAAACCAGCATAACCGCCTGAAAAGTAACGCGTTCTTTGTGTTCAGCGCAGCACTGCACGCGCCCGCGCCTGGGACGCTAGCGGCAAACCCCGTGGCGGTACCGGTGGGCAACCGGAGCGGCGGCTTTGCCACCCCATGCCGGTCCCAATATAACCCCATTTGACGGCGATTTACCGGACAACGGCCGCGGGCCGGCAGCCTCGAAACGAGCGCATGGCAACGACGACCAATTTCGCCTCCGGCGAGACGTGGACGAATACGAATCCCTTCGCCGGCACGACCGCCGCCGACAGGGTGCGCAATTTGGCGCGCGCACGCCGCCACACACGCTTCGTGAAGTTCCTGCGCGTCACCCTGCCCGGAGCCGCAGCGGGCATCGTCGGGCTCTATTTTTTGCTGATCCTCGACACCACGGGAATGATCGCGAACCTGCCCCGCCTCGAGGTGCCGCGGATCATCCCTGAAAACCTCACGATGGATAACCCCAGCTACGAGGGCTACAACAAAGACGGCGGCCGCTACACCGTGCACGCGAAGACCGCCGTGCAAGACCTCGTCAACACGGACTTCGTCCGCCTCAACGGCATCACCGGTGATCTGATCGACGCGAAGAAATCGAAAACGCGGCTCACCGCGCTTGCAGGCGAATACGACACCAAGAACAACCGCCTCGAGCTTTCCGGCGGCATCGATATCGTCGCCGAGAGCGGGCTGAAGGCGAAGCTCTCCCGCGCAACCATTCTCACCAACGACAACGTCATCTTTTCCAAAGAGCCGGTGCTCGTCGAAATGCCGACGGGCACGATCCGCTCCAACGAGATGCGCATCCTCAACAAGAGCCGCGAAATCGCCTTCATAGATGACGTGCGCGCACACCTCGTTCCCGAGAAGAAGGAAGGGGCGGAGGAAAGCGCCGCGGCCGTGCCCACGAAGGCCGCAGCGGCACCGTTGATCGGCGGCGGTGACGGCCCCATCGACATCGACGCAAACCGGCTCGACATCGATGACACCGGGAAGATGGCAACGTTCACCGGCAACGTGAAGGCGCAGCAGGCCGGCGCGATGCTCGAAACCGCAGCGCTGGAGGTCACCTACGAAGGCGGCGACACCGGCGGCGCCGAAAGCATGGCAGCCCCCGGCACCGGCACGAAAATCAAGCGCATCGTTTCCAAGTCGCCCGTGGTGATGACGCGCGAGCCGAACGATCGCGTCACCGGCGGCAGCCTCGAATACGATGCCATTAGCCAAGTCGCCGTCGTGAATGGCAACGTGAAGATGGCATCGGGTGCCGACCGCCGCGCGAGCGCCGACCGGGTCACCGTCGACCAGCAGGCGGACACGATCCTGCTAACGGGCAAGGTGGTGGCGGTGCAGGGTCGGAATCAATTGAAGGGCGAACGCCTCTTCGTCGATCGCGCCTCGGGGCGCACACAGCTTTCTTCGCCGCCCGTCGCCGGGCAGCCCGGCCGCATATGGACGGAATTCTATCGCGGCGAGGAAAGCGCCGCCCAGGGCGCCAAGGAGAAGTTGAAGCAGCTCGCCGACGGCGTCCAAGGCGCGGCCGCGGCAACCGGAGCCGTCGGCCTCTTCAAGACCAATCCGAACGCCCCCATCAACGTCGAAGCCGCCCGCCTCGACGTCGACGACCGCGCCAAGCAGGCCGTCTTCCACGGCGAGGTCCACGCCGTACAGGGTGACTTCGTCGTGCGCACCGCTGAGCTGCGGACCTTCTACACCGGCGCCGCAGGCCTCGCCGAGCAGCCCGCGCCGGACGGGAACGCCGCCCCCGCGCAGATCTCGCGCATCGAGGCCCGGGGCAAGGTGATCGTGACCTCCAAGGAGGGGCAGAAGGCCACCGGCGACTGGGCCGATTACGACGTTAAAAAGAACCAGGTCGTGCTCGGCGGCGACGTCGTCCTCACCCAGGGCAAGAACGTCGTGCAGGGGACGAAGCTGACGATCGACATGGTGACCGGGCAAAGCGTGATCGACAGCGATCCCCGCGGCGGATGGTCGGCGCGACCGCAGCCCGAGGCCAAGAACGCCCAGGGCTTTACCATGCCGCGCAACACCGGCCGGCCCAGCGCCATTTTTTACCCTCGCGAAAAGAAGCCGGCCGAAAAGAAGCCGCCGAGCGATGCTAGCAACGGCGCCGCTTCCGCCTCCGGTTGGGAGCCTGCAAGCCCCGCTCCCTGAGGTTCTCGCGGTCAATACGCCGATTGACAGGATTTCCGATCGGCGCACGATGCTCGCTGGCCTTCCCCGGCCGCACCCGAGGTATTTGATTCCGTGTTGAAAATTCTGCCATTCGGCTCCAAGCGTGCGCAGCCCGAACCCCAGGATGAGTGGGGCGCCGACGGTTATGGCTATGCGGACGCTTCCGCCATCGCCGGCCCGGACCAGCAGTCAGAACAGATCGGTGCCGAAGGATGGTTGACGGTCCATCAGGTCCAGAAGAGCTACAAGAAGCGCCTCGTCGTACGCAGCGTCAGCCTCGCCGTCGGCCGCGGGGAATCCGTAGGACTGCTCGGCCCCAACGGCGCCGGCAAGACGACCGTATTCTACATGATCACCGGGCTCGTCCCTGCGGATAAAGGCAGCATCACCATCGACGGCATGGATGTGACGCGCCTTCCGATGTATCGGCGCGCACGTCTCGGCATCGGCTACCTGCCGCAGGAAGCTTCGATCTTCCGCGGCCTTTCCGTCGAAAAGAACATCATGGCCGTGCTGGAGATCGTCGAGCCCTCAGCGAAGAAGCGGCGCGAAAAGCTCGATAGCCTGCTCGAAGAATTCCGCATCACGCACCTGCGCAAGTCCCCGTCCATCGCCCTCTCGGGCGGCGAGCGGCGGCGTTGCGAGATCGCCCGCGCTCTGGCCTCCGGCCCGTCGTTCATGCTCCTGGACGAGCCCTTCGCGGGCATCGACCCTATCGCCGTGGGCGATATCCAGGAACTCGTCCGCCATCTGACGGAGCGCGGGATCGGCGTTCTCATCACCGACCATAACGTTCGTGAAACGTTGAGCCTGATCGACCGGGCCTACATCATCTATGATGGGCACGTACTCACCCAAGGTAAGCCCGAGGAAATCATAGCCAACGATGACGTGCGGCGTGTGTATCTCGGAGACATGTTTGTTAACTCGCGCTGATTACGCGGAGAGACGAAGAAAGTAACGCGGGCGGGGCGCATGGCGCTTTCGACAAAGCTGGAGCTGAAACAGGGCCAGCAGTTGGTGATGACACCCCAACTGCAGCAGGCCATCCGTTTGCTTCAGCTATCCAACATCGAGCTGACGCAGTACGTCGAGACCGAGCTCGAGCGGAACCCGCTGCTGGAGGCGGACGACGGCGCCGATGGTCCCACGCGTAGCGATAGCGATCAGAACGATCAAGTCGAGTACGGCAAGGCCGAGGAGCCCGCATCCGCGACCGAAGCGGACGGAGAATGGGTGGATCTCGATAAACCCGTCGCCGATCCCGCAGGCACCTTCGATACCGAATACGAGAACGTTTATCCCGACAGCACCCCGGCCGATCATTCCGGTGCCAGCGATGCTTCGGCATGGGCCTCGCTCCGCCAGCGCGGCGCGGGCTCGGGCGACGACGTCAACATCGAATCCTATCTTTCGAACGACATCACCCTGCGCGAGCACTTGAGCGCGCAGGTGCCCTTGGTGGTGAGCGATCCGATCGATCGCCTCATCGGCCAGTATCTCGTCGATATGGTGGATGACGCGGGCTATCTCCCCGCCGAGATCGACACGATTGCCGAGCGGCTCGGCGCGCCGCAGGAGCAGGTCGAACGCGTGCTCACGAGCCTGCAGACGCTCGACCCGCCGGGTGTTTTTGCGCGCTCTCTCGCCGAATGTCTCGCGCTGCAGCTCAAGGAGCAGAACCGCTACGATCCGATCGTCAGCCGCTTCCTCGACAATCTGCACCTGCTCGCAGGCCACAATTTCCCCGCACTGCGCAAAGCCGTCGGCATCGAAATGGACGAGCTTCTCGAGATCGTCGCCGAGATCAAGAAGCTCAACCCCAAGCCCGGCCTCAAGTTCGGTTCCGAACAGGTGCAGGCCGTCGTGCCGGATGTGCTCGTACGCGCCGCACCCGACGGCACGTGGATCATCGAGCTCAACACCGACACGCTGCCGCGCGTGCTCGTAAACCGCAGCTATCTGGCAACCGTCTCACAAGCGACCGGATCGGCGTCAGACCGCAACTATCTGCTCGAGTGCCTGCAGACGGCGAACTGGCTGGTGAAGAGCCTCGATCAGCGCGCACGCACGATCCTGCGCGTCGCCGAGGAAATCGTCCGCCAGCAGGATGGCTTCTTCACGCACGGTGTGCAGCACCTGCGCCCGCTCAACCTTCGCACGGTCGCGGATGCCATCTCGATGCACGAGTCTACTGTCTCGCGCGTCACGTCGAACAAATACATGGCAACCCCGCGCGGCATCTTCGAGATGAAGTACTTCTTCACCTCGGCCATCGCCTCCGCCGACGACAGCGGGGAATCCCATTCCTCCGAAGCGGTACGCCATCGCATCAAGCAGATGATCGACGGCGAAGCCCCGGCGAGCGTCCTCTCGGACGACAAGATCGTCGAGTTGCTGAAGGGCGATGGCATCGACATCGCGCGGCGCACCGTCGCCAAATATCGCGAGGCCATGCGCATCCCCTCTTCGGTGCAGCGCCGGCGCGACAAGCGGCTCACTGAACGGGTGGCGCAGCCCTGACCTTCGGGAACTTATCCCGGCAAATCGTCACGCTGGGCGCGAGCTGGGCTGCCGCTCTTGTCCCGCCGCCGGGACTGCTCTATAGGGGGCGCCATAAGCGGTACGACCACGCCTTGCATATCGGCTCTCGATCCGCGCTCTTCTCAACAACAGTCACCCCGCCGGGGCATTTTTCGGAGCTATGGCCCCGATCTTGCAGCGTTAAACGCAACGGACGGGCCCAGGAATGGCGGAAAGTGGATTGGAGTTTGGGTCTGGCAGCGCCTAAATCACCGGTATGGGCCGGTTGGGCTCTGCAAACCCAAAGACTGGGTTGAGTGTTAGGAGAAAGCGCCATGCCTTTATCCAGTGAAAAGGACCTTGCAGGTGCCGTTTTTTTGGTCTCTGAACAGATTGCGCGAGGCGCGAGGGGATAACGCCGCCCGAATCCGGTTGAGGCGCACCCACGGCAAGGGCATTAAAGTTAGAATTGTAGGAATCGCCGGATTTACTGCAGCTCCAGGATGGGCGCCGCAGCCAGTGCTTCGCAACAGTTGGAACAGGATTTGACGATGGATCTCTGTGACCTGCTGGCTTCCGACGGCATCATCGCCTCCCTCAAAGCGACGGGCAAAAAGCACGCCCTCGAGGAGCTGGCGGCGATTGCTGCGGAAAAGACCGGCCTCGACCGCCGTGAGATCTTCAACACGCTGCTCCAGCGCGAACGGCTGGGATCGACCGGCCTTGGCTCCGGCATCGCCATCCCCCACGTGAAGCTCGCCGGGCTGCGGAATATCGTGTGCATCTTCGCGCGCCTCGACGACCCTATCGAGTTCGACTCCCACGACGGCCAGCCCGTCGACCTGATCTTCCTCCTGCTGGCACCCGATCACGCCAGCGGCGACCATCTGAAGGCGCTGGCGAGCATCTCACGCGTGGTGCGCGAGCCCACCGTTCTCGATGCCCTGCGCAAGGCGCCCGATGCTGCCGCCATGCGGCAGGCGCTCACGCGGCCGCTTCCCTCGCACGCTGCCTGAAGCCAGGGGCATACCGCCGTCGGACGCCAAGCGGCGGACACGGCCCAATGAGCGATAGCTCCGCAGCTGGGCAAGTTGGCCGCACGGCGGCCGCTTCATCCGACGAACGAGCGGACCGGCCTCTGCGGATCGTCTGTTTCTTCGCCCGTCGCCGTCTCAGTGCACGGCAGGGCAGCCCGCGGTGTCCCCCGTCGCCAGCATTGCCGCCAGCGCCACCACGCCGACGATGATGCGCCACCAGGCAAACAGGGCGAACCCATGCCGGCTCACGTAATCGAGCAGGTGCCGCACGACGAATACCGCGGCGATGAAGGCGGTTATGAAGCCCACCACGATATTGGTAACGTCGCCGACGTTGAGGATCGACCAGTTCTTATAGAGGTCGAAGGCGAAGGCGCCCGCCATCGTCGGCATGGCGAGAAAGAACGAAAACTCCGCCGCCGAGCGCTTGTCCGTTCCCAGCAGCATGGCGCCGACGATCGTTGCGCCCGAGCGGGAAACCCCCGGAATCATTGCAAAACACTGCATCACGCCGATCTTGAACGCCAGTGCTGGCGGGTAGTCCATGGCGTCCGTGTAGCGCACGGTGAAATGCATGCGGTCGACGACCAGCAGCACGATGCCACCGATGATCAGCATAGACGCGATCAACACCGGTGTTTCGAACAGCACGCTTTTGATGAAGTCGTGCGCGAGCGCCCCGATGACCGCCGCAGGCAGAAAGGCGAGCAGCACGCTCATGATGAAGCGGCGCGAGCGCTGATCGTGCGGCGCGGCCACGGCAATCCGCGTGAGCTTCGCCGAGTAGACGCTGAGGATGGCGAGGATCGCCCCGAGCTGAATGAGAACCTCGAAGGTCTTGCCCGGGTTGCAGATGTCGAGGAAATGCTCCGAGAGCAGCAGGTGGCCGGTGGATGAAACTGGAAGGAATTCGGTCAGACCCTCGATCAACCCGAGCAGGATCACTTCCCAGATCGGCATCGGCCCCTCGAATCCTGCGCTGGAGATTTTCTGTGCGGCGGGGAGGATTAGCAGTATTTGCGCGGGTGCGGTGCCACTTCCGCGCCACACGGACCGATTGTCTTATGACACGCTTGCCCGTACGAGCGAGCCAAGACAGAACCCTAGATAAACGGCCACCGCTTCAACAATGCACACACTGACGCACTTTCGGCTCTG
>JBIQJE010000021.1:0-50525 GCA_044507625.1 Hyphomicrobiaceae bacterium | reverse complement strand
GCCGAGCTGTTCTCCAAGGGCATGCACGAGGCGACCGGCACCTTCGAGGTCGGCAATCCGAACCTCTCCGAGGAGAAGGCCGCCACCATCGAGGCCGGGCTAAAGAAGGCCACCGGAGCCTTCCGCTTCGATGCCTCCGCCTACTACACGCGCTACCGCGGCTTCATCTATCGCCAGTTGACGGGTGATCAGTGCGAGCCGGGCGCCCATGGCGACCACTACCATTGCGGTGTGTGGCCGCCCGATGCTGACGCCGAGCTGTTCGATCTCGTCTACTTCCAGCAGCGCGACGCGACGTTCTACGGCGCCGAGCTCGCCTTCCAGTACGACGTTGCGCCGATTTGGAATGGCGTGTGGGGTATCGATGGCCAGTACGACTTCGTGCGTGCACGCTTCGAGAACGGCGAGAACGTGCCGCGCATTCCGCCCCACCGCCTGGGCGGCGGCATCTACTACCACGACGCCAGTTGGGTCGCGCGGGTCGGAGTGCTGCATGCCTTCGAGCAGGACGACTTCGGCATCAACGAGACCGCAACGCCCGGCTACACGCTGGTCAATGCCGAGCTCAGCTACACCACGATCCTGCGGGGATACGACGGCACATCATCGCAGCTCACCCTCGGCATCCGCGGCGAAAATCTCGCCAACGACGACGTGCTCGACCACAGCTCGTTCAAGCGGCGCGAGGACGTCTATCAGCCCGGCGCCAGCGTGCGTGCCTTCACGACGGTGAAGCTCAACTGAGCGGTGTCGCTCTCCGCTCGGCCTTGCTGGGGCAGGCGCCCCGGGACGCACCGGCTGAGCGCGGAGAAACGAAGAAGGCCGGCGCACTGGATGCGCCGGCCTTTTCTGAATTCAGCGACGAGCGACCCAAGACGGCCGGCGCGGATCAGTAGAAGAGGCTGGAGACGCTTTCCTCGCGCGAGGTGCGCAGGATGGCCTCGCCGATCAGCGGCGCGATGGAAAGAACGCGGATGTTCTGCGCCGCCAGCACGGCGGCGGTCGGCTGGATCGAATCCGTGATCACGAGCGACTTGAGCTTCGAAGCCTGGATGCGGCTGACGGCACCGCCCGACAGCACGCCGTGCGTGATGTAGGCCATCACCTCGACGGCACCGTGCTTCAGCAGGGCCTCGGCGGCATTCACCAGCGTACCGCCGGAATCGACGATGTCGTCGATGAGGATGCAGCGCATGCCCTTCACGTCGCCGATGACGTGCATCACCTCCGACTCGCCCGGCCGGTCGCGACGCTTGTCGCAGATGGCGATCGGCGCCTCGATCCGCTTCGCCAGTGCGCGGGCGCGCACGACACCGCCGACGTCGGGCGAAACCACCATCAGGTTGTTGCCCCTGTAGTGCTCCTGGATGTCGCGGACCATCACGGGCGCGGCGAACAGGTTGTCGGTGGGGATGTCGAAGAAGCCCTGGATCTGTCCGGCGTGAAGATCGAGCGTCATCACGCGGTCGACGCCGGCACGCTCGATGAGGTTCGCTACGAGCTTGGCGGTGATGGGTGTGCGCGGACCCGGTTTCCGGTCCTGTCGCGCATAGCCGTAGTAGGGAACGACCGCTGTGATCCGCGCCGCCGACGCGCGCTTCAGCGCGTCGATGAGGATCAGCAGCTCCATCAGGTTGTCGTTTGCCGGGAAGGAGGTCGACTGGACCACGAAGACGTCCTGACCGCGGACGTTCTCCTGGATCTCGATGAAGATCTCCATATCGGCGAACCGCTTCACCTGCCCCTTGGTGAGAGGCATCTTCAGATGAGAGCAGATCGCTTCGGCCAGGGGGCGATTGGAGTTTCCGGCGACGATTTTCATGGTCGGGGGCGTGCGGCCCTCTGGTCGGTGATCGAAGGGCATGTACGCCTCCACGGCCGTTCGCGGGCGCGTTCTAGCAAGAGGGCCCGCACCTGTAAACGGTGGGGCCCCCCAATTGCCGTCGGAAATTTGCCGCGGGTCATTACCCTCGGCAAAAGATCAGTTCGAGCTGGTCCGCTGCGTCGCCTGAGGCAGGAGCTTAACGATGCCCTGCGCCGCCGCCGCCGCTGCCGCATCGGCAGTCTTGCCCCACGAGCCGTCGAGCGAGCCCTGCGGAACTTCGTTCTTCTGCGACACGGTGCCGAGCTTCTTGCCGCTCGGATCGGTCACGCTCCAGTCGATCGTGATCGGCTGCTTGCCGTCCTTGCCGGCCCCCATCGCGACCTGTCCCTGCACGAGGTACGTGTCGGGCGATGGCGTTTCGGTGAGGGCGACGCCGTTGCGGGTCAGCTCACGCTGGAGAGCGGCGCGCAACGTGGTGCTGCCATCCCCCGGCGCCCCGGTGATCGTCGGAACGAGCGCTTTGAATGCGCCGGTCCGTCCGATGCTGCCCGTGGTGACGCCAGGCTTCGCGGCCGCCGGTGAGGCATAGGCGCTCGGTGACGTTGCCGCCGCCGTCTGCACCATGCCGCCCTGCGTGCCGGAGGCGACCGCAGCGCCGGCAGGCATCCAGCCGGCGACCGAGGTGACCGTCTTGGACGTGATCGACTGCACGATCGTCGGCGTGACTGTCGCCCACGGATCCTTGCTCTTGCCAGCGGGCGCGGTTTCTTCGCCGCTGACCCGATGCACGCCTTTTCCGCTCGCGTCGGTTACGTCCCAGATGTAGGAAATCTTGGACTTGTTGCCCTTCTTCTCCAGCGACGAGACGACATAGCCGCGGAGCGTATACTCCGCCTTCTCGTCGGGAGCCTTCGCCACCCGGAGATTTTGTCGCTCGAGATCGGAGATCAACTGATTGCGCAGCTCACCCGAGACGTTCTCGGGCGGGCCGATGACTGGCGCCACGGCGAACTGTGCACCACGAGCCATCGCCATCGGCGGTGGGCTCGCGACAGACGCCGTCGGCGCTTCGCCGCCAGACGAGCTGAACATTGAAGTAAGCGGATTGGCAGTCTCGCAACCTGCGAGACCAAAAGCCATCCAGCCTACGATTAGCGCTAGTGCAATTGGCTTTTTGTTTTGCCAAGCCGCAGCAGCATCAAAGGTCGTCACGGCGACGCTCCCCCGTTGAGTACCCGCTGTATGTTCCGGCGGCCGGCGTACAAACTTTGCGGCCTTACTCTCCCTAATGACCGGTACCTCTCTAAGAATCGTCTAACCAGTCATCTTTCACGCGTCCAGAACGAATCCGAGTGTCCGCCGTTCGGATCGTTATTCGCCTTGTGAAACGCAGAACGCCATTGTGGATTGTGCAATTAGGTCACGACAATGGCGGAGATTTGACGGCCGTAATCCCCCTCTGAACGGTGCTGGGACCGCCGATAGCTGAAAAAGTTCGATTCGTTGCGGTACGTGCACGGGCTCCGGGTCTCAACCTCGGCGATACCGCACTTCTCGAGCTGGAAGGCGACAAAGCCGGGCAGGTCGAAATGGGCCCGCTGATCGGGATTTTCACGGACGAGAAACTTTTCGTTGTCCGCGCAACTTTTGAGAAGCTCGGCTTCGAAGTCCGGCCCCACCTCATATGAATCATGGTTAATAGCCGGCCCAATGGCGGCGATAATGCGATTTCGCCGCGCGCCGAGTTTCTCCATTTCGGCGACGGTTGCGGCGAGCACGCCCCCGACGGCACCCCTCCAGCCCGCGTGGGCGGCGGCAACGACGCCAGCGTCCCGATCAGCGAAGAGGACCGGCGCGCAGTCGGCGGTCAGCACCCCGATGACGAGACCCGGCGTCCGGGTGACGACCGCGTCGGCCTTGGGACGGGCGTCCGCAGGGATCACGCCGTCGACCGCGACGGCCTCCGCGCTGTGCACCTGATAGAGCGTCGCTACGTCAGTCTGACCGCCTCTGCCGAGGTGACGGCAGACCCGGGCACGGTTCTCCGCCACGTTCGCGGGGGCGTCGGCGGAGCCCGGTCCGCAGTTGAGGCCGGCGTAGATGCCCTCCGATACGCCGCCCGCCCGGGTGAAGAACCCGTGGCGAATACCGGTGAGGCGGGAGAGGCGGTCGGCTTGGATGGGTTGCAGCATGTTTCGCAGTTAGGTGGCGCGCCGGTCCGTTTCCACCGGCTCCAGTGCTGGTAGCGGAGAAATATCAACGCTGAGTATCCCGATGGCATGAAAACGCGTGCCCATGCCGCCCGGCGCCATGAGGCGTGCAACGGACGCCTCGATACCTGCGGCAAGGGTCGGGTTCATGGCCATCAGGCGCGAGGCGCGCTCCACGATGCCGAGACGGCCGAGCAGCTCGGCCTGCGTGACCGGACCGTCGACGGCGAGGCCTTCCGCGCGCGCCGCCTCGGCGAAGGCCGCAAAATCCACCTGCGCGCTGAGGTCGGCTTTCCCCGGCGACTGCAGGGGATCGGCATAGCGGTGCGCATCGATCGCCTGCAGCGTGTCGCCGAACCCTGAGCGCGTGTGTCCATAGTCGATGAGGAGCCCGGCCACCGGCGCGCCGAGTTTTTTCACCGCCGCGACGAGATCGGCGAAGGGGCGGGCGCGCGATTCGAATATGCAACCTTCCTGTGGGGCGAGGTCCGGCGGCACGGGAGGAAGGGATTCCGGGGAGGCCTTGCCCTCCACGAAGGTGAGCGCTCCTTCGCGATCGAGACCCACGGCCCGCGTCTGCCAAGAGCCGTCGCGCCAGATCCACTGGTCGATGGGAAGCGTATCGAGGAACTCGTTGCCGATGAGAATGACGGGACCATCTCCCGGACCAAGGTCGCTGTGCCAGCTCAGCGGAATGCCTTCCCCGGCGAGCGTCGCGCGCTGTGCCGCCTGAAGCACGCCGTTGCTCTCGATGAGCGCCACGCTCAGCGCCGCGCGAAACTCTGGAACGAGGCGCGCGGCGCGCAGCGCATCGCGCATGAGCGTGCCGCGCCCCGGCCCGATCTCGACGAGCCGCAGCTTCTTAGGGCCGCCCATGCGCTGCCAGACGAGCACGCACCACAGCCCGATCAGCTCCCCGAAGATCTGGCTGATTTCCGGCGCGGTGATGAAGTCGCCCGCTTTGCCGATCGCCGTTTGGCCGCGGTAATAGCCGTGCTCCGGATCGTGCAGGCACGCCTGCATATAGTCTGCGATGGACATCGGCCCCTCGCGCGCGATGCGGGCGGTGAGCCGTTCGGTCAGCGGCGCGCCAGGGCTGCCCGAATGGCCGGCGCTGTCGTCGCCTGCGCTCACTTCAGGTTCCGCGTGCGCGCCCAATAGACGACGGCGATACCCGCCAGCAGCATCGGGATGGAATAGGCGATGCCCGCGGTGAGCGGTCCGATATTGAATGCGTGAGCGAAGTGCGGCTCGCGGAACAGCTCGCCCGTCGAGCGCGCGAGCGCATAGCCGATGAGGAACGTGCCCGCCACCAGCCCCGGCCGCTTCAGCGCGCCGAAATGGTGTGTTAGCAGCCGCAGCACCAAGAACAGCAACAGTCCCTCGAGGGCAGCCTCGTAGAGCTGGCTCGGATGGCGCGCCGTCGGCTCGATCGCGGGGTGATTGATGGCCGCCTCCGGGAACACCATGCCCCACGGCACGGTCGTCGGGCGCCCGTAGAGCTCGCCGTTGACGAAGTTTGCAATGCGCCCGAAGAACAGGCCGATCGGCACCGCCGCGGTGACGAGATCGCCCGTGCTCCAGGGATTGACGCCATTGTTGCGTGCGAAGATCCAGATCGCGAGCACACAGCCGACGAGCGCGCCGTGGAAGGCCATGCCGCCTTTCCAGACCGCGATAATGTCCCCGGGATGGGCGATGTAATAGCTCGGCTCATAGAAGAGAACGAAGCCGAGCCGCCCGCCCAGCACCACACCCGCCGTGATGTAGAGCAGCAGATCGTCGACCTTCGCCAGCGGGAAGGGCGGCGTATCGTTCGCCCAAAGCGGTCTGTCGGTTATGAGGCGGCGGATATAGAGCCAGCCGAGCAGCAGGCCGGCGAGGTAGGCAAGGCCATACCACTTGACGGCCAGCGGGCCGATCTGGAGGGCGACGGGGTTGATGTTCGGAAACGGAATAGCCCACAGGCTGGTCAGCAGATGCATCGTGCTACGGCCCTGAGGCCCCTCCCCTTGCAGGCTCCCCCAGGGCGCCACGTGCCCCGATAGGCGCCGCACGATTTCGACCGGGCAACTATCTGTCAAGGGCCGCGGCCGTCTTGAACGGGTCGCGAGCCGCGCCCATAGTCCGCCCCCTAGCGCATGCCGCGCGCGGCGCGATCACCGGAGGTGCCCATGACCCAGAGCAGCAATCGCTTCCTCGACGAGTTTGCCAAGCTGATGACCGACGCAGCCGGCGCGGCCGATGGCCTCAGACGTGAAGCCGAGCAGATCTTCCGCTCCCAGGGCGAGCGCTTCCTGCGCGAGATGGACATTGTGCGCCGCGAGGAGTTCGAGGCGGTGAAGGCGATGGCGGAAAAGGCTCGCACTGAGAATGAGCGCCTCGAAGCGCGCATCGTTGCGCTGGAGGCACAACTCGCCAGCCGCACCTCTGGATAAAGGCGCCGAACGGGCGCATTTTGCATAGCTATGCATGTGGGTCGGTACATTGCCCGTGGACAAGGCCGGGCCGAACTTGCGACTCGCACCACCCTCTGTTTTCGTCCCGCCCGTTGGCTGCGCAGCCGCTCTCGTGATGTCGCGTATCTGTAAACACTGAGAAACAAGAAACGCGAGACCATAGAGGGATCGACAAAGCATGTCGGCTGAACACATCGGCTACGGCCGGGTGACGAACCCAATAGATCTCATCGAGCAGCTGGCAGCGTCGCACGACTGGGCGTGCGATCGCACCAACGACGACGAGCTGACGCTCGTCATTGCCGGCACGTGGACCGACTATCATGTCTCGCTGAACTGGCGCGACGACCTGGAAGCCCTGCACCTCGCCTGCGCTTTCGATTTCCGAGTGCCGGAGGCCCGCCTTCCGGAAATGTATAAGCTCGTTGCGCAGATCAACGAGCAGCTCTGGCTCGGCCACTTCGACCTGTGGACCGGTGAGGGGCTGGTGATGTTCCGCCACGCGCTTCTGCTCAATGGCTCGGTTGCGACGACGCGCCAGTGCGAAGCGATGCTGCAGGCCGCGCTCGAAGGTTGCGAGCGCTACTATCAGGCCTTCCAGTTCGTCGTCTGGGCGGGTAAGCAAAGCCGCGAGGCCCTCGTTTCCACCATGTTTGAAACGGAAGGGCAGGCCTGACACCGGGCGCCCTGCAGCGCCCCTAGACCATGATCGCTTCGGACCCTATCAGTCCGAAGCGTGAATCATCGGTCTAAGCAAAGGCTGGAGCCGCATCGCGATTCGAAGAAAAGCGATCGTGCTCTAGAAGCGGGGCGCTCCCATGACCTTTTCCTTATACGGGCCACTGCTTCTCGCCGGGGCCGGAAAGATGGGCGGAGCGATCCTCAAGGGGTTGCTCGCCCAGGGGCTCGATGCCCGATCCGTCATTGTCCAGGACCCATCGCCGCCTGCTGAAGTAGCAGCGCTCCTGGCCGAGAATGCCATCGACGTCGTGCCGGCCATCGACGCGCTGACCGAGCCGCCCGCGGTCGTGCTCGTGGCGGTGAAGCCGCAGATCATGCAGGGCGTGCTGCCGCAGTTGGCGAAACTTGCCGGACCCGGCACACTTTTCCTTTCGATCGCCGCCGGTCAGCGGCTCGATGCCTTCGAAAAGCTTCTGCCGGGCGCCGCCGTGGTGCGCGCCATGCCGAACACGCCCGCAGCGATCCTCAAGGGCATATCGGTTGCCGTCGCCAATGCGGCCGTGACGCCCCCTCAGCGCGCGCTGGCCGACGCGATTCTCGCAGCCGTGGGCAAGGTCGAATGGGTAGACGATGAGGCGCTGCTCGACCCGGTGACGGCGGTGTCGGGATCCGGGCCGGCCTACGTCTTCCTGCTGGCCGAATGTCTGGCCGAGGCTGGCAAGGCGGCAGGGCTCGAGGGCGCGCTTGCCGAGCGGCTTGCCCGCGAAACCGTCGCCGGAGCCGGAGCGCTCCTTGCCGCCTCCGACCTGTCGGCGGCCGATCTGCGCCGGAACGTGACCTCGCCGGGCGGCACGACAGCCGCCGCCTTGGAGGTGCTCGGCGGGCCGGACGGACTGCAAAAGCTGATGACGGAGGCCGTGGCGGCCGCAACGAAACGCGGCCGCGAATTGGCGAAGTGAGCGCTGAGGCTCGAGCCAGTCGCGACCGCGTTACTTGCGTTGCCTGAGCGGGCATTGAGCCCCGGCGGGCCCAGGCAAGTTGGTGGAGGGCGGCGCCTAGAGCTCAGAAAACCAAGGAGGATAGGTCGTCTGAGCCAGTTGCGTGTAAGGCGCCAGCCGCGTCGCACCGTGTTTCCGGTTATGATATAGTGTTACATCGCTGGCAAGGTCGAGAAGGTCGCGCTCACGCAATCGTGTGCGCCTCGGGAAGCGTTCCCATCAGCGTCCGGGAACAGCGCCCGTCTCCCGCCTTTTGGATGCCCGTGAGGAGCCATCTTAACCTTTGTGGCGTGCCGTTGCGGTCCCGGCGGGCTCCGGTATGCCGGCATTGTCGTGTGCGGCGCCGAGCCGATAGGAGAAATTCTCCGCCACCAGCTTTATCCGGGCCCGGGCGCTGCCTACCTCAAGGGCAGGAAAACAGGAGCCACCCGATGCTGGACCAGTCGACGATAAAGGGCCGCCTCGTCGCTGCGGCCATGCGGCTAGCCGCCGAACGCCCGTGGAACGAGGTGACGCTGGCACAGATCGCCGAAGCGGCCGGCGTCGGGCTCGTCGATGTGCGCAACCACTTCGCCTCGAAAGGCGATCTTCTGGCATCCTTCGTGCGCATGGTCGACGACGCGGTGCTGACACAGGCGGCGCAGCGCATCCACCCTGGCAAGCATGCGGAAGGCAGGCAGGCGGAGAAGGAAACGCCGCGCGATGCCCTCTTCGACGTGATCATGAGCCGCTTCGATGTGCTTGCGCCCTACAAACTGGGCCTCAAGTCCATCGCCAAAGCATGGCCGAACGATCCCTCGGTCGCGTGTGCTATCGCACGCTCGCAAGCCTGGATGTTGCGCGCCGCCGGCATCCGCGCCGATGGCGTCGAAGGCAGCGTGCGCGCACTGGGCCTCGCCGGCGTCTATACCTCCGTCTATCGTACCTGGCTGAGCGACGATGATCCCGGCCTCGGCAAGACGATGGCCGTCCTCGACCGTCGCCTGCGCAGGGGCGAGAACGCTTTGAAGGCCGTCGATGAATGCGCCGAGCGTTTCTGCGGTGTCGCGCGGCGGATGCGGGATGTGTTCCGCCGTCCGGACAAGGATCGCCCGGCCGAGAACGCCTCGTCCCAAGCAACTACAACGTCGCCGCCCAATCCCGCGGTCTGAGCAAATCACGAACCGCGCAGCGGCAAGGCGCCAAGTGCGCCGGCGCCGGTTGTCAGCCCGTTGGAGGGTGGCCGCACACAAAGCTTTCCCCCCTCGTGTCACCCCAAATCACAAACCGCGCAGCGGCAAGGCGCCAAGGCACCGGCGCGAGCGCCGGCCCTCAACTCGCGGGAGAGAGGCCGCACACAAATCTTCCCGCCCCTCGTGTCAGCGCACATCAAGCCGCATAGCGGCCAGGGCCCAAGGGGCCCCGCGCCTTCGGCGCGGCCATCCGCTCGCGCGCCGGCAGCCGCATACAAAGCCTCTCGATGCTCGTGTCACCCCAAATCACGAACCGGCAGCGGAAGGCGCCAAGGGCGCCCGGCGCGAGCGCCGGCCCTCAACTCGCTGGAGAGAGGCCGCATACAAAGCGTCTCTAAGCTCGTGTCAGCCCAATCAAGCCGCATAGCGGCCAGGGCCCAAGGGGCCCCGCGCCTTCGGCGCGGCCCTCAACTCGCTGGAGAAAGGCCGCATACAAAGCGTCTCGAAGCTCGTGTCAGCCCAAATCACGAACCGGCAGCGGAAGGCGCCAAGGGCGCCCGGCGCGAGCGCCGGCCATCAGCTTGCGCGACAGCAGCCGCACGCAAAGCTTCCCACCGCTCGTGTCAGTCCAAATCTAGAGAGGCACCGAGATGATCGCGCGCAGCCCGCCCATCGAGCTCTCGCCGAGCGTGATGTCGCCGCCGTGGCTCTTGGCGATGTCGCGCGCGATGGCGAGACCGAGGCCCGTGTTGCCCTCGTCCTGGTTGCGCGCATGGTCGAGGCGGTAGAACGGACGGAACACGTTCGCGCGCTCGGCCTCTGGAATGCCGGGGCCGTTATCGTCCACCTCGATGCGCAGCCATTGCCCTTCGACCGCGCCGCGAATGATCACCTGATCGCCGAAGCGGGCCGCGTTCGAGACGAGGTTGGTAATGGCGCGCTTGAATGCCTGGCGCTTCAGCGGCAGCACGACTTCCTCGCGGCGCTTGCGCAGCTTCAACTCGACCGGCGTGCCGAAGTACTGCGCCTCCTCGTGCACCTCCTGCAGCAGCTCGCGCAGGTTCGTCGGCGCGGATTCCTCCCCCCCGTCGCCCTTGGCGAACGCGAGATAGTCCTCCAGCATGTCCTGCATTTCCCGCACATCCGCCTGCAGCGAGCGCGCCTCGGCCGTATCGCCGAGCAGCGCCAGCTCCAGCTTGAAGCGCGTGAGAATGGTGCGCAGGTCGTGGCTGACGCCCGCGAGCATCGTCGTGCGCTGCTCGACGTGCGTGGTGATGCGGTCGCGCATTTCGAGGAACGCGGTTGCGGCCTGGCGCACCTCGCGCGCACCCCGGGGCCGGAAATCATCCGGCACGCGCCGGCCCTTGCCGAAGGCGTCCGCAGCCTCCGCGAGGCGAAGGATGGGGCGGATCTGATTGCGCAGGAACAGGATCGCGACCGTCAGCAGAATGACCGACGAGCCGATCATCCACAGCAGGAAGATGTGCGAGTTGGAGGCATACGTTTGCGAGCGCGTCGCCACGAAGCGCAGGATCGCATCCTCGAGCTTCACGCGGATTTCCACGTGCCGCGACTGGCCGACCGTATCGATCCAGAACGGCTTCTGCACCTGGCGCCGGACTTCATCGGAAAGCGCGCGGTCCAGCAACGCGAAGAAAGGCTTGGGGCGCGGCGCGGGCAGGTCGCCCGGCGGCAGCACCTGCATCGAGAGGTTCAGCCGGTCGCGCGCCATCTCGATGAGCTGGCTGTACTCGTCCTTCTTCGGATATTCCTCATAGACGTCGATGACGGCAGCGATGTCCCGCGCCGTCGCTTCTGAAAGACGGCGCGTCACCGCCTGCCAGTGGCGCTCCATGAACACGAAGGCGACGACGCCTTCCAGCACCACGATCGGCGCGATGATGATGATGAGCGCGCGCGCATAGAGGCCCTTCGGCAGCAATTCGCCGAACCAGCCGCCGATCAGTTGCATGTTGCGCCGGTGGGTGCGGGCGAACCACGATCCGAATGCGCGCAGCCAGCCGGGCACCGGGGGCAGCTTCCGCCACAGGCGGGCGAGCGATGTCGAGATTGCCGTGTCGCGCCCCGCGGGCCAGCGCGGACGCAGCCGCTCGGGAAGGCGCACACGGGCCAGCCACTGCCATAGCGAGCGCCATGGCAGGAACGAACGGCGCTCTGGTTCGTCGCCCCTGGCGAGCATCAATACCCGACCTCGATATCGGACCGGTCAGTCCGAATAAAGAATATACCCTTTGCCGCGCACTGTCTGGAGGTACACGGGATTGGACGGGTCGGTCTCGATTTTCCGCCGCAGACGGTTGATTTGCACGTCAATGGCGCGGTCGCTGCCGGTGGAATCCTCCGGCGCCAGCTCGTGGCGCGGAATGGGGGTGCCGATGCGCTGGGCGAACATGCGCAGAAGGTCGCGCTCGCGTTCGGTGAGCTTCACGGTTTCATCGAGGTGCTTCAGCTCGCCGCGGGTCACGTGGAACACGTGATTGCCCATGCGGATCTCTTCGCTCGATCCCGAGCCGCCGGCCGCACGGCGCAGAATGTTGCGCAGCCGGAGCAGCAACTCGCGGGGCTCGAAGGGTTTCGGAAGGTAGTCGTCCACGCCCGCTTCGAGGCCTTCGATCCGGTGCTCGGGCTCCGAGCGTGCGGTCAGCATGCAGATGGGAACGGGACGCGTCGCCTTTAATTCGCGCGCGAGATCGAGCCCGTTCTCGCCGGGCATCATCACGTCGAGCAGCACCGCGTCGAATTCGAGCCCGCGCATGCCCGCGCGCGCCGACGCAGCATCCTGCGCCGTCGTCACACGGAAGCCTTGCTCGGAAAGATAGCGTCCCAGCAGGTCGCGGATCTTCTGATCGTCATCGACGATCAGCACGTGCGGCGCATTGTCTGGAAGCGGTGCGCTCGCGGCCTTCGCCGAGCTCATGATTGCCCCTCGTTGGTGGTCGTCGCCCTTTTCAGGTGCGCGTTGAGGCCGAGAGCTTAACAAGGGCCTCGACGCGGGAGCGATCGGACTCCGTAATCATGGCAAAAAGGAAGCGGCGTGCAAACTCCGCAGCCCCCGGTCCCGCTTTGGCGAGCGCCTCTTCCAGCTGCTTCGTCTGCAGGGCGGCAAGCTTTTCGGCAAGACGGGCGCCCTTGGCACTGACGAAAAGCCGCCGCTCGCGCCGGTCGTCATTCCCGGCGCGCTGCATAATGAAGCCTTTATCGATGAGCTGCTTTAGGACACGGGCGAGGCTCTGCTTGGTGATCCGCAGGATGTCGAGCAGGTCCGCGACGCGCAGGTCCGGATTGCGATGCACGAAGTGCAAGACCCGGTGATGGGCGCGCCCGAAGCCATATTGCTCGAGCACCGCGTCCGGACCGCCCGTGAAATCGCGGTATGCGAAGAACAGCAGCTCCACGCAGGCGACGAGATCGAGCGGGGAGGCTCCGTCTTGGGCGGGTTGCGCCGCGCCTTCGGCAGGGACGGGCGCGGCGGCTGAGCGCGATGGGCGGCGGCGCGCAACGGCGGCGGACGTTATGTCAGTCATGTTGACTTATTTGGCCCCGATTGTTAGTCATGGCAAGTCATTTTGCGCAAAGAGATCGGCGCATTCGCGTGGGGCCGCGGGGCCTTCGGCGAGTTGCGCTGGCAGTGTCCAACGTCGGCGGGGATCCCCGTCGCGAGGCATTTCGCCGAGCCAGCTTAACTAGCGATCCTGGCGCGAAAGTCTACGGAGAGAAACAAGCATGTCCGCGCCTGCCCCCACCCCCTTCCACGATCGCGATGGCCTGATCTGGGTCGACGGTAAGATGGTCCCCTGGCGCGAGGCCAATATCCACATCCTCACGCACGCGCTCCACTACGGCAGCGGCGTATTCGAGGGCCTGCGCGCCTACGGCGGTGCCATCTTCAAGCTATCCGAGCATTCTCAGCGTCTGATCGACAGCGCCAAGGCACTCGATTTCGAGATTCCCTATACGGTCGCCGAGATCGATCAGGTCTGCCGCGACGTCGTCGAGGCCAACAAGCTGTCCGACTGCTACATCCGCCCCATCGCCTGGCGCGGCTCCGAGCAGATCGGCGTCTCCGCCCAGGCGACGAAAATCCATCTCGCCGTCGCGGCGTGGCAGTGGGGCTCCTATTTCCCCATGGAGCAGCGCCTCAAGGGCATTCGCATCACGATGGCGAAGTACCGCCGGCCCGACCCGGCCACGGCGCCTTCGAAGAGCAAGGCCGCCGGCCTCTACATGATCTGCACCGTCGAGAAGCACCGGGCGGAGAATGCCGGCTATGCGGACGCGCTGATGCTCGACTGGCGCGGCCGCGTCGCCGAGTGCACCGGCGCCAACATCTTCTTCGTGAAGGACGGCGTCATCCACACGCCAGATCCCGACTGCTTCCTCGACGGCATCACCCGCCGCACCGTGATCGCGCTTGCCAAGAAGCGCGGCTATCAGGTCATTGAGCGGCCCATCATGCCCGAGGAACTGAAGGACTTCTCCGAGGTGTTCGTCACCGGTACGGCGGCCGAGGTGACGCCTGTCTCGCAGATCGGCGAGCACACCTACGCGCCGGCCGAGATCACCCAGAACCTCCTCAACGACTACATGGCTTCCGTCCTGCCTGCGCGTAAAGCGGCCGAGTAAGAGGCGGACGGGACGGCCGGTCTATCCGGCGCGCCAAGCAGCCATCCACAGAGATCCTCCACAGGATGGTGCAGCGCGGCGGGGCTATTTTCCCCGCCGTGCAAGGGTCCGCGGTCATCGGCGTGGCCACAACGGCACACATATACGTGCGCCGTGCACTGACATTCGGTCATTCGGTTGCCAGTGCCCGCGACCTGCCACACACTGCCCCGGTCGTCATGCATCGGGGCAACGCAGATGCGTTTCTTGAGCCTGTCCGCGCTCGTTCTCGCCGTGGCCTTCGCCATGGCGCCTCCCGTTGCGCGCGCCCAGGAAGGGCCCGGCGGCCTCATCAACCCGCAGCGCGACTGTCAGACGGTCCGCACATGCAACTTCGCCCGCGGCGGTTCCTACCGTGGCTGCCTTTCGAGCTATAGCTGCCGCGTGTGCAAATTCGTGCGGGTATCCTGCGGGCGCGGCCGCGTGTGCGAGAAAATGCGCTGCGGCTGGGGCTGATCCACCCCCGATTGTCGCGGTTTTAGAGCTGCCGCGCGATGTTCGCGGCCCGCAATCAGACCCGTGCAAGCAGCATCTGGCTGACGGTTGCGCAGAAGCCTGCGACGCCTGACCCGAAAACCATCAGCGCGAGCGGGCTCGGGATCTGGCCGAGGGCGGCACCGACGCCGGCAACGAGGGCCGTCCAGAAAAGCGCAGGGAACAGCGTTACGATCAGCAGCCCCGTGAAGCGATAGATCACGTCCCCATGCTCAGCGCTGCGGGCGATGCGGGCGGCTTTCGCGCTGGCGGTCTGCATGGGCTTCATCCCTACGTACGCATACGAAACGGGTGAACGCTAAGCGTGGATCCTCAACGGGACCCTAAAATGGCGCGACGTCCGAAATCAGCGAACGGATTGCCCTTAATGCCGGATGAGTGAAGCGTTCGCCCTGGCACAATGCGATGGGCCGGGTTATGCGCACGGGGAGTGCGAGGAAGCGGAAACGGCGGACCATGACGGCCGAAAATAGGGCATCCGGCGATTTTGATGCCGTCATCATCGGTGGCGGCCACAACGGGCTGACGTGCGCGGCGTACCTCGCCGATGCCGGCCTCGGCGTGCTCGTGCTCGAGAAGAACGATGTGGTGGGCGGAGCGGCGCTCACGGAGGAATTTCATCCCGGATTCCGCAACTCCGTCGCGTCCTATACCGTGAGCCTGCTCAATCCGAAGGTGATCGCGGACCTCGACCTGCACCGCCACGGCTTGCGGATCGTGCATCGCCCCGCCGCGAACTTCTGGCCCTTCGATGATGCGCGGTATCTGTTGATGCGCGGCGGCACGTCCGAACGGCAGGCGGCGGTTGCGCGCTTCTCCGCTGCCGACGCCGAGCGTCTTCCCGCGTACGACGCGATGCTGGAGCGTGCCGCCGACGTGCTGCGCGATCTCGTTCTGAGGACGCCGCCCAACGCGGGCGGCGGCATCGTCGAGCTTATCAAGGGCGCGGGTGTCGGGCGGCGCATGCTGGGGCTGAGCCTCGCCGATAAGCGCGTGCTGCTCGATCTCTTTACGCGCAGCGCGGTGGACTTTCTCGACGAATGGTTCGAGAGCGATGTGGTGAAGGCCGCGTTCGCCTTCGACGGCATCGTCGGGAATTATGCGGCGCCTTCGACGCCGGGCACGGCCTACGTGCTGCTTCACCATTGCTTCGGCGAGGTGAACGGCAAGCGCGGCGCATGGGGACACGCCATCGGCGGCATGGGGGCGATCAGCGCCGCACTCGCAACCGCGGCGCGCGAGCGCGGCGTTGAGATCCGCACCGGCGCCAGAGTGGCGCACGTGCTGACGCGGGGCGAGGCGGCGGTCGGCGTCGCGCTGGAGAGCGGTGAGGAAATCCGCGCCCGCGCGATCGTTTCGAACCTGCCCCCCAAGCTCCTGTTCCGCGATCTCATTCCAGATGGCGCGGTCGAGGCATCTACGCGCGCACTCTTCACCGGCATGAAGACGGGATCGGGCACATTCCGCATGAATGTCGCCCTTTCCGAGCTTCCCGACTTCACCTGCCGGCCGGGCTCCGGGCAGCAGGATCACCATGGCGCCGGCATCGTCATCGGCCCGACGATCGGCTATCTGGAGCGCGCCTATCTCGATGCGCGCCTGACCGGCTGGTCGCGCGAGCCGGTCGTCGAAATGCTCATCCCATCGACGCTCGACGATACGCTCGCCCCCGCCGGCAAGCACGTTGCGAGCCTCTTCGTGCAGCACGTGGCGCCGCACTTGCCCGATGGTCGAAGCTGGACGGACACGCACGAGAAGGAAGCGTTCGCCGACCTCGTGATCGCCACGGTGACGAAGCACGCGCCGAACTTCGCCCGCTCGGTCATGGCGCGCCAGGTCCTGTCGCCCCTCGATCTGGAATTGCGCTTCGGCATGGTGGACGGCGACATCTTCCACGGCGCGCTGTCGCTCGATCAGCTCTTTTCCGCGCGCCCGCGGCTCGGATTTGCGGATTATCGCCTGCCGCTGAGCGGGCTCTACCTGTGCGGCTCCGGCGCCCATCCCGGCGGCGGCGTTACCGGCGCGCCGGGCCACAACGCGGCCCGCGAGATCGTGCGCGATTTCAAAGGCTGGCCGCGCTGGGCGCTGACACGCCGGTCGAGGATGTGAGCCGTGGGCACGATTTACATATCCGAGAGCGTCACCCTCGATGAGGACGAACTCAAGGAGCGTTTCGTGCGCTCGTCGGGACCGGGTGGGCAGAACGTCAACAAGGTTTCGACGGCCGTCGAGCTGCGCTTCGATGTGGCCGGATCGGCGGCGCTGCCGGGCGAGGTGCGGGCGCGTCTCGTCAAGCTCGCGGGCCGCCGTCTGACCGACGACGGCGTCCTCGTCATTCGCGCTGAGCGCTTCCGCACCCAGGAACGCAACCGCGAGGATGCGCGCGAGCGCCTGTTCGAATTGATTCGCGAGGCGTGCGCCGTCCCCAAGCGCCGCGTGAAGACGAAGCCTACGCGCGCGTCCAAGGAGCGGCGGCGGGACGACAAGGCGCGCAGAAGCAACGTGAAGCGGCTGCGCACCACCAAGCCGGACTTCGGCTGATCATTTCTCGTGGCTCGCGTGGCCCAGCGGTGGCCACGAGAGCGCCAGGGGTGCGGTGGAGCAGCGCATGGCGGGCGGCGCCCCCTGCGTCTATCGCGCAAAGGGCCAAAACTATGGCCCAGCGGCGGCTTTCGCCGCGTGACATCCGTTCGGCGCAATCTTAAGACATGGGGCAGCGTGTGGGGCGTAGGGTCGCGAACGGCCCGGGCGGCGGCGTACGCATTTTTGCTGCCGATACCATCAGGATCGTTAGAGGAAGACCGATGATGAGGTTTGCGAAGGTGCACTTGGCGGCGCTTGCGCTGACGGCCGTGACGGGCCTTGCCGCGATGGCGCAGGAAGGCCCGCTCGGTGTCTGGATCGACCACACCGGCCGTGGCGCGGTCGAGATTTCCCAATGCGACGGCGCGCTATGCGGCAAAGTCGTGTGGGTCGCCGACGAGGCCAACGCCAAGGGGTGCGGCCTCGAGATTATCGGCGACGTAAAGCCGATGACCGATGGCAGCTACGATGAGGGCTGGATCTACGACCCCGACAAAGACGCCAAGTTCGATGTCCAGCTCATCCCGCTGCGCGACGGCACGCTGAAGGTCGTCGGCTACAAGGGCATCAAGTTTTTCAGCCAGAGCTTCATCTGGAGACGTGCACCCGCCGATCTGCAGCGCTGCACGAAGCATTGAGCCTGCGCACCTGCAAAATTCCAAGTCCGGGTTCGGCCGTTATTTGATCGAGCGGTGTCGCGAGCGGGCCGGTGTTTTCGCGGCCCGCATCGGCGGCGCGCATGGAACCCGTCAAATGAGCCGCCGCTCCATCAGACGCCGGAAGTGGAGCGTCGGCTGCAATGTGTTTCGCGCCTCCGCCTGGCGCGGCAGCTTACGCGGCGCGGGCACCGGCTTGCCGTGCGGGATGATGCGGTCGGCGGCGATCATGATGCCCGGCGCCGCCAGCGCATCGTCGATGTGCGTGCTGTATCCGAAGCGCTCGAAATCCTCCGCGAAGATCTCCCGCACGAGCTGCCGCGTCGCGTCGTCATAGTATTGCGCGAGCTTGCCCACGGCGTTGCGGGCGTGCGGTGAGAAGCTGCGCAATTCGAAATGCGGGATCAGCTTCGAAACGAACCCGGAAATCGCGCTGGTGTTCTCCAGATAGAATACGGCGTCGTACGCGACCTTCGGGTAATTGAGATTGTAGTGCTGCGGCCGGAAATGGCCGTCCATGCGCGGCGCCCTGTAACGCTTCAGGGCGCGTAGGAAGTCCGCGAAATCCGCCACCCGCTCCATCCGCTGGAACTCGCCGTATACGCGGTGGTCCTGCCCGTCGACTTTGTCGAGATAACCCGAGAGCGCCCGCGTATAAGGGTTTCGGATACTGGAGATCAGATACCGCCGGCGGCAGGCCGATGGGGCGAGCCCATACTGGTGCAGGCAGTCGTCGGCGACGTGAGCGCTGCTGTTGCGCTCGAAGTCGATGCCGGCTTTTTCGTAGAGGTGCGCCTGGGCCGATTTCAGACTCTGGTTGATGCTCGAGCATCCGGCCTTTGGATTTGCGACGTGAATGATAGGCAGCTCGGGCGTCCACCAGATCTGCATATCGGGCTGTATGCCGAACAGGCTCCCAACGCCCATTCGGAAATACTTGCGTGCATGACGCACTGCGCTTCCTTCTCCCGTTGGCGCAACCGCCAGTAACGCGAAGGCCCGTCGTCGCCCTTTCGAGAGAAAGCGAATGCGGACTGGTTGAACGCCCGTGCGGGGGCGCGGAGACCTCGCGAAAAAGCGGATGCGGATGGCACCACGAGGGGGGAACGCGGGGGAGCAGCCTTCCCGTCGCTCGATGGGCATCGAGGAGGGCGCTTTACGGCAGGTGTGGCCGATGGGCCTCGGTTTCGCGCTATGCGTGCGGAAAGCCCGAGTGCTTCCGGAAAAGTGTGAGCGGTTTTCCGGCGAGAAGCACGGGGCAGGAAGAGTGCTTCCGGAAAAGTGTGAGCGGTTTTCCGGCGAGAAGCACGGCAGGAAGAGTGCTTCCGGAAAAGTGTGAACGGTTTTCCGGCGAGAAGCACGGGGCAGGAAGCGTGCCGGAAAAGTGTGAGCGGTAACGAGCGCTGGCAATTAGAGGCGCGCGGCGATGCAACGGAGCAGGACGCCGCTAGGCCGCGAGCTGCGCGTGGCCGCCACCGGGCCCGCGCGCACGCGGTCCCATGAAAAAGACGTCGGCGCGCGCGGCGTGCAGCGCCAGCAGGAAGCGCTGCGGATTGAAGCCCCGCTTGCCGTTGAGGCGCAGCGTGGCGGCGATCGCGAGGGCGGGCGCCATCACCGCGAAGCCATCCTCCAGCACCGTCCGTTGCAGGCGCCGGGTGGCGAAGACCGCCACCAGATGGCGAAAGCGAACGAACGCTGCGAATGCGCGCTGCGGGTCGGCCTGGAAGCGGCGCTGGAGAATGACGCGCACCCGGTCGAGATCGGCTTCGGTGGCTCCGTGGAGCAGCACCAGTCCGCGTCCCGCCTTCACGAGCGAACGCATGGCCGCCGCGAGATCGGCCGCGTCGGCGGCGGGAACATCGCTGAGATCGAAGGTCGTAGCCATTGTCTTTGCGCTCCGCGCGCCGGTTAGTGGCTGCCGCCGCCGAAGGCGGTCCAGGGCGAGCCGGTCATGAGGATGATGTCCCGCGGGCGGCGGGCGTTAACGAGGAAATCGACGTTGTGCCCCACGAGCTTGCCGTTGAGGTTGACGACCTCGTCCTTGGCAAAGCGATACTTGGCGCCGTTATCGGCCTCGATGACCCCGAAGCCGACTTGCGGGCTGAACTTCGTGATGCGTCCGTACATGACACTCTCCGTGATCGATGCGGCCGTTTTTGGGTCGGCCGGTGACGACAGAATGTCCCAGGTCGGAGGATCGCCGCTGTTCCGCCAGTGACAGGATTTTCGCGGGGTAAAATCCCTTGGCGCGCTGAGTGCCGGCTCGCGATACCCACGTGATGCCGCCTGCGGCACCCATGACGAATGGCTCGCGACGGCCGTAATTGCAGTGTAATGGAGGCTCTGGAGACGCCGGGGACGTACTCCGGGGACGAAACGGGGTGCTCCGCCGATCGCTACACCGGACCGCACATTCAGTCGCGGTTCACAGCGCCCTCCCTAAGGTCACAGAGACGGTCCGGTTCGCCGGTTTGGTTAAGGTGAGGATGATGACGAAGGCTCCGCTGCGTGGTGTGGTCCCGGGCTTGGCGTTGCTCTGCGGTCTCGCGCTGCAAGCCTCCCCGGCACTCGCAAACTGCGACTGGTACGTGAAGACCTCGCTGGAACAGCAGCAGCGCAATCTGAAGCTCAAGTGCGGGTTCGCGGGCGCCGAATGGTCGGTCGATAAGTCTGCGCACACCGCATGGTGCGCTTCCGTCAGCCCCGATACGTCACGCTCCGCGGCGCAGAAGCGGGAAGCGGAGCTGGCGACCTGCGCCGCGAAGTAGCACTCGGGGCGCAGGGTGCGTCGCGTCTGTCGAGACCATAAGGTTTCCACGCCGCACCTGCCGGCATTCGGCGCCCCCGAGGCAACATCGGGGTTGATCCGCCGCATTTCACGGTCCAATGCTGCGCCGCAACTGCATCGGCGCGGCGAGGGAAATGTCGGATCCAATCCTCATCGAAGTGACACGCGGCCTCTTGGTCGAAAGCTGGCACCGTGGCGCGGTCGCGCTTGCCGCGCCCTCCGGCGCGCTGGTGCTGCAGCTCGGCGACGTCAAGCGTCCCGTCTATCCGCGCTCGGCGGTGAAGGCGCTGCAGGCCCTGCCGTTGATCGAGACCGGCACGGCCGACCGCTTCGGCTACGGTTCCGCGGAGATCGCGCTCGCGTGCGGCTCCCACGTCGGCACCGAGCGCCACACGCAGCTCGCGGCCTCCATGCTGGAGCGCGCCGGACTTGATCCCGATGCGCTCGGCTGCGGCGCCCATGCGCCGCTCGGCGCAGCGGCCGCCAAGGAGCTGATCGTCGCCGGCCGGGCGCCCACGCAGCTCCACAACAACTGCTCCGGCAAGCACGCCGGCATGCTCGCGACCGCCGTGCACCTCGGCGAGACGACGCGCGACTATTGCGACATCGCCCATCCGGTGCAGCAGCGCGTCCATAGCGCTCTGTCGGAAATCTCCGGCCTGCCGCTCGGCGCCGACGTGCGCGGCATCGACGGCTGCTCCGTGCCGAACTGGGCGATGCCGCTGTCGGCCATGGCGCGCACCTTCGCGCGGCTCGTCACCGGGGAGGGCATGGCGCCGGAGCGGCGCGAGGCCGTCGCCCGCATTCTCGAAGCGTGCTGGGAGTATCCAGACCTAGTGGCGGGGCGCAATCGCGCCGACACCGTGGTGATGCGCGCGCTGCCGCGGCGGGTCTTCATGAAGACGGGCGCCGAAGGCGTCTACTGCGGCGCTTTCCCGGAGCTCGGCCTTGGTTTCGCGCTGAAGATCGAGGACGGCGCCAAGCGCGCCGCGGCGGGCGCGGCGATGGCCCTCGTCGAGCGGCTTTATCCCGCAGCGTGCGGCCTCATGCCCGTCGGGGCCGTCAAGACGTGGCACGGCGTCGAGGTCGGCGAGGTGCGCTCGTCGGCCCTGTTCGAGGATGCCCTCGCGGGGCTGCCGTTCTAGCCTGCATCCGAGCGCCGCAACCCTCGGCGTCCATGGGGCACACGGATTTGCCCCGCCGGGCCGGGGTCCGTAATATTCCCAGCGTCTTTCGACAGCCAACGCCGCAACGTTTTTCAACCCGATGTGTCTGCCATGATCGACGCGGACCTGCCCATCTGCGTGGCAGCCCTCTACAAGTTCAGCGCTATCGATGACTGCGCGAGGGCGCGCGGTCCGCTGGCGCGTCTGTGCTGCGCGCAAGGCGTGAAGGGCACGCTGCTGCTCGCACCCGAGGGCATCAACGGCACCATCGCCGGATCGGATGACGCGATCGCCCGCGTGCTGAGTCACGTTCGCGCGCTGGTCGGTGAAGAAAATCTTGAGGTGAAGTTCTCGCGCGCAGCGGAGCAGCCGTTCCACCGCATGAAAGTGCGCCTCAAGCGCGAGATCGTGACGATGGGCGAGCCCGGCATCGATCCCCGCAGCAGCGTCGGCCGCTATGTCGCGCCGAAGGATTGGAACGCGCTCATCCGCGAGCCGGGCACGATCCTCATCGATACGCGCAACGACTACGAGGTGGCGATCGGCACCTTTGCCGGCGCGATCAATCCGCAGACGAAAGCCTTCCGCGAGTTTCCCGCATGGTTCAGGGCCGAGCGCGAACGGCTATTGGCGAAAGGCGAGGCGCCGAAAGTCGCGATGTTCTGCACCGGCGGCATCCGCTGCGAGAAGGCGACCTCGTTCCTGCGCTCGGAGGGTCTCGACGAGGTCTATCACCTCCAGGGCGGCATCCTGAAGTATCTGGAAACGGTGCCGCAGGAGCAGAGCTTGTGGGAGGGCGAATGCTTCGTGTTCGACGAGCGCGTCGCGGTTAGCCACGGCCTCGAGTCTGGCAGCTATACGCTGTGTCGCGCATGCCGCCGCCCGCTGAGCGAGAGCGATTGCGCGTCGGAGCTTTATGAGGAGGGCGTCAGTTGCGCCGCCTGCTACGCAGAGCGCAGCGAGGAGCAGCGCGCCGGCTACCGCGAGCGCCATCGCCAGGAATGCATTGCGGCGGCGCGGGGAGAAACGCACGTGGGCGCCACGCTGCGCTCATCCCAAAAGCAAGAAAGCTAGAGTGCTTCCCGAAAAGTGGGCACCGGTTTTCGGACGAGAAGCACGGGGCAGGAGAGTGCTTCCCGAAAAGTGGGCACCGGTTTTCGGACGGGAAGCACGGGGCAGGAGAGTGCTTCCCGAAAAGTGGGCACCGGTTTTCGGACGAGAAGCACGGGGCAGGAGAGTGCTTCCCGAAAAGTGGGCACCGGTTTTCGGACGGGGAGCACGGGGCAGAAAGAGTGCTTCCCGAAAAGTGGGCGCCGGTTTTCGGATGAGCCGCCGAAGGCCTTCGTTCACACCGCCAGATTGCCGGTAATCGCGAGCCGCCTGTCGCCGCTGTCGCCATAGGCGAGGTCCGCGCCCACCGGATTGCCGTTCCCGTCCATGGCGCGGATGGCCCCCAGCTCGGCCCCTGAGACCATGTTGTTGGCGAGCAGGCACGCACCCGCCGATCCGTCGTTCGACACGAGAATGCCGACACGCGAGGCACGCACGAGGTTCGATGTTGCCACGATCTCGCGCATGAACGCGCCCCAGCCGACAACGATACCCGCCGTCGGCGCGCGCTCGATGACGTTGCCGGTGACGGCGCTATCGGCTTCGACCGTAATGCCGTGGCCGCGCTTGTCGACCGGCTCGTGCTCGCGCCGGAACAGGTTGCGCACGAGGTTGCCCTGCACCACCGCAAGCCGGCCGCCCTCGTTGAAGTTGGTGACGGTGATCCCGGTCGCTGCGGTATCGACGAGGTTGTTGGCGATCAGCGCGCCCTCGAACCCGAACTCGGCATAGATTGCCACCTCGCCGAGGCGTGCGCAGGAATTGCCGATGATCTGGATGTCGTTGGCCGCGTTGCCGCGCACGGCGCTGAAGGCGCAGTCGGTGATGCGATTGCCGGAGACGAGCACCGCGGCGGCGCGGAAGGCGTTGATGCCGTTTCCGTTCTGGCCCGTGCCCCCGCCATCGGCGCGGATGCGCACGATACGGTTGCCTGCAACGATGCTGCCGTCCTCGCCGGGCTCGGAGCGCCACACCTGGATGCCGTTGTTCCCGCAGTCCGCGATGTCGTTGTGAAGGATCTCCAGGCCCGTCGCATCGAGACTGCGGATCGCCGCCTGCACGGCGTTGTCGATCACGCAGTCGGCGATGGTGCCCGATGCCGCCGTAAGCGCGATGCCGTTGGCGGGGCTGCGTGTGAGCCGCAGATAACGCAGCCGCACGCGCGTGGAGCGCGAGATGTCGATGAGGCCATCGGCATCCGCGAGCGCGCGATAGGCTCCGTCGATATGGATGCCCTCGATGGCGATGTCGCTCGCGTCCTCAGCGGAGATGAAGCGGCCCGTGCCCGCATGCTCCAGCACGGTCGCGCCTGCCGCGCCGATGAGCCGCGCGCCGCTGCGCAGCTTCAGCGCGCCGACGCGGAAGTGCCCAGGCGGCAATTCGAGCGGCGCACCGCGCTCCGTTGCGGCATCGAGCGCACCTTGCAATACGGGCGCCTGGTCGACGGCGCTGCCGGAGACGAGGCCGAGATCGCTGGCGCCCGCACCGCCGGATCGCGCCGATGCTTGCCGCGCACCGGCGCCGATCGCCCCCGCCGCGACGCCAGCCGCCAGCCCGGCCGATAGAATATCCCGCCGGTCGTATCCCATGATCGCGCCGTCCCGCTGCGTTGCTTCGCCGTATCGGCGTCTTTGAAGCAAGTCTGAGGCCAGCACGGGTTAATGGAGGTTTAGGCCGCCCCGTCCTCCAGGCATGCCGCGATGATTTCGAGCCCGCCCGCCATCGCGCCGGTCCACGTCAGATGTCCATCCTCGAACGGGCCGCTGGCATCCGAGAGCCAATTCGGCACGTGGATGAACCCGGCAGCGAACGGGCGCGCGGCGGCGGCGGCAGTCACCAGCGACTGGTAAAGCACGGCGTTGCAGAGATATTCGCCCGCATCGTTCGAGGTGCAACACGGGATGTCGGCGCGCTGCAGCCGTGCCAGTATCGCGTCCACCGGTATCGTCGATGACAGGGCGTCCGGGCCCGTCGGCAGGATGCGAGCCATCGCCGGCATGGTGCCGTCGGCGTCCCCCCGCGCGGCGCATACGTTGCGGCCGGCCTGCTCGATGCGGAAACCCTTGGCGGTGCTCGAAACACCAAAATGCAGCGCGAGCCGCGGCCGCTTGCGCCCCAGCAGGGCCGCGAGACGCTCCGGCGCACGCATCCAGGCGACGGGCAGCACCTCATCGACGATGTCGTAGTCGGAAAAGAGCACGCGTGCCGATCTGGCGAGCTTCGGCACCAGCTCCGCCGTGAGGTTATCCGCCACCCCGGGAAAGGGACCGAACCCGGTGAGCAGAATGGTATCGCGCGGCTCTGCCAAGATCTTCTCGCTTGATCGCGAAGTGAAAAGGCGCGCCGCCTCAGGCGCCCGCGCCGATGAGCGACATTATCTCGTCGACCGCGAGTGTCGGCAACAGCCGCCCCTGGCGCACGTCATCCTCGATCCCCGCCATGCGCGCGGCGACGCGCGGATTGGCGTGCACCATCTCCATGATGCGGTCGGAAAGCATGTCGTGCATCCACGAGACGGCCTGGCGCTGGCGCCGCTCCGCGAGCTCGCCCGTCTCGCCGAGGGCCTTGCGGTGCGCGAGAATCTGCTCCCACAGTTTGTCGAGGCCCTTGTTCTCGCGTCCCGAGATGGTGATGACCGGTGGTGTCCAGTTGGGGGACGTGGGCGTCAGGATCTGCATCGCTCCGCGATATTCCGCCGCCGCGCGCTCCGCACGCATGACGTTGTCGCCATCGGCCTTGTTGATGGCGATCATGTCGGCGATTTCGATGATGCCCTTCTTGATCCCCTGCAGATCATCGCCGCCGCCCGCCAGCAGCAGCACGAGGAAGAAATCGACCATGTCGGCGACCGCGATCTCCGATTGGCCGACGCCCACCGTCTCCACGATGATGACGTCGAACCCCGCCGCTTCGCACAGCGCCATCGTCTCGCGCGTTTTGCGCGTGACGCCGCCCAGCGTGCAGGAGCTTGGCGATGGCCGGATGAAGGCGCGCGGCTCCTGCGCGAGCTGGCTCATGCGCGTCTTGTCGCCGAGGATCGAGCCGCCTGTGCGCTTCGAGGTCGGATCGACCGCAAGCACCGCCACGCTCAAGCCGGCCTTGACGATGTTCATGCCGAACATGTCGATCGTCGTCGACTTGCCGACGCCGGGCACACCTGTCACCCCGAGCCGCATCGCCCCGCCCGTATGCGGCAGCAGTGCCTGCAGCAGCTTCTGAGCCATGGCCGAGTGCGCGGGCTTGGTGCTTTCCACGAGGGTGATGGCGCGTGCCAGCATGGCCCGGTCGCCCGCACGCACGCCCTCGATGTAGGCGTCGATCGGTGGGGGAGAAACGGCAACTGGCTGCATGGGGTAAAACTCCTTGGGCGGGTGCCCGTAGATAGTTGGATGGTCGCGAAGTCCGCAAGCGCGTCACGCGGACGCCGCGGCGCCCGCGTGCAACTTGCCCCGCGCTCCGCCGAACCATAGTGTGCCCGCCCAGCAGGAAGGGACACCGGGGGAAGGGCGCGATGTCTGCCTTTGTCGGGGCCGTGCTCGCAGTGGCAGGGCTGCTGCTGATCTACCTGATAGCCCGCTACGCCACGAATGGCACCTCCCGCGCGATGCGGGTTTTGGTGCGCGGCGGGGCGCTGGCCGCCGTCGGCGTCGCCTTCGCTGCGGTTATGCTGTTCTCCCCGACATTGAACCGCGCCCTCGATTCGCGGGTTTCCTCGCCCATCGAGGACGAAATCCACAACGCGGCGCGTGAGGAGGCCGCGCAGTCGGTGCGGCAGAAGGCGGCGGACGCCGACGGCCTTTCGGTATCGAGCGACACGACGCCATCCGATTGGCAGGTGGTTCCCGTCTTCTATGGCACCGACCGCGAACAGCGGATCGGGACGGCGCGTCTGCAATACAACTCCGAGCGCGGCCGCAGGCTCGAACTCGGTCGCGCCATGGTCACCGTGCCGAAGATCCACGCAATCCCCAATATCGAGCGGCCATGGGTGGTGAAGATCCCCTATTTCGACATCGCCATCTACGAGCAGGCCGAAGACCCGGCCCGGCATTTCACCGTGCAGGATATCCGCAAGCTCTCCGAGGCCGATTTTCTCGATCTCGTACGAGGCCGCATAGCGGCCTCGGATCGCTACAAGGATCACGCCCTCGTCTTCGTGCATGGCTACAACACGTCCTTCGACCACGCCGTCTACCGCACGGCGCAGATCGCCTATGATCTGAAATTCGATGGCGCCGCTTTTCTCTACAGCTGGCCGTCGGGGGGCGCCGTTGCGAGCTACACCTACGACCGGGAAAGCGCGCAGGCGTCCGAGCCGTATATGCGGCGGTTCCTCGAGCTCGTTGTCAAAGAGACGGGCGCGAAATCGGTCAGCATCATCGCCCATTCGATGGGCAACCAGCCGCTGCTCGATGTCCTGAAGGATATGCGCTCAAGCGGGCCCGGCGCGGTGGCGATCAACGAGGTCATCCTCGCTGCGCCCGACGTCGATGCCGACAACTTCGCGAACGTGGCGCAACGCATCGAGGGGATGTCCCGCGGGGTGACGCTCTATGCCGCCGCGAATGACCGTGCGCTCATCGTATCGCGCAACTTCTGGCGCAATCCGCGCGCGGGCGACGTTCCTCCCGCCGGACCGCTGATCGTGCCGGGCGTCGAGACCATCGATATAACGGCCGTTTCCACAGACAGTTTTTCGCTCAACCATTCCGGTTACGCAGAGAACAACGATCTGTTGCAGGACATTGGTAAGCTCATCCTCAGCGGCTCGAGGCCGCCCGAGGAGCGGTTGCCGGCCCTGCGTCGAACACCATCGCCGAGGGGCGATTACTGGCGCTACACGCCCTAAGGGAGCCACAGCCGGGGAGTAATGCGGCACACAGATTTTCGCCGCCAGTTGAAGGAATTTATTCCGTGCCCGCCCGTCAAACGATTGCCGCATCGGCTCTTTTTCTGCTGCTCGCACTGTTCAGTGCCCTGACGCGCGACGTCGCCTCGGCCGAGGAGCGCTGGCCGCCCTGGCAGAGCTATACGGAAGCGGAGAATGCGGCGCGCCAGAAGGCGCTGCAGCGGAAAAAGGCGCCGGTGCTGAACCCGGCGCTGCTCAACCGGCGCATCGCACAGCTGAAGGCAACCGGAAAATATGCGCCCGCCATTCTGCTGGCCCGGCAGGCAGTGGCGCTGGCGGAAAGGAAGGGCGCCGACAGCATCGAGCTGGCGACCGCTCTCGAGACGCTCGCCGATCTCTACGAGGCCCAGAAGCGCTACGCCGATGCCGAGCCACTGCTGAAGCGCTCGCTCGCCATTCGCGAGAAGACCGAAGGCCGGCCCGGAGCCGCCGCCGTGCGCCAGCGGCTTGCCGCCGTGTACGAGGCCCTGGACCGCAAGGGCGAGGCGCTGGCGCTGCGCGATGCGGATGCCAAAGCCAAGCCTGGATCAGGCAGGGACCTCGCTGCAAAGCCCGGCGGCGAACCAGCTCCAGCCGCGAAAGAAGACGGCAAGACCGCGACCCCGCCACAGCCGGGCACGGAAGGGCAGGCATCCGACGCCGCGCGCGAACGGGCGATGCAGGACTTCGAACGGCAGCTGCGCGCAAACCAGCAGGCGCAGCGCCAGATGGAGCAGGGCCGCGCGGCCGAAGCGAGGCGCTTGGAGCGCATACCGGGATATTCCCCGCAGGGCTATGCAGCCCGCCGCGCGCCGCTTCCGGGCGCCGCGCCTGCCCCGTCGGCGGTCCCGCCGAATAACGCTCCGCCGAATAACGGTGGTGCGATGGGCGCGCCGCCGCCGTCGCCTGCACCCGAGGTGCCGGATCAGCAGGCCGCCACACCCGGCAGCGGACAGCAGGAGACACCGTCAGCCACTGAGGAAGGCGTTCCGCCGCCGGGTTCCGGCGGCGGAACGCACCGTTCATTGCCGCGCCATGGCAGCGGCGGCGCGGCCCCGGCGTCCGTGCCGGAGCCGTCCGGTGGCAGCGCCCCGCCCGACGTCGCCGCCGCGGCGCCGCCACCACCGGCGGCTGCCCCCGCGCCGCCCCCCGCGACCGCACGGGAGGTCGACGAGCCGGCTATGGCGTCCGAGCCCGCGCCGCCGACAACCGTGACGCGGGTGTCCCCCTCCGGCGGCGCGCTCGCGCCAGCCCCATCGCCCGATTACCAGGTGGTGCCGATCTATTGGGGAACCGACCGCGCCGTGCAGCCCAACGCGCAACGCCTCGTGTTCGGCTCCGACCGCGCGCGCAAGCTGCAACTCGGCGTTGCCGAGGTGACCGTTCCCAAGGTGCACGAGGTGCCGAACGTGGAGCGTCCGTGGGTGGTGAAAATCCCCTACTTCGACGTCACGATCTATGCCGAGAAGGAGGACCCCGCGAAGCACTTCACGGTGCAGCAGATCAAGGCGCTGACCCGCGAGGAGCTGCTGGCGCAGGTGAAGGCGCGCCTTGCCTCATCGCAGGCGTTCAAGGATCAGGCGCTCGTGTTCGTGCACGGCTACAACACCTCGTTCGACAACGCGCTCTATCGCACGGCGCAGATCGCCTACGATCTCGACTTCGACGGCGCGCCGTTTCTCTATAGCTGGCCGTCCGGCGGCGCGGTGGCGAGCTACACCTACGACCGCGAAAGCGCGCAGGCCTCCGAACCCTATCTGCGCGAATTTCTCGAGATGGTGGTGAAGGAAACCGGCGCCAAGCAGGTGAGCATCATCGCGCACTCGATGGGTAACCAGCCGGTGATGGACGTGTTGCGCGACATGCGCTCGGCCGCGCCGGAAGGCGTCGAGATCAGCCAGGTGATCCTCGCCGCGCCCGATGTCGATGCCGACAGCTTTTCCAACCTCGCCAGGACTATCAAGGGCCTCGCCAAGAACGTGACGCTCTACGTCGCCTCGAACGACCGCGCGCTGATCGTCTCCCGCAACTTCTGGGGCAGCTATCGCGCGGGTGACGTGCCGCCGAAGGGCCCGCTCATCCTGCCCGGCATCGACACCATCGACGTCACGGCCGCCTCGACCGACACCTTCGCCATCAACCATTCGGGCTATGCCTCGAACAACCGGCTGCTGGAGGACATCGGCGAGCTGCTGCGCACCGGCCTGCGTCCGCCGGAGCTGCGGCCGTTGAAGTTCGGCAAGGTGACGACCGATGGGGGAGATTACTGGCGCTACGTTCCATCGCCGTAGCGAAGAGAACCGCCCCCGGGCACCTGGGGGCGCCCCTAACCCCACGATCCGGTGGCATAAAGCCCGCTGCCGCAGCCCGCTGTCCGCGCGCGCCATCACCATTCGGCTCAAGTCGAAGGAATTAATTTACCCCCGCTTGCGAGACTCCGCCCTTCCGGTCGTATGCCGACCGGGAAGTATTCATTCGCCGGCACCCCCCGGCGCGTTGCGGTGTGGTTCATGCGTTGGCAGCGGTTTGATCGCGACAATCGCCTTTCCGGCAATCTGCGTTCTTGGCGGCTCACGTCGCCCTTCGCGCTCGCCTCTTGCTTTGCCGGCGCCGCGATCCTTCTTTCCGCGACGACCCCCGCACCCGCCGAGCCCGATACGGTCATCGAAGGTGGCAGGGCGGTCGAGGTCGATCCTCAGTCCGAGCGGGGAATGCCTGCATCGAATCCGCGCGTGCGCGGGCTCATCGACGCCAATCCGCAGGATTTCGTGACGATCTGCGTCGCCGGCTGCGCCGGCAAGCCGCGCATCGTCCAGATGCTGCCCAAGCCCTACGAGGGCCGCGCCGGATCCATGCGCACGACCGCGGCCGGCGCCGACCATTGGAACGGACCCGACGATGCCGTGACCTGCATGGCCGGATGCGGCGCCCGCCCCGGCCAGATCGTCCAGCGTCTGTCGGAGCTGCCGCCGCCGAAGGTGTCCCCGCGCCCCAAAAAAGAGAGCTGGGAGCAAGAGCTTATGGACAAGCTGCCGTGATCGGCGCTCCTCGCCCGGCTCTGTAAATCACCCCCCCTGACGCGACGATCGAACCCGCGCCGCCGTCCGACCTCCCGATCGGCGCCCCTGCAACCCGTTGCCCCGCTGAGCCTTTCCATGCCCGCCGCGGCCACGTTCAGCCTTGCCGATCGGGCTCGCCTCGTCCAAAAGAACGGCCCTTGGTAGAGGGAAAGGCTTCGGGCGCAGGCATGGGCGCAGCGCAACCGGCAAATTTCGAGGCGCTCGAGGCGCAGGCGCGTACGCTGCTGGCGGTGTTCATTGCCGCCGGCTACGAGGCCGTCGCGCCCGATGTCATCCAGCCGGCGGGCGTCTTCCTCGACGTCGTCGGCGAGGCCCTGCGCGGCCGCACCTACGTGTTCACCGATCTCAACGGCGAAGAGCTGTGCCTGCGGCCCGACCTGACCGTGCCCACCTGCCGGCTCTACCTTCAGCGCCATCCCGCGGCCGATCGTGAGGCCTTCTACAGCTACAACGGCACAGCGTTCCGTTTTCAGCCCGCAGGAGCCGGCGCTTCCCACCCGCGCGAGTTCCGCCAGGCGGGCATCGAAGCCTTCGGCGGCACCGATGCGGGCGAGGCGGATGCGCGCACGCTGGTGCTGATGCTGCGCGCCCTGCAGCAGGCCGGTCTCGACCGCTGGCGGCTCCACATCGGCGACGTGGGCCTGTTCGACGCCCTGCTCGAAGCGGCGAATATGCCGGAGCGCTGGCGCCGGCGTCTGCGCCATCATTTCTGGCGGCCCGAGGCCCTGCAGGCCGAGCTGCGCCGTCTCTCCACCGAGCCCGCCCGTTCCGCGGCGGCATTCCCGCGCGCCCTGATCGATGCCCTCGATCCCGATGACAGCGCAGGCGCCGAAGCGCTCGTCACCGCTCACCTCGACGCCGAGGGCATCGAGCTGATCGGCGTGCGCTCGGCCGCGGAAATCGCCGAGGGGCTGCTCGCCATCGCTGCGGACGCAAAGGCGCCGCCGCTGAAGCCGGAGACGGCCGCGCTGATCGACGACTATGTGAAGACGCGCCTTCCCGCCGGCGAGGTCGCCCCCGCTTTACGCAAACTGGAAGCCGCAGCGGGCGAAGGCTTCGGCCGCGCCATAGGCGCTTACGAGCGCCGGCTCGCCCTCTTGGGCGATAGCGGCGTCGATATCGAGGCTGCGGAATTTTCCGCCGAGTTCGGCCGCAACGTCGGCTACTACACCGGCTTCGTGTTCGAGGTCGTCTCCGATGCGCTCGGCACCGCAAGTCCCGTTGCCGGCGGCGGGCGATACGACGGCCTGCTGAAGGCCGTTGGTGCGCCGCGCAACATTCCCGCGGTCGGCGGCGCGGTGCATACCGAGCGGTTGCTCGCCGTCGTGCGCGGAGGCAAGCGATGAGCGAGCGCCTGACATTCGCTGTGCCCTCCAAGGGGCGCCTGATGGAGCAGACGGGCGAGTTCCTCGCCAAGTCGGGGCTCAAGCTGCGCAAGGTCGGCCCCGAGCGCGGCTACCGCGGCGAGATCGAGGGTGTCGACAATATCGACGTCGCTTTCATCTCCGCCTCCGAGATCGTGAGCGCGCTGAACAATGGCCGTGCCCACATCGGCGTCACCGGCGAGGATCTCGTGCGCGAGAACATCGTCAACGCCGATGAGCGCGTAGAACTCCTGAAGCCACTCGGCTTCGGCCATGCCGATGTCGTCGTCGCCGTGCCCGCGTGCTGGATCGACGTCAACGAGGTTTCCGATCTCGAAGCCGCCGCCGCAGCCTTCCGCCGGCAGCACGGGCGCCCGTTCCGCGTCGCCACGAAATATATCAACCTCGCGCGCCGCTTTCTCTCTGGCAAAGGCCTTGCCGACTACCGCATCGTCGAAAGCCTCGGCGCCACGGAAGGCACACCGGCTGCCGGCACCGCCGATCTCATCGTCGACATCACGTCCACCGGCGCAACGCTCCGCGCTAATGGCCTGAAGGTGCTGGCCGATGGCGTGATCCTGCGCTCGCAGGCGAACCTCGTGGCGTCCAAGGTGGCCGCATGGCCCGCGGATGCGAAAAAGGCGCGCGATGATCTCTTCGCGCGCCTGGGTTTGCCCGTCTGAAATCGGCAGGCCGAGGTGATCAGCGATCGGGCCGCACGAACGCCTCAACGCGCATGCCCGGCAGCAGCGGCACTTTGCCTTGGAGATTGATCGTCATCTCCAGCACCTCGATGTCCGAGGGGCGGCGCGGTCCGCGCGCTGAGATGCGCGGTGTCGCCATCGTCGGCGCAAGCTCCGCCACCGTCCCTTCGAAGTCGCGGCCTGGATAATTGATCGAGCGCACGAAGGCCTTCTGGCCCACCTTGATCTTCGCCACGTCCCCGTCGTCGACCTCCGCCTTCACTCGCACCACCGACATATCGCCGACGACGGCCAGCGGATGCTCGGGCGAGGGCGCGACGATCTCCCCGCGCTTGGCATTGAGCTGCAGCACGGTGCCCGCGCGCGGCGTGCGTATGCGCGTTTTGTCGAGCTGCGAGGCGGCGAGGGCGACGTTGGCGCGCGCCGAGGTGAGTGCCGATTCCGACTGGTTCGGCGCGGGAAGGTTCGCCTTGGCCTGCGCCTGCGCATAGGCGAGACGTTCGCGCTCGACGCGCTCCTGCGCCTTGGCGAGGCGGCGGCGGGCATCGGCGAGCTGCTGCTCGCTGGTATTGCCCCGCCGTTTGCCGCTCAGCGCCGCATCGAGCTCGAACCGGGCGCCGATGACCTCGCGTTCGGCGGAGTAGACGTTGTCTTCGCCCTTGGTGACGTCCTCGCGTCCGGCCGTCGCCGGCTCGGCATCGCGCTGGCGCTTGCGCAGGCCTGCCTCGGCTTCCGCGGCCGCAAGGCGTGCGCGCGCCTCCTCGTCGTCGAGGCGGATGAGCAGTTCGCCCTCTTCGACCTTGTCGTTCACGTCGACGGTAACGTCGGCGACCTGGCCGAGGATGGCGGCGCCGATGTTGACCTCGCCCGATCCGGGCTCGACCCGGCCCGGTGCGGCAGCGACCCACTGCGCGCCTTTTTTCTCATCGGAGGACTTGCTCGTCGTCTTCTTTTCGCCGGCGAAGTAGTTGCTCTCGCTCAGCACGTACCCGCCCACGGCCGCCGCCACGAGCGCAGCGAGAATAACGAATGCTCTAAGCATGACGTCTGATCCTGTAGCGGCTGGTGGTTGATTTCGGCGGCGTGGTGGGGTCGTCGTCCGGCTTGTCCTGTGCCGTTCCCTTGAGAGGTTCGGCGGTAGCGGCGTTCGCGTGCGGATCGGGGTAGGTCGCGTTGGCGCCCTTCTTCGGGCGCTCGTCGCTCTGGATGCGCCCGTCCTCGATGCGCACGATGCGATCTGCATAGGGCAACGTGCGGTGATCGTGTGTTACCGCGAGAACAGCGCGCGTCGGATCCTGCGCGACCTTCTCCAGCAGCGCCATCACCGAGCGCCCGTTCTCCGCATCGAGCGCCGCGGTCGGCTCGTCCGCGAGGATCACCGACGGCGCGCCGGCAAGGGCGCGTGCGAGCGCGACGCGCTGCTTTTCTCCGCCCGAAAGCTTCGCCGGATAGGACTTCGCGCGATGGCCGAGGCCGACGGCGATGAGCGCGTTGAGCGCCTGCGTCTGCGGATCGACCACCGGCTTTGCACGCACGTCGAGCGCCAGCATGACGTTCTCGGTCGCCGTCATGGTCGGGAACAGGTTGTACCCCTGGAACACGAACCCGACATGGCGGCGCCGGATGTCGGCGAGCCCTTCCGCGTCCTTGCCCTGGGTAGAGTTGCCGGCGACCACGAGATGCCCTTCCGTCGGCGAAAGGATGCACCCGAGAATGGAAAGCAGCGTCGTCTTGCCCGAGCCCGATGGCCCCATCAGCAGCGTCAGCTCACCTGCGTAGAGCTTGAGGTTGATGCCCTTCAGCGGCTTCACCTCGCCCGCGCCCGAGCCGAACACCTTTGTGATGCCGCTTGCCTCGAGCAGCACCTTACGGTCGGATTTGGCGGTCATCGGCTGAAAACTCCTGCGGGATCGATGCGGGTGACTTTGAAGATCGCCGAGACGGCGGCGATGGCACACATGCCGATGGTCAGCGCGAACAGCAACAGCGCCAGCCCCGGGGTCATGACGATATAGAGCGTCGAATCTTTCGACGCCCAGATGACGAGCAGCGAAAGCGCCATTCCGATGGCATAGCCCACGACGGCGCTCAGCATCGCCTGGATGAGAATCACTTTGTGGATGTAGCCGGCCGAAGCCCCGAGCGCACGCAGGGTGGCGAATTCGTTGATGTGGTCCTTGGTGCTGGAATAGAGCGTTTGTGCGACAATGACGATGCCGACGATCATGCCGAGCGCAGCGCCCGCAATGAGCGCTGAGCCTGCGCCCGTCTGGAACAGCCAGTAGTCGACGCTGCGGTTGCGGAACTCGGCCTGCGTCAGGATCTCGCGGTCCTGCAGCCGCGCCTTGAGGTCTTCGCGCACCTTCTCGAGGTCGGCGCTGGGATCGACGTTCACCAGCGCATAGGAAGCCTGGTTGCTGCCGGCATCGAGCAGCATGCGCGCCAGTTTCAGCGAGGTGAACGCATAGGGCAGCGTGGTGAAGGAGCGGATGCCGTGCGTCACTGCGGCAATGCGCACGCGCACGCCGTTGATCTCCGCGGTGTCACCGTTTTTGTTGACCCCCAGCTCCGCGAAGTAGGTATCGTCGACCGCGACGGTGAAGGGCGCTTCGAGATCGCCAATTCCGCCGTCCACGAGGTTCCATGGTTTCAGCGAGCCGTTCTCGTGATCGGAGCCGACGAGCAGCACCGCGGTGCTGCCGCCCTTGGGCTTGCGCCAGGCGGCAAATCCGACGACCAGCTCCTCCGATCCGGTGACGCCCGGTGTCGAGAGCACCGAATATTTCTCATGGCCGATGAGCAGCGACGGATCATCGAAGCTCTTCGTGCCGAGCGGAACGACCCAGAGATCGCCCTTCGCGGCGTCGAGCATGGCCGCGATCATGCGCTCCGAGCCGATATAAAGTCCGCACTGCACCGCTACCAGCACGACGGAAAAGACGATGCCGGTGAGCGTGACGATGAGACTGACGCGATCGTGAAAGAGATTCCGGTAGGCGAGCTTGACCGCCATGTTGACGGTTTTCGGGCTGCCCTGCGGCAACTGTTCGATGAGCGTGGTGTCGGCCTGCGCCTGCATGTGGGTGTCCCTTCGCCTGCAAAATATGGCAGGCGGATGTGGCGGTCTCGCAATATTTCGGCCGTGGCCGTGGGAGTTCTCGCGAAGCCGCGAGCCGGGCGGGCTCGCGGCTGGTGGCGAAAGGTGCCTTCTCGCACGGTACACTGAGCGTCATGCCGACCGATGGGAAGAACTTCCTGCAATCGGTCTTATTGGCCGTTGTTGCCGCCTTGGGAGTGTCGGTGGCGGCGGCCTGGAGGACGGTGCTGGAGGCCTGCGGCTCCGGAATGGCCGCCGTTTCGACCGGGGCGGCAAAGGCGGTGGTGATCGACGAATTCTCGATCTCGGCGACCTTCGCGGGCTTGCTTTCCTCATCCGAGACCTTCGCCACCGTTTGCTTGGCGATTTTGGGCGCAGACTTCTTGACGACGCGCTCCTGCGAGCGGCTGGCGTGCCGGGCGATATAGCGCCGGCGCTCGTAGTGGCGGTGCCCGTAGCCGCCATAGCTGGGTCCGTGCGCGGTGAACCCGGGGAGCGGACCGCCGAAACCTAGCCGCACTTTGAAGCCCGCATCGGCGCCGGTGGAGAATGCGGTTGCACCCGCGATGACTGTGCCGATGAGCGCGATCCAGGTTTTGTTCATTTGTTCCTCCTGCCGACAGGTCGTCGTCTCGATGCCCGTATCATCGCGGGGCTCGGGGGCCGGACGCTGTTCCGGAAGGCACAGGGGGCCCATTTTTTCGGATGCTCAGCGCTTCCAAGGCGCGCCTCCCTGACGCAATGGGGCGGGCGCGGGGCCGTGGCGTGGGTTCCGGTTGCGCCGTGCAACAACTGCACATGCCAGCGGAGGAGGGCGCGGCGCATGCCGTCCGGCTAGAGCCCGCTTGCGGCCCGCCAATCGGCTCCTTACCTCACGGTGGACAAGGCAGAACGCGCTGTCGGGCGCGAGCGCCGGATGGCAACTGTGCCCGTAATCCACCGCCCGGCGGCCAAAGTCTTTTTAGGGCTTGAGAAATTCTGCTGCGGAGGCCAGCATTGGACCAGGAAGATGGCTCCCCGCCATTGCCAACGTTGCCCAATATGCCGTAACTGGCGATATTAGGTCTGAGATCGTAGATTCGCATGCGCCTCAATAAGTCCACGAGCCACGCCGTCCGCATCCTGATCGATTGCGCCAAGGCACAAGGGCAGCTCATCAAAGTCGCCGACATCGCTCAGCGGCTCGACATCACCCAGCAGAACGCCTTCAAGATTGTTCATCTGCTGACGAAAGCGGGGTTCCTCGCTTCCGCCCGCGGCCGCCACGGCGGTGTGCGCCTGGCCCGCCCAGCCGTTCAGATCAGCATCGGCGATGTGGTCCGCTCCATCGAGGGTATGGGGCAGGACAAGGAGGACGCCAGCGTCGAGGGCAGCCTGCACAAGATCGTCGACAATGCGCTCGATGCCTTCATCGGCGTGCTGGACCAGCACACCCTGGAAGACATGGTCGGCGCGCAGCGTTCCCCGGCCACCCGCGGCTCGGGCGGCCGCTCCGGCAAGGGGCCGCTGAGCGCTGCTCCTCTGCCCCGTAACCGGCGCGGCTCCCAGTCCGCTCCGGCGCGACAGATTGGTTAATCCCGCCGGGTTTGATCCAAAGCAATTAAGCCTCTCGCTCCGCTCGCTAAAATGTGCGGCGTAACAACGCTTGACATAAGCTCCCGGTCCTTCAAATGTGGAATGAGCTTTTCCATATTTAAGGTGCGCGCAGCCTAAGGAAATCGAGCGCGCGCGAGGAAGTCCGATGATCGTCTGCTCGTGCACCGAAATCTCTGATCGCGACATCGAGAGCGCGCTCGTCGAGATCCTCAACGCGCCCGACGCGCCGATACCCACACCCGGCATCGTCTACCGTCATCTGGCCAAGCGGATGAACTGCTGCAGCTGCGCCCCGCTCGCCGTTGACACGATCTACAACAAGGTCGACGAGCTGGAGAAAAAGGGCCTTATTTCTCCGACGCTTAGCGCCACAACGCGCAGCAAGCTCCTCGAATTTACGGCCCGCCGCGCCAAGTCGAACCCGGTCGCAAAAGTCGACTCCGCAACTCGGCAATCCGAGGATTCCGTTCGCAAAACCGGCTGAGCCTCTTTTTAGACTGGAATCTTTCTAATTTACCCACCAATATCCCCCTCGCATCCCGTTAACCAGGGGTTGCGCTCTGGGTCACGTCGCCTACGCGCGTCAACGTTCGACTCAGTACCCAACCATTCACGTTGAGGCAGAGGGCGGCCATGAAAGGCAATAAAGAAGTCATCGATGCACTGAACTTCGCGCTGAAGCTCGAGCTCGGTGCAGTTAACCAGTATTGGCTGCACTACCGGCGCCTGGACGACTGGGGCTACACCAAGCTGGCGAAGAAGGAGCGCGAGGAATCCATCGAGGAGATGCGCCACGCCGATAAGCTGATCACCCGCATCATCTTCCTGGAAGGCTTCCCGAAGATGCAGGAGATCGCGCCGCTGATGATCGGCGAGAACCTGAAAGAGGTTCTCGAGTGCGACCTCAAGGGCGAGTACATCGCGCAGGAATTCTACGCCAAGGCGCGTGAGCTCTGCCGGCACCACAAAGATTTCGTCTCGATGGATATCTTCGATGAGCTGCTGCACGACGAGGAGAGCCACATCGACTTCATCGAGACCCAGCTCGACCTTCTGAAGAACATCGGCATTCAGAACTACGGCCAGCTCCAGGCCGCTTCCGCCGACAAGGTCGAAGGCGACGCGGAGTAAGCGGGCACGCGAAGCGTACGCGATGCTTCGCGGTCGGAAAGCGTTTCACGACCCTGCATGGACGGCCTCCCCTGGGAACGGGGGAGGCCGCTTTTTATTTGGCGCGCGATGCGGGACGCGAACGCCTGCCGCGCACGTCGCTCCGCCGCCTAGAGCATTTTCCGACGAAGTGGATGCCGGTCGTCGCAAGAAAATGCGACCAATCAAAAACCTAGAGCGTCCGATCCGATTCCATCGGATCGCAAGACGCTCTAGTGCCGCCTCCTGGCGCAGCGGCATCGCTCAGCCGCCGTCCCTGCCGTCTTCGAGCGCACGGAAATGGCCGCGCCCCTGCAGCCACATCATCAGCGCCAGCGCCGGTACCGCGGTCAGCGACGTCACGATGAAGAACATCGGCCAGCCGAGCGCATTGGCCATAAATCCCGTGCCTGACGAGAAGAACGTGCGGCCCGTCGATGCGAGCGCTGTCAGCAGCGCGTACTGCGTCGCCGTATGCAGCGGATTGCGGCACAGCGCCGAGAGATAGGCGACGAAGATGACGGTGCCGATGGCGCCGGAGAAGTTCTCGATGATGATGGCGACGGTCAGCGCTTCCGCGCTTGGCGTCTGATAGTTGAGCCATACGAAGGCGAGGTTGGAGGCCATTTGCAGGCAGGCGGCGAGCCACAGGGCGCTCGAAAGCGACATGGCCCGCGCCACGGCGCCGCCCGCAAATCCGCCGAGCAGCAGCGCCGCCAGGCCGACGCCCTTCACGATGGCGGCGTAGGTGGCCTTCGAATAGCCGAGCGACAACACGAACGGCGCCGTCATGGTACCCGCGAGCGCGTCGCACAGCTTGAAGAGGATCACGAACGCGAGCACCGCCATCGCGGCATCGCGCGACAGAAACTCCGAGAACGCGCCCTTCGCGGTCTCGAACAGGCGGAAGAGCGGGCTGCCGCCCTGCTTTTCCAAATCGACGTCGGACTTCGGCTCGCGGGCGATCAACGAGGCGAAGAGGCCGACGAGCACCAGCAGCGCCGCCGCGGCGTAGGCGAGCGGCCAGACGGACGCCTTCGATATGCCGAGCGTTTCCAGCCACGCGCTGAAGCCGATGACGCCCGCGCCCGACGCGAGCATGCCGATGCGATAGGCGGCAACGTACCCCGCCATACCCGCGGCCTGCTCGTCCGTCGGCAGCGTCTGCACGCGGTAGGCGTCGACCACGATGTCCTGCGTCGCCGACGCGAACGCGACGATGAGCGCGCCGAGCCCGATCATCCACGGCGCCGAAATCGGATCGCGCGTGCCGAGGAAGACGATCGCCGCCATCAGCACCAGCTGCGAGGCGATCAGCCATGCGCGGCGGCGCCCGAAGTGCCGCGAGAGGAATGGCACCTGCCAGGCATCGACCACCGGCGCCCAGATGAATTTCAACGTGTAGGGAAGTCCGGCAAGCGAGAGCAGGCCGATGGTGCCGAGATCGACGCCGCTGTCGGCCATCCACACGCGCAGCGTCTCGCCCGACAATGCCAGCGGCAGCCCGGAGGAAAACCCGAGCAGCATGATGACGAGCACGCTCGGCCTCAGATAGACCGTGAGAGCCTCGAGATACGACGGGCTTGGCTGCGGTTCGCTTTGCGTCGGGACGCCCATGCGGTGCTAGGCTCCAATGGTTGGGGGTGGCTGGCTTGCTACTAGGGCGCGAGGCATCTGTCGATGCGTGTTCTTCGAATAGAGTGACCGCAGTGCGGCAATAGGGGAGGGGGCGGATGGCACGCTACGTGCTGGCGATCGACCAGGGGACCACGTCCTCGCGTGCACTGCTGTTCGATGCCGATTGCGCCGTCGCCGCCGTGTCGCAGCGCGAGTTTGCGCAGCATTACCCCCGTTCAGGCTGGGTGGAGCACGATGCGGAGGAGATCTGGTCCACCACTCTGGCGACGGCCCGCGAGGCGGTAACCAAAGCCGGTGGCGCGCACGATATCGTCGCGATTGGCATTTCGAACCAGCGCGAGACGGCCGTCGTTTGGGAGCGCAGCACCGGCCGCCCGATCTACAACGCCATCGTCTGGCAGGACCGGCGCACGGCCGACGTTTGCGAGGCGCTGGACGCGGCGGGACATGGCGCGCGCGTGACGGAGCGCACCGGGCTCCTGCTCGATCCCTATTTCTCCGCCACCAAGATCGCCTGGATCCTCGACAACGTGCCGGGCGCCCGCGCCCGTGCGGAGCGCGGCGACCTTGCGTTCGGCACCATCGATTGCTTCCTGCTCTGGCGCCTCACCGGCGGACGCGTACACGCAACCGACATCACCAACGCGGCGCGTACCTCGCTGCTCGATATCCGCTCCGGAACATGGGACGACGAGCTGCTCGCGCTGTTCGGCGTGCCGCGTGCGCTGCTGCCCGAGGTGCGCAACAACGCGTGCAGTTTCGGGGAGACCGACCCGGCGCTGTTCGGCGCGCCGATCCCCGTCGGTGGCATGGCGGGCGATCAGCAGGCCGCCACCATAGGCCAGGCGTGCTTCGAGCCGGGGATGCTGAAATCGACCTACGGCACCGGATGCTTTGCCGTGCTCAACACGGGCGAGGAATGCATCGCCTCCAGCCACCGGCTGCTCACCACCATCGCCTACCAGCTCGACGGCCGGCGCACCTACGCGCTCGAAGGATCGATCTTCATCGCCGGCGCAGCGGTGCAATGGTTGCGTGACGGCCTGAAGATCATCCGCCACGCGTCGGAGACCGGGGCCATGGCAGCCGCCGCCGATCCGCAGCAGGACGTGGTGCTGGTGCCCGCGTTCGTCGGTCTCGGCGCACCCTATTGGGACCCGGACTGCCGCGGCGCGCTCTACGGCCTCACGCGCAACACCGGCCCCAATGAGCTCGCGCGCGCAGCCCTGCAGGCGGTGTGTTTGCAGACGCATGATCTCCTCGAAGCGATGCGCGGCGATTGTCCCTCCGTGTCCGATACCGTTCTGCGCGCCGACGGCGGCATGGCGGCGTGCGATTGGACCATGCAGCGCCTCGCCGACATCCTCGATGTGCCCGTGGACCGCCCGACGGTCCTGGAAACGACGGCGCTGGGCGCAGCGTACCTTGCCGGGCTCCACGCGGGCTTCTATCCGCCGCCGGACCGGTTCGCCAGGCGCTGGGCGCTCGATAAACGCTTCGAGCCGCGCATGGCCGACGCCGAGCGCCGGCGCCTCGTTGCGTCCTGGCACGATGCCGTGCGCCGGACCTTGTCGAACGGACCGGCGCGTCCGATGTGAAGGCTATGGGCAAGCTTCTGGTCATCGCCGGTATCGTTCTCGTAGCCGCCGGCGTGCTTTGGATGCTGGGCGAGCGGCTCGGCCTCGGCCGCCTGCCGGGCGACATCGTGATCGAGCGCGGCAACGCACGATTTTATATTCCGCTCATGTCGTCGCTAATTGTCAGCGTCGTGCTCAGCCTGATCGTCTGGCTCATCAATCGCTGAGCGTTCAGCGGATCACCGCCACGACGCGTGCAGGCGCCGCCGACGCGCCGACGATCTTCAGCGGAAACACCATCACCTCGAAACCGTGCGGTGGCAGGGCACCCAGGTTGGTGAGCTGCTCCATGTGCCAGTGGGGCCGGCGCTGGCCGACGCGATGCGCCTCCCAGAAGAGCGTCGCGTCGCTGTCGCGCTTCGCGCGTTCGATCTGCGCGCGGAACGGAAGATCCCAGCCCCATTGGTCGATGCCCATCACGGTCGGCCCGCGGTCGAGCAGCCATTCCGTCGCCGCCGCGCTCATGCCCGTGCCGCGTTTCCAGAATTCCTTGGTGCCCATCAGCCGGTCCCGCCCGGTGCGGATGAGCACGATGGTGCGGTCGGTCAACGCCGCGCCGTTTTTGTCGAGGGCGGCCTCGAGATCGGCCGGCGTGATCGCGTCGTCGTCCGCCTTGTGCGTGAGATCGAGGACGACACCCGGACCGATGCACTTTTCGAGCGGCATCTCGTCGATCGTTTGCGCGCGCCCGCCCGCCGAGACAGGGCCATAGTGCCACGGCGCATCGATGTGCGTCGTCGAATGCACGCCCATTTTGGTGATCGTGTCATCCGCCCACCCGGAAAAGTCGCGCGGGAAAAGCCGCTTCGGCAATCCCAGGAGGCGCACCAGCAGCTTCGCGGCGCCATGGCGTTTGTGGCGGATCTTCACCTGCATGAAGCGCGGATCGCCGCTGTTGAACTGGATGGGCTTCGAAAGGTCGATGACCTGCATAAGAGCGCCTTAGACGATGCGGTTGGTGACTTCGCCGATACCGTCGATGGCGAGCGATATGGTGTCGCCGCGCTCCAGCAGGCGGCCGCTTTCGATGCCGCTGCCGCCGGGCAGCGTGCCGGTGCCGAACAGCTCGCCGGGATGCAACTGCTCGCCCCGGCTCACGTGCGCCAGCGCTTCGCCCAGAGACCACCGCGCGCCCGCCGCCGAGCATGCCGCGACGGGCGCGCCGTTGAGCGATACGCTTCCCGCGAGGCTGCCCCAATGGGGCAGGATTTCATCGGCGCTGACGACGATCCCCGACATGGCGCTCGAAAAGTGCTTCGCCTTCTGCGGCCCGAAGCCGGAACGCATCTCCGCGAGCTGCACATCGCGGGCGGAGAAATCATTGAGCACGACGAAGCCGCCGATGGCTGCTTCGGCATTTGCAGGATCGGCGTCGCGCAACGGGTGGGCGAGCACGAAGCCGAGCTCCAGTTCGTAGTCGAGTGCGCGCGTGTAGGACGGCATCGCGACGTCTGCGCCATCGGGGGCGAACGTCAGGTGGTTGCCCATGTAGTAGATGGGCTGGCGGTGCCACAGGGCATGTGGCTTGAGGGCCGGAAACGTGCCCCGCGTCACCGCTTCGTAAGCCGAGACGATGCGCGCGGCGCCCGGCATGAAGCGGCGCACGAAGCCGCGCGCCGCATCGACGGCATGTGCCTCATACAACATGAAGTCGCGAAGCGAGCGCGGTGCGAACGGCAGCGCGATCCGCGCATCGTCCTCTAGGGGCGCAACGGCCTTCGCCGCATCGGCAACGCGCGCCGCGGCTTCCCGGGGAAGGGCGAGCAGCGCGATCGCATCCGGTTCCAGCGCGCCGGAACCATCGCCCGCACCGCCCTGCAGGCCGGCAGCCGCGAGCGCTTCCGCGGCCGGCACCCAGCCGTGCGGTGCCTGCAACTCGATACGCGGGCGCTGGTGAGAAAGAACCCGCCGCAGTCTCATCGGCCATCCATTGCTGACTGTGTTCTTCGCATTATCGCGGCGCGCTTTAGACTTTCGGAATGCACGATCAGTACGACGATTTAAGGGGTTAGGAATGTTTCTACGAGGAAAGGAAGCACCATGGCCACCACCACGAGACTGATGCTCGGCGCCGTCGCGGCGGCTGCCGCCCTGGCGTTCACCGCCGGCGCGGCGCTGGCAGACCATCACTTTACCGGTACGTGGAAAGTGAAGGACACCGCTGGAACCGACTTCGAGATCGTCCTCGCCGACGATGGCACCGCATCCGCCACCCGGGAAGGCGAAGGCCTGCGCGGCAAGTGGAAGGAGAAGGACGGCACCGCGGTGATCACCTGGGATACCGGCTGGACCACCAAGATCGCCAAGGAGGGTAACACCTACAAGAAGACGGCCTACGAGGGTAATACGAAGAAAAATTCATCTGATGCTGAGAAAGTGAAGTAGGCGCGACGGTAGGGCGTCCGATGAGGGCGCTCTTCCCTACGTAACAATCGGCGGGACAAGGCCCATGCTTATCAACTGGTCGCAGATCATCGTCTGGCTCATCATCGGCCTGCTCGCGGGCACGCTCGTCGGCATGGCAGTGCGCTGGCAGCGCGAAGGCTTCGGCCTGTGGACGAACCTCGGCATCGGATTGATCGGTGCGTTGGTGGGCGGCTTCCTGTTCCGCCTTTTCAACTTCCTGCCGAACCTGGACAGCATCGCCGTCTCGCTGCGCGACGTCGTATCCGCGGTCATCGGCTCGCTGATCTTCCTCGGCGCGCTCTGGCTTTGGCAGAAGCGCAGCAGTGCGCTCTAGGTGGGCGGCAAGGGTTCGCGTGGTTCTGTGCCCGCGGCGGTCGGCGTCAGCTTCTGCGTTATTCGGCGCGAAAGAAATCCGTTCCCGAATAGTAGCCATTGAAGAAGCCCATAACGTGGGAACGGAGAAGCGGCCGCAATTTCAAACGCCAACGCCGCGGCATTCATCCCGGGCATGCATCGCGCGAAAAGAAAAGCGATTCAGTCGTTCAGCAATTGCGTTTGCGCAACGGCGCAGAAACGCAATCGGGGGCCCGAAGGCCCCCGAGACGCTGCCACGCAACAACCGGACGATCGCTATTAAGCGGCCGTTACGGCGTTGTCGTCGCTAGGATCGCGCAGCACGTAGCCACGTCCCCACACGGTTTCGATGTAATGCTGACCGCCCGTGGCCGCCTGCAGCTTCTTGCGCAACTTGCAGATGAACACGTCGATGATCTTGAGTTCCGGCTCATCCATCCCGCCGTAGAGATGGTTGAGGAACATCTCCTTGGTGAGCGTCGTTCCCTTACGCAGGGAAAGCAGCTCCAGCATCTGGTATTCCTTGCCGGTCAGATGCACGCGCTGGCCGTTGACGTCGACCGTCTTGGTGTCGAGGTTGACGCGTAGATCGCCCGTCTCGATGACAGACTGCGCATGACCCTTCGAGCGGCGCACGATCGCATGGATGCGCGCTACGAGCTCGTCCTTGTGGAACGGCTTGGTCATGTAGTCGTCGGCGCCGAAGCCGAGGCCACGAACCTTGTCCTCGATACCGGCCATGCCGGAAAGGATAAGAATCGGTGTCCCGACCTTCGCCACCCGCAACGTCTTCAGAACCTCATAGCCGCTCATATCGGGAAGATTGAGGTCGAGAAGGATGATGTCGTAGTCGTAGAGTTTACCGAGGTCGACGCCTTCTTCGCCGAGGTCCGTCGTGTAGACGTTGAACCCCTCGGACTGCAGCATCAATTCGATGCTTTGCGCCGTTGCACTGTCGTCCTCGATCAAAAGGACTCTCATGGTCGTTCCTCTTCAGTCCGCGCCGCTGCCCCAAAAGCCGAAAGAGAGCGCCCGCATCTCTTCAAGCTAAGCCATCGTTAGGAAATTACCCGTCGAAAGTTAACAAACCCTAATTAAGTCTTTCACCGCGGCCCAACACTCTAACGAACAGGAACCGGTGGGCGCGGCCCCGGCAACGCGCGCGGTCCGCAATGCTCAATGGCGACGCAACTCACGGTCGTTCACGGCCGAAGCCGGCCGCGTGAGACGCGAAATTATCCTGCTGGTATGCCGCCGACCTGCGATCCCCTCTCCGAGCTGCGACCCATGGCCTCTTCCGGGGTGATTTTCACCGGTGGCGAGGGCTGCGCTGGTCGGGACCAATGCGCTTACGAATCAAGAGGTAACAGAGTTCGGCTAACGTACCTAGTAGGCCTCAGCCATTTTTCTGCCTCAATGGCGCGAATATCCGTCGGATTGATCTTCGCGTTGCTTTACCGCAACTTAATGGCAGTCTGTCAGATTGGGTGTGAACCTTGTCCGCCGCTCGGGCGGATAGAAATAAGGAAATACCGCCGCGCGAAGGTGTTTTGTCAGCGATGGCGGATGCTGATGTGGCTGGCACGCTTTTTGTTAGTGATGCCGCAGAGTTCGAATTTGTCCGGGGTATCGAACGATGAAAGCACGTGAATCGGCGCTAAGACTGAAGCGCTTCGCAGCCGACGAGAAGGCGCGCAAAGTCGCCGATCTGGAACACATGATCCGTGAGTTCGACGGTATGGCCAACGATCTCGATCGTCAGATCAAGGCCGAGGAGGACCGCACCGGCGTGCGTGATCCTGCCCACTTCAACTATTCGACGTTCGCGAAGTCCGCGAGCCAGCGCCGGGATAACCTGCGTGCGTCCGCCGATGGCCTGAAGGTCAAGCTCGAGGCCGCGCTGCGCGAGCGCGACGAGGCCCTGGAACAGGTGGCCCGTGCCGATTCGCCCACCGGCCATGATCAGCTGCGCAACCGCCGCCGCGCCGAGCGCGCGGCCGCCGCCGCATTGCGCTGATGCTAAGCCACTCGGCCAAGCCGGCCTGCCCCTAGCGGGCGGCCGTTCGCCTCGCCCCTTCCGGCATCCGCGGCGGAACAGACCAACCGGGAGGGTGGCGCTGATGCGCTTCCGCGTACTGGGCCGGGGCAGCAGCAATCCGCCTTGTCTTCGGGGACTGCCCATGCCAACGAACGGAGCGGCGGCCGATGCCGCCCGGGGAAGCTCCATTCGTTCAATCGCAGGGATCGATGCCGCGATCGGCATTTAGCAGCGTTGCAGGCGCCGCGGCCGTTGCCGGTGCACTTCTGGTGACCGGCTGCTCCGGCGTAAATCCGCCATCGCTTCCCAGCATCCCGCAGTTGCCTGGAACCGTCACCGAGGCGCCGATCGTCGGTTCACCCACTGAGGTGTACGAGCGTGTCGCCCGCGGTGCCCTTGCGTGCTGGTTCGGGACAGCCGGCCCGCTGAAGATCGGCTACGTGTACCACGCGGAGGCAGATCCGCCGGGGAAGGGCGGCCGCGCCGAGATCGTCATCCACGAGCGCGACCGGCAATCGGACAACCCCAAGGGGCTGAGGGCGTACCGCATCGTCATCACTCCCGAGGGTGAAGGCACCACGTTGATGACGGAGAACCTCAAGCTCCCCGAGGCGCAGGCATCGGCCATGGAGGCGGACGCCCGCCGCTGGGCAGCGGGAGCTCTGGGCTGCGCCGAGGCGGAACGGGGCGGCTGGTCGCAGAACGACCCTGCGCCGGCTGCAACTGCAACCGGTGCGGGCCCCAAAAAGAAGCTTCCTAAGCAGGACTAGAGCATTTTCCGACGAAGTGGATGCCGGTTCGTCGTAAGAAAATGCGACCAATCAAATACCTAGAGCGTTCGGTCCGATTCCATCGGATCGCAAGACGCTCTAGCGGGCGACGGGGCGTTGGCTCGAGACCATCGATTGCTTCGGACCCTCGGTCCGAAGCACGCAGCATTGGTCTAAGCTAAAGGCCAGGGCGCGTCGCGTTTCTAAGAAAGGCGATCGTGCTCTCGGCGCGAGGTCGCAATCCTCTTTTAGTCGCGATACTCTTGCACGCGGGTCGCCCGCAGGCCCGGCAGGCCATGCTTGTCGATGGAACGCTGCCAGGACAGGAACTCGTCGACGGTCAGCTTGTAGCGGTCGCACGCCTCCTCGATACTGAGAAGGCCGCCGCGAACGGCAGCAACCACTTCCGCCTTGCGGCGAATTACCCAGCGTTTGGTATCGCGGGGCGGGAGATCGGCTATCGTCAGCGGGCTCCCATCGGGCCCGATAACGTAGCGCACCCGCGCTCTCATCTGTTGCTCGGTCATGATACTCATTACACACTCGCTGACCAGCTATGGGTTGTACTCTAACACGATTAAGGCCGACCTAAGTTATTGAGTAAACGTAACATAAATCCGCCGGCCTGGCCCGATCTGGGCGCCATTAAGGTTTATGTAACGCCCCTCCCGCCAACAGGTGCCAGCCGAAACTCCCCCGCGCCGGCTTGCATGGCCGCCCGCTCTCGACCTAAGGTCTGATAGCCGTGGCACTGCAACGGACCGGGATGCGCCATACTTAGGCGCCAATACCCAAGCAATGAATAACGCATGGCCGGTGCCCAACCTGTGAACGAGACTGCCCCGCCCGGCGCTTTGTGCGCCCCTGCGACCGGCCTCAAGGCCGAAGAGCGCCGGCGCGTGGTCGTAGCGATGTCGGGCGGCGTCGATTCGTCCGTGGTGGCCGCGCTGATGCGTGAGCAGGGCCATGAGGTTATCGGCATTACGCTCCAGCTTTACGACCACGGTACGGCAACCGGCCGCAAGGGGAGCTGCTGCGCGGGGCAGGACATCCACGACGCCCGCCGCGTCGCCGACGCCCTTTCCATTCCGCATTATGTGCTCAACTACGAGAGCCGGTTCAGCGCCGCGGTGATCGACAGCTTCGCGGAGAGCTATGCCGCGGGCGAGACACCGATCCCGTGTGTCACCTGCAACCAGCAGATCAAATTCCGTGACCTGCTCGACACTGCCAAGGACCTCGGCGCCGACGTATTGGCGACGGGCCATTATATCCAGCGCCGCGAAGGCGCCCACGGGCCCGAGCTTGTCCGTGCGGTCGATCCCGATCGCGACCAGAGCTATTTCCTCTTTGCCACGACGCCCGAGCAGCTCCGCTACCTGTGGTTTCCGCTCGGCGGCATGCCGAAGGCCGAGGTGCGCGATCTCGCGCGGCGGTATGGGCTTCCCGTCGCCGAAAAGGCGGACAGCCAGGACATTTGCTTCGTGCCGACGGGGCGCTACACGGGCGTGATCGAGCGCCTGAAGCCCGGCGCGCTGAAGCCCGGCGATATCGTGCACGTCGATGGCCAGCGCCTCGGCCGCCACGCCGGCATCGTCAACTATACGGTCGGCCAGCGCAAAGGGTTGGGCGTCACCGGACCCGAGCCGCTGTACGTCGTGCGCCTCGATGCCGAGCGCAACGAGGTCGTGGTGGGACCGCGTGACTGCTTGCGCACCAAAAAGCTTCTCCTTAGAAACACCAATTGGCTGGGCGATGAGCCATTCGCCGAGGCTGCGAACGGTGGTCTGAGCATCTTTGCGCGCGTCCGCTCGTCCCAGGCGCCGCAGGCGGCCACGCTGTTTGCCGAGGCGGACGGGACGGCCAGTGTTGTGCTAGAGGATGGCGAATACGGAGTCGCGGTGGGGCAGGCTTGCGTGTTTTATGCCAGCGGCGAGCACGACGCCCGGCTCTTGGGCGGAGGTTTCATTGCCCGCACAATCGCATTGCAGCCCGGCGCCGTACCGGCGAGCGGGCTCAGTCGTGCGGCGTTGGATAGGTGAGCTTTTTGAGAGGCTTGGGTCGCGACGGCAAGGAGCGGGTACCCAATGAAATCGATGTCGCAGACTGATTACCGCCGGCGGCCGGCACTCCTGGAGCGCGCACACGGACGCATCGTCGGTATCGGCCGCATCGACGAAAGCGCGGTGCTCGATGCCTACCGCCGCTGGGCACCGGTTTACGACTACACGTTCGGGCTCGTCGCCCGCGAGGGCCGCCGGCACGCGGTCTCCATCATCAATCAGAGCAGCGGGCGCGTGCTCGAGGTGGGCGTCGGCACCGGGCTTTCCCTGCCGGATTATAAGCGTCACCTCGAGGTGGTCGGCATCGACCTGTCGCCCGAGATGCTCGAGAAGGCGCGCGAGCGCGTCGCCGACGAGGGGCTCGACCACGTCACCGGCCTTCACGAGATGGACGCCTCCGATCTCAAGTTCCCCGACGGCTCGTTCGATACCGTCGTCGCCATGTATGTGATGACCGTCGTCCCCGAGCCCGAGGCGGTGATGCGCGAGCTCGCGCGTGTAACGAAGCCGGGCGGCGAGGTGATGCTGGTCAACCACTTCAGCCAGCGCGAAGGCGTGCGCGGCTGGGTGGAGCGCCGCATGGCTCCGTTCGCCGACAAGATCGGCTGGCGCTCGGTGTTCGACCTGTCGCGAGTCGAGGTTTGCGACGACCTGGAACTGGTCGAGCGCAGGGCGCTCCGCCCGCTCGGCCTCTTCACGATGCTGCGTTTTGCAAAGCGCGAAGCCGCTGCGAGCCAGTCCGTCGCTGCCGAATGACCGAAAGATAGACGGGCGATGGTTCTGCGCGCCCGTTCTTCTTGACAGCGGAGCGGCTGCGTCCCTATAGACGGCGCTCTGTGGCGGGATAGCTCAGTTGGTTAGAGCGGCGGAATCATAATCCGTAGGTCCCCGGTTCAAGTCCGGGTCCCGCTACCA
>JBIQJE010000020.1:0-51751 GCA_044507625.1 Hyphomicrobiaceae bacterium | reverse complement strand
GCAAACTATTTCCGGAACGCCGGATACGCTTCTACCCAAGTTGAACGTGCTCTAGAGCGCGATCGCCCTTTCGCGGCTGTTCAGGGACGCGGCGGGATCAGCGCTGGTCGCCATTCGGCGCCGCGGCTTTCTCGCTGGCGATCTCCACGTGCTCGCCCAGGGTCTCGCGCACGTAGAGCCGGCGCACCGCCACATCGATCACGATCGCCAGCGGGTAGCCCAGCAACAGGCCGAGCGGCCCGAAGAGAATGCCGAGCGCCACCACGGCGAACAGCCCCACGGCCGGCGACAGGTTCACCGCCTTTCCCGATACGAGCGGCATGATGATGTTGCTCTCGATCTGCTGCACGAGGACGAACAGCCCCAGCACCCAGAGCACCATGTGGAAGCTTTGGGTGGAGGCGAGCAGCAGCGCCGGGATCGCGGCGATCACCGGGCCGATGATCGGCACGAACTCCAGCACGCCCGCGATCAGCCCCAGCGCCAGAGGCGAAGGCGCACCGAGGATGGCGAGCCCGATGCCGATCAAGACGCCGACGATGATCATTGCCATGAGCTGCGCCCCCAGCCACAGGCGCAGCGAGACACCCGCATCGTCCACGGTTTCCGAGACTTGCTCCTGCACGCCCTTGGGGAAGAGCTTGAGGAAACCGTCCCGATAGACCGCGGGATCGAGGGCGATATAGATGCCGGCGATCAGGACCACGATCAGCGTCGCGACGGCGCCGAATACCGTGGAGCCCCAGGATACGGCATTCGCGATCAGATTGCCGACCGAGGAGCCCTTCACGATCTCTGAAACCGACAAGAGGGGCACGGTCTTGGAGACGCGGGCGGCGGCCTCCGGCAGCTCGCTGGCGAGCGTGGAGAGCTGACTGGCGATCTGAGCGCCGAAAAGGAAGCCGACGACAATCAGCAACAGCGCTATGCCGATGCCCGCCGCCGCCAGCGAGAGCCGATGCCCCCAACCGGTGATCCGGCGGATGGGTCTCGCGATCGCGTGAAGCACCACGGCGAGGAGCACCGATCCGAAGATGAGGAGGAATATGTCGGAGAGGAGATAGGCGGCGGCGGCGAGGGCAAGGATGCCGAGAGCGATGAGCACGCGGCGAACGTATTCGGCCTCGCTCAAGGGGGACTGGTTCGGCAAGATGCTCTCCCTCGACAGGTGTAGCTGCTGCGGACAGATCGGGCCGCCCTCCCGGCGGTCCGTCGTGCCGGCTGCCGATCCGGACCGGCGGGCACCGCGTACGGGGCGCCAGGATCGCAGCAATGGGTTACGGAAGGCACCACGCCGGATACCCGACGTAATGCCGATGCTGCAGCCCCCGAGCCCAACCCCAAGGTGGGCGTGCCCTCTTAAACGGCAACAATAGGGCTCCGGATCCCGCAGAAGCCGCGCCGTCAGCGAAGCTTCCCCAACAGGGTTCGTGCTGGACCGGAAGGCCACGACGCGCCGCGTTGACGGCGCTAAGCCCGACAGTATAGTGCGCGCTCCTCGCCGCCGCTGATGCGTCGGAAGAGCTGCCCCAGTGGCGGAACCGGTAGACGCGACAGACTCAAAATCTGTTATCCGCAAGGATGTGCCCGTTCGAGTCGGGCCTGGGGCACCAATCCGCAGAGCACACCGCAGTGCTGAGCCGCCAACCCGCGGTCGCGCTCCCGTAGCCAGCGTACCCCTATTCACCCATGGGCAGAGCGGGCTGCCCTGTGCACTCGTCCCGTTCATCGGCCGGATCGCGTCGCTCTATCGGCGGCCTGTTAATTCCTTCGTGCGAAACTGCGCCGATAAAAACTCGTCGGGATGAGGGACTATATGCGCACGCTTTCGGTAGGTGATTGCATCCGTTTTGCCTGGGAGACATTCAAGCGCCGGCCGTGGATCCTGATCGGGGCCTTCCTGCTCGCCATGATCATCAGCGGCATCCCGAACATGTTCGGCACGCCGCCGGAGATTACGCCCGACGGGAAGATCGTCCCGCGGATACCCAGCGCCCTGGATGTCGTCGTTTTCCTTGTCAGCGGTGTCGTCACGGTGCTCGTATTGACGGGCCTCTTCACATTCTTTTTGCGCGCGCACGATAACATCGAGGGCGTGCAGCTCGCCGATCTCTGGAATCCGGCGCCCTTCTGGCGCTTCCTCGGCGCGCATATTCTCACCGGCATCATCGTCGGACTTGGCTTCCTCGCTTTCGTCGTGCCCGGCGTCATCCTCGCGTTGGGGCTGGCGTTCGTGCCCTATCTCGTCATCGAGCGCGGCCTCGGGCCGATCGATGCGATGAAGGAGAGCTGGCGCGTCACCAAGGGATACAAGGGACAGATCGGCCTTCTGGCGCTGGCGCTCATCGGCATCATCATGCTCGGCCTGCTCGCGCTCGGCATCGGCGTGTTCGTAGCCGCTCCCATCGCGATGCTGGCGATGACGCACGCCTATCGCGTGCTCGCCACATAGCAGCGTTCTGACTTTCGCTGAATCGCAGAAGGCTTCGATTTTTGTCAGATCGTGCTTCTTATCGAAAAACCGGTGCCCACTTTTTCAAAGGCACCCGGGCAGCACTGGCCCCATTTCCGCGCGCGTTCGCCGACGTACCTTTGCCCCATTTAGCTGCCCAGTGTGCGCCAACTGACACACTAAGAGGCAAAGGTCCCGGCGGCGCGTTGCGGCTGCCGACGTGGATATGTTATCCGCCGGGCATGACCGTCGGGGGGAGTTGCATGCGCCGCAGCACCGCATTCGTCACCCTGCTGCTGCTGGCAGCTTTTGCTCCACGCCAGGCCGATGCCGGTCCCGCGCTCGTATTCGAGCTGTCGAACAGCAAGGTCCTCTTCGCCGAGGACGCTGACGACCTCTGGTATCCGGCCTCGCTCACGAAAATCATGACGGCCTATGTCGTCTTCGGCGAGATCAAGGCCGGCCGGCTGACCCTCAAATCGAAGATATCCTGCTCTGCCGCGGCACATACTCAGCCGCCGAGCAAAATCGGCTTGCCCGTCGGTGGCGAGCTGACGCTCGACAAGGCGCTGCAGGCGCTCATCGTCAAATCGGCGAACGATGTGGCGGTGATGCTGGCGGAGGCGGTCTCCGGGTCGACGGAAGCCTTCGTCGACAAGATGAATGCGACGGCGAAGAAACTCGGCATGTCGCGCACGCAGTTCGTCAATCCGAACGGGTTGCCCGCGCCCGGCCAGGTCACGACGGCACGCGATCTCGCCAAGCTCGCGCGCGCAATCATCAACGAATATCCCGAGTATGCGCATTACTGGACGAAGCCCGAAATGCATCTCGGGAAGATGCGGCTCGTGTCCCACAATGGGCTGCTGCGGTCGTTCGAGGGTGCCGACGGGCTGAAGACCGGGTTCACCTGCGATTCCGGATTCAACATCGTCGCCACCGCGAGCCGCGAGGGGCGGCGTGTCGTCGCCGTCGTCCTCGGGGACGTCACCAGCGCGGAGCGCAACGTGCGGGCGGCGAGCCTCCTGGAGCACGGCTTCCAGCAGCAGGGCTGGAAGCAGCTGTTCAACTCGACCACCCTCGACAACATGCCCTCCAGCGCCATCGTGCCCGTACGCAGCGTGCGTAAGGACGTCACGTCCTGGGGGTGCAACCCGCCTCCGCCCAAGAAACGCAAGGCGAAGCCCGCGACCGCCGCAAAGAAGAGCGACGGGAAAAATGCCGTGAAGAAAGAGGGCACCGCTGCGAACCCTTCGGCCGCCAGGCGCGCCCCGGAGGGCGGCGCCGAGCCGCGGCCGGCGCCCATCACCGTCGAGGTGGAAGCGGGAAGCGGGGACGCTTCCTCGGTGCAGCTGCGCGGGACGATGCCGCCGCCTGCGGCGGCATTCCAGCAGCACTAGAGCGTCTTGCGATCCGATGGAATCGGATCGGACGCTCTAGGTTTTTGATTGGTCGCATTTTCTTGCGACGAACCGGCATCCACTTCGTCGGAAAATGCTCTAGAGCGCTCTGCTTCGTTGGATAGCAGCGCGCCGCTATCTCTTTGACTGCGGCGCTTGCTAGCGGACCTGCCGGGAGCCTGCCGGGCCCCAAGCGATCGCGGCTTAGACGATCAGCTCCAGCTTCCCGTCCCGATAGGGGCAGCCGGCCGGCCGTTCGAATTGGGGACGGGGCGCGCGGCGAACGTTGCTCTCGCCGGCGGGAGCCCCATTCTCGCTTGCGCGTTGAGCCCCGCTCGCGTCTTCAGCGTTTGCCCTGTTGTCGCCCGCCGGAGCCGGATCCGCCACGGCGGTGCCGGCCAGACCCAGCATCACCATGGATGCCGCGCTAAGAAGCGTTAACCGCGTTGGTGAAGGCATCGCATCCTCCTGCGAAAGTTCACCTAAAGCCTAGCACACACGAACGCCGGCGCGCTGAGGCAAGTTTCAATTTGGATCAGGTCTCCTGGCGCGCTTCTTGCTGAAACCCGGGTTTAATCGAAGACCACACGGGGTTTCAGCACTGATGGCAAATGTCTGGCAACACAAGCCGTCCATAGACGAGCCCGAGTTCGACGCGATGGCGATCGTGCTCGAGGCGAAGCATGGCCTTCACGCGGCAGAGGTGGCCGATTTCTTCTCAGCAGTTCACTTCAAGAACGGCGACAACGACCGATCCGTCGCCTGGGCGGACGTTGCCGAACGCGTGCGCGAGCGGCAGGCCGACCGGATGCAGCAGTGATGATGATCCGGCCATGAGCCAAATCGCTGCCGCCGTCAAAATCCCGCCGCTGGCAGAGCTGTGGCGTATCGCGCAGGCGCTGCCCGCGCACGTCATGACGGTGCTTCGCGGCACCAGCGACCGGCACCGCGCCCAGCGCGATGCATTTACGGCCTTTGGCGTACGCTGCGCCAGCGCCGCGCTGCTCTACCTTTCGCAGATCGCGCTCGCGCGCTGGATGGGCAGCTACGAGTACGGAATCTACGTTTTCGTCTGGACGTGGGTCATGGTGCTCGGCGGCCTCGCCGACCTCGGGCTCGGCGTGGCGACGATCCGGTTCGTGCCCCACTACCGCGAAACGGGAGAGACCGCGCTCGTGCGCGGCGTCGTGCGCGGCTCGCGCTGGCTGTCCCTGGGCGTCGGCACCCTTGTCGCCCTGGCCGGGCTGGCGGGGCTCTATCTATTCGAACCGCTCGATCAGCCATTCATGATGCCGGCCTATCTCGCGCTCATATGCATTCCGGTCTATGCGCTCACGTGGGTGCAGGACGGCATCGGCAAAGCCTTCGCGTGGATGGGGCTGTCGCTCGTGCCGCCCTATATCCTGCGCCCGGCGCTGCTGCTCGTTGCGATGGTCATCGCTCACGAGGCCGACCTGCCGATGGATGCGCATACCGCCGTTGCCGCCGCCATCGTCGCCACGTGGGTGACGGGTATCGTACAAACGGTACTGATGGACCGGCGCATCCGGGCAACCGTAGGGCGCGGCGAGCGCCGTTATGATTTCCCGCTGTGGCTGAAGACGAGCTGGCCGTTGCTGGCGATCAATGCCAGCGAATTTGCGCTGCAGAGCGCCGACGTGCTCGTCATATCGCACTATATGAGCCCGACGGACGTCGCGATCTACTTCGCGGCGGCCAAAACGATGTCGCTCATCCTCTTCGTGCACTATGCGGTGGGAAGCTCCGTCGCCAACCAGTTCGCGGCGCTTTCGGCGCGTGGCGACCGGGAGGAACTGGACCGCTTCGCGCGGGAAGCTTCGCACTGGACCTTCTGGCCATCGGTGGCCGCCGGCATTGCACTCCTCACCATGGGCATGCCACTGCTGTGGCTGTTCGGCCCCGGCTTCACATCCGGTTATCCCGTGATGCTGATCCTCATCGTCGGGTTTCTGTTCCGCGCGGCGATGGGGCCGTCCGAGTTCCTGCTCAACATGCTCGGCAAGCAGGGGATCAGCGCCATGGTGCAGGTGACGATGGCGGTGATGACCGTCGTGCTCAACCTGCTGCTCGTGCCGTACTACGGGCTCATCGGCGCGGCGACGGCGACGTCGGCCGCTTTGATGACCGGGGCGCTGCTCAACAACTTCGTGGTGAGCCGCTCGCTCGGCATCGAGGTTGCCGTATGGCGCAACCTCTTCAAACGCAGCGCCAGCCACTGAGCGGCGCTACGGGCGCGCCTCACATCGGAGCGCCGATCACCAGCGTCCAGAACGACTTGAACTCGGTGCGGGGATCCTGCACGAGGGCGATGCCCATATGGGTGGCGTCGCCGAGAAGAAGGTTCTTGTTGTGGCCGGGGCTTTCCTTCCAGCCACGCATCACCTCGAGGAAGTCCACCTGTCCGGTGCCGACGTTCTCGGCGGCGAGACGCGCCTTGAAGCCGGTGCGCTTCACGCGGTCCCATGGATTGGAGCCGTCCGAGCCATAGTGAGAGATGCGGTCCCACTTGGCGAGGTCGCGGGAGTGGGCCTTGGCCGCCTCGGTGAGCTCGGCGTTGAGCTTGAGCGGCTTCAGACCTTTGTCCTTGCGGTACTGATTGATGATGTCGCGCGCCTTCTCGGGGTCGAGGGCGGTGTGCGAGTAATCGCGGTCGGAGAGCGCGCCGACCGGCGCTTTCTCATAGGAGCCGCTGGGCGCCTGATCGTCGAGCTTGGCGTACTGCTGGCCTGCAACCGCAGGTCGGCGTGCGGACGGCTCGCCGCCGAGGGCCACGCTCTGCAGGTTGGGCGAGGCCGCGATCGAGCCGGTCGTATCGGTCTGGTTGTATCCGGAGGAGATGGGCGTGCCGGAGCCGAGGCTGCAGGCAGCGAGAACAACAGCAGCGGCTGCGCATAGCGCGACGCGATACATACGAGCTACCCCCGCGTGGACGGTTGCGGACCAACTACCAATCATCGCGTAAACCCGTTAACTCGCCGTTAATGCTAATGGGTTGTAACCGCACGTCCGGAAGCGGCGCACTCGCCTGTCTGATCCCGAATTCGTGAGGTTCTTCCCTCGCTTGCGTTGGCGGCTTCCCCGCGAAGCACCCGGAACGATCACGCTCCATTTTGGTGTCGCCAATTTGACCCCTGTGGGGCGAAAGCCGGGCGGGAGACAGAAAAGGCTGTGCGCCGATGCAACTTTTCGCCGCTCAAGCGCGCCCACCCACTTGAAGAGGCGGCAAACTCCCACACAATTCGCTGCGAGCGGGCCGCTGATTCGCGCGTATGGCCATGCATGGCATGAGGAGACGCGTTGCATGTCGGCGCTGAGCAGGAGTGCCCAGGCGTCGCCGGAGAATGACGGCGCGGCCGGACCCATCGACGATCTCATCCTTTCGCGCGTTGCCTGCTCGGGCGGCGCCAGCCGGGCGCAGGTGGTGCGCGATCTTGCGCCTCTATTCGCGCCGCGGCTCAACGCGGCGCAGTGGCGAACGACGGCCGACACCACTCTCGCGCGGCTGATGGTCGGCGGACTGGTGCGGGAAGCGCGCAGTAAGCTGCGGCTCACCGAAACTGGCGAAGTCGCGGTCGCCCGCTTCTTGGGCATCGAAGACGCGACCGCGCGCACCTGGGCCGACCAGCGCGATATCTGGCTCGTTTCCCGCGCTCTCGGCATCGACGGCAAAAAGCCAGCCCTGCGCGCCGCGCTTTCCCGCCGCGACGGCCTCAGCGCGCTCATCGTCCAGCACACGTTTGGCCTCGCCATGCGCCAGGCCCTTTCGCCCTCCAAGCTGCGGGCGGGGCTCGCCCTCGTCGCGCTGGAGCGCGCATTCGGCGACAACGTGAAGGGCGGCCTCGGCAAGGGTTCGGCGCTTTCGGCCAAGGCAGGGCGGGTGCTCGCCGGGCAGCTCCTGAAGAAGCCGCGGGAGTTGCCGACCGACGCGCGCCTCATCGCGGCGCTGTGCGCCGACCAGACCGGCAGCGCGCGCCATGATGTCGATGCACTCCGCCTTGCAGTATTGCGCCGGATGGCATCGGGCGGCGTGCCGGATTTGCCGGCATCGCCGGCCAAACCGCCCTTGCGCATTGCGAGCGAATCACTTTCGCCGCCCACCCCCGCGCTAACACCGCAACCTGAAGCAATGCCGCAGCGCCCTGGACTGGCGCAATTTTCTGCCGGTGTGCTTATGGCGGCACGCACCAGCGCCGAGGGCTGGCCAGGGGCTCGCAAGGCGTTTATTTCAAAGGTGTGGGACGCGATTCGCACCTCTCACCCCGAATGGGGTCTTTCCGAGATCGAGTTCAAGGACATGCTGGCGGGCGCCCACCGGGCGGGCCAATTGGTGCTGTCCGGAGCCGACCTCAAGAACAAAAACAACATCAAGGAGTTCGAGGATTCCGCGATCCTCTACAAGAACACCGTCTGGCACTACGTGCGAGTCGAGGACTAGCGCGATGATCGAGAAGCGCGCCGTCGGTCGCATCAGGGAGCCAAGCGAATTTCTCGATCTCAATCGCGCTGGCAAAGCTATGATTCCGGTGTCCTTTCCGATTCCGACGTTCGCTCACCGCCAAGCCTCAGACTCCGGCGAACATCGCAATCGGAACACTGGGACGTTGAGGGCCGTGGACTGATGCAGCTTAAAGAAGTCTCCCCGCAGCCAGCACCCGACCGGCTGTTCTCCGCGTTCGAGCATTCGATCACGTGGGAGGACGATATCTGGCGGGCGGACCCGGTCGATGTCGCCGAGGTTCACGCGAAGGCGCGCCGCAAGTTCAACGATCTTCTGTCGGGCATCATCGCGGGCAAGGGCCCCGGCACACAGGATCGGATCCTGCTGTTCCATGGCCAGTCCGGCGCCGGCAAGACCCATCTTTTGCGCGCCCTGCGCACCAAGGCGCACCGCGACGGCTCGGCATACTTCGGCTATGCGCAGATGACGCCGGATGTCGCCAATTACGCCGACTACTATCTGCGCCGCCTCGTCCATTCGCTGGAGAAGACATACGATCCCGATACGTCGGGGGAGAGCGCGCTCGCGCGGCTCACGGCGCGTATGCTCGATGACGCGGCGGTCGATCCTAAGGATTTGCAGAACCTGCGCGAAGCGAGCCTCGACGAAGCGCGCCTCGCCAAGCTCGTGCTGAAGGTTGCCGACGACATCGTTGCCGCGCCGAAGTACGCCGAGTTCGAGCTCGATATCAACGTGGTGCGCGCCCTCCTCTATCTGGAGCGCAAAGACCCGCGCATCGACCAGCGCATCCGCCAGTACCTGCACGGACGCCCGCTGACCGAGCTCGCCCACCAGGCCGTGGCCGCGCTCGATCCCAACGACGGCGAAGACCGCGCGTTCGAGATCATATCCGCGCTCGGCGCGCTGATGTGGAGCATCGATCGCGCCGCGCTCGTCTTCTGCGTCGATCAGGTGGAGGACCTGCGGTTCTTCTCCGACGCCGAGGAGCGCTTTCAGCGCGCGGTGCGCGATCTCATCCAGATCGCCAACCGCGTGCCGAATGCCATTCTGATCATTTCGTGCCTGGAAGATTTCTACGGCCAGGTACGCGGCGTTCTTGCCCAATCGTACATCGACCGCATCGAGAAGGCCGGCCCCGTGGCGCTGCTCGATAGCCGCACGCCGGAAGAGGCGCGGCTCATCATCGCGAAGCGGCTCGCCCACATTGCTGAATCGGGCGAGGGCGGCGCGGAATATCCCGATCCTTCGGCCTACTTCGGCCCGCAGTTCTACGAGGAGTTCGCCGGACTTTCGACGCGGCGCCTCCTGGAACACGCGCACAATCGTCTGCGCAGCAAGACGTCGCCGGAAGCGGAAGAGCCCGAGGAGGGCGCCGAGCCCGCGGAAGGGCGCGAGCCGGAGCGCAGCAGCGGCTTCATTTCGCGGCTCGCCGCCGCGCTCGGCCTCGGCATTGCCGAGGACGCCCCGGTCTCGGCCTTGGCGCCAGCCGTCGACTATCGCGACACGTGGGAGCGTTTCCAGAGCGCCTCGGAGGCCGAGATTCCCTCCGATGAAGGCGAGCTTTTGGAAGTTCTCGCCGGCGCGCTGCCGCTCGCGCGCGATGAATGGAACGGCACGGTGCTGCTCAACGTCGAGCGCGTCGACCTGGGCGAAGACATCTCCGCCATCGACTTCACGCTGAAGCACAGCGCGGGCTTCGCCACCGACGGACGGGTGTTCGTGTGCAACCGGCCGACACAGGGCGGCGGGCTGAAGCGCCAGCTCGACCGGGTGCTCGCCAACATGGGCACCAAGCAGTGCTTCATGCTGCGCGCGTCGGATTTCCCGCCGAACCGCAAGAACCAGACCGCCCAGGCGGTGCGCAAGTTCCGCGAGAACGGCGGGCGACCGCTCACCGTTCCCATCGCCGAATGGGAGCGCATGATGATGGTGCGCGAATTCCATACGCACCACCGGCAGGATCCCGGCTTTGCCGCGTGGCTTGCCGGGGCGAAGCTGCTCTCAAATCTCACCGTAATGATCCAGCTCCTGCGCCTCGACCTGCTCGGGCGCGTGCTGCCGAAGTCGGCTGCGGTCGAGGTCGAAGCGGCGGCCAGCGGCACGCGGGCCTCCGGCGGGCGCAGCCTCGTCAGCGCCCTTGGCGAGGTGACCGCTTCCGACGGCACCGATGCTGTTGCTACCGAGGCGGAGGAAGAGGAGCAGCTTCCGCTGTCCGTCATCCTCGACGAGAACAGCGATGGCGACAGCATCTATGGCGGGCGCGAACTACGCGCGGGCGGCCGTCCCGTCACGCTCAACAAGAACGTCCTCAAGCGGCACGCCGCGGTGCTCGGCGGGTCGGGCTCCGGCAAGACCACACTCGCACTCTCCATCATCGAGCAACTCCTGCTGCGCGGCATTCCGGCGGTTCTCCTCGACCGCAAGGGCGACCTCTGCTCCTATGCGAACCCCGACGTCTGGCGCGAGAACGACGAAGAGTTCTCCGAGCGCCGCGGGGAGCGCGAGAAGCTGGCCGACGCCATCGACGTCGCGGTGTTCACACCGGGCCGATCCTCGGGGCGCCCCATCTCGATCACGCTGCTTCCCAACGGCATCAACGAGTTGCCCGAGCACGAGCAGCAACTGCTCGCCAACCTTTCGGCGGCGGCGCTCGGCGAGATGCTGCACCTGAAGAACTCGGCGACCCATCAGAAACAGTCCGGGACCTTGTCGGTGGCGCTGCGCATCCTCGGATCGCGCCACAGCCGCGAGGTGACGCTTTCGGACCTCATCAATCTGCTCGAGGACGAGGATCCGGAGCTTTCCGACCTCACGCAGCGGATGGACCCCTCAGGAAAGCTGCGGCGCGACCTCGTCGCTCAGCTCGACAGCCTTCGCCATCGCAACGCGGCGCTGTTCGAAGCGGGCGGCGAATCCCTGAGCATGGAATCGCTGCTGGGGCTTGGCCCGCACGCCCGCGCGGGACGCACGCGGCTGTCGATCATCTATACGGGCTTCCTGGGCGACAACGAAAACATCCTCTTCTGGGTGTCGCAGTTCCTGTCCGAGGCCCTGCGCTTCTGCCAGCGCAACCCCAACGATGAGCTGCAGGCCGTCGTCATGTTCGACGAAGCTGACCTCTACATTCCCGCCAACTCCAAGCCGGCGACCGCAGAACCGCTGCAGAGCCTTCTGAAGCGCGCGCGCTCGGCCGGCCTCGGCATCATGCTCGCGACCCAGTCGCCGGGCGACCTCGACTACAAGAGCCGCGACCAGATCACGAGCTGGTTCATCGGCCGCGTGCGCGAGGACACGGCGCTGCGCAAGCTCAAGGCGGCGTTCCAGAGCGAGTCCGGCCTCGACCCGGCGGCGGTGCTTCCCGGCCAGACCGTGGGCGAGTTCCACCTCGTGCAGGAGGGCCTCGTGCGCTCGATGAAGGCGCAGCGCTCCCTCATCATGGCGGAGCAGGTGCCGTTCGATCGCATCGAGCAGCTCTCCCGCGAGACGAAGGGCCAGGACGAACGCCAGCTACGCCTGTTCGATCCGCCGGCGCGGGCTGCAGCGGGTGCTGCAGGCAAGCGCTGAATAGTGCGCGGATGCCACGCTTCCACAGGTTGCCGTGGCAAGAATAGATGGGTGCGGCGTTTAAGCTCTGCTCAACCGAATTGCGCAAAAATGCCGGCTAAAGAGCGCGGACTATTCGCGTTTTTTCGGTCGATGCCCTGTGGATAAATGGACCGCGCGTTCCACGGCTTTCGCAGATGCGAACCTGCGTTCTTCGAATCCCGCAAACAGGGCGTGTCAACTGATTTCTTCTAATGTAAAATTGGGAAGTCACCGGAAATTTGAGGGGGTTTCTGGAGACCTGGGGCTTGAGACTGAGACGCCTGCCGCATTGCCGGACGGCGTTTGGTGCGGGGTAGTGTTATGGTTGCGAAGTCTTTCATGATGCTCGTGGTTGCGACCGTTTTAGGGCCGGCGGTCGGCGTCGGCCTATTCATGCTGTTGCACACGTTCTGATACGCACGATCCGCGTGACGAGCAAAACGGCGCGACGGGCCGAGCCATCGCTCCATTGGACGGGGCCAATATCGCCATAAACAATGGCTAGCAATTGCGGGCCAGGAGCGGGTTTGCGCTCAGTCCCGTGCGAGCGGCCATGCCATTCGTTTCCAGCGTTCTGCTCCGCCCCGTTCCCGGCCCGTCGCGCCGGCGCCCCCATGCATTCCGCGTCCGCTGCAAATTCGCTCTCGAGATCCGCGGCAACCGCCAGCGGTTTTCGCGCCGGGTGCGACTCAACGTTTGCCGTCCCTTCTCCCCCCGCACCCGTCGGGCCGACCCGCGGCCATCGCGTGCTGTGCCCGCTCACCGGTCGAGCCGCAAAAATCCGGGCGCGGCAGAAGGTGGCAGAAAGAATTTTCCGCGCCCGCCGCGGCGCGATCGGACGCTCGCGGACGATCGTCGTTCTGTTCCACAGGAAATGCATCTTACGGACTTCGAGCCGCCACGGGTCCTGCGAAAGATGGTGGACTAAGCCGTTGTCGGAGCATGCATGAAAGCGGACTTGGCGAGGCACCGAGCAACACTTGTTTAACCCAAATGGCAGCTTAATGCCGGGCAACAGCAACAAACCTCGGCGGCGCAGTTTGCGCGGCTTTCACCGGGGCAACACGGGGGATCACGGTCATGTCGACTGAGGCACCATCATCACTGCATGGCCTTTCCATCGCGGAGAAAATTTCCAGACTGACCGCCTTCATTGCGGACGACCTCGATGCCCGCGCCGCCACCGGCATGCATGCGACCGACGCCTGCTATCTGCTGATCGCCCGCTCGGCCGAGAGCCCCGTCGCCCAGGCCCTGCGTGCCCACGCTGACCGCATTTCATCCATGGGCCTTCGTCTGCGCGCCATCTTCAGCGAGATCGACCAGGCCGGCGCGCACCTTGCCGCTCCCTTCGTCGTGCCGAGCGAGTGCCGCATCGCCCGCGACAGCCGCCTTCTCGCCGCCCACGAGCAGCTCGTCCTCACCCCCACCCGCACCTGGCTCGGCGACTGCATGCGCCGCGAGGCGGGCAAGCGCGATGCTTTCGAGCGCTATGCGCACGACTGCGCCCAGACCGGCGCGCACGCCACGCGCTCGTTCGAAAGCCTGTGGCGCATCACGGCGCCGCTCGTCGCCATGCCCTCCCTCGTGACGCTGACGAAGATGCCGAACATCGCCACGGCGGCAGAGAAGATTCCCGACGATCTGCACCGCCAGTAGGCGCCAACGTTTACGTTTCGCGTTCTATGGGGCTGGCGCATCGCGCCGGCCCCATTTGCGTTCGCCGATCGAGGTATCCGGGGGTCAAGGTATAAGGGCACGCAACGGGGAGAAAATGCCGGCAAGTCGATGCTTGCCGTCACCCTATGGACATTGGGCCCTGCTCCCTTCAACGCGCTCGCGGACTTCACGATAATCGATCTCGGACCGTTCCGGCTCAGACCTTCAAGGTGGCCAAAATGCCTTTCCTCGCCCGCCTACTCCTCGCATTCTCATTTCTGCTGCCGCTCGCGCCTTCAATGGCGCAGCAAGCCACGCCGCCAAAGGCCGTCGCCTTCGCCCACCAGGGCGTCAAGGACGATGCCAACCGTTACGAAGCGTATCTGAAATCGAACTGGAAGATCGCGGGCAAGCGCACCGCGGACCTGCGCCGCGACGGCGAGCGCGCGATGCGTACCGACCCGCGAGCTGCTTCGCGCAGCTACGCCGGGGCGGTCGCCGTCGATGGCATGGATGTCGAATCCTGGATCGGCCTCGCACGCGCTCTGCTCGCCATTCCGCCCGATCCGGAGAAAGAAAGCGAGCGTTACGACCTGCCGGTGAATGCTTCCGGCGCCGCTTACATCGCCTACGAGCGCGCCAAGGACAATCCGCAGAAGGCGCGCGCGCTCGCGGTGCTCGGCGATGCGCTCCAGCGCCGCTCCTACTATCGCCCTGCCATCGACGCCTTGAAGGCGAGCCTTGCACTGGCTGACAACGGGGCAGTGCGGGAGAGTTATGACAGGCTGCGCGCCGAGCACGGCTTCCGCATGACGGACTACAAGGCCGAAGCCGAAACCGCCGCCCCGCGCCTGTGCCTGCAGTTCTCCGAAAGCCTCGCCCGCAGCGAGGTCGATTTCTCGAAGTACGTCTCGGTGGACGGCCACGATCCGCAATCGGTCGCCGCGGAGGACAGCCAGCTCTGCATCGACGGCCTTGCGCACGGCCAGCGCTACCGCGTGCAGGTCCGCGCCGGTCTTCCTTCGGCCGTGGACGAGGAGCTGCGCAAGAACATCGACATCGCCGTCTACGTGCCGGACCGAAAGCCGTTCGTGCGCTTCTCGGGCCGCTCGTACGTGCTGCCGAGCCGCGGCCAGCAGGGCATTCCGCTCGTGACGGTGAACACCGCGAAGGTGGAGGTGGAGGTTTACCGCATCGGCGACCGCAATCTCGTCGGCGCGCTCGAAAGCGGCGATTTCCAACGCCAGTTGCAGCGCTATGAGGTCGACCAGATCCGCACGCAGTCGGGCGAGAAGGTCTTCGCCGGCTCGATGGACGTGCCCCAGAAGCTCAACGAGGAGATGACGACCGCCCTGCCGGTGACGGACGCGGTCGGCACGCTGAAGCCGGGCGTCTACGTTGCTATCGCGCGTCCCTCACAGAAGGCGCGCGGCGATGATTCCTACGGGGCGGAGGCGACGCAGTGGTTCATCGTCTCCGACCTCGGCCTCACGGCGTTCTCCGGCGAAGACGGTGTGCACGCGTTCGTGCGCTCGCTGGCGGAAGCCAATCCTTCGTCCGACATCAATGTGAAGCTGATCGCCCGCAACAACGAAGTGCTCGGCACCGCGGAGACGGATGCGCGCGGCTATGCGCGCTTCGAAGCCGGACTTTCGCGCGGTGAAGGCGGCCTGCAGCCCGCGCTGCTCGTCGCCGAAAGCGCTACCGGCGAATATGCGTTCCTCGACCTCACCTCCGGTGCGTTCGACCTGACCGACCGCGGCGTCAAGGGCCGCGAGGCGCCGGGACCGCTGGATGGCTTCGTCTACACCGAGCGCGGCGTCTATCGCCCGGGCGAGGACGTGCACATCGCGGCACTCGTGCGCGATGCCGCGGGGAAAGCTGCAAACCTGCCTGTGACGCTCATCGTCTCGCGCCCGGACGGCGTGGAGCACGCGCGCTACACGCTGAAGGATCGCGGCCTCGGCGGCCGTGACATCACGCTGCCGCTCGCCGCCTCCGCGATGACCGGCACGTGGCGCGCAAAGCTGCACACCGATCCGCAGAAGGACGCGATCACCCAGGTCTCGTTCCTCGTGGAAGATTTCGTTCCTGAACGGCTCGATCTCAAGCTCGAGGCTCCGGCTGCCGCGCTCACGCCGTCTCAGACGCAGTCGATCAAGGCCGCGGGCCGCTATCTCTACGGCCCGCCGGCCGCGGATCTCGCCATCGAGGGCGACATCGTCGTGCGACCTTCATCGAAGGATCTGCCGGGCTATCCGGGATTCCAGTTCGGTCTCGCGGACGAGCGTGTCGATCCCGTGCGCAAGCCGCTCGATGCGGCGGTCACCACCGACAAGGACGGCATCGCCAACGTGCCGGTGTCGCTTCCTGCTGTCCAACGCACGGCGAAGCCGATGGAAGCGAACGTGATTCTGCGTCTGCGCGAAACCGGCGGGCGCACCATCGAGCGCAGCATCACCATCCCCGTCGATCTCGGCCAGCCGCGCATCGGCGTGAAGCCGCTGTTCAAGGGCAACGAGCTCGATGAGGCACAGACCGCTTCGTTCGAGGTCGTGGTGCTTGACGCCGAGGGCAAGCGCGTTGCCGCCGATGGCCTCACCTGGACGCTGAGCCGCCTCGACACGAACTGGCAGTGGTATCGGCGTGACGGACAATGGAACTACGAAGCCGTCACGCTCACCCGCAAGGTGGCGGACGGCAAGCTATCGGCCAGCGCCGATGGTGCATTCTCCAGGATCGACGGCAAGGTCGACTGGGGCCGCTATAAGCTCGAAGTGGCGTCCGCCGATCCGGAGGGGCCGGCCGCGAGCATGACGTTCAACGCGGGCTGGTATTCTGCGGCGAGCGATGCGGAAAGCCCGGAGATTCTCGACGTCGCGCTCGACCGTGCGAGCTATAAGCCGGGCGAGACCGCGAAGCTGCGCATTGCGAGCAAGCTCGGCGGCAAGGCGCTCGTCTCGGTGCTGGCGGGCGGCCTTCTCTCCATGCAGGAGATCGACGTTGCCAACGGCGGCGGTGAAGTGGACGTCGCGGTCGGCACCGACTGGGGCCCCGGCGCGTATGTCACGGCGATGCTCTACCGTCCGCTCGACGAGAGCCTGAAGCGCATGCCGAGCCGCGCGGTCGGCGTCGCCTGGCTCGGTCTCGACCAAACGGAGAAGACGCTCGGCGTCTCGCTCTCCGCCCCGGAGAAGATCAAGTCGGGCACGGAACTTTCCGTGCCGGTGAAGCTTGCAGGGCTCAAGGCGGGCGAGGAGGCCTATGTGACGGTCGCCGCGGTCGATCTCGGCATCCTCAACCTGACGCGCTTCTCGACGCCTGCGCCGGAGAACTGGTTCTACGCCCAACGGCGCATGGGCCTCGAGATCCGCGACTTTTACGGCCGCCTCATCGACGGCATGCGCGCCGAGCGCGGCTCGCTGCGGTCCGGCGGCGACGGCGGCGCGGATATGGGCATGCAGGGCAGCCCGCCGGTCGAAGCCACGGTTGCGGAGTTCTCCGGCATCGTGCGTGTCGGCGAAGACGGCACCGCGACGGTGAGCTTCGACATTCCGGACTTCAACGGCACCGTGCGCGTGATGGCGGTTGCGTGGAGCGGCGACAAGCTGGGCCACGGACAGCAGGATGTGATCGTGCGCGATGCCGTTGCGCTGACGGCGTCGGGCCCACGCTTCCTGACGCTCGGCGATGAGGCACGCCTCGACATCGCCGTGCACAACGTGGAAGGCCCGCAGGCCGCCTACGGGATCGCGCTCATCAGCGGGGAGGAAACCGTGCACACGGCACAGCTCGACCTCAAGGAGGGCGAGCGGCGCGCCGAGCGCATTGCGGTGAAGCCCACCGCCGTCGGTCTCATCGATTATGACGTGCGCGTGACCGGGCCCGGCGGCATCGATGTCAAACGCCACCTGACGTTCGATGTGAAACCGCCCGCGGGCGACATCAAGCGCACGACCATCGCCTCGCTGAAGCCGGGCGGCAGCATCTCGCTCGGGCCCGACCTCGTGCGCGACATGATCGCCAACCGCACGCGCGTCTCGATCAGCGTCGGTCCGATCGCACGCTTCGACATCCCGGCGCTGCTCACTGCCCTCGATCGCTATCCTTACGGGTGCGCGGAGCAAACGGTGAGCCGTGCGCTGCCGCTGCTCTACGCAAATGCGGTTGCTTCGGGGCTCGGCATCGCGCCGGACAAGGAGCTGAAAGAGCGCGTGCAGAAGGCCGTGGACCGGGTTTTCGACATGCAGGACAGCGGCGGTGCGTTCGGCACCTGGGGACCGGTGGCCACCGACCTGTGGCTCACGGGCTACGTCACCGACTTCCTGACGCGCGCGAAGGAGCAGGGCTTTGACGTCAACGCGCAGGGTTTCAACCGGGCGCTCGACCGGCTGCAGAACTTCATCGCCTACGCGGAGGACTTCAAGAAGGGCGGCGAGGACCGGGCTTATGCGCTCTACGTTCTCGCCCGCAACGGCCGCGCGCCGATCGGCGATCTGCGCTACTACGCCGATACGCGCCTCGACCGCTTCTCGACGCCGCTCGCCAAAGCCCAGCTCGGCGCGGCGCTGGCGATGATGGGCGACAAGCCGCGCGCCGAGGCGGCGTTCGCGTCCGCTCTCGACGCGCTCGATCTGCCGGAGGCTACCGGCCTCGGCGGCTATCGCGCCGACTACGGCTCGGGGCTGCGTGACAGCGCTGCCTTGATCACGCTGGCGACGGAGACGCGGGTGAGCAACGTGGAAGCTCCAAAGCTGGTCGATGTCGTCGCCAAGGCTTACTCGGGCCGCACCCACACCTCGACGCAGGAGCAGGCGTGGATGCTGCTGGCGGCCAACGCGCTGGCCGAGGAAGGCAACGACCTCAAGCTGATCGTCAACGGCGCTCCCGTCGTCGGCGCAGTGACGCGGTCGTTTTCGGCCGCGGACGTGGTCGCCTCCCCGCTCACGGTGACGAATGACGGCACGGCTCCGGTCGATGCCGTCGTGACGGTGCTGGGGTCGGCACTCACGGTGGAACCGGCCGTCTCCAAGGGCTTCGCCATCGAGCGCCAGTACTTCAAGCTCGACGGCACCCCTGTCGATCTCAAGAGCGCCAGCGGCGGCGCTTCGGAGATCGCACAGAACGAGCGTCTCGTGACGGTTCTCAAAGTCACCGGACAGGAGGCGGGTGGGCGCGTGCTCCTCGTCGACCACCTGCCGGCGGGGTTCGAGATCGATAACCCGCGGCTCGTCGACTCGGGCGACGTGAAGGCCCTCGACTGGCTGAAGACGACCATGCAGCCGGAACACTCGGAGTTCCGCGACGACCGTTTCGTGACGGCGTTCAACTTCTCCGCCAACGGAGAGGCGGCACAGAACGACAACGGCGAAGCGACGCCGGATGGGCAGGCGAGCGCGGCCGGCCCGGTAAATTCGGCGACGGTCGCCTACCTCGTGCGAGCGGTAACGCCGGGCACGTTCGTTCATCCGGCGGCAACGGTCGAGGATATGTACCGTCCGGAACGGTATGCACGCACCGGAGCGGGCAAACTCACCGTCACGCCCAGCAAGTAGGCAAGCACTCGTTCCGCATCCGTCGGGGATCCCCGAAGGATGCGGGGCCGACGGCGATTAGAGATCAGGCGGGTAACGGCGCACGCGATGGCAGACGCACCGGCTCAAGCAAATCTTCCCGCGCGCGGATTTCTCTCGCGCAGGCGCTGTATCCGTCTGCCGCGCAAACGCACCATCGCCATTGCTGCGGTCGCGGCCGCGACGCTATCCGCAGCAGCAGCGGGAACCTTCCTCGGATGCGTGAGCCGTATGGCGCCGCCGGATCTGGCGGCGACGGAGAGGGTCTCGACCATCGTCGTCGACCGCAACGATCAGCTTCTGCGCACATTCACGACGGCGGACGGGCGGTGGCGGCTGCCGGTCGACATCGCCGATGTCGACGAACGCTACCTCGCGATGCTGATGGCGTTCGAGGACAAGCGCTTCTACGAGCACGGCGGCGTCGACATGCGCTCGCTCGCCCGTGCGGTGTGGCAGCTTGCCCGTCACCGGCGCATCGTGTCGGGCGCATCGACGCTCACCATGCAGGTGGCTCGACTTGTAGAGGGCCGCTATGAGCGCTCCGGTTCGGCGAAAATACGCCAGATCATCGGCGCGCTGCGGCTCGAGCGGCATCTCACGAAACAGCAGATCCTGACCCTCTACCTGCGGCTCGCACCGTTCGGCGGCAACATCGAAGGCGTGCGCGCCGCTTCCCTCGCCTATTTCGGCAAGGAGCCGCGGCGGCTTTCGGTCGGCGAGGCGGCGCTGCTCGTCGCGCTGCCGCAGTCTCCGGAATGGCGGCGCCCCGATCGCAATCACCGCGCCGCGCGCATCGCCCGCGACCGCGTCTTGCAGCGCGCCGTGGAAGAGGGCGTCATCACGGCGGCGGAGGCCGAGCGCGCGAGCCACGAGCGCGTGCCGACCGCCCGTCGCGCGTTTCCGCAGCTCGCGCCGCATCTTAGCGAAGCCGAGGTGCGGGCCGATCCGGCGCTGTCAGTGCACCGGCTCACGATCGACCGCGGCGTGCAACGCGCGCTGGAAGCCCTCGCGGAGGAGCAGACGCGCCTTCTCGGGCAGAGGCTTTCCGCCGCCATACTCGCGGTGGACCACACGACCGGCGAGGTGATCGCGCACGTCGGCTCTGCGGGCTATCTGGAACGATCGCGCGCGGGCGCCGTCGACATGGTGGGCGCCGTCCGCTCGCCCGGCTCGACGCTGAAGCCTTTCATCTACGGTCTCGCGTTCGAGGCCGGTCTCGCGCACCCCGAGACGCTGATCGAGGACCGGCCGGTGCGCTTCGGCTCCTATGCTCCGAAGAACTTCGATGAGGATTTTCGCGGCACGGTCACGGTGCGCGATGCGCTCGCCCAATCACTCAACATTCCGGCGGTAAAGGTGCTGTCGGCGGTCGGTCCGGGCAAGCTCGCCGGCCGCTTCCGCAAGGTGGGCGTCGAAACGCTCTTCCCCGACAAGGGCCAGCCGACGCTCGCCATGGCGCTCGGCGGTGTGGGGCTTACGCTGCGGGACGTCGCAACGCTTTACGCCGACCTCGCCCGCGGGGGCGATGCGGTGCAGCTCGTGCATCGGCGCGCGGATGTTTCCGCTGCGGCGAAGGCATTGCTTCACGGGAAACAGCCGGTGCGCGAGCGCCTCCTCTCGCCGCTCGCCTCCTGGTACGTGAGCGACATTTTGAAAGACGCCCCGCCGCCGCTCAACGCGCGGGCCGGCCGTTTCGCCTACAAGACCGGCACGTCGTATGGATATCGCGATGCCTGGGCGGTGGGCTTCGACGGCAAGTATACGGTTGCCGTGTGGGTCGGACGGCCGGATGCCGCTTCAACGCCGGGCCTGACGGGGCGCCTCGCCGCCGCGCCGATCCTGTTCGATGCGTTCGCGCGCCTGGGCGACCGGCGTACGCCGCTCGCCGGAGCGCCCGCGGGCGCGCTGCGCGTCACGGGCTCCGAGCTGCCTCCGCCGCTGAAACGCTTTCGCGAGGGCGGCGCCGAGCCGGAAACGGGACCATTTCTGGAGCCCCGCGTCGTGATCTCGTTCCCGCCGGACCGTGCGGAGGTTGAAACCGAAGCAGGCGAAGCACTGCTGCTCAAGGCCAGCGGCGGCGTGCTGCCGCTGACGTGGCTCGTCAACGGCGCGCCGATCACCTCCGATTCGCGCACGCGGCAGGTCGTCTGGCAGCCGGACGGTAACGGGTTCGTCAAGTTTTCGGTCGTCGACGCCAAGGGCCGCGTGGATCGCGTCACGGTGCGGCTCAAGGCTCCGGAGCTTGCGGCGATGGCGGGCGAGGGACAGACGCGTTAGTCTGCTGACCCCAAGGGTCCGCAACGACGGAAGCGTGATGGCGAAACGACTGCTACCGGCCATTCTGTTGGCGCTGCTCGCCACCCTTTCGGGGTGCGGCGAGCAACATTCCACCTCGCTGCCCGCACTCGAAGCAAAGCGCGATGCAACGTCCGTCTCCGGCATCTCGTCCGGCGCGTACATGGCTGGGCAATTCGAGATGGCGCATGCGAAGGATGTCGTGGGCGCGGCGGTCATTGCCGGCGGTCCCTACGGCTGTTCGGAGAGCCTCTATGCCGATCTCATTCCAGGCCCGGGCACAGCGCTTCTCAATCTCACGAAGGCGATCAACGGCTGCATGCTGAATGCGCTGCAGGCGTTCGGCGTGCCGGATCCGGCGCAGCTCGCGCGCCGCGCGGAGCATCTCGCCGAACAGGGGCGCATCGATCCCATCGCCGATGTCAAAGGCGACCGCGTCTATCTCTTCACCGGCAAGAACGACACCACCGTATCTCCCGCGATCGTCGCGGCGGCGCAGAAGTTCTACGAGGACATCGGCGTGCCGGCGGCGCAAATCCTCTATGTGTCCGACATCCCGGCAGGGCACGCGTTCGTCACCGCCGACCGCGGGCCGACGTGCGATTACACGGGCAAGCCCTACATCGTCAACTGTGACTACGACCAAGCCGGCGCGCTGCTGAAGCACATTTACGGGGCGCTGAACGCGCCCGCCGAGCGCGCGGGCGGCACGTTCGTCCTCTTCGATCAGGACTACTTCACCGAGGGGCTCGCGAACCACGGCCTGAGCGATGACGGCATTGCCTATATTCCCGAGGCCTGCCGCGCCAACGCCGGCTGCCGCGTGCACATCGCCTTCCACGGCTGCGGACAGAACCGGACCTTCGTCGGCGACGCCTTTGCGCGCGATTCCGGATATGCCCGCTGGGCGGACACCAATAACCTCATCGTATTGTTCCCGCAGACGGCGGCGACCCCGCTCAATCCACAGGGATGCTGGGACTGGTGGGGCTATACCGGCCCCGAATATCTGACGCGGGACGCTCCACAAATCACGGCCGTTTACCGGATGCTGGAACGCCTTGCCGGGCCGCGCACCTCATCTTGAGTTCCGTCAAACCGGCCGCGTCAACGGAGCACACACCGTCGCTTGCAGGCGGAGATTGGCGTGCTGCCTGCCGTCGCATAGGGTTGCCGCCGACACACTGCCGCTGAGGGCTGATGCGGCGCCGAGGGAACGTTCGGGGGACAACCGATGGCACACCTACTCACGCTCGGCTGGACCGGTGACGCGGCGCGCATGCCGGACCGGCGGCGTCTCGGTGCAGCGGGGGCGATCGCTGCCGCTGCGCTGATCATCGCGCAGGCCGCTGCTGGCGTCTTCGAGCAGGCGCAGATCGATGGTGGCGCAGAATCGGCAAAGACCAGCGCGGCGAGCGGACGCTCATCCGTCGCGCTCGGCCGCGAGACGGTGATCGGCGCTTTCACCGGCGCGCCCTACAATTATCCGAGCGCCGCGCGCGTGATGAACCCGCTGACCGAGGGCGCTACCGATTTCACCATCGACAAGGTCGACTGGTACACGGCTCCTTTCAAGAGCCCGATCTACTACGGCGCGCGCGTTGCGCAGTGGTTCTCCGGGGGCGGCTTCGGCACGGGCCTCGATTTCATCCACTCGAAGGCCATCGCGCCGCTCGACGAGGAGACGGGCTTCAAAGGCACGATCGACGGGCGGGAACTTCCTGCGCGGGCGCGCATCAAGGATATCGTCAGCAAGCTAGAATTCTCGCACGGCCATAACATGCTGCTGCTGAACGGTTTCGTGCGGCTGCCGGGCATCGGTGCGCGCATCAGCCCCTATGCCGGGCTCGGCGGTGGCGTGCTGCTGCCGCACACGGAATTCCAGCTCACGAACAGCGCGCACCCGCGCACCTATGAATACAACTATGCCGGCCCGGCGGGCCAGGCGCTGCTGGGCGTCGAGATACGGCTCGCCAAGCTATCGTTCTTCGTCGAGTACAAGTTCACCTACGCGGACTACAACGCGCCCTTGAGCGAAGTCGACGGAAGCTGGCTGCCGCTCGATCTCTTCCGTCAGGCGCAGCGCTGGTGGTCCGGCAATTCGCCGCCGGGCGGGCACATCGCGACCGAGGTGGTAAGCCATCAGGTTGTTGGCGGGCTCGCCGTGAGGATCGCGCCGGCGCGGTGACGGTCGGCCCGCTCAACCTCGGCACATCACTGTGCAGCCGGGCGCGGGCGCGAGATAGATCGGACGGTTCTGCTCCGGCATCACGTCGCCAATGGTCTCGGTGATCATGCCGTTGCGGGCCTCCCAAAGGTCACGCCCCGTCTGCCAGTAGCCGCCGCTCCCCGCGATCATTTCGACGAGATGCGTCAGCCATTCGCGCGAGACGCCGGCGGGAACGTAGTACTGCTCGAGGTAGCGGGCGACGAACCGCCGGTCCGACACTCGGGTTCGCACTTCGTCGATGCCGCCGGTGGCGCTCTCGCGCCACGAACGGTGAAAGAACCAGAGGCTGCTCAGTGCGGCGCGGCGGGTCTCGCCAGCGAGGAAAACCGGAATGCAGGCCGAGGCGCACGTCGCGCCCTGATCGACGGCGGTGACGAGCCGGTGCGTGCGCTTGATGCGATCGAGCACACCCAGTGCGGCGGTCATCTCATCGATGCGTCCGCCGCAGGAGCTCAGCGACAGCTCGACCGCGGTCACCTCCCGTCCGTGAATCTCGAACCCTTGGGAGAGTGCGCGGGCCATCCCGCCATCGATGCGCCCGGTCCAGTCGAGGACGAGCCGCTGGCCGCCATCGGTGACGGTGGAACGCATGTGGCCGGTGCCGCAGATATCGGCGGCCGACGCGGCCCGCACGGGCAGCGCCAGCGTCACAATCATGAGAAGGGCCCGAAGCGTCTTCGGCATGGGGCGCAGTCATCCCGCATCGCCGTGGCGAAATCGGGATCGGGGAACCGCGATATCCCCGATTGGTGAATGCGGGGGTCAGAAGCGGCGCAGCAGCCGCTCGTAATAGTCGAGCTCCTGCGTCGGCCGGGCGGGCTGGGCGAGACGGCGGCGCAGCTCCTCCAAGATCTCACGCGCGCGCTGCATGTCGATCTCGTCGGGAACCTTCACGGAATTGCCGGCGTCGGGCCCCTGGAAGCGCTGCGGACGGCCGAGCGGGTCGCGCGGCTGATCGCCGTTCTGGCCGTAGCGGGAAGCGCCGTCCTTGGACATGCCCTCGGCCATCTTCTGTGCGCCCTGGCGCATCTGATCGAGCGCTTCGGACTGGTCGGAAACGGCGGTGTCGTTGTTGCCTTCCTCCAGAGAGCGCTGTGCATTCTCCATGGAATCGCGCGCGCGATTGAACTCGTCCCGGCCCATGCCGAGCTCGTCGAGCTCGCGGCGCAGCTTCTCAAGCTCTTCCTTCAGCGCCTGCTGCTGCTCGCTGAGGCCGCCCTTACCCTGCTGGCCTGGCTGACCCTGTTGGCCCTGCTGCTGGCCCTGGCCGCCACCCTGCTGGCCTTGCTGCCCCTGCTGCCCGCGCTGTCCAGCCTGGCGGTCGTTACCCTGGCCGGGCTGACCACGCATGCCCTGGCCCTGCTGGCTCTGCTGGCGGCCGTTGTTCTCGCCCGGCATAGCACCGCTCGGACGCTGGCCCTGGCGACGCTTCTCGCCGTACGTCTCGTCCATCAGGCGTTGCTGACGGCCGATGATGTCGCCCAGCTCGTTGAGTTTCTTCTGCATCTGCTGGCCGCGCTCGGCCTGCTGCTTCGACATCTGGCCGGACTGAAGCCGCTCCAGCAGGTCGCGCAGCTGACTGAGCATCTGCTGCGCCTGGTCGCGCGAGCCGGCCTTCGTCATATCCTCGAGGTTCTTCATCATCTGCTCGAGGTCCTGCTGGCTCAACTGCTGGTTCTGCTGGTCGAGCCCCTCGGGCGGCGCCTCGTTCTGCGCGTTCTTCGTCAGCTGCTCGACGAACTTCGACAGCGCCTCGCGCAGGTTCTGCATCAGCTGGTCGATCTCGGAATCGGGCGCGCCCTTCTCCAGCGCATCGGCGAGCTTGTCCTGGGCATCTTTCAGCGCCTTTTCGGCGTCGGAAAGATCGCCATCCTCGATGCGCAGCGCGAGCTCCCACATTCCATCGGTGACGCTCTTGAGGCCGCTGCGCGAGGTGTCACGCTCAAGGCCGCGGATGGCCGCGCGCATGCCGAGATAGACGGAGGTGGAATCGATGAAGCCTTCGGGCTCGAGCGTCAGCGCCTCGAGCGCGCGCTTAACGAGGGGAACATAGCGCGGATCGTCCATGAGCTTTGCGCGCTGCTCGACGACGGCGCGCGCGAGCGGCTTCTGGAACTGACGCTGTGGCAGCACGAGCTTGATGGGCTCAGACCGTCCGATATTGCCGGCGACATCCTTCGCCTCGAGGGTGAGGATCACCTCTTTTCCGGCGTAGGGGTGCGGTCCGAAATCGATGTAGGTCTGCGCTTCTTTCTGTGAGGGGCGCGGCAGGCGCAGCGTGATCTCGGGCAGGCGCTCATAGGGCGGCCGCGGCCCCTTCAGCGCGTCAGGCACAGTCCACGCCTTCTTCGGATCGACGGGCTTTTCCTCGCTCCGGTCGCGCTTGACGTCGGCGTTGGCGGAAACGACGCCATAGTCGTCCTCGGCCGTGTAGGTGAGCTTCATCGCACCGCGGCGCGTACGCTCCGGCGGCTTGGTGATGGCGATGACAGGCGGCTTGTCCGGTTTCACGTAAAACGCCCAGCGCGCCAGCTCAGAGCCGCCGGACAGCACGCGGATCTCCGCGGAGGAATGCATCTCGTAGCGAATCTCGGAGATGTCGCCGCGGGACGCGGTCGATTTTCCGGCTTCGGGCGTCTTGGCCTCGATATGCTGGCGCTCGGACGCGCCTTCCGCGAACACCTCCAGCGACGGAGCGCCAAGACCCTTGCCGCTGGTACGCACGATGAGGATGCTGCGCTCGGGCACCTCGATGAGCTTCGGCTGCTCGGAGGCGGCGGCGGGGCCGCGCGCGCCGTCGGCGAGCATCAACGGCGGGCGGCCGGTGTAGCTGGGCGGCGTGACCCAGGCGTCGAGCCGGGCTTCGGCGAGGGCGATGGCGGAGTTGAAACGGAAGGCGGAGCGTAGGCGGTCGGCCGCGCTGTCTCCGACGAGGGCGAAGAGCGCAACGACGCCGAGAAGCAGCAGCCCGCGCAGGGCAATCGGGTCCTGCCGGTCGGCGCGGGGCTGGGGCGGACCGACGCGCAGGCGCGCCAGGGCCGCGGCGAGGCGGGCGCGGTGGGCCTGCCAGATCGCGGCGGTGCGCGGGTCGTCCGCGTTGGCGGTGATGGTGTCCTCATAGGAGGACGCCGGACGGTGCGGCACGCCGGACACGCGCTCGATACGGCGGACGGCCTCTTCGCGGCTGGGGAAGGGCGTGCGCGCCATATGCACGAGCGCCCCGATGCCCGCCACGCCGAAGAGCGCCAGCACGAGGAAATGCACCGTGTCCGAGATCATCGGCCACAGGCCGGCGAGGGAGACGAAAAGGAAAAGACCGATCAGCCCGAGCAGCAGCCACATGCGCGGCCACAGCCGCTCGAAATAGAGCGCCCAGCGGCTAGCGCGTACTTTGCGCGCGAATTTGGCATCGGCCGGGGAGGCGACCGTTGGCTCCGTCATGGGCGAACGATAGCCGGAACATTGCGGCGGGCCTAGCGGGGTGCCGCCGCCCCACCATTAAACTTTGGTCATCCGGCCCGCGAGAAGGGCGATTTGGCGGGCTATTTCAGCCAGGCGGGAACCTTGTCCAGGCCGATCAGTTCATCGATGCCGCAGCGCGGGCGGACCACGGCGAATTCGGCGCCTTTCACCAGCACCTCCGGCACAAGCGGCCGCGTGTTGTAGCTGGACGACATCACCGCACCGTAGGCGCCCGCCGTCATCACGGCGATGAGGTCTCCGGCGGCGAGGGGCGGCAGCTTGCGGTCGAGGGCGAGATAGTCGCCCGTTTCGCATACGGGGCCGACGATATCCTGCACGACGGGGGGCATCGCCGTCTTGGCTTCCTCGACGGGCCAGATCTCGTGGTGGGCCTCGTAGAGCGTCGGGCGGATAAGGTCGTTCATGGCGGCATCAACCACCGTGAACGTCTTATCTGTACCTTCCTTGCAATAGACGACCCTGGTGACGAGCACGCCGGCGTTGCCGACGATCACGCGGCCGGGCTCCATCACGATCTTGAGGCCGAGGCTGCCCAACTCCTGCCTGACGATCTCGGCATAGGCCGAGGGCGGCGGCGTCACCTCGCCCTCCGACACGTACGGCACGCCGAGGCCGCCACCGATGTCGAGGTGCTCGAGCTTATGGCCGTCGGCGATCAGCGCCTCGGCCAGCTCGCGCATCAGCCGGAACGCATTGCGGAACGGCTCCAGGTGCGTGATCTGGCTGCCGATATGCATATGGATGCCGGTGGCGGCGATGCCGGGCAGCTTCGCCGCCTCCCGATAGAGGCGGCGGGCTTCGCCGTAGGGAATGCCAAACTTGTTCTCCGCCTTGCCGGTGGAGATTTTGGCGTGGGTCTTCGCATCGACGTCCGGGTTGACGCGCAGCGCGATGCGCGCAGTCTTGCCGACACGGCTAGCGACCTCGCTCAGCGCGTGCAGCTCGGGCTCGCTCTCGACGTTGAAACCGAGGATGCCCGCTTCGAGCGCGAAGGCCATCTCGCCGCGCGTCTTGCCGACGCCGGCAAAGATGATACGCGAGGCAGGCACACCGGCGGCGAGGGCGCGCCGCAACTCGCCTTCCGATACGACATCCATCCCCGCGCCGAGGCGGGCGAGGGTCGTCAGCACTGCCTGGTTGGAGTTGGCTTTCACGGCGAAGCAGATGAGCGCGTCCTGCCCGGCGAAGGCTTCGGTGAGCACGCGGTAGTGCCGCTCCAGCGTCGCCGTCGAATAGCAATAGAAGGGCGTGCCGACTTCAGCGGCGATCCGCGCGAGGGAAACGTCCTCGGCACACAGAACGCCGTCCCTATAGTGGAAGTGGTGCATGGCGGGGGCTTCTTCAGGGCATGCCCGCTCGGGATTGAAACGGGATCATGCTTTCGCCCCAGACTGATAGGGTCGGAAGCGGACGCGGTCCAGCCCATAAGCGAAGGTTCTTCAGTGAAGGTTCTTGGGCGGTTTCGCCGGATCAGCGCAGCAGCGGATCCAGGATGAAGCCTTCGTGCGGCTTGGGCGGCGCAGCGGAATCCGGCTGGGTGCCGGCGGCCTCGGCCGAGCGCGCGGTGCCGGTGGCCTTGGCGGAGGGCGGCGGATCGAGCGAGCCGCGAACGCCGCAACCGCCGAGCCCGAGACACACTCCGGCCGCCAGAAGAGCGGCAAGCGTCACCTTGGGTTTCAACGATACGCGCATAGTCCCCCGACCCGTCCCACGCTGAAAAGCCAGCAGCAGCGAAGCATCCCACCGCCACAAGGCGGAACCGGGGCGCTGGCCGCACGTGCCATATCTAGCGCGCCGGGGCCTTGCTTTCCAACCGCTTCCGCCAGGCGGCGGCCATTTTGGCGACGTTCTGTGGCGCCGTTCCCCCATGACTCACCCGGCTTTCCACCGACTTCTCGGGGCTCAAAACCGTGAAAACGTCGGCGGTTATGCGCGGCTCCACGGTCTGCATGGCCGACAGCGACAACTTATCCAGAGGCAAGTTCTCCGCCTCCGCCGCCGCGACGATGCGGCCGGTGACGTGGTGGGCATCCCGGAACGGCATCTTGAGGACGCGGACGAGCCAGTCGGCAAGGTCGGTCGCGGTGGAGTAGCCACTCCCAGCCGCCGCCAGCATCGCAGCGGCCTGGGGCTGCATGTCGTCGACCATGCCCGCGGTCGCCGCGATGGCGAGTGTGAGACTGTCGAGGGCGTCGAAGGCGACCTCTTTATCTTCCTGCATGTCCTTGGAGTAGGCCAGCGGAAGCCCCTTCATCACGATGAGCAGGCTCTGGAACGCGCCCGCGATGCGGCCGACCTTGGCGCGCGTCAGCTCCGCCGCGTCCGGGTTGCGCTTCTGCGGCATGATCGAAGAGCCGGTGGTGAATTTGTCCGAAAGCTTGATGAAGCCGAACTGCGGCGTCGACCACAGCACGATCTCCTCGGCGAAACGCGACAGGTGCACGGCGCAGATGGAAGCCGCGGCCAGCGTCTCGAGGATGAAGTCGCGATCGGAGACGGAATCGAGCGAGTTGTCGGTGGGCTTGGAGAAGCCCAGCGCCTCGGCGGTGCGGTGGCGGTCGATGGGGAACGAGGTCCCGGCAAGTGCCGCCGCGCCGAGCGGGCATTCGTTCAGCCGCGCCCGGGCGTCGGCCAGCCGGCCGCGATCGCGACCCAGCATCTCCACATAGGCGAGCAGATGGTGCCCGAACGTCACCGGCTGGGCCGGCTGCAAATGGGTGAAACCCGGCATGACGGTGCCCGCGTGCTCCTCGGCCTTGCGGACGAGGGCGAGTTGCAGCGCCGCCAGGGCGACGCTGAGCGCATCGATGCGATCGCGCACGTAGAGCTTGAAGTCGGTTGCGACCTGATCGTTGCGCGAACGCGCAGTGTGCAGCCGGCCAGCGGGCGTGCCGATCATTTCCTTGAGCCGGCTTTCGACGTTCATGTGCACGTCTTCGAGGGCGCGGGAGAATTGGAACGTGCCGCCCTCGATCTCGGCATCGACCTTGCCGAGGCCATCGATGATGGCGTCCGCATCCTCCTTTTCGATGATGCCGGCGGCGGCCAACATGGCAGCGTGGGCCTTCGAGGCCGCGATGTCCTGGGGGGCGAGCCGCTTGTCGAAGCCGATGGAGGCGTTTATCTCCTCCATGATCTCGGCGGGCGAGGCCGAGAAACGACCGCCCCACATGCGGTTAGCAGGCTTGTCCGTCACGGCGTTCGTGCTCCGTCAGGGCCGGCCGATGGCATCGGCAGAGGGAAAATCAAATGAGCAGCCAGCCACCGGTTGAGAAGCGAGGCCACCCTTCGGTCTATCTTTGGGCTGCCGCGCTAGCAGCGCTGGCAGCGTTCGCCGCGGTATACGTCACGTTTGGCGGCGCTGACAATCAAGGCGCGCGACCGCTGGCGGGAGCGGAGACGCAAAGCGGAGCGGACACAGGGCCGCAGGCAGCCGCCGACACCTCCAAGGCGGGGCGCAATCCGCTCACCACCGGGGCGATGACGACCTTCGTCTTCAAGCCGAGCCCCGCCCCGCTGGCCGACGTCAATTTCCTCGACGGCCAGGGCAAGGAGATCGACCTGACGGCATTCCGCGGCAAGTTGGTGCTCTTGAACGTGTGGGCCACGTGGTGCGCGCCGTGCCGTGAGGAGATGCCGGCGCTCTCGAAGTTGCAGACCGAGCTCGGCTCGAACAAGTTCCAGGTGGTGGCGCTGGCGGTCGACAAATCCGGCGTCGAAGGCGCACGCAAATTCCTCGACGACATCAAGGCGGCAAATCTCGAAGCCTATGCCGATCCGACCATGAAGGGTGGCACGCGGCTCGGCGTCATCGGCATGCCGACCACGATCCTCATCAATGGGGAAGGGCAGGAGATCGGCCGCATGATCGGGCCGGCGCACTGGGACAGCCCCGAGGCCAAGAAGCTGATCGAGGCCAATCTTTAAGTTGCGCGAGCGCGTCTTATGCAAGGAGCTGGCTCTCGACGCATAGCGGAGGGGTTGCTTGCAGTGGGCGCGCTGCTTGTCGCGCACTTGTGGCGTATCCAATCTGAGAACCGTACAATAACTTGGCCGATTCGGATTAAGCGCCGTCTTGGCTGCTCCCTGCCTTTTTGACGCGTTCGATGGGTTCCGCGTGATCGCCGTGGTAGGCGGCCGGAATCACACGCATGCGGGCTCCCTTGGGCCGGCGCCTGGATCGAAGGAAGATTTGATGCGCCTTGCCCGGCTTTTCACAATGGCCGTTGCAGCCGTTACCGTCGCGCCAAGCCCAGCATCAGCAAACGACACACCCAAGTGAGGCGCCCACGTCGACGTGGGCGGATGGCTGGGAACCAAACGCAACCTGGGTGAGCTCGATCTTTTCGTGCCGCTGGCGCAGGACGACCGGACGCTGTTTTTCACCGACCTGCGCATTCGCGCAGACGACGACGGCGGAAACGAGGGCAACTTCGGTCTAGCCCTGCGCCGCATGTTTGCTTCGGGATGGAACCTCGGCGCCTATGCCTATTACGATCGCAAACGCACGGACTTCGGCAACTTCTTCAATCAAGCGACGCTTGGTGTCGAGGCCCTGGGACGCGATTTTGATCTGCGTGCCAACGCCTATCTACCGTTCGGCGAGCGGACGAAATATGCCGGCTCGACGTCCGGCGGCGGCTCGTTCGCGAGTATTGTCGGCACCACGGTGCAGGTGACGACGCTCGGGGCGTCGGTGAGCCAGGAGTATGCACTGCAGGGGTTCGATGCCGAGGTCGGCTGGCGTGTGCCGATATGGGCTGTGGAGGACAACAAAGCGCTGCGGCTCTATGCGGGCGTATTCCACTTCGATGATGACATTGTCGAGACGGTGACTGGTCCAAGGCTGCGGGCCGAGCTGACGATGTATGAAGTGCCGTATCTACCGGAGGAATCGCGCCTGACGCTGGGCGCCGAATTCCTGGAGGACGATGTGCGCGGAAGCCAGGGCTTTGCCATCGCGCGGCTGCGCATTCCGCTCCAGGAGGAGCGCAACGAGCGCCCGCTGAACTGGCAGGAACGGCGGATGACCGATTACGTCGTGCGCGATGTCGATATCGTCACCGAAACCACGACAACACGGGCGCCCGCCATCGTCGAGACGGCGACGCACACCGCCGATGGCAGCGCCATCACCGTCATCGATGCGGCCACGACACCGGGCGCGGATCTCGCAACCGCGGTGGCTAATGCCGGAGATGACAGCACCGTCATCATGCAGGGCGCCTTCACTACCACAGTGGCCGACGCTGCCGACGTCGTGCAGCTTCAGACGGGGCAAACCATGATGGGCGCCGGCGAGTTGGCGGTGACCACCCAATCGGGACGGACGGCAGTGCTGACCGTAGCACCGGGCGCCAGCATCAATGCCGGAATGAATGACTTCGTGGGTCCGGCCGTGTCCATGGGGGCCGACAGTACTTTGACGGGAATGACGATCAACGCGTTCGATGTGGCCGGCGTTACTGCTGTCGACGGCGTTGAGGCCTGGGGCGTCAGCGGCGCGACAATCACCAACAACGTGATTTCGGTGACGGCCTCGACCAGTAACGCTCTCGCGGTCCGTCTTATCAACTCGACTGACGCTCTTGTCAGTGGGAATACGATTGTCGCCAACCGCACGAGTGCGGGCGGAGCTGCGATCGCGCTGCAGATGCTCAACAGCTCGGCAACGGTGACCGGAAATTCGTTCGACGCAATCGGCAGCACGCCATATGGCGTTTACCGAGCCGACTCAACGACGTCGCCGGGCTCGACCGGAAACGTAGTGATCAATGGTACACCCTGCCAAGTTTCCGGGGCCAATATCGGCAGCATCGGTTTCACCAATGGCACGACTTGTCCCTAGTCGCTGGCCGGACGGCACTCGTCGGTGTCGGCCTAAAAGAAGAAGCGTGAGGCGAGCGAGACGGCGGCCAGCGCCAGGGCACCGAGGAACAGCGCCTCGTTGCGACGCGCGGCGAACTCCGCCCGGTCGATGAGCAGCTTCAGATTCCCAAGCTCGGCGAGCTTGCGGTCGATGGCCACGAACGACTTGTAGGTGATGTTCGCATAGGCGGTCTTGTCGCCCTCCATTTGCTCCAAGCGCGCCTTGAGATCCCGGCCGCAGCGCTGCAGATCGGTGATCTTATAGTCGCGCGAATTCTCGATGCTCTTGTCGAATGCCTGGAAGCGCCGGTTGCGGTTCACTTCCTCGGTCATCTCGGCGATCGTGGTGCGCGCCTTTTCAAGCTCGTGCTCGAGCCGGGCAACGGTGCCGTTGATCCGGTCGAACTGCACGGCCGCCTCGGCGACGAAGCCCTCGTGCGCAATCCACTTCCCACTCGGCTTCCCGCTCGCCCTCGCGGCGGGAACTGCCACGACCCTATCGCTCTGCAGCACGGCTCATCCCCTTGGCAAATCAGCACCCGACGTGGGGAGTATCCGGCGTGGGATTTAACGGGACGTATCCAATTGATGCGAAAAACGAAAGAATGCGTTTGCATTGACAGTATTTTCCCTGCGGGCGACAACGCGGGCCGCAAATCCGAAGATCGAAAGGCCGGGGAGCCCGATGTCAGCCAACGTAAACACCGCCGAGTTGCAGAGCGCAATCGACGCCATCTGGGAGGAGCGTCAGGGTATCTCTCCAGGAACCACCGGCGTCGTCCGCGATACCGTGGAGAAGACACTCGACCTGCTCGACAAGGGCGAGATCCGCGTCGCCGAGAAGGGCGCCGACGGCTGGACCGTCAACCAGTGGATCAAGAAGGCGGTGCTGCTCTCGTTCCGCCTCAACGACATGGTGGCCATCTCCGGCGCGCCCGGCGGCGCCAACTGGTGGGACAAGGTGCCCTCCAAGTTCGCGGGCATGACGGACGACGACTTCCGCCGCGCCGGTTTCCGCGCCGTGCCGGGCTGCATCGTGCGCCGCTCCGCCTACATCGCCCCTAACGCGGTGCTGATGCCGTCGTTCGTCAACCTCGGCGCCTATGTGGATGAGGGCACGATGGTCGACACGTGGGCGACGGTCGGCTCGTGCGCGCAGATCGGCAAGAACTGCCACATCTCAGGCGGCGCGGGCATCGGCGGCGTCCTGGAGCCGCTGCAGGCAGGTCCCGTGATCATCGAGGACAACTGCTTCATCGGCGCGCGTGCGGAAGTTGCCGAGGGCGTCATCGTCGGCGAAGGCTCGGTGCTGTCGATGGGCGTCTATCTCGGTGCCTCCACGACGATCATCGACCGCGCGACGGGCGAGAAGTTCTTCGGCAAGGTGCCGCCCTATTCCGTGGTGGTCTCCGGCACGATGCCAGGCAAGCCGCTGCCGGATGGCACGCCGGGCCCGAACCTTTACTGCGCGGTGATCGTGAAAAAGGTGGACGCCAAGACGCGCTCGAAGACGTCGATCAACGAGCTGCTGCGCGACTGATCCCACTCCGCGCCGTTCCGGCCAGCATAGAGGCCGGAGCGGCGCCTCGCACGTTGCCGGGCATGCGTTCCCGATCAGATGGGTGACGCGCTCATAACGTATGGCGATGCTCGCCCGCGAGCGCTCATCATCCTCAGCCGGCATCCGGGAGCTGGCGAGTCCGCTTGTCCATTGGATCGGGGGCGCTTTAAATGCGCTCACTTAGGGCACGATCGCTTTTCTTCGAATCGCGATGCGGCTCTAGTCTTTTGATTAGACTGATGATTCACGCTTCGGACTGATCGGGTCCGAAGCGATCATGGTCTAGGATGGCAATGTGCCGGCGGCGCAACCGGGGCGGGACGGGATGTATCGGAGCCTTTCCAGCGCAAAAATCATAGAGACCGTCGAGACCCTGCACGCGCGCATCAGCGATCGCTTCCCCGGCTCGGGGCTGGCCACGGTGTGCGCGGAGGTCGCCGAGCTGGCACGGCAAACCTCGCAGCGCATCGTCGATGTCTCGCGGCCGATCTGGGGGCTGCGCCTGACGCTGCTGGGGATGCTGGTGGCGGTCCTCGGTCTCGTGGCGATGCTGGCCGTGGAGGCGTCGTCGCTGAAGACATCGGATGAGCTGTCGGAGATGATGCAGGGTGTCGATGCGGGTGTAAATCTCGTCATCGTGCTCGGTGGCGCCGCCTATTTCCTGGCCTCGCTCGAAACGCGCTGGAAACGCGATCGCGCGCTGAAGGCGCTGCACGAGTTGCGCTCGATCATCCACGTCGTCGATATGCACCAGCTGACGAAGGATCCCAGCATGCTGGGCCATATCAGCACGCGCTCCTCGCCGGACCGGCCGCTGACGCCGTTCATGCTGATTCGCTACCTCGACTATTGTTCGGAGCTGCTGTCTTTGACGGCGAAGTGCGCGGCGCTTTACGCGGAGAAGCTGAGCGATCCGGTGGTCGTCGATACGGTCGGCGACGTGGAGCGGCTCACTTCGGATCTGTCGAACAAGATCTGGCAGAAGATCACGATCGTCGAGGGCCTCGCCAGCACGGGCCACCAGAGTGCCGGCCATCACGGCGCTGGCCGCGAGGCCACCGGCCATCAGGACACCGACCGGGCGGCCGATGGAACAAACGCGCGGCAGCCGGCCTGACTGTCACGCAAATGCTCCGACGTGGCCGTGGAGGTGCGTCGTTCACGGCGCGTCACTCTCAGATAGCGTCGCTTTCGAGGGATCGAAGCCTATATGCTCAAACTGTTGACCACGTTTGCCGGCCGCATCAACCGCCGCCAATGGTGGAGCGGCTTCATCGTCGTGCTGCTCGGAAGCATGTTCGGGACGCTGCTGTTCAACCCGGAGACCTTCACAGCCGAGGGCCTGCCGCCGCTGAGCTGGCCCGACACTCTATGGCAGCTCGTGTGGGTCGTGCCCGGCATGGCCATAGCGGTGAAGCGCTTTAACGATCGCGACTGGCCGTGGTGGCTCGGGTATGCCTATGGCGCGCTCGGCGCGTTCCTGATCGTGGCGCCCCACTTCGGTCTCACGATCGTCCCGGACGGAGATCCGGTCGCGGCCACGATCTTTTGGCTCTCCACCGTGGCGATCGTCGGCGCCGCGATCGACAACGGCTTCCTGCCCGGCACACGCGGTGCTAACCGCTACGGTTCCGAACCCCAAGCGTAAGGCTCTCTTCCGATGACGACCACCGCAGACCCTGTAGCCCTCGCCCAGGCGCTGATCCGTTGCGAGAGCGTGACGCCCACAGAAGGGGGCGCGTTGACGCTGCTGGAAGGCATCCTCACGGCCGCGGGCTTTGAATGCCACCGCATGACCTTCTCCGAGCCGGGGTATGCGGACGTCGAGAACCTCTATGCGCGTCTCGGCAAGACGGGACCAAACCTGTGCTTTGCCGGGCATACGGACGTAGTGCCTCCCGGCAACCTCGAAGCGTGGACCTCGCCGCCCTTCGCCGCGGAGATCCGCGACGGCGTTCTCTACGGGCGCGGCGCGGTCGACATGAAGGGCGAGGTCGCCTGCTTCATCGCGGCGGTACATCGCCACCTGGCGCGCGGCGCAACCGTGCCCGGCTCCATCTCGCTGTTGATCACGGGCGATGAGGAAGGCGACAGCGTCAACGGGACAGTCAAGGTGCTCGACTGGCTGAAGGCGCGTGGGGAAGTGCTGCACGACTGCATCGTGGGCGAGCCTTCGAGCAAAGCCGTCGTGGGCGATGAGATCAAGGTCGGACGGCGCGGGTCGCTCAACGGCGAGATCATCGTCGAGGGCAAACAGGGCCATGCCGCCTATCCGCACAAGGCGGACAATCCCGTTCCGAAGCTCGCGCGCATCATCGACCGGCTGTCGGCGCTGAGGCTCGACGACGGCACCGCGCATTTCGAGCCGTCGCATCTCACGGTGACGGTGATCTCGGTGCCGAACACGGCTACGAACGTCATTCCGGGACAGGCGCGGGCGCGCTTCAACGTGCGCTACAACGATGCGCACACGCGGCCGCGGCTCGAAGAGCAGCTGCGCAACGTCTGCGCAGCAGCGGCGGCGGAGGTCGATGCACGCTATTCGCTGACCTTTTCAGGCACGGGCGATGTCTTCGTCACGCAGCCCGGGCCGCTGCTAGAAACGATGCAGGTTGCGGTACAAGAGATAACCGGCAAAGCACCGTTGCTGTCGACGGCGGGCGGCACGTCGGATGCACGTTTCATCAAGGATCATTGTCCTGTTATCGAGCTTGGTCTGACGAATGAAACTATTCATCAGGTCGATGAGCACGTAGCGGTGGATGACCTGGAAATTTTGACGCGTATCTACGAACGCTTTCTCGAACTCTACTTCGCACGCACCTGATCCGCGGCTACCGTATGTCAGTCATGCTGATTTGCTCCGGCGCGAATATGCGCCGGTTTGGCCGAGGTAATTCGCGGACGTGTCCGACGCTATTTTCGATCTCTCTATGCTCGAGCGCCGCAGCATTCCGCTGCAGAAGTTCGCGGCGGGCGAGCGCATCTTCATCGAGCATGAACCGGGCACTGCGATGTATGTCGTCTGCCGCGGCGCCGTCGATGTCACCAGCTTCGGAGAGGTGCTCGATAAAGTCGGGCCGGGCGGCGTCTTCGGCGAGATGGCGCTGATAGACGACGCGCCGCGCGCCGCAGCCGCGCAGGCATCTCAGCCCACAGAGGTCGCCGTCATCGACAAGCGCACGTTTCTCACGCTCATCTCGGAAGAACCTGAGTTCGCGCTACAGATCATGAAGCTGATGGCCGAACGCGTGCGCCGCAAGACGGGCACATCCGGCACCGCCTGACATTCATTGCAACGCGCGCGGTGATGGCTCAGCTCGAGTGCACGCCCCGGTTGCGCCGCGTAAGCGTACGGCGGCGGACGCGCTCTTCCTTCGAGAAAGTGACGGCGAGACCGTGGGCCAGAACGCCGATGCCCCAGCCCAGCAGCGGCCAATAGAACCAGAGCGTGTTGGGCGTGAGCCAGAGGTTGAGGATCACCAGCACGACATTGACGAGCACGTACGCGCAGAAGTGATAGAAAAAGCCGGTGTCGCCGAAAATCGTGCCATCGAGATAGTTTTTGGTGGACCGCGCATACTGCGTGGCGGTCGCGTAGCTCGAAGCGAAAGTGGGAGGCATCGTCGCGCTCCTTATTTACTGCAGCCCAGACCTGCTGGCGGCCATCCTAGCAGCGCGGGGCATCCTCTCCTAATCGGCGGGCGCGGCGCGGGCGGCCGGTGCGCTTTAGGGACTATTCCGGCCGCGGGTCGATGCGCTCGGCGGTGAGCGAATAGCCCGTGTCAGCGAGCCCGGTGAACGCCGGCTCGGTCTTGATCGTGCCGGTCACCCAGACGGGATCGAACTGTCCCGTTATCTGCAGGCCCGCGTCGGACTTCACATAGACAATCTGGTTGGCGGGGGGCGGCGGCACGTGAATGCAGGCGCCGACAAACGGCACGAGGAGAAACTCCTTGATGGTCGTCGCCTCGAAATCCAGCGGCACGACGTAGCCGCCGATGCGCACGCGCTTGCCGTCAAGCTCGGCGACCGTGCGTGGCGGCAAGTCGGCGCCGGGCTGGCGGCGCTTCATCGACATGAATGCGCCCTCCTGATAGCTCGACGGCGGCGGCGGCCCATCGTGCGCGGACTGTTGAGCCTGCTCGGATGCCGGCGCCGCTCCGGAGAAGAATGTCTTCGGCTTCGGCTTCACGGCTTCGACGGGCGGCATGAGCTGCGCCCATTTGAGATCCAGCGGCGCATCGGCGGCGCGCGCGGCACCCGGTGCCGAGATGAGCAAAAGGCCGAGCACGCCGGCAGCGATCGCTTTGGTCATCTTCATCTCCATCATGTGCGTACCGTCATGCCGTCGGCGAGCGACATTCTGTAGGCGCGCAGCGCAGGCAGCAGCCCGGCAAGGAACCCCGCGCCGACGATGCCCGCCAGCATCAGCCATTCGCGCTGCGTCGGCGGATCGATACTCAGGTCGAGGCCGTAGGTTGCATCCACCCACGGCCGCAGCAGCGCCAGCGCCGCGTAGAGCATCACGACGCCGAGCGCGACACCGGCGAGTGTCAAAAGGCCCGCTTCGGTGGCGAGAAGCCCGAGAATGGTGGAGGGGCGCGCGCCGACGGAGCGGAGGATGGCCATCTCGCGCCGGCGCTCGTTCAGTGTCGTCAGGATCATCGTCACCATGCCGAGCAGGGCGGTTGCAACGACCATCGCCGAGACGACCGCCAGCGCGGTCTCGGCAGTGCCGACAAGGCCCCAAAGCTCCTGCAGCGCGGCTCCCGGCATGATGGCCGACAGCGGCTCCTGGCGGTATTCGTTGATGGCGCGCTGAAGCTTGAAGGTCGCGAGCTTCGACCTCAGCCCCACGAGCGCCGCGGTGATCGCCTTCGGCTTCAAATCCATCTGCCGGACTTCGTCGGCGCTGATGGTTTGGCCGGGTGCGGGCATGCCGCCCTGCCAGTCGACGTGGATCGCCTCGATGCCTTCGAGGCTCACATGCACCGTGCGGTCGACGGGCGTTCCGGTTTTTTCCAGGATGCCAGCGACGCGGAACGGCTTGTCCTCGTGCTCGACGAAGGCGACCGAGCCGAGCCCGTGGGCGACAACGATCGGATCGCCCACCTTATAGCCGAGCGTCTTTGCAACATCGGCGCCGATCACCGCATCGAACAGATCCTTGAACGGCCCGCCGTAAGCGAAGGCGAGGCTTTGCCCGTGGCGATATTTGTAGCGGTCGAAGTATTCCGGCGTCGTGCCGAGCACGCGGAAGCCATGGTGGCTGTCTCCCAGCGACAAGGGCACGGTCCAAGCCACCTCGGGACGCTTGGCGATGTCGTCGTAGCTCTGCCACGTGACGTTGTTGGTGGCGTTGCCGATGCGGAACACCGAATAGAGCAGCAGCTGGATGCCGCCGCTGCGCGCACCGACGATGAGGTCGGTGCCGGAGATCGTATCGGCGAAGCTCTGGCGGGCACCGGTGCGGACCTTCTCGACGCCGAGGAGCAGCATCACCGAAAACGCGATGGCGAGCACCGTGAGCGCCGCGGTGAGAGCGCGGTTGCCCAGCGACTGCATCGCAAGGCGCGGAACGATATGACGGGGAACGCTCATGCGGCCGCACTCCGTTCAGCGCGCGCAATCTCATCGAGGCGCAGCACCCTGTCGAAACGCGCGCCGAGCTCTTCCTCGTGGCTGACCATGATCACCGCGGAACCGGCCTTCCCGGCCTCGGCAAAGAGCAGATCGAGGAAGGCGAGCTGGCGGTTGCGATCAAGGGCCGATGTCGGCTCGTCGGCGACGATCACCTCGGGCGCCCCGATCAAGGCGCGCGCCGCCGCGACGCGCTGCTGCTGGCCGACGCTCAGCGCCGCGGTGGAGTAGCCGGAAAGGACCTCCGCATCGAGGCCGAGGCTATTCAACAGACGCCGCGCCTCGTCCTCCGCGGTGCCCTTCTTCGCGGCGCGCCCGGCGCGCGTGCGCGAGAAGCTCAACGGCAGCATCACGTTGTCGAGCACCGAGCCGTAGGGCAGCAGGTTGAACATCTGGAAGATGATGCCGAAGTGCTCGGCGCGGAAGCGATCCCGCGCGCTGTGGGACAGGCGCGCCAGATCGGTGCCCATCACTTCGAGCGTGCCCGACGACGGCGCGACGATGCCGCACAACAGGCTGAGGAATGTCGATTTGCCCGTGCCGGACGGGCCGACGAGCAGAACCTTCGCGCCGGCCGGCAGCGTGAAGTCGTCTATCGACAGAGAAAAGCTGCGGGCGCCCGGCCAGCGGAAGTGCACATCCTGCATGCGCACGATATCGGGCGAGCCGGGAGCGGGTGCGTGCCGCTGCATCACATCAACCCGCCGATGTCGAGCGCCGGCTTCTCCCGGCTCACCTCGTAGCTGGCTTGGCCTTTGGCGGTGACGACGTTGACGGTGAGACGCTGGGCGCCCGCGAAATGCTTGAAGTAGTCGAAGGTGACGGACGTCAGCTCGGCGGGCTTGGCGCACTCGAGGATGTAGGTGGCGTGGAACTGGCTGTGGTGGTGATTGTGGCCGCCGCCTTCGGCGTCGTCATCCTCATGCGTTGCGTGGTCATGGTCGTCGTGATCGTCGTGGTCGGCGTGGCCGTCATCGCCATGCTTGTGGCCATCACCATCGCCGGCATCGCCGCCGTGGGCGTGCGCGCTGTCCAGCTCAACCTTCGCCTCGGCGACCTTGCACGCAGCGCCGGCCGGCAATGCGAACAGGGCCAGCGGCTCGGAGAGCAGTGCCTTCGCCTTCTCGACCGCGCCCTTCTGCTCATCGCTCGAAGGGGCATGCTCAAAGCCGACGATGTCCATGCCGGGCACTTCCAGCTCAAGGGATACGCGGTTGTCTCCTACTGCGATGTTGAAGGTGCCGTGGCCGTGGACATGGGCGCCGAGCTCGCGGTGATCGTCGCGGGCAAGGGCTGGCGCTGCCGACAGCGCTGCAAACGCGAGCAGGCTACAGGCCGCATACAGGGGCAGGCCGGACAGGTTGAGCGCGCGCATGGGTCTTTCTCCTCGAAGGCCGTTCGCGCCGCGGCCGAGCATCGGCGGGCGCTGTGTCTCAATTGAATGCTGCTAAGATTTGCGATGCGATCCTGCGCTCGGGCGCGGGGTCTTCGCGTCAGGCGAGCGGCGGCGCCCGCGCGCGGAAATGGACCGCGCCGCTACCGGTCAGCGGCTGCGTGGGGAGCGGCGGCTCGTAAAGCACGAAGCGCTGAGTGCCGAACGCTGCGGGCGGGAGCGCCGGCAGAACGGCGCTGCCGGCCGTCGCGAGCGACCAGCACGTCGCACAGTCGTTCCGGTGTTCCGGGCCTCGTTCCGGGCTGGGCTCCGGGTGGGGCGCGCCATTGCAATCGGGGTGATGCACCACCGCGCGGCAGGCGAGCGCAACGGCCGTTCCTTCGCCCAAAGCGCGCGCCACCGGCACATGCAGGTGTCCGTGCGCATGGATCTCGCCGTGCACCTGCGCCAGCACGAGCGCGGCCTGCATCGCGACAACGAGCAGGAGCACCGGCGTCGGGCGCATGTGGTGACGGAAGAAGCGCATTGGGTCTCCGGGATGGGCACGATACGCTCAAGAATGCGGCGTCCGGAAGGTGAGCCGCCGCAGCCGGGACAGTCTACCACGGGCAGCGAGCAGGCGTCGCCCCGGCGCGGCCGATGGCCCGGCCCCATGCCGCGAAGCCAGGAAATATGGGCTGCACGGCGCCCGGCCGGCCATTATTCACGACCGGCGGTCTCGGCGTTTGCTGGCTCGCGAAGGGAAAGCAGGGCCTCAAATTCCGTGGCTGCGGCAGCGAGGGATTCCTCGCGCGCGGTGCCATCCCATGGCAAAATATGCGTCAACAAACGCAAAATGCGAGGGAGGAACCAGAATGAGCCGTCTATACGGAGAGCAGCATCGCGCTCTGCAGGATCGCTTCGAGTCGCGGCCGATGGCCGACCGCATCGAGGAAATCGCGGTCAAGACCGAGATCGGCCCCGACGAGCGCGCCTTCATCGAGAGCCGCGACTTCTTCTTCATCACCACGATCGACGACCGCGGGCGGCCGACGGTTTCGTACAAGGGTGGCGGGGCCGGCTTCGTGCGCGTCGTCGACGGAACGACGATCATGTTCCCGAGCTACGACGGCAACGGCATGTATCTCTCCATGGGCAACATCGCCGGCAACCCGAACATCGGCCTGCTCTTCATGGATTTCGAGAAGCCGTTCCGCCTGCGCATGCAGGGCGTTGCCGAGGTGACGGACGACCCTCAGCTTCTTTCCAGCTTCACGGAAGCCGACCTCGTCGTGCGCCTGAAGCTCTCCGAGCTCTGGATGAACTGCCCGCGCTACATCCATCGCTACCAGCGCATCAAAGTCTCGCGCTACGTTCCGCAGGTGAATGTCGAGACGCCCATCTGCGAATGGAAGCGCATCGACGGCATGCAGGACGTACTGCGGCCCAAGGAGCTGGATCACGTCGCGCGCTCCGGCGGCACGATCGGCATCGAGGAGTGGATGGGGCGCGTCCTCAGCGGCGACGAGAAGGCCTGAGGGACCGCAAAGAATCGAACGGCGCCGCTGGAAGCTCTCCCGCGGCGCCGCCCACCCATTTGGGGTGGCTCTCCTTGGCGTTATCCCGGTTTGGCGTTTCCTCGGTCCGCTCGCAGCCGCCGCTCAGCCTCGAAAAGCTCAGGGGGCGCGGAAAGTCGATTGCGGCGCAAGTTTGGGCCGCGAACGCTGCGCGATCAACCCAACATTCAGCACGGCTCAAGTGGAAGGCCATGCGCACGGCGCGGAGCTGTCTGGGTTAGCCTTGGTGCCCGGCTTCTCTGTCGGGCGCGAGCGGTGCAGGCGGCTTGCGCGGCGGGCCGTGCAGGAACGTCATCGTTACATAGGCGCCGATCCACGAGCCGACGGCGGCGAACACCACATAGATCCAATTGTTGGTGTAGCTGATCACCGCGAACGAGGAGAGTGTGTACCAGAGCGCGCTCCAGTTGGCGGCCGCCACGCGTTTGTGCGCGATGACCGAGGACGTGAACATTACGTAGACGGCGTCGGTCGCGGCCGTCGCGGCGACGACGCCGAGCGCCAGAAGCCAATCGATTCCAGCCAGCATGCCCATGGGGTCATGCTAGCGCCAGCGGCTTAATGAAGGCCGTAGGTTGCAGGCGCCATCGACGTCAAGCCCGTTTCGGAGCGGCAGAGGGGACGGGCGCACGGCGTTTGCCTCGGGGCTTTGCGGCGCAATAACCGGCCTATTTGAAGTGCTTGGAGAGCTTCAACCCTTGCGCCTGGTAGTGCGAGGACAGATCGCGGCCGTAGAGCAGCTCCGGCGTGTCGGTCAGCCGTTCATAGACGAGCCGGCCGATGATCTGCCCATCCTCGATGATGAACGGCACCTTGTGGGAGCGCACCTCGAGCACGGCGCGCGAGCCGGCGCCGCCCGCTTCCTCATGGCCGAACCCCGGGTCGAAGAAGCCGGCATAGTGCACGCGGAACTCGCCTACGAGCGGATTGAACGGCACCATTTCCGCGGCCTGATCGGGCGGGACGTGCACCGCTTCCTTCGAGGCGAGGATGTAGAACTGGTCGGGGTCGAGGATCAGGCGCTTCTTCTCGCGCACATAGATCGGCTCCCAATAGTCGATCATGGCGCGCGCGCCGACGGCATCGACATCCACGAGGCCCGTGTGCCGCTTGGCGCGGTAGCCGACGAGGCCCGTTTCGCCGCCCGACAGGTCGACGGACAACGGGATGTCCTGCACGGGCTTGGGCTCCATGCCGCCCCGGCGGAAGCGGATCTGCGACAGGCGCGAGCCTTTGCGCACGACGATCGGGAATGTCTGCGGGCAGATTTCAGCGTAGAGCTGGCCTGAATAGCCCGCTGGAATCTGATCGAAGGCGGAAACGCCGTCGGCGATGACGCGGGTGAACACATCGAGCCGGCCGGTCGAGCTTTTGGGATTGGTGGCCGCACACAGGTCCGCGGGAAGCTCGAGGCTTTCCAGCAGCGGGACGACATACACGCAGCCTGTCTCCAGCACAGCGCCCTGCGACAGGCTGATGGCATGGAGCTGCAGCTCGTCGAGCTTGGTGGAGACCTTCTCGCCCCTGCCCGGCAGGAAGCTCGCCCGCACGCGATAGGCCACGGTGCCGAGGCGCAGATCGAGGCTTGCCGGCTGGAGCTGGTTGGCGAGCAGCGGCTCGGCGAGCTTGACCTCGCCTTCACGGATGAGGGCGCGGATCGCCTGCGAAGGCAGAATGCCCTCGTCCGCTCCAGCTTTCCCTTTAACCTCGGCCTTAGCCATGCCCCACGAGCCCCCACACGCAAACGCAGCTAGTGGCTCTAGAACATGCCGGCCTTGACGCCAAGCACGCCGCGGGAGTAATCCCCGCTCCTACCCGTGGTCATTTGGCCGGCCGGCTTGCAGCCACGTAAAATAACTCGCTAAAAGGGCCGTGCGCACCCCGGACCATCGAGCGCGGCCGATCGCGAGCAGCGCTTTCGCTGGCCGGGCATTTTATTTCTGGGCTGCGAGCCCTGGAGGATGTGCGCAATGGCGAGCGACAGAAGAGAAGCAGCAAAACCCGCCGCGTGGGCGCCGGAAACCCAGCTCGTCCATGGCGGGACCCTTCGCTCCCAATACGGCGAGACCTCCGAGGCGATGTTCCTGACCCAGGGCTTCGTCTACGCCAGCGCCGAGCAGGCCGAAGCCCGTTTCAAGAACGAAGACCCGGGCTTCCAGTACAGCCGTTTCGGCAACCCCACCGTCGCCATGTTCGAGGAGCGCATCCGCCTGCTCGAAGGCGCCGATGAAGCGCGCGCTACGGCGAGCGGCATGGCCGCGGTGAACGCAGCGGTTCTCTCCTGTCTCAAGACTGGCGATCACATCGTTTCGGCGCGGGCACTGTTCGGCGCCTGCCGCTACATCGTCGACACGCTCGCGCCCCGCTACGGCATCGGCTGCACGCTGGTCGATGGGCGCGATCTCGACGCGTGGAAGCGCGCCGTGCAGCCGAACACGAAGCTGTTCTTCTTCGAGACGCCGTCCAACCCGACGCTGGAGCTCGTCGATATTGCGGCCGTGTGCGAGATCGCCCACAGCGTCGGCGCGGTCGTCGTCGTCGACAACGTGTTCGCGACGCCGATGCTGCAGCGGCCAATGGCGCTCGGTGCCGACGTCGTCGTCTATTCGGCAACGAAGCACATCGACGGGCAGGGCCGCTGTCTCGGCGGCGCCGTACTCTGCGGCAAGGACTTCCTGACGAACCATCTGCAGGAGTATCTGCGCCAGACCGGTCCGACGATGAGCCCGTTCAACGCCTGGGTGATGCTGAAGGGCCTCGAAACCATGCCCGTGCGCGTGAGAGCGCAGATAGCGACAGCGGCGCGGATCGCCGACCATCTGGCGAGCCAGCCCGGCGTCAAGAACGTGCTCTATTGCGGCCGCCCGGACCATCCGCAGGCCGAACTCGCCAAGCGGCAGATGTCCGGCGGCGGGCAGATGATCGCGCTCGAGGTGGAGGGCGGCAAAGCGGCGGCCTTCGCTTTGCAGAACACGCTGCGGCTGATCAAGATTTCCAACAACCTCGGGGACGCCAAGTCGCTGATTACGCATCCCGCCACCACGACCCACCACCGCATCGGGCCGGAGGCGCGGGCCGAACTCGGCATCGGCGATGGGCTGCTGCGGCTCTCGATCGGCCTCGAGGCCTATGAGGACCTTGCGGCGGACCTCGATGCCGGACTTGCGGCCGCCCGCGCACAATAACTATCGGTGCCCACGCCGATTGACCGGCCGTGCGGCAACCCTAAAATTGCACCCGTTTTGCCGACGGTGCAGGAGCCACTTGTCCATGTATGAAGCCGTGACCCGCGGCATCCGCATTCGCGTGACCCCGGAATACCTGGAAGACCAGTCCGTGCCGGAGGAGAGCGAATTCTTCTGGGCGTATACCATCGACATCGCCAACGAGGGCGAGGAGACGGTGCAGCTTCGCTCGCGCATCTGGCAGATCACCGATGGGGCCGGCAACCGCGAGGAAGTGCGCGGACCGGGCGTCGTCGGCGAGACGCCGGTGATCGAGCCGGGCTCGACGTATACCTACACATCGGCGTGCCCGCTGCGCACGCCGTCCGGCATCATGGTGGGCAGCTATCAGATGACCGACGCAAAGGGCGAATTGTTCGACGTCGCAATTCCAGCGTTCTCGCTCGATTGTCCGTTCGCACTCCGCAGCTTGAACTAGCGAGGCGCCGATGAAAGGCCCGAGCTACTCTCCCACCGAGCTTCTGGCGCGGCTCGTCGCCTTCGATACGACGAGCCACAGGTCGAACCTGCCCCTCATCCGCTTCGTTGAAGATTACCTGCTGCAGCACGGCATCGTCAGCGAGATCGTGCCGAACGCGGAGGCGAGCAAGGCCAGCCTCTACGCGACGATCGGACCTGCGGGCGTTCCGGGTGTGGCGCTTTCCGGCCATACGGATGTGGTGCCGGTGGACGGCCAGCGCTGGACCTCCGACCCGTTCGTTCTCGCCGAGCGGGGCGAGCGTCTCTACGGGCGCGGCACCTCCGACATGAAGGCATTCCTCGCCTGTGCGCTCGCGGCGGTGCCCGACTACCTGGAACGCAAGCTCACGGTCCCGATACACCTGGCGTTCTCCTACGACGAGGAGATCGGATGCCTCGGCGTGCGCCCGATGATTGCGGACTTCGGCAAGCGGCTGACGAAGCCGCGCATGGTGTTCGTGGGCGAGCCGACGCTGATGGCCGTCGTCGATTCCCACAAGGGTCCTGTGCGCTGGCACATCGCCATCAAGGGGCGCGCAGCCCATTCGAGCATGGCGCCCTTGGGCGTCAATGCCATCACAGTGGCCGGCAAGATGCTGGCCGAGCTTGCGGCCATGGAAGAGGAGCTGAAGCGGAGCCCGCGCGATGCGCGCTTCGATCCTCCCTATGCCACGCTGCAGGTGACGCGCATCGAGGGCGGCACGGCGACGAACATCGTGCCGGTCGCCTGCCACATGGATTTCGACATCCGTGCCATTCCGGGCGTCGATATCGGCGCTATCGACCGGCGACTGCGCGCGCTGACGGCGGACGCGTATCTGCCGGAGATGCAGAAGGTTGCGCCGGAAGCGGCGATCGACATCGCGATCGCGAACCAGGTGCCGCCGTTCGCGGCGGGCGCCCATTCGGAAGCCGTCGCGCTCGCGCTGCACCTCGCCGGGCAGAACGAAACGCACGCCGTCTCCTATGCGACCGAAGCCGGCCTGTTCCAGGTCGCCGGCTCTCCGGCGGTCGTCATCGGCCCGGGCGATATCGCGCAGGCGCACACCGCGGACGAATGGATCGCCAAGGATCAGATCGAGAGGTGCAGCGCATTCCTGCTCCGGCTCGGCGAATGGGCCGAGCACGGCGGCGCGGTGCGCTGAGCGCGCAAGCTCACGATATCGTCAGAGCGCGCGCGCTGTGCGTGCAGGAACTTTCGGCACGACCGCCGACTTATCCTTCCATCGGATTTAGTCGACAGCGAAGGAGGCTCCGGTGGGACGCTCCAGCACGGGCGCATTTGCAGGCGTGATCGGCGTGGCGCTGCTCGGCACGCTCATGTCGGTTGCAGCGACGGCGAAGGAAGAGGCGAGCAGCGAGGAAGGCAAGCTGGCGTTCAACAACGCGTGCCGCACCTGCCATTCCTTCAAGCCGGACGACAACCGCCTCGGGCCCACGCTGCACGGCATCGTCGGCCGCAAGTCCGGCTCGCTAGCGGGCTTTCAATTCTCCTCGGCGATGAAAAGCGCCGGTATCACGTGGGACGAGAGCAGCCTCGATAAATTCATCGCCAATCCCGATCAGGTGGTGCACGGCAATGCGATGAAGCCGTTCGGCGGCATTGCCGACGCATCGGAGCGCCACAAGATCGTCGACTATCTCAAAACGCTGAAATAGCCCCGGCAGCGCTCACGCGATCTCATCCGGCGTGAAGCGGTAGGTCTTGGTGCAGAATTCGCACGTGACGCTGACCGTGCCATCGGGCTCGCGCATGTCGGCAAGCTCGCGCGCGCCGAAGCTGTTGAGGAATCCGGCCACGCGCTCGCGGGAGCAATGGCAATAGGCCTCGATCGGCGCGATCGGAAAGACGCGCACGCCTTCTTCGTGGAACAGCCGATAGAGCAGCCGCTCGGGCGCCAGCGTGGGGTCGAGCAGCTCGTGATCCTCTACGGTCGCAGCGAGAATGTTCGTGCGCTCCCAATCGTCATCCTCGCCTTCGAAGAGACCTTCGTCGTCGTCGAAATCGTCGATCTCGAGCAGCTCTTCCTCCTCGCCGCCTTCGCTTGCGAGTTGCTGGATCATCAGGCCGCCCGCACGCCACTGCCAGCGGCCGGGGGCGCCGTTCTCACCGGCCGTATAGTGGCGCGCAACGGCGAGACGCAGGAACGTCGGCAGCTGCTCCGACTGGCGGAAATATGTGAGGGCCGCTTCCGCGATGCCTTCGCCGGCGAGGCCGACGATGCCCTGATAGCGCTCCATCTCCTCGCCGGGATCGATCGTGAGCGCGAGATGCCCATCGCCGAGAAGCTCGCTCGGGACCAAGCCTTCGCCTGTTCCGACGCGGCGCTTATCGTAACGCGCGTAGGCACGCAGCTTTCCGGGGGACTCGTAGTTGACGACGAGGAAATCCAGAAGTCCGTCGGTTTTCGTTTGAAGTATCAGCTTCCCGTCGATCTTCAGCGCCGTGCCGAGCATCGCCGTGAGCGCGACAGCCTCGCCCAGCGCCTGGGAGACGGGCTCGGGCGCCGCGTGATGCGAAAGGATCTCGTCGATGGCCGGGCCGAGGCGGACCACGCGCCCCACCACGCCGGAGCGCACCGTGCGGAACGGCAGGACGATGTCGTCACGCGCCGTGCCGGCGCGTTCGCTGGCCGCCGTTTCCGTATCCGACATCAACCTACTCCGAGACACCAGGCAAGAATTGCTTTTTGTGCGTGCAGGCGGTTCTCCGCCTCGTCGAATACCACCGATTGCGGGCCGTCGATCACGTCTTCCGTCACTTCCTTCCCGCGGTAGGCGGGCAGACAGTGCATGAAGATGGCGTCTTTGGCCGCCTTGGACATAAGACGCGCATCGACGCAATAGGGTTTCAACATGCGCTTGCGGCGGGCGGCATCGGTCTGGCCCATGGAAACCCACGTGTCGGTGACGACGCAATCGGCACCCGCGACGGCCTTCGCGGCGTCGCTGCCGTAATAGACGACGCCTTTCTCCCGTGTGACCCAGTCGACGGCCGCCTGCTCGGGACGGAGCTCATCGGGGCAGGCGATGCGCAGCTCGAAACCGAAGCGCACCGCGGCGTGCATCCACGAGACGGCCACGTTGTTTCCGTCTCCGACCCAAGCCACCTTGCATCCCTTGATCGGGCCCTTGTGCTCCTCGAAGGTGAGGATGTCGGCCATGATCTGACAGGGATGGCTGCGGTCAGTCAGCCCGTTGATGACCGGGACCGTCGCGTACTTCGCAAGATCGAGCAGAGTCTCATGGGCATTCGCGCGGATCATGATGATGTCGATGTAGCGCGACAGCACCCGCGCGGTGTCCTCGATGGATTCACCACGCCCGAGCTGAAGATCGGTGTTGTTGAGCGACAGCGTCTGGCCGCCGAGCTGACGCATCGCGACGTCGAACGACACGCGCGTGCGCGTCGAGGGCTTTTCGAAGATCATCGCCAGCGTCTGCTCTTCGATGCCGGCGGGGCGGAACTTCGCCGGCGTTTTCTTGCCCGCCTTCTTCATGGCGTGCGCCATGTCGATGATGCGACGCAGGGTCGGCCCATCCAGGACATCGAGATCGAGGAAATGCCTCGGCGGCTTTGAGGTACTTGATTTGGTGGCCATGGCGCTCCGGCCGGCTGATCGAAATTGTTTCTTCAAGTAGCGGGAGCCGCCACACGGTCGAGGGCGCGGGAGAGGCGCTGCGTCACCTCAGCGATCTCTTCGTCGGTGATATTGAGCGGCGGCAGGATGCGCACGACGTTATCGCTGGCGCCGGCGACGAGCAGCTTCTCTTCGATGGCCGCCTTCACGACTTCGCCGGGCGCAACGCTCACCTTGATGCCGGTGAGCAGGCCCTGGCCGCGAACCTCGAGCACGAGGCCGGGGTGGGCATCCTTCACCGCCGCCAAAGACTGCTTCATGTGCAGCGTCTTCTGGCGGACGGCTTCGAGGAAGCCAGGCTCCAGCACGGCATCGAGCACCGCACAGCCGACCGACATAGCCAGCGGATTGCCGCCAAACGTCGAGCCATGCGTGCCCGGCACGAGACCGCGCGCGGCCGCTTCGGTGGCCAGCAGCGCGCCCATCGGGAACCCGCCGCCAATGCCCTTGGCAATCGCCACGAGATCGGGCGTGATGCCTGCCAGCTCGTGGGAAAACAGCCGGCCGGAGCGCCCCATGCCACACTGGACCTCGTCCAGAATGAGCAGCAGGCCGTTTGCATCGGCGAGGGCGCGCAGTCCCTGCAGGAACTCCGGCGAGGCGACATTGATGCCGCCCTCGCCCTGCACCGGCTCGATCATGATGGCGGCCGTCTCTGGGCCGATGGCCTCTTCGACGGCCGCCAGGTCGCCGAAGGGCACCTGGTCGAAGCCGTCCATAGCCGGCCCGAAGCCTTCGAGATAGCGCGGGTTACCGCCGGCCGCGATGGTGGCGAGCGTGCGCCCGTGGAAGCCGCCGGTGAACGTGATCGTGCGCCAGCGCTGCGGATTTCCGCCGGTGAAGTGATAGCGCCGCGCAGCCTTGATGGCTGCCTCGCACGCCTCGGCGCCGGAATTGCAGAAGAACACCTTCTCGGCGAACGTCGTTGCGACCAGCCGCTCGGCAAGCCGCTCCTGGCCCTCTACACGATAGAGGTTGGAGGTATGCCAGAGCTTGCCGGCCTGCTCCGTCAGGGCCGCGACGAGACGCGGATGGGCATGGCCCAGCACATTCACGGCGATGCCGGAGGCGGCATCCAGATAACGCTCGCCGGACGTGGTGATGAGCCAGACGCCCTCGCCCCGTTCAAAAACGAGGTTGTGGCGCGCATAGGTGCCCATGACGGCCGGCGAAGGGCCAGTTATAGCGGCAGCGGCCTTGGGGGAGGTCTCCGAGGCCGCGAAGG
>JBIQJE010000006.1:0-186175 GCA_044507625.1 Hyphomicrobiaceae bacterium | reverse complement strand
CGCGTCGAGGGCGCTCTGCGGCGTATCGGGGATCGACATGGGGCCTCTGTGCGGGGTGTGCGGCTGGCGGGCAGGATGACGCTGGCGTAGGTTGGCGTCGAAGGGGCGATGCCCCGCAACGTTTTATTGGATCGTGCGTCCTATCGGACGTGGTTGCTGCATGGCTTCGCCATGACCGGGCTCTCACTTTTCGGGAACACTCTTTATCAACCGTGCTTCTTATCGGAAAACCGGCATCCACTTTTCCGGAAGCACTCTTTATCAACCGTGCTTCTTATCGGAAAACCGGCATCCACTTTTCCGGAAGCACTCTAGCCCAGATGATCGGTCAGGACATGCCGCAAGAGGCCGCTCGCTTCGATGTCGCAATCTCCGGCGCCAGCTATGCGGGTCTTGCGCTCGCCTGCAGCCTTGCCGACGCGCTCGGCGAGGATTTCCGCATCGCGGTGATCGACCGCGCGCCGGCGGCATCGCCGGCGCCGGATGCCCGCGCTTTCGCGCTGTCGGCGGCCTCGCGACATCTGCTTTCGGTGATCGGCGTGTGGGAGGCGGTTGCGGGCGCGGCGCAGCCCGTCACCGCTATCGACATCACCGATTCCGGACTCGAGGCCGGCGTGCGGCCAGTGCTGCTCAGCTACGATAACGTCACGACGGGCGGCGAGACGGCGACCCATATCGTTCCGGCGCGCCTGCTCGGGGCGGCGTTGCGGGCGAGGATCGCGGATCATCCGTCGATCACGCTGCTTGCGCCGGCAACGGCAACGGGCTTTGCAATCGGCGAGGCGGGCGCGCGGCTGCAGCTCGCCGATGGGCGGGAGTTGCGCGCGGGCCTCATCGTCGCCGCCGACGGGCGCAAATCGGCTCTGCGCGAAGCGGCCGGAATCAAGCTGATCGGATGGGACTATCCGCAGACCGGCATCGTCACCACCGTGCGCCACGAGCGCGAGCACGGCGGGCGCGCGGTGCAGCACTTCCTGCCGGCGGGGCCGTTCGCCATCCTTCCTCTCACGGAAAATCGCGCGTGCATCACGTGGAGCGAGGATGCGGACGAGGCCGCGCGCATTCTTGCGCTCGACGATGCCGCTTTCCTCGCCGAAGTCGAAAAGCGCTTCGGCGGCAGGCTTGGCGCCATCACGCTCGCCGGGCCGCGGCAATCCTGGCCGCTCGCGATGCACCTTGCACGCCGATACGTCGGCGAGCGCTTCGCGCTCATAGGCGATGCCGCCCACGGCGTGCATCCCATTGCGGGGCAGGGGCTCAATCTCGGCTTGCGGGATGTGGCGGCGCTGAGCGAGGTGATCGCGGAAAGCGTGCGGCTCGGCTTCGATGCGGGCGATGCGCAGGCGCTCCGCCGCTACGAGCGGTGGCGCCGTTTCGACTCGGCGGCTTCGACAGCGGCGTTCGACGGCATCAACCGGCTTTTCGCCAGCGATCAGCCGCTGCTGCGCTCGGTGCGGGAGGTGGGCCTCGGGCTGGTGGACCGCGCGCCGGCGCTGAAGCGCTTTTTCGTGAACGAAGCGGCGGGGCTGACGGGTGATGTGCCAAGATTGTTGAGGGGGGAGAGGGTTTAGGTTTCTTCGGTCCCCGTCATCGCCGGCGGGCATCGGGGGCTGATCGACGAGCGTCAGATACGGGCCAGAAGCAGACACGCTTGCGTGTAGCGAACTATCACGGCGAAGGTCTGCTCGAATCCCGCTAACGAAAGTGGACTACAGCACTGCCAAGCGGTTGATCTTCCCAACTCGGACGCTACCGCGCGTGGCAAACGCGACATTCCGCGAGTGTTTCGATGGGGTGATTCCTGTCGTAGCCCGCCCGTCGGGAGTCGAAAAACCATCACGCTGACGAGCGCTATGGGTGGGGCTGCGCAGCACAAAACGCGCCTGCGTTGGCCGTTGAACGATAGTTGGCGATCTCTTTCAAGAACGCCTCACGTGAGGGCACGATATTTTGTTCGAGGACGTACTTGTGACACGCGGCGGCGTCGAAGTCTTCGCCGCACGGCGCGCGAAACACGGTCAGTAGCGCCAAAAAATTCCGAGCTGCCTGCGCGTGCTCACCGTCTAGTGCGAGAGCAGCAAAGCTGGTCATTATCCTCAGGGTAGACAGCGCATCTGTCGGCGCGCCGGGCAACCGAAGCGCGGGCCCATGAATTGCACCAATCGCTCCCGCCGTTTTCAAGAACGCTTGCCGATTGCCCATCATGACGTGCTTAAGCAAAAGATCCCATGCTTTGTCGCACTGCCGGTCCGCCAGCAGGCTATCTATTGCGGCGGCATCCTTGCTCCACTCGTCCTGCAACCGAGTGATCTCGGATTTTGGATCTTGCTGCGCGTTTGCATTGGGATAGTGAAGTGTCAGCATCCCAAACACGAGAAAAGCGATTACGAGCAGCCGCTCAGCGAAAGCGGGCCAGAATACCAATACTCTCCGCAGTCGAATGCTCCTGCCCTTGATGGGTAATAGTCCCTCGACTTTAGACATTTGCGGGCTGCATCTCTCAATCATAAGGTGGTCGTAGCTGCGGCATTCAATAAGCTGCATTGGGCATCACGCCCGAGCACCTTTCCCAGAACAGGGGGCCAGTAACGCATCTCCGCTCCAGAAGACTTTACTTCACTGACGCTTGGAATGGCAGGGCGGCCTCGGCAGATGTCGAGCTGTGCTGGGTAGCGTCCTGACTTCCGCGAGACTTCGGAATGCAGACTTCGCATGCTTGGTGCGTGTGCGAAGGCTGGGGTCCGCTTTCCGATCAGCTTCGGACTTGCTAAGTGGCGAGCGCGCTAAAGAGCGGGAAGCGAGTGCGCCGATAGCGATCGTGGCTAAAGCGGTTTGCTTTCGCCGGTGTCGTCTTCATCGCCCTCTTGTCCCTCGTTCTCGTCTGCCGTCGCCTCGGGCAGCACGACGGATACGCGGCCGCCCGCGATATCCACGACCGGCACGAAGGCGTCGGTGAAGGGGATGAGCTCGGTCACTGCAACGCCGTCGAGGCGTAGCTCCAGCAGATCGCCGGCGCCGTAATTGTGCACGCCCGCGACGGTGCCGATGCGCTTTCCGTCCGCATCGTCCGCCCGCAGTCCGACGAGGTCGGCGTAGTAATATTCACCCGCTTCCGTTTCCGGCAGATCGGCCCGCAACGCGTAGAGCGAGGTTCCGCGCAGGGCCTCGGCGGCGTTGCGATCGGTGACACCGGCAACGCGCGCGATGACGCCGCGCGGCGTGACACGCACGACCTTCACATCGAAGCGCTTGGCGCCGTCCTCCGACTGCAGCGGGCCGTAAGCGCCGATATCCTCCGGCGCGGCGGTGTAGCTTTCGATGACGACATCGCCGCGAATACCGTGCGCCGTGGTGATGCGGCCGAGCAGGACGCGCGGGGCTTTTTCGCTCATCGTCTCCGTCAGGTCAGCGGAATGGCAAATCAGTTGGGCAGCGGGCCAAGATACCGGATCTCGACGCCCATGGGAGCGCCGGCAATCTGCAGAAAAGCGGTTGTATCGACCGAGGCGCCGGGGAAGGCCCCCGCTACGTGCAACGTGGCACCGTGCGGACCGGCGGCGAACCCGGTCAACAGCACGCCGTCCGGGGGAACATCGAGGCGCAGGCGCACGCGGTTGAGCTGGCGCTTGGCATCGAACTCGTAGGTGCCCGTGAACACGGCGCCCAGCGGATCGGAGCCGAGGACATTGCCCTCGCGGAGCACCGCAAGCCCACCGCCTTGTCCCTCCTCGTCGCCGTGGGAAGCCACAAAGCGCAGGCCGTAAATACCGTCCTCAAGCATATTGTCCCCCGATTAGACCGATGATTCACGCTTCGGACCGATAGGGTCCGAAGCGATCATGGTCTTGGTCGCGCACCCAAATGCGCGACCTCCCGGGAGCCGTTCTGACACGGCATAATTGAACGATGGGTTATCGACACGCGGTGGTTGCGCGTCACTAACCCCACACCCGTTATGCGGCGGGCTCTGCGGCGGCGGCTGCAGCAGCCTCGGCGGCCTTTGCAGCCTTCTCGGCTTCGGCGGCCTCGCGCTCGAGACGCTTCTTGCCGGGCTTCGCCTTGTTCGGATTGTTGGAAGGGGTGCGCTTATAGAGGCCGGCGGCGTCGAGGAAGCGGGCCACGCGGTCCGTCGGCTGGGCGCCAACCGAGAGCCAGTACTTGCAGCGGTCCTCGTTGAGGCGCACGCGCTGCTCGTCGTCCTTCTTGAGCATCGGATTGAAGGTGCCGACCTGCTCGATGTAGCGGCCATCGCGGGGCGACGTCGTCTGGGCGATGACGATGTAGTAGTAGGGACGCTTCTTGGCGCCACCGCGCGCCAGACGGATCTTCACGGACATAGTTTCGTTCCTTCGTTGTGTGTTCGTGTTTGCTACTTTTTCTTTCCCGGCAAGCCGGGGAATCTGGGAAGGCCGCCGCCGAGGCCGGGCAATCCGCCACCGAGCCCCGGGAGCTTCGGCACCATGCCGCCGGCAAGGCCGCCGGGAAGGGCTTTGCCCGCCGCGCCACCGAGCCCCTTCGGCAGGGCATCCTTCAGTTCGGCAGGGAGCTGCTCGAGCGCCTTGGGATCAAGCTTCGACAGCTCCTGCTGCATCGCCGCCATCTCGTCCTCGCTCGGCGCAGCGGCACCGCGGCCACCACCCACGAGGCGATTGAGCATGCCCTTGTTGCGGCCGAGGGATTTCATCATGTCCGCCATCTGGCGGTGCATTTTGACGAGGCGATTGACCTCCTCGACCTTCGTGCCGGAGCCGGCCGCGATGCGGCGCTTGCGGCGCGCGTCGAGCACCTTTGGGTTGCGCCGCTCGTAGGGTGTCATCGAGGTGATGATCGCGTGCTGGCGCTTCAGAATTGAATCGTCGAGGTTCGCTTCGGCGATCTGGGACTTGATCTTGCCCATACCGGGCATCATGCCGAGCACGCCGGACATGCCACCGATGCGCTGCATCTGCTTCAGCTGCTCGGCCATATCGTCGAGATCGAAGATGCCCTTCTTCATCTTCTCGGCAATCTTCGTCGCCTTCTCGGCGTCGATGGTCTGCGCCGCTTTCTCGACGAGGGTGACGACATCGCCCATGCCGAGGATGCGGGAGGCAACGCGCGCGGGATGGAAATCTTCCAGCGCGTCCCACTTCTCGCCGACGCCGAGCAGCTTGATCGGCTTGCCGGTGACGGCGCGCATGGAGAGCGCCGCGCCACCGCGGGCGTCGCCATCGGCTCGGGTCAGCACGATGCCGGTGATGCCGATGCGCTCATCGAACGACTTGGCGACGTTGACGGCATCCTGACCGGTGAGGCTGTCGGCGACGAGCAGCGTCTCGTGCGGACGGGCGATGTCGCGCACCTCCGCCGATTCCCGCATCAGCTCTTCGTCGATGTGGATGCGGCCGGCGGTGTCGAGGAGGACGACGTCGTAGCCGCCGAGCTTTGCCGCCTCGAGGGCGCGGCGTGCAATCTGCTGCGGGTTCTGGCCCGTCACGATCGGTAGCGTATCGACGCCCGTCTGCTCACCCAGCACGCGCAGCTGCTCCTGGGCCGCGGGACGGCGCACGTCGAGCGAGGCCATCAGAACTTTTTTCTTGTCGCGGTCGGTGAGGCGCTTGGCGATCTTCGCCGTGGTGGTCGTTTTGCCGGAGCCCTGCAGACCCACCATCATGATGGCGACGGGCGGGGTGGCGTTGAGGTCGATGGTCGAGGTGTCGGACCCCAGCATGGCGACAAGCTCGTCGTTGACGATCTTGATGACCATCTGGCCGGGGGTGACGGAGCGCAGGACCTCCTGGCCGACCGCCTTCGCCTTCACCTTCTCGACGAAGTCGCGCACGACATCGAGCGCCACGTCAGCCTCGAGCAGCGCCCGGCGGACCTCGCGCATCGCTTCGCCGACGTCGCTCTCGGTCAGCGCGCCGCGCCGCGTCAGCTTGTCGAGAATGCCGGAAAGGCGATCTGACAGCGATTGGAACATGCCCGTCCTTCACCACGCCGCAGCGGAGAATCCGCTTGCGCCAAACGAAAATCGCATCCGCGGGCGCAACGCGCTGGCGGATGTTGACCCCCCTGCCTCACTCACCGGACCGCGATAGGATGCGTGGTGAACAGGGCAGGGCGGCGGCTCTGGCTTCAGAACCGTCGAGATTGTGGCGGACAATGCCGTTGCGGGGCCTGCCTGTCAACTTGCCCCGAGATTGCGGGCCTCGGCCCTCAGGCGGGCGGCCTCGCGGGCTTCACGGCGCACTTGGCGCCGCCATTGGCGGGCGATCCGGGTGACCCGGCGCAGGGCGCGCCTTTCAGCCCGGGTCAGGCAAATACATCCGCCGCAGCACCGGCAGGGTCGGGGCGTAACGAACGAAAGTTGCAGCAGCCGCCGGCTCGCGCGGGAAATCGGGGGCTGATCGGTCGAGACATCGGTCATGGAACGCTCATCATAAGGACGCGGACCTAGCCCGCGATTATCGTCAAGTCGCGACCATCCGCCAGGGTTCCCTCAACATTGTACCTAAGTACCTGCGTCTGCGCCGGCGCGCGGCACGGGCGGCTCGTTTTCGCCCGCGGTATGCGGTGATAGAAGGCCGGGCAGCCCCGGTGCATAATGCCAATCGCCCGCGTCGAGGAGTGATCGTCCAAGTACCTGGAGAGGTGCGGGGTGCGGAAGCCCATCGAAAACCTGGAGGCCCACGCCAAAATGCAGACGGCAACTCGTAAGGCGCTCATAACAACCGCTGCCGTGCTGGCGCTGGCAGGCCTCGCTGCGTCCAGTCATGGGGCAGAACTCACGGCGCGCGACGTGGTGAGCACCCTCTTCAAGGCTGCGCCGGGATCGAAGCCGAGCTTTGCCGGCAACGCGCTCGACCGGCTCGACCTTGCCGGCCTCGACTTCAAGGAAGCCGATCTCGCCAAGGCCAACCTGTTCGGCGCGGACCTCTCCGGGTCGAACCTTTCGAAGGCCAACCTAGCGGGTGCGAATCTCGACCGCGCCACCGTCACGCGTACGAATTTCGACGCAGCCGACCTGGCCGGCGCCACGATCCTGCGGCCGAACATATACGCCACGCTGGAAGCCTCGCGCGCCGATGTGCCGAGCTTCGTCGGCGCGAAGATGAGCGGGGCGCATCTCGGCGGCCGGTTCGACCTCACCAGCTTCCGAAATGCGGAGCTGACGGGCGCGCGCTTCGGTCCGAAGGACCATCGCAACGAGGTGCTGATCACCGGCCGCGCCGAAATCGTATCGTGCGATTTCTCGGGCGCCGTGCTGCGCGACGCCAATCTCAGCCGCACCTGGGCGCAATACGCGAAGTTCAATCGGGCCGATCTCAGAGGCGCCAATCTCGCGTATGCGAACCTCAAGGGCGCCGATTTCACCGGTGCGGAGCTTGCCGGGGCCGACTTCACGGGCACCGTTCTCGACGGCGCCAACTTCACCGACGCGAAGGGCCTCGACCGGGTACGCGGCCTGCAGGAGGGCCTTCACCGGGGCGACGGCACCGCGCCCGTCAGTCGTTGAAGCGCGGCGCCCGTTTCGGATTACTCCTGTTTTGTGGCCGGAGGCGCCGGGGTGACGCGCAACACTTCACCCGTATCGTCGGTGAGCAGCCATAGGGCACCGTCCGGTCCCTGGCGAACGTCGCGGATGCGCTTGCCCTGATCCTCCAGCAGCTTCTCGGCAGCGACGACATTGTCGCCATCCAATATGAGGCGCTGCAACTGAGCGCCGGCGAGCGCGCCGACGAGCGCATTGCCCTTCCATTCGGGGAAAAGGTCGCCATCGTAGAAGGCGAGCTGCGAAACCGCGATGGAGGGCACCCAATAATAGACGGGCTGCTCCAAGCCTTCCTTCGCGGTGCCTTCGCCTATCTTTGTGCCGCTCCCGTACTCCACGCCATAGGTGATGATCGGCCAACCGTAATTCTTGCCGGCCTCGGGATGGTTGAGCTCATCGCCGCCCTGGGGGCCGTGCTCGAGGGTGTAGAGCTGGTCGGTTCCGGGCCGCATCGCGGCGCCCTGCACGCTGCGGTGCCCGATGGACCAGACCTCAGGGGCCCAGCCGGGGAGCTTCGGATTGTCGGCCGGAATGGAGCCATCGGGGTTGATGCGCACGATCTTGCCGACGGTGTTGGCGGGATTCTGCGCCTCTTTGCGCAGTTTGTTGCGGTCGCCCGTGGTGATGAAGAGCGCGCCCTTCTTGTCCCAGACGAGGCGGGAGCCGAAGTGATGCCCGCTGACGGCAGCAGGCGTCTGGCGGAAGATCACCTGCAGATCTTCGAGGCGTCCGGAATCGCCATCCGGCACCAGCTTGGCGCGCGCGACGGTGGTCGCATTGGCGCCGTTCTCCCGCGGCTCGCCGTAGGAGAAATAGATCATGCCGCTATCGGCGAAGTCGGGCGCGAGAAGCACATCGAGCAGGCCGCCCTGATCGACAGCGGCGACCTCCGGCACACCCGCTATGGGGGCGGAGAGACGGCCGTCCTTCGTGACATAGCGCATGCGGCCGGGCCGCTCCGTCACGAGCAGGCGACCATCGGGCAGGAACTGCATGCCCCACGGGTGCTCGAGCCCCGAGGCGTAGGTCTGCACCTTGATTTTGCTGGGATTAGCAGGGGCGGGCGCATTGGTGTCGACGGCCCATGCGGGCGAGATACCGGCCGCTGCAAAGATTACCGATCCGATAGCGAGGTGGCGTAGGGTCTTGCGCATCGTCAAGCTCGTCTCCACTCGATTGTCTTTATCGTCCCTGGCGGCCATATATGCGCTCATGACGGAGCCTGCCAGCATACCCTTTCGCAAAATGAACGGCCTCGGGAACGATTTCGTCGTTCTCGATGGGCGTGAGCACAAGGTCATTCTCGGGCCGGAGGACGCGCAGCGCCTCGGCGACCGCAAGGGGGCACTCGGGCTCGGCTGCGATCAGGTGATCGTCATGGAGCCGTCGCAAACGGCCGATGTCTTCATGCGCATCTTCAATGCCGACGGCTCGGAGGTCAGCGCCTGTGGCAATGCCACCCGCTGCGTGGCCCTCATCGCCGCCGAGGAGACGGGCCGTGCCCAGGTGAGCATCGAGACACGCGCGGGGCTGCTCAAGGCCGACGTGCAAGACCCCGACAACATCACGATCGACATGGGCAAACCGCGCTTCCAGTGGGATGAGATCCCGCTGGCCGAGCCCTTCCACGACACCACCGGCATCGAGCTGCAGATCGGCCCGGTCGATGCGCCCGTGCTGCACACGCCCTCGGTGGTGAATGTCGGCAACCCGCACGCGATCTTCTGGGTGGGTGATGTGAACGCCCATGACCTGGGCCGCTTCGGTCCACTGCTCGAAAATCATCCGATCTTTCCAGAACGGGCGAACATCTCACTCGCGCAGATCACCTCGCGCGGAAGCCTGAAGCTGCGTGTCTGGGAGCGGGGCGCGGGCCTGACCCGGGCGTGCGGAACCGCCGCCTGCGCGGCTGCCGTCGCCGCGGCGCGCAAGGACCTCACCGACCGTAAGGTGAACGTCGAGCTGCCCGGGGGCACGCTGGTTATCGAATGGGGACCGGATGACCATATCCTCATGACAGGACCAGCGGAGCTGGAGTTCGAGGGCGCGCTGGCGGCGGATACTCTGTCGCGCGTTCCCGTCTAGCGAACGACAAAGTTGTCCATTATGACCGCCTCAGAGTTAACCGGCCGGATATACCGCTTGCGCCACGCTTCGAACGTGCGGCTCGGCTTGTCCTTCCCGCGCGCGACCGTCGCACTTCGAGGCTGAGCGATTTCATGGCCGATCCTTTGATCATTACGCTCGGCTGCCGGCTCAACGTCTACGAGTCCGAGGTGATGCGGCGCAACGCGATCGCCGCCGACCTCGATGACGCCATCATCGTGAACACGTGCGCCGTTACCGGCGAAGCCGTGCGCCAGGCGATGCAGACCATTCGCCGGCTGCGCCGCGAGCATCCGTCCTCGCGCATCATCGTCACCGGCTGCGCCGCGCAGATCGAGCCCGAGCGCTTCGCCGATCTCGACGAGGTCGATCACGTCATCGGCAACGCCGAGAAGATGAAGCCGGAAACGTTCGCAGGCCTTTCGACCGGCGCATCGGAACGGGTTCAGGTCGACGACATCATGAGCGTGCGCGAGACCGCGGGCCATCTGCTCGAAGGCTTCGGCACACGCACGCGCGCCTACGTGCAGGTGCAAAATGGATGCGATCACCGCTGCACGTTCTGCATCATCCCCTATGGCCGGGGGCCGTCACGCTCGGTGCCCGCGGGAGAGATCGTCGCGCAGATCCGGCGTCTCGTCGAAGGCGGCTGCCGCGAAGTGGTGCTGACGGGGGTCGACATCACGTCCTACGGCGGCGACCTGCCGGGCACGCCGAGCCTCGGGGCGCTCGTGCGCCAGATCCTGAAGCTGGTGCCGGAGCTGGAACGACTGCGGCTTTCCTCGATCGATCAGGTCGAAGCGGATCCACAGCTCATGCGCGCCATCGCCGAAGAGGAGCGGCTGATGCCGCATCTGCATCTTTCCCTGCAGGCCGGCGACGACATGATCCTAAAGCGCATGAAGCGCCGCCATTCCCGCGCGGACGCGGTGACGTTCTGCACACAAGTGCGCCGAATGCGGCCCGACACCGTCTTCGGCGCCGATCTCATCGCGGGCTTTCCTACCGAGACAGAAGAGATGTTCGAGAACTCGCTGAGCGTCGTCGACGACTGCGGTCTCACATATCTTCATGTCTTTCCGTTTTCACCGCGCAAGGGCACTCCGGCTGCGCGCATGCCTCAGGTTGCGCGGCAGGACGTGAAAGCGCGCGCCGCGCGGCTGCGGGCCAAGGGCAGCGCCGTGCTATCGCATTTTCTCAACAGCCAGGCCGGCGCCGAGGTTGAATTGCTCGTCGAGAAGGATGGAATTGGCCGCACACGCCAGTTCGCTGAAATGCGCGTTCCCGCTGTCGTCGCGGCGGGAGCGATGGTGCGCGCACGCGTGACGGGCAACGACGGTCATAGGCTTTCCGGCGAGGTGGTGGCGTGAGCGGCAAGGCGCGGGGCGTTTTCGGACGGTTGTGGGGCGGCAAGAGCGCGGATGAACCTGCGTCCGCGCCCGATGCAACCGAGACGACCGAAGACGGTCGGGGGAACGCGGACACCGAGGCGCGGGATCGCGACACGGCAGAGAAGCGCGCCGAGCAAACGGTGGAGGGCGTGGCGCCGGCAGAGTCGCCCGCGGGTACGAGAGACGAAGCCTCCGCTGAAACACAGACCGATAGCGGCGCAGCGCAGCCGGCTGAAGAGCCCGGCACGGCAACACGGGGCTGGTTCAGCCGCCTCAAGCAGGGCCTCGGCAAGACCTCTGCGAAGCTGTCCGACGGCATCACCGGCATCTTCACGCGCAAGAAGCTCGAGGCGGCGACGCTCGAAGAGCTGGAAGACGTGCTCATCGAGGCCGACCTCGGCGTCGGCACGGCGGAGAGCATCATCACGGCGCTGCGCAAGGGCCGCTATGAGAAGGATATCAGCGCCGACGATGTACGCTCCGTGCTCAAGGCCGAGGTCGAGCGCGTGCTCGCTCCGGTCGCCAAGCCGCTCGTGATCGATGCTGCGCGCAAGCCGCACGTCGTCCTCATGGTCGGCGTCAACGGCACGGGCAAGACGACCACGATCGGCAAGCTCGCCTCGCAGTTCCGCGCCGAGGGCAAGAAAGTGATGCTCGCGGCGGCGGACACGTTCCGCGCGGCCGCGATCGATCAGCTCGGCATCTGGGGTGAGCGCACCGGTGCAACCGTGATCTCCGGCGCGGTGGGCGGGGATGCGGCCGGCCTCGTCTACGACGCCCTGGCACGCGCGCGGGAGGAAGGCGCGGACGTGCTTCTGGTCGACACCGCCGGGCGGCTGCAGAACAAAGAGGGGCTCATGGAGGAGCTGGCGAAGATCGTCCGCGTGATCCGCAAGCTCGACACAAGCGCCCCCCATGACGTTCTCCTTATACTCGATGCCACCACTGGGCAGAACGCAATGTCGCAGGTCGATGTCTTCCGGGAGCGCGCGGGCGTGACGGGCCTGGTGATGACCAAGCTCGACGGCACCGCGCGGGGCGGCATTCTGGTCGCGATTTCGGCCAAACACGCCCTTCCGGTCCATGCCATCGGCGTGGGGGAGGGCATCGACGACCTCCAGCCCTTCGATGCGGGCGAATTCGCCCAGGCCATCGCGGGGAGCTAGCCTTGGTAGTTTCGGCAACTTAAATACGCTGCGGCGGCAGACCCTGAGCAGAAGGACGATCCCAGCCACATGAGCGCGCTGAAGCGATTGATGCCTTTCAACGCCGAGCAGACGGTGAACATCCTCAGCGAGTTCGGGCCGCTGGTGCTGATGTTCATCGTCAACGCGATGTACGGCATCACTGCGGGCACCTGGGCGCTGATCATCTCCACGGTCGTCGCCATCTTCGCCATGCTGGTGGTGCTGCGCCGCCTCCCGATTTTTCCGCTCATCGCCTCCACCGTCACCATGGTGTTCGGTGCGCTCACCATCATCACCGGCGATGCGATGTGGGTGCAGATCAAGGTCACGATCTTCAACCTGATGTTCGCCGGCTTCCTGTTCGGCGGACTGTGGCTGAACCGGAACTTCTTCAAATACGTCTTCGAGAAGACCTTCCACTACACGGACGAAGGCTGGAACCGCTTCACCTGGAGCTTCGCCTGGTTCTTCGTTTTCACCGCCATCGCGAACGAGTTCGTGCGGCTTTCCTTCAAGGACGAGCAGGTCTACCACTTCCTGGGCGTGCAGATGGACGGCGTCGGCATCTGGATCGCCTTCAAGGTGGCGATCATCATGCCGCTTTCGGGCATCTACGCCTGGTATCTTACGCGCATCATGCAGCGCTTCCGCATCTCCGAGGCCGAGGCTGAGCGGATCGCGGCGGAGGCAGCGGTGCGTGAGCGCCCGGCGGATGTCGCGGAGTTCGGGCGCGCGGCCGCAGGTAGCGAGAGCGCGCCCCGGATGGCGGGCAGCCCGGACGACCGGAAGGCCAATTTGGGTTGACGCCGTCCGGGATAGCTCACAATCGGCAAGGGCCGGCGCGGTCGATTTTCCAGGGAGAGGAACACATGGCCGACGAGGCTACGACCAAAACCGAAGGGACCGCCGCCAGCGCGCGTGCGCAACTCCTGAAGCTGGCCGTCGAGGTGGGACCGCTGGTGGTGTTCTTCATCGTCAATGCACGCGCAGGTATCTTCTGGGGCACGGGCGTATTGATGGTGGGCACCGTCATCGCCCTCATCGCCTCACGCTTCATGTTCGACCGCATTCCGGTGATGCCGCTCATCTCCGGCGCGTGCGTACTGGTGTTCGGCGGCCTGACGATCTGGCTGCAGGACGATCATTTCATCAAGCTCAAGCCAACGATCGTGAACGGGCTCTTTGCGGCGGCGCTCTTCGGCGGCCTCCTGATGGGTCACTCGCTGCTCAAGGTGGTCTTCGGCGAAGTGTTCCGGCTCAATGAGGACGGCTGGCGCAAGCTAACGTTGCGGTGGGCGTGCTTCTTCACGTTCCTGGCGTTGCTGAATGAAGTTGTGTGGCGTACTTTTTCAACAGACACGTGGGTGAGTTTCAAAGTCTTCGCGATCATGCCGCTCACAATGATCTTCGCATTATCGCAAATTGGCCTGCTAAAGGCGCACGAGATACCGACAGATTAGTCGGGGCGGGCGCCGATAATCCTTGCGCTGATCTTCCGCATACTGTTCTTCATCTGGAATAATCCTGCGGTTTGTCAACGGCGTCCGGTCTTTTGCTCTGGACGCGCGGACATTTCTGGTATTTTCTCCAAACCGAACCGCAACCTATTCCTCACAGGCAAAGGTGGGCCGAGGGGAATCGAGGCAGCTGCCGCAGAGCGGCGCTTCGATAGAGGCCCAGCCTTTTGCCAATCACAACATGACACGTTACGGGGCACGCGACATGGCCGTGGGAAGACTGGAGCGATCTCCAATTCATTTGCTGCATCGCGCCGGTCAATGCGCCAGCGATATCTTCCAGGGGGAAATCGGCGAAGGCGATCTGACACCGCGTCAGTACGCGGTGCTCGTCGCCGTGTCACAGAACGAGGGCGTCAGCCAGACACTGCTCGTCGAGAAGACCGGCGTCGACCGCTCTACGCTTGCGGATATCGTGCGGCGCATGCTCAAGAAGGGCCTGCTGCAGCGCCGCCGCACCAAGGAGGACGCCCGCGCCTACGCGGTCAAACTGACCGAGGATGGCTGGAAGGTTTTGAAGGCTACCGATCCGCTGGCCAAACGCGTCGACGACAAGATCCTCGGCGTTCTTCCCAACGCGCAGCGCGAGCGCTTCCTGCAGGATCTCAACCAGATCGTGAAGGCGCTGGGCAAGCTGCAGGCGAACGGCGCACGCGAGGACTGAGACTGCGAGCTCTCCGTGGGGCTTTGGGCTTCCCGACTTCGTCGCGGGGCCGGTCTTCGCTGTCGCGTCACAGCAGGGGTGACATTCCCGCGTCTGGCCCGCGCGCAGCTGCCCGCTTCAGACGCCGCCTCAGCCCGGTGCGCGGCTGCATTCCATGTCTCCACCGAATGCAAAAGCCCCGCCTGGCTCCAGGCGGGGCTTCGATCATTAGAGTCGCGCTTGTTCCGGAAGCACTCTCGAAGCGACAACCGCTCAGGCGGCGTTCGGAAGCAGCTTGCGGCTGATGAGCGTCTCGGCGATCTGCACCGTGTTGAGTGCGGCGCCCTTCAGGAGGTTGTCCGAGACAACCCAGATCGACAGCCCGTTCTCGACCGTCGCGTCCTCGCGGATGCGCGAGACGTAGGTTGCAAACTCACCGGCGGCCTCGACCGGGGTTACGTACCCGCCCGGCTCGCGCTTATCGACGACCATGATGCCCGGCGCCTCGCGGAGAATGGCCCGCGCCTCCTCCGGCGAGATCGGGTTTTCGAACTCGATCGTCACGGCCTCGGAGTGGCCGACGAACACCGGCACGCGCACGCAGGTCGCGGTGAGCTTGATCTTGGGGTCAAGAATCTTCTTGGTTTCGGCCACCATCTTCCATTCCTCTTTCGTGTAGCCGTCCTCCATGAAGACGTCGATGTGAGGAATGCAGTTGAAGGCGATCTGCTTGGGAAACTTCGCCGGCTCGACATCCTGGCCGGGTACGTACTTGCTCTTGGTCTGCTGCCAGAGCTCGTCCATGGCCTCCTTGCCGGCGCCCGAAACGGACTGATAGGTCGCGACGACGACGCGCTTGATCTTCGCAGCGTCGTGCAGCGGCTTCAACGCGACGACGAGCTGCGCCGTGGAGCAGTTCGGATTGGCGATGATGTTCTTCTTGGTGTAGCCCGCCACCGCGTCGGCGTTCACCTCGGGTACGATAAGCGGCACGTCCTGGTCGTAGCGCCAGCACGAGGAGTTATCGATCACGATGCAGCCCTGGGCGCCGATCCTGGGCGCCCATTCCTTGGCGACGGCAGAGCCGGCCGACATCAGGCAGAAATCGACCTTCGAGAAGTCGAACTGCTCGATGTCGTGGCATTTGAGGGTCCGGTCGCCGAACAGAACCTCGGTGCCGAGCGAACGGCGCGAGGCAACGGCGTACACTTCGTCCGCCGGAAACTCGCGCTCGGCGAGCACCTTCATCATTTCGCGGCCCACGTTACCCGTGGCACCGACTACGGCGACCTTATAGCCCATCGTAAGACCCGATTTTCAGCAGCTCGCGGAACATGCCGCGTCTGCGGGCTCACTTACGCGCGCGGGGCTCCGGGCGCAAGGGGTACTCCCGCAGGAGCGCCCCGGGGAGCATAGCGAACGCCTGACGGCAACAGCGCTGTTACGCCGCGAGCTTCTTCAGCTCGTCGAGGATTGCGCTGCCCATCTCCGCCGTGCCCACGCGGGTCATGCCCGGTTGCATGATGTCGCCCGTGCGCAGCCCGGCGGCGAGAACGCCCGCGATAGCTTTGTCGAGCATGTCCGCCTCCGCGCCCATATCGAACGAGTAGCGCAGCGCCATGCCGAAGGAGGCGATGGTCGCGATCGGGTTGGCAAGGTTCTTACCTGCGATGTCGGGGGCCGAACCGTGCACCGGCTCATAGAGCGCCTTGCGCTTGCCGGTTTTGGGATCGGCAGCGCCGAGGGATGCCGACGGCAGCATGCCGAGCGAACCGGTCGCCATCGCCGCCTCATCGGAAAGCACGTCACCGAAGAGATTGTCGGTCACGATGACGTCGAACTGCTTCGGGTTGCGCACGAGCTGCATGGCGCAGTTGTCGGCGAGGATGTGCTCCAGCTTCACGTCGGGCGCATAGGCCCTGTGCACCTCGGTCACGACTTCCTTCCAGAGAACGCCGGTGCGCATCACGTTGTGCTTTTCTGCGGAATGCACCTTGTTGCCGCGCTTGCGCGCCAGGTCGAAGGCGGCCTTGGCGATGCGCTCGATTTCGCCGGTCGTGTAGATCTGCGTGTCGATGGCGCGCTTCTCGCCGTTCTCCAGCGTGACGATCTCCTTCGGCTCGCCGAAATAGACACCACCGGTCAGCTCGCGCACGATCATGATGTCGAGGCCTTCGACCAGCTCGCGCTTCAGCGAGGAGGCATCGGCCAGCGCCGGGTAGCAGATCGCGGGGCGCAGGTTGGCGAAGAGACCCAGGTCCTTGCGCAGCCGCAGCAGGCCGGCCTCTGGGCGTACCGCATAGGGGACGTCGGCCCACTTGGGTCCGCCCACCGCGCCGAAGATCACCGCGTCAGCTTTCTGCGCCTTCTCCATCGCGGCATCGGTGATGGCAACGCCGTGCTCATCGTAGGCGGAGCCGCCGACGAGGTCGGTGTCGGTGTCGAACGTCACCTTCCCCGAGGCGTTGAAGAAAGCGATGATGCGCTCGACCTCGGCAATGGTCTCGATCCCGATGCCGTCACCGGGGAGCAGAAGCAGATTGTAGGTGGTCATGGGGCGAAGAACCCGGGCGTGAGGTGGGAGGAAAAAAGTGCCGTAGTGCTATCCCCTCGGGAGGCCGGCGGCAAGGGAAGGATCAGGGGCGCGAGGCGCACCTTCCATGCAGGGCGCTCCGTGGGGCTCGAGGCGCCACTAGCCCGCGAAGGGCAGCCAGAACAGGAAAAAGCCGTTGAGCGTCGATGCGGTGCCCAACACGCCCAGCAGGCCGCTCAGGACGAGCAGGAAGTTGCCGCCGGCAATGATGGCGACGGAGGCGAGCACGATGGCGATCTGCAGCAGCGCCTGGCCGTAGTCGAAGTAGGGATCCCTCAACATCGCCGTGTCGCGCTCTTTCTCGAGCATCTTGCCCTTCACCAGCAGCTCCTTAAGGCCCTCGCCGGTGGCCGGCTCGGAGCTGAGGCGTTCCTCGTCGTGCTTGTAGGCGGCGATCTTCTCGTCGATCAGCTTGCGGGCGGCTTCGGGAAGCGCGGGCTGGGCGGCGAGCATCACCTCGAACTCAGCCATCTGCAGGCGCAGCTCGTGGCGGCGGATGTTCTTGGCCTGGAAGAACGCCCAGGTGTTCGAGGCTTCGATATTGCGTGCGGTGGCGTCCTTCATGGCGTTACCCGAGCCAACGCCGCAAATGGCGAGGAGCACGGCGAGAACGCCGATATAGACCGCGATCAGCCGGTCACGGTGCTTCCTGCTGCTTTCCTCGATCGCATCGGCAACATCCTGGAGAGCCATTGATCACCTTTAGACGTCATCTTCGGGCGGCGCGTCCCTACTGCGTGAGGGAAGGAGGTCGTGGCGGTCCACGGGTACGCCGTCCTGGCCCAGCCGATAGACGATGGGCGCCCCGGTCGCGAGCTCCCGGCTGAGGATTTCCTCGCCCGTGAGGTTCTCCAGATTCATGATGAGCGCCCGGAGCGAGTTGCCGTGCGCGACAACCAGAACCGTCTTGCCCGATTGCAGATCGGGCCAGATGTGGTTGCGGTAGTAGGGCATGACCCGGTCTTCGGTATCTTTCAGGCTTTCGCCACCGGGGGGAGGAATATCGTAGCTGCGTCGCCAGATGCGCACCTGCTCCTCGCCCCACCGGTCGCGCGCCTCGTCCTTGTTGAGGCCGCACAGATCGCCGTAGTGGCGCTCGTTCAGGGCTTCCTCGAAGTGGACCGGCAGCCGCGTCTGGCACAGCTCGGAAAGGATGATGTCGAGGGTGCGCTGCGCGCGCTTCAGCTTGCTGGTGTAGGCGACGTCGAAAATGATGCCTTCCGTGCGCAGCATGCGGGCGGCGACGAGGGCCTCGATGAGACCCTTTTCCGTCAGGTCCGGGTTGCACCAGCCGGTAAAGAGGTTGCGGCGGTTCCACTCGCTCTCGCCGTGCCGCACGAGCACGAGCGTATGGGTGCGCTGATCCTTGGCTGCCACCGGACGGACTTCCACGTTCACAGCCCCAGCACGTCGGACATTGAATAGAGCCCCGGCGCCTTGCCATGCCCCCAGCGCAGCGCCTTTACAGCGCCGCGGGCAAAGATGGAGCGATCGGTTGCAACGTGCGTAAGCTCGATGCGCTCATCGGGGCCGGCGAAGATGACACGATGCTCGCCGACGACGCTGCCGCCGCGCAGGGTGGCGAAGCCGATATCGCCGCTGCGCCGCGGCCCGGTATGTCCGTCGCGCACCCGCACGGCACGCTCGCCGAGATCGATGCCTCGGCCCTCGGCGGCGGCCTTGCCGAGCATCAGCGCGGTGCCGGATGGCGCGTCCACCTTGTGCCGGTGATGCATTTCAACGATTTCGATGTCGAACTCCTCGTCCAACGCCTCGGCGACACGGCGGGTGAGGGCCGCGAGAAGGTTCACCCCCAGGCTCATGTTGCCGGCCTTGATGATCGGCGCATGGCGCGCGGCGGCGGCGATCTGCGCTTCCTCGTCAGCGCTGAAGCCCGTCGTCCCGATCACGTGGACGGCGCGGGCATTGGCGGCGAGGCCGGCGAACTCGACGGTGGCCTGCGGCGATGTAAAATCGAGAAGGCCCTCGCAGCGGGAAATCGCTTCGAGCGCATCGGCTGTGACGGGAACGCCCAGCGGGCCCAGACCGGCGATGGTGCCGACATCGGACCCGATCGCGGGCGAGCCCTCCCGTTCCAGACCGGCGACGATAGTGCAGCCGGCCGCATGGGCCGCGCGCACGAGCTCCTGGCCCATGCGTCCCGCAACGCCCATAACGGCGACTTTCATCTAAGACCTCGAGTGTCGATCAAAGGGAAGTTGCGCTGCGGTATAGCAACACAGACGTGAATGAGGAAGGCTAAGCCGGCATTTCGCGCCTGCCGCATCGCCGCGCGGGACTTTATGCCGGCTCGGCCGGTTGAGCCGGCCGGTTGCTTGCCCCCGATGCCGGCCCGATGCCGGAGCTGCGGCGGCGCATCGAAAAGAGCCGACGTCACACGAAGCGGTTGGATTTCATTCCGCGAACACCCGTCCGGACCTTGCGGGCGCGCACTACTCCCAGGCGAAGGCGATCTTCTGCAGCTTGGTGCGTCCGAAGCGTTCGAGTGCCGTGCCTACGGGGCGGCCACCGCGGCGCCAATAGAAGTCCGACGCAGTTGTATTATCCGCCAATGCCCAGACGATGAGCCCGTTCAGACGCCGCGCGTCGAGATGGTAGCGGCAGGCTTCGAACAGATGCTCACCGAAGCCCAGGCCCTGATAGGCCGGAGAAATATAGAGCTCATAGATCTCGCCCTCGTAGGTGCCTTGGGCGCGGGCGGGGCCGAGGGTTGCATAGCCTGCAACCGTATCGGCGACTTGCAGCACCAGCATCTCGCTGCCGGAGCGGATCGTCTTCTTCCACCAGTCCTGGGTTCGGCGGCGGATCATGCCGTCGAGATGGAAATGGGGAATGATACCGAGGTATGCGTTGCTCCAACTCGTGCGGAACACCTCGCACAGGGCCTTCGCGTCGGAAGGCGCCCCGGGACGTACCCTACAATCTGAACTCTCACCCAACATCGCGTTCTTTTCGTTCCCGCACGCAAGCTTACAGCAAAGCGGCGATCCTGCGTAGACGTTTTGCCGAAAGTGAGGCCACGAAACGTAAAAGGCCGCGGGGGGTGCCCGCGGCCTCGTCATCGCATGTCTCGGAGCGTGCCCCGACCGCGGCGTTAGCCGACTTTCTTGAACTGCTCGAAGGTCTTGCTGGCGGCGGAATTCATCGTCTCGAGCGTCTGGCGGCTGATCTTGTTCGACAGCTCGAAGAACTCCTTCGTCTGCGAAGAGGCAGTGGCGAACTGCTGCTTCAGGAAATCAGCCTGGACGCGGGCGACCTCCGGGAAGGTCTTGGCGCGGGCGATGGCCTCGGCGGCATCGAATACGGCCTCGGCGTTCACAGAGGCGGCGTGCATCACCTTCTCGCCGAACGTGCGCGCACCGGCCTGGGCCGTGAGGACGATCTCCTCGACCGCCTTCACGCTGTCCTGCGTGGCAGCATTGATCTTGGTGTAGGCGTCGCGGGTCTTGGCAACGCTCTCCTCGGCGAAAGCCTTCACGTTCTCAGGAATGCGGGCCTCCTTGGCGGCCGCGAGCATGTCTTGGGCCTGGCGGGCGAACTGGTCGTTCATGGATATCTCCGTAATCGTTTGGGGCTGCCCGGTCATCCGGGCGCTCATGTTCCAGTGGTCTTGAAAGAATGCATTGGCTGTGAAGCCCTAACCGCACCCCCTAAGTAGCCGAGGGCGTTGTGCGGTGCAACATAAATCTTTTGCGACGCAACATCGCGGGCCTCGGCGGAGGTTTATCCGGCCTTAACCATCAAGCCGGCCGCCGGTTTCGAAGAATGTCGATCACAGGCGCGAGAACCGGTCGCGGTAGCCCATGGCTGCGTTGTCGAACATGACGTCGGAGGGGCGAAGCGGCCGGGCCAGAGCCAGCCCTTCGAGTGAGCGGCAGCGGGAAAGGGCTACATAGGCCTGCCCATGGGCGAAGGTGCCGCGACCGAGGTCGATGTACACTTTATCGAGGGTCAACCCCTGGGACTTATGAATGGTGAGTGCCCAAGCGAGACGCAGCGGAAACTGGCGGAACGTGCCCGTGACGTTCTCGACGATTTTCTCCGCGCCCTGGTCGTAGGCGTAGCGCCGCGCTTCCCATGAGACCTGCTCGATCTCGTGGGTCTTGCCGTCGAGCTCGATCCAGACGCGCTTATCGTCGAGCCGGGCGACGCGGGCGATGGTGCCGTTGACCCAGCGGCGGTCGGGATCGTTGCGCAGGAGGATGACTTTCGCACCCTCCTTCAGCAGCAGGTTGGCGTCGGTGGGATGCGCGCTGTCGGAATATTCCCCGGTGATACCGGCGGCGTAGATGCGCTCGGGCGTCGGCAGCGCGTTGAGATAGGCCATGTTGATGCGCTGCGCAGCGGCATTCGTCGGTGTCAGGATGACGAAGGCATCGCCTTCGCCGAGGGTGCGGATCGGATGGGTTCGCGCATTGAGCACCTCCAGATCCTCCTCGGTCACTTCGCCGTCACGGATGTGATTGAGAACGGTGAGGAAAGCCTCGTCGCTCTGGCGGAAGACCTGATCCAGCTCCAGGAGCGTGACCCCGGCGCCCTCGCTCAAGGCAGGAACCTGGAAGAAAAACGGGCCGCCGAACTCGCCTTCGAGGTGCTGAACGACATCGCCCTGCACCACGGGCGGGAGCTGATGCAGATCGCCGAAGAGCATCAGGCGCACGCCGCCGAAGGCTTCGCGCGGGCGTCCGCGGTTGATGCGGAGCGACTGGTCGATCGCCCACATGAGGTCGGAGCGCACCATCGATACTTCGTCGATGATGATGACCTTCAGCTTGCGCATCAGACGCCCGTTGCGGCTGCGGCGAATGTCGTCGGGACGGATGAGCCGCGGCGGGAATCCGAAAAATGAATGGATCGTCTGGCCGCCGACGTTCACGGCGGCGAGCCCGGTGGGGGCCAGCACGATGTTCTCGTCGACGATGTGATCGCGCATCGCGCGCAGCAGCGTCGACTTTCCCGTCCCGGCGCGGCCGGTGACGAAGAGGTGTCCATCGTCATGCCGGGCGAAATCGACGGCGCGCAGAAATTCGGGAGGCGGCGTTACGCCCGCCGGCCAGGTGATCGGCGCAACATCCGTTGCGTCTCGCATTTGGGGAAATTTGCCGCTTGCCACGTCGCCTCGCTGAACTTGGCGCTTCCATAGCAGGCCGGGCGCAATGCCGGAAACGTTTACGCCGGCCGATAGGGGATCGGCCGGCGTTCGGACGTGATTAAACGCTGCGCGTTTTTTTTTGCAGCTCAGTCGCGGGTGATCGAGATCACCTTGAAGCTGCCGTCGAGCTTGACGTCGTACTGGCTGCCGTCCTTGCACTTAACGTCGTCGGCTTCAAAAATGCCCGAAGCCTCCGTTTCCTTCTCATAGGTGCCGCCCTCGCAGCCCCAGTCGCTGAGCGTCTGCTTGATCTTGTCCACTTCGTCAGCGGACGGCTTGGAATCGGCGAACGCCGCTCCGCCGCAAAGAGAAACGGCGAGGGCAATGCATGCGAGCTTCTTCATTGAGAAGTCCTCCAATTGTTGAGTGGCCACGTGTGGCAACGGAAACCGCTATAACATGGCAATTTTGCATTGCACAAAGAGAAATTAACTATGCCACATCGCGGTCGCGGGCACGTTCCATTTTCTTGCGTTCGTGGGGATCGAGCCAGCGTTTGCGCAAGCGGATGGATTTCGGCGTGATTTCAACCAGCTCATCGTCATTAATGTAGCTCAGCGCCTTTTCCAGCGGGAGCTTCATCGGCGGCGTCAGCAGAACGTTGTCGTCCTTGCCGGAGGCGCGCACGTTCGTCAGCTTCTTGCCTTTGACGACATTCACTTCCAGGTCGTTGTCGCGCGTGTGCTCGCCGACGATCATGCCTTCATAGACGCGCGTTTGCGCTCCGATCATGAAGGGCCCGCGGTCCTGCAGGTTGAAGATGGCGTACGCCGCCGCCTCGCCCTGGCTGTTGGAGATCAGCACGCCCGTGCGCCGTCCGGTGATCTCGCCCTTGAAGGGCACGTAGCTGTGGAACAGCTTGTTCATCACCGCGGTGCCGCGTGTATCCGACAGCAGCTCGTTCTGGTAGCCGATGAGACCGCGCGTGGGCACGTGGAACACCATGCGCTGGCGCCCGCCGCCGGAGGGACGCATCTCCAGCAGCTCGCCTTTGCGCTCGGACAGCTTCTGAACGACGACGCCGCTGAATTCCTCGTCGACGTCGATGATGACTTCCTCGACCGGTTCGAGGCGCTCGCCGGTTTCGGGATCGGTCTGGAAGACGACCCTCGGACGCGACACGGTCAACTCGAAGCCTTCGCGGCGCATGTTCTCGATAAGGATTCCGAGCTGCAACTCGCCGCGGCCGGCAACGTCGAATGCATCCTTGTCATCGGACACGGTCACCCGGATGGCGATGTTGCTCTCCGCCTCCTTGCGCAGACGGTCGAGGATGACGCGGCTCTGCACCTTGTCACCCTCCTGACCTGCGAAGGGGCCATCGTTGATGCGGAACGTCATCGATAGGGTCGGCGGGTCGACGGGCTGGGCAGGCAGCGGTACCTGCACGGAAGGATCGCACAGGGTATCGGCCACGGTCGCGTTGGTCATACCGGCAATGGAGACGATCTCACCGGCTTCAGCCTGATCGACCGGGACGCGGTCGAGGCCGCGGAAGGCCAGCACCTTCTGCACGCGGAAGTTTTCGACCACTTCGCCTTCGTGGTTGAGCGCCTTCAACGGCGCGCCCGGCTTCAACACGCCGGACGTGATACGGCCGGTAAGTATCCGGCCGAGGAACGGATCGGCCTCGAGCGTCGTCGCGAGGACGCGCACCGGGCCCTCTTCCACCGTCGGCGGCGGCACATGCGAGACCACGAGGTCGAACATCGGCGCGAGGCTTTCCTGCGGGCCGCTCGGATCGAGCGCCATCCAGCCGTTGCGGCCGGAGCCGAACAGCACGGGGAAGTCGAGCTGCTCGTCAGTGGCATCGAGATTGGCGAAGAGATCGAACACCTCGTTGAGCACGTCCTGATGGCGCTCGTCCGGGCGGTCGATCTTGTTGATGGCCACGATGGGCCGCAGGCCGCGCTTCAGGGCCTTGGAGACGACGAACTTCGTCTGCGGGAGCGGTCCCTCCGAGGCATCGACCAGCACCACCACGCCGTCGACCATGTTCATGATGCGCTCCACCTCGCCGCCGAAGTCGGCGTGGCCGGGCGTGTCGACGATGTTGATGCGCACATCCTTCCACACCACCGAGGTGCACTTCGCGAGGATGGTGATACCTCGCTCACGCTCGATATCGTTCGAGTCCATGGCTCGTTCGGCAACCCGCTGGCCTTCGCGGAAGGAGCCGGACTGCTTCAGCAGCCCGTCGACGAGCGTGGTCTTGCCGTGGTCGACGTGGGCGATAATCGCAATGTTTCTAAGGTTCATCTGGGCTTTGTGCGCTGCAATAGGTGCGCGCCAAGTAGCATATCGCAGCTTCCGCCGCCAGCGATGTAGAAGCGACGCCCAATTCTCAGGCAACGGATCACCGGCGCCAGGCGAGGGGTGCGTCATTCTGGCGGGCATCTGAACGGCGTCCGACCTTTTCACGGATGCGCCTAAACGTGCCGATGCATGGCCGAGTTAGCACGGGTGTCGCGCATGAGGGCGTAGACGGCGAGCGAGACGGCGATGCAGGCGGTCACGTACCAGTAGAACGCGTCCTCGTAGCCGATGCTCTTGAGGTAGAGCGCGACATATTCCGCGGTGCCGCCGAACAGCGCCACCGTGATCGCGTAGGGAAACCCCACGCCCATGGCGCGCACGCCGGTGGGGAACAGCTCCGCCTTAACTACCGCGTTGATGGCCGTGTAGCCGCTCACGATCAGCAGCGCCGCCATGATGAGGAGAAATGCCGTCCAGGCGCTGTCCGTATTCTCCAGGGCGGTGAGGATCGGCACCGTGAGGAGCGTACCCAGAACGCCGAAGGTGAGCAGCACGGGACGGCGGCCGACAATATCGGAGAACGCGCCGACCACCGGCTGCAGGCACATGTAGATAAACAGCGTCGATGCGGCGATGACGGTGGACGTGTCCTTCGACAGCCCGACGGAGTTGACGAGGAACTTCTGCATGTACGTCGTGTAGGTGTAGAAGGCGACCGTGCCGCCGAGCGTCAGACCGACGACGATCGCAACCTCGCGCGGATGGCGCATCAGCCGCTTCAGCGGGCTCTGGGTCGCGCCCAGCATTCGCGCCTCGACGAATGCATCGCTCTCGTGCATGTCCCGGCGCATGAAGTAGACGACGACCGCGAGCAGCGCGCCGACGAAAAAAGGAATGCGCCAGCCCCACGCTTCGAGCTGCTCAGGCGTCAGCAGCAGCTTCTGCAGAACGAGCAGCAGCACCATGGCGAGCAGCTGACCGCCGATCAGCGTCACGTACTGGAAGCTCGAATAGAAACCACGGTGATCGGGATGCGCGACCTCGGAGAGGTAGGTGGCGCTGGTTCCATATTCGCCGCCGAGGCTCAGTCCCTGGATCAAGCGCGCCAGCAACAGGATGGCGGGCGCCGCGAGGCCGATGGTGGCGTAGGTGGGCGTCACCGCGATGATAAGCGAGCCGAAGCACATCATCATCACCGACACAGTGAGCGCGATGCGCCGCCCGTGGCGATCGGCCATGTGCCCGAACAGCCAGCCGCCGAAGGGGCGCATGAGAAAGCCCACGGCGAAAATCGCGGCGGCGTTGAGCAGCTGCGCGGTCTGGCTTTCTGTCGGGAAGAAGGACTTCGCGAAATAGAGCGCGAACGCGGAATAGGCGTAAAAATCGAACCACTCGACGAGATTTCCGGCCGAGCCGACGAAGATCGCTTTCAGCCGGCGCGCCGTATCGGCGAGGCCTCGATCGTCCGGGTGCGGCGATGATGCCGCTTCGGCCAGCGCGCCTGACGCAGTGCTCGATGCCGGCCGCCGATCCATCGCGTTCATCCTCAGCTGGGCGCGGGCGTCCGCGCTGCCGCGCGGGTCGCGCTTCAGAATGCTACGTGCGTTTCAGCATGGCGCGCAGCTCATCGAGACGCTGGCGCGTCTGCATGTCGATCGCATCCTTGACAGTGAGCATCTGCTTTTCGATTACCGCGGTCAGCTCGCCTGCCATGCTCTCGCGCGCGGCGGCATTCATCGACGCGAGTGTTTCGCGAATGTGCGCGAGGCCGAGGTCGCGCTCGATGTGCTGGCCGATCTTTTCCAGAAATTCGCGGGCGAAGTTCGGAACCTCGAGGCGCGCCATGGCGGCGAGGGCGCGGCGGCGCACCGCCGTATCGGGGTGCGTCAGCGCCGATTTCATCAGCCGGCTGTTGAGCGTCGTCGGCACGCGCACGAGACGCGTCTTCACGCTGTCGGGGCTGACCGTTCCGTTCTCGAGCGCGTGCGCCATCGAGACCTGATGGCTCCACTGCTGGAAGCGGAGCAACAGCGCGCGCACAACGATGATCGACAGCGTGATGACGACGACGAGGCGTACCGCGTTCCCGGTCACTCCATTGTAGACAATCTGCGCGCTGAGATTTTCCGACAGCTCGGTGACATTGGCCCACGCATTGACGAGCGAATTGACGATCGGGATCTCGTTCAACACGCACGTGAGATATTCGGCATACTCGCTCGGAAGCTTCGGCCGGCTGCGCAGGATCTGCGCCAGTCCGCTGCGCTCCACGATCTGGATGAGCGCGGCCAGCCCGCAAATGTAGAACAGCGTCGACGAGGCGAGGATCGGCACGTTGTTGACGGCATCGAGCGCCGAGAAGGTCATCTTGTCGGCGGCGAGCGCGCCCTCCATCACGCGCTTTTCCTCGTACATGATGCGCAGGCTGGAGGCGATGATGAGAATGTGCATCAAGAGGAAGGCCAGCAGCGTCCAGAATAGCGGACGCCCGGTGAGGTCGACCACGGCGATATAAAGAACGACGCCGTTCGCGCCGAGCCACAGCGCGACCTTCCAGAGCGCCACATCGCCGGTTTGTGGGTCGGGCCGGAAGATGAGATTGAGCAGACCGATCAGCGGCCAGCAGAGGCCGGTCCAAATTCGGTCGAGCAGGCCGAATACGGCCGTCGACACCTTCCCCCATAGCTCCGACATGACGCCTACCCTGTGCTGAGCATCCCCCGATGTATTGCTAGCCTAGCACGGCGCGGGGCGACAACAGCGGTGCGCCGGAGCCAGCTTTAACGGTAGGCTCGCTTCACCTGTTCGGCCGCCGCGACGGCGCTATTCCGGAGGCGCCGCATGGGGCCCGGCGCGCGCTGCCGCTGCTGCGGCTTTGCGCATTGACCTTCACCCTTGCAGGGGTCTAACTGCGGCCCAATCTATTGGACCCCGGAGGCGATTTGCCGGCCGGTCAGGAGGGCATAATGGCCAATCCCAGGCACGTGAAGGTGCTGATCCTCGGTTCGGGACCTGCCGGGTATACGGCGGCGATCTATGCGTCGCGCGCCATGCTGAAACCGCTGCTGATCGAAGGCTCGCAGCCGGGCGGCCAGCTCACCATCACGACGGACGTCGAGAACTATCCGGGCTTCGCCGATGTGATTCAGGGCCCCTGGCTCATGGAGCAGATGCGCGCCCAGGCCGAGCACGTCGGCACCGAGATCATCATGGACCAGATCTCCAGAGTGAACCTCAAGACGCGCCCGTTCGAGCTGACGGGTGATTCCGGCGACAGCTACACCTGCGACGTGCTGATCATCTGCACCGGTGCGCAGGCGCGCTGGCTCGGCATCGAATCGGAGGGCCTGTTCCAGGGCCACGGCGTTTCCGCCTGCGCCACGTGCGACGGGTTCTTCTATCGCGACAAAGAGGTCGTCGTGGTCGGCGGCGGCAATACCGCGGTCGAGGAAGCGATCTTCCTCACCAACTTCGCCAAGCGGGTGACGGTGGTGCACCGGCGCGATCATTTCCGCGCCGAGAAGATCCTGCAGGACCGGCTTTTCAAGAATCCGAAGATCGAGGTGGTGTGGGATCACGCGGTGGAGGAAGTCGTCGGCACCGATGATCCGAAGACGGTCACGGGCGTGAGGCTGCGGAACGTGCACACCGGCGCGATCGCGGAGCGGCCGGCGGATGGCGTCTTCATCGCCATCGGCCACGCGCCGGCGACGGAGCTGTTCAAGGGGCAACTCGATCTCACGCCCTCGGGATACATCATCACGCGCCCCGATTCGACCGCCACCAGCATCCCGGGCGTGTACGCTGCCGGGGACGTGAAGGACGAGGTCTACCGCCAGGCGGTGACGGCAGCGGCCATGGGGTGCATGGCGGCCCTCGAAACGGAGCGCTACCTCGCCACGCTGGAGATCGAGGCGGAGAGCGAGGCTGCCGAGTAGGCGGCTTTCGCGCCCGTCATAAGATTGGCATCAGTCGCCGTTAGGCGGTTGCGCTACGCCAATCGTTGCCGAGGGAATGCCATGAATTTTGCGAAGCTCGCCGCAGCAACCGCCTGCCTTGCGATCCTCTCCGTTGCAGCTCACGCGGAGGATGACGTAGCCGCAGCGCATGTTCTCGCCACCCAGTGCCTGGCGAAGAACGGCATCTTCGATGCCGAAACGATGCAGTGCGCGGAGCCATCGGAAGGCACGGCCGCAGCCGACCCGATCGTCGGGCCGATGCTGCGCGGCGCAGCCTCCGGCACACAGGACGCGCAATAGTCCGGTGCGCAGCTTGCCGCGGGCCAGCGACATGGACAACGAAAAAGGCGCGGCACCGGAAACGGCACCGCGCCTTTTTCTTTGGCTCTATTCCAGCAGCTTACTGCATCTTGTAGGCGCGTAGCTTGTTGTCCTTCATCAGCGGCACGAACATCGTCTTGCTCGCCGGGTCGTAGCCGATGTCGGCCGTGCCCTGGCCGAGATCGAGCAGCAGCTCGGCCTTCCCGGACTTGCCGATGCGGTATATCTTGCCGGCGACCCAATCCGAAACGAGGTAGTCGTCGCCATCGGGCTCGATGCCGTCGAGGTTGCCGACCGGCGTGCCGTCCCCGAGGTCGCTCACCTTTTTATCTGCGAGGGAAACCTGCAGCAGGTTTGCGGCCTTCGGTGACTGGCCGGAGGTGCCCGGCGCGCCCCATGGCGCGACGATCAGCTTATCGCCCTCGACGTAGAGACCGTTCGGAAATTTCAGGTTCTCGCCTTCGGCCCACTTCTCCAGCTTGCCGTCGGCGAGGCGCCAGATCGTGCTGGTGCTGGAATCGGACACGTAGACGTGGCCGTTGCCGTCCGCGGCGACGTCATTGAGGAACACCGAGCCGGGGGCATCGTAGGATGCGATGATCTTGCCGCTCTTGGGGTCGACCTCGACGAGCTTGTCGATGTCCGAGACGTAAAGCTTGCCGCCCGCCAGCGCCATGCCCTTCGGGGCGTCGAGACCCTTGGCCCACTCCCGCTCGGTGATCTTGCCGTCCGCAAGCGACACCTTGGAAATGAAACCGTTGCCGTCCTTGTCCAGCGGGCCGCCGGCGACGTTGCTCACGTAAGCAAAGCCTTCCGCCGGGACGGGCAGTGCGGATTCGGGAGTCGCGAGGCCTTCAGTCTCCCAGAGTAGCGTCGGCTCGGCATGGGCGCCGGTGAGGGCCGCAGCGGTTATCATGGAAGCCAAGAGGGTTGCGCCGAATTTCATCGCCTATCTCCAAATTTGCCGTGTCTCGTGGTTGGGCTGCTTATATAGGCTGCGCTGGCGCGTCGCCCTATCCATCCACTCGCCGCTAGTCTAAGTTGCAGCGCAACAAATGCAGTACGGGTTGTGCGCAAGTGGCATTTGAACGCCTGAGCGCTGTCTCAAACTCAATAGCGCATCCGTCAAAGCGCATCGTCATGGGGCCTGATCCATGGACTGGGACAAGCTCAGAATCTTTCACGCGGCGGCTGAAGCGGGGAGCTTCACGCACGCTGGCGATGCGCTGCACATGAGCCAGTCGGCCGTGAGCCGTCAAGTCTCGGCGCTCGAGCGCGACCTGAAGGTGGCGTTGTTTCATCGGCACGCGCGGGGGCTGGTGCTCACCGAGCAGGGTGAGCTGCTCCACCGCACGACCTCTGATGTCATCAATCGGCTGCACACGGCCGAGACTCTGCTGTCGGACACGACATCGAAGCCATCCGGCGAGCTGCGCATCACCGCGCCCGTCGGCTTCGGCACGATGTGGCTGACGCAGCGGCTGCGGGAATTCCAGGATCTCTATCCGGAGATCCGCATCGAGCTGCAGCTCAACGACGATCAGGTCGACATCGGCATGCGCGCGGCGGACGTCGCTATCTGGACGCGCGAGCCGCCGCAGTCGGATCTCATCCGCCGCGTGCTGTTTACGAGCCGGGTGCGGGCCTTCGCCTCAACGCAATACGTGCGCCGCTTCGGCGCGCCCAACACGCTGGAGGAGCTCGAGGGGCATAGCATCGTTTCCTACAGCGGACAGCCGGCGCAGCACCTCACGGCGATCACCTGGATCGAGACCGCCGGACGGGACGGGCGGGGCCCGCGGGAGCCGGCGTTTCGAGCCAACAGCGTGGTGGCCCTGCGCTATGCGATCCGGGCCGGGATCGGGATCGGCATGATCCCAGACTACATGACCGACGATGACGGCGACCTGGTTCCCGTCCTCACCGAGATCACGCCGCCGACGCTGCCCATTCTTTTCGTCTACCCGGAAGAGCTGAAGGCCTCGAAGAAGGTGCAGGTGCTGCGCGATTTCATGGTCGCCCAGGCCCGCCAGTGGAAGTTCTGAGCGGGTCCGTTTCATCCGGCCGGGCTCCCGCAAGCCGCTCCCGGATCTTTCAGCAGCGCCGCGTCGTCGCGGCAATTGCGGTTCTGCGGACTAGAAGCTATCTAAACGGGACGGTTTCTTGAGCATCGGCGGCTAAGGAAGCACCCACCCATCCGCGCACCCGGCTTTCGGGGGTGCGAGGTGGTTTTTGGCGCCGCGAGCTGCCTTGCGCAGCCGCCCAGACACGACGAGAGACGGCATGGCTAAGACACTCTACGACAAGATCTTCGACGATCACGTGGTCGAGCGCCAGGACGACGGCACCTGTCTTCTCTATATCGACCGTCACCTCGTGCACGAGGTGACGAGCCCGCAGGCCTTCGAAGGACTGCGCATGACGGGCCGCAAGGTGCGCGCGCCGGAGAAGACGCTCGCGGTCGTCGACCATAACGTGCCGACCTCAGACCGCACCAAGGGCATCGACGACGACGACAGCCGCATCCAGGTCGAGACGCTGGCCGCCAACGCGCGCGATTTCGGTGTCGAATACTACAACGAGCTCGACGTGCGGCAGGGCATCGTGCACGTCGTCGGGCCCGAGCAGGGCTTCACGCTGCCCGGCACCACCATCGTGTGCGGCGACAGCCATACCTCCACGCACGGCGCTTTCGGCGCGCTCGCGCACGGCATCGGCACGTCCGAGGTCGAGCACGTGCTGGCGACGCAGACGCTCATTCAGCGCAAGGCGAAGAACATGCGCGTGTCCGTCGACGGGCAGCTTCCCGCCGGCGTCACGGCCAAGGACATCATCCTCGCCATCATCGGCGAGATCGGCACCGCCGGCGGCACCGGCCATGTCATCGAATATGCGGGCGAGGCCATTCGCTCGCTGTCGATGGAAGGCCGCATGACGATCTGCAACATGTCGATCGAGGGCGGCGCCCGCGCGGGCATGATCGCGCCGGACGAGAAAACCTACGCCTTCATCAAAGGCCGTCCAAAGGCGCCCAAGGGCGCGGCCTGGGACATGGCCATGCGCTACTGGGAAACGCTGGATTCGGACGAGGGCGCGCATTTCGACGCCGAGGTGAAGCTCGACGCGAACAAGCTGCCGCCCATCGTCACCTGGGGCACGAGCCCGGAAGACGTCGTCTCAGTCGCGGGCGTCGTGCCGGATCCGGCGAAGGTTGAGAACGAGAACAAGCGCGCCTCGATGGCGCGCGCGCTGGACTACATGGGCCTCAAACCCGGCACGCGGATGACCGACATTCCGCTCGATGTCGTCTGGATCGGCTCGTGCACCAACGGACGTATCGAAGATTTGCGCGCCGTCGCCAAGGCTGTCGAAGGCAAAAAGATCTCCGAGCGTCTCGCATACGCGATGATCGTGCCGGGGTCGGGCCTCGTAAAGGCGCAGGCGGAAGCCGAAGGCCTCGACAAGATCTTCAAGGACGCAGGCTTCGAATGGCGCGAGCCGGGTTGCTCCATGTGCCTCGGCATGAACCCCGACCAGTTGAAGCCGGGCCAGCGCTGCGCCTCGACCTCGAACCGCAACTTCGAGGGCCGCCAGGGGCGCCTCGGCCGCACGCACTTGCTGTCTCCGATCATGGCGGCGGCCGCGGCCATCGAGGGCCACTTCGTCGACGTGCGCGAGTGGGGCACCGCCTGACACACATATGGCTTCGGGCCGCGAGGCTCGAAGCCATTCGATTGCCGAATCGGCGTCTTGAATCAGCGTCTCGGGCGCTGCACCCGCGCGCCGTTCCGGCGGCCCATCAGGCCGCTTCGCGATCCCTGCCCGACGGCACGGGAAGATCCCACCAGGGCTTCGCACCCTCGTTGAGGGCGTCGGCGCGCGATGCGCCAAAATCCTTCAGGGCGATATCGTCCAGCCGCATCAAGGCTCTGCGCTCCCGGGCCACGCGATTTGCCCGCTCGATGAATGCGAAAAGCCGCGCAAAGCCGGAGCCGGTCCTGCCCGATCTCCCAATCTTTAGTTCCTCGCCGCCTCTGGTCATTTCCGCTCTCCTCCCAAGAGCCAGGTGCATCTGAGCTCAATTTAGGAATTCGCCTGACATAAACAAATCGAATGTTTATGATGGCTGGCATTACGGTACGTTATGAGGCTAGCCGTGGCTCGCAACATCGATATCGGGTTACTCCGGGCGTTCGTGGCGGTGGTGGAAACGGGGAGCGTCACCCGCGCCGCGCACCTGCTCAACCTCACCCAGGCGGCCGTCAGCCAGCAGCTCAAACGCCTCGAGGAGCTGTTCGACGTTGCGCTCTTCGATCGGTCCAACCGCACCCTGCGCCCCACGGTGGCCGGAGAGCGCCTCCTTGCCCACGCGCAATCGATGATGGCCATGAACGACGACCTGTGGGGGCTGATGAGTACGCCCCACTACGAGGGCGAGGTTCGCGTCGGCGTTCCGCATGACGTCGTCGAGCCGAACCTCCCGGCCGTGCTACGCCGCTTCGATCGCACGTGGCCGCGGGTACGCGTCACGCTCATTTCGGGCATCACCGCCGAGCTTCTTGCCGATCTTCACCGCAACAATCTCGACATCGCGCTCTCGACGGAGCCCGATGTTCCAGCAGGCGCTGAGCTTTTGCTCCGCGATCCGCTCGTCTGGGTGGGTGCGGCGGGCGGCCAGGCGCACCAGCGCACGCCCCTGCCGGTCTCGTTCGGAAGCCCGAACTGCGCGTTCCGCGCATCCGCCGTCCAAGCGCTGGCCCGGGCGGGCCGCGACTGGCGGCCGGTGTGCGAGGCCACCGTGCTCGATGCCGTCAAGGCGACGCTCTATGCCGATGTCGCGATCGGCCCGATGCTGCTGTCGGCGGTCCCGGCGGATCTATCGGTCATCGACGCCGCGGAGGGGCTTCCACCGCTGCCGCCCTTCTGCATCAACATGCATATGCGCCGCGCCGGGCGTTCGGCCGTGGCGGACGAGTTTGCAGCGTTCGTGCGCCAGGAGTTCGCCTCCCGATATGGCGAGCGGCGCCAGATCGTCAGCGCGGCGCTGCAGTCGGATGCGTCGCGTGCCTCGACGGGCCCCTAAGGGGGGTGCTAGGTCAGTCCCGGCCAACATCGGAAGCGGGCATGGACAGAACACTCGTAGAAAAGCAATTCGGCGCTGCCGCAGCGGACTATGCCGCCTCGGCGGTGCACGCCAGCGGCCCGAGCCTCGGCCGTCTCGTCGCGCTCGTGTCTCCGAAGCCGGACTGGCGCGTGCTGGACGTCGCCACGGGAGCGGGGCATACGGCGCTCGCCTTCGCTCCGCTCGTTGCGCAGGTGTTCGCCTCGGACATCACGCCGGCCATGCTCGCGGAGGCCCAGCGGCTCGCCAGCGCCCGAGGTCTCGTCAATGTTGCCACTGCAGAAGCCGAAGCCGGAGCGCTGCCGTTCCCGGACCGCGAATTCGACCTCGTGACCTGCCGCCTCGCCGCGCACCATTTCCCCGATCCGGCGGCGTTCGTCGCAGAGGCATGGCGTGTGCTGAAGCCGGGCGGCACGATCGCCGTCGTCGATAATGTCGGCCCGGATGCGATGCTGCTACCGGACACGGCGGAGACTGATATCGAGGCGCTCGGAGAGGCCTATGAAGCCTACGAACGCCTGCGCGACCCCAGCCACGTGCGCTGCGCCGGGCTCGGCGAGTGGCTGGCCATTCTTGCCCGGACAGGCTTCGAAGAGGTGCGCCACGAGCTTCTCGATCAGGATATCCAGTTCGTGCCGTGGCTGAAGCGCATGCGCTGCGATGTCGATACGGCGGAGCAACTCGAAGGCATGCTGGAGGACGAACCATTGCGCAGCTTCCTGCGGCCGCGCGAAGAGGCGGGAGAGCGCCTTTTCACGCTGCGGGAAGCCATCATCGTCGCGCGCAAGCCGGACTGATCATGACCACCACGATGGACTGGCGGGATGTCTCCGCGCCCGGACTCGCCGAATTCGAGGACATGGCTGCGACCGCCTGGGAGCGGCTGCCGGATGCTTTCCGCTTCCGCGCCGGCGATCTCCTCATCCGCATCGAGGACTATCCGACGGAAGAAGTGCTCGATGCTCTGGACATCGATGATCCGCTCGGCCTGCTCGGCCTCTACCACGGCGTCAGTCTCGACAAGAAAAGCTCGCTGGACGTTCCCCAGGAACCGGACATGGTGTTCCTCTATCGCCGGCCGCTGCTCGACGAATGGGCGGAATCGGGGGAAACGCTGGGCGATCTCATCACCCATGTCCTGGTGCACGAGGTGGGCCATCACTTCGGCTTTTCAGACGACGACATGGCGCGCATCGAGGCTGCGGCTGGGGGCTCTTAATAATGCTCACCACAGCAACTCGTGCGGTTTGCCACCCTGCCAAGCGGCGTACTTGTCTCACAACCTAAACAACGCCATGTTGGGAACATTGAAGCTGGGAAAATCCAAGAGCTGCCGATGTCGATCCGCCGCGGCGCGCGCCGTCTGGCCTGGGGCCTAGTCGCACTTCTCGCGGTGCCGTCGCTGGCGGCCGCGCAGGATCCCAAAACGCCGACGCCGGAGGAATACGTCGCCCACACCGGCGGGCAGGCAACGATCGTTCCGGCCGGTGAGTTCAAGCTCGACGGGGTGAAGCTCTATTGCGGCACCCGGCCGACGGTGATCGACAACAATCTCGACGACTACGGTGCGGCCTATCCCGGCTTTCTGATCATGAATATGCGGCTGCTGGACCGTGTGTCGACGCCGGTAAAGCTTTGGATCTACTCGCACGAGTGCGGACATCAGTTCCGCGGCCCAGACGAGGAGACCGCCGATTGCTTCGCCGTGCAGCGGGGGCGCCGCCAGGGCTGGCTCTCTCCCGGCGGCGTGGAGGAAATCTGCACCTTCATTTCTCCCGCCAAGGGCGATGCCATGCACTTTTCCGGCTCGCACCGCTGCGAATACATGCGGCAGTGCTTTTCGGAGTTCGGCATCCGCTGATCGGAGTGCGTGTCCGCCGGTCGCGGCGCGAACGGTACGGCCGCCGCCGCGATACTCACCGGCGCACGTAGGCCGGCATACCCTCACGTCCGCACTTTCACCCCCACCTTTGCCGCCGCGTGACGAGTTATTCGCTCTGGTATGGATCGGACTGCATGGAGACCATCATCGGCCTTGTGGCGGCGACGCTCACCACGGTCGCCTTCGTCCCGCAGGTGGTGAAGACATGGCGCACGCGCTCGACGCACGACATCTCGCTCGGCATGTTCTCGCTCATGGTCGCGGGTGTCTTCGCGTGGCTCGTCTATGGCGCGCTGATCGCCGATCTGCCGCTGGTGCTGGCCAATGGCGTGACGTTCGTGCTTGCGGGTACGATTCTTTATTTCAAGCTTCGGAACGGGTAGACGGCCGAAGCGCCGATGTTCCCGTGCGGACACATTGGCTGCTTTCTGAGCCTCCGGGGCTTTTATGTTCCCGATCGGGTACTTTTCTACGGTAGATGCCCTTTCCGACATAGAATGTTCCTGATCGGGAACTTTTGGGCTTGAAGGGGCGTAGCAAGGATCTATATGTTCCCGCTCGGGAACAATCGCTCGTATCAAGCTGCGAATCCCGTCATAACTTCCCGATCGGGAACATTCGCGGGAGCCGGTCCATGGCCAGAACCACACAGCAAAGGCGCGCGCCGCAGCAACCAGAGCCCGGACTCCAGGAAGCTCCCCAGACGGTCGACCGCGCGCGATCCGAAATCGAAAGCGCGGCCGGCGAGCAGGCCCGGCACTTCGGCGCCATGGTGCGCGAACGGCGTGAAGCCTTGAGAATGCGCCAGGACGATCTCGCCCTCGCCACCGGCGTGGGGCGGCGCTTCATCCTCGAACTCGAAGCGGGAAAGGCATCTTGCCAGCTCGGCCGGGCGCTCGTCGTGGCCGCCGCCGTCGGGCTGCGCCCGTTCGACCTCATGGGCGCCAACCGCGAGGACGATGACGCGCTGCCGCCGCTCCTTGCCGACGACGCCATCGATCTACCGGAGCTCGAGGAATGACGGGCGTGGATGAACTCAACGTCTACTACGAGAGCCGGACGGTCGGGACCGTCTCGGTGCATGCGGATGGCCCGAGCTTCACCTACGCGCCGGAATGGCTATCGACGCGCGGCGCTTTTCCCGTCTCGCTGCTGATGCCGTTATCGCCGCGGCGCGTGCCGCCGCGGCTGTTTCTTCCGTGGGCGGCGAACCTGTTGCCGGAATCCTCGCAGCTTCGTGCCATCGGCCTGCAGCTCGGCGCGGCGCCCGAGGATGTCATCGGCATCCTTTCCGAGCTTGGCCGCGATACCGCCGGCGCGCTTTCCATCGGGAAGCCCGGCACGACGTCGACCGCCGACTGGAAGCCCATTCGAAGCCAAGCGGATCTCGAAAAGATACTCGCGGAGCTGCCGTCCAAGCCGTTCCTCGTCGGCGAGGACGGTGTTTCGATGTCGCTCGCCGGCGTGCAGTCGAAGCTCGGCGTCGCCATCGACGCCAAGGGCCGCATTTGCGTCCCCATCAACGGCGCGCCCTCGACGTGGATCCTGAAGCCCGACTCGGAGCGCCTCTACGGCGGCGTGCAGAACGAAGCCCTGTGTCTCGTGCTCGCAAAGCGTCTCGGCCTCAACGCCCCCGACGTGACGACCGGCACTGCGGGCAAGCGCACGTATCTGATGGTGAAGCGCTACGACCGCGTCGAGCAGCAGGGCCGCTGGCGGCGCCTGCACCAGGAGGATTTCTGCCAGGCGCTCGGCAAGCCGCCCTCGGCAAAGTACGAGTCGAACCAGACCGGCATCCGGGGGCCGACACTGACGGAGATGTTTGCGGTGACGCGCAACGCCATGCAGGCGCCGGACATCGTCAATCTGCTCGACTACGTGATATTCAACGTCATCGCGTGCAACACGGATGCGCATGCGAAGAACTATTCGATGATGATCTCGGGCCGCGGCTTCCGGCTCGCGCCGATCTACGACGTGATGTGTGCGCTCGCGTGGGATCACGTCACGCGCAACATGGCGCAGAAGATCGCCGGCAAGAGCCGCGGCGAGCACCTGAAGCGGCGCCACTGGCAGCGGTTCGCAAGCGAGGCGGGCCTCAATGCGCCGCGTCTTCTGGTGCGCGTCGAAGCCCTGGCGAAGGGCGCGCTAGCGGAAACGAGAAACGCTGCGGCCAATGTTGCGGCTATGCCGGCCGGTCCGCATCCGCTCATGGCGCAAGTGACGGAAGCGATCGAAGGCCGGGCGCGCGCGCTTCTGTCGGGTCTTGCCGATGAAAGCGGTGCCGAGGCTGCGCCCCGCGAAGCATCGCCATCACCCGCTTCGCGCAAAAAGCGAACATCAACGCCCAAGCGCACGCGCAAGGCCAGGGCGAGCTAGACGCGTTCGCGCTCGTCGAACGCAGTGCGGCTCCATCCGTCAGATCGCGCTTCCGCCGCGGTCTAACGGATGCGGCGCGGGTTCTTATAGAGATCGAGCTCCTGCGCATCGAGCGTGACGGCCGTGCGGCCCTTGCGGACGTCGCGCCACATCCGACGCAGGTAGCGGCGGCACTCACCGTTGAAGATCTGCATCGCGCTGAAGAGCTGCAGCACCGTTAGCAGCCGGCGATCTGCATGCTCGACGCGCACGCGGCCTTTCCATTTGCCACCGATCGAGAACACCTTGCCGTCGATATGTCCGACATTGCGGCCGTGCTCGTCATAGAGGGTGTAGTCGCCGCCGAGATTGATGAAGTCGCGCTGCAGGCGATAGAACAGCGGCTGATTGTTGGGGCCGGGAATGAAGAAGCCGAAGTTTTCCGGCATCAGCGGCCACTTGTTGGCGGAGCGCTCGAGGTAGACGACGAAGTCGTCCTGGTCGGTGTTGATGGAATAGACCATCACCGGCAAGCCGCGCGATGCGATCGTCTGCTGCATCGAGCGTCCGAGCATCAGGTCCATCGTCGCGCGCCAGTTCAGCGAATCGTTGAACAGCTTGAACACGAGACGCTTGTCCTTCGTCTGCGCCTTCTTCCAGGTGTCTTCGCGGTAGCCGATGAGCCCGGTGCGCTGCCCGCCTTCGGTCACCTCGGCGAAGATGTCCATGTCGGAGGTGAACTGGCGCGACTTCGCGCGGTTGCGCGTGCGCTTGTAGATGCCGAATTCGATCGCGTTGAAGTTCGTGATCCAGATATCGACGATGAAATGATAGTAGCCGTTGCGCGTGGCCTTGGCGGCGGTGGCCTTCGTCACGCCGGGGATTTTCGTCACGACTTCGGTGCTGGCTTCGGCACGCGCATCGGCGGCCGCGTCGGCTGCGGCGGCGTTGGCTCGGGCGTCTGCCGCCCGTGCTGCGGCTGCGGTCATCGTCTGCCTCCGGCTTCGAGCGAATCAATGTTGCCGAAGCCTAGCATTGGATATGCACGCCCAAGCCGCGTGCGCTGAGATCACACTGGAAAACTCCAGCGGCCTAGTCGCGGCGGCCGAAGATGGCGCTGCCGACGCGCACGTGCGTCGCCCCGAATGCCACGGCGGTCGCGAAATCGTCGCTCATGCCCATGCTGAGGCCGGAAAGGCCGTTTTCGCCGGCGAGCCTGGCGAGGAAGGCGAAATGGATCGCGGGCTCCTCGTCCACCGGCGGGATGCACATGAGGCCGTCGAGCTTCAGCCCAAGCTCGTCACGGCACAGGGCCAGCAGCGCCGGCAGCTCGGCGGGAAGCACGCCCGCCTTCTGCGGCTCCTCGCCGGTGTTCACCTGCACGAAGAGCTGCAGCTGCCTTTCCTGCCTCGCCATTTCCTCGGCGATGGCGCGCGCGATCTTGGGCCGGTCGATGGAATGGATGGCATCGAACAACTCCACCGCCTCTTTCGTCTTGTTCGATTGCAGCGGGCCGATGAGGTGCAGCGCGGTCCTGGGATAGCGCGCCTTGAGCGCCGGCCACTTGCCTTTCGCCTCCTGCACACGGTTTTCGCCAAACCGGCGGTGACCGGCCGCCAGAACTGGCTCGATCTCCTCCGTGCCAAACGTCTTGGAGACGGCGATGAGGTGCACATCGGCCGGGTTGCGGCCGGCCTCGGCCGCCGCGGCGGCGATCTCCGCCTCGATTTCCGCCAGCCGCGCGGCCGGTCCTTTCCTGCTTTCAGCCTCAGGTGTCATCCGACCGCCTTGACCCCAATGGTGCTTTAAGGCTCATTACGCCGCTCAAAGCCGCTAAATCCCGAAAGTTTGACGCCGTATGGCCAATCAAAGCTACGACGCGCCCGCACGCGAGAAACACTGGCAGGAAGCCTGGGACAAGGGAGGCATCTTCCGCGCCTCCACCAAGCCCGGGCAGCCCAAGTGCTACGTCCTCGAGATGTTTCCCTATCCGTCGGGGCGCATCCACGTCGGCCACTCGCGCAACTACACCATGGGCGACGTCTTCGCGCGCTACAAGCGGGCGAAAGGCTTCAATGTGCTGCACCCTATGGGCTGGGATGCGTTCGGCATGCCGGCCGAGAACGCCGCCATGGAGCGCAAGGTCCATCCCGCGGAGTGGACGTACGAAAACATCGCCACCATGCGGCGGCAACTCAAGTCGATGGGATTTTCGCTCGACTGGTCGCGGGAAATCGCCACCTGCTCGCTGGACTACTACCGGCATCAGCAGAAGCTGTTTCTCGATTTCCTGAAGAAGGGCCTCGCCTACCGCAAGTCGTCGAAGGTCAATTGGGATCCGGTGGACCACACGGTGCTCGCCAACGAGCAGGTGATCGACGGCCGGGGCTGGCGCTCGGGCGCGCTCGTCGAACAGCGCGAGCTGACGCAGTGGTTCTTCAAGATCACCGCATACGCCGACGAGCTGCTGGAAGCGCTGCAGACGCTGGACAAGTGGCCGGAGAAAGTGCGCCTGATGCAGGCGAACTGGATCGGCCGCTCGCAGGGCATGCTGGTACGCTTCGGTCTCGACAAGAAAACCGCGCCGGAAGGCCAGGGCGAGGTCGAGGTCTATACGACGCGGCCCGATACGCTGTTCGGCGCCTCATTCGTTGCGCTGTCGCCGGACCATCCGCTCGCCAGGGCGGCAGCCGCCAATAATCCGGAACTCGCGGCCTTCTGCGAGGAGTGCCGGCACATGGGCACGTCCGTCGCGGATCTCGAAACGGCGGAGAAGCAGGGCTTCGATACCGGCATTCGCGCCGTGCACCCGTTCGATCCGAGCTGGACGCTGCCGGTCTACGTGGCGAACTTCATTCTGATGGACTACGGCACCGGCGCCATCTTCGGCTGCCCGTCGGGCGACCAGCGGGACCTCGATTTCGCCCGCAAATACGATTTGCCATTCACGCCGGTCATCCTGCCGCCGGGCGAGGATGCGGCCACCTTTGCCATCACCGACAAGGCCTACGACAGCGACGGCACGATGATCAACTCGTCGTTCCTCGACGGGCTCGACACCGAAGCGGCATTCGAGGAGGTGGCGCAGCGCCTGGAGAAGGCGACGCTCGGCAACAAACCGGTCGGCGCGCGGAAGGTGAACTATCGCTTGCGCGATTGGGGCGTCTCGCGCCAGCGCTACTGGGGCTGTCCGATCCCCGTCATTCACTGCGAGACATGCGGCATTGTTCCGGTGCCGGACAAGGATCTGCCCGTCGAGCTGCCAAAGGACGCCACCTTCGACAAGCCGGGAAACCCGCTCGACCGCCATCCCACGTGGAAGAACGTCGATTGCCCGACCTGCGGCGGCAAGGCCCGGCGCGAAACCGACACGATGGACACGTTCGTCGATTCTTCCTGGTATTTCGTGCGCTTCACCGCTCCGCATGCGAAGACCCCCGTCGATAAGGAAGCGGCGGCCTACTGGCTCGCCGTCGACCAGTACATCGGCGGTATCGAGCACGCGATCCTGCACCTTCTCTATTCGCGCTTTTTCACCCGCGCGATGTGCGACACCGGCCACCTTTCGATGGCGCAGAATGCGCGCGAGCCGTTCGCAGCGCTCTTCACCCAGGGCATGGTCACGCACGAGACCTACAAGTCGCGTCATGGCGGCTGGCTGAATCCGAACCAGGTGCGGATCGAAGGCGAGGGCGCGGCGCGGCGTGCGGTCGAAATCGCGACCGGCGAGCCGGCGGTGATCGGCGCCATCGAGAAGATGTCGAAGTCGCGCAAGAATACGGTCGATCTCGACGATTTCGTCTCCCGCTACGGGGCGGACGTCGCGCGCTGGTTCGTACTTTCCGACAGCCCGCCCGAGCGCGACGTCACCTATACGGACGTGGGCGTCGAGGGCGCTCGCCGGTTCGTACAGCGCGTCTGGCGGCTCGTCGACCAGGGTGCGGAAAAGGCCGCGGAGAAGGGTTCGGCCAAGCCAGCCGAATTCGGCGCCGAGGCGAGCGCGCTGCGCCGCGCCACCCACAAAGCGCTCGATCAGGTCGCGCATTCGATCGAAGCGCTGCGATTCAACGTGGCGGTGGCGCAGATCTATGAATTCGCGAACGTTCTAGGCTCGGCGCTCTCGAAAACCGGCCCCGATGTGGCCTGGGCGCAGCGCGAAGCCTTGGAGTTCCTGGTGCACATGATCGCCCCGATGATGCCGCATCTGGCCGAGGAATCCTGGGCGCGGCTCGGATACAACACACTTTTGGCCAATGAGGCCTGGCCGGAAGTCGATCCGGCGTTGCTCGTTGACGATACGATCGTCATTGCCGTACAGGTGAATGGCAAGCGGCGGGACGAATTGACGGTTGCCCGGACGGCCGACAAGGCTGAGATCGAGGCTGCGGCGCTCCAGTTGGAGACGGTGCAGCGCGCGCTCGAAGGCCGGCCGGCCAAAAAGGTCATCGTTGTGCCGCAGAGGATTGTGAATGTCGTCGGCTGAAGCCGAAGCGCGAGGGGCGGGCGATGTTGGCCGCTAGCCACCGAGGGATGATCCGGGTTGCGTTCGCGTGTGCTGCGGCATCCGTGCTGCTGCTCGCCGGCTGCGGTGATTCCGGCTTCCGGCCGATGTATGCCTCCAGCGCCATCACCGGCGCTCCGGACGTCAGTGAAAAGCTCGCCGAGGTCGAAATCGCGCCTATTCCAGGGCGCGTCGGTCAGCGCCTGCGCAACGAGCTGATCTACCAGTCCACCGGTGGCGGGCTTGCCGCGCAGCCGGTGTATCGCCTGGAGGTCGTGATCCGCGAATCGCTGACGCCGACCCTGGTACAGGCGGACGGCAACTCGTCGGGCAGCGTCTATAACCTCAACACCACGTTCCGCCTCGTTCGCATCGCCGACCGCTCGGTGGCGCTGCAGGGCGAGAGCTTCGGCCGGGTCGCCTTCCAGCGCTTCGACAGCGTGTTCGCCAACGTGCGGGCGCGCCAGGACGCGGAGGACCGCGCCGCCAAGACGGTGGGCGACGAGCTGAAGGGCCGCCTCGCCGCGTTCCTTTCGGGCAACGCGTAACCCGCGCAACGGGTGGCTTGCGTTTTCTCTCAACGCCACAGACAGTTTCACGCCATGAGCGGAGCCGTGCGCAGCCATGGTCGCCATTAAGGCCCATCAAGCCCAGTCGTTTCTCAATCCGCCAGGACCGAAAGTCCCTGCCGTGCTGTTCTATGGCACGGACGCGGGCCTCGTCTCGGAGCGGGCCGCCAAGCTCGCCCAGCTCATTGCTGCGCGCGACGACGGGGAGATCGTGCGTCTCGATGATGCCGATCTCGACGCCGATCCTGATCGCCTGGTGATCGAGCTGCAGACCGTGCCGATGTTCGGTGGATCGAAGGTCGTGCGGGCAACCGCCGGCCGGCGCATAACCGCACCCAGCCTGCAACCGCTGCTGGCCGAGGGCGCACTCGCAGCCAGCCTCATCGTCGAGGCCGGCAACCTGCGCCCCACGGATGCGATGCGCGCGCTGTTCGAAAAGTCGCCGCACGCGGCCGCGGTTGCCTGCTACGCGGATGAAGCGGCGGATCTGGAAGCCCTCATACGCGATACGCTGAAGCCGCACGGGCTTTCGATCAGCGCGGACGCGCGCGAAATGCTGCTGGGCCGCATGGGTGCAGACCGCGCTCTTTCCCGCGGCGAAATCGAGAAGCTGGCGCTCTATGCCGCTGGCCGCAAGGAAATCGAGGCCGCCGACATCGAGGCGGTGGTGGGCGATGCGTCTGAGCTCACGATCGACCGCACGCTCAATGCCGCCGCTTCGGGCGATGTCACGCGGGCCGTCGCCGAATATGCGCGCGCCATGGCGGCGGGCGAAAGCCCGCAAATGATGATCCTGGCGCTCCAGCGGCATCTTCAGCGCCTGCACCGCATCCGCACCGATATCGATGCCGGCTCGAGCTTCGAGGATGTGATCCGCCAGCAGCGCCCGCCGGTCCATTTCAAGCAAAAGAACGCCATCGGCCTGCAATGCCGCCTGTGGACCACACAACGCCTCGCCGGCGCGCTGGCGCGGACAGCAAAGGCGGCCAAGGCGGCGCGGCTCAACTCGGCGCTCGAGGAGCAGATCGCGGAGGAACTTCTACTCGCGGTTGCCGCCGGTGCCCGGCCGGCCGCGAGAGGCGTCGGCTAAGCGACCCGCACCCCTCGCCTTTTTCGATTATCTGGCTGCGACGGCTTGTCGGATGCGGCCCGGTGCCTATAGTGCGCCCCGATCCGGGACATTGGGGGGTGCATGCAAGAGACACGCTACGACGTTGTCGGCATCGGCAATGCCATCGTCGACATCATCGGACGCTGTGACGACGGGTTTCTGTCGAAGCACGATCTTGCCAAGGGCTTCATGCGGCTGATCGAGGCCGAGGAGGCCGATCGGCTCTACGGCCTGATGGGACCTTCGATCGAGCGATCGGGTGGCTCTGCCGCGAATACGGTGGCTGGCCTCGCCTCCTTCGGCGGGCGCGCAGCTTTCATCGGGCGCGTCGCCGACGACCAGTTCGGCAAGATCTTCTGGCACGACATCCGCGCGGCCGGCGTGGCGTTCGAAACGCCACCCGCCACGGGCGGCCTGCCCACTGCCGCGTGCCTCATCCTGGTGACGCCGGACGGCGAGCGGACGATGAATACCTTCCTCGGCGCCAGCACCGAGCTCAGCGCGGCCGAGGTCGACGCAGGGATGATCGCCGCGTCGAAGGTCACGTATCTGGAGGGCTATCTGTTCGATAAGCCCGCCGCCAAGGAAGCCTTCTATGCGGCCAGCGCCATTGCCGCCAAGTCGGGCCGCAAAACGGCGCTGACGCTGTCGGACGCGTTCTGCGTCGACCGCCACCGTGCCGATTTCCGCAAGCTGGTGAAGAACGGCGTCAACGTCCTCTTCGCCAACGAGAAGGAAATCACCGCGCTCTACGAGGTCAACTCCTTCGACGAAGCCGTCACGGCCGTGCGCGGAGAGTGTGAAATCGCGGTTCTGACGCGCTCGGAAGCCGGATCCATCATCGTCACCGACAAGGAGACGGTGCAGGTGCGGCCGCAGCGGGTGGAGAAGGTGGTCGATGCCACCGGCGCCGGTGATCTCTACGCGGCGGGCTTCCTCTACGGCTACACGCGCAATCTGAAGCTCTCCGACTGCGGCAGGCTTGCGAGCCTCGCCGCTTCCGAGATCATCAGCCACATCGGCGCCCGGCCCGAGCGCCCGCTGTCCGCTATTGCCAAGCAGGAAGGCCTGGTCACCGGCTAGCCGCGCGTCCCGCCACCCGCTTTACTGACCCCAATTCCTGATGCCGTTTCGCCGTCCTGCGCGCTGATGCGCGCGGGCCGGCGACGCGTGGGCATCTGCCGGTGCGATGCGTCCCATATGGGCGCGGGGGCTCCGGAAACGTGGTGCCGAGCCGGTGCGAGATACAATTCCTATTGGCATTTGCGCCACAACACCCGTCGATTGCCCACTCTCGTTGACACAGGACATTTATTCTCTCTGGCAATGCGCTGACATCTCATCATAATCCCAATAACGATTCGAGCCGCTTCCGAGCCTAGCTCGCAGGTCATGGGGACCGATTGCATGCCGATCATGCACGCGCGTTTTGAGCGTCCGAAGGGAAGCGGCTTCGCAGGCAGCGCACGGCTCGAGGGCGTCGCTGCTCTCCTCCCGGCCGATGCTGCCGGAACACCCGCGACCGCCATGCACCCGTTGCGCCGATCCTCTGCCAACCTGGGTGACAATTCGCCTTTTCACGGGAAACACCGCTGCCCGCGCTCCAACGGCGCGACGCTTTTCGTTCTGCGCGTGCGCACCGCTGCGCGCTTCCAGACCGCGCAACCTATTCCGGCAGCCGCTATCGCGCTGCCGACCGAGACTATCGTCACTGAACCCGCCCACCGATTGCCGCAGCCGCCGCTGTCGGCCATCACCCATGCGTTTGTACCGTGTAGGGTTCGCGCGGCGATAGAGCAGCCTGCGGTGCCGGCCCGGCACTGGCTGCAACGACCGGCGGTCGCGTCCGTCCCGCGAGCTCAGCTTGCGGCCGGCGCATGCACCATCACGGCGACGACGATGCCGCGAAAACCGCTGACGCCGCTTTTGCATTGAGCGGCACTCCCTGCACTTTGAGCGAGACTAGAGCGTCACACTTGACGGGCCGCCTCCCCAGGCGGCCCATTTTTTTTGCCTATCCTGCAGGCGTCGCGGCAGGGGAGCTGGAACAATCCCAGGGCACCATCGCCTCGCTTCCAATCGCGATGCGGCTCGCGTCTTTGAATTGGACCGATGATGCACGCACCGGACTGATAGGGGTCCGAACCGATCGTGGTCTAAAGCCTGCGCAGCGCCACCGATTCTACGTGATGATCGGCCGCCTTGCTCAGGATGAGCCGCGCGCGCTGGCGCGTCGGCAGGATGTTCTCTTCCAGGTTCTTCAGGTTGATGCTGCGCCAGATCTCTCGCGCGCGCTGACGGGCGGCGTCGGGCGACAGGCTCGCATACTGGTGGAAATATGCGGCCGGATCGCGAAATGCCGTGGTGCGCAGGCGCATGAAACGCGCCACGTACCATTCGCCGATCACGGCTGGATCGGCGTCGATGTAGATCGAGAAGTCGAAGAAGTCGGAGACGAACGGTATGGCCTCCCCGCCGCGCGGCATGCGCGCGGGCTGGAGCACGTTGAGCCCTTCGACGATCAGGATATCGGGACTTTCAACGACGACCTTCTGATCGGGCAGGATGTCGTAGTGGAAGTGCGAATAGACCGGCGCCTCGACGCGCTTCACCCCGGATTTGACGCTGGCGAGGAAGTTCAGCAAGCGCGCGGTGTCGAAGCTTTCGGGGAAGCCCTTGCGATCCATGATGCCGCGCTTGTCGAGTTCCGCGTTGGGCAGCAGGAAGCCGTCGGTCGTGATCTGCTCGACGCGGCGATGGTCGGGCCAACGCGCGAGCAACGCCTTCAGCACGCGCGCGGTGGTGCTCTTGCCAACCGCGACGGAGCCGCCGACGCCGATGATGAAGGGCACTTTGCCGTCGCTGCGCCCGAGGAACTTGGAGGATACCGAATCGAGCTGCTGGGCGGCGGCCACGTAAAGATTGAGCAGGCGCGACAGCGGCAGATAGATCTGCTCGACCTCCTCGACCGACAACTCCTCGATGAGACCGGAAAGCGGCTCCAGCTCGCTCTCCTTAAGGGTCATCGGCGTATCGGCGCGCAACCGTGCCCACTCGTCGCGGACGAACACGCGATAAGGCGAAAATTCTAGCTTGGAGGGCTGGATGATCGCAGACATGGCGCGCGTCCGGCGTTGTTTTTGTTGGGCGTCAGCGGTGAGGCCGCTGAGCCTTTTCCTGCAGGCCGGACATGCCCTGGCGCTTGGCGAGAACGGCGAGAACGTCCGTAAGCGACACGTTGCGGCTCTCGAGCAGCACCAGCAGATGATAAAGCAAGTCTGCGGCTTCCGACTTCAGTGCGTCGTCGCTCTCGGCGGCGGCGGCGATGACGGTCTCGACCGCCTCCTCGCCGAACTTTTTAGCACAGCGCGCGGGCCCTGCGTCGAGGAGCTGGCGCGTATAGGAGTTCTCCGCGGCAGCCGTGCGGCGCGCGTTGATGGTTGCGGCTAGTTGCAGCAACACGTCGCTCTGGGGGCCGCTCATGGGCACTCCTCAACAGGCGCAGGGGCTTAGGCGTCCGGCAATGCAGCAACGCCGCCCCCGCGTCAAGTCGAGGGCGTCGCTTAGGCGCCGCCGAGGCGCTGGCGGATGTAGTCCAGCTGGTCGAAATTACCGAACTTGATGATCAGATTGCCGCTTTCGCCGGAGCCGCGCTTGATCTCGACCTTTAGGCCAAGGGCATTCGAAAGATCCTTTTCGAAGGCCTTGGTGTCGGGATCCTTCTCCCGCGGCGTGCGGGCCACCGGTACAGCGGCGCCGACCTCGGTGTCCTGCACCAGGGCTTCGACCTCGCGGACGTTGAGACTTTGGTCGATGATGCGGTGCGCGAGGCTCTCGGCGTCTTCGCGGCCGATGAGGGCGCGGGCGTGGCCGGCGGTGAGGCGTCCGTCCTGGACCATGGTCTGGACGCCGTCCGGCAGCTTCAAAAGCCGCAGCGTATTCGCGACATGGCTGCGGGACTTGCCAATGATCTCGGAAAGCTGCTCCTGACTATAGTCGAAGCGCTCGATGAGCTCACGATAGCCGGCGGCTTCCTCGATGGCGTTGAGGTCGGCGCGCTGGACATTCTCGATGATCGCGAGTTCCAGCACCTCTTTGTCGGTGAGGTCGCGAGCGATGACCGGGACCGTGTGCAGCCCTGCCTTCTGCGCGGCGCGCCAGCGGCGTTCGCCGGCGACGATCTCATAGCCGCCGCCTTCGGCGGGGCGCACGATGATCGGCTGCACGAGGCCCTTGGCGCGAACCGAATCGGCGAGCTCCGTCAGATCCTCGTCGCGGAACTCCTTGCGCGGGTTGAGCCGGCTCGGACGCACGTCCGACGTCGGCACCATGCGCTGCTGCCCCTCGGGGGGAAGCGGCGCGGTGCCGTGCGCCGGCTCCTTCATGAGGGCTGCAAGTCCGCGACCTAAACGGCTTGGAAGTGGGGCGTTCATGATCTCTCGTAGCCTCGTTGTCAGGCGGCCTGGTTACGGCGCTCGCGCTCGATGATCTCGGTCGCGAGCTTGATGTAGGCCTGGCTGCCTGCACAGTCGAAATCGTAGAGCAGGATGGGCTTGCCGTGCGAGGGCGCCTCGGCGACGCGCGTGTTGCGCGGGATGATGGTCTCGTAGACCTTCGGGCCGAAGAAGGCGCGGACGTTATCGGCGACCTCGCGGGACAGCGAGGTGCGCGCATCGTGCATGGTGAGCACTACGCCCTGAATTTCGAGGGCGGGGTTCAGCGTGGCGCGGATCTGATCGATCGATTCCTTAAGCTGCGAAATGCCTTCCAGCGCGAAGAACTCGCACTGCACGGGCACCAACACGGCGTTCGCCGCGGAGAGCGCGTTGAGCGTCAGAAGGTTGAGCGATGGCGGGCAGTCTATCAGGATGTAGCTAAACCGCTGATCGGCCGGCAGGCTGCGCTGGCGCGCAACGAGGGCCGAGACTGCGTCGCGCAGCCGATAGGGCCGGTTGGCGTCCGTCAGCTCCGCTTCGATGCCGACGAGATCGGAGTTCGCGGGCACCACATAGAGCCCGGGCACCGCAGTCAGCAGCGCGCATTCAACGAGGCCCGAGCCGCCCATCAGCACGTCGAACGAGGTTTTGGGACGGTTGTCGATGTCGACGCCGAGCCCCGTGGAGGCGTTGCCCTGCGGATCGAGGTCGACCACCATCACGCGCTCGCCGATCGAGGCCAGCGCCGTGCCGAGGTTAATGGCCGTGGTGGTCTTGCCGACGCCGCCCTTCTGATTGGCAACCGCCAGTGTCCGGGCCTCTCCGGCTTGCGTCGCGCCCATCGCCACTAACCCTCCCTATTGGCTTCCAACGCGCGGATCGTGACGATCCGGCCGCCTGCGTCCGTCAGGCTGGGCCGCAGCGTGGCATCGAACGCCCACTGCTCCCTGGCCGCATCGACTTCCGCTTCGGCTTCGCGGCCCTTTAGAAACAGCGCGACTGTGTGCGCCGAAAAGGCCGGGGCCACCAGCTCGAGCAGACGCGGCAACGGTGCCAGCGCGCGTGCGGTGATCACGTCGATCGCGCCCAGCTTAGATTGAGTCGCGCATTTCTCGATTCGCTCCGGGCGGATGTCCACAGGTGCTCCAGTGCGCCGCGCCACCTCGGAGAGGAAAGCGGCCTTGCGCGTATCGCTTTCAACGAGCGTAATCCTAGCGCCGGGCCGGCATCCGAGCATTATTCCCAGCACCAGGCCGGGGAAGCCAGCGCCCGATCCGAGGTCGAGCCAGCGCAGCGCGCCCTCGGGGGCGAGCGGGAAAAGCTGGGCAGAATCGGCAAAATGCCGGGACCAGACAGCGTCGAGGGTGCTCGGTGCAACGAGGTTAATGGTCCGTTGCCAATGCCGGAGCAGGGCTTCGTAGGTCAAAAGTTGATCAATCGTTTCACGTGAAACGCCGAAGCTCCGGGCGAAGTCCTCGGGGCCCGTGATGGAAGCCGTGGAGATCTGGTCCATCAGGCCGACTTTCGGGCGGACGCGGATTTCAGGTGAGCCAATACCAATAGCAGCGCGGCGGGCGTTACGCCGTCAATCCGGGCGGCCTGGGCCAACGTTCCCGGGCGATGGCGCTCGAGCTTCTGACGCACCTCGGAGGAAAGTCCGGGTAGCGCGCCAAAGTCAAAGCTCGCGGGGATTGCGAGGGCCTCGTCGCGCCGAAGAGCGGCGACATCCTGCTCCTGGCGCGCGACGTAGGATGCATAGCGGGCATTCACGGCGACCTGCCCGGCTATGGGGTCGGGAACCTCGCCCAACTGGGGCCAAATGGCCGCGAGGCGCGGAATATCGACGCCGGGAAGCGCCAGGAGATCGAAGGCGGAGCGACGGCGCCCGTCGCGGTTGACCTCAAGGCCATGGCGCCCGGCCTCGGTGGGCGTGAGCGAAAGGCTATTCAATAGCTCGGCCGCAGCGGTCAGGGCCTGCGTCTTGGCGTCGAAGGCGCTCCGCCTTGCTTCACCAACACAACCGACCGCACAGCCCAGGAGCGTCAGACGCTCGTCGGCGTTGTCGGCGCGCAGGCGCAACCGGTATTCGGCGCGGGATGTGAACATCCGGTAGGGCTCGGTGACGCCGCGGGTGACGAGATCGTCGATCATGACGCCGAGGTAGCCATCGGCGCGCGAGACGACGAAATCCGGCATGCCGCCACCGGCGAGAAGCGCAGCATTGATCCCGGCGGCAATACCCTGGGCGGCGGCTTCCTCATAGCCGGTCGTTCCGTTGATCTGACCTGCGAGAAACAGGCCTGGCAAGCGTCTAACGTGCAAGTTGGCGGTCAGCTCACGGGGGTCGACGTAGTCGTATTCGATGGCGTAGCCGGGCCGTTTGATGATCGCATTCTCGAGCCCCGGCATCGTGCGGATGAAGGCCTCCTGCACGTCGGCGGGAAGCGACGTGGAGATACCGTTCGGGTAGACGGTATCATCGTCGAGACCTTCGGGCTCCAGGAAGACCTGGTGCGCGTCGCGCGCCGCAAAGCGTACCACCTTGTCTTCGATGGACGGGCAATAGCGCGGCCCCGTCGAGGAAATACGCCCGCCGTACATGGCCGAGCGCTCGAGATTGGCGCGAATGATGGCGTGGGTTGCTTCCGTGGTCCGGGTGATGGCGCAGGTCACCTGGGGGACGGTGATGCGCTCGGTGAGAAAGGAGAATGGCACAGGCGGATCGTCCGCCGCCTGCTGCTCCAGTGTGCCCCAGGCGATCGAAGCGCGCGAAAGGCGGGCCGGGGTGCCGGTTTTGAGGCGTCCAAGCTGCAGTCCGAGGCTGTAAAGACGCTCGGAAAGTTTCAGGGCCGGGGCTTCTCCAGACCGGCCGGCGGGGATCTGCTGCTCGCCCAAATGGATCAGACCGTTGAGAAAGGTCCCGGTGGTGAGGACCACGGCGCCCGCCGAAAGGCTGCGGCCGCCGCCGGTGACGACACCGCAAACACGGCTCGCGACGACGATCAGATCCTCGACGCCGCCTTCGATCACCTCCAGGCCCGCAACGGCACGGATCTGGGCCTGCATGGCCTGCCGGTAAAGCTTACGGTCCGCCTGCGCGCGCGGACCCTGCACGGCGGGGCCTTTAGACCGATTTAGAAGGCGAAACTGGATGCCAGCGGCGTCGGTAACGCGGCCCATGAGGCCGTCGAGGGCATCGATCTCCCGCACGAGGTGACCCTTGCCAAGGCCACCAATCGCGGGGTTGCAGGACATCTCGCCGATGGTGTCGAAGCTGTGGGTGACGAGGGCCGTGCGCGCGCCCATGCGCGCTGCCGCGGCGGCCGCCTCGCAGCCGGCATGGCCGCCGCCGACCACGATCACATCGAATTTTGCGTCAGACATGCGCAAGGGACCTCGTTTGCCCCCCTTAATAGGGGCGAATCTGGCGATTTGGAACAGTGCCGATGTTGGATGCCGCCGGCGGGGCATGGCTACGGCGCGGGTGGCGTTTGCGCCGATACCACGCGGTTAACGAAGTGTTTCACGTGAATCATTCGCTACCTGACTTCGCCGGCCGGTCGTTGGGGCCGGGGGCCCGCGGCCGCCCGCACTCATCGGGTTAACAAAGTGTTTCACGTGAATCATTTCGCCGTAGCTCCGTGTTGGTTGCGCAAGTTTTGAGCTCCGAATCGACCTCGCTCGGTTAACAAGGGGTTTCACGTGAAACAGGATGTCGCTATTTGCCGATGCAGAAGCGGCCGAAAATTTCCCCCAGCACGTCCTCCACGTCGACGCGTCCGGTGATCCGGCCGAGGGCGAGCACGGCCAGCCGCAGGTCCTCGGCCCGCAGTTCATGCTCATCCGCGGGCCCGTGCATGAACGTTTGAAGCGCGTTCATGCACTCCGTGAGCTGTTCCCTGTACCGGGCGCGGGTGATGGCGGGCGCCGACAGGACATCGCCCGTTCGCTCACCCGCGCGGGCGGCGATGGCGGCGATGAGCTCGGGGATGCCGGTGCCGGTGCGGGCGGACACCGGAAGCGCACCGGCGCAGGGCTGGACGCCGGGGATATCTATTTTAGTGGCCACGCGCCGGAAAAAGTTGTCCCCGCGCTCCTGAACCTCCGGCGGCAGGGACGCGGCGGGCCCGGTTGAATCGCTGAGCCAGAGTACGAGGTCGGCCCCACGGGCGTGGGCAATTGATCGGCGGATCCCTTCCCGTTCGATCGCGCCCACAGGCTCTCGAATGCCCGCGGTGTCCGTGAGAATCACCGGGATGCCGCCGAGGTCGAGACGCACCTCGATGGCGTCCCGCGTCGTGCCGGCCTCGTCCGAAACGATAGCCGCCTCGCGCCGCGCGAGCGTGTTGAGGAGGCTGGATTTCCCCGCATTCGGCGGACCTGCGAGGACGACGCGGAACCCTTCGCGCAGGATCTCGCCGCGATGGCCGTCATCGAGGTGCGCCGCGATGGCAGGAAGGACGCGGCCTACGACGCTCCTGGCGCGGGTAAAGGCGTCTTCCGCCACGTCGCCCTCGTCGGAGAAGTCGATGGCTGCTTCCGCCAGGGCGCTCGCCTCGACCAAGTCGCGGCGCCAGCCTTCATAGAGCTTCGAGAGCGCGCCCTGTGCCTGGGCCAGCGCCTGGCGCCGCTGGGCCTCGGTCTCGGCGTCGATGAGGTCGGCGAAACCGTCGACCTGCGCGAGGTCGAGCTTGCCGTTGCGGAAGGCGCGGATCGTGAACTCGCCCGCCTCGGCGAGGCGGCAGCCGGGTTGCCGGCCGAGCGCATCGAGCACGGCGCGCACCACGGCGAGACTGCCGTGGAGATGCAGCTCGAGCATGTCCTCGCCGGTTTCCGTGCGCGGGCCGGCGAGCCAGAGCACCAGGGCTTCGTCCAGGGCCTCACCGGTATCGGGATCGCGGACGCGCCGCAGCGCGGCGTGGCGATTGCCGGGGCGTGGCGCGACCATGCGGTCGGCGACATCGCCCGCATCCGGGCCGCTGATGCGCACGACGGCGACGCCGGCACGTCCGGGCCCACTCGACAGCGCGAATATGGTAGCAGGTTTGGTCATCGGCTCGAACGTTGTGAGTGAGGGCCGGTCGGCGCGTAGCACGCGCTGGTACGGGGCGGATTAAGTCCCATGTTAGCGCTAGCGCGTCTTGCGGTTCGATGGAATCGGATCGGACGCCCTAGGTTTTCGACCGGTCGTATTTTCTCGCAGCGAACCGGCATCCGCTTCGCCGGAATGCTCCAGCGCACAAAGAGGGCCCCTATGAGCGAAAACCGCCTCGGCAAGGAGACGAGCCCCTATCTCCTGCAGCATAGGGACAATCCCGTCCACTGGCGGGCGTGGGGGCCGGAGGCGCTCGAGGAGGCCAAGCGCACCGGCAAGCCGATCCTCTTGTCGGTCGGCTATGCCGCGTGTCACTGGTGCCATGTCATGGCGCACGAGAGCTTCGAGGACGAAACGACGGCGGCGGTGATGAACGAGCTGTTCGTCAACATCAAGGTGGACCGCGAAGAGCGCCCGGATATCGACGCGATCTACATGGGCGCGCTGCATGCGCTCGGCGAGCAGGGCGGCTGGCCGCTGACGATGTTTCTCGATCCCGAGGCGCGCCCGGTGTGGGGCGGCACGTATTTCCCGAAGACGTCGCGCTTCGGACGGCCGGCATTCGTCGATGTGCTGCAGCAGGTTGCTGCCGTGTTCCGCAACGAGCCGGAGAAGGTGGCCGAGAACGCGCGCATATTGACGGCCGCGGTCGCGCAGCCGCGGCAAACGTCGGCGGCGGCCGTTATCGACGACCGGCTTTTGAAGGATTTCACGCAGCGCATGGTGCCGGCCGTCGACCCGGCGCATGGCGGGCTGCAGGGTGCGCCGAAGTTTCCGCAATGGAGCGTGTTCTGGCTGCTCTGGCGTGGCGGCATCCGCTACGATCATGCGCCGGCGCGCGATGCGGTCATCCTCACGCTCGACAACATCTGCCAGGGCGGCATCTACGATCATCTCGGCGGCGGCTTCGCACGCTATTCGGTCGATGCGCGCTGGCTGGTGCCGCACTTCGAAAAGATGCTCTACGACAATGCGCTGCTGATCGACCTGATGACGGAGGTCTATCGCGAAACGGCTTCTCCGCTCTATCGCGTGCGAATCGCCGAGACGGTCGCGTGGCTCGAGCGGGAGATGATCGCGGAGGGTGGTGGCTTTGCAGCGTCGCTCGACGCCGACAGCGAAGGCGAGGAAGGCAAGTTCTACGTCTGGTCGCTGGATGAGGTGCTGCGCATCCTCGGCGAAGAGGACGGACGCTATTTCGCGAGCGTCTACGACATCACCGCCGATGGAAACTTCGAGGGCCACAACATCCTCAATCGCCTCGGCAGCATGGCGCTCGGCTCGGACACGGACGAGGAGCGGCTTGCAGGGCTGCGGGCGAAACTGATGGCGGTGCGCGATGGACGTGTGCGCCCCGGCTGGGACGACAAGGTTCTCGCCGACTGGAACGGGCTGATGATCGCCGCGCTCGCGCGGGCTGCGCTTATTTTCGAACAGCCGTGTTGGCTGGCGCTCGCCAGGCGGGCTTTCGATTTCGTCACCACGCATATGACGGTGGACGGCCGGCTGAGGCACGCCTGGCGGGCCGGGATCGCGAAGGCACCGGCCACCGCGTCGGACTACGCCAACATGATCTGGGGCGCGCTGCGGCTCTTCGAGGCCACGGGCGAGAAAGGCTATTTCGACCAGGCCGTGGCCTGGACCGACGTGCTTGACCGGCACTATTGGGTCGAGGGCAGCGGCGGATATGCAACTTCAGCCGACGATACCAAAGATGTGATCGCGCGGCTGCGGCCCGGTACGGACGACGCCACGCCCAACGCCAACGGGGTCATGCTGTCCAACCTTATCGCGCTTTCGATCCTGAGCGGGGAGCCGCGCTACTTCGAACGGGCGGAGGCCCTGCTGGCGGCATTCGCCGGGGAAGTGGCCCGCAATATTGTCGCACATACCGGGCTCCTGGCGAGCACATTCGATTTAATCAGTCCGCAGCAAGTCGTAGTCGCAGGCCAGCATCTCGATGCGGGCCCGGAGCTGATCGAGGTCATTAGAAGTATTTCTTTGCCAGGCGTGCTACAGTACGCTTTGAGTGACACGGCGAGCGGCACCGGATTACCGGGCCTTCGCGATAAAAGCGGTGTTAACTCGCGTGCCGCAGCTTACGTTTGCATCGGGCCCCAGTGCTCGCCGCCGCTGACCGAGCCCGCAGAGTTGGCCAGAACCCTGAAACAACAACGAAGTTTGTAAACAAGCTCGATACGCGTGGGTGTCAAACTCGACCAGGACCTCTGCCAGCGCCGCTGCATCCCATGCGCGCAGCTGGAGAACCGGGCCCCACGCCGCTAACCGGAGACCATGATGTCTGCATTCCGCGCGATTGTGCGTTACGGCTACGCTCCCTTCATGATGCTCGGCCTCATCGGCGCTGCCTATTGGGTCGTTTCGGAGCTCGTCATCGCACAGGGCAATCCGTGGGCCTACCTGTGGCTCGCGCCGCTGCTGGCGCTCGCCTATGCGACCGCATTCGCTTCCGAGAAGATCGCGCCGTTCTTCGATGAGTGGAACGATCACGACGCGCACGGCGACATGCCGACGAACTTCATCCATCTCATCGTCTACGAGATGCAGAGCATCAACGGCGTGCTGCTGATCCCGCTGATCGTGTGGCTGTTCCCGTTCGATGTGGGCATCTGGCCGACGCAGTGGCCGCTGTGGACGCAGCTGCTGATCGCGTTCGTCATCTCGGACTTCGTGTTCATGATGATGCACTACCTCAGCCACCGCTTCGCGCCGCTGTGGCGGCTGCACGCGGTGCATCACGGTGTGGGACGGCTCTACGGTTTCAACGGGGTGATGCGCCATCCGCTGCATCAGGTTCTCGACATGGTCGTCGGCAGCTTGCCGCTCGTGATCATGGGCATGCCCATCCCCGTGGCGGTGCTGCTGGGCTTCGCCATCTCGGTCACGCTCATCGTGCAGCATTCGAATGTGGATGCGCGCCTCGGGCCGCTCCAGAGCCATTTCTCCATCGGACGCATCCATCACCTGCACCACGTGAACTGGGGCACCGAGGGCGACTGCAATTTCGGCCTGCTCTTCACCTGCTGGGACAAGATGCTGGGCACGTTCCACGGGAAGCCGCCGCGGGAAATCACCGCGAAGGATCTGGGCGTGGACGAGATTCCGAACTTCCCGAAGAGCTATGTCGAACAGTTCTTCCTGCCTTTGCACTACAAGCCGGGGCAGGGCGAGCCGGAGCGCTACAAGGCGCACGCTCCGGAGACCCCGGCCCAGGAAGCTCGCCGCATCGTGGATGCGGCGGAGTAGGGGTGCGTATCTTCGCGCCCGACTTTTTCACGTGAAACGCACGACTTCACGTGAAACGCACGACGTCCGCGGCACTAGAGCGTCCTGCGATCCGATGGAATCGGATCGGACGCTCTAGGTTTTTGATTGGTCGCATTTTCTTGCGACGAACCGGCATCCACTTCGTCGGAAAATGCTCTAGAGCACGATCGCTTTTCTTCGAATCGCGATGCTGCTCCAGCCTTTGATTAGCCCGATGATTCACGCTTCGACTGATAGGAGGTCCGAAGCGATCGTGGTCTCGCGCGGGCGTTGAGGGCCAAGCGCCCAACAGGCGCGGCGACGATGCCTTCACTCAGTAGCGGCCCTCAGTAGCGGCGCACGCCACCATCCCATGGGGATTGCTGTTGCGGACCATCGGTCTCCCGCATCAGATAAGCGTCGATGTCGCCGTCGGGGCGCCCGGCATAGCGGCGCTCGCTTTCGCGCATATCGGCGAGCATCCGGTCGTCTTCCTTGTAGCCGCGGTGCCGGGCCGCGCTCGCGGCCGACCATGGCGCCGGCTTGCATGAGCATTCCTGGGCGAGGGTTTTGCGGTAGAGGAACGCGGTCTGCGTCTGGGCATAGGGGCGGCCGGCGAGATCGACCATCGTCTCGGGGCTGCCGCCGTTCAGCGGATAGTAGTAGAGGCGCGCCTCGCCGTCGCAACGCGCTTCGCAGGTGCGCGCGTCCTGGTTGAGGCGCTCGCGGCCGACACCGTCACCGATGGGGAAATAGAACCCGTCGCAGGTGCGCACACACAGCGTGCGGTAGCGGGCGTTGTCCTGCGGCCAACCGCTGTCGCCGTAGCTGCGGCCGAAATCGAAGCGGGGCCCGGCGTAGCCGAAATGGTAGGGAGGAGGCTCGATACGCCGCGGCTCGGGCCCGCGCGAGCTGCCCCAGTTCAGCAGCTTCGAGAAGAAGCCCTCCGCGTGCACAGTCGTGCCCGCGCCATCGGCCAGCATGGCGGCGCAGGCGACGAGTAGCAGCAACCCATCACGGAATAGACGCATCGGCACAGGACGCCCCACAACTGAACTCAGCGGTCAGAATCGCCAGACATGGCAAATATTTCCTGAACGCAGGGCACCGATGCGGGCGCAGCACTCCATGAAAGCGCAGGGCCGGACCGGCGCCGTGGCGTTCGGCGTGCGCCTTCCTGTGCGTGAAGTGTGTCCGTATAATGGTTTTAGATCAATGCTTTCGGCTTTTTGGTTAACCTCGTTTCTTCACATCGTGAGGATGACCTTGCCCACCGCCTCGCGGCGCTCGATCACGTCCAGCGCCTCGCGGATCCCGTCGAGCGGGAACGTGCCGTGGATGCGGGGCGCAAGGCGGCCCTCGGCAACCCAGTCGAGGACTTGGCGCATGTTGTCGCGGTGGCCCGCGGGGTCGCGCTTCACCGCCTCGCCCCAGAAGACGCCAATGGCGTCGCAGCCCTTCAGCAGCAAGAGGTTGAGCGGGATCTTCGGTATCTCGCCGGAGGCAAATCCGACGACGAGAAAGCGCCCCTGCCAGGCCATGGCGCGCAGCGCAGCTTCCGAGGAGTCGCCACCCACGCAGTCGTAGACGACATCGACGCCGCGGCCGCCGGTCAGCGCCTTCAGACCATCCTTCAAATCCGTGCCCGCGTAATTCACGGCCTCGTCGGCGCCGTGGGCGCGGGTGATGGCCAGCTTATCCTCGGAGGAGGCGACGGCGATGACGCGCGCGCCCATGAGCTTGGCGAGTTCCACGGCGGCGAGGCCGGCGCCGCCGGCAGCGCCGAGGACAGCCACCGTCTCGCCGGGCTTCAGGTGGGCGCGGTCCTTCAGGCCATGGATGGCGGTCCCGTAGGTGACGGCGATACCGGCGGCGACCTCGTCCCCGACCCCACTGGGGATCGGGACGACCGCATCGGCTGGAGCGAGGACTTTCTCGCGGGCGCCGCCCCAGCCCAGATAGGCCGCGACGCGGTCACCCGCCTGGAAGCCCGTGACGCCTGGGCCCAGCGCCTCGACGACGCCGGCGACTTCCGCCGCGGGCGAGAACGGCAGCTCGGGCTTCGATTGATATTTTCCGCGGGTGATCAACGTGTCGAAGAAGTTGAGCGCGGCGGCTTTCACGGCGATGAGAACCTCTCCCGGCCCAGGTGCCGGCGCGGCGATCTCCTCCACCGTGAGGCTGGCGGGACCCCCGAGACTCTTGCAAAGTGCTGCTTTCATGTAAAACCTCCCGCCGAAACAGAAATTCGAGATCGCCCGCCCTTCCACCATGCCCCGACGGGCGCCGCAAGCGGGCACGCGGAGTATCCGCCACCATGACCGACAGACCTGCCACGAGCTGGCCGCCGAAGGCGCGGGGCTATTTCGCCATCGGTGCCGAGCGCATGTCGAAATCGCTGAACCTCGGCAACCTGATGCGCTCGGCCCACGGGTTCGGCGCGAGCTTCACCTTCACGGTGGGCGCGACCTACCGGGCGCTGGAGGCGTTCGCGGACACCTCCAAGACCCAGTTGCATCTGCCGCACTACAACTGGGGAAGCCTCGAGGAGATGGCGCTGCCACAGGGCTGCCAGCTCGTGGGCGTCGAACTCCTCGATACGGCTGTCGATCTGCCGAGCTTCCGGCATCCGCTCAAAGCGGCCTACGTGCTGGGGCCGGAGCAGGGATCGCTTTCGGACGAGCTGCTGGCCCGCTGTGATCACGTGGTGCGTATTCCAACGAGCTTTTGCGTCAATGTCGCCATGGCGGGCGCCATCGTCATGTACGACCGCACGCGCTCGCTGGCCCGGTTTGCCGAGCGTCCGGTGCGGGCGGGCGGGCCGCCGATGCCGCACGACATTGCCACGAGAACCGGGGGTAAGGTCGGGGGTGAAGGGTGACATCCGGGCGCCCGGGTGCATATGCTGATGTACTCGCGCTTCGGACTATTCGGGGAGGAGCCACATGCGCACGATCACCGCATCGGCCATTGCAGCCTTTGCTTTCGCCGGGACCGCCGCCGCACAGAACGTCGATCTCGTCGAGAAGCAGGGCGTCTGGAGCGTCTATGCCGATTCGGCGAAGCCCAAGGAAGTGTGCTTCATCGCCGCCCAGCCGCAGGCGGTCGAGCCGCTGGGCGCGAACCGCGGTCCCATCTTTTTCTACATCTCGGCCTGGCCGAAGGAAGGCGTGAAGACGGAGCCGAGCGTGAAGGTCGGCTATCCCGTTGCGCCCGACAAGGACATGACGGTGACCATCGGCACGGAGACGTTCAAGTTGTTCGTCAAAGGCGAGCGCGGGTTCGTGTCCGATCCGAACGAGGAGCTGAAGCTCGTCGAGGCGATGAAGAAAGGCTCCAACGCGTTCGTGAAGGCAACGTCGGCGCGCGGCACGGCGACAACGGACACCTATTCGCTATCGGGGCTCACCGCTGCGCTGGAGAAGCTCGCGTCGACCTGCGCGGGCTGAGCGGCAGGCATCCATCCACGCGCGAAGCAATAGCCGCCGCGCGGTGACACGCGTGTGCTCGATGACGGCGATGACTGGCGATAGCTCAATCGTCGGAGCCGGGCAGGCCGGGGCGGCGGCGCAGGTGAATGTAGAGCGCGCCTTCACCGCCGTGACGGGTCGAAGCCGTCGTAAAGCCAATGACGATCGGTGCGATCTCGGCCTCGGCAAGCCATCGCGGAACGTTGCGCCGCAGCACGCCGCGCGCCTCGCCTTCGCGCTCGAGGCGCTCGTCGTAGGCGGAGCGAATGGGTGCGCCCTTGCCGGTGATCACCAGCACCCAGCGCTTTCCTTGCGCGTAGGCGCGGTTGAGAAAGCGCAGCAGCGCCGTGTGCGCCTCGCTCTGGCGCATGCCGTGCAAATCGATGCGGCCTTCGATCTCGATACGACCGGACGACAGCTTGCGCGCTTTGCGCCGCTCGAGGGAGATCGGCGCGGGGCCTGGCGCCGGCGGCGATGCAGGCCGCTTGGCAGCTGGCGGAGGCGGGGCCGCCGAGCGCGCCGGGGCAGCGCGCGGCTTAGGCGGAGAGGGATGGTGCAGCCGCGACGCTGGCGGCTCGTCTTCCAGGGCCGGGTGCACGCGCTGCTTCTTGCCTTTGATGGGCGAGATGCTTTGCGCGGTGTGTTCCCAGAGCGCGCGCTCCTCAGGCGTCAAGTGGGCGGGCGGCTTTCCGCCCCGCGGCGGTTTCAGGGGGCGCTTTTCACGATCGTTTGCCATTGCAGGCGCTCGCCGAACCTCAACCCCTGTTCGGCCGTCTGCTCGCTCGCGGGCCGCAGCACGAAGAAATTTCCCCCGTGCCTGGTGGTGCCCGCCTGCTTACCGGCCTTTGCGCCCGAGCCAAAGTAGATGTCGCCGCGCTCCGGACCCTTAATCGCAGACCCTACGTCCTGGGCCACCATCAAACGATTAAAGCCGCGGCCTTTTTCCCCGTGCTTCAGCTCGGGGACGGACAGGTAGATCGGGGTGCCGAGGGCGTGATAGCCGGTGTCGACCGCGAGGCTGCGCCCGGGGGTGAGGGGCACCTGCATGGCGCCCATCGGCCCCTCGCTGTCGTCAAGCTCGCGGAAGAAGATGAATGAGCGGTTCTGCCACATCACCTTCTGGCCGCGCTCTTTATCCTCGCGGAGCCATTTGCCCAGCGCCTGCATGGACATCTTGCTGGCGGGAAGAATCTTGTTCTCGATCAGGTAGCGTCCGATGGACGAGTAAGGGTGGCCGTTCTTGCCGTCGTAATTGATGCGGACGGTCGAACCGTCGGTGAGATGGACGCGGCCGGAGCCCTGGATGTGCATGAAGAACACTTCGACCGGGTCTTCGAGGTAGAGCAGCTCCAGCCCCATGCCCTTCAGCGCGCCTTGCTCGATCTCCGCCCGCGTCGGAAACGGAGCCGAGCCCGTGGAGGTGCGCCGCACATGGGTGAGCCCCTCCTGCTTGGAGGCGCGGTCGGCCTCGTCGACGACGTTCACGAGATCGGTCGGGCGCCTATAGACGGGGGTCTGGAATTTGCCTTGCGGGGTGCGTGAGCCTTCGAGGACCGGCTCGTAGTAACCGGTCAGCAGTCCGCGCGGCTTTGCGTGGACGATTTTGTGCGGGACGAACTGCTTTTCGAAGTACGCCTTGGCGGCTTTGTCGGTCGCCTTCACACCTTGGGCGGCGCGGCAGGCGCCGGCGAGCTCGTCCAACGGAACGCGGCATTGCGCGACAGCGCGGGTGGAGCCCTTCTCGGCCATGCGGATGGCGGCGTCGCAGGACTTTTTGAAGGTGTTGAAGGCGGCGAGGTGATCGTCGGTTTCCCAGCCCGGAAGGTCGGCAAACGATACGCGCTCAAGGCGCGCCTCGGGCAATGCCGACGCCGGCGCAGCGGCGCTGGGCGTCGACGGTTTGTCGTCCTTGCTCATGGCGGGCTGCGAGGTGGCGGGTTTTGCCGGGGCGGACTTCGGTGAGAGTGGCGTTTCGGCTTTCGCCGCCGCGAGCATGCCGGGCGTGAGGGAGAGGAACATGGCCGCGGCCAGTGCCGCAGCTTTCCCACCCGACGCGATCTGGGCGCGAGCACCAGCCATGGTCGCGTGCCGATCCCCCCTCGATGCAAACCGCGCCACAGCCGGCGACGCGATCGCAAACCTCGTTTACGCGCCCCCCAGCGCGCCGAACGTCAGTTTCAGGCCGGCGACTGCGTGGCGATGAGACGCCAATTCGGATTGGCGCGCGCCTTCGCGCTCGAGATGTCGCGGCTGAAAGTCCAGATGTCCGTCACTTCCTTGATGCGCTGGGGATCGCCGCCGATGATGGCGCCCGCCTTGTCGCGCGTTGCGGAAATGAGCTGGCTGACGAAGCGGACGGTGATCGAGGCAATGCCACCCTTCAGCTCCGATTCCAGGATGTCGGCCTTGTCGATGCCGACGAAGCTCTGATCGACCTGCTCGCCGCGCTGCTCGCGCTCGGAGATCGCACGCACGAAGCCGTCGTAGACTTCACGGCTCAGGAGATCCTTGAGCAGCTTGCGGTTGCCCTCGGCGAACGCGGTGACGATCATCTCGTAGGCCTGCTTGGCGCCGCGGATGAAAGCGTCGGGCTCGAAGGCAGGGTCGAGCTTTGCAATTTCGATGAGACCGGCGCGCGCGCCCGCTTCCGCACTCGGATAGGTGCGGATGCGCTCCTCGACGTCGGCCTGGCTGACCTCGGGCGCCGGCGTCGCGGCGGCTGCATCGCGATCACGGCGCGGCATGGCAACGACGTTTCCATTGTCGCTTGCCCCCGACGCCTGACGGGCACGCTCGGCGCGGTAGCGCTCGACACGTGCTTCCTCATCACCCGTGCGGCGTCCGAGGACGCTTCTCAGCTTCAACACCACGATAACCGCGACGATGAGCGAGATGAGGGTGAAGAGATCAATCTTCTCCATGGGCGGATGCCTTCCTGGCAATCAACAGCGTGACTGGATACGACAGCAATATATGATCGCGTCTTAAAGGAAGCCCAAGTCCGGGGTGCACGGGGCCTCTGATCCGATCCGCCATCAAGGGGTTAAGATGGTCCTTGGTTCAAGGTAAGGCACAAACGGGGCAATGCCAACCCGATTGCACTAAAGGCCCCTTTTTGGGCTCCCGGATGGCGCCGACATGCTCAACAACCTGCTAGCGGGAGATGAATAGCGGACAATGATATCTCCACTGCAGCTCGCGTCGATGTTGATCCTGATCGTCCTGCCTTTCATCGAGATCACGCTGCTGATCCTGGTGGGGCAGTGGATCGGCCTGTGGCCGACACTCGGGCTCCTGGTGCTTTCGGCATTCATCGGCATGGTGGTCATCCGCCGGCAGGGGTTGTCGATGTTCAGCCGGATGTTCGACACCATGGGCCGCGGCGGGCTCGGCGTCGCCTCGCTCGTCGACAGCTATGCGGTGATCCTCGCCGGCTGCCTGCTCATCATTCCCGGCTTCGCGACCGATGGGCTGGGCTTGGTACTGCTCATACCGCCGGTGCGGCGCTGGCTGCTGCGCGCGGTCCTGCCGGGATTCAGCCCCCGTCAGCGCACGCGGCCGGCCCCCGGCGAGGCGCCGCGCGATGGCGCGCAAAAGCAAGGTCCGGTGATCATCGAGGGCACGTATCGGCGTATCGACGACGATGAGAACGAAGGCCGTTAACGCCTCCCGAAGGCAACAGCGTTGTCGCCGCGGTGTCCGCGTGTTAGCTAGCCGCCTCTCAGGCGAAACCCGGCACGGATGCAACTATGGCGAACTCTACGAACGGCAACGGCAAGCCCGAGGAGGCCGCGACGACGCAGCCGCCTCCCGTGCAGGTGAATGTCGCCGCCCAGTACATCAAAGATCTGTCGTTCGAAAACCCGAACATCGAAAAGCTCATGCAGGATCCGGGCGATCAGCCGAACCTGCAGCTCATGATCAACGTAGCCGCGAAGAACGTCGGCCCGTCGATGTATGAGAGCGCCATCGACTTCGACGCGCAGGCGACGAACAAGCACGGCAAGATCTATCAGCTGCAGCTCGTCTATGCGGGCCTGTTCCGGATCGAGAACCTGCCGGAGCAGGCGCTGGAGCCGTTCCTCCTGGTGAACTGCCCGTCGATCCTGTTCCCGTTCGTGCGCCGCATTGCCGCGGATCTCACCCGCGAGGGCGGGTTCCCGCCGCTGCTGCTCGATCCGTTCGACTTCGCTTCGCTCTATATGCGCCGCCAGCAGGAAAAGCAGGCGCAGGCCAGTGAAGTGACGAAGAACTGACGGCGGTCAGCTTCGCTTCGGCGATTTGCGCAAATCGATCGAGCTCCGGGTGACGGCCCGGAGCTTTTTCATTTTGTGATGCAGATTAGGGAAGCGGCGCGGCTACTGCGTTTCTTCCGCGGGCGCGAGGTAGCGCCGCCAGATGGCCTTGTCGCCCATCGATTCCACGAAGGCACGGTGAGCCGCTTCCATCTCGGGCAGCAGCCGGGGGCTGAGCGGCGCCGGCCGCTGCGCGGCGTTGCGCCGGCCGAGCGGCGCCAGCTCCGCGCCGAGCGGGCTCGCATTCTCGTCGGCGAAATCAATGAACGCTGCCTGGCGCACACCGAGCAGCTCGATATAGACCTCGGCGAGCAGCAGCGAGTCGACGAGCGCGCCGTGCTTGGTGCGCTTGCTGTTGTCGATGCCGTAGCGCTTGCACAGCGCATCGAGCGTGTTCGGCCCGGCGGGATGGCGGCGCCGCGCCAGTTGCAGCGTGCACGTCACGCGTTCCATGGCGATCTGCTGCAGGTTGAGCAGGCCCAGCTCGAAGTTCAGGAAGCCGACGTCGAAGGCGGCGTTGTGGATGACGATGCCATCGCCGGCGATGAAGTCGAGGAAGCTCTGCGCAACCTCGACGAACTTCGGCTTATCTTTCAGAAATTCGGTCGAAAGCCCGTGCACAGCCTCGGCCTCCGCCGGCACGTCGCGCTCGGGGTTGATGAAGCAGTGGTACTCGCGGCCCGAGGGGATGCGGTTAATCAGCTCGATGCAGCCGATCTCAATCAGCCGGTCGCCCTTGCGGGGGTCGAGGCCGGTGGTTTCGGTATCGAGGATGATCTCGCGCATTTAGCTTCAATCGGATGCGAATCAGGCCGCGGTCAAGCCGCCCAATGCCGCGCGAAGGCTGCGCCGTGTCGGCTCCGCAACTTTTCGACGATCGCATCGAGCGCGGCCTGGCTTTCCTCGACGGCCTTGCTGGTGTCGACGACGAAATCGGCGAGCCGGCGTTTTTCCGCGTCGGGCGTTTGCCGCGCCAGAAGCGCGTCGAGCTTTTCGGGGCTGAGCCCGCGCTTCAGGACGCGCGCGCGCTGCACCTCGGCGGGCGCGCTCAGCACGATGACAACATCGACGAGGCGGTCGGCGCCGGATTCAAAGAGCAGCGGAATTTCGAGAACGGCGATGGGCGAACCGCGGCGGGCCTCGGCGCGCAGGAACGTGCGCTCGGCCTCACGCACCATGGGATGAACGATGGCTTCGAGTTCGCGGATGCGCTCGGGGTGCGCGACGAGGGCCGCGCTCAAGCGCTGACGATCCACACCCTCCGCGGTCGTGGTGCCGGGAAACGCGCGCTCGATACGCTCCACGGTTTTTCCACCGGCGTAGAGGCGATGGACCTCCGCGTCCGCATCGAACACCGGCAAACCGCGCGCCCGCAGGTGTGCAGCGGCAGTGGATTTTCCCATGCCGATGGAACCGGTGAGCCCGACGATCAGCATTTATTTCCCCTCGATGTCGGCAACGATCGTTGCGCGCAATTCATCGGTTACCTGTGGACGGATGCCGAACCAGCGCTCGAAGCCGGGCACAGCCTGATGGAGGAGCATCCCCAGCCCGTCCACGGTGCGCAGGCCATGGCTGCGCGCAGCGGCGATCAACTCGGTTTCCAGGGGAACGTACACGATATCGCTGACGACGCAGTCGGGATGGAAGCCGGTGAAATCCATGCCGAGGGAGCCGACACCCTTCAGGCCCAGCGCGGTCGTGTTCACCAGCACGCAAGCATCGCGCGCCCCGTCGCTGCGGCTGTTCCAGTCGAACACTTTGACACGCGGGCCGAACTGCTCGGCAATGGCGTCGGCGCGCTCGCGCGTGCGGTTGAAAATGCGCACCTCATCGACGCCGGCGTCGAGAAATCCATAGACGATGGCGCGAGCGGCGCCGCCGGCACCCAACACGCACACCGGCCCGTCGTGCGCGCGCCAATCGGGCACCACGTGGCCGAGGTGGGTCATGTAGCCATACGTGTCGGTGTTGGCGGCATGGAGACGATCGCCCTCGAGCCATAGCGTGTTCGCCGCGCCGACGACGCGCGCAGATTCTTCGGCTTCCTCGGCGACCGCGTAGGCCATCTCCTTGTGGGGAACCGTCACGTTGCAGCCGACGAAGCCCTCGGCGCCGAGGGCACGCAGGAATTGCGCGACATCATCCGGCGCGACCGCAACCTTCGTATAGGTGCCTTCGATTCCGTAGCGCCGCAACCAATAGCCGTGAATGAGCGGCGAGCGCGAATGCTCGATCGGCCAGCCGATGACGCAGGCGCGCCTCATGCCTCGATCATCCCCCGTGCGCGCAGCTCGGCGAGCACTGCCAGCAGCGGCAGGCCGAGAGTCGTGAAATAGTCGCCCTCGATGCGCTCGAAGAGCTGCACGCCGAGACCTTCGAGCTCGTAGGCGCCGACGGTCTGGCTCACGCGGTCCTCAGCGCGGACGAGATAATCGTCGAGGAAGGAATCGGAGAAATCCCGCATCGTGAGGCGCGCGGTGCCGACATGGGACCATGTCACCTTGCCATTTTCGGCAAAGGAAACGGCCGAGTGCAGCTCATGGGTGGCGCCACGCAGGCGGCGGAGCGCGGCACGCGCGGCTTCGATGGATGGCGCTTTGCTGAGAAGATCATCGCCCAGCGCCAGCACCTGGTCGGCGCCGATGATGAGCGATCCGCGGTTTTTCCCGCTGACGTCCTCCGCCTTCGCTGCCGCCAGAACCTCGGCGATGCGCCGGGGCGCGATGCCGGGCTCGTCCGCCATCAGCCGCGCCCGGATTGCGGGCTCGTCCACATCGGCGGCCTGGACGGTGAAAGCAACCCCCGCTGCGGCCAGCATCTCCCGCCGTGCTCTGCTCCCCGATGCGAGTACGATTTGCGGCTGACTAGCCGTCGCTGACATCCTCTATCTCTCCCTTTGCGGCCTGTTCTTTCTGCGCTTGGCGGTCCTGATACAGCTTCAGGATCTGCGCGGCGGATTCCTCCACCGAGCGGCGGGTGACATCGATCACCGGCCAGCCGTTCTGCGCGCAGATCTTGCGTGAATAGGCGATCTCGGCGGAGATGCGGTCGCGGTCGACATAATCGCCGAGATTGCGATCGCCAAGCATCATGGCACGGTGACGGCGCACCTCCGCGATGCGGTCGGGGCTCGCAACGAGGCAGACGACGAATGCCGAGTGCGGCTTCGTCAGCTTTTCCTGCAGCGGAATGGACGGCACCAGCGGTACATTGGCGGTCTTGAAGCCGCGCTGGGCGAGATAGATGCTCGTCGGCGTCTTCGAGGTGCGCGAGATGCCGAGCACGATGATGTCGGCATCGTTGAGATCTTCCGGCAGATGGCCATCGTCGTGGGCCATGGTGAAGTTCAGCGCATCGATGCGGCGGAAATAATCGGCATCGAGGACGTGCTGGCCGGCGACGGTCGGGGTGCGCGGCGCGCCGAGATAGTTTTCGAGCACCTGCATGATGGGTTGCAGCACCGCGAGGCAGGGAATCTTCAGCTCCGCGCAGCGGCGCTCGAGCTCTTCGGACAGCTCGCGGTTGGTGATGGTGTAGAGCACGATGCCGGGCGTCTGCTCGATTTCCTGCAGTACGCGTTTCAACTGACGCGGCGTGCGCACGAGCGGATGCACATGCTCGATCGGGCGCACCAGCGCGTACTGCACGGACGCCGCTTTGGAGATCGTCGTCAGCGTCTCGCCGGTGGAATCGGAGACGAGATGCAAATGAAAGAAGCTCGGCAGGCTGGTCTTCATGACCGCAGCGGCTCCGCGGGAGGGACTGTTGAAAACATGCCGGGTTATACAGCGGGCGGATGCAACGCGCCCGTGTTCCCATGGCGCAGCGTCACCCCGTCCACGAAGCTGCCCACAAACGGGCCTGCATGGCGTTGCCCATCTGTGTAACCGCCTCTCCTTGAGGATTGGTACTTTCTTGGCCGCTCGTCCAGCGCCTCTCAACAGGGCAGCGACGGCCGTTGCAGCGGCATGGATGGCGCTAGAGGCTTGATCGCAGATGTCTTAACGGGCTCTAGTAGCTCGATGGCTCACAGGGCACCAGATAGGGCGGAGCGTCACTGCCCCTGTGCGCAAGATAAGGATTGGGCTAGGACAAGGCCGTAATCCTCAGAACCCCCGTGGGTAAGAAGAATAAAAACAAGAGTCTAAGATTCTAGATTGGTTTAAGAGCACATGGGTGCCCCCGCAAAACTCGCTGCCTCGAACGCGACCCGGCGCAAGCTGCTGAGGGTTCTCGCCGGTGAGGCAGTCTCGACGCCGCCGATCTGGCTCATGCGCCAGGCCGGGCGCTACCTGCCGGAATATCGCGAGGTGCGGGCGACGGCGGGCGGGTTCCTGAACCTGTGCTATTCGCCAGCCCTTGCCGCCGAAGTGACGCTGCAGCCGATCCGCCGGTACGGGTTCGACGCGGCGATCCTGTTTTCGGATATTCTCGTCGTGCCGGATGCGCTGGGGCAGAAGGTGCGTTTCCTCGAGGGCGAGGGGCCGTGCCTCGATGCCATCACGGACGCGGCGGGGCTGAAGCAGCTCGATCTGACGGGGACGGGCGAAAAGTTCGGCCGCGTGTGCGAGACCGTGGCGCGGCTGCGGCAGGATCTGCCGGGCGAGGTGACGCTGATCGGCTTTTGTGGCGCGCCGTGGACGATCGCGACCTACATGGTGGGCGGGAAGGGGTCGCCCGACCAGGCGGCCGCGCGGCTGATGGCCTACCGGGACCGGGAGACGTTTGCGCGCCTGATCGAGATCATCGTCGCGGCTTCCGTCGACTATCTCGACGGCCAGGTGCGCGCGGGCGCCGATGCCCTGCAGATTTTCGATAGTTGGGCAGGAAATCTCCCGGATGGGGAATTCGCGACTTGGGTGGTGGAACCCAACCGGAGAATCGTCGCAGAGCTGAAGCGTCGGCACCCGGGCGTGCCCATCATCGGTTTCCCGCGTGGAGCGGGCAGCAATGCCGAAGGGTACGTCAGGGTGGCGAAGGTCGACGGACTGGGATGCGATACGGCGATGCCTTTGCAGCAGATGCGCGCTCTCGCGGATGCGACCGGGGTTGCGGTGCAGGGGAACGTCGATCCGCTGCTGCTCGTCGCGGGCGGGGCAGCGCTCGATGAAAGGATTGCCGAGACGCTCGAGGTCATGCGCGGGGCGCCGTTCATCTTCAACCTGGGGCACGGGATCGTGCCGCAGACACCGCCCGAGCACGTGGCGCGGCTGGTCGAGATGGTGCGCAAAGGTCCCTGACGATGCTGTGGCTCAAGGCCTTCCACATTATTGCGGTGGTCGCCTGGTTCGCAGGGCTGTTCTATCTGCCGCGGCTGTTCGTCTATCACGCCGATGCGCCGGCCGGCTCGCAGCTGTCCGAAACGCTCAAGGTCATGGAATACCGGCTGCTCACGGCCATCATGACGCCGGCGATGCTGGCGGTGTGGATCACCGGTCTGTGGCTCGCCTACTGGGAAGGGGCCTTTCCTCAGCATTGGCTGCACATAAAACTTTTATTGGTGATCCTGCTTTCCGGGTTCCAGGGGGCGCTGAGCCGCTGGCGGCGGGATTTCGCGGCAGACCGGAATACGCGGTCGGCGAAGTTCTACCGGGTGGCTAACGAGGTGCCGACCGTCATTTTGGTCGCGATCGTACTTCTCGTCGTGCTGAAGCCATTCTGACCAGAATCTTGTCGCAGCCGCTTTTCTGTTGCTTTTCCATCTGCTATACGTGCACTGAAATCCGCATCGACTCGGGGCCGCTCAGGCCTGTGAGTTGGTCGCCGATGCCCCGCTAAAAAGGGCAAGGCCGACCGCCCGTGGCGCTGGCCACGTTCGACTAAAAATTCCCCCATTTTTTCCGGCCCGGCATACCCCAATTCCCGCCCTCAACCGCCGTGGCCACCCGGAGCCATATCGATGGAAATGAAGCTCGAAGACCTGAAGCTCAAGTCTCCGACGGAGCTCTTGAGCTTTGCGGAGGAGAACGGCGTCGAAAACGCGTCGACCATGCGCAAGCAGGAGTTGATGTTCGCGACGCTGAAACAGCTCGCCGCCAAGGACATCGAAATCACGGGCACCGGCGTCGTAGAAGTGCTGCAGGACGGCTTCGGCTTCCTGCGCTCGCCGGATGCGAACTATCTTCCCGGCCCTGACGATATCTATGTGTCGCCTTCGCAGATCCGGCGCTTCGCGCTGCGCTCGGGCGACACGGTCGAGGGGCAGATCCGCTCGCCGAAGGAAGGCGAGCGCTACTTCGCGCTGCTCAAGGTCAACAAGATCAACTTCGAGGAGCCCGAAGCTACAAAGCATAAGATCCACTTCGACAACCTGACGCCGCTCTACCCGACGCAGTGGCTGAAGCTCGAGACGGAAGATCCGACGGTGAAGGATCTGTCGCCGCGGGTGATCGACATCGTCGCCCCGCTGGGCAAGGGACAGCGCGCACTGATCGTTGCGCCCCCGCGCACCGGTAAGACGGTTCTTTTGCAGAACATCGCCCACTCCATCACCAAGAACCATCCGGAGTGCTACCTCATCGTGCTCCTTATCGACGAGCGCCCGGAGGAAGTGACGGACATGCAGCGCTCGGTGAAGGGCGAGGTGATCTCCTCGACCTTCGACGAGCCGCCTTCCCGCCACGTGCAGGTTTCCGAGATGGTGATCGAGAAGGCGAAGCGCCTTGTCGAACACAAGCGGGACGTGGTGATTCTGCTGGATTCCATCACCCGTCTCGGCCGCGCCTACAACACGGTCGTTCCCTCTTCGGGCAAGGTGCTCACGGGCGGCGTCGATTCCAACGCGCTGCAGCGTCCGAAGCGCTTCTTCGGTGCGGCCCGCAACATCGAGGAAGGCGGCTCGCTGACCATCATCGCGACGGCGCTGATCGATACCGGCTCGCGCATGGACGAAGTGATCTTCGAAGAGTTCAAGGGCACCGGTAACTCGGAAATCATTCTCGACCGCAAGGTCTCCGACAAGCGCGTGTTCCCGGCGATCGACGTGTCGCGCTCCGGCACCCGCAAGGAAGACCTGCTGGTTCCGAAGGATCAGCTCAAGAAGGTCTACGTGCTGCGCCGCATCCTCAACCCGATGGGCACGATGGACGGTATCGAGTTCCTCATCGACAAGCTGCGGTCGACCAAGACCAACGGCGAGTTCTTCCAGTCGATGAATACCTAGAGCGCGGGCGCTTTTCTCGGAGTCGCGGTGCGGCTCCGGTCTTTTGACTAAACCGATGACGCACGCTTCGGACTGATAGGGTCCGAAGCGATCACGGTCCGATTGGCTGCAAGCCGGTTGACATTGCCGAACGTGAAAGGGCCGCTGCGAAGCGGCCCTTTGTCGTTTCAGCGGGGATTGGGGTAAGGCACGGCTACCAGCCGTAGTCGAGGTCCAGCTCGTTGGCGTATTCGCCGCCGCGCAGATTGAACGCTTCCTCGACGGCGTAGGGTCCGCCGCCGGTTTTCGGCTTGGCGGAGAACAGCACGAAGCGCGAGACGATGAAGGGCTTGGAGCGGAAGGCGCCAATGCGCTGAAGCACGCGGGCGACCTCGTCAGGACCGGCGTATTTGAGGCGCGCCAGCGTGATGTGCGCCTTGAACGGGCGGCTGTCGGGCGGCAAGCCAGCGTTGCGGGCCGCACGATCGTTGGCCCGTGCGAGCGCTTCGAGCGGCGCTGAATCCTCAACGCCCGCCCAGATCGAGCGGGGCTCGTTGCCGCCGAACACGCCGAGACCCGAAAGGCGCAGCTCGAAGGCGTCGAGGTCGATCGATTCGAGGCGGTCGGCGAATTCCTCCGCCTGCGGGCGTTCGATGTCGCCGACGAAGCGCAGGGTGAGGTGGAGGTCGCCGGGCTCCGTCCAGCGGCCGCCGCCCGGCAGCGGCACCTTCAGGCGCGCGATTTCCTCCCGCACGTCGGCGGGAAGCTCGATGCCCGTGAACAGGCGGGGCATGGCTCTTCACCTCTCAACTCTTGGCGGCGGCGCGCTGGGCCTGGACTTTGCCGATCAGCTCCTCGACGGAGGGCATGATCTGGCGGACGATTTCGGCGACGCCCTTGGCGTTGGGATGCATGCCGTCCTGCTGGTTGAGCTTGGAATCGAGCACGACGCCTTCAAGAAAGAATGGATAGAAGATGAGCCCGTGCTCCTTGGCGAGTGCCGGGAAGATGGCGTCGAAGTCGTCCGCGTAGGTGTCGCCCCAGTTCGCCGGCGAGCGCATGCCCACGAGCAGGACGGGAAGCTTGCGCGCGTGCAGTTTGGCGAGGATTTTCTGCAGGTTGTCGCGGGTCACCTTGGGTTCGATGCCACGCAGCGCGTCATTGGCGCCAAGCTCCAGGATGACGGCGTCGACATCGTTGCCGACCGTCCAGTCGAAGCGCGCGAGACCGGCGGCGGTGGTGTCGCCCGCGACGCCGCCGTTCGTGACGGTGATGTCGTGGCCGCGCGCCTTGAGCGCCTTCTGAAGCTGGTTTGGAAAGGCGTCTTTCGGGCGGACGCCGTAGCCGGAGGTGAGGCTGTCGCCGAAGGCCAAGATGCGGATCGGCTTTTCGCTCGCCACGGAAAATGTGGCAGAGAGGAGAAGTATCGCCATCGTCAACACGTTGACGAGCGCAGCCGCGGTCACCACCTGACCCAGGGCCGGCGCGTCGCGTCTTCCAGTCAGCGGCTTCATGCTATTTCCTCGACAACGCCGGGATCGCGCCTTGGACGCGTTGGCTATGACGTAAAGGCGCCCTCAACCTGAGACAAGTCTTCCCCTTGCAGCCTTCCCTTTACAGCCTTTGAGCGGATGAGAACGTGACCAAGCCGATCGTCGTACTGCAAAACGTGCGCCTCACGCTGTCGAGCCGGGCCGGTCCCGTTGCGATCCTGCGGGATGTGGACCTTGAGGCGCGCGAGGGCCAGTCGCTGGCGATCGTCGGTCCATCGGGGTCGGGGAAGACCTCGCTGTTGATGGTGATGGCCGGGCTCGAACGGGCCACATCCGGCAAGGTGGAGGTCGCGGGACACGATCTTTCCGCGCTGAGCGAGGATGAGCTTGCGCTGATGCGCGGGGCGGAGATCGGCATCGTGTTCCAGTCGTTCCACCTCGTGCCGACGATGACGGCACTGGAGAACGCCGCGTTGCCGCTCGAGTTCGCGGGGCGGGTGGATGCGCGCGAGGTCGCGCGGGAATTGCTGCACGAAGTCGGGCTCAGCCATCGGACGGATCACTTCCCGGCGCAGCTTTCGGGCGGCGAGCAGCAGCGGGTTGCGATCGCGCGCGCGCTCTCGCGGCAGCCGAAGCTCATCCTGGCGGATGAGCCGACGGGCAACCTCGACCGGCGCACGGGCGGCCAGGTGATCGATCTTCTTTTCGGGCTGCAGCAGCGGCGGGATTCGACGCTTATTCTCGTTACGCACGATGAGCGCCTTGCGGGGGCGTGCGATCGCACGATCCACATGGCCGACGGGCGTGTGGAAAGTGAACGGGAGGCTGCCCTTACGTGACGGCAACGGACGCGATGGTACAGACGGTCGGCCGCGGCGAGCGCCGGCTGCCTATTCTGCTCGGGATCGCGGTGCGCGACCTGCGCGCGGGGCTTGCCGGGTTTCGCGTTTTCATCGCCTGCGTCGCGCTCGGCGTGATGGTGATCACCGGCGTCGGCGCGGTTTCGGATGCGCTGCGCGCCGGGTTCGAGCGCCAGGGCGAAGCCATTCTCGGCGGCGATGCCACGCTGGCGCGCACGCACGTGCGCGCGAACGCGGAAGAGCGCGCGAAGATCGATGCGATGGGGCGCGTGAGCGAAACCGCGACCATGCGCACGATGGCGCGGCGGCCGGACGGCGCCGATCAGGCGCTTGCCGAGCTGAAGGCCGCCGATGCGGCCTATCCGCTCGTCGGGGCGGTGGAGCTCGAGAGCGGCAAATCCCTTCAGGACGCGCTGGCGGAAGGCGCGGTCGTCGACAAGGCGCTTCTGGAGCGGCTGAAGCTCAAGACCGGCGAGGAGATCGAACTCGGCGCCGCGAAAGTGAAGATCGCCGGGGCGCTGAAGTCGGAGCCGGACGGCATCACCGACCGGCTGACCTACGGTCCGCGGGTGCTGATCTCGGAAGCGACGCTCCAAAAGACGGAGCTGCTGAAGCCGGGAACGCTGGTGCGCTGGCGGTATGCGGTGAAACTCGGCGACGGACCGGCGTCGAACGGTGCGCTGCTGGAATTGCGCCAGAGGATCGAGACGGAGCTCCCCGAAGCGGGGTTCACGATCGCGGACCGGCGCGATCCTTCTCCGCAGGTGAGCCGCACGCTGGAGCGGTTGCGGCAGTTCCTGACGCTGATCGGGCTTACGGCGCTGCTCGTCGGCGGCGTCGGCATCGCCAATGCGGTCGCGACGTTCATCGACAGACGGCGCAAGGTGATCGCGACGATGAAGAGCATCGGCGCGACGAGCCGCATAGTGCTGGGGATTTTTCTCATCGAGGTGCTGGCGGTGGCGGCGATGGGCGTCGCCATCGGCCTGGCGCTGGGTGCGCTGATGCCGTTCGTGCTCAATGCGCTGTTCGGCGATTTGCTGCCCATCGCGGCGGAAATGACGGTGACGGCGCTCAGTATTGCCACGGCACTCGTCTATGGGTTCGGCGTGGCGCTGCTGTTTACGCTCTGGCCGCTCGGGCGGGTGGAGCGCGTCAGCGCGTCGGTGCTGTTCCGCGACGAGGTTGCCCCCGACCGAACGATGCCGCGCACGTGGGTGATCGTGGCGACGATCGGCGTTGCTGCGGCGCTCGTCGGGTTTGCCCTGCTCACGTCGGATTCGCAGAAGATCGCGATCTATTTCACCATTGGCCTTGCGGCGGTGTTTGCGGTGTTTCACGCGCTGGGCACGGCCGTAACCTGGCTCGCGAGGCGTATGCCCCGGCCGCGGCAGCCGGAGCTGGCGCTCGCGCTGGGGAATCTCGGCGCACCGGGTGGGCTCACGCGCTCGGTGGTGCTTTCCCTCGGCACGGGGCTTTCGCTGCTGGTCGCGGTGGCGCTCGCAGATGCCTCGCTGGTGCGCGAGCTGAAGGATCGCCTGCCGGCGAGCTCGCCGGATTACTTCGTGCTCGATGTGCCGAAGGACGATCTCCCCGGCCTCGAAGCCATGTTGAAGCGGAAGGTCGAGGGTGCGGCGTTCGATGCCGCGCCGATGCTGCGCGGGCGGCTCGTCAGCCTCAACGGCGTGCCGGTGGAGGAGCTGAAGGCGCCGCCGGAAGCCCAGTGGGTGCTCAACGGCGACCGCGGGCTTTCCTATGCCGAGGAGGTTCCACACGGCTCACGGGTCGTCGCCGGCGAATGGTGGCCGAAGGATTATGCGGGCGAGCCGCTGGTATCGTTCGAAGCGGATCTCGCGGGCAAGCTCGGTTTGAAGCTCGGCGACGAGGTGACGGTCAACGTGCTGGGGCGCAATCTCTCCGCACGGATCGCGAACCTGCGCGAGGTGAAGTGGGAGAGCCTCGCCATCAACTTCGTGATGCTGTTCTCGCCCAACACGCTCGCCGGCGCCCCGCACAACCTGCTGGTGACGATCTCGCTGCCGGAAGGCACGCCGCTGGCGCTGGAGGGTGAGGCGATGCGCGAGGTGGGCCGGGATTATCCGTCGATCACGGCCATCCGGGTGAAGGACGTGCTGTCGATGGTGGGTGGGGTGTTCGAAAAGGTGATGACGGCGGTGCGGGCGGCGGGCAGCGTGACGCTGCTAGCCGGTGCGCTGGTCCTCGCGGGTGCCCTGGCAACGGCGCAGCGCCGGCGCATTCTCGAAGCGGTGATCCTGAAAACGCTGGGGGCTACGCGGCGACGCATCCTTGCGGCGCATTTCCTCGAATACTTCATCCTGGCGGCGGTGACGGCGCTGTTCGCGGCGGTTTTGGGCACGATTGCCGCATCGGTGGTCGTCACGCAGCTCATGCACATCGCCTTCAGTTTTTCGGCTGCCGCGGTGGTACTGGCGCTGGGCGTTTCCCTGGCGCTCGTGTTTATTTTTGGAAGTGGCGGCACCTGGGCGGTGCTGCGGGCCCCTGCGGTTCCCTACCTCAGGTCCGAGTAAAGCTTTGATGAAAACCGGTTTTCCGGGCGCGATAAATTCTTTGTCAGGTGGCACGGCGGGGATCGCTGCGCCTTGAAAGCGGCGCGCCGACGAAGCATATTCCAATCTCGATTTGGCTTAATTGCCGAACCAAAGGGATCTCAGGGATATACAAATGGCTCAGCTCGACAACAGGTACGCGACATCCGGCTATCCGGCCCGTTCAGGGGCCGCGGTAGACGAAGGCCTGCGCTCCTACATGCTCGGGGTCTACAACTATATGGCCGCGGGCGTGGCGCTGACGGGCATCACGGCCTACCTTACTTGGTCTTTCGCCGTATCCGGCGGGCAGCTCACGCCCTTCGGACAGGCCCTCTATGCCTCGCCGCTGAAGTGGGTCGTCATGCTCGCCCCGCTCGCGTTCGTCTTCTTCCTCTCCTTCCGGGTGGAGAAGATGAGCGTCGGCGCCGCGCAGATGACCTTCTGGCTGTTCGCAGCCGTGATGGGCGTTTCGCTGTCGTCGATCTTCCTGGTCTTCACGGGCCAGTCGATCACGCAGATCTTCTTCGTCACGGCGGCGGCCTTCGGCTCGCTCAGCCTGTGGGGCTACACCACGAAGCGTGACATCTCCGGCTGGGGCTCCTTCCTGTTCATGGGCCTCATCGGCATCATCCTCGCCTCGGTGGTCAACATCTTCATGCAGTCCAGCGCGCTTCAGTTCGCTGTGTCTGCGATTGGCGTGCTCGTGTTCGCGGGCCTCACCGCCTATGACACGCAGCGCATCAAGGACACCTACTTCGCGGTGGCGGGCAATGCGGAGCTGGCGGCGAAGAGCGCCGTGATGGGTGCGCTCAGCCTCTATCTCGACTTCATCAACATGTTCATGATGCTGCTCAACCTGTTCGGCAACCGCGAGTAAGACCTCGTCGTTCGTATGGCGCGGCTCCCCTGCGGGGAGCCGGCCGCAGGCACAGGCATCAGAATGCTTCAGGGCCCCGGAGCGATCCGGGGCCCTTTGCTTTTTGCCGGCGGCGACTGGTCTTGATGGAGCTGATGGAGCGGCCCTGCTGCGCCGAGATTTATGCGCCGACGAGGCGCGGGCGCCCCTCAAGGACGGTCAGCACGCGCTTGAGGTCGTGCCCGCGCTTCAGGATGAGGCCTGCGGGCGCCACGACGCTGTAGGCGCCCTGCTTGCGCGCGAGCCTCATATTCTTCTCGATCCGGTAGAGCGGTACTTCGCTCGAGCGCCGGAAAATCGAGAACACCGCCTTCTCGCGCCCGAGGTCGATGGCATAGTCGCGCCATTCCCCGGCTGCGACCTTACGGCCGTAGACGTCGAGAATGGCTGCCAGCTCCTGACGGGTGAAGGTGGTGGTGCGCTGAGCCTCAGAAACCTGGGCCGCTGGCTGGGGACCGCGGAACCCGCCCGATCGGGGCGGGCTGAAAGCTATCGGTTCGGATTCGCTCAATGGCGCCTCCCTGTCGCGATACCTTCATGATTGCCCCGCTTCGTGTCGATTTCAAGCTGTAGGGCGCGCAGATGCAGCATATCCGGGCGCGTTGCGGCATTGCATACGCGCACCGGGCACGGAAATTCCCCGACATGGTCAAAATCGCTCCGCGTGCTTGACAATGATCTGCCCCAAAGCGCTGCGAGATTGAGACCGTTGCCAATAAGCCCGGTCCGGTGGAGTAGCTCGGACCTTCAGCCCCCCAGCCCCCTGGGCAAGCTTCCGGGACCGGGTTTTAGGCATCGCTTTCATAGTACTTTCTCCCCCCAAATTACGGGCCGGTCCCCCACCGGCCCTATTTTTTTGTGTCGTGCGTCAGCATCACAATGCGTGTGATGACTGGACGTTAGCGCGCCCATGCCTACGTTGGATGCGGGTGCGCAATCGGCGCGCGGGATGGAGCTAAGCGACGTGGCGAAGACGGCAGGCAGGGCGAAAACGAAGGCGGTGCGTACGGCGCGCAAGGTGAAGGCTGCGGGGACGCGCGATGCGAAGGCCGCGAAGCAACCGATGGCGGGTAGAAGCGCGGCGGTACGGGCGAAAGCCAAGCCGATCGCGAAGCGCGGGGGGACTTCTGTCGGCAATGGCGACAAGGCGCGCTCCGCCGCGTCCGGCAATCCGCTGCTGGCGCGTTGGGGCCGCGACTTCGGCATGCCGCCCTTCGGCAAGATCTCGCCGGCGGACTTTAAGCCCGCGTTCGCTATCGCGCTCAAGGAGCACAAGGGGGAAATCGCACGCATCGCCGATCAGACGGCGCGGCCGACGTTCGCGAACACGATCGTCGCGCTGGAGAAGAGCGGGCAGCTGCTCGATCGCGTCGCGGCGGTTTTCTACAACCTCGCGGGCTCGCATACGAATGAGGACCTGCAGGCCATCGAACGCGACATGGCGCCGAAGCTCGCCGCCCACGAGACGGCAGTCATGCTCAATGCGAAGCTGTTCAAGCGGGTCGAGGATCTCTACGCGCGCCGCGACCAGCTCGACCTCGACGACGAGCAGCGGCGCGTTCTGGAGCTGCGCTACAAATGGCTGGTGCGGGCCGGCGCCAAGCTGAAGCCGAAGGAGAAGAAGCGCGTCGCGGAGATCAACGGGCAGCTTGCGACACTCGCGACGCAGTTCTCGCAGAACGTGCTGAAGGACGAGCAGTCCTGGCGCATGGTGCTGGAGGAAAGCGACCTCGAAGGGCTTTCGCCGGAGCTGCGCGATGCGGCGGCCCGTGCCGCCGCCGATGCCGGCCTTCCCGGTAAGTATCTGATCACGCTCTCGCGTTCCTCGGTGGAGCCGTTCCTTCAGTTCTCGGCGCGCCGCGATCTGCGCGAGCAGGCCTTCAACGCCTGGATCCGCCGCGGCGAGGTGGGCAAGGACACCGACAATCGCGCCATTGCCGCGGCGATCGTGGCGCTGCGCACCGAGTTCGCCAATCTGCTCGGCTTTGCGAGCTACGCCGACTACAGCCTCGAAGAGACGATGGCGAAGACGCCGGGCAGCGTGCGCGATCTGCTTGCCGCGGTTTGGGAGCCGGCGGTGAAGCGCGCGGGCGAGGAACGGGATGCGCTGCAGGAGCGCGCGCGTGCCGAGGGCAGCAACATCGAGATCGCGCCGTGGGACTGGCGCTACTACGCGGAGAAGGAGCGCAAGGCGCGGTTCGATGTCGACGAGGCGGCGACGCGCCCCTATTTCACGCTCGACAACGTCATCGCCGCCGCGTTCGATACGGCGAAGAAGCTCTTCGGCCTGAAGTTCAAGGAGCTGAAGGACGCGCCGCGCTATCACGAGGATGTGCGCGTATGGGAGGTGACGGGACGCGGCGGCAAGCACGTCGGCCTGTTCCTCGGCGATTATTATGCGCGGCCTTCGAAGCGCTCGGGCGCGTGGATGTCGGCGTATCGCTCGCAATCGAAGGTGGCAGGCGAGGTTACGCCGATCATCGTCAACGTGATGAACTTCGCCAAGGGCGAGGAGGGCGCGCCGAGCCTGTTATCGCTCGATGATGCACGCACGCTGTTCCACGAGTTCGGACACGGGCTGCACGGGCTGCTTTCCGACGTCACCTATCCGTCGATTTCGGGCACGTCGGTGACGCGCGATTTCGTAGAGCTGCCCTCGCAGCTTTACGAGCACTGGCTGATGGTGCCCGAGACGCTGGAGAAGTTCGCCGTCCATCACGCGAGCGGCAAGCCGATGCCGGCCGCGCTACTGAAGCGCATCAAGAAGGCGCGCAACTTCAACCAGGGCTTCTCGACGGTCGAGTATCTCGCGTCGGCGTTCGTCGATATGGATCTGCACGCGCTGGAAACCCAGGACAGCGGGCTCGACGTCGGCGCATTCGAGAAGGATACGCTGCAACGTCTCGGCATGCCGGCGGAGATCGTGGCGCGCCATCGCATCCCGCACTTCCTGCACATCATGGGCGGCTATGCGGCCGGCTACTACAGCTATCTGTGGTCGGAGGTGATGGACGCCGATGCGTTCGCCGCGTTCGAGGAAACGGGCGACGCCTTCGACAAGGCGACGGCGAAGAAGCTGCACAAGTTCATCTACTCGGGCGGCAACCGGCGCGATCCGCTGGACGCCTACGTGGCGTTCCGCGGCCGGCCGCCGGAGATCAAGGGGCTGCTCAAGAAGCGCGGGCTTGCCGCTTAGTCACACGCGCCTGTCATCCCGGACGCCGCAGCATTGCGGCGACGTCCGGGATGCGGTGGGTGGCGTCCAGAATTCTTCAGGAAGCGGCGTCTTCGACGGGTCTTGCGCTGGGTCCCGGCTCGCCGCTCGCATGCGCTCGCTTGGCCAGGATGACAGAATAGGTGGCGCGTCCACCGTTTTGGGCAGCATCCACCCAGCCTGCAGCATGGGCAGCGTTAGAAGCCGCGAGCTTCGGCGGAAGCCAGTTTTCTCTTCCGTTTACTGCGCGGGGCCGGCGTAGATCCCGGCCTGCGCCGGGATGACGTTTGGTGGGCGTGTCGCATAGAGGCGGCGTTTCCCCGGCTGGCACTCGCCAAGTGAGCAGGATGACAATTGGGGGCGGAGCCGTGCCCCGGGCCGGCAATGCTGTGCGCCAGTCAGGGGTCGAGTCCACTCGCCCATTCCGTCATGCCGGCGAAGGCCGGCATCCACGCAAATCGCAGTGTGTACGGCGTTAGAGTGCTTCCAGAAAAGCGGGAACCGGTTTCCCTATAAGAAGCACGACCAAACAATGGTTTCGTTCTGCGTTTCTACCTGAACCGAAAAGGCTCTAGTCTAGAAGGCGCGAGGCGAGTGCGCGGCGTTGAGATCGAGTGGCGTCTTCGACGGGTCTTGCGCTGGGTGGCAGGTCTCGCTCGCGATGTTCGCTTCGCCCGGGATGACAGTCGTGGGTGGGCGATGCCGGTTCCGTCATGCCGACGCTCGCGCCGGGGCGCCGCCGCGTATGCGAACGTGGAGTTACGGGATCGGCGCGGACGGATTCCCTATCGGCTCAGCTGTAGAAGCTGGCGTGGATCCCGGCCTGCGCCGGGATGACGTTCTTATTCGAACATGGGTGGTGAGCCCTGTCGCGACACGGTTGTTGCCGCTCACTGATGGCCGGCGCTCGCGCCGGGGCGCCTTGCGCCCTGGCTGCCGCGCGCACTATCAAGCGTCGGCGCACCATCTCTCTTTCGTCCTGGCGGCGTAGGCCGCCATCCACGCAAGACGCGTGCGTGGGCGTCGCTGCCGTTCCTTCGTCCACCCCGCCGTAGGGACTGGCGTAGATCCGGTCGCTACCACAGCCCTGTCCAGGCGGCGCCGATGATGGGGCCGGCCTTGCCCTCCTGCAGCAGAATGATGGCGGCCTCGGTTTCGGGGCGCATGACCGAATTGCGCGCGAGCTGAAGACTGAGCGCCTTTCCGTTCCATGAGCCGACGGGCAGCATCTCGCGTACGATGTTGGTGTAGGTCAGAGTCTTGCCCTTGTTGTCGCCGCGCTCGATCGGCACGTTCGCGTGCTTCTGCACCACCGCGAACCAGATCGTCGCCTCCTTGTAGTGGCGTCCCTCGGGGGCGTCGCCGGCCTCGATCATGATCGAGTTGCGCTCGTGCCAGAAGCGGATCGGGACCCGCCCGCCGCGCAGCGCCTCGTTGGAAACCCTGATCGCTTCCTCGATGGCGGCGGGGTCGGCACCGTTGACGCCGATCATGCCGTTGACGATGAGCTGCGGCGTGTAGATGGCGCCATCACCGCGTGCCTTCGCATAGGCGCGCTGGCGCTCGGAGTTCTTGTCCGAGGCGAGCGTGTCCTTCCAGCCGAGATAGTCCCAGATATCGACCGGCAGCGTGATGGCGATGACGTTGGGGCGCTCGGCGAACTTCGCCAGCACCTCGTCGGCCGGCGGGCAGGTGTCGCAGCCCTGGCTGGTGAACAGCTCCAGCACGTCCTTGGGCGGGCCGAACGAGGGATTGATGTCCGGCGCGGCCTGCGAGGACGCGGGAACGGGCGCGAGGGCCGCCAAAACGAGGGCGATGAGGTAGATCAGCCGCATGGGCGCAAAGGTACACCGAAAGAAGCCGCCCAGTTAAGTCTGGGGGCCGGTGTGTAACGCTACAACAGAACTCACAAAAGCGTGTAAAGCGGGCGGGGTCCGCCGGGCGACCCGGGGCCGGCGGCGGACCTCCAGATCTCGTCAGGCGGCGGCTGCCAGGTTGCGCAGCACGTAATGCAGGATGCCGCCGTTCTTGTAGTATTCGAGCTCGTCCAGGGTATCGATGCGGCAGAGGATCGGCACTTTCTGCACTTCCCCGCCGGCGGAGATGATCTCCGCCACCATCTTCTGGCGGGGCTGGATGGTGGTCAGGCCGGGGATGTTCACCACCTCGTCGCCCTTGAGGCCGAGCGTCTGCCAGCCCGTTCCTTCCTCGAACACGAAGGGCACGATGCCCATGCCGACGAGGTTGGAGCGGTGGATGCGCTCGAACGACTGGGCGATGACGGCGCGCACGCCGAGTAGGTTGGTGCCCTTCGCCGCCCAGTCGCGCGAGGAGCCGTTGCCGTACTCGACGCCGGCGAAGACGACGAGGGGCGTTCCTTCATCGCGGTAGCGCATGGCGGCGTCGTAGATCGGCATCTGCTCGCCGGACGGATAGTGCACCGTGAAGCCGCCCTCCTTCACGTTGCCGTCGGCATCGCGCAGCATGAAGTTCTTGATGCGGATGTTGGCGAAGGTGCCGCGCATCATCACTTCGTGGTTGCCGCGGCGGGTGCCGTACTGGTTGAAGTCGGCGACGGCGACGTTGTGCGACTTCAGGTATTCGCCCGCGGGCGACGACGGCTTGATCGAGCCGGCCGGGGAGATGTGGTCGGTGGTGATCTTGTCGCCGAAGAGGCCAAGGATGCGCGCGCCCTTGATGTCGGTCAGCGGGGTGGGCGTGCTGCTGATGCCTTCGAAGTAAGGCGGGTTGCGCACGTAGGTGGAGGCATCGTCCCAGCCGTAGGTCTCGCCGCCGGCGGTGTCGATGGCGCGCCAGGAGGCATCGCCGTTGAAGACGTCGGCGTAGCGTTCCAGGAAGAGCTCGCGCGTGATGTTTTCGGCGATGAAGCGCTGGATCTCCTGCGAGGACGGCCAGATGTCCTTGAGGAAGACGGGCTGGCCGTCGCTGCCGGTGCCGATGGGCTCGCGGGTGAGATCCTTGGTGACGGATCCGGCCAGCGCATAGGCGACGACGAGGGGCGGAGAGGCGAGGTAGTTCGCCTGCACGTCGGGACTGACGCGGCCCTCGAAGTTGCGGTTGCCGGAGAGCACGGCCGCGGCGACGACGCCGTTCTCGTTGATGGCGGCGGAGATTTCCGCCTGCAGCGGCCCGGAGTTACCGATGCAGGTGGTGCAGCCGAAGCCCACGAGGTTGAAGCCGATCTTGTCGAGGTAGGGCTGCAGGCCGGCCTTGTCGAGATAGGCGGAGACGACCTGGGATCCGGGCGCCAGCGAGGTCTTCACCCACGGCTTGGCGGCGAGACCCTTCTCGACCGCCTTCTTGGCGAGCAGGCCCGCAGCGATGAGCACGCTGGGGTTCGACGTGTTGGTGCAGCTCGTGATGGCGGCGATGACGACGTCGCCGTGGCCGACATCGAAGGCGCGGCCTTCGACGGGGAAGCGCGCCGAGGTATCGCCGGTCTTCTTGTATTCGGCCTCGAGCGCCTTGGCGAAGCCCGGCGCAACCTCGGGCAAGGAGATGCGGCCCTCGGGACGCTTCGGGCCGGCCATCGAGGGCACCACTGTGCCGAGGTCGAGCTCGAGCGTGTCTGAGAAGACGGGATCGGGAGAGCCGGCGAGGCGGAACATGCCCTGCGCCTTGGCATACTCCTCGACGAGGGCGATACGGCTCGCTTCGCGGCCGGAGATCTTCAGGTAGTTGAGGGTCTCGCCGTCGACGGGGAAGAAACCGCAGGTCGCGCCGTACTCCGGTGCCATGTTGGCGATGGTGGCGCGGTCAGCCAGCGGCATCGTGTCGAGGCCGGAGCCGTAGAATTCCACGAACTTGCCGACGACGCCCTTCTTGCGCAGCATCTGCGTGACCGTGAGCACGAGGTCGGTGGCGGTGACGCCCTCGTTGAGCTTGCCGGTGAGCTTGAAGCCGATCACCTCGGGCAGCAGCATCGACTGCGCCTGGCCGAGCATGGCCGCTTCTGCCTCGATGCCGCCCACACCCCAGCCGAGCACGGCGAGGCCATTGACCATGGTGGTGTGGCTGTCGGTGCCGACGAGGGTGTCGGGATAGGCGAAGGTGGTGCCGTCGGCATAGGTGCGGGTCCAGACGGTCTGGGCGAGGAACTCCAGGTTCACCTGGTGGCAGATGCCGGTTCCAGGCGGGACGACGCGGAAGTTGTCGAAGGCACCCTGACCCCACTTCAGGAAGTTGTAGCGCTCGGCGTTGCGCTTGTATTCCAGCTCGACGTTCTGCGCGAAGGCCTGCGGCGAGCCGAACTCGTCGACGATCACCGAGTGGTCGATGACGAGATCGACGGGGACGAGCGGGTTGATCTTCTGCGGATCCCCGCCGAGGGCTTTCATACCATCGCGCATGGCGGCGAGATCAACGACGGCGGGAACGCCGGTGAAATCCTGCATGAGCACGCGGGCGGGGCGAAAGCCGATCTCCTTGCCGGCGGTGCCCCTGTCGACGAGCCAGGCCGCCACGGCCTCGATGTCGGTCTTGTTGACGGTGCGGCCGTCCTCGTGGCGGAGCAGGTTCTCCAGCAGCACTTTCATGGAAAAGGGGAGCCGGGAGATGCCGGCAAGCCCGTTCTTCTCGGCGTCGGGAAGCGAAAAATAGGTGTAGGTTTTTCCGCCTGCGGAGAGCGTCTTGCGGCTCTTGAAACTGTCCTGCGAGATCGGCTGCGCGTCCTTCAAAATCGTCTCCTTTGCAGACGACCGCCGCCGGCGGCCGCACCCCCCAGTCGTCAACCCTGCCGCAGGAGCGGCCGGGGACGGCGCAGATTTATGCTGGTATGCTGGCGACGATGGAAGCGAATGCGTGATACGCAGGAACGTCCGGCCCCAGCCCAGCGCGCTTGCGAGCCCATTCTGCGGGATTTTCCCACTGATTTGCTAGCGCATTCTGCCACACGGAATATGAAGACCCGTGCAGCTCATCGCTGAAAATTTGGTCTTGGAGCGCGGCAATCGCAAGGTTGCGAATGGCGTTTCGTTCACCCTCGACAGCGGTTCCGCGCTGGTGCTGACGGGGCCGAACGGCTCTGGAAAATCGACACTTCTGCGCGCTCTCGCCGGATATCTGCGCCCCTCCGCCGGCGCTGTGCGCATCGCGGGCGCGGCGGGCGATTCCGGGGGCGGGGGTGAATCCTGCGAAGTCGCCGAGGTGTGCCAATTTGTCGGACACCTCGACGGGATCAAAACGCATCTGACGGCCTCGGAGAACCTAGCGTTCTGGGCGTCCTACCTTGCCGGGCCGGCCGACGCGGGCGAATCAATTGCGGCGCGCGTCGATCGCGCGCTGGAGCTTTTTGCGCTCGATGCGCTGGCCGATATTCCCGCGGGGTATCTTTCTGCGGGGCAGAAGCGGCGCCTCGGGCTGGCACGGCTCGCCGTCGCCTATCGTCCGCTGTGGCTGCTCGACGAGCCGACGGTGTCGCTGGATGCGGCTTCGGCCGACGTGCTGGTGACGGCGATCAACGGACATCTTAAGCGGGGCGGCATGGCCGTGGTGGCAACGCACGTGCCGATGGCGCTCGCACCGGCGCAGGCGATCCGCCTGGGGCGGCAGGAGGCGAAGGGTTGAGCGCGTTCCTTGCACTTCTCAAGCGCGATCTCGTTCTGAGCGTGCGCCAGGGGGGGGCGCTCGGCACGGCGCTCGGCTTCTATATGCTGGTGGTAACGCTGCTGCCGCTGGGGCTTGGCTCCGACCTCAATCTCCTTTCTCGGATCGCGCCGGGCATCCTGTGGATCGCGCTGCTGCTCGCGGCGCTGTTGTCGCTCGGCCGCGTTTTCTCGTCCGACCACGAGGACGGCTCGCTCGATGTGCTGGCGACGGGCGCGCTGCCGCTGGAGATGGTGGTGGGCGCCAAGGCGCTCGCGCACTGGATCTCGACGGGCATTCCCCTGGCGCTGACCGCGCCCGTGCTGGGGCTGCTGCTCAATCTCGACATCGCAGTCTATCCGCTGCTGATCGCGACCATGGTGGCCGGCACCCCCGCGGTGAGCTTTATCGGGGCGGTCGGGGCGGCGCTGACGCTCCGGGCCTATCGGGGAGGCCTGCTGATCGCGCTTCTGGTGCTGCCGCTCTACGTGCCGACACTCATTTTCGGCATGGCGGCGATCAACGGGCTGCTGGGGGTCTCCGGCACGGCGAGCGCCATGCTGATACTTGCCGCGCTTTCACTGGCCTCGGTGGTGCTGTGCCCGCTGGCCGCGGCGGCGGCGCTGCGCGTCCAGATGCAGTAGCGGTTGCGGCCGCGGCTGGGCGTTGGCGCTCGAGGTTGTGCAGTTTGTGCAGTGCGAAGGCGCGCTGGGCCTGCTGATGCAGGGCAGGCCCGGTGATCCCGGTTAAGCTATTGATGGCTGCATGTTCATTTGCGCTTCAGCGTGGCCTAGCTTAGATCAACTCCAATGCAGACCCTGACGCAGCGCCTGGCCAATCCAACCCGCTTCATGGAGCTTTCCGCTTCCGTGCTGCCGTGGGTTTCGGCTGCTGCCGCGGTCATCATCGGCTACGGTCTCTACCTCGCATTTTACGTCGCCCCGCCGGACTATCTGCAGGGCGAGACGGCCCGCATCATGTTCATTCACGTGCCGTGCGCGTGGCTGTCGATGGCCGTCTACAGCATCATCGCCATGTCGGCGTTCGGCTTTTTGGTGTTCCGCCATCCGCTGGCGGACGTATCGGCCAAGGCGGCGGTGCCGCTCGGGGCCGCGTTCACCTTTCTGGCGCTGGTGACGGGCTCGCTCTGGGGCCGTCCGACGTGGGGTACCTATTGGGTATGGGACGCGCGGCTTACGTCGGTGCTGATCCTCTTCTTTCTCTATCTGGGGCTGATGGCGCTACGGTCCTCCATCGAGGATGAATCGCTCGCGTCCAAGCTGACCGCCATCCTCGCCCTCGTCGGCATCGTCATGCTGCCGATCATCAAGTTCTCGGTCGACTTCGGGAATACGCTGCACCAGCCAGCGAGCGTCATCCGTGTCGGGGGCCCGACCATCGATGCCTCGCTGCTGATGCCGCTTCTCGTCATGGCGGTGGGCTTCACGCTGATGTTCGTCGCCATGCACCTGAAGGCGATGCGCAACGAAATCATGCGCCGGCGCGTGCGCGCCATGCAGCTTGCGGAAGTGGAGCGGGCGCAGGCGGCACAACTGGCGGCGGCGGAGTAGATCCAGTGGACCTCGGCATCGATCTTGGACCGCACGCGAGCTTCATCTGGTCGGCCTATGGGGTGGTGGCGCTCGTCATCGCCGGACTGATCGTGCGGCTCGTGCTCGATGGACGCGAGCAGGAGCGGCGCCTCGCCGACCTTGCTGCGCGCGGCGTGCGGCGCCGTTCGGCCAGCCGCACCTGATCATCGGATCGAACGGAGGCAGCTCGCATATGCAGCCGGGAAATGACGCGCTTATCCCGCCCGCAAAGCGGCGCTTCGGCGGGGTGATCGCGCCGCTGATCATCTTCGGCGCGCTCGTTGCCATCTTCGGTTTCGCGCTCAAAACGGGCGATCCCTCCAAGCTTCCCTCGGCGCTGATCGGCAAGGCGGCGCCCGCGACCGCGTTCGCGCCCCTGCCGGAGCTGGTTTCGAACGGGCAGCCGGTGCCGGGCTTTGCCAGCGCCGATCTCGCCAATGGCAAGGCAAGCGTCGTCAATTTCTGGGCGTCCTGGTGCCTGCCATGCGCCGAGGAGCAGCCGCTGCTCGTCGAGCTGCAGAAGCGGACCGGCGTGGCTCTCTATGGCGTCAACTACAAGGACGATCCGGTCTCGGCGCGACGCTTCCTTGGCCGGTTCGGAAACCCCTTCACGGCGGTCGGCGTCGACCCCAAGGGCCGCGGCGCCATCGAGTGGGGCGTCTACGGCATGCCGGAGACATTCGTGCTCAACGGCAAGGGCGAGATCGTGTTCAAGCACGTGGGCCCGGTGTCCGCGGAAAGCATGATGACGAAGCTCGTGCCGGCGATCGCGCGGGCCACGGCCGCACCGGCGCCGTCGCCCTGAGCGGGCGGGCACTTACCGCATTCAAAAAAGCTTTGGAGAGCGATAGAGGCGGCGCTTCGGGCCCTGTGGACCCGGAGCGCTCGCATGTCAAAGCGGGAAGAACTGCCCGCGGGAGTGATTGAGCACGGACAGCGTGCCCGTCGCGATATCGAAGTGGGCGCCGTGGAGCGCCAGCCTGCCGCGGTCTTCAGCTTCGGCAATGAAGGGGAAGGTGCGCAGGTTGCTGATCGACGTCTTCACGCCTTCCTTCTCGAGTGCGGCCTGCTTTTCCGCCTGCGGGCTGTTCTGGTGGGATGCCAGTACCCTCAGGCGCGCATCGTCGAGCATCGACATCCAGCGCGAGATGAACTGGGCCTCGGTCTGAATGGCGGCACTCTGATTCAGGGCCGCTTTGACGCCGCCGCAGCCGGAGTGGCCCATGACGATGAGATGCTTGACGCGCAGGTTCAGCACGGCGAACTCGATCGCTGAGGAAACGCCGTGGAATTTGCCCCCCGTCTCATAGGGCGGGACGAGGCTTGCGACGTTGCGGACGACGAACAATTCGCCCGGCATGGCGCTGAAGATGGTCTCCGGGTCTACGCGACTGTCGGAGCACGAGATGATCATTGCCTCCGGGTTCTGCCCGTAGGTTGCCAACTCCTCGTAATCTTCGGCGCGGGGAAGGAAATGGCGCTTGTGAAAGCGGCGATAACGGTCGGCGAGTTTTTCAGGGAAGCTGCTCATGATCCTGATCAATGACTCTTTCTTCGGCCGATTCGGATATGTCAATTTGTCCGGGTGTGCCCATTCCCTCACAGCGCCGCTTAACCGTCGATGGTCTTGCGGTGAGGTCCAGCTTGCCCGGCACTGAGGCGAGGTCTATCGTCCGGGCCCAGCGGGGGAAGCTGAAAACGTTTGTCTATCAATGGCTATCGCGCGCCTGCCGGCGAGCTGAACAGCGAGCGGATTTATTGTCCTATGAAAGCGCCCTACACGTCGGCGACCTTTGGCCGTGACTTCCTGGCGTCGATCGTTGTCTTTTTGGTCGCACTGCCGCTTTGCATGGGCATCTCCCTTGCGTCGGGCCTGCCGCCTACGGCGGGCATCATCACCGGCGTCATCGGCGGCATCGTCGTCGGTTTCCTCGCCGGTTCGCCTCTGCAGGTGAGCGGCCCGGCGGCCGGGCTCACCGTTCTCGTCTGGCAGTACGTACAACAGTTCGGCGTCGAGATGCTGGGCGTCATCGTCCTGTTCGCCGGCCTCATTCAGCTCGTCGCGGGAATGCTGCGGCTGGGGCAATGGTTTCGTGCCGTCTCGCCGGCGGTCATTCACGGCATGCTGGCCGGCATCGGCGTTCTGATCTTCGCCTCGCAGTTTCACGTGATGATGGATGCCAAGCCGATCGGCAACGGCGTCGAGAACCTCGTCGGCATTCCCGGCGCGCTGCTCGAGGCGGTGACTTCGCGCAATGCGCACTTCACCGCGTTCCTGATCGGCGCCTTGACCATCGCCACCATGGTCGCCTGGGGCGCGCTCGCGCCGCGCCGGTGGCGGCTGGTGCCCGCCCCGCTGGTCGGCGTGCTGGTGGCGATCGCCGTTGCCGGTGCCCTCGGCCTCAACATCGCTTACGTCAGCGTGCCGGATAACATCTGGTCGGTGACGGTCTTCCCGACGCCGGAGCGGCTGGCGCGAATCATCGAGGCGCCCATCATCGTCGGCGCCATTTCCATCGCTTTCATCGCCAGCGCGGAAACGCTGCTGTGCGCGACAGCGGTCGATCAGATGCACCGCGGGGCGCGCACCAAATATGATCGCGAGCTTTCCGCGCAGGGTATCGGCAACGCCATCTGCGGCGCGCTCGGCGTGCTGCCGATGACGGGCGTGATCGTGCGCTCGAGCGCCAACGTGGAAGCGGGGGCGGAAACCCGTGCCTCGGCGATCCTGCACGGCGTGTGGCTGCTGGTGTTCGTAAGCGTCATTCCGTTTACGCTGACGTACATCCCGGTCTCGGCGCTGGCGGCGATCCTCGTGTTCACCGGCTACAAGCTCGCCTATCCGAAGATCGTGCCGACGCTGCGCAAGTATGGCCGCGGCGAGGTGGTGATCTACTTCGTCACCATCGTGACGATCGTCGCCACCAACCTGCTCGAAGGCGTGCTCGTCGGCCTGGCGCTGTCGCTGATCAAGCTGCTCTACGCCTTCTCGCACCTCGAAGTGCAGAAGGAAGCCGAGGCGGACGGCAATCGCATCGACGTGCACTTGAAGGGCGCGGCGACGCTGATCCGGCTGCCGAAGCTCGCCGCGGAACTCGAAGGGCTGCCGCGCGGAGCGGAGGTCCACGTGCACATCGGTCAGCTCGACTACATCGATCACGCGTGCCTCGATCTGCTCTCGAACTGGGACCGGCAGCACGCGGCGACGGGCGGCTCGCTCACCATCGAATGGGACGAGCTGTCGCAAAAGTATCACCAGCGCCGCGTGTCGAGCCGCAAGGCGGCGCGCGAGGCGGCTAAGGCCGGGGCGTGGGCCGGGCCGACACCGCAGGAAGCTTCGTCACGCTCCTGAGGTAGAGGTAGCCGGCAAGCGCCGAGGCAAACGAGCCGAGCAGCACGCCGACGCGAATCTCGGCGGCGCTCGTTGCGTCGGTGAATGCCAGCATGCCGATGAAGAGGCTCATGGTGAAGCCGATGCCGCCGAGCATCGCGACGCCGAAGAGCTGCGGCCACGTGGCGCCTTCGGGGCGGTGCGCGATGCGCATGCCGATGGCTGCGAGCGAGAAGCCGAAGATGCCGACCGGCTTGCCGATCAGGAGGCCGAGCGCGATCCCCATCGGGATGGGACTGAAGACGTGCTCCCACGTTATGCCGGCGAGACTGACGCCGGCATTGGCGAAGGCGAAAATCGGCAGCACGGCGAACTTCACCCACGGCCCGAGGGATTCTTCCAGGCGCTCCGACGTGCCGTGACCGCCCGATGCCGGCCGTGCCAGCGGAACGGCGAGCGCGGTCGCGACGCCCGCAAGGGTCGCGTGAACGCCCGATTGCATCACGCATAGCCAGATGAAGATGCCGACGAGCACATAGGGCGCCGTGCGCGTGACGCCTCGGGCATTGAGGATGGCCAGAAGGGCGATGCCCAGCGCGGCCAGTGCCAGCGCCTCCCACGACAGGTGCGCGGTGTAGAAGAGCGCGATGATGACGATGGCGCCGAGGTCGTCGATGATGGCGAGGGCGAGCAGGAACACCTTGAGGGCGACCGGCACGCGCGGCCCGAGCAATGCCAGCACACCGATGGCGAAGGCGATGTCGGTGGCGGAAGGGATCGCCCAGCCGTGCAGCGCGACGGGGTCGTTCCAATTGAAGGCGGCATAGATCGCGGCCGGCACGACCATTCCGCCGAGCGCAGCGATGAAAGGCAACGCCGCCTTTTGCAGGCTGGAGAGCTCACCGACGACCAGCTCGCGCTTGATCTCGAGGCCGACGAGGAAAAAGAAGACCGCCATCAGGCCGTCGTTGATCCAGTGCAGCAGCGATTTATCGAGGCCGATGGAGCCGACGCGGAGCGAGGCGTGCGTATGCAGCAGACCATCGTAGAGCGGGCTCGCGGAGGAGTTCTGCATCAGCAGGCCGAGCATGGCCGCGACGAGCAGCACGATGCCGCCGGACGCCTCGTGCTGGAAAAACGCCTTGGCGCCGTCGACGCGCTCGCCAAGTGTCTTCCGCGGCTTCTGCAAGCGATAGCGTGACATCGATGTGGGGATCCCTCTCGCGTAGGCTGGCGCGGCTAAGATATGGGTGCTGTCAGCAGGATTTCAGCGCTGCGCCAGACGGAATCGGCGCTTGCCAGGGGCAGTTCCTCGAGGCCGTGGGCGGCGGTCACGCTCGCATCGACGCCGCCGGCCGCGGCGCCGAGGGCCTCGGCATCGGAGGCGCCGTTGAGGCGGTGGCCGAGAAACATCGCCGCGAGCATGTCGCCGGTGCCGTGCGGGGCTTCGGCGCGGCGCGCGACGTGGCAGGCGAATGCTTCGTGGCCGTTGACGAGCACGTTGGCGAGGCGGTTTCCATCGGCGGGAATGGAGGTGCCAAGGACGGTGGGCGCGGGGAGCGCGGCAGCGGCGGCGCGGGCCTCCCGTGGGTTCGAGGCGGGCCGTCCCGAGAGATACGACAGCTCGAAGCTGTTGGGGGTCGTGATGTCTGCCAGCGGCAGCAGCCGGTCGCGGATCGCGTCGGCGACCTCGGCGGGCAGGTAGAGCCCTTCCGGCTCGTCGCCGAACACGGGATCGCAGAGAAAGAGCGCCGACGGGCTCGCTGCACGAACGCGCTCCACGGCGCCGCGCACCGCTTCCACGTGCGCACGCGAGGGCAGATAGCCCGACAGGACCGCGGCGGTTTCCGCGAGCCAGCCGTTGGCGTCGAGGGCAGCAATGATGGCGACGATCTCGTCCGCCGGCACCGCGCGGCCGGCGAAGTGCGGATAGGCCGGATTGCAGGAGAGCACGACCGTCGGCACCGGCATCGTCTCGTGGCCGAGCCATTGCAGCGCGGGGACGATGGAGGCGAGGCCGACCGAGCCATAGGCGACATGGGAGGAAACGGCGAGGATGCGGGCCATCGGGGTTCGGCACCGAGAATGAGGGCGGGGGTTTTCGCGGTCTGGCGGCGCCGCGTGCGGGCGTTTTCAATGTTCGTCGATTAGACAGAGCGCACCGGGCAATTGCAACATGCCGGAACTTGCGCCGACCGGCACCGCGGCTCTCCATGTCTTTCCTCGCTGTGAGGCATCCCCCGGAAGATCGAGACCGAGGCGTCTTGGTGATCGGCGCAGCGCAGATTATTGTGCGTCGCACAAGAAGGAGATCCTATGACCGTACGGCCGCGACGCAGCGTTCTCTATATGCCTGGCGCCAATGCGCGCGCGCTGGAAAAAGCAAAGTCTATTCCAGCGGATGCGCTGATCCTCGACCTGGAGGATTCCGTCGCGCCCGAGGGCAAAGCCGCCGCGCGCGACAGCGTGTGCGAAGCGGTGCGCGGAGGAGGCTATGGCCGGCGCGAGCTCATCATCCGGGTCAACGCCATCGAGACCGCCTGGGGCATGGACGATCTACGCGCGGCCGCGAGCGTCGAGCCCGATGCGATCCTGGTGCCGAAGGTTTCCAATCCCGGCGACATTGTCACGGTGGCGAAGGTGCTGGGTGCCATCAACGCGCCGGCAAAGGTGCGGCTGTGGGCGATGATGGAAACGCCGAGCTCGGTGCTGAACGCGCGCGAGATCGCGGCTCTGGGGGCGGATCCGGAGAACCGGCTGTCGTGCCTCGTCATGGGCACCAACGATTTGCTGAAGGAATCGCGGGCGCGGGCGCTGCATAACCGCGTCGCCGTGGTGCCGTGGCTCGCCATGACGATCGTCGCGGCGCGCGCATATGGGCTCGACATCCTCGATGGCGTCTACAACGATTACCGGGACGATGTCGGCTTCCGCGAGGAATGCGAGCACGGCCGCACGCTCGGCATGGACGGCAAGACGCTGATCCATCCCGCGCAGGTGGGCCCGTGCAACGAGATTTTCTCGCCGACGGTGGAGGAGGTTTCCTGGGCGCGGAAGATCATCGCCGCCTTCGAGGAGCCGGCCAACCGGGCGAAGGGCGTCATCACGTTGGAAGGCAAGATGGTGGAGCGGCTGCACCTCGTCATGGCGCGGCGGACGGTGGCCATTGCGGACGCCATCGAGGCCATGCGGCGCACCGAGGAAGAGTGGTTCTAGCTTTTTGTTTTCCGACACGCGCGGTGAGCGCCGTCGTGCAAGGGCCGCTGCGGCTCGCTGATGGCCGGCGCTCGCGCCGGGGCGCCTTGCACCTGGCTGCCGCTCGCACGCGGTAAACGGCGCCAACGCGTCCAGTGCTGTCATGATTATCAGCACGGCCTATTCCGTCATGGCCGCGGAGGCGGCCATCCACGCCAGCGTCCGCAACCGCTCTGCTGGGACCCGGTGCGCGAACGTCGCCGCCGTTCCTTGCCCGTATCCGCGCGGAGACTTGCGTGGATCCCGGCCTGCGCCGGGATGACGGCGTGGCGGGTTGGGGGTCTCTTTCATTTGCCGGCGGGGAGTGGGTCTAGGGGCTCGCCATTGCTTGGATTGGCCAGCCGAAGGCGTTCAAGCGGCGAAAAGGCAGTCGACAGAGGCGGTCTTTGTGACTATTCGGCCCCTGCGCGCCCACGAGAAGGACCTGACTGACCGATGACTTCGACCAAGACCAATCCCGGCAACTATTTCGAGGATTTCAAGTTCGGGCAGGTGATCGTTCACCCGACGCCGCGCACGGTGACCGTGGGCGACGTGGCGCTTTATACCAGCCTCTACGGCACCCGCTTCGCGGTGCAGTCGTCAGACGCCTTCGCCAAGGCCATCGGCTATCCGCAGTCGCCGCTGGACGATCTGCTGACCTTCCACGTCGTGTTCGGAAAGACGACGCCGGAGATCTCGCTCAATGCGATCGCCAACCTCGGCTATGCCAATTGCCGTTTCCTGAAGCCGGTCTATCCGGGGGACACGCTGGCTTCGACGTCCGAGGTGATCGGCCTCAAGGAGAACTCCAACCGGGAGACGGGCACCGTTTACGTGCGCTCCACGGGGCGTAACCAGAACGGTGAGACGGTGCTCGAGTACGTGCGCTGGGTGATGGTGCGGAAGCGCGACAAGGAGGCGCCGGCACCCGAGGCGATCGTGCCCAACCTGCCGCAGCGCGTCGACCCTGCTGAAATCGGCGCCGCGGTGCCCGCACTCAACATTGGCAAATATGATTTCGCGCTGGCCGGCTCGCCCTACCGCTGGGGCGACTATGAGGTGGGCGAGAAGATCGACCACGTCGACGGCATGACGCTCGAAGAGGCCGAGCACCAGATCGCGACGCGCCTCTACCAGAACACCGCCAAGGTGCACTTCAACCAGCACACGGAGGCGAAGGGCCGCTTCGGCAAGCGCATCGTGTACGGCGGCGTCGTCATCTCGCTGGCGCGGGCGCTGTCGTTCAACGGGCTCAACAACGCGTTCCATTTCGCGGCCATCAACGGCGGGCGACACGTCTCGCCCTGCTTTGCGGGCGACACGGTCTATGCCTGGTCCGAGGTGCTGGAGAAAGTGGAGCTGCCAGGCCGTACCGATGTCGGCGCGCTGCGTATTCGCCTTGTTGCCGTGAAGAACAACGACTGCGCGAGCTTCCCGCTGAAGAAGGAAGACGGCCAGTATGCCGACGGCGTGCTGCTCGACCTCGACGCCTGGGTGCTGCTGCCGCGCTGATCCCGAGCTGTAGCGTCGGGATTTGATTGCGAGGTTGCCGGGGTGCCGGCAACGGCCTCTCCTACTTTAGCTCGAAGGCGCCCGGCGACGGCTTTGCAAGCTTCGCAATCGAGGCCGTTGATGTTCGATGGGATTTGCTGCGCGCCATAGCGCTTAAACTGTGGCGATTGGCGATTTGCCGCGGGAAGATCGGCGCGTTAAAACCGCTTCAGATCGAACAGCGAGGCATCCTGAATGGCTGGGGTGACGACCGAGAAGCGGGCGCGTGCGCGGCCGCTGTCTCCGCATTTGCAGATATATCGCCCGATGATCAACATGGTGATGTCGATCATGCATCGCATCACCGGGGCGGCGCTATACTTCGGCACCCTGCTGCTTGCCTGGTGGCTGCTCGCGGCGGCGACGGGGCCCGGCTATTTCGACTTCGTCAACGGGCTGTTCGCCACCTGGTTCGGCATGATCGTGCTGCTCGGCTATTCCTGGGCGCTGATCCTGCATCTGCTGGGCGGCATACGGCACTTCATCTGGGACACGGGCGCAGGGTTCGATATCGGCACGGTCGATCTGCTCGGCTGGGGGACGCTCGTGCTCTCGGTGCTGCTGACGGCAGCGCTCTGGATTTATATCGGCTGCCAGCGGGGATGGTTTTCGGCATGGCTATGATCACACCGCTGAAGCGCGCCCGCGGCCTCGGATCGGCCCATGAGGGCGCCGATCATTTTCTGAAGCAGCGCTTCACGGGCGCCGCCAACGCCATCCTCGCGGCATTCGCCGTCGGGCTCATCGCGACGCTCGCGGGGGCCGACCTTGCAACCGTGAAGGCGACGCTGGCGCATCCGCTCGTCGCCGCCGCGTTGCTGGCACTCATCGTTTCGATGACCGTGCACATGCGCATCGGCATGCAGGTCATCATCGAAGATTACGTGCACGGCGATGGGCTGAAGGTGCTCCTGCTGCTCGGCAACAACCTGTTCGCCGGCGCGATCGCCGCGGTTGCGATCTTCGCCGTGCTGAAACTGAGCTTTGGGGGCTAGGTTCGATGGCCGACAGGAACAAGAAAAACGGCGCGGCGAAAGCCAACGGGTCCACGAAGCCGGCGTCTCCGGCCGTGACCGGTCACGCCTATCCCGTCCACGATCATACCTACGATGTGGTTGTGGTCGGAGCGGGCGGCGCGGGCCTGCGCGCGACGCTCGGCTGCGCGGAAGCCGGTCTCCGGACGGCATGCGTGACGAAGGTGTTTCCGACGCGGTCGCACACGGTCGCGGCGCAGGGCGGCGTTGCCGCGGCGCTCGGCAACATGGGCCCCGACGACTGGCGCTGGCACATGTACGACACGGTGAAGGGCGCCGACTGGCTCGGCGACCAGGATGCCATCGAGTACCTGTGCCGCAACGCACCCGCTGCCGTCTACGAGATGGAGCACTACGGCGTTCCCTTCAGCCGCACCGAGGACGGGCGCATCTATCAGCGGCCCTTCGGCGGCATGACGACGGAGTTCGGCGAAGGCCCGCCCGCACAGCGTACGTGCGCCGCCGCCGACCGTACCGGGCACGCCATGCTGCACACGCTCTACGGACAGTCGCTGCGCTACTCGGCGGAGTTCTTCGTCGAATACTTCGCGCTCGATCTCTTGATGGACCATGACGGCGTGTGCCGCGGCGTGATCGCGCTCTGCCTCGACGACGGCTCCATCCATCGCTTCCGCGCCAAGCGGACCGTGCTGGCCACGGGCGGCTACGGCCGCGCCTACTTCTCCTGCACGTCGGCGCACACCTGCACGGGCGACGGCAACGCGATGGTGCTGCGCGCGGGGCTGCCGCTGCAGGACATGGAGTTCGTGCAGTTCCATCCGACGGGCATCTACGGTGCGGGTGTGCTCATCACGGAAGGCGCGCGCGGCGAAGGCGGCTATCTCACGAATGCGAACGGCGAGCGCTTCATGGAGCGCTATGCGCCGAACGCGAAGGATCTGGCTTCGCGCGACGTCGTCTCGCGGTCGATGACGGTGGAGATCCGCGAGGGGCGCGGCGTGGGCCCGGAGGGGGACCACATCTACCTGCACCTCGACCATCTCGATCCGGCCATTCTGGCCGAGCGGCTGCCGGGCATCACCGAAAGCGCGAAGGTGTTCGCGGGCGTTGATCTGAGGCGCGAGCCGATCCCGGTGCTGCCGACGGTGCACTACAACATGGGCGGCATCCCCACGAACTATCACGGCGAGGTGCTGACCCTGAAGGACGGCAATCCCGATCACGTCGTGCCCGGGCTGATGGCGCTGGGCGAAGCGGCGTGCGTCTCCGTGCACGGCGCGAACCGCCTCGGCTCGAACTCGCTGATCGACCTCGTCGTGTTCGGGCGGGCCGCGGGTCTGCGCTGCGCGGAGGTGCTGGAGCCGGGCTCTGCACATCCCGACCTCGCGCCGGAGATCACCGACCGTGCGCTGTCGCGGCTCGACCGGTTCCGCTACGCGAAGGGCGGCACGCCCACATCCGATCTGCGCCTCAGGATGCAGAAGGCGATGCAGTCGCACTGCGCCGTGTTCCGCGACGGGCCGGTGATGGCGGAGGGCATCAAGCAGATCAACGAGATCTGGAAGGTGTCAGACGACATCCGCATCAGCGATCGCTCGCTGATCTGGAACTCGGATCTCGTCGAGGCGCTGGAGTACGACAACCTCATCGCCCAGGCGGCGGTGACGGTGACGGGGGCGTATAATCGCCAGGAAAGCCGCGGCGCCCATGCGCGCGAGGACTTCCCCAAGCGCGACGATGCCAACTGGATGAAGCATACGCTCGCGTGGGCCGACTACGGCGCGAAGAGTGTGAAGCTCGACTACCGTCCGGTGCACACGCACACGATGACGAACGAGGTGAAGTACATCGAGCCCAAGGCGCGCGTGTACTGATGGGAGTTGGGCGCCTTTTGGGTCCGGTTGTCATACCGAGCCTCAGGGTGCGCAACCTCGCCGAGACGATCGTGTTCTACGGCCAGCTCGGGTTCGAAGTTCGGGCGGCGGTTCCGTGCGGGGCGGAGCCTTGCTGGTGCGAGCTCGTGCGGGACGGGCTGCGGCTGCATTTCCACGTCATGAACCTCAGGGGGCAGTCCGCCACGCCGGCCCTTTCGGGCACGCTCTATGTCAGTGTCAATGACGTCAACGCCCTCGCCGAAGAATGGCGCTCGCTGGTGTCGTTCATCTGGGGTCCGGCGGTGATGCCATATGGCTGGCGGGAGTTCGCCATCCGCGATCCCAACGGCTATACAATTGGCTTTTTTGAAGTGACGGCCGACCCGCCGGATCGGCCGGTTGCGTGAGGACGGATTGAAGGGAACAGGATGCGCTCGGTACTGATCACGGGGACGTCGGCTGGCTTTGGCCTGGTGGCCACGGTGGAACTCGCCAAGCGCGGCTGGCGCGTCGTCGCCTCGATGCGCAACCTCGAACGGCGCGGCACCCTCGAGGCGGCACTCGCCGAAGCGGGCGCGACGGGCAACGTCGACATTATACAGCTCGACGTGACGGATCCCGATTCGCTCGCGCGGGGCGTTGCCGACACGCTGGCGATCACGGGCGGCTTCCTCGATGCGGTCGTGCACAATGCGGGCGTTGCCGCGGGCGGCGCATTCGAGGACATCCCCGAAGCCGATTTGCGGCGGGTGATCGAGACGAACGTCTTCGGCGTTCTGAATCTGACGCGGGCGCTGCTGCCGACAATGCGCAAGCAGAGGTCGGGGCGCATCGTCATCGTGTCGAGCGAAGCGGGCTTCCTCGGCCATCCGTGCAACTCGATCTACGTTGCGTCGAAGTGGGCGGTGGAAGGCTGGGCGGAATCGCTCGCGTTCGAGGTGGAGCAGTTCGGCATCGAAGTGCTGATGGTGGAGCCGGGTCCGTACATCACCGACATCTGGCAGGTATCGCCACGCTTTGCGCCGGCGGACAGCGCCTATCGCCGCTGGAGCGAGAACGTGTTCCACGCCGGCGACGCCCACGTCGCCGCGAAGGGTCGGGATCCCCACGAGGTGGGCGTGAAGATCGCCAACGTGCTGGAAGCGCGCCGGCCGCGATTCCGCAATCCCGTGCACCGGAGCGCCCATCTTAGCCACTTCGTACGGGGAAAAATTCCCACCCGATGGCTGCGCCGGGGGATCGCCGCTTACCTCGGCCTCGGCAGGGTGCGGATGTAACCCGCGGCTGTATCCGCACGGCCACGACCGGATCGCCGCGGTGCTGCTGCAGCGCAGTCCGTCTCAAATCCCTCCGTTTTCTATGCGAGTGTGCCAAGCCTCCAGCCGGTTCCGGTAGAGGCGCATAGCTCAGCTATCAGGAAACGAACGATGGACACGAATTTGTGCGTCCGGCTGGCCTGCGTGGCAGCCGCTTTTTCAGTTTTGGCTGCCCTGCCCGCAGCCGCAGAGGATTGCAAAGACCCCGTAACCGCCGAGGGCAAGCCGGCGACGCTGCGCGATCTCGGCGCCTATCCCAACTCGCTCTTCGCCTGGCGGTCGGCGGTGAAGGAGAAGTACGGCCACGAATACAACTCCTGGCGCTACTCGAAGGATCGCAATGTCGATTGCGTCGAGAAGGCCGGCCAATGGACCTGCACCCGGAAGGCGAGGCCCTGCATCGACAAGCTGCACGAGCTGACCGGGGCGGCCAAGGAAGCGATCGCGAAGAAGGACTGCAAGTCCGATTCGCTGAGCTCCTACGGCGCCAAGCGCAAAGAGCGCGACAAGGCCGAAGAGCAGGCGGTGTACGGCTGGGAGATCGACACGCGCAAGAAGCACGGCAAGGAATGGGCCGTGTGGAAGAATGCCGATGCGACCGACATCGACTGCCATGATGTGAAGGGCGGCATCCAGTGCATCGCCGTCGGCACGGCCTGTAAGCCGAAGTAAGGCCGAACGCGCGGAGGGCGCATCATCGGGCCCGCGTCGGGGTTGGATTTCCGGAGTGGAATCTGCGACCGCGGGACCCCGAGCGATGCGGCCCCGGCGCGCGTCGGCCACCGCATACGGCCGGCCATCAGACAAAAGAAAAGCGGCGACCGGAATATCCGGTCGCCGCCCGAAATCAGCTAAGCTCAGATCGCGTTAGATGATGTCGATCTCGGCCGGCATATAGGAGGTGACCTCGAGGCCAACTTCCTGCTCGCGAACGGCCGGCTTGCTCCAAACCTTCATAGTTTCCTCCTGTTGAATACTGGCGAACCGCCTGTCCGCCGTTTCCATAACGTGAATATAGCGATTGCTTTCGATAAACAGAAATCGCAATTGCGTGATCTGGAGATCAGAGAAACTTATCGAGGCGATAAATCTCTCGCATTTTCGGGCTCTGCGGCGCGTGCGAACCGATGCGATGCATTTGAAATAAAGGCGCTCTCCCGCTTTTGCGGGCCCCTCAGGGTGTTCGGTTACCGTCTCGGCCTTCCGGTGCTTCACCGCCGGCATATTCATTCAGGGGCCGCACATATGCATCTGCAATCGCTGTTTCCCGCTGCTCTCCTCGCGCTTTCGGCAATATTCAGCACAACCGCGCCCGCCGCGGCCGATTCCGCAATCGTAGCGGAGCGTTCCAGCATCGCTTCGGGGGAGAACGCCACCCGGCGCGCCCCTCAAGACCTCGTGCGCGTCGCCGCTACAAAGACGGACGCTGCAAAGACGGAAAATTCGCGTGCCGACGGGGCTGCGCGCGGCGGTGAGATGGACGAGGCCGAGGTCGTTATCGAGGATTCCCGGAAGAACCTCAAAGTCACCCACAAGGATTTTGCCGACTGCATGAAGGACTGGGGTCCGCAGACGCAGATGACGAAGGCGGAGTGGGCAGCGAGCTGCCGTTCGACGCTCGAATATTTCCCCGCCGCCCCGTGAGAGCACGGCCGGCAAGATAGCTCCGCGCGATGATCCTTCCCGCGCGCCAACCCTTCAATCCGAGGTGATCTCAATGAAGACGCATTTGCTGCGGCGGGCCGTTTCGACGCTGTGCGCCGGCCTCATGGGCGTTACGCCGGCGCTCGCGTGCACCGATGTCCGGCTCATCGCGGGGGACGGCTCGGTGCTGTCGGTCCGCACCATGGAATTTGCAATCGACCTCAACAGCGAGGTGCAGATCGTGCCGCGCGGGGTCGCCTCCACGTCGCCCGCCCCGAAGGGCGACGGGCTCAAGTGGACGTCGAAGTATGGGTACGTGGCGATGAACGCCCTCGGCATGTCCGTTGCGGTCGACGGCCTCAACGAGAAGGGCCTGGGCTTCGGCGCGCTCTATCTGCCGGGGGAGACGAAGTATCAGGAGGTGACGGCGGACAACCAGGCGCGCGCGCTTTCCAATGTCAGCTTCGGCGCCTGGGTGCTCGGCAATTTCGCCACCGCAGAGGAAGTGCGCGCGGCGGTCTCCGACGTGGTCGTCTGGGGTGAGACGGTGCCGCAGCTCGGCTCGTTCGCGCCGCTCCACTACGTGGTGCACGACCGGGAAGGAAAGAGCCTCGTCATCGAATACGTCGACGGCAAGATGAGCGTCCACGACCACGGGGTCGGCGTTCTCACCAACTCGCCGACCTACGAGTGGCACCTGCAGAATCTGCGCAACTACGTGAACCTTACGCCGGTAAACACGGCGCCGGTGAAGATGGGCAACGTCACCTATGCGGGGACGGGCCAGGGATCCGGGCTGCATGGCCTGCCGGGTGATCCGACGCCGCCCTCGCGGTTCGTGATGGCCGCTGCCGCCGCGCATCTCGCCGATCGCCCGCGGGATACGGCGGAGGCGCTGCTGCTGGCGGGGCACATCATCAACCGGGTCGATATCCCCAAGGGGCTGGTGCGCGATTACTCCAACGGCGGCAAGCCGATGGGCGACTATACCCAGTGGACGACCTTCCGCGACCACGCCAACGGCGTCTTCTACTGGAAGACCTATAACGATCCGGGCCTCAAGGCGGTCGATTTCAAGGCGCTCGACTTCAGTGCCGGGCAGCCGTTGCGCCAGCTCAGCATCGCTGCGGCGAAGCCGACGGTGACGATGATCGAGGCGAAGGCGTTTTCCACAGCCACGCAGTGAGCGCGCTCGGGCCTTCGCAGCTATCGGCGGATACACGTCGCACTGCGCTTTGGGCTGCTGCAACTTTGCCCTAGATTGCGAATCGGTCGCCGGTGCATGCCGCACCGGCGCTTCGCCATCGGGGGATCGCATGTACGTCGCCAGGGCCTTGCCGAACGCTTTTGCCACGCTCGCCGTGGCAATACTGGCGGCCATTCCGGCTGAGGCCGCGATTCAATGCCAGGACGGCAGCCAGCTCATCCGGGGCAACTGGATGGTGACGCCCTATTGCCAGGACAAGCTGCTTTTCGAGGTGGCGCTGGAGCGCGGATTCAAGACCAGCTTCGAGGCGATCCGGAACAATCCGAACCATAAGAAAGAGCTCTGCCGCTTTCTGTTCAGCGACCTGCGCGTGGAGATGACCTGCCTCAGCGCGGGTGTGCCGGAGTACTTCGGCGGCGCGCGGTAGGGGCGGGGTGGTTTGTGCCAGGGGCGCGCCGGGTGTTCAGGCGGGCGCCGGCGTCCGGCGCAGCTTTTCGGCGTCGGCAATGATCTGCGCGTGGTCGAACGCGAGTTTGTGGGCGCGCCAGTCCTCCACCCATTCAGCGGCGGCCGCGTCGTCGCCGGCATGCGGGGTCGCCTCGCCGATTTCGGTGACAAAGGCGACCGAGCAGGTATGCCCGCGCGGATCGCGTTTGGGATCAGAAAAGACGCCGATGAGCCGTAGCGTGCCGGCTTTCACGCCGGTTTCTTCGGAGAGTTCGCGGCGGCAGCCGTCCTCGACGCGCTCGCCGATGTCGACGAAGCCGCCGGGGAGCGCGTAGGAGCCCTTGAAAGGCTCATTCTTGCGGCGAATCAGGAGTACACGGCCGCGCGCGTCGAAGACGACGCAATCGGTGGTCAAGGCGGGCGTTGCGGGGAGGGGCATAGCATATCTCTCGGTGGCGTCCTGGTGGCATCGTGGAGCTTCAACCGCGCGAGCGTCCTTCGGAGGCGAGCGGGCTCTGGTGATGAAGCTTATTTCCCGGATCGCGCTCCTCACCGGCAACCGGGAGCACTTTTCCGGGAGCACTTGTGTCGGGATCGTGCTTCTCCAAAGCACCTTAGGGGTTTAGAAGTGCGGCGTTCGTCGGGAAATCGAGACGTCGCGGGGACATAGGGCACTCGAACAATGCGGAGCCGCTTCTTGAGGCCATCCGGCGCGGCCAAACCCGTGGCGGACAACGCCGAGGATAAAAAGGCCCAGCCCCAGGCGCGACCGGCCGAGGCCGGCGGTGAAACGCGCCTTTCCCCCGATCCGTTCACCGCAGTGCTGCCGGCGGTCGCGGCGCTCGGGGCCATCGCCTCGATCGCGACCATCAACTGGGCCGCCCAGGAGCGCACCCCGGACCGGGCGCGGTCCAAGCGCAAGGCGGGAACCGCGCTGCGCGATCTCGAGACGTGCTGTCTCGGGCTGCAGGAGATCTTTCGCCGGTTCCAGCGCAACCCGCGGCTTTTCGCGGGTGAGGGCGCGCCGTCGTCGTCGCCGCTGAAGTTCGGCGTGCACGGGCCGCGGGTCGGCCCAGATGCCGCGCGGCTCTTCCAGCAGCTCATCAATGACGTGGCATCGATGCTCGTCCTCGCCTCGCAAAACGCGTTCGACGTGATGTCGGCGGTGGAGGACGGGGAGGTCGAGGCGCCGGAGGAGCTGTTCTTCGGCTTCGGGGAGCAGCAGGAGCGCCTCAACAAGCTGATCCAGACGCGCGCCACCCTCAAGACTTTGGTCGATACCGGAGCGGATGTGGCCGTGCGTCTCACGGAGCTGGTGCGCGAGCTGAAGAAGCACCGGCCGGAATAGCCGAGCCCCGCGCGGGTCAGGCTTCCTCAGCGGCGACGCGACGCCGGCGAGCGTTGACACGGGGATTTGCAGCGTTTCATGTGGAGCGGCGGCACGGCCGGCCGCGGACAGCCAGGAAAGTCTCTTCACCATGGTCCACTTCACGCTTCCGAGGAACTCCAAGGTCCAGCGCGGCAAGACCTGGAACCAGCCGGGCGACAAGGGATCGTGGAAGGAGTTCCGCGTCTACCGCTGGAACCCGGAAGGGGACGAGAATCCGCGCATCGACACCTATTGGGTGGAGACCGAGCGCTGCGGGCCGATGGTTCTCGATGCCCTCATCAAGATCAAGAACGAGATCGACTCGACGCTCACCTTCCGGCGCTCGTGCCGCGAAGGCATCTGCGGCTCGTGCTCGATGAACATCGACGGGACGAATACTCTGGCCTGCCTGCGCGGCTATGGGGATATCGATGGCGCCGTGCGCATCTATCCGCTGCCCCACATGGAGGTGGTGAAGGATCTCGTCCCGGATATGACGAACTTCTACGCCCAGCACCGGCTCATCGAGCCGTGGCTGAAAACGGATACGCCCGCGCCCCCGAAGGAGTGGCGCCAGTCGCACGCGGACCGGCAGAAGCTCGACGGCCTCTATGAGTGCATCCTTTGCGCCTGCTGCTCGACATCGTGCCCGAGCTACTGGTGGAACTCGGACCGCTATCTCGGGCCGGCCGCGCTGTTGCAGGCTTTCCGCTGGGTGCAGGATTCCCGTGATGAGGCCACGGGGGAGCGGCTCGACAATCTCGAGGACCCCTTCCGCCTCTACCGCTGCCACACCATTCTCAATTGCACTAAGGCGTGCCCCAAGGGGCTCAACCCCGCCAAGGCCATCGCGGAGCTGAAGAAGCTGATGGTGGAGCGCCGCGTCTGATTTCTTGAGTGACGCCAGGTGAGAGAAGCTTTGTTTGCGGTTCTGGTCGCGCACGCTGAGATCCGCGCGTATTATCGTGCTGCCGGTTGACGCCCTCGCCGATAGGCGCTCGGGCGATCGGAGCAAAGGCGCGGGCCCACGCCGCCTCCGGCGGCAAAGTGAGGCATCACTGAGCTGAAGGTTTCCCGCTGCCAGGGTGAGGAAGATGCTCGATCACATCGGCTTTCCCGTCACAGACTTTGTCCGCTCTAAGGCCTTTTACGCCAAGGCGCTCGCGCCGCTCGGCTATCGCATCCTCACCGACGTGAGCCTCTCGGACGACGACGATGACGGCTATGCTGGCTTCGGCACGGACCGGCCGCATTTCTGGATCGGAACCGGGAAGCCGCTGACGGGCCGGCTGCACGTGGCCTTCGCCGCTCCAAACCGGATGGCCGTGCGCGCCTTCTATGAGGCCGCCCTGGCGGCCGGCGGCCGCGATAACGGCCCGCCGGGGCTGAGGCCCCATTATCACGAGAACTATTACGGGGCCTTCGTGCTCGATCCGGACGGCCATAACATCGAGGCGGTCAATCACCTGCCGGAATAGCGCCGCCAATCGAATAACAATCCCGCGCAAATGGCCGGAAATGGCCAAAAAGAAAGACCGGCGGAGCTTTCGCATCCACCGGTCTTGAAAGGTATGAAGGCTGGGCACCCCGGGGCGCTCGTCAGCCTTCGAAATCGCGCGGAACGAGGGGAACTGGCGCGGATTTTGGCTGCTCGATCAGGCGGCAGCAGCCCGGCGGGCCTTCTTGGCCGGCTTGCGAGTGGCCTTGCGGGCCGTCTTGCGAACGGTCTTCGCAGCGGTCGTCTTGCGAGCGGCGGTCTTGCGAGCAGCCGGCTTGCGGGCCGCGGTCGTCTTGCGGGCAGTCGCCTTGCGAGCAGCCGGCTTACGGGCAGCGGTCTTGCGAGCGGCGGGCTTCTTGGCAGCGGCCGAACGGGCGGCCGGGGCCTTCTTCACTTTGCGCTTAACGGCTTTCTTGACCATTGGAGTCTCTCTCTTTCTGGCGTCTCTGTTTCTATCTCTCTCAGTCCGAATCACTCGAACTAAAAAAATCATGTGCAAGTTCGAACATTTTGTTGACACGAAATTGCAAATTCGAAGCTAACGCGCGCGCATTCAATGAAGTGTGTTGCGTGAAATCACCAATTTCGTCGTGTTTCGAACGGCATGGAGCGTTGTCTGCAGACTCTCGTTGCACTTTTCGTGTTCGCAACGCGCGAGGTTTCGACATCACAACGGGTGCGAAACGACCGCGCGCGCTCCCGTTTCCGTCACGCCGCGTTGACGACACGCGTTTGCAGATCGAGCACCGCCATCATGTAGCCGAAGCGATCCTCGACGGCCTCGGCGAGCAGAGAGAAGTAGTTGGCGCCCGACGGAACGATCTCGCCGACGACCTCGCCGTACTCGAAACGCAGGTCTGCTTCGTAACGGCGCGCGATCGCCTGCATCTTCCCGTTGTCGGCAAGGCACGTGAGGCAAAGGTGCTGGACACCGCGGTTGCGCGCAGCGCGGATCACGCGGCCCATCAGCTCGGTTCCGATGCCGTGGTCCTGCAGCGAGCGCTCGACGGAGAAGGCGGCTTCGGCTTCGCGCCCCCAGGTATCACCGAGCTTCTTCAGCTCCGCGGCGGCGCGTACCTCCTCGCCGTCGAAGAACCCGTAGACGATGCCGCCCATGTCTCCCATGCGCGCGGCGTAGTCCTCGATGAAAGCGTCGGACACGCCGTGGGCAAAACGCATCTGGCGGCTTGACCGATCGAGACGCAGCAAGTGATCGCGGAACTTCCATGCCTCGTTGGGCCAAAGCTTTCGTATGGTCCCGTGCGGCAGATGATGCTCGCTCATTACCCAAGTCCCTCCGCATTTCCACGTCGGCCCAGGTCCTCGCCGGGTCGGATCCACGCGGGCGCCGCTTGCGTGCAGCGCCGCGGGTGCCTATTGCACTGCACAAATATGCGGGTCCGATGACGGGATTTCCACTGGCGTAAGGCATTGCGGCGTACACGGGCGGCTCTATGCGCCCTTTGCGCTTCGGTGACATTCCGTCGCGCCTCGATGGTTGCGGTCTAGAGCGCGATGCGGAGTATTTGAGGAAAATGGCATCCCATCCCATCGACAAGCTGCACGCACAGATCGCGGCCGGGCATCTCGAGGCGGACGCGGCGCAGCTCGCGGTGGCTGAAAGCCTCGATCATCTCGCCCGCCGGATTTCTACATGGCGTCCGGTGCGCAGCCGGCGCTTTGCGCTGTTCTCCCGCGGGGGGACGCCGCCGCCGCGCGGGCTCTATGTCCATGGTGAGGTGGGGCGCGGCAAGACGATGCTGATGGACCTGTTCTTCTCATCCGTCGACTTCGGGCCGAAACGGCGCATCCACTTCCACGAGTTCATGGCCGACGTGCACGAGCGCATCGGCACCGCGCGCCGCAGCGTTGACGGCGACCCGATCCCGACGGTGGCGGCGAGCATCGCCGAAGAGGCCCGGCTTCTGTGCTTCGACGAGATGCAAGTGACCGACATCGCCGATGCGATGATCCTCGGCCGGTTGTTTCAGCACCTTTTTGCAAGCGGCGTGGTGGTGGTGACGACGTCGAATGCGGCGCCGTCAGGGCTCTATGAGAACGGGCTCAACCGGCAGCTGTTCGTGCCTTTCATCGGGCTCATCGGGACGCACATGGATGTCGTCGAGCTGAAATCGGCGAAGGACTACCGGCTGGAGAAGCTCACCGGGGTGCCGCTTTATTTCAGTCCGGCGGATGATCGCGCCGCCGCCGAGCTCAACGCGCACTGGGACCGGCTGACGGCACGCGGCGCCGGGGAAAGCCAGACCCTGAAGGTGAAGGGACGGCAGCTGCGCGTGCCCCGCGCGGCCATGGGGGTCGCGCGCTTTTCCTTTGCCGAGCTGTGCGAGGCGCCGCTCGGCACGCTCGACTTCCTGAGCCTTGCGCACACCTATCATACACTCCTGGTCGACGGCATTCCGGTGATGCAGCGGGATCGGCGCGAGGTGGTCCGCCGCTTCATCAACCTCGTCGACACTCTTTATGACAACCGCGTTTGTCTCATCGCCTCGGCGGCGGCGGAGCCGGCGGGACTGTGCGAGGACGCCGGCACCGCGAAGGCCTTCGAGCGCACGGTCTCCCGGCTGATGGAGATGCGCAGCACCGCGTACGTGGCGGCGCGGGGGAAGACCCGGGGGCACGCGGAGGCCCTCGATGACAGCCACACCAGCGCGGGTCGCGACCATGCGGGGCCGGAAACCTGAGGAGCGCGTCGTCGTCGACGCCGTAGCTCTCCGGTAGAGTGGGGCGCCTAGCTTCTGTCAGCGCGCCTTGTCCGGCAGGCTTCCGGTGGTCACGCCCGATGCGGGCTGCCCGCTCCGGTCGCCAATGCCAAAGAGCCTGCCGTTTTCTGCATCGGGCGCGGTGTTTGCGGTTTCTGCCGGGGGCGTCGCTGCAAAGCTCCGCGTTTCCGGCCGCGGCCCATAGAGCAGCACGGCACCTTGAATGTCGCCGGCCTGCGGACCGGCCTGCTTTTCGTCGTAGCGATAGGACATAAGCTGGCCGGCGGCGCTCGGGTGATCGAGGCCAATGGCATGGCCGATCTCGTGCGCCATGGTGTAACGCAGGTCGTAGGTGTCGAGGCGGCCGTCGAAGCCCACTTTCCAGGGCTGCTGGGGGTTGAGGCAGATCAGCGACCGGCCGATGACCTTGCGCCCTTCGGCCTCGCCCTTCAGGGAAACATTCGTGAAGGCGCGGCCGACGGGATCGGCCTGGGCGCCAATGAGGATGCCGGCGGTCTCGGTGTCCGACGTTTCGCGGAAGGTGATATCCGCCACGGCCTCCCACATGCGGAAAGCGGCGGCGACCTCGTTGCGGAATGCCTCGTCCGAAATATGCGAGGGGGCGTAGGCCGCTTCAGGAGAGAGCATGCGGGCGCAGTTGCGCGCGCCCGCCGTGGTGACGGGTGCGTTCGCGAAGGCATAGGTCACGACGGCGCCGGAACCGAAGGTCGGCGTCTGCCAGCGCACCGATTGGTTTTCGAGATCGAGCAGGCGAAAGCCGAGATAGGTCGCCCCGTCGCCGGCACCGGCGTAGGGTCCAATCAGCAAAGCGAAGCCGCTGGCCAGCGCTCCGGCCAGTCCGGCGAGAAATGCTATCCGCAATTCCCCTCCCATGTCCGCATCGGGTGCGGACCACCATCCGCCCAGGTCTATCGCAATGCGAACGTCTGCACGCGCGCCTAACGCGTACTCTGGCGTAGCGCAACCGGGCCGATGTCCGGGCTTTCCCTGTTCAGAGGCCTAGTCTAAACCTAGACGTGACCGAGTTGTGGCGGACCCAACCGCCTGCGGACGGTCGCCGCACAAATCAATTTCCAGAGATAATAGGGAGCTCAAGGATGGCGCGGACGAAGATCGCCTTGATCGGCGGGGGTATGATCGGTGGAACGCTCGCGCATCTGATCGGTCTCAAGGAGTTGGGCGATGTCGTCATTTTCGACATCGCGGAGGGCGTGCCCCAGGGCAAGGCCCTGGATCTCGCCCAATCCGGCGCCGTCGAGGGCTTCGACTGCCAGCTCAAGGGCACGAACGCCTATGCCGACATCGAGGGCGCCGATGTGTGCATCGTGACGGCCGGCGTGCCGCGCAAGCCGGGCATGAGCCGGGACGACCTCATCGGCATCAACATCAAGGTGATGGAGCAGGTGGGCGCGGGCATCAAAAAGTATGCGCCCAACGCCTTCGTCGTCGTCATCACCAACCCCCTGGACGCCATGGTCTGGGCGCTGCAGAAGGCCTCGGGCCTGCCGCGCAACATGGTGGTGGGCATGGCCGGCGTGCTCGATACGGCGCGCTTCCGCCACTTCCTGGCTTCTGAGCTCGGCATCTCCGTCGAGGATGTGAGCGCGTTCGTGCTCGGCGGCCATGGCGACGATATGGTGCCGCTCGTGCGCTATTCAACGGTTGCCGGCATTCCGTTGCCGGATGTCGTCCGCATGGGCTGGATGCGGCAGGAGCGTCTCGACGAGATTGTCGAGCGCACGCGGAAGGGCGGCGGCGAGATCGTAGCCCTCTTGAAGACCGGCTCGGCCTACTATGCGCCCGCCTCCTCGGCGCTGGAGATGGTCGACAGCTACCTCAAGGACAAGAAGCGTATTCTACCTTGTGCTGCCTACCTCAACGGCGAGTACGGTGTTAAGGGCCTCTACGTCGGCGTGCCGGTGATCGTCGGCGCGGGTGGTGCCGAGCGTATCGTCGAGATCGACCTCAACGCCGTCGAGCGCAACATGTTCATCAAGTCGGTCGAATCGGTGAAGGGCCTCGTCGACGCCTGCACCAAGATCGCCCCGCAGCTCGAGGCGTAACGGCAGGCTTCATCAACGCAGGGGGACACATGAATATCCACGAGCACCAGGCCAAGGAACTGCTGCATCAGTACGGCATCCCGACGCCGCAGGGCTTCGTGGCATTCAATGTGCGCGAGGCCGGGGAGGCGACACAGCAGCTTCCCGGCCCGGTCTACGTGGTGAAGGCGCAGATCCACGCCGGCGGCCGCGGCAAGGGCCGGTTCAAGGAGGCTTCGGCCGGGGAAAAGGGCGGCGTGCGCATCGCCTCGTCGCGCGCCGAGGTCGAGGCGGCGGCGGAGCAGATGCTCGGCGCCACGCTCGTCACGGCGCAGACGGGTGCCAACGGTCGCGCCGTCAATCGCGTCTATGTGACGGAAGGGGTCGACATCGACCGGGAGCTCTATCTCTCGGCGCTGGTCGATCGCGCATCATCGCGGGTTGCGTTCATCGCCAGCTCCGCCGGCGGCATGGACATCGAGCAGGTCGCGCATGAAAGCCCGGAGAAGATCGTCTCAGTGACGATCGATCCGGCGAGCGGGTATCAGCCGTTCCATGGCCGGCGCATCGCGTTTGCGCTGGGCCTCAGCGGCAAGCAGGTCGGCCAGTGCGTGAAGCTGATCGGGGACCTCTACAACCTCATGCTCGCCAAGGACATGAGCATGCTCGAGATCAACCCGCTGATCACAACGAAGGACGGCGCACTTTCGTGCCTTGATGCCAAGGTGAGTTTCGATTCCAACGCGCTCTACCGGCACCCCGACATCCTCGATATGCGCGACCTCACGGAAGAGGATCCGGCGGAGGTCGAGGCGTCGAAGTACGATCTTTCCTACGTGAAGCTCGACGGCACTATCGGCTGCATGGTGAACGGCGCGGGGCTCGCCATGGCGACGATGGACATCATCAAGCTCTATGGCGCGGAGCCGGCGAATTTCCTCGACGTGGGCGGCGGCGCCTCGAAGGAAAAGGTGCAGGCGGCGTTCAAGATCATCCTCTCCGATCCGGCGGTGAAGGGCATCCTGGTCAACATCTTCGGCGGCATCATGCGCTGTGACATCATCGCCGAGGGCGTCGTCGCGGCGGCGCGCGAGATGGGCATCACGGTGCCGCTGGTGGTGCGTCTGGAAGGCACGAACGTCGAACTCGGCAAGAAGATCATGGCCGAGAGCGGGCTGAAGATCACGCCCGCCGACGATCTCGACGACGCTGCCCGGAAGATCACCGAAGCGGTGAAGGCGGCGGCTTAGGTTTACCGACACTAGGACAGACTAATCATCGTCATGGCCGCGCACGCGGCTATCTCCGTAAGTCGATGTTCACTCTACCGCTTCAAGTCTCTCGCGACGTCAGCCGGGCCAAAGCGTATCTCCCCGGTTGAGTGCCGGCGATTGCGCCATCCGGGCAAAAAGTCGATCTTGATGCGGTGCACAAATCGGCCGAAAAATGCAGCATACTGGTGGGGAGCGGGGCCAGAGCACGATCGCCTCTCTTCGAATCGCGATCCGGCGGCTTCGGTCTTGGGATTGGGCCGATGATTGCGCTTCGGGCGAAGGGTCCGAAGTGGGACATGGTCTAGGGCTCTGCGGCAACGGACGGCAAAATGGCAATTCTCGTAGGCAAATCCACTAAGGTCATCTGTCAGGGCATTACGGGCGCCCAGGGCACCTTCCACACCAAGCAGGCGCGGGCATACGGCACACAGATCGTCGGCGGCGTGACGCCGGGCAAGGGCGGCTCGAAGCATCCCGACGCGGAGCTCGCCGACGTGCCGCTGTTCGATACCGTTGCCGAGGCGCGGGCCGCTACCGGGGCCGATGCGACATCGATCTACGTGCCGCCGCCCTTTGCCGCCGACGCCATCCTGGAGGCGATCGACGCCGGCATTCCCTTCATCGTCGCCATCACCGAAGGCATTCCGGTGCTCGACATGGTGAAGGTGAAGCGCGCGCTGCAGGGATCGGGATCGCGGCTGCTGGGCCCGAACTGCCCCGGCATCCTGACGCCGAACGAATGCAAGATCGGCATCATGCCGGGGAACATCTTCAAGGCCGGGCGCGTCGGCATCGTCTCGCGCTCGGGCACGCTCACCTATGAGGCGGTGAAGCAGACCTCGGACGCCGGGCTCGGGCAGTCGACCGCCGTCGGCATCGGCGGCGATCCGGTGAAGGGGCTGGAGTTCATCGAGGTGCTGGAATTGTTCCTCGCCGATCCGGAAACCGATTCCATCATCATGATCGGTGAGATCGGCGGTTCGGCGGAAGAGGAGGCGGCCGAGTTCATCAAGGCCGAGGCGAAGAAGGGGCGTTCCAAACCGATGGCCGGTTTCATCGCGGGCGCCACCGCGCCGCCCGGCCGGCGCATGGGCCATGCGGGTGCCATCATTTCCGGCGGTAAAGGCAAGGCGGAAGATAAGTTCGAAGCGATGCGCTCCGCGGGCATCGCGATCGCGCCGAGCCCTGCCGCGCTGGGCACGACGCTGATGAATGTCTTAAAGGCCCGAGTCTAAAGGCCAAATTCTAGGGCGTGGCTTTTACGTCCGGTCGGCGTATGCTGCGCTGCACACATCCTCTCGCACGGGCGCCTAACCTAACATTTCCCCTGCGCGCCCAATCTACGCTGCATCGACGACGAGTTGAGATCAGCAATGGCCCGCAATCCCCGTAACGAAGATTTCCTGCGCACGTCTTTCCTCGGCGGCGCCAACGCCGCTTACGTGGAGGACATGCAGACCGAGTACGAGCGCAATCCCGGCTCGGTGAGCGATGAGTGGCGGCACTTCTTCGACAGTCTGCAGGAGGAGCAGGCCGGCGCCCGCAACGGCGAGCGCGGGCCCTCGTGGGGCGTGCCGGCGCCGGAGCTGCTCGAGAACGGCGACCTCGTCGCGGCGCTGACGGGCGAATACGAGGCGAACGAGCGGGCGATCCGCGACCGGCTGCAGCAGCGCACGCATGCGCTGGGTTTCGAGATGTCGCCGGCGGCGTCGTTGCGGGCGACGCAGGATTCCATTCGCGCCCTGATGCTGATCCGCGCCTACCGCGTGATGGGGCATCTGGCCGCCGATCTCGATCCCCTCGGCCTCGCGGACCGCAAGGTGCACCGCGAGCTGAAGCCCGAAACCTATGGCTTCACGGACGCCGACCTCGACCGGCCGATTTTCATCGATCGCGTGCTGGGACTCGAAACGGCGACGATGCGGCAGATCCTGCGCATCCTGCGCCGCACCTACTGCCGGCACATCGGCGTGCAGTACATGCACATCACCAGCCCGGCGCAGAAGGCGTGGATCCAGCACCGCATCGAGGGCGAAGAGAAAGAGATCCGCTTCACGCCGGAAGGGCGCCGCGCCATCCTCAACAAGCTGATCGAAGCGGAGACCTTCGAGAAGTTCTGCGAGGTGAAATACACCGGCACGAAGCGCTTCGGCATCGACGGCGGCGAATCGATGATCCCGGCGCTGGAGCAGATCATCAAGCGCGGCGGCCAGCTCGGGGTGAAGGACATCATCATCGGCATGGCCCACCGGGGCCGGCTGAACGTGCTCGGCAACGTGATGGCGAAGCCGCACCGCGCCATCTTCCACGAGTTCAAGGGCGGCTCGTTCAAGCCCGACGACGTGGAAGGCTCGGGCGATGTGAAATATCACCTCGGCGCCTCGTCCGACCGCGCATTCGACGGCAACAACGTGCACCTGTCGCTCACGGCCAATCCCTCGCATCTGGAGATCGTCGATCCGGTGGTGCTGGGCAAGGTGCGCGCGAAGCAGGATCAGCGCGGATGCAAGCCGGGCGAGCGCACGCCGGTGCTCCCGCTGCTGATCCATGGCGATGCGGCCTTCGCGGGGCAGGGCGTCGTTGCCGAGTGCTTCGGGCTCTCGGGCCTCAAGGGTCACCGCACGGGCGGCTCGATCCACTTCATCATCAACAACCAGATCGGCTTCACCACCAATCCGCGCCATTCGCGCTCGTCGCCCTACTGCTCGGACGTGGCGAAGATCATCGAAGCGCCGATCTTCCACGTGAACGGCGACAATCCGGAAGCGGTGGTGCACGTCGCCAAGATCGCGACCGAGTTCCGGCAGAAGTTCCAGAAGCCGGTCGTCATCGACATGTTCTGCTACCGGCGCTACGGCCACAACGAGGCTGACGAGCCGATGTTCACGCAGCCGTTGATGTACAAGGCGATCAAGTCGCATCCGACCGTGACGGAGATCTACGCCAAGCGGCTCGACGAGGAAGGCGTCGTGCCGCGCGAGGAAAGCCAGCGGATGCAAGCGGGTTTTCGCGCGCGCCTGGAGGAAGAGTTCGAATCCGCAGACAGCTTCCTGCCCAACCGGGCCGACTGGCTGGATGGGCGCTGGGCGGGCCTCGGCTTCGCCGAGGACGAGGAACGGCGCGGCGAGACGGGCGTCGACCTCGAGCGCCTCAGGATCATCGGCCGCCGCATCACGTCCATTCCGCCCGACTTCAACGCGCACAAGGTGGTGCGCAGGCTGCTCGACCGCCGGCGCGAGATGGTCGACAGCGGTGTCGGCATCGACTGGGCGATGGCGGAGCACCTGGCGTTCGGCTCGCTGGTGAACGAAGGCTATCCGGTGCGCCTGTCGGGGCAGGATTCAGAGCGCGGCACCTTCTCGCAGCGCCATTCGGTGCTGATCGACCAGGACACCGAGCGCCGCTGGACGCCGCTGAAGCACGTCGCCAACGATCAGGCGAAGTTCGAGGTCATCAACTCGATGCTCTCGGAGGAGGCGGTGCTCGGCTTCGAGTACGGCTACTCGCTGGCGGAGCCGAACGCGCTCGTGATGTGGGAGGCGCAGTTCGGCGACTTCGCCAACGGCGCGCAGGTGGTGTTCGACCAGTTCATCTCTTCGGGCGAGCGCAAATGGCTGCGCATGTCGGGTCTCGTGTGCCTGCTGCCGCACGGCTACGAGGGACAGGGGCCGGAGCATTCGTCGGCGCGGCTGGAGCGCTATCTGCAACTGTGCGCGGAGGACAACTGGCAGGTCGCGAACGTGACGACGCCCGCCAACTACTTCCACATTCTGCGGCGGCAGATGAAGCGCAAGTTCCGCAAGCCGCTCATCCTGATGACGCCGAAGTCGCTGCTGCGGCACAAGCGGGTCGTCTCGAAGCTCGACGAGATGGCGTCGGGGACGTCGTTCCATCGTCTCTTGTGGGACGATGCGCAGTACAAGCCGGATGAAAAGATCAAGCTCGTATCGGACGACAAGATCCGGCGCGTGGTGCTGTCGACGGGCAAGGTCTACTACGACCTCTACGACGCGCGCGAGGCCCAGGGCATCGACAACGTCTATCTGCTCCGCGTCGAGCAGCTCTATCCATTTCCGGCGCGCGCGCTGGTGCACGAGCTCGGCCGCTTCCCGCAGGCGGAAGTGGTCTGGTGCCAGGAGGAGCCGAAGAACATGGGCGCCTGGAGCTTCATCGAGCCGAACCTCGAATGGGTGCTGGAGCGCACCGACGCCAAGCACAGACGGCCGATTTATGCAGGGCGTCCGGCGTCCGCATCGACGGCGACGGGACAGCTTTCGAAGCACCTTCACGAGCAAAAGGCGCTGGTCGAGGCGGCACTCAACGGCAATACGGGCAGCTGAGCGACTGGTAACCAGCAGCCGGCAATTCTGGCGGGGAAGCGAGACGGACGATGGCGACGGAAATACGTGTTCCGACCCTGGGCGAGAGCATCACGGAAGCAATCGTCGGCAAGTGGTTCAAGAAGGCCGGCGAACCGGTGAATGCGGACGAGCCGCTCGTGGAGCTCGAGACCGATAAGGTCACCGTGGAAGTGCCGGCCCCCGTGGCGGGTGTGCTGGGCGAGATCAGAGTGGCGGAAGGCGAGACCGTCGCCGTCGGCGCGCTGCTCGGGAAGATCGGGGATGGCGCCGCGGCTCCCGCGCAGACCGGCGCGGAGGGCAAAACTTCATCCGGAAAGAAGCCTATCGAGAAGGCGCCCGAAAGGGCCGCTGCAAAGCCGGCGAAAAGCGACGACCGCAATGCGAGCCAGATGCCGCCCAGCCCTGCTGCGCGCAAGAAACTCGCCGAGGCGGGCATCGACGCTGCCGACGTGCAGGGCTCCGGCCGCCGCGGGCAGGTCCTCAAGGAGGACGTGCCCGAGGCTTCGTCAAAGCCGTCCAGCGGCGAGCGTGTGCCTGAAAACGACGCCGAGGCACCTACGGCCCACCTCGCCGTGCCGGAACAGCGGCGCGCCTCCGCTCCGATGCCTGTGCCCTTGCATGGCCTGCGCTTGCCCTCCCCGCCCAACGATGCGGCGCGCGAAGAGCGCGTGCGGATGACGCGCCTGCGCCAGACCATCGCGCAGCGCCTCAAGGACGCGCAGAACACGGCCGCGATGCTCACGACGTTCAACGACGTCGACATGGGCGCGGTGATGGAGCTGCGCGCGCGCTACAAGGATCTGTTCGAGAAGCGCCACGGCGTGAAGCTCGGCTTCATGGGCTTCTTCGTGAAGGCGTGCCTGCAGGCGCTGAAGGAGATCCCCGCCGTCAACGCCGAGATCGACGGCGACGAGATCATCTACAAGAACTACTACCACATCGGCGTTGCGGTCGGCACGGAGCGCGGGCTCGTCGTGCCGGTGGTGCGCGAAGTGGACCGCATGAGCCTTGCGGAGATCGAGGCGCAGATCGCCGACTTTGGCAAGCGCGCGCGCGACGGCAAGCTCGGCATCGAGGAGATGCAGGGGGGCACCTTTACGATCACGAACGGCGGCGTCTACGGCTCGCTGATGTCGACGCCGATCCTCAATGCGCCGCAATCGGGCATCCTAGGCATGCACCGCATCGAGGAGCGGGCGGTGGTGCGTGACGGCCAGGTGGTGGCGCGGCCGATGATGTACCTGGCGCTGAGCTACGATCACCGTATCGTCGACGGCAAGGAGGCGGTCGCCTTCCTTGTTCGCGTCAAAGAGTGTCTCGAAGATCCGCAGCGGTTTCTTCTGGAGCTTTAAGTCTCGCCGAAGCAAGGAGCGGGCAGCATGGCGGAGGGAGATATTTCTGCGATCGAAGTCTACCTGACGGTAGAGAACGCCCTCGACGCCATCGCCTTCTATGAGAAGGCGTTCGGGGCCAAGGTCACATACCGGGAAATGGCCGAGGACGGGGCACGGGTGCAGCACGCCTCGCTGTCGGTGTTCGGCGGACACTTCATGCTGTCCGATTATTTTCCCGACTACATTACGGATGTCGCACCGCGCGGCGCCGACGCCAAAGGCAGCGTGACGGTGCAGGTCAACCTCGCCTCGCCGCTGGAGGTTGACGGTGCCATCGCGCGGGCGGCCGGCGCGGGCGCGGTCGTCACTGCGCCGCCGTCCGATACTTTCTGGGTGATGCGTTATGGGCGCGTGCGTGACCCCTTCGGGCACGTGTGGGCTTTCAGCGCGCCGCTCGCTCTCGGATTCTGAACGGAGATTTCCCGTGGCTACCTACGATCTGATCGTCATCGGCGCGGGGCCGGGCGGCTACGTGTGCGCCATCCGCGCCAGCCAGCTCGGCATGAAGGTGGCCATGGTGGAGAAGCGGTCGAAGTTCGGCGGAACGTGCCTCAACGTCGGCTGCATTCCATCGAAAGCGCTGCTGCACGCCTCGGAGCTCTACGAGGAGGCCGGGCATTCGTTCGCGAACATGGGCATCGAGGTGCAGCCGAAGCTCGACCTTCAAAAGATGCTCGCCTTCAAGGACGAGGCGGTGAAGGGGAATACCGACGGCGTCGCGTTCCTGATGCGGAAGAACAAGGTCGATCATTTCCACGGCACGGGCCGCATCCTCGGTGCGGGCAAGGTCGAGGTGACGTTCATCAACGGCGAGAAGCAGGTCGTCGATGGAACGTCGATCGTGATCGCGACGGGGTCGGGCGTCGCGCAGCTTCCAGGCATCGAGATCGACGAGAAGTCGATCGTTTCATCGACGGGCGCGCTGTCACTGGAGAAGGTGCCGAAGCGGCTGCTCGTCGTCGGTGCAGGCGTCATCGGGCTGGAGCTCGGGTCGGTGTGGCGGCGGCTCGGCGCGGAGGTGACGGTCGTCGAGTTCCTCGACCGCATCCTGCCGGGAACGGACAGCGAAGTCGCCAAGCAGCTGCAGCGCATCCTCGGCAAGCAGGGGATGGCGTTCAAGCTCGGGCATAAGGTGACGGGCGTGAAAAAGAACGGCGCTGCGCATGCGGTGACGATCGAGCCGTCACAGGGCGGCGAAGCCGAGACGGTTGAGGCGGACGTGGTGCTCGTTGCCATCGGACGCGTGCCCTGCACCGACGGCTTGGGGCTCGGGGAGGCGGGCGTCGAGACCGACAAGCGCGGGCGTGTCGTGGTCGATGCGCACTATCAGACGAACGTGCCCGGCATCTACGCCATCGGCGATGTGATCGAAGGCCCGATGCTCGCGCACAAGGCCGAGGAGGAGGGCGTCGCGGTTGCGGAGATTCTCGCTGGACAAGCGGGGCATGTGAACTACGGCGTCATTCCGTCGGTGGTCTATACCGCCCCGGAGGTCGCGAGCGTCGGCAACTCGGAGGACGAGCTGAAGGCGGCGGGCATCGCCTATAACGTCGGCAAGTTCCCTTTCACGGCCAACGGGCGCGCGAAGGCGAACCAGCAGACGGAGGGGTTCGTGAAGATTCTCGCCGATGCGAAAACGGACCGCGTGCTGGGCGTGCACATCATCGGCGTCAACGCTTCGGAGCTGATTGCGGAAGGCGCGGTGCTGATGGAGTTCGGCGGCTCGGCCGAGGATCTCGCCCGCACGTGCCACGCGCATCCGACGCTATCGGAGGCGGTGAAGGAAGCCGCGCTCGCCGTCGACAAGCGCGCCATTCATTTTTGATGCGCCTTGCGGCCGGCTCTCCGCAAGGGGAGTCGCAACGCGCGAAGTGAGAGCGGGTGTCGTCCGACGGTTATCGGCATTCGCTGAGGACCGGCGCTCGCGCCGGGGCGTCGTGCGCCCTGGCCGCCGCACCTATTTGGCCACGGTTGTTGCCCGCGGTAGCCAATGCGACGGTCGAAACCGGCTTTCCCGCACGAAGTGCGGTGCAGCGCGCGGTGTGGCAACCTGCATTGGCACTGACGTCTCCGGCGGATGACGCCGCGCGCAACGGGCGTCCAGCTACTCGATCGCGGTGACAGTGTAGCCCGCCTGGCGGAGCAGATCGACAAAGCCATGGTCGCCCGGCAGGTGCAGTGCGCCGATGGCGATGAACGCGCCGCCCTTTTCCAGGAGAGGCTGCGCCACCGTCAGCATCTTCACGTTGCGCTCGTCGAGCAGCTTCTGCTGGAAGCCGGCAAAGGCTTCATCGCCGATGCCCGCCTCGTGCGCGAGGGCGATCTGGAACGGCAGTGCCGCGCTGATCTGGCGCTTCAGATAAAGCTGGACCAGCGTTTCCATCATGTCGTTGGTGCGGTCGGCGAAGCGCAGGCTGGAGCGCAGCATGTCGAGCTGCTGGCGCTCGGGAACGGCGGCGAGGGCTTCGAGCTGCGCGGGAATGGTTTCGAGGCCGACAACGTCGAGGCCGCGCTTCTTGCCGATCTCGGCGATTTTCATGTCGAGGACGCGCGCGCCGCTCTGCACCTTCTCACGCTCGCAGTCGGAGACGGAGAGGATCATGGTGACGATCCACGGCTTGAACAGGGCGGCGAGATCCGCCGGCATGCCGGAGCGGCCGATGATCGACTTCACGGTGTCGAACTCGGAGCTGGAGAGCAGGCCGTCGAGGCGGCGGCCATCGGTGAACATCACGAGCGGTGCGGACTGCGCGATGACGGACGCGGTCGCGGTCTCGGTGAGGTCGGAGACTTCGAGCGCGATGACCTTGGCGTCGTCGAGCGCCTTCGTCACGGCGGGCGAGAGCGTGGTGACGCGCTCGTCGGTGAGGTGAACGGTGCCGAACAGATAGGACGGGGCGTGGCCTTCCTTCTCGATCTTCCAGAGGATGGCGTTCGCATTCCTGGTGGCCGATGCGGCGGCCATGATGCGGTTGTAGGTGGCCTGATCCCTGGCGGCGGTTTCCGCCAGCATGTCGACGCCGCGGCACTGACCGCCGGCGCCGGCGGTCTCCTTCTCGGCGGCGCTGGCGAAGCTGAACGATGCAGCGATGGCGATGGCGGCGATGGCTTTGACAAGACGGGAACGCATGCGATTTCCCAAGGTTCGGTTGCGTTTGCGGGGCATAGCACCCGCATTTGCACGGCGACCGGCGGAAGAAAAGAGGCAAAATTAGGTCGGGATTTGCGCGCGCTGATCGTCAGCTCCCGGAATATGGGGCTTATGGGCGCGGGTGTGCGGCATCATAAACCGCAAGCAGGCGGTCGCGGTCGACTTCCGTATAGGCCTGCGTCGTCGAAAGCGAGGCGTGGCCGAGCAACTCCTGGATCTGGCGCAAGTCGCCGCCCGCGGAGAGCAAGTGCGTCGCAAACGAGTGGCGCAGCGCGTGGGGCGTTGCGGTTGCCGGAAGGTCGAGCACATCGCGCAGGCGCTGCATCGCGAGCTGGATGATGCGTGGGGAAAGGGGGCCGCCCTTTGCGCCGCGGAAGAGCGGCTCATCGGGCGCCAGCGCATAGGGACAGAGCGTCATGTAGCGCGCCACGGCCTCACGCACGATGGGCAGCACCGGGACGAGACGTTCCTTGCCGCCCTTGCCGGTGATGCGGAGCACGTCGCGGTGCTCGGTCGGGGCGTCTTTCGATGTGAGGCTCAGGGCTTCGGCAATGCGCAGGCCGCAGCCGTAAAGCAGCAGCAACACGGCGGCGTCGCGCGCCGAGACCCAGTCGAGCTCGGCCGTGGCGCCGGGGTCGACCACGTCGGCCGCCTTGGCGACGGTGAGCGGCTTCGGGACGGAGTGCGGCACCTTCGGCATGGCCAGCTGCAGGATGGCGCGGTTCTCGACCAGCTTCTGCGCTTCGAGCCAGCGGAAGAGCTGCCGCAGGGCCGACAGCGTGCGCGCCAGCGAGCGGCTCACCGTGCCGGCGCGACGGCGGGCGGCGAGGAAGCCGCGGAAGGTTTTGAGGTCGATGCGCTGCAGGTCGGCGAGGCAGGGCGCATGGCCGAGCTGGCGGGCGAGGAAGGAAAGAAACTGGCGCACGTCGCGCCCGTAGGCCTCGATGGTCTTCTGCGCGTAGCCGCGCCCGTGCTCGAGGTGCGCGAGCCAGGCGCATACCGCCCGGTCGAGATCGGCACCGAGCGGCAGCTCAAGGGCGGCGCTTTCTTCCTTGATCGTATCCAAGCCGGGGCCCGTTCGTCGTGTGGCCCCGCGGGAGCCACGGCAACCGAATCGACGGTAGTCGATTCGGTTGCCGCAACGGGTTAATCGGAATCATCGGCGTCGGGACGTGCCGACGCTGCGCGCAGGCGCGCTTCCAGCGCGTCGATGCGGTCGAGCAACTGCAGCGCCAGCGCGACGCCGGGGGTATTGACCCCGAGGTCGCTCTGCAGCCGGCGTGCCTTCTCGACGCGCACAATGCTGGTTGCGGAGAAGCGCCATTGCGGGCCGGTGCGCGGGCGCGGCTCGATCACGCCTTCGTCGACGAGCTCCATCACCCACTCGGTGCGGACACGGCAGGTGCGCGTCAGGTCGGCGAGGGTGATTTCCTCCTCGTCGAGCACGATGACGGACGGCTTTTGCTGTTCTGGCATCGCTTAGACTCCCAGGCCGGCGCGCGGGTTGAACGGAAGCTCGCGCTCCATCTCCTTATAGAGCTCCTTGGCCTTGTCGGTGTCGGCGGGCGGCAGCTCGATCTTCAGAATGGCGTGCATGTCGCCGGGGGGTTTGCCGGGTATGCCCTTGCCCTTGAGACGCATGGTGCGACCCTTCGTCGAGCCCGGCGGGATCTTGAGCATCACGGCGCCTTCGGGCGTCGGCACTTTCACGCTGGCGCCGAGGGCTGCTTCCCAAGGAGCGACTGGCAAATCCAGGTAGACGTCCTTGCCTTCGACGCGGAAATGCGGATCGGGGGCGAAGGCGACCTCGAGATAAAGATCACCGGGCTGGCCCTTGCCGATGCCGGGCGAGCCCTGGCCCGCGAGGCGGATGTGCTGGCCTTCGCGAATGCCCTTCGGAATGGTGACGCTCAGCGTGCGGTTCTTGAGCGCAACGTGGCCGGAGTCGTCCAGTTCCGGCACGCGCAAGGTGATCTCACGCTTGGCGCCGGTATAGGCGTCGCGCAGCGGAATGACGATCTTGGCGTGGTGGTCCTCGCCGGGGGCATGGAACTCGCGGCGCGCAAAGCCGCCGGCGGCACCGCCACCGCGGGCTCCGCCCGCGCGGGCACGGCCAAACAGTCCTTCGAAGAAGTCGGAGAACTGGGACGCGTCGGCGTCGGTATAGCCGCCGCCGGAAAATTCGAAGCCGGCATCCCAGTTCGGCGGCGGGCGGAACTGCTGGCCCTGCTGCCAGTTGGCGCCCAGCTCATCGTAGGCGGCGCGCTTTTCGGGGTCCTTCAGAACCTCGTAGGCTTCGCCGGCATCCTTGAACTTCGTCTCGGCGCCCGCTTCCTTATTCACATCGGGATGGTATGTGCGGGCGAGCTTGCGGTAGGCGCGCTTGATGTCGTCCTGACTGGCGCTGCGCTCAACGCCGAGGATCTTGTAGTAGTCCTTGTATTCCATGGGGCGGATGGTTCCCTCAACGCCTTGACGCGGCACGTAGCATAGCGGCCGGCTCTCGATCCCCGGTTAATCTGTGGTATCGGCAAGGAATATTGTCGTCCGCGGACGACGATCAATAGTCGCGGGCATTCGGCCGCCGGTGCCTTTCGAGTGCCGTGCTGGCCGCTTAACTTCCGGGGCTCGTGTTCGCCGACCGGCGGCTTGGGGCTAATGTCACGCTCATGCAAAGTCTGTTCGAGCCCATCGAGAGCGACGCCAGCGCCGCCCAGCCGGGCGCCTGGACGAAGGCGCCCGTGGTGCTCGCGGTCGCGTTGGACCAGACGTACGACTACCTCGTCCCGCCGGGGATCGATATCGAGCCGGGCTGTTTCGTACTGGTGCCGTTCGGCCCGCAGAGCCGCATCGGGGTCGTCTGGGACCGGCCGGTGGGCGAGGACGGCAAGACCGTCGATCCGAAGAAGCTCAAGGCGGTGACTGCGCGGCTCGACGTGCCGCCGCTGCCGGAGATCACGCTGCGCTTTGCCGAGTGGATCGCCAAATATACGCTGAGCCCGCTCGGCATGACGGTGCGCATGATGATGAGCGCGCGCGCGGCGTTCGAGCCGGTGAAGCCGCGCTTCGGCGTTACGTCCGTGGAAGGAGCGCCCGATCCGGGGCGCATGACGCCGGCCCGCAAGCGGGCGCTCGAGATCGCGCGCGACGGGGCGATCCGCGCCAAGGCGGCGCTGGCGCAGGCGGCGGAATGCTCGACGGGCGTGGTCGATGGGCTCGTCGCGTCGGGAAACCTCGTCGAGGTGGCAATACCGGAAAAGCGCCCGCCCATTCCCGATCCGCATTATCGCGTGACGGAGTTCATTCCCGAGCAGGCGGCGGCCGTGCACGCGCTGCGCTCGGCGGTGGATGCGGGGAATTTCTCGACCACGCTGCTCGACGGCGTGACGGGATCGGGCAAGACGGAAGTCTATTTCGAGGCGGTGGCGCGGGCGCTGGAGCACGGCAGGCAAGCAGTGATCATGCTGCCGGAGATCGCGCTCACCGATCAGTTCATGCGTCGTTTCGAGGCGCGTTTCGGCTGCATGCCGGTCGAATGGCACTCGGCGCTGTCGGGGCCGGAGCGCGGGCGCGTCTGGCGGCAGGCGGCAACGGGTGAAGCGCGCGTTGTGGTGGGTGCACGCTCGGCGCTGTTCCTGCCGTTCAGCGATCTCGGCCTCATCATCGTCGATGAAGAGCACGATGCGGGCTACAAGCAGGACGACCGCGTACATTACCAGGCGCGCGACATGGCCGTGGTGCGCGGCAATCTCGGCGGCTTCCCGGTGGTGCTGGCGTCGGCGACGCCGTCGATAGAGACGCACGTCAACGCACGTACCGGACGCTACCGCCATGTGGTGCTGCCGGGACGCTTTTCCGGCGCTTCGCTGCCCGATGTGACGGCGATCGATCTGCGCTGCGATCCGCCGGAGAAGGGCAAGTGGCTCGCGCCGCCGCTGGTCGAGGCGGTGGCGCGCACGCTGGCCGACGGGCAGCAGACGCTGCTGTTCCTCAACCGCCGCGGATACGCCCCGCTCACCCTGTGCCGCTCGTGCGGACACCGGATCGAATGTCCGCAGTGCACGGCGTGGCTGGTGGAGCACCGCTTCCGCGGGCGGCTGCACTGTCACCATTGCGGGTTTTCCATTCCGCTGCCCGAGAAGTGTCCGAAGTGCTCAGAGCCCGGCGCGCTGGTTGCGTGCGGGCCCGGCGTCGAGCGCGTGGCGGAGGAGGTGGCGGAGCGGTTTCCGGATGCACGCGTGGCGCTGCTGTCGTCGGACCTCGTGCCGGGCCTCACCGAGATGCGCGACATCATCCGCGACATCGAGGCGGGGGGGATCGACATCGTCATCGGCACGCAGATGGTGGCGAAGGGCCACCACTTTCCGAATCTTGCGACGGTCGGCATCGTCGATGGCGATCTGGGCTTGGCCCAGGGCGCCGATCCGCGCGCGGGCGAGCGCACGTTCCAGCTCTTGCATCAGGTGACGGGGCGCGCGGGCCGCGCGCTGGCGGAAGGGCGCGGGTTCGTGCAGACGCACATGCCGGATCATCCGGTGATGGCGGCGATCATCGGCGGCGACCGCGAAGCGTTCCTGGTGCACGAGATCGCCAACCGGCGGAAGGGCCTGCTGCCGCCGTTCGGGCGGCTCGTCGCGCTTGTCGTCGCCGCGCGCGACAAGGAGACCGCGCAGCTCATCGCGCGGGATATCGTGCACCGGGCGCCGCGTTCGGAAAAGATCGAGGTGCTCGGCCCCGCCGAGGCGCCGCTCGCGGTGATCCGCGGGCGCCATCGCTGGCGGCTGCTGGTGAAGGCGCCGCGGGAGATGGACGTGCAGGGTTATTTGCGCGCGTGGATGGCGCAGGTGCCGCCGATGAAGGGCGATGTGCGCGTCACGATCGACATCGATCCGTACAGCTTTCTTTGAGAGGGAGCGTTTCCCGTCCGACGGCGTTATGCGCGCAACGTGCGCGGACGATTACGGCACATTCTCCATCAGGGAAGCCACTACCATGACCAGCTGGAAGCCCGAAGGCTATAATTCCGCCTCCCCTTATCTCATCGTGAGCGATGCGAGGGCGACGCTCGAGTTTCTACGCGCGGCATTCGGCGCGGAGCCGCTGCGCGTGATCGAGCGGCCGGATGGCTCGCTCAAGCATGGCGAAGCACGCATCGACGACACCGTCGTCATGTTCGCAGATGCCGTCGACGGCTGGCCGGCGGTGCCCGCGCACGTGCACCTCTATGTGCCGGATGTCGACGCCGCCTACCGGCGGGCGCTCGCGGCGGGCGGAACATCTGTCATGGAGCCGGTGCGCAAGGAGGATCCAGACAAGCGCGGCGGGGTGAAGGATCCGGGCGGCACGACCTGGTGGCTCGCGACACAGGCCGCTTAGGCACCGGATCGCGGCGACAGGTGTCAAGGCCGGCACAAGCGCCGGCTGGTAGGGTGGAGCTGTCGAAAGCAGAAATTGGGCGAAGACGATGAAAGTCGACGCGGACGCGGTCTATCGGACTGCGGGTCTACACTCCAAACCGGCGCGCGCTTCCTCGGGTGATTTTGCGTCCATGGTGACCTCCGGCGCAGCGTCTCCCGATGGCGCGTCAGCCGGCAAGGGCGGCGGGGCAAGGCCCGAATTCACCCGCATGACACGGCAAGAGCTGTTCGACTGGATGAACGGGCAGATTCTGAGCGGGAACATGTCGCTCGAGGAGAGCACCCCGTTCCTGTCGATGACCGTGAAGGTCTCCGTTGCGTCGGGTCAAACGGTGGACATGGCCACGGACACGGAGCGCATCGACTTCGTCGACCGGGCGCGCCAGGGCATCGCATTCGCCCTTTCCCATTTCGATCGCGAGAATGCGGAGCGGCTGCAAAAGGCTTTGCAGATCATGCAGCGAGCCTAGGGCACGGGCCGTTATCGTTGAACCGCGATGCGCTCCGGCTTCCGATTGGAGCGATGATTCAGCTTTGGCCTGAATAGGCCCAGAGTAATCGTGGTCCAACCGGGCCACATTGCGTGCCCAAAAATAAAAGGGCCGAACCTTGGGGGGAAAGGTTCGGCCCGGACTGGCGCGAGGGTGGGGGCGCTCAGTCAATATGCTTAGGTATTCAAATGGTGGCGCCGGAGCGCCGTGCAACCACCTGCGCTGGGTGAGGGCGCGGGTGAAACCTGTCGCCGGAGGCGCTTGCTGCCTCCGGCGTCGGAGGCAATGGCCGCTGATGGCTAGCGGCGTCCAGCCTCCGAAGCGATGATGCCGAGCATCAGAGCGGCAGCACCGATGGCGACGTACTTGCCGGTGTTGTTCTTCCGGTGGTGGTAGTGGCGAGCGTAGTAGCGGTCGCGACCGCCGCGATAGCCGCCGTGGTAACCGTGGTTATAATGGTTGCCGTAGCCGTGGCCGTACCCGCGCGGACCCGCGTTGGCGGAGGTCGCGAGGGGCGCGAAGCTGGCGGCCGCGATGGCGAGGGCGGTGAGTGTGGAGGTGAGCTTGCGAGTGATCGTCATTTTTTCTTCCCCTTGGCCAGATGCTGGCCTCTATCCCAGTGCCGGCGTCGTTGCCGGCGATGAAGGGCATTCAATACTTTTCGGGCTGAACCGCCTCTGAAGGGGGCATGCAGCTTACGTTCATCTGGCAAATTGCGTTTTTCGGCCGCCAAATGCGGCATTCGGACATCTGTCCCCCGTTGAAGGGTGGCCCGGTGCATGTTAGAGAACGCGCGCACTTTTCAGGGGTGCCGGGGTCTCGATGCCCGCGGCGTCCTTCTGTGCGGATGAATTTCCTCAAAGCGGGGGAGGGAGCGGACAGGCCTATCTGGCCCTGAGCCCCCGTTATGGCTGCCGGCGAGAGCGTTTCACGTGGCAACGGACAATCAGATGACGTCAGGTGTTGCGGGGCGCTATGCCTCGGCGCTTTTTGAATTGGCACGCGAGCACGACGAGCTCGACGGCGTCGATGCGGATCTTTCGAAATTCCAGGCAATGCTCGATCAGAGCGATGATCTGAAGCGCCTGGTGCACAGCCCGGCCTTCGCCGCCGAGGATCAGGAGCGCGCCATGAAGGCGGTGCTCGACTGGGCATCCGTCGGCGCGACGACGAGCAACTTCCTCAAAGTGGTGGCGCGCAACCGGCGCCTGGCCGCCGCGGAGGACATGATCAAGAATTTCCGCCAGCAGCTCGCCCTTCACCGCGGCGAGATGACGGCCGAAGTGCAGTCGGCAGTCGAGCTCAGCGATGAGCAGCTCGCCGCACTGAAGAACACGCTGAAGGCGTCCTACGGCAAGGACGTGCGGCTCGATGCCAAGGTCGACCCCTCGCTGCTCGGCGGCCTGGTGGTCAAGGTCGGCAGCCGCATGTTCGATTCATCGCTGCGGACGAAGCTCAACAATCTAAAGGTCGTGCTGAAGGGCACTGCTTGATCGGGGGACGCGCCGCGGGCTCTCCTGCGGCTGTTCCCGGCAAGACTGCCCGGCGCCGCCGGCGCCAGCACGTAACGGAAATGCGCTGTAAGGGAAGAGGCAAGTGATGGACATCCGGGCCGCAGAGATCTCCTCGATCCTCAAGGACCAGATCAAGAATTTCGGCAAGGAAGCCGAGGTCTCCGAAATCGGCCAAGTGCTGTCGGTGGGCGACGGTATCGCCCGCGTCTACGGCCTCGACAACGTCCAGGCCGGCGAGATGGTCGAGTTCCCGGGCGGCATCCGCGGTATGGCCCTGAACCTCGAAGCCGACAACGTCGGTATCGTGATCTTCGGCGACGACCGCGGCATCAAGGAAGGCGATACGGTCAAGCGTACCGGCGCCATCGTGGAAGTTCCGGTCGGCAAGGGTCTGCTCGGCCGCGTGGTCGATGCCCTCGGCAACCCGATCGACGGCAAGGGCCCGATTCAGTTCGACGAGAAGAAGCGCGTCGACGTGAAGGCCCCCGGCATTCTGCCGCGCAAGTCGGTGCACGAGCCGATGGCGACCGGCCTCAAGGCCGTCGACGCTCTGATCCCGGTCGGCCGCGGCCAGCGCGAGCTGATCATCGGTGACCGCCAGACCGGCAAGACCGCGATCATCCTCGACACCATTCTCAACCAGAAGGCCATCAACGCGGCGGCGAAGAGCGACAAGGACAAGCTCTTCTGCGTCTACGTCGCCGTCGGCCAGAAGCGCTCCACGGTCGCGCAGTTCGTTAAGGTTCTCGAAGAGCATGGCGCTCTCGAGTACTCGGTCGTCGTCGCTGCGACCGCTTCGGAGCCGGCGCCGCTCCAGTACCTGGCGCCGTTCACCGGCTGCACGATGGGCGAATACTTCCGCGACAACGGCATGCACGCCGTGATCGCCTATGACGACCTCTCCAAGCAGGCCGTCGCTTACCGCCAGATGTCGCTGCTGCTTCGCCGTCCGCCAGGCCGCGAAGCCTACCCGGGCGACGTGTTCTACCTTCACTCCCGCCTGCTCGAGCGCGCCGCGAAGCTGAACGACGACCACGGCGCCGGCTCGCTCACGGCTCTGCCCGTCATCGAGACGCAGGCCAACGACGTGTCGGCCTACATTCCGACGAACGTCATCTCGATCACCGACGGCCAGATCTTCCTCGAGACCGACCTTTTCTATCAGGGCATCCGTCCGGCCGTGAACGTCGGCCTGTCGGTGTCGCGCGTCGGCTCCTCGGCCCAGACCAAGGCGATGAAGCAGGTTGCCGGTAAGATCAAGGGCGAGCTCGCGCAGTACCGCGAGATGGCCGCGTTCGCGCAGTTCGGCTCGGATCTCGACGCCGCGACGCAGAAGATGCTCGCCCGCGGCGCCCGCCTCACCGAGCTTCTGAAGCAGCCGCAGTTCTCGCCGCTCCAGATGGAGGAGCAGGTCTGCGTGATCTTCGCTGGCACGCGCGGCTATCTCGACGACATCGCCGTTTCCGCGGTCGGCAAGTTCGAGCAGGATCTCCTGAGCCTGCTGCGCACGGACGGTAGCGATATTCTCGAGGACATCCGCACCAAGAAGGCGCTGTCCGAGGACACCGAGAAGAAGCTCGTCGCCTTCCTCGACAAGTTCGCCAAGGGCTTCACCGCCTAATTGCCGATTGTCATCCGGACCGCCCGAACGCGGTCCGGATCCATTAGGATAAGAAGGAAGGCGCCGCCCGATGGCGAGCTTAAAGGATCTCAGAAACCGCATCGCCTCCGTGAAGGCGACGCGTAAGATCACCAAGGCGATGCAGATGGTCGCCGCGGCGAAGCTGCGCCGCGCCCAGGAAATCGCTACCGCCGCGCGACCCTATGCGGAGCGCATGGACAAGATGATTGCGAGCCTCGGCTCGCGCATCACCGACAAGGGTTCGGCACCGCTGCTGGCGGGCACGGGCCGCGATGATGTTCATCTCATGGTGGTGATGACCGGCGAGCGCGGCCTTGCCGGCGGTTTCAATACGAACATCTCCAAGCTTGCCCGGCAGGATGCGCAGCGTCTTCTCGCCGCCGGCAAGACCGTGAAGATGATCATGGTGGGTCGCAAGGGTGCCGAGGCGCTGAAGCGCGAGCTCGGCAGCTACTACATCGACCGCATCGATCTGCGCGCCGTGCGCCAGATTGCGTTCTCCAACGCCGACGAGATCGCGCAGAAACTGCTGAGCCTCTACGAGGCCGGCGCGTTCGACGTGGCGACGCTCTACTTCTCGGAGTTCAAGTCGGTGATCAAGCAGCAGCCCACGGCGCTGCAGCTCATCCCGGCCAAGATCCCGGAAGCGAAGGCGTCCACGGGCGGTGGCGCGGAAGCCATCCATCAGTATGAGCCGAGCGAGGAGGAAGTCCTCGGCGATCTCGTCACGCTCAACATCTCGACGCAGATCTATCGCGGTCTCCTGGAGAACGTCGCTTCGTTCTACGGCGCGCAGATGAGCGCTATGGATTCGGCGACGCGCAACGCCGGCGATATGATCGACAAGCTCACGCTTACCTACAACCGTACACGTCAGGCGATGATAACGAAGGAACTCATCGAGATCATCTCCGGCGCCGAGGCCCTCTAGGATCAGATCAGCGAGGCGGCCATGGCTTACACGACGACAGCGACGACGAAGGGTGGCCGGGACGGCCGCGCGGTGCTCGACGAGGGCAAGCTGGCGCTCGCGATGGCACTGCCGAAGGATCTCGGCGGCTCCGGCGAGGGCCACAACCCCGAGCAGCTTTTCGCGCTCGGGTGGTCGTCCTGTTTCGGCCAGGCGGTACTGCTGCTCGCCAAGAAGCACGGTCTCGACGGGCAGGCGGCGAAGGTCACCTGCGACGTTACGCTCGACAAAGACGCAACGAGCTTTGCGTTGAAGGCCGAAATCAAGCTCGCCATTCCCGGCGCCGACAAGGACAAGGTCGAAGCGCTGCTGAAAGAAGCTCACGAAATCTGCCCGTACTCGAAGGCGACGCGCGGGAACATCCCCGTCACGCTGACGGTCGCCTGAAACACATCTGCTGGAGACGAAAATGGCAAATAAAGTTGGTCGCATTCGCCAGGTCACGGGCGCCGTCGTTGACGTGCAGTTCGACGATCACCTGCCGGCAATCCTGAACGCTCTCGAGACCACGAACCAGGGCTCGCGTCTGGTGCTCGAGGTTGCGCAGCACCTCGGCGAAAACACCGTGCGCACGATCGCCATGGATTCCACCGAGGGTCTCGTGCGCGGCCAGGAAGTGTCCGACACCGGCGCGCCGATCAAGGTGCCGGTGGGCGATGCCACGCTCGGCCGCATCATGAACGTCATCGGCGAGCCGGTGGACGAAGCGGGTCCCATCAAGGGCACCGAAGAGTACCCGATCCATCAGTCTGCTCCGTCCTTCCAGGATCAGTCGACGGAAGCGCAGATCCTCGTCACGGGCATCAAGGTCGTCGACCTGCTGGCCCCGTACGCCAAGGGCGGCAAGATCGGCCTGTTCGGCGGCGCCGGTGTCGGCAAGACCGTGCTCATCATGGAGCTGATCAACAACGTCGCGAAGGCACACGGCGGCTACTCCGTGTTCGCAGGCGTGGGCGAGCGCACCCGCGAGGGCAACGATCTCTATCACGAGATGATCGAGTCGAAGGTGAACGTCGACCCGAAGGAGAACAACGGCTCGACAGCCGGCTCGAAGTGCGCGCTGGTGTACGGCCAGATGAACGAGCCGCCGGGCGCCCGCATGCGTGTCGCCCTTTCGGGTCTGACGGTCGCCGAATACTTCCGCGACCAGGGCCAGGACGTGCTGTTCTTCGTCGACAACATCTTCCGCTTCACCCAGGCGGGCTCTGAGGTGTCGGCGCTGCTCGGCCGTATCCCATCGGCGGTGGGCTATCAGCCGACGCTGGCCACCGACATGGGTGCGCTGCAGGAGCGCATCACCACGACGCAGAAGGGCTCGATCACCTCGGTGCAGGCCATTTACGTGCCGGCCGACGACTTGACCGACCCTGCGCCGGCAACATCGTTCGCCCACCTTGACGCAACGACGGTGCTTTCGCGCTCGATCGCTGAAAAGGGCATCTATCCCGCCGTCGACCCGCTCGACTCCACGTCGCGCATGCTCGATCCGCGCATTCTTGGCGAGGAGCACTATCAGGTGGCCCGCCAGGTGCAGGAGATCCTCCAGCGTTACAAGGCTCTGCAGGACATCATCGCCATTCTCGGCATGGACGAGCTTTCCGAGGACGACAAGATCGCTGTGGCCCGCGCCCGTAAGATCGAGCGCTTCCTGTCGCAGCCGTTCCACGTCGCCGAAGTGTTCACCGGCTCGCCGGGTAAGCTCGTTTCGCTGGCCGACACGATCAAGGGCTTCAAGGGCCTGGTCAACGGCGACTACGACCACCTCCCCGAGCAGGCCTTCTACATGGTCGGCACGATCGAAGAAGCGATTGCCAAGGCCGAAAAGCTGGCCGAAGCCGCCTGATCACTTAACAGGGCCCGCGTGGCCTCGCGACGAGGACGATCAATATGGCCGTGGAAGCACCATCTGGTGGCGGTGGGGGTTTCGGTTCCTGCTGTGCGGAGCTGCAGGATGCGATGAGCGGAGAGGAGTTCGAGCCCCTCCTCACCGTGGGCGATGACGGTGTGCTCTATATGTCGGTCGGCCTCGTCGATCTCGAGGACGAAGAGCCCGGCATGGTGGATCACCCGGTGTTCTTCTGTCCGTTCTGCGGCACGCAGCTGCAGACCGACGAAGAAGTCCGCGCGAAGACCGGCGATCTCGACGACGAAGACGCCGACGACTGACAGGACGGTCTGAACGATGGCAGCGACATTCAATTTCGAGCTGGTGACACCGGAGCGTCTGGTGTTCTCCGGTGAGGTGCAACAGGTCGTCGTTCCCGGCGCGGAGGGCGACTTCGCCGTGCTCGCCGGGCACTCGCCGTTCATCTCCACCATGCGTCCGGGCATTCTCGAGGTGAGCCGGGCGGACGGGCGTCAGCAGCTTCTCGTGAAAAAGGGCGTTGCCGAGGCCGATCCGGAGCGCCTGACGGTGCTGGCGCAGACGGCGGTGCCGCTGGAGGAGTTGCAGGGCGCGCGCCTTGCCGAGGAGCTCCGGGCCGCCGAGGCCCAGCTTGCCGAGGCCAAGGACGATCACGCGCGCATGACGGCGGAGACGCTGCTCGATCTGCTGAAGCGTGTGCAGCTCAAGGTGGCTTGAGCGGCGAACGCTCATGCATCCTCGAAAGACCTAACGAATCAAAGAGTGGCTCGCTCGCGCAGGCCACTTTTGTTTTTGGGCGCGCGGTGGCTGCGGGGCGGTTGCGCGGCAGCTTCTCGCGCCTGTGTGAAGCGTTCGATCGTGTTGAGGTCCGGGTCGCGATCGGCGTGCACGCGCACACCTAAGCAGCTGAACGCCGCGCATCGTCAGGCCTTTGCGGCTGCCGGTCACTGCGGGCGAGCGCTCCGAAGGCCAGGCCGGCAGCGAGCCAGGGGCATAGGCGGAGAAGCGTTCGGGCGCTTGGGCAGCTCGGTGCGCGATGGCGTGCCGCGATGCGCTGCGAAGGTCGGTGCGGCCCGTCTCCTTGCGCCGTAATGCATGCACGGTCTGTCGGCTGCGTGCCGCGAGCCTTCACGACTTGGGCTCCGCGGGCGGCTTGGTGATCGTCCGACATCGCCGTTCGCTGCCGGACGTAGACCGTCTTCGTGGCAGCACGGGGCGCGGAGCTGCAGAGCCGATCGCGGCTGGAGTGAAGCGCTCGCGCTCGGCGTTCGCTTGCTTGGCGCGTTGGCAGAAGCGCGCCGGCTTTGCTCAAAGGAAAGGGCGGGTGGAAGTTGCGCGCATTCCGAAGTGCGTCGCCGGCTCCGTGCCCGCGTCGAGGAGCGCAACGCGCACACCCCGCAGGCGACGACTATCCAGCAAGACGATGTGGGAAAGCGGACCGGCGAAGCGGCGAACAACCGCTCACTTCACCAGGAGAGCCGCCAAAGGCGTTGCTACTCCGCGGCGATAGCGCCGCCAAGCCCCGGGCTGGCGAAGTGCGCAAACTCGCGCGCGACCTCTTCGTACACGGGGCGGCGATAGTGAATGGCGAGCGCCGGCACCTCGGCGAGCGGCGCCCAACGCCAGGCCTCGAACTCGCGCTTCAGGGTGGCGCCCTTGGGAGCGAGGTCGATCTCGCTGTCGTTGCCGTCGAAACGCATGGCGTACCAGCGCAGACGGTGGCCGGCATACTTTCCCTTCAACGCAATGCCGAGCAGGTCCGACGGCAGCTCGTAGGTGAGCCAGCCGGGGATTTCGCCGATCAGCGTTGCGTTGCGCACGCCGGTCTCTTCCCAGAGCTCACGGAAGGCGGCTTCGCGCGAAGGCTCCAACGGCTCGATGCCGCCCTGCGGAAGCTGCCAGTAGGTTTTGCCGTCGACGCCGGAGCGGCCCAGCGTCCACTTGGGGCGGTGCTGGCCTACCCAGACAAGTCCCTCGGCATTGAACAGCACAACGCCCACGCACGGCCGCAAGGGCAGTGGGGTGATGAAACCATCCTGTGCGAGGTGGGGAGGCATGTGTGGCCGACTGTCAACAATTCATGAGGTTCGAATCACAGTGAATTAAGCGCTAAAATTAAGCTATTGTATGGCGTAGCTTTTCAGATTGTGCGCGGCTCTGCAAGGAGTGTTGCATCATCGTCCCGGTCGGGCTTGGTCGGCGAAGGCTTCGACAACCTGCCGATACACCTCCCGTTTGAACGGCACGATGAGGCCGACCACCTCCGCCATCGGTATCCAGCGCCATTCGGTGAACTCGGCCTTCTGCCCGGGGGGCGCGATGTCGATCTCGCTTTCCGAACCGAGGAAGCGCATGGCGAACCACTTCTGCTTCTGGCCGCGGTAGCGTCCGCCCCAGGCTTTGCCGATCAGTTCGGGCGGAAGATCGTAGCGCAGCCAGTCGGCGGTCTCGGCGATAATCTTCACCGAGTGCATGGCGGTTTCCTCGCGCAACTCGCGCAGGGCGGCCGCCGCCGGGTCCTCCCCCTCGTCGATGCCGCCCTGGGGCATCTGCCACCAGGCACCGTGTCCCTCGGCCTCACCGGGGCTGTCGGCGCGCCGGCCGACCCACACCAAGCCTTCGGGGTTGATGACCGCGATGCCGACGCACGGGCGGTAGCCGAGGGTCGCGGATGATTTGCTCATGGCGCAGCGGTTCCTTGTGATGGCTGGCGCCGTCGCGATGGCGGCATCGTCGCGCGTAGCGGGCGGGATGTCGTCGTTCGGCGGTTGGCCAACTGCAGAGCGATCGATGTCACCGCCGGCGGGACTTCCGACCTGCTTTCGCTTCCGGATCGCTCGCAGCGGTGAGCTGAAACGAAGATGGGCGCCGCGAGGGCGCCCATCCATAGTCTGCAACGGCGAAGTTTTGCTTCAAGGGTCCGGGCAGGAGCCCTTCGAGCTCAGTTCTTCGCCTTTTCCTTCGCGTCGGTGTCCGGGGGCGTCGCCGCCGGGCCCGCCTTGGCGGTCATGGCGTCGGTCGCCGTGCCGCGGAGGAACGACAGCGCGTACTGGAGCTGGGCGTCCTTCTCCGGCTCCTTCGGCACGTATGCCGACGAGCCCGACACCTCCTTGGCTTCCTTGCCGCCCTCGCCGGTGCTGTTCTCCGGATTGCGGAGGTGACCACGCAGGCTCGCCTCGCCGCGGGATGCGTCGGCGGCCGAGGACACCTTCTTCTTCAGATCGTCCGGCAGCTCCTGCTCGACGACGATATCGGGGTCGATGCCCTTTGCCTGGATCGAGCGGTTCGACGGCGTGTAGTAGCGCGCCGTCGTCAGGCGGATGGCGCCGTTCGCTCCGAGCGGGATGATGGTCTGCACGGAGCCCTTGCCGAAGGAGCGCGTGCCGATGATGGTCGCGCGCTTGTGGTCCTGCAGGGCGCCGGCAACGATCTCCGAGGCGGAGGCCGAGCCACCGTTGATCAGCACGACGATCTTCTTGCCGTCGGTCAGATCACCCGGATGGGCTTGCGCACGCTGGGTTTCCTCATTGTTGCGGCCCTTGGTGAGAACCACGGCGCCACGCTCGAGGAAGTCATCGGACACGGCGATCGCCTGGTCGAGCAAGCCGCCGGGGTTGTTACGCAGGTCGATCACGTATCCCTTGAGATCCTTGCCGATCGTCTTCTTGGCGTTCTCGATCGCCTTCACGAGGTTCGCGTGCGTCTGCTCGTTGAAGGTGGTGATCTTGATGTACGCGATGTCTTTTTCGTTCTGCGCCTTCACCGCGTTGATGCGGATGATGTCGCGCGTGACCTTCACGTCGAACGGATCGTCCATGCCCTTGCGGACGATGGTGAGGCTGATCGGCGTGTTGACCGGGCCGCGCATCTTCTCGACCGCCTGCTCGAGGGTCAGGCCGACGATCTGCTCGCCGTCGAGGTGGGTGATGAGGTCGTTCGCCTGGAGGCCGGCCTTGGCGGCGGGCGTGTCGTCGATGGGCGAAACCACCTTCACGACACCGTTCTCCATCGTCACCTCGATACCGAGGCCGCCGAACTCACCGCGCGTCTGCACCTGCATGTCGCGGTAGTTCTTGGGGCTGAGATAGGAGGAGTGCGGATCGAGCGCGGAGAGCATGCCGTTGATCGCCGACTCGATGAGCATCGTGTCGTCCGGCTTTTCGACGTAGTCGGAGCGAACGCGCTCGAGCACGTCGCCGAACAGATCGAGCTGGCGATAGAGTTCGGAATTCTCCGAAGTCGTCGCGGAATAGGTGCGCGTTACGTTGAGCAGGGTCGTCGCGCCGGCGAGACCTGTCATCAACAGGAAGGTCCAGAATGCGAATTCTGTCTTGCGCATTATCCTTGCACCTTTCGATGCCCCGCTGCCCACCATGGGTCGGGGTCTATTGGCCGTCCGTCCTTACGAAATTCCACATACAGGACCGGGGCGCTGTTGGCGGCAACGGGACGGGACTGTTGCGACCAGCCACTCATGGTTCCGACCGGCTCGGCGGCGAGCACGAACTGGCCCGGCTGGACGTCGATCTGGGAGAGACCGGCAAGCAGGATATGATAACCGCCGCCAGCGTTGATTATCAAGAGTTGGCCGTAGCTTCGGAACTCACCAGCGTAAACGATCCAGCCATCGCAAGGTGACGTGATTTGGGCGCCTTGGCGCGTTTCGAGCACAATGCCTTTCGACTGGCCGCCGAACTGGGTTTTCTCACCGAAGCCGAGAACTTGCCGGCCTTGCGCGGGAAGCGGCAAAAGCCCAGTAGCATTGGCGAATTCGATCTCCGGCTTGATGCGGCCGGGGCTGCCGAGCGCCGTTGCCGGGGTGAGCTCGACGACGTCGACGCCCTTCGCCGCGGGGGGCTTTGCGGGGACTTCGACGGGCGTTTCTTTCTGTGCCACGGGCACAGCCGCCGGCGTCGCCGGGGCAGGTTCGGAAGATGAATTCGGCGTAATGATCGGCGCAGATTGCTGCCGCTCGGCCTCGTAGGCGCCCAGGGCGGTGTTGTCCTGCACGGCCTTGTCGAGTTGGGAGATCAGCTCGTTGAGGTCTTTGACGTTGCGCGAGATGTCAGTGGCGGCAACGCGCATCCGCTTCAGCTCGGACTGGCGCTCGTCGAGCGTGACGCGCTTCTCCTCCATGAGGCCCGAAAGCCGGGTGCGTGCGTCATTGAGGCGGGACATCTCGCTGCGCAGCTGTTCGCTCTGCGTGCGGATCTCGGTCATGACGCGGATCAGCTCGTTGAGGCGTGAGGTGAGAACCTTCGCCTGGTTGCCAAGCTCGGGGAAAGCGGCGGACAGCAGCATGGCGCTGCGGACCATCTCGAGGGCGTCCTCGCGCTGCGTAATCAGCACCGGCGGCGGGTTGCGGCCCATGCGCTGCAGGGCGCCGAGCAGCTTGGCGATCTGGCTGTTACGCTGGTTGAGGGAGCCCTTGATGATGCGCTCCTGCTCCTCCAGCTCGCCGAGGCGGGCTTCCGTGGTCGTGAGCTGCGCTTCGCTCTTTTTTATGAGGTCCGCGGTTTCCAGAAGGCGCAGATTGAGCCGCTCGCGTTCCGCGGCCAGTCCTTCGACGTCGCTTTGCAGCGTTTTCGTTTTCTGCTGAACGTTCTGGAGCTCGTTGCGTTTGCCCTCAAGCTGCCTTTTCGCCTCTTCGGCGCTCTGCGGCGGCTGCACAAGCCCCTGGGACTTTGCCTGCGCGACGGCGGCCGGCGAGGGCACTGCAAGCACCGCACCCGCAAGGGCACCCGCGAGAATGCAGGGCGTTGCGCGTGCTGAAAGTCGTAACCGTCTCAACGGCCGTGCTCCCCCTTCGTGCCGGCTGGGCGTCGCACCAGAGGCGGCAATTGCGGCAATTATGGCGCGCAGCAGATTGCCAAGGCGTTGCGGTCCCGATGCGCGATGTCGCGCCCGCCTAGCCATGAGATACGGTTTGCCCGCTCGTGTCCAAAGGCTTAAGAAGGCGGGAACGGAGGACGAACGACTATGGACACGGTGCTCTATCATCTCACCTCATTGACCGTGGCCGCGGTGGTGCTGGTCCTGTTCCTCGGGCTTTGGAATCTGATGCGGGGCAGGAATCCGCACCTCAGCCAGAAGCTCATGCGCTGGCGCATCGGCTTGCAGGCCGCCGCTATCGTCATCATCGTGCTGTTCGTGCTCGCCCATAACTACGGCTGACGTGCGGCTGCCGCCAGCGCGCAGCGCCGGTAAAGTTGCGTTATGATGGGTTCGGCGCCACGGGGATAGAGAAGACATGGTCGTACTCAGCAAGATTTATACGCGCACGGGCGACAAGGGCACCACGGCGCTCGGCAGCGGCGAACGCGTCGCCAAGCACGACCTGCGCATCGCCGCCTACGGCACGGTGGACGAGACGAACGCCACCATCGGCATGGTGCGGGTGCATCTCGGCGCGGGCCATCCGGGCGTCGATGCGAAGCTCGTCCGCATCCAGAACGACCTGTTCGACCTCGGCGCGGACCTGTGCGTACCCGACCGCGGGCAGAAGCTCGAGTACGAGCCGCTGCGCATCACGGACGCGCAGGTGAAGCGTCTCGAGGCCGAAATCGATGAAATGAATTCGGAGCTGAAGCCGCTGCGCTCGTTCGTGCTGCCGGGGGGCTCGCCTGCGGCGGCGGCACTGCACGTTTCGCGCACCGTTTCGCGGCGCGCCGAGCGGCTCATGGTGGAGCTGGCGTCGGATCCCAACGAGCCGGTGAGCGCGGCGGCGCTGCAATACATAAATCGTCTTTCGGACTTTCTTTTTGTCGCCAGCCGGTATGTCAACGATCGCGGCAAGAGCGACGTTCTGTGGGTTCCGGGGCAGAACCGCTAGCCGTTGCCCCGGAGGCTTTTGCTTAGAACTCCTAGGTGGGGCGCTTCCCTTTGTTCATTCCGCTGCGTGATGAAAACTCGCTGAAATCCATTCCGTTTCAGTATGTGACCGTTGGCTTGATCATCGCCAATGTGATCGTGTTCATCCTCGAAGTCAGCGGTCTCAGCGATGGGACCATTGCGAGCTTCGCGCTCACGCCCAGCCATCTGCTCGGCACGCAGGTCCACTTCGATCACTCGGGCTCTCTGACGGGCGAAGGCATTACCGTCGCCGAGCAGACGACGCTCCTCACGTACATGTTCTTCCACGCCGACGTCTTTCACCTCGCGGGCAACATGCTGTTCCTCTGGGTGTTCGGCGACAACGTGGAGGATGCGGTGGGGCACGCGCGCTTTCTCCTTTTCTATCTCGCGTGCGGCGTCTTCGCGGGCCTACTACACGCCTTCATGCTGCCCGACAGCGAGCTGCCGCTAATCGGCGCCAGCGGCGCCGTCGCGGGGGTGATCGCCGCCTATCTGATGCTGCATCCGCGGGTGAGCGTGTGGGTGCTGGCGTTCAAGGTCATACCGCTGCGGATCACGGCAGGGCTGGCGCTCGGCGGCTGGATCGTCCTCCAGATCGTCATGGTGGCGATGCCGGAGACGGGGCCGGTCGCTTGGTGGGCCCATATCGGCGGCCTCATCGCCGGCGCCGTTCTGATCGTCTTCATGCGGCGTCCGGGCGTGCCCCTCTTCGATCGTGGCGTAAGCCTTGCCTGACCGGCGTACCGACCTCCGGCTGCCGTAGGAGGGCCGTCCGCTCGCCGTCGGGGTGCGGGGCAATTCGGTTAACAGGGCCCCCAATTGACTTGCATTCCACGCGCTCGTAGGTTCTCATTTCGCACTTGCGAATAATCGGAAGAAGGCCTGCGACAGGGGATTTTATCGCGGCGCGTGGCGACGATTTCGTCGCGCTGCACAACGGTTCCCGCTCAGCAGATAGCCAAACAACGCTTGGAGAGCCGACGGCATGAAGATCCTGGTGCCGGTCAAACGAGTTGTCGATTTCAACGTCAAGATTCGCGTCAAGCCCGACGGCTCTGGCATCGATCTGGCCAACGTTAAGATGTCGATGAACCCTTTCGATGAGATCGCCGTGGAAGAGGCGGTGCGCATCAAGGAAAAAGGCGGCACGGCGGAAGTGATCGTCGTTTCGATCGGTCCGGCAAAGGCGCAGGAAACGATCCGCACTGCACTCGCCATCGGTGCCGACCGCGGCATTCACATCGAGACGCCAGACGTTGCGATCGAGCCGCTCGCGGTCGCCAAGATCCTCAAGGGCGTCGTCGAGGCGGAGCAGCCCGACCTCGTCATTCTCGGCAAGCAGGCCATCGACGACGACTGCAACCAGACGGGCCAGATGCTCGCGGGGCTGCTCGGCTGGCCGCAGGGCACCTTCGCCTCCAAGCTCGAGCTGACGGATGGCGCTGCCGTCGTCACGCGCGAAGTCGACGGCGGCCTCGAGACCGTGCGCCTCAAGATGCCGGCAGTGGTGAGCACCGACCTTCGTCTCAACGAGCCGCGCTATCCATCTCTGCCGAACATCATGAAGGCGAAGAAGAAGCCGCTCGACGCCAAGAAGCCGGAGGATTTCGGCGTCGATATCGCGCCGCGCCTCAAGGTGCAGAAGATCTCGGAGCCGGCCAGCCGCAAGGCGGGCGTGCGCGTCGGTAACGTCGCCGAGCTGGTGCAGAAACTCAAAGCCGAAGCCGGGGTGCTCTGATGGCTATTCTTCTACTCGCTGAGCACACCAACAGCGCACTGCAGGGCGCGACGGCGAAGGCGGTTGCGGCGGCCCAACAGATCGGCGGCGACATCCATGTGCTCGTCGCCGGACATAATGCCAAGCCGGCTGCCGAGGCAGCGGCGAAACTCGCGGGCGTCTCCAAGGTGCTGCACGCGGATGCGCCGCATCTGGAGCACGGCCTTGCGGAGGAAGTTGCGGCGCTCGTCGCGCCGCTGATGGGCAGCTATGACGCATTCGTCGCGCCGGCTACGACGTCGGGCAAGAACGTCGCGCCGCGCATCGCCGCTGCGCTCGACGTGATGCAGATCTCCGACATCACCAAGGTCGTCTCCGCCGACACGTTCGAGCGGCCGATCTATGCGGGTAACGCGATCCAGACGGTGCAGTCTCCCGAGGCCAAGAAGGTCGTCACGGTGCGCATCTCGGCGTTCCCTTCGGTGGCCGAGGACGGCTCGGCCGCGGTTGAGAGCATCGCCGCTCCAGCGGCGCTGGGCCTTTCCACCTTCGAGAAGGCGGAGCTGACGAAGTCGGATCGGCCGGAGCTTTCCTCCGCCCGTATCATCATCTCGGGTGGACGGGGACTTCAGTCGGGCGAGAACTTCAAGAAGTATCTGGAGCCGGTTGCCGACGCGATCGGCGCGGCCGTGGGCGCTTCGCGCGCGGCGGTCGATGCGGGCTATGTGCCGAACGACATGCAGGTCGGACAGACGGGCAAGGTTGTGGCGCCCGATCTTTATGTTGCGGTCGGCATCTCCGGCGCGATCCAGCATCTCGCCGGCATGAAGGATTCCAAGATCATCGTGGCGATCAACAAGGACGGCGAAGCGCCGATCTTCCAGGTCGCAGACTATGGCCTTGTGGCCGATCTATTCCAGGCTCTGCCCGAGCTCGAGGCAGAGCTGAAGAAGGCCGGCTAGTAAGGCGCAACGATCGGGGACAGAAGGACTTGCGGGCAATGAACGTGGCAGTCAAATCGGCAGACAAGCCCAAAGGCGATCGCAAGGTTCCACAAACCATCAAGAAGGTCGGCATCATCGGTGCCGGCCAGATGGGCACCGGTATTGCCCACGTCGTCGCTCTCAACGGCTATGACGTGGCGATCAACGATCTCCAGAAGGAGACCGTGGAAGAATCTGTCCGCACGATCGAGCGCTACATGAAGCGCCAGGCCGAGAAGGGCATCATCGCGGAAGGTGATGTTGCCCCGGCGCTTCAGCGCATCACGTACGCGCCAAGCTTCGAGGCCTTCGGCGACTGCGAGCTCGTCGTCGAGGCGGCGACCGAGGACGAGGCGGTGAAGCGGCGCATCTTCGCCGACGTGTGCAAGCATATCGGCGAGGAAACGATGCTGGCGACGAACACGTCGTCCATCTCCATCACGCGCCTGGCTTCCACGACCGACCGGCCCGAGCACTTCATCGGCATGCACTTCATGAATCCGGTGCCGCTGATGGAGCTGGTGGAGCTGATCCGCGGCATCGCAACGGATGACGAGACGTTCGCGGTAACGCGCAACTTCGTCGAGAGCCTCAAGAAGACGGTGGCGGTGAGCGAGGATTTCCCCGCCTTCATCGTCAACCGCATCCTGCTGCCGATGATCAACGAAGCCGTCTACACGCTCTATGAGGGCGTCGGCACGGTGGAGGCGATCGACAAGGCAATGAAGCTCGGCGCGCACCATCCGATGGGGCCCCTCGAGCTTGCCGATTTCATCGGCCTCGATACGTGTCTTTCGGTGATGCAGGTGCTGTACGAGGGGCTGTCGGATTCCAAATATCGTCCGTGCCCGCTGCTCGTGAAATACGTGGAAGCCGGCTGGCTGGGCCGAAAAACCAATCGCGGTTTTTACGACTACCGCGGCGAGAAGCCGATCCCGACGCGCTGAGGGCCAGGCCCGGCGCGTTTTTTTACGCTCCGAAATATTCGAAAACGAGAGCCATGCTGCCGGCGGGGCGGGCGCTTCGTTATTCGATCGCGGTCTTCTTCACGCCGGCCAGAAAACGCTGCAGGTCGTCGGTCGCGTGGTGGATATGCTCGGGCAATGCGCGCCACTTGCGCATCTGCGCCTGCGCAGGGTGATCCATATAATCGGAATGGACGAGCACGGTCGTCATGCCAAGGGTGTGCGGCGCTTCGAGATTCTGCGGCATGTCCTCGAACATGGCGGCCTCGCTGGGTTTGACACCGTGGCGGTCGGTCATGCGCTTGAACGCATCCGGCGAGGGCTTGGCGATGAACTCGCACGCGGCGATATCGCAGATGTCTTCCATCAGGTGGAGCACGCCGAGCTTGCCGGCAACGCGCTCGGCGTGCACGCGCGAGCCGTTGGTGAAGATGATGCGGCGGCCGGGTAGGCTTTCCAGCACACGGGCGAGCTCCGGTGCGGGCTCCAGCGGCGCCAGGTCGATGTCGTGCACGAATTCCAGGAACTCGAACGGATCGATGCGGTGGAGCTTGATGAGGCCCGTCAGCGTCGTGCCGTAGTCGTGGTAGTAGCGCTTCTGCAGATAGCGCGCGTGCTCGATGGGTACGTCCAGCAGGCGGGCGATGAACTCGCCCATGCGCTGGTCGACCTCGGCGAAGAGATTGCACGCCGACGGATAGAGCGTGTTGTCGAGATCGAAGATCCAGACCTTCGTGCCGTCAAATCCGCGGCGGTCGCCGTCCTGCCTGCCGTTCTCGCGCCACGAAGGGCCGGTGGCGCCAGCCTGGGTAAGGGGACGGGAAGCGCTCATTCGGCCGGTGTCCTCGATTTGCGCTGCGGGCGGCCCAGGAGCGTGCCGACGCCGTGCGCGGTGAAAAGCTCCAGCAGCACGCAATGGGGCACGCGCCCGTCGATGATGACGACGGCCTCGACACCCGCCTCGACAACCTCGATGCAGCCTTCGATCTTCGGGATCATGCCGCCGGAGATGGTGCCGTCCTTGATGAGCTGACGCGCCTCCTCGATGGTGAGCTGGGAAATGAGGTTGCGCTCTTTGTCGAGGACGCCGGCAACGTCGGTGAGCAGTAAGAGGCGCTTGGCCTTCATGCGCGCGGCGAGGGCGCTGGCGAAGGTATCGGCGTTGATGTTCAGGGTCTCCCCGTCGCGGCTGATGCCGACGGGAGCAATGACCGGGATGAGATCGGAGTTGGAGATCACATCGACGATGTGCGGGTTGACCTCGATGGGATCGCCCACATAGCCGATGTCGACGGCCTTCATCAGGTTCGATTCCGGATCGGGCATCTCGGTGATGCGCTGGGCGATCATCAGGTTGGCGTCCTTGCCGCTGATGCCGACCGCCTTGCCGCCCTGCCGGTTGATGGCCGAGACGATGTCTTTGTTGATGAGACCGGACAGCACCATCTCCACCACCTCGACGGTGGGCTTGTCGGTGACGCGCAGGCCGTGCACGAAATCGGAGTTGATCTGGAGCTTCTTCAGCATGGCCGCGATCTGCGGGCCGCCGCCATGCACCACGATCGGGTTCACGCCCGACTGCTTCAGGTAGACGATATCCTGCGCGAAGGCCTCGGAGAGAGCGGCGTCGCCCATCGCGTGGCCGCCGAACTTGATGATGACGGTCTGCTCGTCGTAGCGGATCAGGTGCGGAAGCGCCTCAGCCAGGATGCGCGCCTGAACGTGGGGGGACGGAGTGTTTTCCGGCGTTCCGGGGGCGGCGTCCTTCGGCGTCATCGGCTTCATGTTCCTAGCCTTGGCCTGTTGTCTGGCGTGCATCCGTTGCGACTGGCCGCCGCAGCTCCGCCTGGGGCATCTGCGCAACCGTGGCCTGCTCATATACCGGCTAGGGCCCTTGAGCAAAGCCCTGCGGCCTTAAGCTCAAGCCCATCCGGGGCGTGACGGAGAGCCGCCAAAATGCAACGAGATTCCCCCACATTCGCCTGCTAGAGGGCGTAGTAAGTGCTATGCAACCGGGGTTGCCCACCCCCAGCTCCGCAGAGCGCGGCCTGCGCCATTCATTCCTGGGAAGCCTTCATGATCGCCGACGATTTGAGCCGCATCGCCATGTCTTCCGGGCTCGCGGCGTCACTGTCGCGGGCGACGGAGCATGCACGGGCGCGGGCGCACATCGAGGTGACGCTGGAGCATATGCTGCTGGCGCTGTGCGACGACCAGGACGCGGTGCTGGTGCTGGCGGCAAGCAACGTCAACGTCGCCGAGCTGGTGCGCGAGGTGGAGGGGCAACTCTCCGTCATCGCGCCGCATCCCCAGGGCCAGCATGGGGAGCTGCTCGTAGCACCGGATCTGCGCCGCATCCTCGAGGCTGCCGCTGCCGCGGCGCGGGGCGGCCGACGGCGGGAGATCAACGGCGCCATCGTGCTCGCGGCCATCGTGGGCGACGGAAAAAGCGTTGCGGCCCACGTGCTGGGCGAGCTCGGCATGACCTTCGAAGGGGCGATTCGTGCCCTGCAGGCCAAGCCTGCCGAGCCGCCGCCGCGGTCGGCGCCTGCGCCCGATGCGGAGGCGATCCTCGCCAATGCGCGCGAGCGGGTGCAGTCGCGGACAGCCCCGCCACGCCGCCATGCTCAAGACCATGCCGCGACGCCCGGCCCTCAGGCCGGGGATTCGCGCGACGGGGGCGAGCCGGCGCAGCCGGATCACCATTATCCAGCCGACGACGCGCCGGACGAGGCGTTCCATGCCGCGGCGAATGCAGATGCTGCCGGCGAAGCGTTCGAACCGCCGTCCCAGCCGCACGGGCCTCCGCAAGGCGAACCCGATTTCGATCCGTCGGAAACTGACGGCGGCGAATATGCAGCACCGGCCCATCGCGAGGGCGCGGCGGAGCAACGGCACGAGCCTTCGGACTACCGGAGCACGCTGCCGCCGATCCTCGGGCAGCGGGAGCGCGCGCCCTACGGTCCCGACTATGAGCCGGAGCCCGAACCAGAGCCGGAAGATGAGCCCGACCTAGAACCTGCGACCGAGTTCGAACCGCCGCCGCAGGGGGCGCCGCCGCCTGCGTTCAGGCGCGCCACGCCGACCGCCAATCATTACCGTCCGGAGCCGCAGCGGCCGGACTACGGACAGGGACATGGGGAAGCGCCCGTAGACAGCTACGGCGCCGAACCGGTCGAACCCTCGTTCGAAGGCGATGCTGCGGAGACGTACGCCGAGCCCGACTACGGCGAGCCCGGGGTCGCCGACTATGCGGCGCCGGCCGGCTATGGGGACGACCGGGAACACGGGCACACGCAGCGCGGCGGGCCGCCGCAAATGCCGGCGCCGGCGTCGGCACCGTTTCCGCCGCCGATCCCACCGCCGTCGCCCCACGACGGCTGGGCGCCGCCGCCGATGCCACAGCCGGCACGGCCGGATCCGCGCTATCCCGCGCCGCCGCCCGGTCCGTCCGGTGCGGCTGCGCCATACGTTCCGCCGCCCGCGCCGGCAGCAGCCGGATCTACATCGCGCCACGGTGCGACGAGGCCGCCCGGTCCGCCACCGCTGGCGCCGTGGCCGGAACAGGCATCAGACCCGACCTTGGCGGCACGGGCTGAACCTGGCCGGGGAAATTTCGAGGGTAATTTCGAGCCGGCGATGGAATTTCCCGGGCGGGATGCACGCCCGCGTCCCGGCCCCGGCCGTCCGGTGGTTGCCCGGCGCGCCGAGATCGGCCAGCTCGTCGAGAACATCCCGCGCATCATGCGCATCGCAATGCCGGCGATGATCGAAGTGCGCATCGCACGCGCAGACGTGCAGGCGCTCGCCGAAGGATTGCAGGGCGGCGCGGCGGCGTACCACCACGACATTACGGTCGCGAAGGCCATGTCGGTGCGGCTGCGCGCGCCCGACGGTGGTTTCTTCATCGAGACGGCGTCGCCCGAGACGCAGTGGATCGAGAAGACGACGCTGATGTCGTCGGACGATTTCGCGAGCTGGCGCTGGCATGTGACGCCGCGGGATACCGGGAAGCGGCGCTTGCAGCTCATCATCTCAGCACGCACCGTGAGCGCCGATGGGCTGGCCGCCGAGACGGCGCTGCCCGATCAGGTCATCACCGTGCGCGTTCGCACGAATTATGCGGAGACGGGGAGACGCTGGGTCGGCTGGGGCATTGCCGCCGTGGCCGGCGGCCTGCTCGCCAAGTTCGGCGAGAGAACTTTCGACACCTGGCTGCCAGCGCTGTCGCGATTGTTCGGGGGCTAGCGGCGCCAAGCAACTCAGCCAACCTGAGGAAGCTCCAGCATGACGATCACCATCACCGCCTTCGAACGCTCGCCCGACGGCGGTAGGGGATTGGCGCGCGACATGCCCGTGCGCTGGGCGCTGGAAGAAGTGGGACTACCCTACGAGGTGCGGCTGGTCTCATTCACCGCGCTGAAAGAGCCTGCGCATCGCGCCCTGCAGCCGTTCGGGCAGATACCTAGCTATGAGGAGGGCGACCTCGTGCTGTTCGAGTCGGGGGCGATCGTACTGCATATCGCTCAGAACAACGCCGGCCTGCTGCCGGCGGATGTAGCAGCACGGGCAAGGGCAATCACATGGGTGTTCGCTGCGCTGAACACGCTGGAGCCGCCGATCTTCGAGCGCAGTCTCGCCAAGGTTCTCGAGGGCGGGGAGCCCTGGTACGAGCAGCGGCAGCGCATACTCGACGAGCGCACACGCAAGCGGCTGGGCGAGCTTTCCAGTTGGCTCGGCGATGATGAATGGCTTGATGGAGCGTTCAGCGCCGGTGACCTGATGATGGTGTCGGTACTGCGCCGCCTGCACGGATCGGACTTGCTGGAAGCCTGCCCCAATGTCGCGGCCTATGTCGCTCGCGGCGAAGCACGCCCGGCGTTCCAACGCGCCTTCGAAGCACAACGCGCGGTGTTCGCAGGTTGAGCACGGCCCAGCGTGCCGGATTGCCCGTGCTTCTGGTCGGAAAATCTGTACGGAAGCACTCACTTTGGCGTCGTGCTTCCAATCGGAAAACCGGTATCCACTTTTCCGGAAGCACTCACTTCGACGTCGTGCTTCCTATCGGAAAACCGGCATCCACTTTTCCGGAAGCACTCACTTCGACGTCGTGCTTCCTATCGGAAAACCGGCACCCACTTTTCCGGAAGCACTCTATGCCCGATCGGCGAGGATGCCGGCGATGGTGGCGCGCAGCTCCGGGATGCCGACGCCCTTTTCCGCCGATGTGACGATCACCTCGGGGAACGCCGCCGGGTATCTGGCGAGCGCCGCCGCCGTTTCCTCGGCGACTTTCTCCAACTCGTGCGGCTTGATCTTGTCGCCCTTGGTCAGCACCACCTGATAGGTGACCGCCGCGTCATCGAGGATCTCGGCGACTTGCTTGTCGGTGGGCTTGAGGCCGTGGCGGGCATCGATGAGCAGGAAGACGCGCGCAAGCGTCGTGCGCCCGCGCAGGTAGTCGGTGACCAGCGCACCCCAGGCGGCGACCTTGTCGACCGGTGCGCGGGCATAGCCGTATCCCGGCATGTCGACGATGTAGAGCGGTTCGCCGTCACTCAGGAAGAAGTTGAGCTCCTGCGTACGGCCGGGCGTATTGGACGTACGGGCCAGGCCGCCCTGGCGCACGAGCGCGTTGATGAGGCTCGACTTGCCGACGTTCGAGCGGCCGGCGAATGCGATCTCGGGGCGATCGGCGGGCGGCAGGAACTCGAGCGCCGGCGCACTCTTCAGCAGTTGCCAGCGCCGCTCGAACAGTTGGTCGCCGGCGTCGAGCAGTGATTTGTCGCGTTCCGTCATGTCGGCCGCCCGCTTTCAGCGCGACGGCGCTCCGCGCCTATTCCTTACCGGAGCGCCGCTTGATGAGACCTGCGCCCCGTTCCGCTGTCGTCGCCAGCGATCTGAACTGTCGCGACAGGTTTCCGGCGAGATGCACCTCAACGCCCTGCTTCTTCATGATGTAGTACTGCTGGGCGAGCGAGAGCGTGTTGCTCCATGCCCAGTAGATCACGAGACCGGCCGGGAAAGCGGCCAGCAGGAACGTGAACATCACCGGCATCCAGGCGAAGATCTTCTGCTGGATCGGATCGGGCTGCTGCGGATTGAGCTGCATCTGCAGCCACATGGTGATGCCCATGATCAGCGGCCACACGCCGATGTGAAGGAACTCCGGCACCGCGTAGGGCAGCAGTCCGAACAGGTTGAACAGCGAGGTCGGGTCGGGCGCCGAGAGATCCTTGATCCACCCAAAGAACGGCGCATGCCGCATGTCGATGGTGATGTAGAGGACCTTATAGAGCGCGAAGAACACCGGGATCTGGAGAAGGATCGGCAGACAGCCTGCGATCGGGTTCACCTTCTCCTTGCGGTAAAGGTCCATCAGCGCCTGCTGCTGCTTGACCTTGTCGTCCTTGTAGCGCTCGCGGATCTGCTCCATCTGCGGCTGCAGCTTCTTCATCTTGGCCATGGAAGCGAACTGCTTGCTGGCCAGCGGGAAGAAGGCAAGGCGCACCAGAACGGTGAGGATCAGAATGGTGACGCCGAAGTTATGAACGATCGAGTTGATCGCTTCCATCAACTGGAACAGCGGCTTGGTGATGAAGAAGAACCAGCCCCAGTCGATCAGCAGGTCGAACTGTTGGATGCCGGTGGCCTGATACTGCTGCAAGAGCGCCATCTGCTTCGCGCCGGCAAAGAGCTGCGCCTCGACCTCGGCCTTCGCGCCCGGCGCCACACGGATGGCATCGCGGATGTAGTCGGCCTGATAGGACGGCTGCTCGCTCGGCAGGCGCGGCGCCTGGGCGGAGAACTGCGCGCGGTACTGCGCCTTCTGGTCGGGGATGACTGTTGCCGCCCAGTATTTGTCGGTGAAGCCGAGCCAGCCGCCGGTCGCCGGATCGAAGAGGCGCGGGGGCTCCTCGAGCGCCGTGGCGTACTTGCTGCGCTGCTCACCCTGGGCGCCGATGACCCCGATGAGGCCTTCGTGCAGGATCCAGTTGTTCTCGATCTTCGGCGTTCCGTAGCGGTGGACGCGCGCATAGGGTGCAAGCGCGACCTCGGCAGTGGAGCGGTTCTCGACCTCGTCGACAAGCTTGAACATGTAGCGGTCGTCGATGGAGATCGTGCGCTTGAAGAGAAGGCCCTGGCCGTTGTCCCAGGTGAGCGTCACGGGGGACTGCGGGGTCAGCGTGGTGCCGCCTTCGGCCTTCCAGAGGGTGTCGCGGTCGGGCACTTTCGTGTCGGAGCCCGCGGTGGGCACCCAGCCGTATTCCGCGAAGTAGGGGTGTGGGCTCTCGCTCGGCGAGAAGAGAACGACGTTCGGGCTCTTGGGGTTGACGGTCTCGTGGTACTTCACGAGCACGACGTCGTCGAAGCGGCCGCCCTTGAGGGCGATCGAGCCGCGCAGCGACGGCGTTTCGATGTTCACGCGCGGCGAAGCGCCGATGGCCTCGTCACGGGACAGCGTCACCGATGACGGCGAAGCACCAGGGACTGCGGCGCCCGGCGCCGCGGGAGCGGACGGCGTGGTGCCGTCTTTCGCGGCCGGCTCGGCCTTCTGCGTCAGCTCGTTCTGGGCGTGCTGGCGCGCCTGCTCGTTGCGCAGCTTCGGGCCCGCATAGAAGAGCTGCCAGCCGAGCAACACCGCCATGGACAGGACGACGGCGAGCAGAAGGTTTTTCTGTTGGTTGGGGTCTTGCGACTGCATCGCTTCCTCAGCGCCGTTTTGTTCGGCCGGTGGTGGTGCCGGCCGCCTGCATCTGCCACGCGCGGGGCGCGGTCCTTACGAAGCCAGTGGCAATACTCCGAGACCACTGCCACGCAAAGCCGGAAATCACGCGTTCTTCCGCCCTCGGCGCTTTTGCCCCGCGCCTTGATGAACGCGCGCGAGGGCGACGTCCAGATCCGTCTTCAGGTCGGAGAAGGGGCGCTCGATGGCGGGCGTGCGGGCGATCAGGACGTAATCGAAGCCCGGCTGCGTCTGATCGGGCCCCAGCGACGCCGTCAGTGCCCTGAAGCGCCGGCGTACGCGGTTGCGCGCGACCGCACCGCCCACCTTTTTCGATACGGTGTAGCCGAAACGCGCCTCACCATCGGTATCCGCGACATTCTGTCGGGGCCGGGCCTCCAGGACGAAGGCGGGCACGCTCCAGCGGCGGCCGTCCCTGACCCAGAGGAATTCGCGTCGTTTTTTCAGGGTAGGAGGAGCCACGGCGCAGATCCCTTCAAGGACTACGCTCGACGGCAGCCGGAGGGTTAACCCCACCCGCTCAGGCCGACAGGCGCTTGCGGCCCTTGGCGCGCCGGCGCATGAGCACGCGCATGCCGCCTTTGGTCAGCATCCGCTTACGGAAGCCATGGCGGCGCTTACGGACGAGCCGGCTCGGTTGATAGGTGCGCTTCACGATACAGCTCCAGCGTCGCGAAAATGGCGGCCTGCCAACCTTGCGGTCGCCGTCGGCAGGATCGCATGCTTCTCAAGGATTGGCGGGGCTTATACGGGCTGGCGGCGGGCAAGTCAACGCATGCTCCAAAGCGCGTTAATCCACCGCCGCAGATGCCAAGTAGGGTGCGCCGGGGCGCCGGAAATGGCAAATCAAGTTAACCACTTCGGCAGGCGTCCCGTATCCGTAATTTTTCGCCGCCGGATGGGAAACGTTCGGTGGGCTGGAGGGGGATGGCAATGTCGGGATCTAAGCCAGAGGTGGCGGCGTCAGGGGCCAAGGCGGAAACCGACAGCGAAAAGATCGTCACGGAAATCTGCGTGATCGGCGCGGGGCCGGCCGGATTGGCGGTCGCCACCGCAGCCGCAGCGTTCGGCCGCAACGTCGTGCTCGTCGAGCGCCAGCGCTTCGGGGGCGATGCGCTCAATTCGGGCTGCATTCCGTTGCGGGCTCTGGCGGCAGTCGGCGCGCGCGCCCACGGGATGCGGACGGCCGGCACGTTCGGCATCGGCGCGCGGGAGCCCGAAATCGATATGCGGGCGGTGCATCGGCATGTCGAGCACGTGGTGAACAGCGTGGCGCCGAACTTTGCGCCGGAGCGCTTTGCCGGCCTCGGCGTGCGCGTCATCCATGCGGCGGCACGCTTCGTCGACCGGCGCACGGTGATCGCAGGCGAGCACCGCATCCGCGCGCGGCGCTTCGTCATTGCGACGGGCGCGACACCGTCGATCCCCTCGATCCCGGGTCTCGACAGCGTGCCCTATTTCACGACCGAAACGATCTTCGACAACCGGGAGCGCATCAACAGCCTCATCGTGCTCGGCGCTGGGCCGGTCGCGCTGGAGCTTGCGCAGGCCTATAGCCGGCTCGGCGCGCGCGTCATGGTGCTCGATGCGGGGACGGCGCTACCCGACGAAGATCCCGAGCTTGCCAAACTCGTGCTCGATTGCCTCACCGATGAGGGCATCGCGGTGCACCAGGGCGCCAAGGTGGAAAGCATCGAGGGCGGGCTGGGGCGCATCCGCGTGAACGTCAGCGTCGATGGCGAGAGGCACGTCGTCGAAGGAAGTCATCTGCTCGTCGTCGATGGACGCAAGCCGGCGACGGCCGACCTCGGTCTCGATGCGGCGCGCATCCGTCATGATGCGAAGGGGATCAAGGTCAGCCCCGGCCTCAAGACGACGAACCGGCGCGTCTTCGCCGTCGGCACGGTGGCCGGCGGCACGCCGCATAGTCAGGTCGCGGATTATCACGCGGGGATCGTCATCAGCCGCGCCCTGCTGCGCTTGCCGGTACGTGTCGACGGGCGGCTCATTCCGCGCGCAACATTCACGGACCCGGAGCTTGCCTATGTCGGCCTGTCGGAGGCGGAGGCCACCGCGGGGGGCAAAAAGATCCACGTCCTGCGCTGGCCCTTCCGGGAGAACGACCGCGCCCAGGCGGATAGCGAGACGGCGGGCCATGTGAAGGTCATCACCAGGCCGGACGGGCGTATACTGGGCGCGGGCATCGTCGGCGCACGGGCGGGGGAGCTGATCCAGCCCTGGTCGCTCGCAATCGCCCAAAACCTCAATATCAAGGCCATGACGCGATGGAATCCGCCGTATCCGACGCTTGGCGAGATCAACAAGCGCGTCGCGAGCAGCTACTATGCGGGCAACCTTGCCAGTCCGACCTTACGCAAGATTATAAATCTGTTTGCTAAGCTCGGATGATCGACCTGGGGGCGAAAGGACGCGTGTGCTCCGCGAAAACAAAGACGAGGCGCGGAAGACAGATTTAACCGGCCGCTGGCGCGCGGGCCCGCCCATTTCGAGGTGGGCTGCGAAGTACGTCAAGGGCTGGCGCGACCTCGGCTTGCCCGCCAAGCTTCTCATGCTCACGGCCGTTTTCGTGATGCTGGCGGAAGTTCTGATCTTCCTGCCGTCGATCTCGACGTTCCGCGTCGATTGGCTGAACGAGCGCCTGACCGCAGCGCAGCTGGCAACCCTCGCCGCGGAGGGTTTTCCGGGCGGGGACGTTCCTTCCGGTCTTCGCGCGGAGATGCTGCGCACGGCGCAGGTGAAGGCGATCGCGTCGCGCCGGCAGGGCGTGCGGCGCCTGGTGTTGCCGGTCGATCCGCAGATGACGATCGATGCGCACTATGATCTGCGCCAGCAGCCGGAGAACTGGCTCGACGGCGTGCGTCTGCGGCTGGAGCAGATCGGCGATGCGCTAGCGGTGTTCTTCGCGCCGGAGGGACGCACGATCCGAGTGCTGGGCAGCATCGGCGACGACAAGGACGATCTCGTCGAGATCGTGATGCCCGAGGCACCGCTGAAGGCGGCGCTCGATGCCTATGCGCTCAACATTCTCGGCGTCTCGATCATCATTTCGCTGCTGACGGCCGCGCTCGTCTATTTCGCGCTGAGCCGTCTGCTCGTGCGGCCGATGATGCGCATCACGCATGCCATGGTGCATTTCCGGCAGGATCCGGAAGACCCGGCACGCATCATCGTGCCGTCGGACCGGCATGACGAGATCGGCACGGCGGAGCGCGAGCTGGGCGAGCTGCAGCGCCAACTCTCCGGCGCGCTGCTGCAGAAGACGCGTCTTGCGCAGCTCGGTCTCGCGGTGAGCAAGATCAACCACGACTTGCGCGGCATGCTGGCGAACGCGCAGCTTCTTTCCGACCGCCTGACGGCGATTCCCGATCCCACGGTGCAACGCTTCGCACCCAAGCTCATCGCCTCGCTCGACCGCGCCATCAACTTCTGCAACGACACCTTGCGTTTCGGGCGGGCCGAGGAGGCGGCGCCGCGGCGCGAGCTGCTGCGCCTGAAGCCGCTCGTGGAAGAGGTGGGAGAGGCGGTGGGCCTGCCGCGCGAGGGCAGCATCGCGTGGGTGCTCGACATGGACGATACGCTGCGCATCGATGCCGATCGCGACCACCTGTTTCGCATTCTCTCGAACCTCGTACGCAACGCGGTGGAAGCCCTCGAAGGCCTGGGCGACAAGCACGCGGGTGAAATCCGCGTGAAGGCGTGGCGCGAGGGGCGACGCGTCTTCGTCGAGGTGCAGGATAACGGGCCCGGCGTGCCGCCGAAGGCGCGCCAGCACCTGTTCGAGGCCTTCACGGGCTCGCAGCGGAAGGGTGGAACGGGGCTCGGCCTCGCCATCGCGGCCGAGATCGTCGGCGTCCACGGCGGACATGTGCGCCTCCTCGATACGGAGAAGGGCGCGACGTTCCAGATCGAAATTCCAGACCGCGGGGGGCATTGACCGGCCCCATTGCAGGGCGCAGGAGCCGATTTTGCGCAATTTTCACGCGGCACCACGTAGCAGCGCCAAGGCACTTGCGTGATACGCTTCGAGCCATTAGTAGTGGCGAACTTCGGCGCGGCTCCGCCCGCCGGTCAAAGGGTTGCTGCGTTCCCATAAATACGCGGAAAGCACCGGTAGCTCAGCTGGATAGAGCACCAGACTACGAATCTGGGGGTCGGGAGTTCGAATCTTCCCCGGTGCGCCATTTCAGAACAAAACTATAGATGCCGAACGCTGCCGACTTCTGCTGGAAGCGGCCGCGAGCGTTTGCAACGGTTCTGACTTCGATCCCATGATGCGAACCTCGTCGTCCGCGACCTCGACCTGCTGCGCCAGAGCGCGCAAATGATCGCGGCGGTAGCCGCCATCATCGAGCCGTATCCGTTCGCCGGCCTTACGGGCGATCCCCTTGAGCATGTCGGCTGATAGCCTGATTGCCTGAACTATCGAGCGCAAGCTGCGTGCGTTCCGCGTCGGCCGTGGCCTGATCCCGCAACGCCTTGAGGAACACCAAGCCGGATTCGATGGCGTCAAAGAGACGGCCGAGCCGCAGGTCTGCCTCCGTGATTCACCGATGCAATTCGGCAAGATGCTCGCGATGGCGCTCGCCACGCTCCTAGTGGCGGTCGATGACGATGGCGAGGACGGTTTCCAACCGCTTGGGCTGGCGTAATCGATCCTCGATATGACCGGCGACGGGATGATCGAGCTTCCCATCGAAAACGCTCGACCCTCGCAGCCGGTCTTGCCCTGCCGTGCCTTGGTCGCTGCACCGCAAAGGTCTTGGTTCGCTTGCCGACGATCAGCATGGAGGCGGCAATCTCCGTGTCGCACACATGATTTGTCTATCCACGATCAATCATTGGTGGCGGCCTTCTCTCGCTGATGTTCGTCGTAGGATTTTCGGTTCTCTGACTGACAGCGCGTGCGATCATCGCCCATGGATTCACGGCAGAGGCTCTGACGCCACGCTTGGCCCCCGTAATAAAGTTGCCGCGATGAGCAGCCTCCCAATGTCAAACAAACACCTATCAGCAAAATCAAAGACTTCACTGCGATGAATCGGGAAGCAAACGACCAGCTCATAGAGAGTTTCCTTCCTCGGGTTCGGCTCGTTGGTAGCGGAGGAGGTCGCCAGGCTGGCAGTCGAGGAAGTCGCAGATCCGCTCCAGCGTTTCGAAGCGGACGCCTTTCACGTGGCCCTTCTTGAGAAGCGAAAGGTTTGCTTCGGTGATCCCGACATATTCGGCGAGGTCCTTCGATTTGACGTTGCGTTCGGCGAGCATGACGCCGAGCCGGACCTGAATGGGCATGGCCGGCTCTCCTCAGACGAACTGATCGTTCTCGGCGGCGACATCGGCCGCTTCGACCAGCACGCCCGCGATGATCGCAACCATCGCGGCGAACAGCAGCGACAGTAGCGTGTCCGAACCGACGTTCAGCACCAGACTGCGCGTGTGGGCCGGTGAGAGCGCACTGAGCAGCAGGCCGAGCGCAGCCCCGGCTATGGGCTGGAGCAGGGCCGACGCGCCGACGCCGAGCGCGAAGCCGCGGAGGCTCCGCGCGGCATCACTGGAAAAGATGCGGCCGGTCGCAAAGCAACCGAAACAGCGCCGGGCACTTAGCAAGCCGACAATCAGCGCGCCGAGTGGGATCATGGCGACCGCGAAGGCGGCCAACCGTATGGGCAGCTCGATCTCCGTCGGCGGTGGGATAACGAGGCCGGCGTGGCGAAACAGCATGTCGGCAGGCGTCAGGCACCAGTAGAGCAACATCGCGGCTCCAAGCAGAATTGCCACCGCAACACTGATCGTCGCCATAGCCCCACTGAGGCGGCGAACGCGAAGGAGGCGGGTTGCGCGGGGTTCATCGTTTCTAGCGGGCACGCTCATGCCGGGTGTGGCCATGCGGGAAGCTCCTGTGGAAGACCGCATCATAGTACGAAAAATTATCGTTTTACAATAATATATTTTCATGTAACGGTTATCGCCTCATCTCGGAGGTCACATGTCAGTTTCTCGAACCGTTCCAATGACGGTCGCCATGTGGGCGTCGTGCTTCGTCGCCGTTCCTGTTCATGCGGAGCCGTCGACGAAAACCGGCGCCATATCGGTCGCGCAAGTCGTCCAGATGTTGGACCAGGCGCCGAGCAATCGAACGGCGCAACAGGTGCTGACCGCGTATCTCGGGGGTGTCGGCGAGGCCGTGGGAGTTGTGATCGACGCAGGAGGCTCGCTATGTCAGCGACCACTTGCTCTGACCACGCCGGAGGTTCGTGCGGCCATTGCTGCCGCGGCTGCCACGAGCGCGCAAGCGAACCAGATTGCCGCAACGCCGCTCATCGTTCGTGACATGCTGGCGCGCGCCGGATGCCACCGCAGATGAGCGAAGCAATTGGATCGGTACTTTCACGTCGAAAGGTTCTGCAAGATACGTTCGGACTGACTGGGAGCGTTCCCCGAATACGACGAGCCCCTTGATCACGGTGGCTTCTCTAAAGCGACCATCGATTGGCTTGGGAGGGCTATAGTTCTCATCTTCACCCAGTGGAGTGCGCCATTTCAGAACAGGACCATGACGCCGCTTCACGCTAGAAGCGGCCACTAGCGTTCGCAGCAATTCTGACTTCAATCCCATGATACGAACGTCATCCTCCGTGACCTTGAGGCGTTGCGCTAAATGAGCACCCGCCGAATGGCTCCAGCTCCCTCCAAAAGCGTCAGCGAGCCGCCGGTGGTCACCGAGTGGCGGGGCCCGTTCGACAACGCCGAAGTCAATTTGCTGCATGCAGAATGCTTCGAGCACGGGGTGTTCGAGGACGATTGGTGGGCCCGGGTCAATCGCTTCAGTCTGGGCTGGGTCTGTCTGCGCCGCGCGACGAAGCTGATCGGGTTCGTAAACGTCGCCTGGGATGGAGGTGTCCACGCCTTCGTTCTGGACACGATGATAACGTCTGCGGCGAGGCGACGGGGTCTTGCGACACGCTTGATCGAAGAGGCGATGGGACGCGCGAGGGAAGCCGGCTGCGAGTGGCTGCATGTCGACTTCGATCCTCACCTGCGCCCGTTCTATTTCGATGCTTGCGGCTTCAGCCCAACCGACGCTGGGCTGATCCGACTCAAGTAACGAGCGTCGAACGTCAGGCAGCCGTGAATTCCACCTTTCTGTGCTGTCCGCGCGCGTGCAGACACACCGGAGGGGCGCCCGATCCGATTGCCGTTTGCTTTTGGCGCACCGCTATTTCAGCAGCCATCGAAACGCCGCGCGCAGTTCGGCCGCTCCATTCGTCCGGCACCAGCGCCCATGCGCGAAGATGATGCGCTCGGGATTCCAGGCGAGCATAGTCTTCACGGCCGCCAGCAATTCGCGCTTGTGCCGCCACGTGAAGGTGAGGCGAAGGTCGCGCGGAAGACCGCCATGGGGCGCGGAGACGCCGCCGATCCGATTGAGCAGGCGCATGGACAGGGAGCCGACTTTCTCCGGCTCGAAGTTCTCAATCAGATCGGTGAGGATGAGCGTGCGGCTCGCCCGGTGAAAGAACTCCACTTCCGTCATGAAGCTGCCGACGATCGGCAGCGTGGCGATCTCGGCATCCCATGGATAGCCGGCATCGGCGACGAGCGGCAGTCCGTCGAAGGTAATGCGGTCCTTGGCGCGCTCCCGGATACGCGGCGCGAGATAAACCTCGGCATCGGGAAAGGCAGCCTTCCATTCCGGAATCCACCAGTAGTGGATGCGGTTCGGACCAATGATGAAGCGGACGACGCCCTCGGTTTCAACCTTTGCCTTCAACGCCGGCGTGAGCGGCGTGGGCGAATGGATGAACAGATCGCCGGATGTCAGTCGCACGACCGTCATGCGCGTGGGAAAGGGGAACTTCGGCCATGGCAGACCAAACCGTATCACCGGGCCATCGACGATCCACACGTTCTCCGCCACGCACTTGAGCGTGTTGATGGGTGGATAGGTAGCGCGTGCATCGTCTTGCATGGTTCGATCCCACGGCCTGAGTTTACATTTAGGCGTTTGAAGACGCGGGCGCACCGCTGCTTTTCGTGGCGGCAACCCGATTGCACCATCGCTCGAGTGGCCGTTGTTGTTGGAGAGCGCGGCGTTCAAGCATAGGCGCACAGCGCGTGATGTTTGCGGCCTCTTGCGCTGCGTCACGCGATGCGCATCGAACGCCATACGCCCTCACCGCCTCGCCGCGCGATGCGCCAGGAACGCGCCTTCACGGTGTGGCCCTTGGCCGTTTTATAGTCAGGGATGTTCACGTCATAGTGGCCATCGGCTGTGTTGGCCAATTCGCCGATGACCATCGTGCCGTCGCCGAACTCCACCATACATGACGGCCCCGGCGCTGCGTCGTCCTGCACCGTCAATTGTCCGCCGCTAAACGCGTGACTGTGTGGGAAGGTGAAACGCATGGCGTTGACCGTACCCCGAGTTTCAAATGTTTCCGCCGAGGCGCATTGCGAAACCGCGATCCTCGGGGCTAAGGCGGCGCTGCAGGATGCGGTTCCATCGCTCCCGGTTGCGGAGACCTTTCCAGTGGGCGGCAATGGAATTGCCACTTGGCAGCATGGCGCTGTTGCTTCCTAACGGCGGGTAAAGCCTGTTAAGGCGGCATGTGCACGCGTTAACTCATCTGTCCTCCACGCTTTACATTTTCTTGAACGAGGCTCGGCTAGATTGCCGGCATCGCCCTGCTATTGAAGGTCCGTGAGCGGTGATGAGGCACTCCCTATTGCGATCCATCACCGCGAATCCCTGGACCAGCATTCACGATGCCCTTCTCGGCATCAGTGTGCTGTGCGTCGCGGGGCTGCTCGCCATCGAGTTCGATCTGTTCCGCTTCGGCGAAGAGCTGACCGCAGAGGAACGCCGCATATCGCTCGCGGAGGCGATCGCCCTCACGGTGCTGCTGGCGATCTGCATCGCGGTCTTCATCTACCGGCGCGTGCAGGAGCAGCGCGTCGAGAACGCCCGTCGCGCGGTGGTGGAAGACGAGATGCGCGAGCTGCGCGACCAGGCGATGCGTGATCCACTGACCGATCTCGCCAACCGCCGCGCCGTCCTGGGGCGGCTCAACGAGCTGGAGGCGGACGGGCGCACCCACGCGTTCTTCCTGCTCGATCTCAACGATTTCAAAGTGGTCAACGACAGTTTCGGGCATTCGGCGGGCGACAACGTCCTGCAGGTGGTGGCGGAGCGCTTCAAGCGGGTTACGCGCCCCTCCGATCTTCTGGCGCGCCTCGGTGGCGATGAGTTCGCCGTCCTTGCCTACGATGTCGACCGTGCCGGCGCCGAAGCCGTCGGCGCGCGTTTCCTTGCGGCGCTCGCCAACATGGTCTGGGTTGACGGGGTGGGGCACGAGGTCGGCGTCTCGATCGGTGCCATCATCATCCCCACCGATGGGGTGGCCGCGCCCGAGATCCTCGCCAATGCGGACGTGGCGATGTATCGCGCCAAGGCCGCCGGGCAATCGGCGCTGGTTTTCTTTCGCGATAGCAACGGCGAAGCGCCGGCTTCTCCGCAGGCTCTGGGTTGAGCGCGCTGGGCACCGTTGACATCGGCGGGCGCTGATCCCTATTTTGCAGTTGCCAATCATTCGCAACTAGTGCCGGTCTCTGGGGAGCGTCGCGGGGTTTGCTTTGATGGTCTCGCTTCTTCGGGAGCGGGCTCTGAAACGCCGAAGCGCTCCGGAGACGACACTTGGAGATCATCAAAAGTACGTTGATCCGCACCGCCGTGCTGATCTGCATCAGCATGCTCGTGGTTCCAGCCATGGCGGCGGCGGCGCGCGACAAGCCGCTGCGCGTCGTCACCACATTCACCGTCATCCGCGACATCGCGCAGAACGTTGCGGGCGATAAGGCGGTTGTGGAATCCATCACCAAGCCGGGGGCCGAGATCCACGATTATCAACCGACGCCCGGCGATATCGTGAAGGCGCAGTCGGCGGATCTGGTGCTGTGGAACGGCCTCAACCTGGAGCGCTGGTTCGAGAAGTTTTTCCAGAACGTGGAAGACGTGCCGAGCGTCGTCGTCAGTGACGGCATCGCGCCGATCGGTATCGGCGAGGGCGCCTATAAGGGGATGCCCAATCCCCATGCGTGGATGTCGCCCAGCAACGCGCTGATCTACGTCGAGAACATTCGCAAAGCCCTGGTGGCGCACGATCCGGCGAACGCGGAAGCCTACAACCGCAATGCCGCCGCCTATTCGGAGCGCATCAAGGCCGTCGATCAGCCGCTGCGGGAGCGGCTCGCGGCGATCCCGCCGGCGCAGCGGTGGCTGGTGACGAGCGAGGGGGCGTTCAGCTATCTCGCCCGGGACTATGGCCTGCGCGAACTCTATCTGTGGCCCATCAATGCCGATCAGCAGGGCACGCCGCAGCAGGTGCGCCGCGTGATCGACGAAGTGCGCAAGAACAACGTGCCGGTGGTATTCAGCGAAAGCACGGTTTCCGACAAACCGGCGCGGCAGGTCGCCAAGGAAACGGGCGCGCGCTATGGTGGCGTGCTGTACGTCGACTCGCTCAGCGAAAAAGGCGGCCCGGTGCCCACCTACCTCGACCTGCTGGAAACGACGGTCGCTACGATCGCCAAAGGCTTTGGCACATGAGCGAACGTCACGCGGGCGAGACCGGCAAACTGGGGAAGGGAAGCACGATCGCCTCCCTGTCGGTCCGCAACGTTACGGTGGCTTACCCGAATGGCGTCACGGCGCTGAAGGACGCGTCCTTCGAGCTGGGCCCCGGAACGATCAGCGGGCTCGTCGGCGTCAACGGAAGCGGCAAGTCGACACTCTTCAAGGCGATCATGGGGTTCGTCCGGCCGAACAGCGGAGAGGTGCGCATCGCCGGCCTCTCGGTGAAGGACGCCTTGAAGCGCGGCTGCGTCGCCTATGTGCCGCAGAGCGAAGACGTCGACTGGGATTTTCCCGTCCTGGTCGAGGACGTCGTTATGATGGGCCGCTATGGCCGCATGAACTTCCTGCGCATTCCCTCTTCGACGGACCGGCGCAAGGTGGACGAGGCGCTGGGGCGGGTCGATATGCTCCGCTTCCGGCACCATCAGATTGGCGAGCTTTCCGGCGGCCAGAAAAAACGCGTTTTCCTGGCGCGTGCGCTGGCGCAGGAGGCGGCAGTCATTCTGCTCGACGAGCCTTTCACAGGCGTCGACGTGAAGACCGAAACCGCCATCATCGATCTGTTGCGGCAGCTGCGCGCGAGCGGCCACCTGATGCTGGTGTCGACGCACAATCTCGGCAGCGTGCCGGACTTCTGCGACCACGTGGTGCTGCTCAATCGCACGGTGCTCGCGGCGGGGCCGACGGCAGTTACATTTACACAGCAGAACCTTGAAAAGGCGTTCGGCGGCGTCTTGCGCAGCTTCCGGCTGGAGGGCGGCCAATTGCACGACGACCGCGACCCGCGCCGCGTGACGGTGCTCACGGACGACGAGCGCCCCGTCGTGTTCTACGGCGAGGGCGCGGCGAACGAGGAGCCGCTGCGCCGCAAGGGCGACAACGGAGAAAAGTGATGGGTGAGCTCATCGCGCCGTTCCTCTACGACTATATGCTGAAGGCGATGTTCGTCAGTGCGCTTGTGGGCGCGGTGTGCGCATTCCTCTCGGCATTCCTGATGCTCAAGGGCTGGTCGCTGATGGGCGATGCGCTGGGGCACGCGGTGGTTCCTGGTGTTGCCGGCGCCTACCTTTTGCAGCTTCCCTATGCTGCCGGCGCCTTCGTCGCGGGGCTGCTTGCGGCGCTCGGCATGGCGCTCGTCAAGCAGCGCACGCGGCTGCGGGAGGATGCCATCATCGGGCTCGTCTTCACGGCTTTCTTTGCCGCGGGGTTGCTGATCGCGTCGATCTACCCGACGTCGGTGAGCATACAGACCATCGTGCTCGGGAACATTCTGGGGATTTCGGACGAGGATGTGGTGCAGGTCGTCATCATCTCGCTGGTGTCGCTCGCGATCCTGATTGCCAAGTGGCGCGATCTCGTCGTCGTGTTCTTCGACGAAAGCCACGCGCGGACGGTCGGCATTAGGGCGGGCGCGCTCAAAATCCTGTTCTTCACGCTGCTGGCGGCGTGCACCGTGGCTGCGCTGCAGACGGTGGGCGCCTGTCTCGTCATCGCCATGGTGGTGACGCCGGGCGCGACCGCCTATCTCCTCACCGACCGCTTCGGGCGGCTCATCGGCTTGAGCGTTCTCATCGGCGCGGGAACGAGCTTCATCGGCGCCTATCTCAGCTATTTTCTGGACGGCGCGACCGGTGGGGTCATCGTTACGCTGCAGACGGTCGTGTTTCTCTTCGTCTTCTACTTCGCGCCGAAGCATGGCGTGCTCGCGGGCCGGCGCCGGCAGGCGCAATCTTCGGGGGACGCGATCCCATGACGGAGCTGTGGGATTTCTTCGCCGTCCCCATGGGCTATGCCTTCATGCAGCGCGCGCTGATTGCCGCGGTCCTCATCGGCGCGGTGTGCGCGGTGCTCTCCTGCTATCTGGTCCTGAAGGGCTGGTCGCTCATGGGGGATGCGATTTCGCACGCGGTGCTGCCGGGCGTGGTGCTGTCGTTCGTGATGGGATTGCCGCTCGCCATCGGCGCTTTCGCGGCCGGGCTGACGTGTGCGCTGCTGACGGGCTATCTCAAGGAGAACAGCCGCGTAAAAGAGGACACGGTGATGGGCATCGTGTTCTCCGGAATGTTCGGCCTGGGGCTGGTGCTGTTCACGAAGGTCGAGACCGAGCAGCACCTCAGCCACATTCTCTTCGGCGATATGCTCGGCATCACGCGGCGGGACCTCATCGAGGTGGCGATCATTGCGGGCGTGACGCTGCTGATCATCATCGCCAAGTGGCGGGACCTGCTGCTCTATTGCTTCGATCCGCAGCACGCGCGCGCAATCGGCCTGCCGCTCGGTGTCATCCACTATGGTCTGCTGGTGCTGCTGGCGCTGACGATCATCGCCTCGCTGAAGGCGGTGGGGATCATTCTCGTCGTTGCGATGCTGGTGGCGCCGGGCGCCATCGCTTATCTCCTCACCGACCGCTTCTCACGCATGTTGATCATCGCGGCGGCGGTGGCGATCGGGTCGAGTGTCCTCGGTACGCTGGTGAGCTTCCATGTCGACGGCGCGACGGGACCATGCATCGTGCTGATCCAGGCGTTCGTGTTCGTGCTGGCGTTCCTGTTTGCGCCGCGCCGGGGGGTTTTCGCCCTGCGGCGCGCCGCACTCACTCGGCTGGCTGATTGAAGCCTCTGCCAGCGGCGGGCGCCGGGTGTGGCTCAGCGGCAGCGCGGCCGCCGGGATGTTCGCGCGCGATGTATGTGTAGACCGCGGGCGTCACGAACAACGTGAACAGGGTGCCTATGGTCATGCCGAAGGCGATCACGATGCCGATGGCGAAGCGCGAAGCAGCACCCGCACCGGTCGCGAAGATCAGCGGCACCATGGCGATCACCATGGCGGCGGTGGTCATGAGGATCGGCCGCAGACGAATAGCGGCGGCTTCCTCGATCGCCTCGCGGCGGCCCATGCCCTGCGTCTCCTGCAGGTGATTGGCATAATCGACCATGAGGATGCCGTGCTTCGAGATGAGGCCGATGAGGGTCACGAGCCCGATCTGGGTGTAGATGTTGACGGTCGCGAGGCCGAGCGTCAGCGGTAACAGTGCGCCGAAGATCGAGGTGGGCAGCGCGATGAGGATGATGAGCGGGTCGCGGAAGCTCTCATACTGCGCGGCGAGCACGAGGTAGATCACGATCAACGCGAAGATGAAGGTGACGACGAGGCGGTTGCCTTCCTGCTCGTACTGGCGGCTTTCACCCTGGAAGTCGTAGGTGAACGACTCCGGGAAGATCTCCTTCGATTTCGCCTTCAGGAACTCGATGACCTCGCCGATGGTGCGGCCGGGGAACGGCACGCCCTGCAACATCGCCGAGTTGAGCTGCTGGAAGCTCGTGAGCGCGTTAGGCTGCACGCTCTCGCGCACGTCGACCACGGTCGAGAGCGGCACCATCGCGCCCGACGTCGTTTTAATTTGGTAGCGCTTGATCCAATCGGGCTGCAGGCGGAAATCACGCGGCACCTGCGGGATCACCTGATAGCTGCGGCCGTAGAGGTTGAAGCGGTTGACGTAGTTGCCGCCAAGCAGCGTCGCTAGCGAAGCGCCGATGTCCTGCATGGTGATGCCGAGGCTGTTGGCTTTGGCGTGATCGATCTTCACCTCGAGCTGCGGCGTGTCGAATTTCAAATCGCTGTCGGCGAAGATGAAGAGGCCGCTCTGCAGCGCCGCCTGCTGCATCTTCTCCAGCACCTGGGCGAGCTGCTCATAATCCGACGTTGTCGTGATGACGAACTGGATCGGCGGGCCGCCGGTGGATCCGGGCAGCGAGGGCTCGCCAAAGGTGAGGATCTGGGCACCCGCGATGCCGTTCACCTTGGGCTGCAGCTCCTGCAGGATCTGCGACTGGGTGCGCGTGCGCTCTTCCCACGGCGTGAAGAGGATGCCGGAGAACGCCTGGTGCACATCGCCGCCCATGCCGTTGATGGAGAAAACATGCTCCTTCTCGGGCACGGTCTTGAAGGTCTCGTAGAGGTGGTCGGTGACCTGCTCGGTGTAGTCGATGTTCGTCGCCGGGGGCGTCTTGACGAGGCTGAACAGGATGCCCTGGTCCTCCTCGGGCGCCAGCTCCTGCTGCGCCGTTGCGTACATGAGGCCGGTGGCGATGATAACGCCGACGAGAACCAGCAACGTGACCGGGCGATAGTTGAGCGTGCGGGAAAGGCGGCGCTGATAGCGATGCTTGAGGCGCTCGAACGTGCGATCGAGGAACCTGACGAAGCCGCCGGCGGAAAGCTCCGACGTCAGCAGCTTCGAGCACATCATGGGTGACAGCGTCAGCGCGATGATGCCCGACACGATCACGGCGCCGGCGAGGGTGAAGGCGAATTCGCGGAACAGAGAACCCGTGAGCCCCGAGACGAATCCGATGGGTGCATAGACGGCCGCGAGCGTGATGGTCATGGAGATGACCGGCACGGCGATCTCGCGCGCGCCGACGATGGACGCATCGAACGGCGAGAGGCCTTCCTCGATGTGGCGGTGGATGTTCTCGACGACGACGATGGCATCGTCGACCACGAGCCCGATGGCGAGCACCAGGGCGAGGAGGGTCAAAAGGTTCAGCGAGTAGCCGAGTGCGAGCAGCGCGAACATCACGCCGATCAGCGACAGCGGAATGGTGACGATGGGAATGAGGGTGGAGCGGAGGCTGCCGAGGAACAGGAAGATGACGACGATGACGATCACCGCGGCCTCGATGAGCGTCTTGCGCACCTCGGCGATGGAGGCGTCGATGAACTTGGTCGAGTCATAGGCGATCGCCGCCGACATGCCGGGCGGCAGCTCGGCTTCTATGGAGGGAAAGGTCTTGCGGACGTCGCCGATGACGGTGAGCGGATTCGCCGTGGGGGTCGAATAGATGCCGATGAACACCGCCTTCAGCCCGTCGAACGCGGACGTGGAGTTCACGTCCTCGGCGCCGAGGGCGATTTCCGCGATGTCGTTGAGGCGTACGAGCGCATCCCCGCGCGCGGCGACGACGAGCTGGCCAAAGGCATCGGCGCTGGCGAGCGAGGTCTCGGCATTGATGGTCGTTTCGACGAAGTCGCCCTTGATCTGGCCGGCGGCGGTGGTGAAGTTGTTGGCGGCGAGCGCGGCGCGCACCTGGAGAGGCGTGACCCCGAGCGCCGCCATCTTCTCCGGGTTGAGCCATATGCGCATGGCGAAGGTCTGGCCGCCGAGGATCTGCGCGTTGGCAACGCCGTCGACGGTCTGCAGCTTCGGCTGGACGACGCGGGTCAGATAATCGGTGATCTGCGAGGACGTCAGCACGTCGCTGTTGAACGACAGATACATCAGCGCCGTCGACTCGCCGGTCTGCTTCACGACGACGGGGTCCATCGCCTCCGGCGGCAATACGCTGCGGACCTGATTGACCTTGGAGAGCACGTCGGTGACGGCGCGGTCCGGATCGGCGTTGAGGTGCAGGTTGAGCGTGACCGTGCTGACGTTCTGGCGGGACGTGGAACTCAGCGTGTCGATGCCCTCGGCGCTCGCGACAGCCTGCTGGATCGGGATGGTGATGAAGCCCTTGATCACGTCGGCGTTGGCGCCAGGGTAGGTCGTCGTGATCGTGATCGTCGTGTTCGACAGCTCGGGGTACTGGCGAACCTGCAAATTGAACGCCGCGCTCAGCCCGATCAGCAGGATGAGCAGGCTGACGACGGAGGCGAGGACCGGGCGGCGGATGAAGATGTCGGTGAACGACATGGATATCCCTTATTGGTACGGCCGCTCGGCCGGGGGAACCAGCGCTTGCGAATTATCGACTTTGACGTGGCTGCCGTTGGTCAGCTTCACCTGGCCGGTCGTCACCACCTGCTCTCCGGCGGTGAGACCGGAGGTGATGGCCACGCGCTCCTGGCGCACCTGCCCGGTCTTGATGAAGCGGCGCTCGGCGGTAAACACCGTGTCCTCGGGCTTCGCCGGCGCGGGTTGACCTTCGAGGGGCTTGAGCACGTAGACGCTGTCGCCATAGAGGCTGAAGGTGATGGCGGTGCGCGGCACGGTGACGACGTTGGCGGGTGCGCCGACGAGGACGGCGACGTTCGCGAACATGCCGGGGAGCAGAGTGCTGTCGGGGTTCGCGAGCGTTCCGCGCACCAGAAGCGTGCGTGTCTCCTGGGATACGCGCGCGTCCAGCGAGGCGATGGTGCCGGTGAAGACCTTGCCGGGGAAGGCATCCACGGTCAGCTCGATCGTCTGGCCCACGCGCAGCTTGCCGACGTTCTGCTCGGGCATCGGGAAATCGACCCAGATCGGGTCCAGCGCCTGCAGCGATACCATCGCGAGGCCGGGCGAAATATATTGTCCAAGCTCGACGTGGCGGATGCCAAGACGTCCCGCGAACGGCGCGATGATCGTCTTCTGGGCGATGAGGGCCTTGATACGGTTGAGCGTTGCGACGGCGCTGTCGCGCTTGGCTCGCGCGGTGTCGACGTTGGCTTCGGACGCCACCGATTTGGTCAGCAGGTCGGACTGGCGTTTGAACGATACCTCGGCCTCGCGCAGGATGGCCTCTGCGCTGGCGAGGTCGGCCTGCTCGACCGAAATATCGAGCTGGACGAGGTTCGCCCCGGCGGCAACGGGCTGGTCGCTCTCGAAGTGCAGCTCCGTCACGATGCCGGCGACCTGGGCCGCGATCTCCACGCCCTGGGACGCGATGAGCGTGCCGATGGCAGGCAGGCGTTCCACCCAGGCCTCGGTCTTGGCGGCTTCGGCGGTGATGGTTGCCGGCGGCGGCGTTTGCGCGGCGAGGAACTCCTTGATCATCTTCGGCTTGAAGACGAGCTGGAAGTAGGCAAGGCCGCCGATGAGGACAGCAAGAATGATGAAAGCGATGAGGAAGCGCTTAATCATGGATGTGTCCTGAAGGCGCGGGGAGGGGATCGGACGCGCTGCGGATCCAAGCTGCGCGCCGGCTGTGCTACGAGGCAGGGGTTTTATCGGAGGTTATGCGCGCCGTCGACCATTCCATTCGCGGCCGCGCGATGGACTGTCGTCTACGCCTGGCGTCGAAGCCGATGCGTGTCGGGAATGTGACAGGAACTGAAGCGGCCGGTTGCATCCGGCCGCGGCTTCAATCGGATCGCTTGCGCCGGTTCGTGAAGCGGGCGTTGCCAAGCCCGGTGCCGATGGTCAGCACGCCCCAACGGTCATACTTCTGCATGATCGGCAATGCGCTGAGACCCTGCACGACGGCATCGTTATGGATGACGATGTGGGTTTCATGCCCGCCGATCTGGGGGATGTCCGCGCGGATGCAATCGGCGAGGTTGAAGCGGCTGCTCTCCCAGTTGCCGGGCAGGTTCTGCGCCCCGGCTTCGATCGAGCCATCCTCGCGGATGCGGCCGGGGCAGCCGATACCGATGACGGGTGCGAGCTTCAGGTCTTTTTTCTCGGCGATCGCGATGTGGTCCTGCAGCATTTCGATGAGGCGGGCAACGGCCTCGTCGCGCTTCGTCTTCTCATCGCCGTGACGCCAGATCTCGGATGCAAAGACGCTCGCCTTGGAGAGATCCTTTGCCTTTTTGAGGCGCATCTCCAGGATGCCGGCACGGATGTTGGTGCCGCCGATGTCGACGGAGAGGATGCCGTCGAAGCCCTCGAGAATCCAGGAGGGCATCAGGTGCGCGGTGCCGATCAGGCCGGCTTCATCGGGGTCGTGGTCGATGAGCTCGAGCTCCAGCTCGAGGCCGGACGCCTTCAGCAGAACCTCCGCCCGGCCGATGGCCAGTTCACCGACGCGGCTGCCGCGCATGCCGCCGCCGAAGACGATGGCCTCCGTATCGCGCCAGTTCGCGGTTTTGAGGAAGCGCTTGATGACGCTGACGATCGCCTGGGCGAACTCTTCGATGGCGCTGTGCACGATGCCGCCCGCTTCCGGGTGGCCTTCCGCGAGCAGCTTGTCGAGCTGCTTCTTGGAGAGCTGCTCGGATGCCTTGTCGCCGAGAGGATCGGCGCCAAGCTCGCGCAGGGGCTCACGCCATTTCTCGAGGATCGCGTGGAACGCTCCGCGGCTGGCGCGGTCGCCGATGAAGCCGTCCTCGTCCTTGATGGTGAGATTGTAGCAGTCGACCTCGACGCTCGGTAGCCGCTTGGCGCCGTGCGCACTGAGGACGGGACGGTCTTCTGCAGTCATTACGCTCATCGCTCTCGCCGCTAACGCGCAGTCCCCTCTGTCGGCGGCGCTCGGGATGGCAATCGAATTGGACGTGCCTGCGCCGCGGAGTAAACCCGCTGCGCGAGCAAAGGGTTCCGAACGCAGGAACCACGCGCATAAGCGCGGCGTTTATGCTCGCGATGGCATATCTGAGCGGCAAAGATCCTTCATTGTTCACGAGGTTTGCTCGCGCCGCCTCGCATGCGGCGGGCACACCCTATGCGTTCGTCCTGGCGGTCGCCGTGGTGCTCGTGTGGGCCGTGTCGGGACCCGTGTTCGGCTATTCCGATACGTGGCAGCTCGTCATCAATACGGGCACGACGATCGTTACATTCCTGATGGTGTTCGCCATTCAGGCGTCGCAGAATCGTGACTCAGATGCGATCCAGGTGAAGCTCGACGAATTGATCCGCGCGATCGAAGGAGCGGAGAACCGGTTGCTGGATCTGGAAGAGCTTGAGGAAACCGAGATCGAGCGGTTGCGGTGCGAATATCGCAGCTTGGCAAAGGCAGCGCGGGATGAAGACGGCGTGGAGACCGGATGTCCGCCCGCCCCGCGCTAAAGCACGCCGGTTCAGCGCGCTGCGATTTCACCTCTATGATTCCAGGCGCGTTTATCTTTCCAGCCGCGCGGCAAATTCCTGGAGCCAGGCGAACACGGCCGCGGGGCCGAGGAAATCGACATCCACGCGTCCAAATTGCTCGCCCGCAACGCGCATGCCGGTGCCGCCCAGGCGGTGCGCGGCGGCGAATGCGGGCAAGTCGCCAATATCATCGCCGATCATGATCGGCCGCCGGCCTGTGAACATCGGCAGCTCGGCGATGGTTTCCAGCGCTGTCCCCTTGGAATGGCCGGCGGGAATAATCTCGAACAGCTTTCGCCCGTGGGAAAGAACGAGCTCGTCGCCGTATTGTGATAGAACGGCGCGAAGCTCGGCTTCCAGCGCATCCTTCAGGTGCTGCGCCTGCCGGTAGTGTACGGCGAGGCCCGGCCCTTTCGGCTCGGCGATGATGCCGGGCAGCTTCTGCATGCGATGCATAACTGTATCGAGGAGCGAAGCGGGAAGCGCTCTGGCGACGCGCGCGATCGTGCCGCCTGCAACATTGCGCAGCTCGCCGCCGTGCACGCCTGCGCCGACAAATCGCGCCGGGGCGAGCAGGGAGTCGATCTCGGCAAGCTGGCGTCCGGTGACGATCGCAAGGGCGCCGTTGAGGCCGGTTGAAATGCGCTCCAGGAGCGGCACAAGGCCGGGGGGAACACGGACCTCGTTCGGCGTCGGGGCGATGTCGAGCAGCGTGCCGTCGCAATCGAGGTAGAGGGCGTATTCGTGAACGTCGGCTGCGGAAAGGAGCCGCGCCGGCAGCGCGTCGCGCCGGGCGCGCACCGCGTCGGGCTCCGTTTGCACGGGTGTGCCGGTGCCGGCGGCCGGACCGTTGTTCGATGGCTTCGGTGCGGTTTGGCGTGAGCTCATAATTTCCACTTGCGTACGTGCAGGTCCGAGCGGGCGGCGAGGCGCCCTTCGAGGGCCTCGCGGCGCAAAAGCCCGCTCTGGGTATCTATATAGGCGACAACGCTGGCGGCGTTGATGGTGGCGGCCCGCAACGCAACGTCACCGGGACGTCCGAGCGCGATATAGGCCGCGAACGTTGCCGCCATGGCATCGCCTGCTCCGGTGGTGCTGGCGACGGTCGCATCGACCGCCGGGCAGAAAAGAACGCTCTCGTTCGCACACACGAATGCTCCGCCGTGTCCATCGGTGAGCATGACATACCTGGTGCCGAGGCCGCGGACGGCGTGGAGGAAAGCGGGCAGGCTCATCTCATAGCCGCCGCCGACGAGGCCGCGTGCAAGCAGTGGCGGCGGCTGCTCGCCCGCGTCGAGTGTGAGCGTTGCACCGCCTTCGCCGAAACGCGCGACGAGACCCGGCACGAGCGCTTCTGCTTCAGGGCGGTTGATGGCGAGAATGTCGACCTTGGCGAGACTGTCGAGGAAAGTTCCCCCACGGACGGAAAGCTGGCGCACGCCGGCGTTGACGGCAACGAGCGCGCCGGCGGCCTTCGCTTTGTCGATGATGGTGGGGAAGCAGTCGGCGGACCTGTTCGACAGGCTCGACACATAGACAAGATCGGCAGCGAAGGCGGCGTCGGTGAGATCGGCGGGCGACAGCGTCGTGTTGGCGCCGCGAAACGTGAATACCGCCGCGTTGCGATCGTGGGAAGAGACGATGACCGATGCGCCGGTCGGTGCCTCGGCGTCACGGATGACCCAGCGGGTGGAGACGCCTTCGGCACCGAGACGCGTCAGAAGAAACTCTGCGCGCGCATCGCGCCCGAGCTTCACAAGGGCCGAGACGTCGAAGCCCAATCTGGCTAAGGCCACGGCCGTATTCACGGCGCCTCCACCGCAGTGGGTCGAGACCTCGAGCGCTTCCGTTTTGCGACCTTCCTCGAGCAGCAGAAAGGACGTCTCGGCATTGAGCATCGACATGCGCTCGATGCGATCGCTCTCGATAATTGCGATCGTATCGACCATGGCGCCGCCGATGGACATAGCCTTCATAGCGTACCCTCAATGCGCAAGGTGCGTCGTCAGTTCGGCTGCCCACGTGGAGAAACACGTGCCAGTTCGATTTCCTGCAGCGCCTTGCGCGCGGCCTCGGACGGCGAAGCGGGGATGCCCAGCTTGCGGCGGCGGCCGACATGCTCTAGCGCCTGCAGGAAGGAGCGGCACCAGGAGAAAGTGTCGTGCTGTTTGACGCCGGCGAGCAAAGCTTCGTATCGGGCGCGTCGCTCGTCGAGGTCCATGTCGAGCGCGGTCTTGATCGCGTCGGCCATTTCCTCGACGTCGTAGGGATTGACGATCAGCGCGTCCTTCATCTGCTCCGCGGCGCCCGCAAAGCGCGACAGGATGAGTACGCCGGGATCGGCAGGATCCTGCGCCGCGACGTACTCCTTGGCGACGAGGTTCATGCCGTCGCGCAACGGTGTGACGAAGCCCACCCGCGAGGAGCGATAGACATCGACCAGCATCCTGCGGGGCGCGGCACGGTGGATGTAATGAATGGGTACCCAGTCGAGCTCGCCGTAGCGGCCGTTGATGCGCCCGGACAGCGTCTCGAGCTCATGCCGGATTTCCGTGTAGGCGCGCATCGTCTCGCGCGTCGGTGGCGCGATCTGCGACAGGATCACGCGCCGCCGGTATTCGGGATGCTTTTCGAGGAAGCGACCGAAGGCGCGGAACTTCTGCGGAAGGCCCTTCGTATAATCGAGGCGGTCGACGCCCAGTATACGCGTGGCGCTCGTTACGGGGTCACGGGTGCGCCGCGTGCGGGCACCGACGAAGGCATCGACGTCGATGCCCACGGGAAAGCTCGCGATCGATAGCTCGCGGTCGAAGGCGCGGATGCGGCCGTCCTGAAGGATGCGGCCGAATACGCCGTCCTGCAGATAATCGATGAGATTGCCGACATCGACTTTGGTCTGCAGGCCGATGAGATCATAGGAGGCGAGGCCGCGCGCCAGCTCGCGGTGCTCGGGTATGGCGAGGAACATCTGCGCCGGCGGCACCGGGATGTGCAGGAAGAAGCCAATGGGATTGGTGACGCCGAGCGCGCGCAACTCCATGGCGAGCGGGATCATGTGATAGTCGTGGACCCAGATGGTGTCGTCGGGCTTCAGCAGCGGATGCAACGCGCGCGCGAAGCGGCGATTGACGGCCAGATAGCGCTCGTAATACCCCGCGTCGAACTTGGCGATGTCCAGGCGGGCGTGGAAGACCGGCCAAAGCACGTTGTTCGAATAGCCGGTGTAGTAGCCCTCATGCTCGCGTGTGCTGAGCGGCAGCGTGGCGATCGTCGTGCCGTCGAGCTGAGTTATATCGGGCGTGGTGCGCTGCTCTTCACTGCGGTCGCCAATACGCCCGTTCCATCCCAGCCAAAGGCCCTCGCGGCTACGCAGCGTATCGGCAAGCGCAACGGCCATCCCGCCGGCCTGCGAGGCCTTCGAGATGTCGGCGACGCGGTTCGACACCAGAACGATCCGGCTCATAGTTCTCCCGTTGATAGCGAGAGTGAATTCCCCTAGCAGACAACCAATTCGTGAACGTTATGGTTCCATCTGAGCAAATCCGCAGCGATCAGCGCGCGGCCCAGGCATCTTCCCAGCTTCGCGACAATTTCATGCCGGTGTTAATGATACCCGCCATGCAATAGGTCTGCGGAATGTTACCCCACAACTCGCCGGTTGCGGGGTGGATGTCCTCGCTGAGGACGCCGAAGGAATTTGCGCGCGAAAGCACATCGGTGAAGATGTCGCGCGCCTTGGCCTTCTCGCCGATGGAGGTCAGCGCGTCCGCATACCAGAGCTGGCAGACGAGGAACGACGTCTCCGGCTCGCCGAAATCGTCCTCGGCGATGTAGCGCATCATGTAGCCGTTGCGGCTAAGCTCGCGGCCGATCACGTCCACGGTACGGCGGTAACGCTCATCGTCGGGGCGTACGAGGCCGAGATCGGCGATGAGCAGAGCGCTGGCGTCGAGGTCGTCGTGGTCGAGGGCGCCGGCGAACGCACCCCACTTCGCGCTCCACGCGCGCTCGAGAATATCGGCGCGGAGCTTGTCGGCGGCTTCACGCCAATAGCCGGCGCGGTCATCGAGAGAGAGCAATCCGGCGAGGCGCGCAAGCCGGTCACATGCAACCCAGCACATCGTCGCCGAATGGGTGTGGATGCGCTTGCGGCCGCGGTATTCCCACGGACCGGCGTCCGGTTCGAGATAGAGACGCCGCGCCTGATGGCCAAGCGGTTCGAGCCGACGGAAGAGACTCGCATCGCCCATGCCCGGCAGGCGCTCGTCGATGAACATGTGCGATGCGCCGAGGATCACGCTGCCGTAGGCATCGTGCTGCGTCTGCTCGACGGCCTGGTTGCCGACGCGCACAGGGCCCATGCCGCGGTAGCCGGCGAGGTCGGCGGCGGTGCGCTCCTCGAGGGATTGGTTGGGGATGATGCCGTAAACCGGCTGCAGCGGCGGCTCGACGTCGACCGCGATGGTGGTGATGTAGTTGAGGTAACCTTCCATCGTCTGTGTCGCGCCGAGCCGGTTCAGCGCGTTGATGACGAAGGCGGCATCGCGCAGCCAGCAGAAGCGATAGTCCCATGTGCGGGGTGTGTTCGGTGCCTCGGGGATCGAAGTCGTGTGCGCAGCGATGATGGCGCCGGTTTCCTCGAAGCTGCACAGCTTCAGCGTGATGGCGGCGCGGATGATCGCTCCCTGCCAGTCGAGCGGAATGCCCAGCCCACGCACCCAGCCGAGCCAGTAGCTGCGCGTGCGCTCCAAGAACTCGCGGGCCGTGGTGTCGACGGCGGCGTTGAGCGGCTCGTCGGGCCCGAGGATCAGCGACACCGGATGGGTGAGCGCGAAGGGCGTCTCGTGCGCGATGTAGGAGAGGGGCGCATCGGTGGTGACGCGAAGCGCGTCCGCGCCGCCGTTGTAGCGAATGTGGTTGGAGCCAATGGCGGCGATTTCCGCCTTTCGTCCGTAGCCGAATGTCGGGCGCACGCGGATGGAGATACGCGGCAGGCCTTTTATCGGCTCGATGCGGCGCACGATCTGCGCGGGATGGAACGCGCGCTCATAGAGCATGAACCGGGGCGCGAAATCGGTTACGCGCACGGCATTGCCGGCGGCGTCCTCCAGTATCGTCTCCACGACAGCGGTGTTGCGCACGTATTGCGCGCGGGCGGAAACCTGCCCGTGCAGCACGACGTCGCAAAAGCCCTTCTCCTCATCGCCGGCGAGCAGACGGGAGAACACGGGATCGCCGTCGAGGCGCGGGAAGCACCACCAGACGATGCGCGCGTTGGTATTGATGAGCGCCGCGATGCGTCCGTTGCCGATGGGTGCCAAATCGAGGTCGACGGCATCGGTCAAGGATTTGTTCCGATTGGGCATTTCATCCCCCGAGGAGAGTGCAAACCCGCCTTTAGGGCGTCGGCCATCGGCTGTCCAGGGAAGCGGAGAATTTGGTGAAAATGCTAGCTTTGGGCAAAACCCAAAAGCGCGAGACCCCGTATGCGCTGGCTTTCGTTTCAGCGCCGGCCGGAGGGCTTGGGGATGGTGGAGAGACGAGTCGGCGCGGGAGCATGCGCTGAGCGAGTTTAACGCAACTCACCGGCACGCTGTCCGCGCCGACTGCGCCGCGATACGCAATACCAATTCCCGGCGCCCACAGACACTAAAACTGAAATGTCTTTCGACAAAGCAAATGGACTTCGCCGGCGCCACGCGAAGCGCTCACGTTTCCTTATCGGACATGTCAATCCAGGGGCGTTCCTCGCGCCGCCGTAACAGCCAGCCCGTGAGCGGCAACAGCAGTGCGTGGGGGATGATCCAAAGCGCAACTTGCAGCAACTTGCCGGTAGGGCCTGGGACAAAGAGACGCCAGCCGAGCACGTAGGCGCGGTAGGCGGCGCGCGCCGTCTGATCTGCACTGAGGGCGAGCAGAAGCTGGCGATAGAACGAAAGCTCCGCGCCCATCGCCTGATGGAAGCCGGTGTCCACCGGGCCGGGGGCAAGCGCCATGATGCGAACGCCGCGGCCGGCATTCTCGGTGGCGATGGCGCGTGTGAGGGAGACGACGAACGCCTTGCTGGCGTAGTAGGCGGCCTGGTTCGGTCCGGGCACGAGGCCGCCGAGGGATGCGACATTGAGTATCCCCCCGCGCCCGCGCGCCAGCATCTGCGGCAATGCGTGGCGGGTAAGGCGGGTGAGGGCTGATGCGTTGGTATCGATCAGCGTATCGATGGCTGCTTCCGGGTGGCTGACAAAGGGGCCGGCGAGCCCGGTGCCGGCACAATTGACGAGCACGTCGAGATAGAAGCCCTCGGCGGCGAGCGCGGCATCGATGCGCTGCGCTGCGTCCCTGTCGGCGACGTCGAGGGCGAGTGCAAGAGCCTTAACGTCATACTTACGGGCAATGGCCGCAGCGGCGTCATCAAGGACGGCGGCGCCCCGCGCGACGACGGTGACGGGGTAGCCTGCGCGCGCGAAGCGCCGCGCGATGGCGAGCCCGATCCCCCGGGATCCGCCGGTGACGACCACCATAGGCTGCAAATGTGCGACGGCCGCTAGGGCGTCGGCCTGGGGCTCAGCGTTGCGAGATAACCAAAGATCGATGATACGGCGCAGCACGCAGCGTCCCTTCTTCAGCGGGAGGCTGAAGGTCCTAGCAGACTGAATCGAGGGACGCGAGCGTGTCGCCGCAAAACTACCTCAACGTCCTGCGCTGGAAGGCAGGGCGGGTTGCGACACGCGTCAGGAGCGCTCGAGCACCGGAGCTTCCGCGGCGAGGGCATCGAGATAGCGGGCATAGGCGCTGCCGTGCCAACGCCGGGCGGCGGCGCGCACACCGTCGGCATCGATCCAGCGGGCTGCAAAGGCGATGTCCTCGAGGCAGCCAATCTTGCGCCCGCTTTCCTTCTCGAGCCGGCGTACGAGGCTTGCCGCCTCAAGAAGGGAGTCCGGCGTGCCGGTATCGAACCACGTCTCCTCCGGCGGCAGGGTCTCCACGAAGAGGTTGCCGTGCTTCAGGTAGGCGCGGTTGACGTCGGTGATTTCGATTTCGCCGCGCGCGGAGGGCTGCACGGAGGCGGCAATATCGGCGGCGCTCCCGTCGTAGATGTAAAGTCCGGTGACCGCATAGTTCGACTGCGGCTCGCGCGGCTTTTCCTCGATGGCGGTGGCGACGCCATTTTCATCCAGCGATACGATTCCGAACGCTTGCGGGTTATCGACGGGCGTTGCGAACACGGTTGCGCCCGATGCGCGGCGGAAAGCGTCGCGCATGAGCTTCGCGGTGGCACCGCCGAGGAAGAGGTTGTCGCCGAGAACGAGCGTCGCGGGTCCGCCGCGGGTGAACGCGTCGGCGATGATCAGCGCCTCGGCAATGCCGCGCGGCTCGGCCTGCTCCGCATAGCGCAGGACGATACCGAACTGGGACCCGTCGCCCAGAAGCTGCCGGAACGCCGGCAGGCTCTCGGGCGTCGATATGAGCATGATCTCGCGGATGCCGGCCGCCATAAGCAGGGCGACCGGATGGAAGATCATGGGGGTGTCGTAGATGGGCAGGAGCTGCTTGGAGATCACGCCCGTGGCCGGTAGTAGCCGCGTGCCGCGGCCGCCGGCTAGGACGATGCCGCGCACGGGAGCGCTCCCAGACGCTTGATGATCTTGCCCTCGATGACGACCTCCTCGATGCGGCTGCGCCACTCTTCGAGCGCGCGGTACCAATCGAGGGTGAGCGTGTCGAGGCTGCGCGACAGATGCTTGGATTCGAGCGCGCCGACGATTTCGCGGACGCCGTCCTCGACGCCCATCGTGGTGGTGTAGCCGAGCGCCGCGATGCGATCGAATGCGACGCGATAGGAGCGGGTGTCTGGGTCGCCGTACCAGTCGATCTCGACGTCGCGCGGCACGTGCGCGGCGACGCGATCGGCGAGCGCACGGATCTGCACGTTGAGGTCGTTGGACCCGGCGTTGAAGACCTTGCCGTTGATCGCTTTGGCGTCTGCTCCCAGCATGAATTCCAGCGCGCGGGCGGCGTCGCGCACGTGGATCATCGGGCGCCACTGCGTGCCGTCGCGCATCAGGGCCAGCTTGCCGGTGCGCCAGGCGGTTTCCGTCATGCCGTTGATCGCGAGGTCGAAGCGCATGCGAGGGCTGACGCCGAACAGCGTCGCAAAGCGTACGATGCCGACGGTGAAATCGTCCGACGCCAGCGGGCGGATGTCATTCTCCGCCGCGAGGTTGGCTTTCGCGTAGACGGTGAGCGGATTGGGCGTGCAATCCTCGTCGAGGATCTGTGAGGGCGGGAAGAAGCCGTAGATGGAGCACGAGGACGGCATGACGTAACGGGGAACGCCGGCCTCCTTGGCGAGGCGCGCGTTGCGGGCGCGCGAAAGGTGGTTGATCTCCCACGTCTCGTCGGTGAAGGCATCGCCCAGCGGATCGTTGGAAAGCGCGGCGAGATCGATGACCGCTCGAACGCCTTCGAACGCCGACGGCTGCAGCAAGCGCACGTCGCTGCGCAGCTTCGTCAGGCTCGCATGGTCGGCAAGCTTATCGATGCCGAAGAAGAAGCGGTCGACCGCAACGACATTCCAGCCGGAGTTCAGCAGTTGTGGCACGAGCACGCTGCCGATATAGCCGCCGGCGCCCGTCACCAAAATCGTTTCGTTTTTCATTCCAGCCCGTTCGAATTCTGCGCCGTTGGATACGCCGGTAAACTATGCGCGGAAGCGGCTGATGCGCAGGGCCTTTCGCTCGCTATACTTAAGGGGCCGGGGGGCTGCCGAAAGCTCCGTTCGCCATTGCCAGATATCAGCGAGGAAACCTTGACAGGGTTCGTCCCATTCAACCGCGCCCCTGTGACAGGCCGCGAGCTAGAGCTCATCGCGGAGGCGCTGAATGCCCCGCATATGGCAGCCGACGGCGGGCACACCAAGTGGTGCCAGGCATGGCTGACGGAACGATTGGGGGCGCCGCATGCGCTGCTGACGACATCCTGCACCTCGGCGCTCGAGCTTGCAGCCATTCTCTGCGGCATCGGGCCGGGCGATGAAGTCATCATGCCGTCCTTCACTTTCGTGTCGACGGCGAACGCGATCGTGATGCGCGGCGGGACCCCGGTTTTCATCGATATTCGTCCCGATACGCTGAATATCGATGAAACGCGCATCGAGGCGGCCATCACGACGCGCACGCGGGCGATCTACGTGGTGCACTATGCGGGTGTCTGCGCGGAGATGGATGTCATAAACGACATCGCCCGGCGACATGGGCTCCTGGTGGTGGAGGATGCCGCGCAGGCGCTTTTGTGCAGCTACAGGGGCCGGCCGGCAGGCGGCCTCGCGGACATGGCCTGTTTCAGCTTCCACGAGACGAAGAACGTCGTGAGTGGCGAAGGCGGCGCGCTCATCATGTCGTCGGCGGGCCAATACGCGCGGTCGCGGATTCACGCGGAGAAGGGGACGAACCGCACCGCTTTCATGCTCGGCCAGGTCGACAAGTACACCTGGGTGGACAAGGGCGCCTCCTATATGCCGAGCGAGATCACCGCGGCCGTGCTGCGGGCCCAGCTGGAGCGTGCCGACGACATCATCGCCGACCGGCTCGCGACGTGGCAGCGCTATCATGATGCCTTCGCGGAGGCCGAGCGGGAGGGTCTGCTGCGCAGGCCGGTGGTGCCGCAGGACTGCATCCACAACGGCCATATTTACTATGTGCTGCTGCCCGATAACGCGCAGCGCAATGCCATGATTGCCACGCTGAAGGCGAATAACGTCGGCTCGGCTTTCCACTATATCCCGCTGCATTCTTCGCCCGCGGGCGAGCGTTTCGGACGGGTCCACGGCGATATGACAGTGACGGATACACTGCCGGCGCGCCTTTTGCGGATGCCCCTATGGTACGGCATGGGGACGGCGGCGGACGCGGCCGCCGAAGCGCTATTGAAATCGCTGCGGGTGCCGCATCCCGTCTAAGCGATCGAATCGGCGTTGGCAGCGCGCGGTGTTTACCGGCGCTCGTCCAGGCATCAGCAACTCGCCGACGATTAACGCTAAATTGTATGCAACCATGCCGTTGCGGCCCGCGGCTTCTATTGTCGTCCCGTTGCCAGCGCCTTTTGTGTCCGGCATGCCAGAAGCCCTTCCGGCTCAAGGGGATCGATTGAAGATGTCGGCCGAAGCCGTCCGCCCCGAATTCCATTGGACGAGCGATGCGCATTACTGGACCGCACTTCTGCGGTCCGGGCTGCGCACGATCGTGCTGTCGGTTCTCGTCTTCGTGGCGCTGGCTGCCGCCTACCTCTTCATCGTGCCGCCGCGCTATACGGCGAGCACTGAAATCTTCCTCGATCCGCGCGGGCTGCAAGTCATCCAGAACGACGTCACGCCGCGCTCGGAGACGAACGAGCTCGCGGTGTCGCTGGTGGAAAGCCAGCTGCGCATCGCCCAATCGGAGGCGGTGCTTCGGGAGGTGGTGCAATATCTGCGGCTCGATCAGGACCCGGAATTCGTGCGGCCGCCGGGGCTCCTGAGCAGCGTGCGCGGCTTGATCTCGTCACCCATCCATGAGGACGACAGCACGCGGGCCATGCGCGAGCTGCAGCGCGCCGTCGATGTTCGCCGTGCCAACCGCAGCTATGTCATCATCATTTCAGCACGTACGGAAGACCCGGCGAAATCCGCGCTGATCGCCGATACGACGGCGAAGCTCTACATCGAACACGAGGTCAACGCGCGCGAAAGCGCTGCGGAGCGCGTCGAAACATCCATGACGGCGCGTCTCAACGAGCTTGCGGAACGGGTGCGTAAATCCGAGGACGCGGTCGAGAAATTCAAGGCGCAGAACAACCTAATCGGGTCGGCTTCGCGCCTCATCAGCGATCAGCAGCTCGAGGAGCTGAACACGCGCCTCAACGTGGAGCACGCCAACGTCGTGCAACAGCGCGCGCGCATGGAGCAGCTTACCAAGCTGATCGAGAGCGGCGCCGATCCCGATTCGAGCTTCGAAGCGGTGCAGTCGCCCACCATCGCGAACCTGCGTGCGCAGTACGGGCAGCTCATGCGCCGGCAGGGGGCTGCGGAAGCACTGCTCGGCAGGAAGCATCCGGAACTCAAGGTGATCAACGAGCAGCGGACGGCCTATCGCAAGCTGATCACCGAGGAACTGCGCCGGATCGCCGACGCGGCGCGGTCGGAATACGCGCGGGCGGAGGCCAGCGAGAAAGCCCTGCAGGCCGATCTCGAAACGATGAAGCAAACGACCGTGCGCTCGAACGGCGCAATGGTGAAGCTGAGGGAGTTGGAGCGCGTTTCGGAATCAAACCGGCAAATTTATCAGGCGTTCCTGGTGCGCGCGAAGGAGATCGGCGCGCAGGGCCGGATCGATACGTCGAATGCGCGAATCATCGCGGCGGCGGTGCCGCCCATCAGCCCGTCGGCGCCGCGGGGCTTCGTCCTCGTGATGGGAGCCGTGGTGGGCCTGATGTTCGGCGTGGCATGGGTGGCGCTGTTCGGCCGGCGCGGTTTCGGCCGCTGATGCAGGCGTGCATCGAGATGCATCCCCCGCGCAAACGCAGCTTGGCCGTTCAGCAGGCCGCGACGCGCTCGCCGGGAGCTTCCTCAACCGTCTCACGCACCACCGCATCCAGTGACGCCACACAGGCCGACCAGCCGTAATCGGCGCGCGCGTGGCGCATCGCCTTCTCCATCCCGCAGCGCAGCTCCGCCAGCGGCGTACGCGTGATGAAATCGGCGGTCTCCGTGACGCAATTCTGCTCCGGAACGACGTGGCCGGCGTAGGTCCCCACCATGTACGCGGCGCCTGGCAAATCGATGCAGATCGGGAAGGCGGCGCAGGCGATGGCTTCGATGACGATCAGCGGATAGGAATCGACCGTCGAGAGGTGCACGAGAATGTCCGTTGACGCGAGCAGGCGGGCATAGTCGGGCTCGGCGAGGCTTCCCACCATCTCGATATGCGCGCCGAGGCCGGAAGCTTCGATGGCAGCGTCCAGGCGCTCGAGGGTTGCGCGGTCTGCCCCGCCGGCGATCGTCGCGGTGAACGGGATGCCGCGATCGCGCAGCAGCCGGCAGACCTCGACGAAATGAAATGTGCCTTTGCCTTCGGAAAGGCGCGAGACGTGCGCGAGCCGCAACGGCTTCTGCTCCGGCCGCCGCGGTGCGTGCTCACCCGAGATCACGCACGCGGCGAGGAAGGTGCGCAGGTAGCTGCGCGGCACGTCCGGCGGAAAGGCGAGCTCGGTTTCCTGCGTGTGCGACAGAAGCCCCAAGCGGTCCGACAGGCCGAGGAGACGCTGGCTCAGGGTTCGCAGCATCGGGTTGGATTGCGAACGCCAGTTGGCGCCTAGGTGGGGCGTTACGAGAACCTTGAAGCCGAGCAGCTTGGCCCACGGGAGATAGAAGAGATCCGGCAGGTTCGAGTACTGCAGCCAGACGCAGTCCGGCGGCCGGCGGCGTTGCCGGGCGAGGCGGTAAAAGCCACGGGCGAGGCCGGGCAGCTTGCGCAGGCTGAGGAACGCCGTATCGGTATTCTGGTGCTCCACGACATCGGGGCTGAGCTGCTCGATCGCCTGCTTGGCGCGGGCGCAGAATGCCTCGACGCCACCCCGCTGGCCGGCCGAGCCGCCCAGTATCAGTATTCGCATAGAGCCCGCCTCAGGCGCCGTCTTTGGTGAAATGGAGTGTGGGTCGCGGATATGCCGCTGGTGAGTGTTCGGCACGAACGCCTTCCGCTTCTGTCCCGGTGGTAAGCTAAATGCAGAATGGCCATTTGCGCCGCGCAGCAAAGATCCCATCGGCAATTAAGATTAAGTGTTCTATTCCGCAACCACAGGCGCGCGGCGGTTATATTCGCCACGCTCTCGCTAGCCGCCGTGGCGTGCCTCCGATCCCGGGGCTGAGCCGGCCTTGAGATTTCGCAGATACGCATGATCGGCCGCCACATCGCCTATTATTTCGGCTCCAAGGGCCTCGCTGCAATCCTCAACGTCATCACCATGGCGCTGTTCGTGCGCATGGGCGGCGCGGAAACGTACGGCGGGTTCGTCCTCTTCACGGCCATCGCGACGATCATCTACGGTCTTACCCTGCAGTGGCTGCGTTTCAGCTTCTTCGCCTGTTATCGCGAGGATGCAGGGCCCGGCTTCATATTTGCCTACCTCGGAACGCAGGCGGTGGGGCTTGTGCTCGTCGCGGGCGGACTGGCGCTTGCCGCATCCGCAGGGCTCGTCACGCCGACCGAGGCGCTGGCGACGGGCTTTCTCGTCGCGGGCCTTGCGAGCTACGACGCCCTGCACGAGATCGCACGCACGCGTCTGCATGCGGAGATCGTGGCGCTTGGCGTGCTGGTGCGGTCGGCGCTGATGCTCGCGCTCGGCATTCTCGCCATCGCCGGCTTCGGCTCGGCACTGTCGCTGGCGGTCGCGGTGGGAGTGGCAAATATCGGCGCGGCGATCGCGCTTTCAGCGAGCATATGGCGCATCGGCGCCTGGAGGTGGAACGGCGCGGACGCACGGCTGCTGCTGAGCTACGGGCGGCCGCTGGTGCCTGCTTTCGGTTTCGAAGCGGCCGGAAATCAGCTCGACCGCCTTTTGCTCGCGCGCTTTGCCGACCTCGCTGAAACCGGCCGCTACGGCGCGGTGAGCGATCTCTTCCGCCAGGTGCTGATCGTGGTCGCGGAGGCCATATCCGGCGCCTATATGGCGATTGTCCGCACGCACGTGATCGCGGGCGAGCAGGAGCGGGCGCGCGCGGTGCTGGGGCAGGCTTTCCTTGCCTATGTGGCCCTGCTGACGTTTGCGCCGCTCGGCTTCCTGCGGTTCAGCGTTCCGATCCTCGATACGGTGTTCGGTGCGGACTTGCGCGTCGCGATCGAGCCCGCGCTGCCGCTCATCGTTGCGAGCTCCGTCGTTGCGGTGCTGCGCGGCTACTATTTCGGGCAGGTGATTCACATCGTGCAGCACAGCCGGCTGCTGCTCGTTTCCACGGCGGTGCATGCGGTGACGGTGGGCATCGTCGGGCTTATTGCCATTCCACGCTATGGCATCGAAGGCGCGGCCGGGTCGCTGCTGCTCGGCAACGTGCTCGGCTGCGCGGTTTTCATCGTGGCGTGGCGCAATCATTTCGTGATGCGTTTACCCTACCTCGAAGCGCTCGCGGTCGCGGCGTTCGGGGTCGCGGCGTATGTGCTTTCCGGCCTCACGCTGCAGGTCTTGGGGGACATGGTTTCGGGGTTCGTCGCCGGGGCCGCAATTTTTGCCCTGGCGGCGCTTGCCGCGGCGCGGCTCTACAACTTGCTCTCCGTGAACGACATGCTGGCCCGCGCGCGGGAAATGCTGATCGCAGCGCGGCAGAACGAAGGCCGCTAGCGCGGCCTTCAAATTCGCGTCCGATGCGACGGGTGGCATCGCATTTACGATTGCACGCTGGGAGGTTTGACTGCCCGGCGCCATGCCGCCCATACCGGTGTCCCGAGGGCGTTTCGAAAGTCGATCATGGCTGCTGCCAGCGCCAACTCCGTTGCCGAACAGACGATCTGGCTGCGCCTCTACGGGCTGGCCGGCGAATGGCTTGCGCCGCTACTCGTCGTCGGCGCCGTGCTGTTCAACGCCGGACTCGCCGTCGTCAATGCGCACGCGTTCCCGCTCAGCTCCGGCATGGTCATCGCGATGGAGGTTCTCATCGTCGGTGCAGCGGGCGGCTGGGCGGTGCTGCATTTGCGTCCGGAGATGAAGCCGTGGATCGCGCTCGCGGTGTTCGCGGTGGGGTTCGGCCTCGTGCGCATGGGCGCCATGGAAGACTTCAACCCGAAATTCATCCGCGACATGCTGCTGCCTGCGACGTTCGTGATGCTCGGCATTACGGCTTCGCCGCGTTCGGCGACGCGCGCGATCGTGATCATTCAGATCGCGATGCTGATCGGCGTCGTCTGGGAAGCGGCGGCGCTCGATTCCTTCTCTCAATTCTTCAACCCGAAGGAATACTACATCGCGACGCGCGGGCTTTCCTTCGACGAATT
>JBIQJE010000019.1:0-55899 GCA_044507625.1 Hyphomicrobiaceae bacterium | reverse complement strand
AGTGCGCAAACTATTTCCGGAACGCCGGATACGCTTCTACCTAAGTTGAACGTGCTCTAGCGCTGCTGGCGCTGGATCAGCCGGTCGCGCAGCGATTTCAAAGGCGATGCGTCGCGCTCCTCGACGTGCGCTTCATCGTTCGCTGCAGGCGCACTCGGATCTTTGCGGACGATGGTGCCGGTACGCGAAGGCTGGTGTGCCTGCGGGCGCAGCGCAGGCTGGGTCACGCCCGCACCCGATGAGGGATGGCCGGGGCCGGGCGCTGCCTCGGGCTCGCGCTGGGGCTGGGGTGAAGCGTGCGCCGTCTCATGCGCTTCGCGCTCGTCGTGGTGCTCGCGCTCGGACATATGGCTCTCCGCCATGAAGGCGGCGGAGCCCGTAATATCGCCACCCGCACCGATGTCGGACGTGCGCCATTTCTCCACGACGTGCTCAAGGAAGCCTTCATCACCCACCGAACGCTGCCAGTGCTCGGTGAAGCGCGCTGTCGTGGAGCGCGGCAGGCATCCTGCCGGAAGCTCGTCGAACTTGATGCGCACGGGCAGAGCGACGCCGTCGCCGAACGCGAGCGCTTCGCGCTGGCCGAGGGACGGCAGGAACTCTAGAAGGCCCGAGCCCGTATCGCTGATGGCCGAGGTGACGATCTCCTGGTCGCGGTCGTTCGACATGCGGAGCGCGAACACCGTGTTGCACTGGGAGAGGATGGTCGGATCCACTTCGGCGGGGCGCTGGGAGACGATGCACAGCGACACGCCGTATTTGCGGCCTTCCTTCGCGATCTTGGCGATGGCGCGCTTGCACGGCTCGAAGCCGAGGTGATCGGCGGCGGGCACGTAGCGGTGCGCTTCCTCGCACACGATGTTGAGCGGCACCTTGCCTTCGCTCCAGTGGGCGAAGTCGAAGGTCATGCGCGCCAGCACCGAGACGACGACGTTGATGATTTCCGTCGGCAGTCCGGTCAGCTCGACGATGGTGATCGGCTTGTTGTTCACCGGCACGCGGAAGATGCGGGAGAGGACTTGCGTCATGCCGTCGTAGACGGTGAGCGAGCCGAACATGAAGGCGTAACGGCCATCCTGGGAGATGGAATCGATGCGCATCTTGAGCTGCCGGTAGGGCGACAGGTCCTTCTTATTCTCCAGCTTGCCCATGCGCTCGTCGATGAGGCCGGTGAGGTCGGAGATGCGGTAGGGGACTGGCGTATCGACGGTGAAGCGCACCTGCTCGGGCATCACGGTCCGGCGCACCGCCTGGCCGTCGCGGGCGCGGCCGATGCTGTAGCGCGCCTTCGCGATGGGGATCAGCTCCTGCAGGATCTCGATCTCGGCCTTGCGGCTCGGATCGGAGATGAGCACCTCCACGATCTCCTCGAAGTTGAGGAGCCAGAAGGGGAGCTGCATGTTGCGCGGACTGATGACCTCGGCCCATTCGCTGAAGGCCGTCGCGTACTCGTTGTGCGGATCGAGCAGCACGATGTGCGCGGCTGGATTGCGCTCCAGGATCGAGCGCAGGATGAGCGCGGTGGTGCAGGATTTGCCGGTTCCGGTGGTGCTGAGGATAGCGAAGTGCTTGCCGAGCAGGTCGTCCACGCGGATCATCGCGGGGATGGTGCTATCCTGGCGGATGCAGCCGATACGCACCGAGCGGTCGGGATCACCGCAGAACGCTGCGCCCAGTTCCGCCTTCGAGGCGACGCGCACGCGGTTGCCCAGCGATGGATATGCGGTGACGCCGCGGGCGAAGATGGTCGCCTGACCGCTCTTGTCGCGCCACAGCTCGCCGACGAGGCCAAGCTCGGCGATCCAGATCTCGGCTTCTCCTTCACGGGTGGCGGGCACCGGGACACTCAGCGCGGAGACGATTGCGAGCACTACGGTGTTGGGCGTGTCGATGGCGAGCAGCGTGCCCATGTCCGGGCGGTCGCGTGAGCGCAACTGGCCCTCCGGCGGGCTGTCGAGCAGCACGATGGCCTTCGAGCCCGTCACCGAAACGATGCGGCCGATGGATTTATCGGGCACGCCTGAGGGCTGGTCCGCGGCGGGGACGGTCAGCTGCATTTCCATAGCATCGCTCACGCTGCGAACTCCCCTGGCGCGGTGCCATCGGCGGCGGTCGTGCGGGGGAGCGGAATGCTCACCTCTACTCTCGTGCCGCGGCCCTTCGTGCTGTCGATCCTCAACTGGCCGCCGTGGAGCTGCACCAGCGCGCGTGCGATCGGCAGGCCCAGGCCCGTGCCTTCACGCCAGCGGTTGTGGCTCGATTCCACCTGGCCGAACGGCATCAGCGCGAGGGCCACCTCGCTTTCGGTCATGCCGACGCCGGTGTCGGTCACGCTGACGAGGACGTCGCTGCCGCGGATTTCAGCGACGAGGCTCACCGAGCCGCCTGTGGTGGTGAACTTCAGCGCATTGGAAATGAGGTTGGTGAATACCTGGCGCAGGCGAACGGGGTCGCCGCTGATGGCCGGCAGGTCGCGGTCGATGCGCTCCTCGAGCAAAACGCCGCTTTCCTGCGCGATCAGGCGGAACGAGGAGGCGGATGCGCTTAGGACCTCGCCGAGGTTCACCTCGCGCCTGTCGACGACGCACTTGCCGCTCTGAATTTTCGAGATATCGAGGATGTTGTTGATGACCGCGAGCAGGTGGCCCGCCGCGTCATGGATGAGGTTGGCGTAGTCGGTCACCTCGGCATTCGACAGGTGCCGCTGCTCCTGCTCGGAAAGGAGCTTTGAAAAGCCAATGATCGCGTTGAGCGGCGTGCGCAGCTCGTGGCTCATATTCGCGATGAATTCGGATTTGACCTTGCTCGCGAGCTCCGCTTCGACACGGGCGGAATGCTCCGCAACGCGTGCGCGATGACGCAGGATCGCATCGCCGAGCAGCGATGCATACTCGTTCATCAGCGAGGCGTTCTTTTGCTGGAGTAAGGGACCGCGGAACATTTGCCGAAATTACTGATGATCCAATGGCCGGACCCTATTCGGCAGAACATAACGGCAGGTTAACCGGCGTCTGTTCCTGGAACGAACAAAGGGTTTAACCGCGTGCCGCAGCGGCACGCCGGATGACGCATCGCGCGGGTCAGCTGCGGAAGATCAGCGCGTCATGAAGCGGAACGGCACCTGCACCTCGAGCGGACCGGTCGCGATTTCCTGCGGCAGGGGCGGGAAAGGCGCGGCGCGGTCGAGGGCCGCCATGGCCGCATCGTCCAGGATTTTGGAACCGGAGCTTTGCTCGATGGCGCGTGACAGAAGCTCGCCCTGGGGGCCGACGGTGAAGCGGACGAGCACGGTTCCGGACTGATCGGATCGCGGATTGACCTTCGCGCGCTCGAGCGTCTTGCGCACTTGGCCGAGGTAAGCGCGGCGCTGGGTGGTGTCGCCGCCGACCTGCGCGGCGCCGGAGCTCTGCTCGATCAGCGTCGCCACCTGCGCGGCCTGCTCCTGGGCCTGAACCTCGACGGGCTTTTCATCGGGGACCACGTCCTCGACGACCTTGGGTTCCTCGATGGGCTTTGGTTCCTCGACGACCTTCTGCTCTTCGGGCGCAGGCAGAATGTCGGTCTCGTTGACGTTCTCCGTCGAGGTGATGGCGTCGGTGATCTCGGGCTGCACCTGCTCGACGGGCTTGGCGGTGAGCTCGGCGGCCTGTATCGGCGGGATGTCGACCGTCTCGATCATCTCTTCGGCTTCGCCGAAGTTCGTCACGCCCTCGAGCGCGATACCCTGCTCGACCACGAACTGGTCATCGCCCGTGCCGGCGTCCAGCGCCGCGCCTCCGGTCACGCTCATGAACGGAATGAAGAGCGAGGCGTGCAGCGCAAGCGAAAGGATCAGGGTTGCGAGACGGAGCATCTGTGTTCGATTGCCCGAAAACTATTGTGCCGTTTTGCCCGGCGAGGGCTGCGACAGCAGCGAAACGCGCGCATAGCCGGTCTCTCCGACGCGGCCTAGAATTTCCATCACATCGCCGTAGGGAATTTTGCGGTCGGCGCGCACATAGACGACCGTATCACCCTCCTGCGAGCGCAGTGAGACGAGACGATTGACGAGATTGTTCCGGTCGACCTGCTCATCGCGAATATAAAGCGCGCCATCGGGCGCCAGCGTGACCACCATGGGCTTGCGCACCTTCTCGAGCTTGGTCGCCGCCGTCTTCGGCAAATCGACGGGCACGCCCTGGACCATCAGCGGTGCGGCAACCATGAACACGATGAGGAGCACCAGCATCACGTCGACAAACGGCGTGACGTTGATCTCCGCAAGGGGCTTGTACTGATCGCCATCGTCATCATCGTCTCCGGCAGCGCCGGAGCGCATTGCCATCGCCATCTAGCCAACTCCTTCCAGACGCACGACGCCGCCTTCGCTCTGATTGCGCGCCATCGACTTGGCTAGGGAAGCGATGGCCGCGTTCGCCCGCTCCGACACCTTGCCGAGTGCAACCGTGATCTGGTTGTAGGCGATGACGGCGGGGATGGCGGCGGCGAGGCCGAGGGCAGTTGCGAACAGCGCTTCAGCGATGCCCGGCGCCACGACCGCGAGGCTGGTGTCTTTCGCCTGCGCGATCGCGGTGAAGCTGTGCATGATGCCCCAAACCGTGCCGAGCAGGCCGATGAACGGCGAAGCGGAGCCGACGGTGGCGAGGAACGGCAGCCCGCCCTCGGCGCGCCGCAACTGACGCTTCATCGCGGCGCGCATGGAGCGCTCCAGGCGGCCGCGCAGCTCGTTGCGGGTTTCGCCGCGGGCGATGCCGTCCGCCCATTCGCCCTGGGCGGCGTGCTGCACGGCACCGACGATGCCGCGGCCGCGGTTGGGCGAAAGCTGTCCCGCCTCCGCCTGGCGGGCGAGCTGGCGGGCCTGGCGCTTCAACATGATGATACGGATAAACTTCTCGAATATGAGCGCCCAGCAGATGACCGAAGCTATCGCGAGCAGCAGCATGATCCCCTGCACGAAGGGGTCTGCATGCATGATGAGGCCAATGATCGAGAAGTCGCGGCCTTCAATGGCGGGGGCGGTTTCCAACGAAATACCCTACTATTTCGAGATTTCTACCTTGGTCAGCGATTTGACTTTGAGACGCGGGAGGCAGTCGGAAACAGTGCCTTCGGGCGTCTTGCAGTCGAGCACATCGTTGACGAGGAAGCTGCCGATATCATCGCAATTGGCGCCTTCGAGATCGAAGAGCTTGACGGTCCGCTTGTCGGGGCGCACGGGCGCCAGATCGAGGGCGAGGCGGCGGCCGATGACGCCGTCCTTCTGAAACAGCACGAGATCGAGCTTGTAGGTGTCGTAGGTCGTCTGCGTCGGGTTGGAGACGACGATGTAGGCGCGGCAGCCTTTTTCCGATTTTTCAAGCTTGTTCAGCTCGAGCGTGACGCCCTCGGCGCTGTCTGTCGTGGTAGCATCTTGGGCGTTGGCGATGGCGCCAATAAAACAGAAAGCCGCAACGGCGGCGCTGATAGATGAAGCTTTCATGGCACTCACAGGACGCAATGGGGTCATCGGCTTGCTCACTTATGGCTCGCATGGAAAAGGCGTTGATGCAGCTACCTGTATCAACGACTTGATGGGAGCCGTCTATGGTGTCGAGGCCTGGTGCCATCGACGAGCGTCCTGACCTATGGCGCGTGCAATCCGTCCATCTCGATCCTCCTCCTTCACTCCCCGTGGCCGATCGCTGCGTGAAAGCGCGTCAGCTCTGTTGCTCTTTTTTTCCAGCACGTTTGGCGCCGTGGGACGCTTCTTTTGCACAAGACGCCCTTTGAGCAAGTAACACTGTCGAGACGAGCCCTGTCAAACACGGAAAAAGGCGCTGTCGTGACAGGGAAAAATTCTACAATAGACCGGGATAAGTTCCCGATTTAGGTGCTCAAGGGACACACTTCGCCCTGCCTATGGTGCGGCATCGAGGTCCAATCTTGACCGGAATGTGGTGGCGTTCTTTCTTCGGGCAGTTAGTTACGTCCGACTGCAAAAAATATTCCGGGCAACGGAAAAGTTTGCAGGGCGGCCGGCGGTCAGTTTCGGGGCTTGGTGAGCGGTGGCAGCTCCCTTGAACTTCGACTGAAAAAAGTCGGGTGAAAAAGTCACCTCGCGTATCCTGGGGGAGTAAGAGATGCGTCTCGCGTCTGCGTCCGTATTGTGCCTATTGTGTTTTGCCTGTTTCTCCGCCGCGCCGGTAACGGCGCAGGAATCTGAAAATGCCGCGGCGCCTACGCCGGCTCCCTCCGAGCTTCCGCCGGTGGATGTGGTCCAGCAGAAGGCGGCTCCCTCCAAGCAGGCCAAGAAGAAGAGTCCTCCCAAAAAGCAGGCCGTCGCGCCCACGCCTCAGCCACCGGCGGAAGAGGTTGCTCCTTCTGCACCGGCTGCCGGCACGGGTGGCATCGCCAGCGGCTCGGTCAACATGTCACCGGTCGCGGGTAGCGACCTTCCAATCGAATACGTCCCGACCGCCGTCGGCCGCGCCAACTCGGACGATTTCAATCGCACCCGCGAAACGAACGTTCCGCAGCTGCTCCAGGCGACCGTTCCCGGCGTGTTCATGAATGACACGCAGGGCAACGTCTTCCAGGGCGGCGTCCAGTATCGCGGCTTTGAATCGTCCCCGATCAACGGCGCTCCGCAAGGCATCGCGGTCTATCAGAACGGCACGCGGATCAACGAGGTCTTCGGCGACGTCGTGAACTGGGATTTCATTCCCGCAATCGCCGTCGATTCCATCACCGTGCTCGGTGCCAACCCGGTCTACGGCTTGAATGCCATCGGTGGCGCCATCGGCATTACAATGCGTGATGGCTTCAACTTCCAGGGCGTCGAGCTCGATACGCGGTTCGGCTCCTTCGGTCGCGTTCAGGGCTCTGCGGCGGTCGGCATGCAGTCCGGCAACTGGGGCGTCTTCGCTGCCTTCGAAGGCATCAAGGACGACGGCTACCGCGACTTCGGCGACAGTGAGATCAAGCGCATGTACGCGGATCTCGGCTATCGCACGAGCGATGCCGAGTTCCACTTGAGCTTTACGGGCGCCAAGAACGAAGTCGGCGTCACCGCCGCAGCTCCCGACGTCATTCTGGATCTCGACTGGGGCAACACCTTCACCTCGCCGCAGATCAACAAGAACGAGATGGGCATGGTGCAGTTCAGCGGCACCGTGAAGGCTACGGACCGGCTCACGCTCGCTGGCCAAGTGTATTACCGCAATTTCAAGCAGGACAAGGTTGACGGAAACATTTTGGAAGTTGTGCCTTGCAGCCCGTCGAGCATTTGCGTCGAAGAGGAAGGTGGTGTCGAAGAACTGCAAGCCAATGGTTTCGACGGAGGTCCGTTCTCGATCGAGTTGAAGCGCATTGCCCTTGGCATGCCGAATGCTCCAAGCCGTACTCAGAACGATCCCAACAATCTCTACGGCGTAATCGATCAGGTCCAGCAGGACAACGAGAGCTTTGGCGGTAGCTTCCAGGCTGTCGATCGCTCAAAGGTGTTTGGCTTCTGGAACCAGTTCCTCGTCGGCGCGAGCTACGATCATGGTGAAGTGGCCTACAATACGTCGAGCATACTCGGAACGTTCGGACCAAAATTCGTCGTAACTCCGCTGAGATGGGTGGCCAGCAACCGCACGCCTCCTGGCCAGGAAGGCAAGTATGTTGTTCTAGACGGTGACGACTACTTCGCGCGCGATATCGATACGAGGAGTGACTACGTCGGGTTGTACTTCACCAACACTACCGTGCTGACTGACGGCCTTGCGCTCACACTCGGCGGCCGCTGGAACTACGCACACCTCGATATGAAGTTGAACACCGCTCCCCTCGTGAACGAGGAAGAGCCGGACGAGTACTCTTTCGAAGACAAGCTCACAGGGAGTCACACTTTCACGCGGTTTAATCCGAATGTCGGGTTGACCTATCAGTTGTCCCGCGGCCTCACGGCGTTCGGTGGCTACTCTGAAGCCAACCGTGCTCCAACGGCAGCCGAGCTGTCGTGTGCCGATCCGGAAGCCCCGTGCTTGATCGAGAGCTTGCTCGTCGCTGACCCGCCTCTCCATCAGGTCGTGAGCAAGACCTTTGAGCTCGGTCTGCGCGGCACCATGGTTTCCTGGGGACGTGACGAGGCTCTGTCCTGGTCGTTGACGGGCTTCCACACCCGTAATGAAGACGACATCATCAGCATCAATTCTGAGACTGTCGGCCGTGGCTATTTTGCGAACGTCGGTGAGACGCAGCGAGTTGGCGTAGAAGCTGCCATTCAGTATCAGACCAAGTGGCTGTATGCGTATGCTGGCTATAGCTTCGTCAACGCGACATTCGAAGAGAACCTGGAAATCTCGGCTCCGGATAACCCGGCCCATGAAGATTGCTCGAGTGGCCCTGGCGATTGCGTATTCGTCAAGCCCGGTGACCGGATGGCGGGTATACCGCAGCATAGGGTGAAGGCTGGCTTCAACTACTACATCACTTCCAAGTGGGCAGTTGGCTCAGACATGATCGCGGCCAGCAATCAGGTCTACTTCGGCGACGAAGGCAACGACAATAAGCGCCTGCCGGGTTTCGCCAAGTTCAACCTCCATACCTCGTATAACTTGAACGAGAATGTGCAGTTCTACGGCTTGGTCGATAACGTCTTCGATACGCGGTACGGGCTGTTCGGTACCTACTACAGCACCGACGGCGCTGAGTATGCCAACAAGAGCTATGCTGACGGTACCTTCGAGAACGACTCGACGGCGCGCACCAAAGTTCCGGCGCCTCCGGTCGCAGCCTACGGCGGTGTCAAGGTCCGCTTCTGATCATACTGCAGGATAACGGTGCGACGGCTCTTCCGTCGCACCGGACACAGAGGCCTTCCTCGCCCCCCGTGAGGAGGGCCTCATGCGTTTGACGTGCATATCCTGTGCGCGGCGTGCCTATGGCCCTGGCGCAACTTTATTCGCCCCATGCACAGCCGTGTCCGGTATGCGCGCTTGACGATGTCCATCGGGGACTTCCCAATTGGTGGCGCGCGCAGAAATGAGTCGCGCCGCAAATTCAAGTGAAAGTCAGGAAAAAATCCCGGATTTATGGGAACGCATTCCTGGATAAAAGTGAACGTAGTTTTTAGCAGCGTAGGAGTTCGAAAAAACAATCGGCCTGCGGGGGCACGAATATGAAAGCGGACGGGGTTTCACGGCTAGTGCGTGCTGTCGGCGTTATGACTTTGCTTGCTCTCCCGGCGAGCGCTCAGGATACCACTCCGTCGGCAGCGCCGCCGGGCCCCGCCGAAACACCCCCGGCAGCCGGCGCGTCGCCTCCAGCAGCACCGGCTGCACCGGCCGCACCGTCAGGTGCTGCTGCACCGGCGCCGGGTGGGGCAAATCCTGCGCAGACACCTGCACAACAGTCGCCGCAGTCGTCCGGACAATCGCCGGCACAGGCTCCGGCACAGGCGGGTGCACCCGCGCCCGCTACACCGACTCCCGATGCAACGGCGCCGAAGCCACCGACGCCCGCCGCCAATCAGCTTCCGCCCGTCGACATCATTCAGAAGAAAGCGCAGCCCGCGCCCAAGGCCGTGACAAAGCAGGCCCCCGGGAAGAAGCAGCCTCCGGCGGCGGCCGCCGCATCGGCGCCTGCTCCGGCGCCTTCCGCTCCGCCACCAGCCGCCCCGGCACAGCCCGGACCGGCAGCAGCGTCTTCGGCTGCGCCGCCCGCCGAGCAGCCGCCTCTCGACACGCCCGCCGTGTACAGCGCAGGGCAGGGCGGCATCGACAGCGGCAGCGTGCAGATGTCGCCGCTCGAAGGCAGCGCAATTCCGATCGGAAAATTCCCCGGTGCCGTTGGGCGGGGAAGCGCTGAAGATATAGCGCGCACGGGCTACACGTACGCTCCGGAAGTGCTGCAGCAGACGGTGCCCGGCGTGATCCTCGGCGATGCGCAGGGCAACGTATTCCAGCGCAACCTGCAGTTCCGCGGGTATGACTCATCACCCGTGAACGGCGTGCCGCAGGGCCTTGCCGTTTATCAGAACGGCGTGCGCATCAACGAAAGCTTCGGCGATATCGTCAACTATGACTTCCTGCCCGATAACGCGATCAACGGGATGACGATCATCGGCGCCAATCCGGTGTTCGGCCTCAATGCGATCGGCGGCGCGGTGACGATCTTCATGCGCGACGGCTTCAACTACCAGGGCGCGGAGCTTGATGTTCGCGGCGGATCGTTCGGCCGCTACCAGGGATCGCTGGCCGTCGGCAACAACAGCGGCGGCTGGGGCAGCTTCCTCGCGCTCGAAGGTATCCACGACAACGGCTACCGGGATTTCTCGAAATCGCGCATCCGCCGCATGTATGCGGACGTCGGCGCAAAGGGCGATGGCTCGGAGTTTCATCTCAACTTCACCGGCGCGGCGAACTATGTCGGCGTCACGGCGGCGGCGCCCGTTCAGCTTCTCGATCTGAGCTGGAAGAACACCTTTACGTCGCCGCAGACGACGAAGAACCAAGTGGCGATGACCTCGCTGAACGGGCAGGTCGAACTCTCTCCCACCTGGTCGGTGCAGGGCGTCGGCTATTACCGCTGGTTCCGCCAGTCGCATATCGACGGCAACATCTCCGAGGCGGAGGAGTGCGATACCATTCCCGGCGTGCTCTGCCTCGAGGGTGACGACAACGAGCAGCTCTTCGGTTCCGGGCCGGGCGTCAATCCGGATGGCTCGATCCCCGACGACATCGCCGATCCATTAGGGTCCATCGACCGCACCAGTCAGCTCGCCAACAGTTTCGGTTTTGCGGGCCAGGCGGTGAACAAGGCGCGGCTGTTCGGGCTGCCGAACCAGTTCCTGATCGGCACGAGCTATGATCGCGGACACGTCAGCTATGGCGCATCTTCCACGCTCGGCTCGTTCGCGCCGAAGTTCGTGGTCAACAGCCTTGGCGTCGTGCTGCTGGAGCCCGACGAGGTTTCGCCGCGCTCGCTGACGACTATCAACGACTATTACGGTCTCTATTTCTCGAACACGACCGATGTCACCGACCGCCTCGCGTTTACGGTAGGCGGCCGCTACAATTACGCCCGCGTGCAGATCAAGGACGATACCGGAAGCGCCCCGCAGCTCAACGGCGACAACACCTTCCAGCGCTTCAACCCGATGGTGGGAGCCACCTATCTGCTGCAGCCGGGGCTGACGCTCTATGCAAGCTATGCGGAAGCCAACCGCGCGCCGACGCCAGCCGAACTCGCCTGCGCGGACCCGGAGTATCCGTGTCTGCTGGAGAGCTTCCTCACGGCGGATCCGCCGTTGAAGCAGGTTGTCTCCCACACGTGGGAGCTCGGGCTGCGCGGGCGACTGGCGGGAACGCAGAGCCAGCGGCTGGAGTGGAGCGCAGGCCTGTTCCGGGCGCTCAACAGTGATGACATCATCACGATTGCCGACCAGATCTCGGGTCGCGGCTACTTCGACAACATCGGAGACACGCTGCGCCAGGGCATCGAAATCGGCGCGCGATACGTCGACCCGCGCTGGATGATCTACGGGAACTACGCGTTCATCGACGCGACCTACCGCTCGAGCTTCATCGCCGCCTCGCCGAACAATCCCTCGCCCGCCGCGTTCAACTGCGAGGATGGCCCTCCGGGCCCGCCCGTGGATGACGATGAAGCGATTTGTGTGCAGGTGAATTCCGGCGACCGGCTTTCCGGCATTCCGCGGCACCGCTTCAAGGCAGGGTTCGATTACCTCATTACGCAGAAGTGGCGGTTCGGTGCGGACCTCGTCGCGGCCTCGAACCAGGTCTTTTTCGGTGACGAAGGCAACGACAACGCCCCGCTCGCCGGATACGCGAAGGTCGACCTGCACACCTTCTACGACGTGACGGAGAACGTGCAGCTCTACGGCCTCGTCTACAACCTCTTCAACGCGCACTACGGCGTGTTCGGAAACTTCTTCAATCTCGAGGCGGCGAACGAAGCTTCGGAAGCGAACCCGGCCACGGGGCCGGGCTTCTTCACCAATGCGCGCACCATCACGCCGGCGCCGCCGATCACGGCCTACGGCGGCATCAAGATCAAGTACTGAGTTAAAAGTCTCACCCGTCTGCGGTGCGCCGGCTGCCCATCAAGGGTGGCCGGCGCATTGCTTTCGGCGGTGGTGCGAACCCCGCGGCTACATTGCCGTGACGTAGGCGCGGCCCTCGATCACGTCGTAGCGGCAGACGGGCGCGGAGACCTCGTCCAGGGTGAGGACGATGTGCGGATGGCGGAAGCGGGAGGGCCAGCGCTCGCTATCGAGCTGCCAGATGCGCACGTCGACATCGGAGCGGCCGATGACGAGGTCGACGCTCGCGGGGCGCGTCCATAGCGGGAGGGCGCCCGTCGGCGTCGGCGTGCTCTGGCAGGCCGCGATGGCCCGGTCGCGGTAAGCGCTCAGCAGCGCCTCCTGGGCACCCTCGCGGTAAAGGCGGTCCTGGGCCAATAATTTTGCGCCTGCGAGAAGGGCGAGCGCGACGACGAGGGCTTTCAGCATTGGCGGCGGCTCAACCGGAGAGGGGGCGTGCACGGTGCGGCATTTGCAACATTTGCGTACGGGAGAATGCCGCAGAGTGTCGCCGGGCATGGTGAACAAAGCGTTGCGCGGCGTATCGCCGAGCTTGTCAGGCGCGCCCCATTGCGGCATGGATCGGCCCAGTCTCAGTGCACTCATACTTTCGGGGGAGGAACCGTTCCCATGAGCAAGAAGAAAATCCTGATCACCTGGCCGCTTCCGCCGGCCGTCATGGAGCGGGCCCGCGCCACCTATGACGTCATTGCCCATGGCGATGATCCCAAGATCACCATCGACGAGATGCTGGACACGGCAAAGTCCGTCGACGCGATCATGCTGACGCTCAACGAGAAGTGCCCAAAGGCGGTGATCGACCGCATCCCCGAGAACATCAAGTGCATCTCGACGTTCTCGATCGGCTTCGACCATATCGATCTCGAAGCCTGCAAGGCGCGCGGGATCAAGGTCGGCAACGCGCCCCATGGCGTGACGGTCGCCACGGCCGAGATCGCCATGCTGCTGCTGCTGGGCGCCGCGCGCCGCGCATCGGAAGGCGAGCGGATGATCCGCACCCGCTCCTGGCCGGGCTGGCAGCCATTGCAGCTCGTCGGCCAGCGTCTCGACAACAAGAAGCTCGGCATCTACGGTTTCGGCAAGATCGGCCAGGCGCTCGCGCAGCGCGCGCGCGGCTTCGATATGGAGATCCATTACTTCGACATCTACCGCGCGAAGCCCGAGGTGGAAGCGAAGTACAACGCCACGTATCACGACAGTCTCGACAGCCTGCTGAAGGTTTCAGAGTTCTTCTCCATCAACGCGCCCTCGACGCCCGAGACGCGCTACTTCTTCAATAAGGACGTGATCGAGAAGCTGCCGCAGGGCGCTATCGTCGTGAACACGGCGCGTGGCGATCTCGTGAAGGACGAGGACATGATTGCGGCGTTGAAGTCGGGCCGTCTCGGCTATGCGGGCCTCGACGTGTTCGCGGGCGAACCGAACATCAACGAGGGCTACTACGATCTGCCCAACACGTTCCTGTTCCCGCACCTCGGCTCTGCGGCCATCGAGGCGCGCAACCAGATGGGCTACGAGGCGCTCGACAACATCGACGCGTTCTTTGCCGGTAAGGAAATGCCGTTCAAGCTCGCGTGAGAAACGCTGCGTTTGGACGCGCGTGATCCCGCTCGCGTGGATCACCATCTATCTTCAAGATGTTGGACGCCTTCCGGTTCGCACCGGGAGGCGTTCGGCTTTTAGGGGGCATTCCACCCTGGGGACGAAGGCGACCGCGGTGGGAAGCTGGTGCAACCTACAGCGCAGCCGAGAGGGGCCTACTTTCAAGAAAGACGACGGGGCGGCCCGGGAAAGTAAAAAGTAAGCAGACGGAGCGAAGCTGGCAGTACGGCGTGATGCAACCTGAGCCGCTTGCGGCAGGGTAGTGCGAGAGGAGCACGATCCATGGATCCAATCGATCCTATCGAGCGGCCGACGACGACCGCACAGGGCAAGTCGAGTTTCGGGGACAGCGCAATCTGGCTCCGCGGGCTTTACATGCTGCTGTTGGCCATTGCCTTCGGTATCGGTCAGACGCTGCTGTGCCTGACGGCGATTGCCCAGTTTCTGTGGCTCCTGTTTGCCGGCGAGGCCAACGGTCAGCTCACCCGCTTCGGCGTAACGCTTGCGCGCTGGCTTTCGGACACGGCGCGCTTTCTGACCTGCGCCAGCGAGGTGAAGCCGTTTCCCTGGTCTTCGTGGCCGTCGGCGATGGAGTGAGCGCGTAAGATCGATGATTGGCGCTTCGGACCGATTGGGTCTGAAAGCGATCATGGTCTAGCTGGCCTGGTGCCGTTCCAGCCACCGGGCGGTGCGCAGCAGACGTGCATCGTCATGGCGCAGGCCGACGAGCTGCACGCCGACCGGCAACCCGCGCACGGTCAAGAGCGGCAGCGAGACCGCCGGCATGCCGAGATAAGTCCAAAGCCCGTTCATGATCGGACTGCCAGTGGCGCTCAGCCCTTCGGGAGCGGGGCCGAGCGCCGCGGGCCCCAGAATCGCGGTGAACGCTTTGAGACCCATGCTGACAGCCCGGTAGGCCGGCTCGCGGCCTGTGATCGCGCGCAGGTAGGCTTGCGCGTCGACGGTGCGGCCCTCGCCGATGCGCTGTGTCAGACCGGGCGAGATCAGGTGCGGTGCTGCATCGAGCAGAGGGCCATAGTAATGGGCATTCTCGGCGAGCTGAACGATGCGTTGCCACTCGATGGCATCGTCGAGCATCGGCAGCGCGATCTCGACGGCGCGGTCGCCGAGGCGGCGCACGAAGGCTTCGAGCGCCTCGCGCATCTCCGGATCGGCATCGCGCCATGGCGGCGGCCTGACGAATGCAAGCTGCGGCGGGACCGGCGGCTCGGCGCGCATCGTCGACAGTAGTCCAGGGCGCGCGCGGCGGAAGCTCGCGCCGTCGTCGTCGGCGTAGGCCGCCATGCAATCGGTGATGAGCGCGAGGTCCTCCGTTGAGCGTCCATAGACGCCGACGGTATCCAGCGTGTGCGACTGCATCAGCACGCCGCTGCGCGGAATGAGCCCGAAGGTGGGCTTGAAGGCGTGGACGCCGCAGAAGGATGCCGGCCGGATGATCGACCCCGCCGTCTGGCTGCCGACGGACAGCGGCACCATGCCTGCGGCGACGGCGGCCGCAGATCCGGCAGACGAGCCGCCGGGCGTGCGGCCGGGATCGACGGGATTGCGCGTGCGCGCCGGCGTGAGCAGCGCAAGCTCGGTGGTCACCGTCTTGCCGATGACGATGGCACCGGCCGCGCGCAGTGCAGCCACGCATGCCGCGTCGCGCTCGGGCCGCCGGCCGGCGAAGAACGGCGAGCCGTTCTCGGTCGGATAGTCGGCGGTGTCGAACACGTCCTTGATGCCGACCGGAACGCCGTGGAGGGCGCCTACGTCATCGCCGCGGGCGAGGGCGGCATCGGCTTGCCGCGCCATGGCGAGGGCGAGCTCGGGGTCGAGGTGCTCCCAGGCCTGCACCTCGGCTTCGCGGGCGTCGATGCGCGCCAACGCGGCGGCGACGAGCTCCTCGGATGAAAGGCGCCCTGCGCGGATCGCATCGGCGGCTTCGGTTGCCGTTAAGGCTGCTGGGTCGGTCAGGTGTTTGGCGCTCATACTTTCGGAGAAGCTCCGGGCCGTGCATGGGCCGGTTATGTGCGGCGTGCGGCCACAGTTTATAGCGTAGTGTCTCATCCAAGCCTTACCGGCCCGGCGCATTCTGCTCAATCCCAGGGCATACGGCTTGACGGGCCTTTGCTTTCGTACCTATAGCTGGCTCTTCGCCGACAAAAGAATGCCCCACGGGGCGCCTCGTGCTCGGTTTCTACCGGGGCTGGCGCTGGGGCCTGCTGCGAATTGCGCGCAGCACTGCTAGGGGAACGAAAATGGCCAATCACGCCGGCCGACATTTCCTGCAAATCCCGGGACCGACCCCGGTGCCGGAGCGCGTCCTGAACGCCATGTCCAGGCAGATGCTGGACCATCGCGGGCCGGCGTTCTGCGAATTCGGCGTGAAGCTGTTCGCCGACATCAAGACGATCTTCAAGACGCAGCATCCCGTCATCATTTATCCCTCGTCCGGCACGGGCGCATGGGAGGCTGCCCTCACCAATACACTGTCGCCGGGTGATGCGATCCTCGTCATCGAGACCGGACAGTTCGCCGTGCTCTGGGGCAAGATGGCGGAGCGCCTTGGCCTGAAGCCCGAGGTGCTCGCCACGGACTGGCAGTCGGGCGGCGATCCGAACGCGCTCGAGGCGCGCCTCAAGAAAGATGGCGGCCATGCGATCAAGGCCGTGTGCGTCGTGCACAACGAGACCTCGACGGGTGCCCGCACGCGCATCGAAGAGATGCGCAAGGCGATCGATGCGGCTGGCCACTCGGCGCTGCTGATGGTCGACACGATCTCCTCGCTCGCGGCGATGGACTATCGCCACGACGAGTGGGGCGTCGACGTTGGGATCTCCGGCTCGCAGAAGGGGCTGATGCTGCCGCCCGGGCTTTCGTTCACGGCGCTGAGCCCCAAGGCACTCGCTGCATCGAAGTCCGCGAAGCTGCCGCGCTCCTATTTCAGCTGGGACGACATGCTGGCCATCAATGGCTCCGGCACATTCCCCTATACGCCGCCCGTCGGTCTGCTGTTCGGCCTCGCCGAAACCATCGTGATGCTGCACGAGGAAGGGCTCGACAACGTCTTCGCTCGCCACGAGCGCCTTGCCGAAGCGACCCGGCGCGCCGTTCGCGGCTGGGGTCTCGATGTCTGGTGCCGCGACGCGCGCGCGTGCTCGCCGGCCGTGACAGCGGTGACGATGCCCGACGGCCATAACGCCGAGCCGTTCCGCAAACTGGTGCTCGAGAACTTCAACATGTCGCTCGGGACGGGCCTCAACCGGCTCGCCGGCAAGGCCTTCCGCATCGGGCACCTCGGTTACACCAACGAGCTCACCATCATGGGTGCGCTCGCGGGCGTCGAGATGGGCTTTGAGCTCGCAGGCGTGCCGCACGAGAAGGGCGGCGTTGCGGCGGCGATGGCCTACCTCGCCGAAGCGATGCGACCGGAGACTGCGCAGGCCGCCTGACCGCGCTTCCAACCGCACATTATTCTCACCGCATTATCGGCATTCTCATCGCATCATCGGCCGCGCCGTGGACCCCCACGGCGCGGTTTCGTTTTGTGCATCGTTTGCCGGATATGCCGCGTGCGCCAGGTCGCGTGCGGCTGCGTTCAATCTTCTGTGCTTTCGTTGTTGCGCCTGACAACGCGGGATCTGCGGAGCGCCTCGGTGATGCGCTCGCTGCACAGCTCATCCTTATGGAATGCGTCGATTGCACCGGCCGATAGGAGACGCGCGCGTCGCGATTTGCTGAGCAGGCGGGCGATGGCAATGACCGGGCCCGCGTATCCGGCGGTGCGCAGTTGCCCCATGGCTGCCAGCAGCGCAATGTCATCCGTTACGCCGGAAGCATTGTCCGTGTCTCCGAGCAGAAGAAGCGTCGGCATGCTGGCGGCCAGTTGCACGAGGGCTTCGGGCACCGAGAACGCTCGATCAATCCGCGCCTGGTAGCCGAACAGCACGCGCAGCGTCGCCACCATGCGGTCGCCATCGACGGCGGACTGTTCGATGACGAGGATGCACGTATCGTTTTCGCCAGCGTGGCGGCGAAGCGGGTCGCTTTCAACGGGATCGGTTGGTTCGTTGCCATTGGGATGATCAGAGGCGCAATGGAATGTCGTGCTCGTTCCGGTCTCGATGTCATGGAGCGGTTCTGCGGAATGTCTGCAGCGCGTGTTGTCGTGCACCATCAACCTACGTCGAATAGTTTCGCATGCCCGCCGATACCCGCCGCTGCGCGACGGTTGTCCGGGCTGTTCAATGATTTCGGGTTGTTCGATGGGTTCGTTACGGGGTGTCGGTGGTGCCTTGCCCCGTTGGTAAAGAATGCGGTGATCCGCTCAACTAGTGAGCGTGCACATACAGCAATGCGGGTTGCGTTGGGGGCGCGAGCGAGCGCGGCCCAATTGGCGAAGCATCGCGGGGGAGGATCAGTGCGCGGGGAGCGGCGGGTGCGGCTTCAAGAGGTCGGGTTCTGCTCGGGACACGCGGCACGCTTGAAAGCGGCATAGCTGGCGGAAATGCGCGCAGCTTGCGCATCGGCGCCCGCAGCGTGGGCGACGACGGCATCCGCGACGCGCCGGATTGCGTGCGCAAGCTCATCGGCAATCGGCCAGATGCGATCCTGCGGCCGAGAAGCGTGTAGGAACGGGCGGTGGGCTTCCTCTTCGGTGAGCGAAGCATGAAATTCCGCGGCGGCGGCAGCGCTGAGGATTGCCTGCTGAGGCGCATCCATGCCGTCCCAAAGCTCGCGGCGCACACACAGAGCGAGCGCCCGCCCGTTGCCGTTCATGCTGGCCCCGGCGCGATAGGGCGCTGCGGACGGCAGACCGAGCGCGTAGGAGACGATCGCGCCGCCGCACTCGGCCGCCAGTATATCGCCGTTGTGCACGGAGGTTGCGATCTGCCTTGGGGGAAGCTCAACAGGATCGAAGCCCAAACCGCGCGCGACGTCACGGGCGAGGCCGTGCACACGGACGCGGCGCCCGGCGAGCGCGCCCATCGTCTCGATGCGTTCGGCGGCGAGCAGGAAGCTTCGCGTGCCCGTGTGTGCTGCGAGCAGCGGCTTTATTCCGAGATCGGCGGCGAGATCGTCCCAAAGCTCCTGGCCGCCACCGACGCTCACCCAAGCCTGCAAATGCTGCGGCGCCATTCCGTGGTCGCCGGGAAGACCGCTGAAGTATGCGAAGGCGCGGTGGGCGCCGGCGTCATCGGTGATGTCGCCGAAGTAGAGATCGGCATCGCCCGTGCGCACGGCGGCGAGACCTTCGCCAACTTCGAACACCGGCGCGAGCCGCAGGCGTTCATCGCTGAGGGATGCGACATGCCGCGAGAGGCGCCGGGCCCAGTCGGCAGGACCGGCCGCGCTTTCCGCCCACGGCAGCGCGAGGCGCAATTGACGTCGCTGCCTGGAGACGGCCGGTGCAGAGGGAGCGCCCTCGGCCGCCGTTGCCGCCGTTCCGACAGCCGACGCGGCGGCAATGGCGCCTGTCGATTTCAAGAATTCGCGGCGGTCCATGCGCGCCCGTCCCCTCTCGGCAGCGGAGATGGCGCATCAAACCCGATCGGGGCGCGATTGACAACGGCGATGGCGCCGCGCGTGCGGCCCGGTGGCCGGATGCGCCAACTTCAGACGTGTGAGAATTACTAGGACTTGGAGCACTCGATCGCGACGGTCCTGGTGGAGCCGATGCTGACGGTCCCGCCGTCGCTCATGGCGCCGCCGAACGCTTCGCTCAACTGCTTTTCCTGGCTGTCCTCCGGCGGCTCGTTGATCGAAGGCTTGCAGCCGGCGGGCGCATTGCTGCTGAGTTTGATCGCGTCGGCCTCGGCGAAATCGAAGGCGATGAAAAAGCTGGAATCGAATACGGAGAAGTTGAAGCCGTGCGCATCGGCGGGCACCGGGGCTTCCAGCGGTAATGTGAAGTAGAGCGTCAGGATGCCTTTGTCTGTGTATTCGAGCCAGTAGTCGACCGGCGGCTTGAACTTCAGAGGCGTCTCGCCGAGCTTCGCATAGGTGAAGTAGTCGAACTCCTTCAGCCCATCGATGTTGACCTGGGCCAGCTCTTTCAGCTCCTCGCGGTCATACTTGCCGTCGCCGTTTTTATCGAGCCCCTCGATGGCGGTCTGCGTGTACATCTCATCGAAGGTCCAGGCCTGCTGCAGTCCGGTGATGGCGCCCTTGTCGTAGAGGACGGTCTCCTTCATCGTGACCCAGACATGCGGGTGCGCTTCTACGCCATGCGGCGCGGCGCAAATGGCAAAGGAAGCCAGCGCAAAGGCTAGGGTGGTGTTGAGTGCGCGCAATTCTCATCTCCCAAGGTCGGCCCGGAGTTCCGCCGGGACGCGCTCAGTGCGGCATGGTGGATGTGACATGAACGTGGCGGTTGCATGGTTGTCCCGGGTACACTAGGTTTCCGGATATTATCACATCCAGCCAGCGACAGGATTTATAGCATGACGGGCGGCCTTTGCGCGCTGGGACAGCTATTGCGCCGCGGGGCCGTGCTCCGCCGCGGTCCTGCCGGCGGGCTCAGGGGCGCCGCGGCGCTCCTCGTATTGGGCTGCGCGCTCGCATTCCCGCCGTTCGCCGCGCGTGCCGAGACGCCCGACGTCGTCGTCACCATCAAGCCGATCCACTCCCTGGTGTCGCAAGTGATGGAGGGCGCCGGAGCGCCCGTTCTGCTGGTGGAGGGCAGCGCTTCCCCGCACAGCTTCTCGCTGAAGCCGTCGCAGGTGCGGGCCATCAACGGGGCAGGCGTCTTCATACGCGTCGCGGAGCGGCTGGAGCCGTTCACCGGCAAGATCGTGCGTTCGCTGCCGAGCGACGTGATGCTCGTTACACTTATCGACGCGCCGGGCATCAATTTGCTGGCGCAGCGCCATACGGGGGCATTCGATCCGCACGGGCATACCCATGCCCACGCCGATGACGATGCCGACAGCCACATCTGGCTCGATCCGGAAAACGCCAAGGTGATCGCTCGCTATGTGGCAGAGGTGCTTGGCAAGCGCTACCCGCAGCATGCCTCACTGTTCGCGGCCAATGCCGAGCGGCTTGTCGGGCAGATCGACCGGCTTGCGCGCGAGATCGCGGCGGAGCTCGCTCCACTGAGCGACAAGCCGTTCGTCGTTTTCCACGATGCCTATCAGTATTTCGATGCGCGCTTCGGGCTCGATGTCGTTGGATCGATAACGATCAGCCCCGATGTGAAGCCGAGCGCGAAGCGGCTGGCCGAGCTGCGGCAGAGAATCCGCGACCTGAAGGCGGTGTGCGTGTTCGCCGAGCCGCTGTATGAGCCGAGGCTCGTTGCGGCCGTGATCGAGGATACGGGGGCGCGGCCGGGAAAGCTCGATCCGGAGGGGATGGGGCTGGAGCCGGGAACAGGGCTTTACTTTGCGCTGATGCGCAACCTGGCGGCGGCTATCAAATCCTGCCTTGCGCCGGCGACCTGATGGCGTCGCTGGCGTGCTCTCGGGGGCGCGCCGTTGCGGGCTTTGTGCACCACGGGTTCCTCTGCTCGGCAGCTCGTGTTGTGGCGCGCCGGAGCGCGGCGACGGCAGCGGGCCGCGTCCGTAATGCTTTGCGGAAGATCCGGTGGTGGTTCGTTCCCATCGCGGAAGACCGCGCAGCGTCTTCAGGTCCCTAAAGCAAAAAGGGTAGCGCGCCGCGCTACCCTTTCCATGGATACCGACTGTCCAGCCAGTGCCTTAGAGCGAGGCGCTCTTACCGGCGTGCTCATCAGAGTCGACCGAAGTGGCGCGCTTGGCGTCCTCGGCGGCCTTCTTCGCAGCCTCTGCAGCGGCGCGTGCAGCTTCGGCAGCCCTGGCGGCGCTCGCGGCCGCCCGCTCGGCGATGGCGGCGGCGCTTTCGTGCGCGGGCGCTGCAACCGTTTCGGGTTTACGCTCCAACTTCTTCACCGGCTTGCGCTCGATCGGCTGCTGGGCAGCGGCAGCGAGCTGTTCGTTCTCGGCATTCGCCGCTGCGGCAGGCGCGACGCTTGCGGCCACGGCACGCGGGCGAATGCTGCGCGTTGGAGCAGCCGGAGCCGAAGCCTTCTCGACATTGGCGATGGTCTGCGGCGCGGGTGCCTCGGGCTCGTCGTAGGAGGCGACGGCCTGGCCGCTGAAGCGCTGCCAGGTCACGGTGACCTTCGTGCCGACGGGGATGCGCGGATAGAGATCCAGCACGTCCTCGTTGAGCATGCGGATGCAGCCCTTGGAGACAGCCTGACCGATGGTCCACGGAGCATCGGTGCCGTGAATGCGATAGGTGCTGGAGCCGAGATAGAGCGCGCGCACGCCCAGGGGGTTCATGCGGTGGCCGCCGGGGACCCACAGCGGAAGCTTGGGGTTCTCGCGCAGCATTTCCGGCGTCGGGCGCCAGGAGGGGTTGACGCGCTTATCCGTCACCGTGGTGGTGCCCTGCCAGCGGCTCTGCTCGCGCGGCACAGCAATCGGATAGCTGAGCGCGGTGCCCTGCTTGGTGATGAGGTACAGGCGGCGGTCGCCGAAGCTCACCACGATCTGGCCGGCGGTGTATTTGGGATCGAAGGTTACGGTCTGCTTGCCGCCGCCCCATTCCTGGCTACCGCCCCAGAGGAACTCGAAAAGCCCTTGCGCGTGCGCTGCCGGCGCGCTGATCGGCGCAGCGAGGACAACGGCTACCAGGACAAGCGGACTCATCAGACGGCGGCTGGACATTTCGACATGGCTCCGGGGGTTCGTGTGGAGGCAGTTTGAGGCCATTTGGTGAATGGTGGGTTTATACCAGTCCCAATTTTTTGCGGCAGAGCACAGCGGCCACACTTTCACTCCGAACACGCCGCAACCGTCGGTTTTGGCGATTTTCAGACCGGACTGTTTCCTTGGCACCCGCGGAAGTGCCTGATTTTCCAGCGTTCAGCTTCTCCGCGTGAGGTTTTCAGGCAGCGCGTTGCATTGATTCGCTGTCGTGCGTCCTCCGATCTGTGGAGAAGTTTGGGACACACCCGAGGGGCGGCGCTGCAACTTCGATATGGCGGTTTCGTTCTCGTTTTGATCTTGACGGACAGAGCTGTGTTGGAATAGAACGAATGAAGAACACGGCGGTAGCGTGACTGTCGTTGTCGAATGGTGCGAGAGCGTCCCGTGGACCAGACGGCCCTATCCCCCACCCCACCGTCCGGCTGTCTGCCACGGGTCTCGCGGCCGGAGCCAAGCCCGAGTGAGAGTATGCGTGAAGGGTTGCGTAGCGTTGGGCTCGACCGCTCTTGCCCGAACCGGGACGGGGAGACCCTCCTCGCCGTCCCGGGGGGCAGGGTGGCTGGCGGCGCGCGGGCCGGAAAGTCCGGCATGCTCGAGGAGCTGCGCGCGCGCATCCATACGCTCGAGCGCGGCCGTCATCTTCTTGCTTCCCCTGTTTCGGCCACCGATCCGCCGGACGGGGGCAAGGGAACATGGACGCTCGGCGCGGAAGCGCTGGACCGGCGTATCGGGGCAGGTCTCGACACCGCTTCCCTGCATGAGGTGAAGGCCGAGCCCCGTGCATCGGGTGCACTTGCCGGCGCCTGGGGTGCAGCGATCGGTTTTGCTTTACGCCTCGCTGTACGCCGGTTGTGCAGCGTCGATACCGTCCAGGGTGCCTCGATGCACGTCCTGTGGTGCTGGCCATCCTTCCTCGCGCGCGAACTCGGCGTTCCCTATGGCCATGGCCTGGCTTCCATGGGCATTGAGCCCTCGACCTGGCTGTTCGCGGAAACGGCACGGCCCGCCGATGCTCTCTGGGCGATGGAGGAGGGACTGCGCTCGCGCAGTCTCGCCCTCGTCGTCGGCATCCTCGACGAAGCGGAGCTGACGCCGGCGCGCCGTCTTAGCCTTGCCGCCGCAGAGCATCTGACGCCCTGCCTTCTCGTGACCGATCCGCGATTGTCGCCGGCTGGGTCTACCGCAACCCGCTGGCGCGTCGGTGTACGCCGTTCGGCTCAGCATTCGCGCGATACCACGGCCCCTGGCGCGATGCGTTTCGGTGTGACGCTGGAGCGCTGCCGGCATCGTCCGATCACGCGCGAGCCCGTGCCTTATCTTCTGGAGTGGTCGGATGAAACGCATCGTTTCCGTGTGGCTGCCGCTGTGGCCGATCGAACGCATGGCGCGCGCACAGCCCTCGCTCATTCCGGATGAGGCGCCGTTCGCCCTCGTCGAGACCGGCGTGCATGGCATTCGCATTATCGCCGTCAATGGCCATGCGGCGGAGCACGGCGCGCGTATCGGTCAGGCCCTCGCCGATGCGCGCGCCGCGCTGCCACAACTGCTGACCCATGCGGCGGACCGGCGCCAGGATCGGACTGCGCTTTTGCTGCTGGCCCGCTGGTGCGGCCGCTACGGGCCGAACCGCAACATCAGCGGCGAGGATGGGTTGTGGATAGATGTGACGGGAGTTGCGCATCTTTATGGTGGCGAAGCGCAGCTCGTACGCGATCTCGTGCGGCGGCTGTCGCGTTTCGGGCTGACGGTGCGCGTAGGTCTCGCCGATACGCTGGGTGCTGCGCACGCGCTCGCCCGCTATGCGCCTGCGCCCGCAATAGCGCCAACGGGTATGGCCAAGGACCATCTGGCGAAGCTGCCGGTCGAGGCATTACGCCTCGCACCCGATACGGTGCTGCTCTTGCAACGCCTTGGTCTCAAGCGCATCGGCGATCTTTATGCGCTGCCGCGTGCTGCCCTGCAGCGGCGTTTTCGCTCGGCGAAGGGTGTCGAGGCGGTGCTGACGCGCCTTGATCAGGCGCTGGGTCTGCGCGAGGAGCCCTGTCGGCCGCTCGTCGAGCCGTCTGCTCTTTTCGTACACCGCGCCTGGGCCGATCCGCTCGTATCGGCCGGGCAGCTCGAGGCCGAGACGCAGAAGCTGGCCAAGGAGCTCAGCGTGCATCTGGCCGCGCGGGGGCTCGGCGCGCGGCGTTTGTGTCTGTCGCTCTACCGGGCCGACGGCACCATCGCGGAAGCGCGCGCCGGGCTCAGCTCCCCCTCCTGGGAGGCGGAGCACATGGCGGCTTTGATCGGGGAGAAGCTCGCGGCACTCGATGCGGGTTTCGGCGTCGATGCAATGGTGCTCGCGGCAGTGCAGGTGGAGCGACCGGCGGGACGGCAGAAAGCGCTTTCGGCGCGTCTTGCAGGCAATGTCCCTACGCAAGCAACCGAGCTGGTAGACCGGCTGGTGAACCGCCTCGGCCCGGAGCGGGTTATCCGCATCACCCCGCGCGCAAGTCACATTCCCGAGCGTGCCATTTCCCGCGTTGCCGCCCTCGCAGGCATGCAGGCGCTGTCCTGGCCGCTGCCATCCGGTCCGCAGCGTCCGGCACTATTGTTGGATCAGCCGGAGCCAATCCGCGTTCTCGCCGAAGTGCCGGAAGGAGCGCCGGCGCGCTTCACATGGCGGCGGGTGGAGCATCGCATCGTGCGCGCACAGGGACCGCAGCGCATCGCGCCGGAATGGTGGGACGAGATCGCCGTGAAGAGGAGCGGCACGCGCGATTACTACCGCATCGAAGATGAAGGCGGCGCCGGCTATTGGGTTTTCCGCGAGGGCCTTTACGGACGCACGGAGGATGCCGACGACGGGGATGAAGGTCCGCGCTGGTACATGCACGGGTTGTTCGCATGAGACGCAAACCGGCGGGATGTAAAGGCGGGTAAGGGTCATGGACGCCAGGGGAGCGATAAAAGCGCAAGAGCCTCCGCAGTACGCCGAGCTGCAGGTGACGACCAACTTCTCGTTCCTGCATGGGGCCTCGCATGGCGAGGAACTGGTTGTCCAGGCGGAAACATTGGGGATATCGGCGATCGCCATCACCGATCGCAATACGCTTGCCGGCGTGGTGCGTGCGCACATCGAGGCGAAGAAGCGCGGCGTGAAGCTGATCGTTGGCGCGCGGCTCGATCTTGAGGATGCGCCGAGCCTTTTATGTTTGCCGCGCGACCGGGCTGCCTACGGACGTCTGTCGCGGCTTTTGTCGCTGGGGCAGCGGCGCGCCAAAAAGGGCAAGTGCACACTTTTTCTCGATGATGTGGCGCAGCATGCCGACGGGCAGATATTCATCGCCCTGCCACCAGATGACTGGGACTGGCGCTCGGTGCGCGAGCCCATCGTAAGCGATGAAGGCGTGGACGTGCCGCCGCGCTCCGCCGATGTCATTGCGTTGCGTCCACTTCGCGGGGAGGCGGCGCTTGCTCCGATCGTCCATGCTCACCGGCCGGCAGACAGTGCCGCAGAGATCGCGTGCGAAACATCCGAAAGCCGTAGCTTCGAAGATGAGTTGCGCCGCATGAAGGCGGCACTCGGCGGCGCTGGACATATCTATCTGGGCGCCAGTCACACCTATCGCGGCGATGACCGCGCGCGCATAGAAACCCTCGTGGCATTGGCGCAGCGCTGCGCAACGCCGCTCGTCGCAACGGGGGACGTGCTCTATCACGCGCCGGACCGGCGGTCGCTGCAGGACGTACTCACCTGTGTGCGCGAGAAAACCACCATCCGGCGGGCAGGACTACGGCTCGAAGCCAATGCCGAACGGCATTTGAAATCACCCGCGGAGATGGCGCGACTGTTCCGTGGCCATGAAGACGCCGTTGTGCGCACGATGGAGATCGCCGCGGCGTGCATCTTCAGTCTTGACGATCTGAAATATGAATACCCCGATGAGCCGACGCCGCCTGGAAGAAGCTCGCAGGACTATCTGGAAGAGCTCGCCTGGGCAGGGGCCCACTGGCGCTTCCCCGACGGCATCCCCGACAAGGTGCGCGGACTGCTCGAGCGCGAGCTGCAGCTCATCGCCAAAATGGCGTATGCGCAGTACTTCCTCACCGTGCGCGACATCGTGCACTTTGCGCGTTCGCGAGACATCCTTTGCCAGGGGCGCGGCTCGGCCGCCAACTCCGTCGTCTGCTATTGCCTTGCCATCACGTCGGTCAACCCCATGGAGATCGACGTGCTCTTCGATCGCTTCGTCTCCCCCGAACGCAAAGAGCCACCCGACATCGATGTCGACTTCGAACACGAGCAGCGTGAGGAGGTGATCCAGTATATTTACGGGCGCTACGGCCGCCACCGTGCGGGGCTGGCCGCCACGGTGATCAGCTATCGGGCGCGTTCGGCGGTGCGCGACGTCGGCAAGGCGATGGGGCTGTCGGAGGATACCGTTGCCGCACTTGCCGGCATGGTTTGGGGCATCGGCGGAGCCATGCCGGAAAAGCATGTGCGGGCCGCTGGCCTCGATCCCAAGGATCCGCTGCTGGCGCGCGTGCTGGAGCTGGCGAATGATCTGATAGGCTTTCCACGGCACCTTTCGCAGCATGTCGGCGGCTTCGTCCTGACGCGCGGACCGCTGGTAGAGGTTGTTCCGATCGGCAATGCGGCGATGGATGAGCGCACCTTCATCGAGTGGGACAAGGACGACATCGCTGCCCTCGGCCTCCTCAAGGTCGACGTGCTGGCCCTCGGCATGCTCACGTGCATCCACAAGGCGTTCGATCTCATCAAGCGTCATGAAGGCAAGGAATTTACGCTTGCCACGGTGCCGCGCGATGACGCGCCCGTCTACGACATGCTGTGCAAGGCCGATTCCCTCGGCGTGTTTCAGGTGGAGAGCCGCGCGCAGATGAACATGCTGCCGCGTTTGAAGCCGCGTTGTTTCTATGACCTCGTCATCGAGGTTGCGATTGTGCGGCCAGGACCTATCCAGGGCGACATGGTGCATCCCTATCTGCGGCGTCGTGCGGGGCTCGAGCCGGAGTATTATCCCTCCCCTGCGTCTGAAGCCGACAAAGACGAGTTGAAGAACATCCTCGGCCGCACCAAGGGTGTGCCGCTGTTCCAGGAGCAGGCGATGCGCATTGCGCAGGTCGCCGCCAAATTCACCGACGCCGAGGTGAACGAGCTGCGCCAGGCCATGGCGACTTTCCGCCGCCGCGGCACCATCGGTCAGCTCGAGGAAAAAATGGTCTCGCGCATGGTGGCGCGCGGCTATGACAGGACTTTCGCGCAGCGCTGCTTCAACCAGATCAAAGGTTTCGGCGAATACGGTTTTCCCGAAAGCCACGCGGCGAGCTTTGCCCTCCTCGTCTATGTGTCCTCGTATATCAAATGCCATCATCCGGCGGCGTTCGCGGCGGCGCTGCTGAACTCCCAGCCGATGGGGTTTTATGCGCCGGCGCAGATCGTGCGCGATGCGCGCGAGCACGGTGTCGAGGTGCGCGATGCCGACGTCAACCTATCGGATTGGGATTGTACGCTGGAGCCAGAAGGCGCCGATGGCCGTCCGGCGCTGCGCCTTGGCCTGAGGCAGATCGATGGCCTGCAGAAGGAGGAGATCACGGAGAAGCTCATTGCCGTCCGCGGGACCCGGGATACGGCAGCGGCCACTGCGCCCGGCGGACAGACTATCGATTCCGGCGACGACAAAGACCCTGCGGAGCAGCAGAACGATACTGACGCGGAAGCACCGGACATCAAGCCGTTTCGCGACGTCCACGATGTGTGGGGACGTGCGCGCCTGCGCCTTGCGACGCTGCAGAAGCTCGCGGCCGCCGATACCTTCCGCTCCGTGGGGCGGGATCGCCGGCAGGCGCTGTGGGAGGTGAAGGCACTCGGCGCCGCCGAGCCGCTGCCGCTATTCTCCTGGAGCGAGACACGGGAGGAAGCGCCCGAACCCTACGTGCAGCTTCCCGAGATGCGGCTTTCCGAGCACGTCGTCAGCGATTACCAGACGTTGCGGCTCTCTTTGAAGGCGCATCCGATGAGCTTTCTGCGCGCGTATTTTAATGGCGGGGCGGAGGCTGTCTCTAGCACGTCAGACCCGCGTGGGCCGGGGGCTAGGCAGGTTTCTCCATCTTCCCGTCGCGGTGCCGTGGACCCCGGCCAACGCCGGAATGCCAGTCGCGATGCAGGGCGGCGGCCGAGGGTCTATACCTGCGATGAGCTGCGTGGCGTGAAGGACGGGGCATTTGTCTCAGTGGCGGGCGTCGTGCTGGTGCGCCAGCGTCCCGGATCGGCCAAGGGTGTCGTGTTCATGACGATCGAGGACGAGACGGGAATCGCCAACGCGGTCGTCTGGGCGAAGACGCTGGAGCGCTACCGAAAGGAAGTGATGGGCGCGCGGCTCATCGTCATCCATGGGCGGGTGCAGCGGCACGAGGACATCATCCACGTCGTCTCGGCGCACCTCGAGGATCGCAGCGACATGCTGCGGCTGCTCTCGGCGGACGCCGACGACATGCGCGTGCCGCTGGCCAACGCAGACCACGTACGCCATCCCGATGTCCGCAACGGACAGGCGGATCCCGCGAACGGTCATCCACGCTGGGCGGGTCATCCGAGGCGTGAGCGTGTCATCCCGGCGCGGGAGCCGCGCATCATGCCGAAGTCACGGGACTTTCACTGATGTTTCACTCGGCCGATGCCGCGTGGGCAGGCAGCATCTGAGTGTTGGGAACGCCCTCGGCGCCCATGAACACCGCCAGGATGCGCGCCGGGATGCCGCCGGTGTTACGTCCGCTGTGGGGCCAATCGACGGCCTCGATCACGGCATCGCCCTGGCGGTAGACGCGCGTCCCTTTCGCGCCATAATCGACCGTCACCTCGCCTTCGAGGATATAGCCGAACATCGGCACGTCGTGGTGGTGCCAGCCGGTTTCCTCGCCGGGCTGCATGGTCACGATCACGGAGGTGACTTTCGGCTTGCCCTGCGCCGGATAGACGATGGGCTGGCCGATCACCGTTTCTTCCGTGCTCAACAGGTTGACGACCGCGCCGTGTGAAGCATCCTGCCTCTGCCCCGTGTCGCTAAAAAATACTGCGACGCCCAGCAGCGGCAGGAGCGCCGCGAGCGGCCAAATATAGGGTTGCTTCCAGGCCATCGCGCCCTGTTCCTCAAGCCCATTGTGCTGCAGGGCATGATGACCGAAGTTGATGAATAACTCTTGCCCAGCCGGTGCCCATGCCCAAACGCCTGTCGGTTTCGCGGTTGCTCCTCGGCCTTGCGGCGCCGCTGCTGGCTATCCTCCTAGCGGGCAGCGCCGCCGCGCAGCTTTACGATCCGCGCAGCCAGCCCGAGTCCGCGACGGGGATCGGCAGCCACAAGCTTGCGACCGCGAAGGCACACATGGTGTCGGCGGCGAACGTTCTCGCGGCGGAAGCGGGGCGTGAGATGCTGCGTGCGGGCGGCTCGGCGATCGATGCGGCGATCGCCACGCAACTCGTGCTCAACCTCGTCGAGCCGCAGTCGAGCGGCATCGGCGGCGGAGCATTCATTCTCTACTGGGATAAGGCCAAGGGCGCGCTGCAGGTCTATGACGGCCGCGAGACCGCGCCGGCATCGGCAACGCCAGACCGCTTTCTCGTCGGCGGCAAGCCGATGCCGTTCTTCGATGCGGTGCTTTCGGGCCTCAGCATCGGTGTGCCGGGCCTCGTCCGTCTCATGGAGGATGTGCACCGCGACCACGGTCGCCTGCCGTGGGTAAAGCTGTTCGCGCCCGCCATCCGTCTTGCGGAAGACGGCTTCGAGGTTTCCCCGCGGCTGCACATTCTTCTCCAGCTCGAAGGCGCAGAAAGCTTCGTGCCGGCGGCGCGAGCGTATTTCTTCTCGGAGAGCGGCGCTCCGCGACCTATAGGCTACCGATTGAAGAATCCCGAGCTTGCGAAGACGTTGCGCGCGATCGCAGCGGGGGGCGCGAACGCTTTTTACGAAGGACCGATCGCGCAGGCGATCGTCGACGCGGTGGGCTCGGCGCCGCGTGCGCCGGGCGGCATGACGCTCGATGATCTCAAGACCTATCGCGTGAAGCAGCGGCCGCCGCTGTGCGTTACATATCGCATCTATGAGGTATGCGGCGTCGGCGCGCCGTCGTCGGGCGGGGTCGCGGTGGCGCAGACGCTGAAACTTCTGGAGCCGTTCGACCTTGGAACGACGCCCGCCGCAGCGCTCAACGCACCTGCCGTGCACCTCATCGCCGAAGCGCAAAAGCTCGCGTTTGCCGACCGCAACCAATACATCGGCGATCCCGATTTCGTCGACGTTCCCGAGGGGCTACTCGATGAAGGATATCTGGCGCAGCGCCGTGCCCTCATCGACAAGGTTCACGCAGCTTCGAGCGTCAAGGCCGGACAACCACCGGGGCTGAAGCGCCAGTCGTTCGGTGCGGATGCGACCGTCGAGCGCGCCGGTACCAGCCACATCTCCATCATCGACGACGACGGCAACGCGATCTCAATGACGACGACGATCGAGGGGGCGTTCGGTTCGCACAACTGGGCGGCGGGATTCCTGCTCAACAATGAGCTGACGGATTTTTCCTTCCGGCCCGTCGATGCGGCGGGGCGGCCCGTCGCCAATGCCGTCGGTCCGGGCAAACGGCCGCGCTCCTCGATGGCGCCGACCATCGTATTCGACAGGGCACGCAACGTCGAAGCGGTGCTCGGCTCGCCGGGCGGAAGCCGCATCATTCTTTATGTGCTGAAGGCGCTCATCGCGATGCTCGACTGGAAGATGGATGCTCAGCAGGCGGCCGATCTTCTAAACTTCGGCAGCCAGGGGCATGCGCTGGAGCTGGAGGTGGGCTGGCCGGCCGTGCCCCTTGCGCTCACGCTGCGTCCGCATGGGCACTATATCGCGCCGTCGCTGATGAACTCCGGCGTGCACATCGTGGCGCGCCGCGACGGCAAACTCGAAGGGGCCGCTGACGTACGCCGGGAAGGCGTCGCGCTGGGGGATTGAGCGCGGCGCCTCTCCGTGCGACTGGTTCGTGCAGATCTCAGAAGAAGAGGCATGCTTGCATGAGCCGCACCGTCACTGTGCTCGGCGCCGGAATCCTTGGCCTTTGGCAGGCGTTCGTGCTTGCACGCGCGGGCCATCGCGTACGGCTCGTCGAGACGAGCGCGGAACCTTTCGCGGACGCGGCCAGCCTTTACGCGGGTGTCATGCTTGCGCCCGAACGGGAAGCGGAGACCGCGCCTTCCATGCTGCGCCAGCTCGGCCATGAGGGTGTCGCGCACTGGCGGGAAGTCTATCCGCGCCTCAAATGCAACGGCAGCCTCGTCGTCGCGAGCCCGCGCGACCGGGGCGAACTCGACAGGTTTGCCGTCCGCACGCGGGGACACAGGCTCGTCGATGAGCGCGAACTCGGCGTTCTCGAAGGTGATCTCGGTCAGCGTTTCGGGGCGGCGCTGTTTTTTCCTGACGAAGCGCACATGCCGGCGAACGATGCGCTTTCGTTCATGCTGGGGGCGGCTCGTGCGGCGGGCGTCGAGGCGGTTTTCGGCACCGTGGATGCGGCGAGCGCCGGTGCGGCCAGTGACGCAGACACGATCATCGACTGCCGCGGAATGGCGGCGCGGGATGAATTGAGCGATCTGCGCGGCGTACGGGGTGAGCGGCTGCTCATCCGCTCGCGCGAAGTCGTGTTCAACCGGCCGGTGCAGCTCCTGCATCCGCGCATCCCGCTTTATATCGTTCCCTGGGGTGAGGGCGTCTATCTGGTCGGCGCCACTGCGATCGAGAGCGAGGAGCGGGGCCCGGTGACGGTGCGCTCGGCGATGGAGCTGCTGGGCGGCGCCTATGCGGTGCATCCCTCGTTCGCCGAGGCGGAGATCATAGGGTTCGGCGCAGGGGTGCGGCCGGCCTTTCCCGACAACATGCCGCGGGCGATCGTGCGCGAAGGCGGGCGGCGCATCTTCGTCAACGGTGCCTACCGGCATGGCTTCCTCATCGCGCCGGTGCTGGCGCGCATGGTCGCGGCCTATATCGAGGACGGGACCGTATCGGAGCTGCTCGCCGCCTGAGGGAACCCGGTTGCAGCCCGCGGCAAAGCCAGCCGCGAAACGCGGCGATTTCACCGATCGCGCCGCGGCGTTCCTATATATTGTGTCGAGGCCATTGGCGTGACGCATCCGAACTGCAAGGCGGTGGTTCGGTACGCTTGAGATTTCCGGTCCGTGGCTGTTCTATGCGGCCACGGTGCCGAGCGGCCCGGCGATTTTGGAGCGGCGAAGTGAGCGTGGAAACGAAGAGCCTGGTGGAAATCGTTGTGAACGGCGCGCCCTGCCGGACGCCAGCGGCAACGCTCGCGGAGCTGGTGCACGAGCGCGGGCTTACGGCGCAGCGCGTTGCGACAGCACGCAACGGTGATTTCGTGCCGGAGCGCGAGCGCGCGACGACGGCGCTTCGTGCCGGCGATCGCATCGAGATTCTTTCCCCCCGCCACGGCGGCTGAGCGAACATCATGAACGCGCCCGAACCGGCCTTCGATACCCGCAGCGCACTCGTCCTTTACGGTGAGGCGTGTCCTTCGCGCATGCTGATCGGCACGGCGCAATACCCATCGCCGCACGTGCTGGCCGAAGCTGTGCGCGCTTCCGGCGCCGGGATCGTCACCGTGTCGCTCCGCCGCGAGCAGGCCCGCGGGCGCACCGGCGAACGCTTCCTGGAACTGATCGAAGCGCTGGGCGTGCGCGTGCTGCCCAATACGGCAGGCTGCCATACGGTGAAGGAAGCGGTGACGACCGCGCAGATGGCGCGCGAGGTTTTCGGCACGGACTGGCTAAAGCTCGAGGTGATCGCCAACGACGACACGTTGCAGCCGGAGGTGTTTGGCCTGGTGGAGGCGGCGAAGACGCTCGCCGCTGATGGCTTCAAGGTGCTGCCCTATACAACCGAAGATTTGTCGGTGGCGGACAAGCTGCTCGCCGCCGGCTGCAAGGTGCTGATGCCGTGGGGTGCGCCCATCGGCACCGGGCGTGGGCTTGCCAACCCCTATGCGCTGAAAAGTCTGCGGGCGTACTATCCCGACGTGCCGCTCATCATCGATGCAGGGATCGGCGCGCCGTCCCATGCAGCGCAGGCGATGGAAATGGGTTTCGATGGCGTGCTCCTCAACACGGCGGTGGCGAAGGCGGAGGATCCGGTGCGCATGGCCCAAGCCTTCGCGCAGGCCGTCGACGCTGGCCGCACGGCCTACGAGGCGGGCCTCATGGGCATGCGCGACATGGCGCAGCCATCGACGCCCGTCGCAGGCACACCGTTCTTCGATCTGAAGCGCAGGCCATGAGCAACGGGACGGCACCGCAGCCCGACATCTTTTATCCCATCGTGCCGGATGCGGCCTGGGCGGCGCGGATCGTGCCTCTCGGCGTGCGCACGCTGCAGCTGCGCATCAAAAATGCTTCCACAGACGAGGTGCGCCGACAGATCGATGAGACCCTTACGCTGACGCGCCGGCATGGGTGCCAGCTCATCGTCAACGACTATTGGCGCGAGGCCATCGCAGCGGGTGCCGACTACATACATCTCGGCCAGGAGGACCTGGCGGACGCGGATGTCGCGGCGATCAAAGCGGCAGGGCTGCGGTTCGGCATCTCCACCCATAGCGAGGAGGAGCTTGCCGTCGCGCTCGACGCCGGGCCCGATTACATTGCACTTGGACCCATCTATGAAACGAAGCTTAAAGCAATGCGCTGGGCACCGCAGGGGCTGGAACGCCTCGGCGAATGGAAGCGCCGCGTGGGCGCGCGCCCGCTTGTCGCCATCGGCGGCATAACGCCGGAGCGCGCGTCGGGCGTGGTTGCGGCGGGGGCTGACAGTGTCGCCGTCATTACCGATTTTATGACAGCGCAAGATCCTGAGAGACGCATCGAAAAGTGGCTCGCATGGGCTGAAGAGCGGCGCGAGAGGGCGCTTTAGCGCTTCCGACCATGCTTGCGGAGCGGCAGCTCGTAGGCTCAAATGCGCCAAAGCTGCGCCAGTGCGCGCGTAGAACGCAGCCAATCGCGGACGCTATATGGCCTTTCGTTTCAAGCTGGGCGAGCCTTTCGATGAAGGTTGCCGGCGAATTTCCGTTGAGCAGATCGACCGCGCGCAAGGCATCCTGCGCGGCAACGGCGGCGAGGCTGCCGCCGTGCATGAAACGCGCAAATCGCTGAAGCGCCTGCGTGCGTTATTGCGTCTTATCCGCCCTGCGATCGGCGAAGAGACGTTCAAGGCGGAGAACCGCGAGCTGCGTGACATCGGCCTCAGCCTGTCGGGCGCTCGCGATCGCCATGTGCTCGGTGAAACGCTCGACAAGCTCTTATCGGCGAGCAACCTGTCGCCCAAAAGCGCTGAGGCGCTGCGCAAGCGTCTGGGTCCGGCCGACGGCCACGGAACGCCGCTCGCGATGGACGCTGCGCACGAGCGCCTGGAGGCGGCGCGGGAGCGTCTCGGCGCGCTGCCGATCGAGGGGAGCGATTTCGATATCGTCGGGCGTGGTCTGGAGCGCTCGTACCGACGCGCGCGGCGCGCTTTTGCCGAAGCCTATCGCTGTCCCGGCGATGAAGCTTTCCACGAATGGCGCAAGGGCGCCCAGGCCCATTGGCGGCAAATGCTTTTGCTGTCGCGTGCATGGCCGGACTATCTCGGTGCCCGCGCCGCTGAAGCGCGTACCCTGTCGCAAATCCTCGGCGACGACCACGACCTGGCGTTGCTGGTGACGTTTACCCGTTCGCAGGCCGATGCGGTCAGCGAGCCGGCGGAGCAAGTCGAAGCTGCCGCGCGCCGCCGGCAGGCAGAGCTGCGGCAAATGGCACGACCTCGCGGTGAACGTCTGTTCGCCGCTTCGCCCAAACGGCTGCGCCGAAGCGTCGGTATTTTCTGGCAGTCCGCGGAAGCGCTGAAAGACGCGGAGCCGGAGGGGGCGGAGGCGGAGACTTCCGGGCCGGCAAGGCGCGTCCGGCAGGGCGGACGGCGTCAGCGGTCGGATGTCGCGGCGAAGACCTGACGGCGCGCTGTTCGCAAGGGCTGTGACTCGGCCCAGTTTTAGGCTTCGCCATGTCTGAAGTTCGAGGCTTCGCCGCGCCTAAACTTTGAGGCTTCGCCTCGGGGGCCCATATTCGCTAAGGTGCCGCCCGATCCATTCCACTATACCGCAAGCCTGAGGTTTCCCAGCCGTGAACGATATCAAGGCCACAGCCGACTTCGCGCCCGCTCCCGTATCTACTGCTGCAATTCCCGGCTCCGGGCGCATCGGCGTGCTGCTCTTGAACCTCGGCACGCCCGACGGCACCGACTACTGGTCGATGCGTCGCTACCTCAAAGAATTTCTTTCCGACCGCCGCGTGATCGAGGTGCCGCGCTGGAAGTGGTGGCCGATCCTCAACCTCATCATTCTCACGGTGCGGCCGGGCCGCAAGGGGAAAGACTACGCGACGATCTGGAACAACGACATCGACGAAAGCCCGATCAAGACCACCACGCGCGGACAGGCGCAGAAGCTCGCCGCCGTGCTCGGCAACCCGGAGCGCATCGAGGTCGATTTCGCGATGCGTTATGCGAATCCAACCACCGACAGCCGCATCCGCGCGCTGAAGGACAAAGGCTGCGACCGCATCCTGCTCGTGCCGCTCTACCCGCAATACGCGGCAGCAACGACGGCCACCGCCGCGGACCATGCTTTCCGTACCCTCATGGATATGCGCTGGCAGCCGGCGGTGCGGGTTGCGCCCGCCTACTATGACGATCCCGCCTATATCGCCGCCGTGGCTTCATCGATGTCGCGCGATCTCGCGGCGCTCGATTTCGTGCCGGAGAAGCTCATCTGCACTTTCCACGGTATGCCCATTGCGTATCGCGAGGCGGGCGACCCCTATTACGATCAGTGCCTGGTCACATCGCGGCTGCTACGCGAAAAGCTCGGCTGGCCGGAGGAGAACTGGCTGACGACGTTCCAGTCGCGCTTCGGCAACGATCCGTGGTTGCAGCCCTACACCGACGAGACGGTGCAACGCCTCGCCGCGGAGGGCGTGAAGAAGCTCGCCATCGTGGCGCCGGGCTTTTCCGCCGACTGCCTCGAAACGCTCGAGGAGCTCAACGGCGAGAACCGTCACTACTTCGAGGGCGGCGGCGGGGAGAAGTTCGCCTACCTGCCCGCCCTCAACGACAGCGACGAGGGCGTGCGGGTCATCGAGGCGATCGTGCGGCGCGAGCTGCAGGGCTGGCTCTAGCGCATTTCTTGCGCTCCGCGTTCGGCCGAGTGCCAGCGCTGTTCCATAAGTAACTGCGGCCGCACTATTTTTTAACGATGTCTTGGTGTGTGCGCATTAGCGTGCACAATGCCTGCCTGTGCCTGTTTTTTCGGGGATTCCATGGAGCCTGATATTATGAGCCCGTATTCCGGCGGCTTTGAAGTTTTTGGCGTGCTGCTCGTCATTCTCGCCGTCGTCATTCTGTGGTCGACGGTGAAGATCGTCCCGCAAGGCATGAATTACACGGTCGAAAATTTCGGCCGCTATACGCGCACTCTCACGCCCGGCCTGCACATCCTCATCCCCGTCATGGAGCGGGTCGGCCGGCGCATGAACATGAAAGAGCAGGTGCTCGACATCCCCAGCCAGGATGTCATCACGCGCGACAACGCCATGGTGCGGGTCAATGGCGTCACATTCTTCCAGATCCTCAACGCGGCGCGGGCCGCCTACGAGGTCGATGCGCTCGAGCCTTCCATCGTCAACCTGACGATGACGAATATCCGTACGGTCATGGGCTCGATGGACCTCGACGAACTGCTCTCCAACCGCGATCAGATCAACGCGCGTCTGCTGCAGGTGCTCGATCAGGCGACGGAGGCCTGGGGCATCAAGGTCACGCGCATCGAGATCAAGGATATAGATCCTCCGCGCGACCTCGTCGACAGCATGGCGCGCCAGATGAAGGCCGAGCGCGAGAAGCGTGCGCAGATCCTCGAAGCGGAAGGTTCCCGCCAAGCCGAGATCCTGCGCGCGGAGGGTGAGAAGCAGGCCGTAGTGCTGGAAGCGGAGGGCCGGCGCGAAGCCGCGTTCCGCGATGCCGAAGGCCGCGAGCGCGCCGCCGAAGCGGAGGCCAAGGCCACGCAGATGGTCTCCGAGGCGATCTCGAAGGGCAACGTACAGGCCATCAATTATTTCGTTGCCAACAACTACGTCAAAGCTCTGGAAGCTCTCGCAAAGGCCCCCAACCAGAAAGTCGTGCTGATGCCGCTCGAGGCCTCGTCGGTCATCGGCTCGCTGGCGGGTCTCGCGCAGATTACGGGTGAAGCTTTTGGAAGCGGCTCACCCGGTCCAGCGGCGCCGACGCGCGGCAGCGTTCCCCGCACGTAACCATGGCGGGGTGCTGCCGCGCCCTGCTATGTTCGCGGCGTTGCGTTGGAGATGCTGGCCATGGGGCTGTCGGACTTTTTCTGGAACCTCGGTGCGTGGAACTGGTTCGTCGTTGCGGTCGCGCTGTCCGCACTCGAGGCAATGGTGCCGGGCGTGCATTTCATCTGGTTCGGCGTGGCCGCCTTTATCGTCGGCATGCTCGGCCTCGCCACCGGGATGGCGTGGGAATGGCAACTCATCATCTTCGCCATCCTGTCGTGCGTCACCGTCTTCTTCGCGCGGCGCTATGCGGCTCCTGACGTTGCGGCGAGCGATCAACCCGATCTCAACGCGCGCGCCGAGCAGTATGTCGGGCGCGTGGTCACCGTCGAGGAGCCGATTGCGGACGGGCGCGGGAAGGTGCGCGTCGGCGATACTGTGTGGAATGCGCAGGGGTCGGATGCGCCGCAGGGTGCGCGCGTGAGGATCACCGGCGCGAACGGCACGGTACTTGTGGTGGAGCATGCCTTCAACTGACCGCGATCGGCGCCCGAGTGCTCTCCTTTGGGCGCTTGCCGTGCTCAGCCTCGTTCTCCCGGTTATCGGCGTCGCGGCGGCGCTCTACGGGATGTTCTGGATTTTCAGCAACGACAGCGGCGGCTGGGTTTGGCTCGCGGCGGGACTTGCGCTGCTCGTCGCCGATCTCGTCATCGACCAGAAGTGGGCCGCATGGGGCACCTCGGCTGAGCCCCATCTCAACCGCCGCGCCGAGCAGCTCATTGGCGACGTGGTGACCGTGGTCGAAGCCATCCCGGCAGGGGGACGCGGGCGGGTGCGCGCAGGAGATGGCGAATGGCAGGCCGAGGGCGCGGAAGCCGCCGAGGGCATGCGTGTGCGCGTCACCGGCTGCAAGGATGCGGTGTTGAGGGTGGAGCGCGTCTAGGCCTATTCCGGAAAGTGGGAATAGAGGCGTGCTTCAGTGCACGGAAATGCAGAACGAGCCGAGAGCCAGCGCGGCGGATCAAGGCGGAGGCTAACGCCGTCCTCAACTCACCGCTGATTGAAAGCTCAGGCGATGCCCGCGCGAAGTAGATCGTGCACATGCACGACGCCGACCGGCTTGCCGCGCTCGACGACGAATAGGGCGGTGATACGGGAAGCGTTGATCAGCTCCAGGGCCGCGGAGGCCAACATACCGGGCTTCACGGTCTTGGGCGCGCGGGTCATGATGTCGACGGCGCGGCGACGCACGAGATTTTCCCCCATGTGGCGCCGCAGGTCGCCGTCGGTGACGATGCCGACGAGCTTACCCTTCGCATCGACGATGCCCAGGCAGCCGAGGCTCTTCTGCGTCATGATGACGAGGGCGTCACCCATCTGGGCCGTGTCCGGCACCAGCGGCAAACGCTCACCGGTGTGCATGACGTCGGCCACGTACTTCAGGCTGGCGCCGAGCGAGCCGCCGGGGTGGAACGCCTTGAACTCCTCCGGGGTGAAGCCTTTGGCTTCGAGCAGGGCCATCGCCAGGCAGTCGCCGAGGGCGAGCTGCATGGTTGTCGAGGTGGTGGGGGCGAGCCCGTGCGGGCACGCCTCCTTCGAGCGCGGCAGCTCCAACACGATGTCGGAATGCTGGCCGAGCGCCGATTCGATCCGTGAGGTGATGGCGATCAGCGGCACGTTGTAGCGCCGTGTATAGGTGATCAGCGGCTTCAGCTCCACGGTCTCGCCGGACCAGGAAAGGGCAAGCAGCACGTCATCCGACGTGATCATGCCGAGGTCGCCGTGGGAGGCTTCCGTGGGGTGGACGAAGAAAGCCGGGCGGCCCGTCGAGGCGAAGGTGGCGGCGATCTTCTGGCCCACATGGCCGCTCTTGCCGATACCGGTAACGACGACGCGGCCGCGCGCGGCTCGCAGCAGGCGCAGGGCATCGCCGAACGGGCGGCCCATGTCGCCCGTCAGCGCTTCGCGCAGGCGGTTCAGGCCCTCGCATTCGAGATCGAGTGTGCGGAGTGCGGACGCGACCGGAAGGCGGCTCAATTTCTTGCCGCCATCGAGGGTCCGGAATTTGCGCAAAGATCGCTCGGCCGCCGTCATTGGCCCAATTCCCCCGAATGCCTTCAGCGACGCTAAGTCTTAATAGTTTCTTACAATTCTCGGGGCCTGTCCAGCGGCTGCAACACGCCGTTCACCGCTCATTGGGGCTATCTAAACAGACCGTTAACCGATGCTCTCTAGCGTTCTTCCAGCAAGTACGGCGTTCACGGTGTGCACTATCACATGGGAGCGCCTTTGTCTGGCGAACGCAAGATCGTCGGGTTCGTGCTTGGCTTCGCCGCTATTGCCGGCGCTGCGCTCGTGCTTGCGCCTTCCCCATCGCTCGCCCAGATCCTCGACGCGCCCGCGGCCGCACCCGAGCGGCCGCGCCGGCCGGCGCTGCGCCCCGCGGTTCCGGACGAATCAGTTTTCGAGGAAGAGGAGCAGCGCGCATTCAGCGATGGCCGATTCGGTATCGATCAGCCATCGCGTCCGGTGCTGAGGCCGCGCGTCGTCGACGAGGACGATGGCACCATCGATATCGGTACGGGCGTCGAAGGCGGGGAGGATGCGCAACCCGGACCCGCGCCCGATGCCGGCACCGACCAGGCATCCGGCGGGCCGGGCGGGGACAACGCGCGGCGCGGGCAGCTCGCAATTGCCCAGGACGGCGATCCCGTAACCGTCGTCGAGACGCCGGCACCGCAGGATGGCGTCATCGAGCTCAACGAGCCGGATGCGGCGATGGAGGGCGAGACGGACATCACGGCCGTCGATATGCGCTCGCCTGAGGACGTGCGGGTGTTCGCGGCGGAACCGGCTGGATACGACCCGCTGCTGTTGCAGGCGGGTGAATACAACCCGGTCTTCGGGCAGAGCCGCTTCCAGGGGTTTTCGTTCGATCCCTTCCCGCAGCTCGGTACGCGGATCGGCAGCTTCGTGCTCTATACGAACGTCGAGGCGAACTACGACTACAACAGCAACCTCTTTGCATCACCGAATGCCGTGGGTGACAGCTCGCTGGAGGTGCGCCCGGCCGCGCGACTCGCCTCCAACTGGAGCCGTCACGCGGTGGAGGTGCGGGCGAGCGGTGATCTCAGCTTCCATAACCAATACCCGTCGGAAGACGACCGCGCCTATCTCGTGGAGGGGCTGGGCCGTCTCGATGTCACGAGCCGCACCAACCTGCAGGGCCTCATCGCGCACCAGGAGGCGCAGGAGAGCCGCTCCGCGATCAACGCGACTTCGGTCGGAACGCGTCCCAACATCAATGTCGACCGCTACCGCGCGGCGCTCAACCACCGCTTCAACCGCCTCGCGGTGCAGGTGCGCGGTTCGATCATCGACACTTCCTATAGCGACGACGTGATCGGAGGCGTTCCGGTCAGCAATGCCGACCGCAACTTTACGCTCTACGAGCAGGCCGTGCGGCCGCGGTGGGAGTTCTCGCCGTATCTGTTTGCGTTCTCCGACATCGCCATCAACCAGCGCGACTACGATGTTGCGGCATTCTCAGATGGCATTCTGCGCTCCTCGCGCGGCGAGCGTTATCGCGTCGGCCTATCGTTCGGCGAGGTGGGAGAAATTCTGCGCGGCACCATCAGCCTCGGCTATGGGCGCCAGACGCCGAACAGCCCGGAGCTCCAGGTCATCGACGGGCTGCTGATCGATGCCGATCTTGCCTGGCAAGTCAATGCGCTGACGACGCTGCAGTTCGTTGCCACGAGTGAGGTGGCGGAAACGACGACCGCCGGCTCGGGCGGCGTCATGGAGCGCACCTACGGGCTCGAAGCGCGGCACGCGTTCACGCGATACCTCGTGGGCATTGCGGGCGCCGGCTACATGACGCGCGACTTCGTCGGCGCGGACCAGAGCGAGAACCAGTTCACCGCTGCGCTGGGCGCGGAATACTATCTCAACCGCTGGGCGACACTGTTCGCGCGCTATGAGCACACGGATTTCAACAGCTCGCAGCCTGGCGGCAGCTATACGGCGGAGGAAATCCAGGCGGGCGTGCGTCTGCGCAACTGATGTTCTGTGCGCGGCACGCGAGGGAGATGGTCAGCGTGCGGGGTGAAGGCGCGTCCGCGAAGCGGATGCGTGCGCCCCGGTCTCAGGTGCCAAGCGTTCCGACGCTACCGTTGCCTGACGAGCCGGCGGGACGTTTCGCTTTGCAACGCTACACGAGCTTGCCAATGCCCGCCTTCAGCGCGCCGGCGAGATCGGGGCGCTCGAGGCCATAGGCGACATTCGCCAGCAGGAAGCCGATCTTGGTGCCGGTGTCGTAGATCGTGCCATCGAAGCGCACGGCATGATAGGGCTTTCCGGCCTGAAGCATCGCGAGCATCGCGTCGGTGAGCTGGATCTCGCCGCCCGCGCCGCGCTCCTGGGTGGCGAGAATGTCGAACACGTCGGGCTGGAGAATGTAACGGCCGGTGATGTGCAGGTTGGAAGGCGCGGTGCCCTGCTTCGGCTTTTCGACCATCTTGGTGATGCGCGACACCTTCGCGCCCGCATCCTCGACGCCGACGATGCCGTACTGATGGGTTTCGCTTTCAGGCACGGGCGAAACGGCGATGAGGTTGCCGCCATGCTGCTCATAGGCGGCGATCATGTCGGCGAGGCAGCCTTTGCCGCCGTGGTGGAGCATGTCGGGTAGCAAGAGCGCAAAGGGCTCATCGCCGATGATGTCGCGCGCGCACCATACCGCGTGCCCCAAGCCCAGCGGCGCCTGCTGGCGGGTGAAGCTGGTGCAACCGGCGCCGGGCAGTCCAGCCGCCAACTCATCCAGCTCCCTGGTCTTGCCGCGCTCCGTCAGCGTCGCTTCCAGCTCCGGTGCGCGGTCGAAATGGTCCTCGATCGTCGCCTTGCCCCGTCCGGTAACGAAAACGAAGTGCTCAATTCCAGCAGAACGAGCTTCGTCGACCACATGCTGTATGACAGGACGATCGACGACGGTGAGCATCTCCTTCGGGATCGCTTTGGTTGCCGGCAAAAAGCGCGTGCCGAGCCCTGCAACGGGAAATACGGCCTTGCGAATGCGCTGCGAGGAAGCGGACATAGCGGCTCCAAAGCTGATGGATGGCGTTCAGGAGAGGATGCAACTGGTGCGGTTTTTGAATGGCAACTTGGGATCGTGCGCAGGCACTTGAATCAAGGCATAGTTAACGTCCCGTAGTCATCGACCGCGGGCGGCGACAGTATCGGGAAGGCATGGAGCAGAGATGACCATCCTCGTCACCGGCGGAGCCGGCTACATCGGCAGCCATATGGTTCTCGAGCTGCTCGACAGCGGCGAAAACGTCGTCGTTCTCGACAACCTGTCGACCGGATTCCGATGGGCAGTGCCGGCCAACGCGACGCTGGTCGTGGGCGATATCGGCGACCAGGAACTCGTCCGCAGCATCGTGCGCAAGCATGGGGTGAAGTCGATCATCCACTTTGCGGGCTCGATCGTCGTGCCGGAATCCGTCGTTGATCCGCTCGGCTACTACCACAACAACACCGTCAAGTCGCGCGCCCTCATGGAGGTCGCCGTCGAGATGGGGATCGAGAATTTCATCTTTTCGTCGACGGCGGCGGTGTACGGCATGCCGGCCGAAGTTCCAGTGCGTGAAGATGCTCTGCCGGCGCCGATGTCGCCATACGGCTCCTCCAAGCTGATGACCGAGATCATGCTGGCCGATACCTCGCGCGCCCATAATTTCCGCTATGTGGCGCTGCGCTATTTCAACGTGGCCGGCGCCGATCCGAAAGGCCGTTCCGGCCAGTCCACTCCTAACGCAACTCACCTCATCAAGGTTGCCTGCGAGACAGCACTCGGAAAGCGGCCCTACATGGAGGTGTTCGGCACCGACTACCCGACCGCCGACGGCACCTGCATTCGCGACTACATCCATGTGACCGATCTCGTACGCGCGCACGTGGCGGCATTGCGGCACCTGCGCGATGGCGGCGCTTCGGATGTGTTCAACTGCGGTTACTCGAAGGGCTTCTCGGTGCTCGAGGTCATCGAGGCGGTGAAGCGGACCTCGGGCGCCGATTTCGAGGTGCGCATGTCGGCGCGGCGCGCGGGTGATCCTGCAGCGATCGTGGCCGCATCGGACAAGATCCGCATGCGCCTCGGCTGGCGCCCGGAGTTCGACAGCCTCGATACGATCACGCGGCAGGCGCTGGCGTGGGAAACGCACCTGCAAGAACTCAAGCACGCAAGTTAGCCCCCGATTCACCTTAGGGGCCGCAAATTCGCCTGGATTTATGACGAGGGCGGCGTGGTGTGCCATTGCGCGCCGGAACGCATCGCCTAGCTCTCGTGGGAGGAACCATTGAAGACTGGCCTTAGAGGAACGGTCATGCGCCGTCTTGCAACGCGTTTTGCCGCCGTGTTCTGCCTCGCCGCCACTGCCCTTGCGGCAACAGTCCCACCGGCGGCCGCGGACGCCTGGAGCGATTTCATCGCCGGCCTATGGCCCGAGGCGGAAGCGCAGGGTGTTTCGCGCGCTACGTTCGATGCGGCGTTCCGCGGCCTCAAGCCCGACTATTCGCTGCCCGATCTCATCGTGCCGGGCAAGAAGCGCGACGACAGCGCGGGCCAGGCGGAGTTCACGAAGTCGGCGTTCGAATATCTCAACGAGAAGTATCTCGCTTCGCTGGCGGTGAAGGGGCGGCAGTTCCTCAAGGACCACGAGAAGGACATCATCAATATCGAGAAGAAGACTGGCGTCGACCGCTACATCATGGTGGCGATCTGGGGCCGCGAGACCGCGTACGGCAATCACAAGCTGCCGCATGACGCCATTCGCGTGCTGGCGACGCAGGCCTTCACGGGACGGCGCAAGGAGCAGTTCCGCGCTGAGATCCTTGCCGCGCTGAAGATGCTTCAGGCGGGCGTGCCGCGCTCGAAGATGCGCGCATCCTGGGCGGGAGCCGTCGGGCAGACGCAATTCATGCCGACGGAATACTTCCAGCATCTGGAAGACGGTGATGGCGACGGCAAGGTGGACATTTTCGATTCCGTTCCCGATGCGCTCGCTTCGGCGGCGCGCCAGCTCGCCAACAAGGGCTGGGTGCGCGGTCTGCGCTGGGGCTATGAAGTGCAAATGCCCAAGGGCGGCGATTGCTCGCTCGAGGGCCCGCCCGGCGAGCGCACCATCGCGGAATGGCGCAAGCTGGGCTTCCAGCGCACGGGCAAGACGCCGTTCAAGCCCGCCGAGGACAGCATCAGCGCTTACCTCATGATGCCGTCGGGTGCTTACGGTCCGGGCTTCCTCGCCACGGAGAATTTCAAGGTCATCCGCCTCTACAATACGTCGGATCTCTATGCGCTGTTCGTAGGCGATCTTGCCGATCGCATCGCGGGTGCGGGTGGATTTCACGTGCCGGCGGCACAGATTCCGCAGCCGCGCACGGCGCAGGTGACGGAAATTCAGGAGCGCCTGTCGAAGCTCGGCTATCCGATGGACAAGATCGACGGCAAGATCGGCTCCAATACGCGACGCCAAGTCGGCATCTATCAGAAGCAGAACGGGCTGAAGATCGATTGCTGGCCAACGGAGGCGGTGCTGAAGAGCCTGCGCTCCAATACGGCCAGCGCCACCAAGTGAGCGTGGCAACAACCCGACAGTAGAAAATTCCAGATCGCGTGCTATGCCCTCAAGACCGGCCGCCGCCTTGCGTGCCGGATGTCCGGTTGGCGAGGAGGCACGATGGATCGCTGGGTCGAGGAGACGTTTCATCCCCATTGGCGGGTGCGGCTCGCGGCGGAGGACGTGCTGCACGAGGTGAAGACCGAGCACCAGCATCTGGTGATCTTCAAAAATCGCACCTGGGGCACCGTGCTGATGCTGGACGGTGTATGCCAGCTCACCACATCGGACGAGTTCATCTACCACGAGATGATGGCGCATGTGCCGCTGATGGCGCTCGACCGGCCCAGGCGCGTGCTCGTCGTCGGCGGCGGAGATGGCGGCGTGATGCGCGAAGTTCTGAAGCATCCGACCATCGAGAAGGCGATGCTGTGCGAGATCGACCGCGAGGTGATCGAGACGGCGCTTAAATATTATCCCGAGATTCCCGGTAACTCCTTCGATGACGAGCGTGCCGTGCTCGTCATTGCGGACGGGCGCAAGTTCGTTGCCGAAACGGACGAGCGTTTCGATGCCATCATCATAGATTCATCGGAGCCGATCGGGCCTTCGGCGGTGCTCCACACGCCGGAGTTTTTTGCCTCCTGCAAGCGCGCGCTCACGAGCGACGGCATCCTGGTGACGCAGAACGGCTTGCCGTTCCTCTATCCCGATCACCTGCGCGATACGACGCGATCCTTCGCGGCGCTCTTCAATCACGTCGCGCCCTACCTATGCACGCAGCCTTGCTACTTCGGGGGCCCCTTCGCGCTGAACTGGGCGTCCGACGAGGACGACCATCTCGACATCACGGTGAAGAAGCTGACCAAACGCCAGGAGAAGCGCGGTATCGTCACGCGCTACTGGACGCCGAAGCTGCACAACGCTTCGTTTGCTTTGCCGCGCTATGCACAGACGCTCGTCGACCAGGCCATCGTCGATGGCCGCAGCGACCGCGCGGCGAAAAGCGGATATGGCAGGGATCAGTTTGCGGCCAGCAAAACGCCGCGCACGTAGATATTGTCGGCTTCAGGTGATCGCTTCCGCCATGTGCGTGCCGAGCAGGCGATCATAGACTTGCAGCGTCTGCTGCTTCATCTGCCGCAGCGAATAGGACGTCTGCACGTGCCGGCGCGCGCGGGCGCCCATTGCGGCACGTTCTTCCGGCGTCATGGAAAGCGCTTCGCCGAGGGCGTGCGCGAGACTGGCGGCGTCGCCCGGTGGGACGAGCCAGCCGGTGGCGCGATCGGGTGCAATGCCGGGGCGGCCGCGCACCGTCTCGGGCGGTGCTCCAATGTCCGTAGCAATGACGGGCGTTGCCATCACCTGCGCCTCGGTGGCCGTGCGACCAAAAGCCTCCGGCTCGATCGAAGCGACGACGGCGACATGCGCGGCACGGAGCGCTGCCGCCATATCGCTTTCATGGCCGACGAGCCGCACGCGATCCTGGAGTCCTGCCGTGTTGATCTGCTGCCCCAGGGCGGCGTGGTAGGCACTGCGGTTCTGCGCGTCGCCGGCGAGGATGAAAACAACGTCATCGCGCGCACCTTGTCTTGCCAGCAGTGCGGCGGCATCGATGACGACCTTCTGGCCTTTCCACGGTGTGAGACGCGCGGCATGGAGCACGACACGCTGATCGGGCGTAACGCCCCAACGCTGGCGCACCGCTTCGACGCGGCTCCCGGCGACCGTGGCGGGATCGAACAGCGCACCGTCGACGCCGCGGTAGATGACCTCAATCTTCGCGCGCGGCGTGCCGTAGCGCATGCGGATGAGATCGCAGGTGTAGTTGGAGTTGGCGATGACGGTATCACCGCGGGCCATGACGCTGTTATAGAGGCGCTTCAGGTCAGACTTTTCCGAATAGGCGCCGTGGTAGGTGGTGACGAACGGCACCCTTGTCCGGCGTGCGGCCAAAAGAGCGCTCCAGGCCGGGGCGCGGCTGCGGGCGTGGATGAGATCTACGCCCTCGCGGCGTACGATGGCGGCCATGCGGCGGGCGTTCCAGAGGAGACGGATGGGATTCTTGGAAGCCGCCGCGAAGAAGTTTACCTCCGCGCCGGTGTCGCGTAGACGCTGGACGAGGCGGCCGCCCTCGGTAAGGACGATGCAGCGTCCGCCGGCCGACTGGACGGCCTCGGCGATCTCGATGGTGGAAAGCTCTGCCCCGCCGGTATCGAGCTCTGGAATGATCTGCAGTATGGTCGGGCGCTTTTCGGCCACAAGCTCATCCTCCGGCGATGAAAGGGTTGTTTAGATTGAGTGAGAGCGAACCGCAATTCCTCGAATTGGGCCCCGCCGGAAGCGCAGCGGCCCGGCGCATCGCCTATCGCGAAGACCCGGCTGGCGGCCGGGATCTGGGTCTCTTCTGGCTGTCGGGCCTCAAGTCCGACATGGCAAGCACGAAAGCCACCGAGCTCGCCCGCTTCGCGCGCGAGAAAGGGTTCGGGTGCACCCGCTTCGACTATTCGGGGCATGGCCTTTCGAGCGGGACTTTCGAGGATGGAACCATCGGCGCGTGGCTTCAGGAAGCCGAGACCGTGTTCCGCGATGTCAGCCACGGCCGGCAGATCATCATTGGCTCGAGCATGGGTGGCTACATCGCGCTGCTTCTTCTGCGGCGCCTGATGGAGACCTCGCCCGCGGACGCAGAACGCATCGCGGGCCTCGTTCTCATTGCGCCCGCATGGGACATGACCGAAGAGCTGATGTGGAAGCAGTTCGACTATCGGGCGCGCCGCGACATCGAGGAGAAAGGCATCTTCCAGCTGCCGTCCGAATACGGCGAGCCCTATGGGATCACGCGGGCTCTCATAGAGGAAGGACGGGAGCATTTGATGGCGAAGCATCCGTTCGATCCGAGGCGCCCGGTCGTCATTCTGCAAGGGCGGCTCGACACGTCCGTGCCGATCGGACATGCGCGTGCGCTGCTGAAGCTCCTCACGGGCGGCCGGGTGGAATTCGTCGAAATTCCCGATGGCGAGCACCGTCTTTCGCGCCCACAGGACCTGTCGCTGCTTTTTACGAAAATCGAGGAGATCGCCGCCGGGCGCGCGGCGGGAAAATAAGGGCATCGACAGACGCCTCAGTCCATGGAAAGCTAGCGTCCCAGTAGTGCAACTATGGGCGCTGCCATGACGAAAGCGGGCCGTATCGCCCTCGCCGTCACGTTGACAATATCCCTCCCCCTGACGGCCGCTTTGGCCGGTTCCAGTCAGGCCGGCTCGAGTGCAGACCCGGGCACGAGCGTGGAGGTTGAAAGACCAGTCGGGCCCGAACCCGAAAAGGCGCCGGGCTACAAGCCCCGTTGGGCCGACCCCAATGCCCGCCCGCCGATGCCCGGCATCGACAGCGCACCGACGCCGTTCAATCCGGCGGACGTCGACACCAACTCCGACCCCCTCAGCAACAACCTGAACAACGTGGACCAATAGGCCCGCGCGATGCCGCAGAGGCATTGCGCGAACCGGAGGAGACATCATGCGTTCGCCCTCAAGCTGGATACCTCCGATACAGGCACATCGCTGGGGTTGCGGTGCTTGCGCAACGTCAATGCGTGCGGCCCCGTCATACGGCGACCATGGCTCGCCGCTTTCATTTCACGACCACGACGCGACGACAGGAAACCGGAGAAAGATATGAAAAGAGACCTGCAGATCGCATTCAAGAACGTTGAAAGCTCGGCTTCCCTGGAGAGACTTATCCGTGAGCGTGTGGAGCGACTGCAGCGCTTCCACCCGAACATCATCGGCGCCCGTGTGGTCGTCGAGATCCCGTACCGGCCGTCCGAGGCCGGCAAGCTGCCGCTCGGCATCACGGCCGAAATCGAGGTGCCGGGGCGCGCCCCCGTTGTGGCCAAGGGCCAGCAGGAGCGGCGCGAAGCCAAGGGCGACAGCACCGCGGTGGTCACCCGCGTGTTCGAGGCGGTCGAACGCCAGCTTTCGCAGATCACCACCATGCGCAAGGGCGAGGTGAAGCAGCACGGCTCGGCGGGGGACACCGGCGTCGTGGTGCGGCTCTTCCCCGACCAGGACTACGGCTTCATCGAAGTGAAGGGCTCGCCGGACCTTTATTTTTCGCGCGAAGCGTGCGGGAACGGCGCATTCGAGGACATGGAGGTGGGCTCCATGGTGCACGTGACCCGTTCCATGAGCGAGGGCCCGATGGGCCCGCAGGCCAGCTCGGTCAAGCTCCTGGGGTCGGCGCGCAGCCCTTCATGATGTTGCGAACAAGCATCCGTCGTCTTTCCCCGGCATGCTAAGGAGGCATAGGGACTAAACGGGGGAGGACCGGATGCTGCATGCCACGCCCCATCCGCGGCTCGAGGACGACCTTGCGGCGATCGAGGAGATCGCCGCACGGCCGGCGGCGACGGCAAAGGAGCTGGCAGCGAATCTCGAGGCGCTGTACGCGGCGACGTTCAACGTCAGCCTCGATCGCTACAACCTCGATGTGCTGCTGCGCTCGGCTCCGGATATTGCGCGCGCAATCTTCGCTTTGCGCCTGCGCCTCCGCGATCAGATTGCGGACTGGCATGCGCGCGGCTTCCTTTCGCTTGCCGGTCAGCGAGCGCTACGTAACGCGTTGCGTATCGCCCGCTACGCCACCGACATGCTGGGCGAGATCAACATCCGCTATGCGCAGCTCGGCCCGGACGAGAAGCCCTTGCGCGGGTTCAGCGGCCGGCAGCTGAACACGTTCGTCAACCCGGCCTACGACACCGGCCGCGATCTCGACTTCCGCTCCGGCGATCTACTGTTGATGCGCGGCATGCACCACAACAGCGCCGCCATCGCGCGCATTGGCGATGTCGACAGCCAGTTCAGCCATCTCGCCATCATCCATACGGACGAGAATGGAAAGCACTGGGTGGTGGAGGCGCTGATCGAGTCCGGTGCCGTCATCAATCCGCTTGCGGAAACGCTGCAGCACGGGCTGGGCCGGTGCGTCGTTTTCCGCCACCGCGATCCACACCTCGCCGCACGCGCCGCCGGCCTCATCCACGACGTCATCCGGCGCTCCCATGAGAAGCGCAACGGCCATATCTGGTACGACTTCACGATGGAGCTGGAGGGGGAGCGCGAGCTGTTCTGCTCCAAGCTCGTGCGCAAGGCATACGGTCTCGCCAGCGACCAGAGATACCTGCTGCCGACATTCACCACGCGGTTCAGCATGCGCAACCGCGACTTTGTGGACCGTATCGGCGTGACGGCGCTGGAAACGTTCGCGCCCGCCGACATCGAGCTGGAGCCCGATTTCGATCTCGTCGCGGAATGGCAAGACTATCGGGTCACCTCGCGTCTGCGTCTGCAGGACTTGCTGATGGACCGGCTGTTCCTCTGGATGGAAGAGCACGACTATCGTTTTCGCGAGGATTTCCCTATTCGTCTCATTGGCCTCTTAGGCCGCATGTCCGGGCAGCTCTCCACGCGGGCGAAGGACTTGATCGCGGACGTGGTACCGAAGGTGCCGCCGAACATGCGCCGTTCGACGATCCAGGCGGTGGCGATGCTGCACAGGACGGCAGAGCCGCTGCTCGCGGATCTGCAGGCATTGGAGCGGCGCAGCATCGACCGCACCGGGCGCCCGCTGCACGCGCGCGAGGTGAACGAGTTCCTCGAGGCCAAGCGCCGTGCATCGAACGGTGCGATCGGCTACCTCGGCGCGCCGGTGTAGACGTCCGGCGTCCAACCGTCATGGGCGGCGGAGCGCGTGCTCGACAGGCCCGCATCCAGTGCCCGTTCGAGCGCGTTCGCCCCGGCCGCCTCGGCAACCGCTTCCGGTACGATCCAGGCACGATAGCGCGAGGCAACGATAGGGGACGCGCACGCCAGCTCCCCGTTCGCCGCCCGGCATGAGCCATCGGGCCTCGCGGCGCGGACTTCGCGCCGGTCGTGCCGCAGGAATCCCATATCGACGGGCTGGATCGTCGCGTTGGGCGATGCCAGCAACACGCCGCGGAACACGCACGTCGTGTCGTTGCGGCAGACGCCGGCATTGCGGCCGAGCGTGTTGCCGGGGCCGAGCGTTCTTCCGCGCGCCATCACCGTGGCCGACATCCGCGATCCGTTGCTGACGTAGCAGCTGTCGCCGACGCAGAGGACGGGATTGGCCGTCATGCGTCTTCCGCCGAAGCCATGGCGGCGTGGATCCATCTGCACCAGCACCGTGACGCGCTGGGGATAGGATAGCGCCGTTTCAGCGGGCGTGCGCCCCACCGTGGCCGTGGATTTCGGCGGGGCTGGTGGTGCATCGATGAAGGGCGAATCCGTATCGATCTCGTGTCCGCGCAGGGGGCCACCGAGGCTGCTGCGCGTTTGCAGCATCTCGGGAGCGCGCTGAACGCGTGCTTCGCGGATCTGCTGGGCCTCGCGCGCCTTCTGGGCCTCGCGCGCCTTCTGGGCCTCGCGCGCCTCCTGAGCTTCACGTGCCTCGCGCGCCTCGCGGGAAAGCCGGAACTTTTCCGCGACGCGACGCGCCTCGGCCTCACGCCCGGCTTCGAGGGCGGTGCGCTTGGCAATTGCTTCCGCCTCGGCAATACGCCGCTGCTCGGCGAGCCGTGCTTCCTCCGCCTTGCGCTTCGCCTCGGCGGCCTCAGCCTGCCGCTTCAACTCCGCAACGCGCGCTTCCTCGGCAACGCGCTTTTTCTCCGCCTCCTCGGCCTTGCTCTTAATCTCCGCCAAGCGCGCTTCCTCGGCGCCGCGCTTTTCTTCGGCCGCACGGCGCTCCGCGGCTAAACGCTGCTCGTCAGCGCGCCGTTGTTCTTCGATCTCCTGCGCGCGCCGCTTGGCTTCGGCCAGACGATCTTCCTCTGCCTTACGCGCTTGCTCGATGCGCTGGCGGGCTGTTTCCTCGGCGAGGCGCTTTTCTTCTGCGGCGCGGCGCTCGGCGGCCAGGCGCTGCTCGTCGGCGCGACGCTTCTCCTCCACCTCGCGGGTGAGGCGCTTTGCTTCAGCAAGGCGTTCTTCCTCGGCCTTACGCTCCATCTCGAGGCGCTGGCGGTTCGCTTCCTCGAGCAGACGCTGGGCATCGGCGCGAGCTGCCTTGCGCTCGGCCTCGGCGCGGCGCTCCTGTTCGCGGGCAAATTCCGCCTGGCGCCGGGCCTCGGCTTCCTCTTCGGCGCGGCGCAGCATCTCGATTTCATCGGCGGCGCGCTGGGCTGCGGCGGCCTTGGCTTGCGACTGGGCTTGGGCGGTGGCTTGAGCTTGAGCTTTCGCGTCAGCCTCGGCTTGTGCTTTGGCGCGTGCTTGCGCGGCGGCCTTGGCGCGCGCTTCGGAGCGGGCCCGCGCTTCCGCATCTGCTTTCGCAATGGCTTCCGCACGGCGCTTCGATGCAGCTTCCGCTTTCGCGCGCGCCTTTGCCTTGCGCGCTTCGTCAGCGGCGCGTTCGCTGTCCTCGGCGGCGCGGCCGAATTTGTCAGCGAGAGCGTGGGCGGCATTGTCAGCTGCGAATGCCGATGCGCCGCACATGAAGCCCATCAACGTCACGGCGCACACCGCGCTGCGACCGAAGCTCTTCGCCGTTGCCAACATGATTTCCTCGCCACGAATAAACGCATGGGAAGCGGGGCTGCTTCCCGGCCGCGCAATATCGCGACCAATGCGCCCAATAGAGCGATTGCTGCTTGAACGGTGGCTGAACGGCACCAGGGACGACGGTGGCAAACGTCTCAGACGTTTGCCGTCTCAGAGAGGATGGCGCGCAGTCCTTCGCGGTAGGTGGGGAATTGTAAAGCAACGCCAAGGTCTTGCCGGATGCGCTTGTTGCTCACGCGGCGATTGTCGGCATAGAAGCTCGCCGCCATCGGGCTCAGGTTTGCGTCGTCAAACGAAACTTCGGGAGGCGGTGGCATCTGCAAGAGCTTCGCCGCAAAGCTGACAACATCCTGCGGTGGCGAGGGCTCATCGTCGGCAACGTTATAGATGTCGTGTGTTCCGCGTTCGATCGCGGCGCATACGGTTGCCGCGATATCATCGACATGGATACGGTTGAACACCTGGCCCGGCTTGATGATGCGGTGCGCCGTTCCTTCCCGCAGACGTTCGATGGCGCTACGGCCGGGGCCGTAGATGCCGGCAAGCCGGAAGATGCGGGTGGTGACACCGAGGCGCCTTCCGATATCGAGCCAGGCGGCTTCGGCCGCGATGCGCCGCTGCCCGCGCGGCGAGCGGGCGCGGGTCGGGGCGGTCTCGTCTATCCATTCGCCGCCGCTGTCCCCATAGACGCCCAGCGTCGAGAGATAGCCGATCCAGCGCAGCGACTTCGCGTCGGAAAAATCACGTTCGTGGTGGTGCAGAACGGGATCGCCGAAGGCATCGGGCGGCGCTGAAAGCAGCACGTGCGTTGCCTTCGTGATCGCATCGCGCGTCTCAACGCACGGCTGCGTGCCATCGAAGTGCAGGGCGTCATAGCCCTGCGCGGCAATCGCCGCGACACCTGCGGGCGTGCGCGCGGTGCCGGTCACGTGCCAGCCCCCGTTCGCCAGCCGGCGCGCGATACGCCCGGCGCTGTAGCCGAGACCGAAGCAAAGAAGATGGCTCATTGCGCTTGTGCTCCGTGCCACTCGGCGCGCACGTCGTTATCGCCTTCGCGTGCGAGATACCGGTGGCGGAGGCTGTCGTGGACATCATCGCCCGTCAGCTCGCGCATTGCCCAGATGGCCATAGCGCGCACCAGCGGGGATGCATCGCCGAGCAGGGGCTCGATGTGCGGCAGGAGTCCCGTATCGCCGGAGTTGCCCGCAGCAATCAGCACGTTGCGCACGAAGCGGTCGCGGCCGGTGCGCTTGATCGGCGTGCCGGCAAAGCGGATGCGGAACGTCGCGTCGTCGAGCTGCAGGAGTTCTGCCAGCGGAGGGTTGTCGGTCTCGGCGCGGGCCGCAAAGCGCGCCTCGCGCGCGGCCTGGGCAAACTTGTTCCACGGGCAGACGGCGAGGCAGTCGTCGCAGCCGAACACGCGATTGCCCATGGGACGGCGGAACTCGGCCGGTATGTGGCCTTTGTGCTCGATGGAAAGGTAGGCGAGACAGCGGCGCGCATCGAGCTGGTAAGGCGCGGGAAAGGCCGCCGTCGGGCACGCGTCGAGACAGCGCCGGCAGCTTCCGCAGTGATCCGCTTCCGGCGCATCGGGCGGCAGCTCGGCGGTCGTGAAAATGGCGCCGAGGAAGAGCCACGTTCCATGCCGGCGCGACACGAGCATCGTGTTCTTGCCCTGCCAGCCCATACCCGCCGCCGCGGCGAGGGGCTTTTCCATCACAGGGGCGGTATCGACGAAGACTTTCACGTCGGCACCCGCTGACGACGCGAGGAAGCCTGCGAGCTGCTTGAGCTTGCCCTTCAGGATATCGTGGTAATCCTTGCCGCGGGCGTAAACGGAGATGACACCGCGGTCGCTTTCGTCGAGCGCACGCATAGGGTCTTCGTCCGGCGCGTAGCTCATGCCGAGCATGACAATGGTGCGAACGTCCGGCCAAAGTTCCGTGGGGCTGCTGCGCCGTTCCGCGTTTGCTTCCATCCATGCCATATCGCCGTGGCGGCCGGCTTGGAGGAATGCGGCGAGGCGTTCGCCTGCGGGCTGCATGGCGCTGGGTGTCGTGACGCGAACGGCATCGAAGCCGAGCGCTGCCGCTTGGCTGAAAAGCCTTTCCTTCAGATGCTCAACGTTCGTGCTCACAACGGAACCACTAAAAATCGAGATCGGCGTAGTGGGGCGCGGGCAGTGTGCCCGGGAGGCGGTCGCCCAGCAGGCTGCGGAAGGCGCGGCGCGATTTCAGGCGCGCATACCAGACCTTCGCGGCAGGGTAGTCCTCCCAGGGCACATCGCCCAGATAGTCGGCCACCGATAGATGGGCAGCGGCAGCGAGATCGGCAAAGGAGAGCTCCTCCCCGGCCAGCCAGCGCCGATGATCCGCCAGATGGCAGATGTAGCTCATATGGTAGCGCAGGTTCGCCTGTATGGCGCGCAAGGTCTCGACGTCCGGGGTTGCCACAGCCGTCTGGAGCCGGGCGTAAACCCTTTCCTCCAGCAGGGGCTGGGTCACCTCGCGGTTGAACTTACCGTTGAACCAGTCGGCGAGGCGGCGGACCTCAGCGCGCTGGGCCGCATCGCCCGGAAAAAGCCGCAGGCGCGGCGCCTCGGTTTCCTCAACTTCCTCTTCTAACGGTTCGCCATCCGGGGGCGGCTCGCTATTACGCGCCTTGCTTGAGGCCTCCCCCAGGTACTCGGAGATCGCATAGATGCCGCACAGCGGTGTTGCGTCGTCGATCTGGAGCACGGGCAGCTCGCCCGCCGGATTGAGGGCCAGAAACTCCTGCCGCCACTCCCACGAGCGCTCTTCGACGAGCTCGGGCTCGAGGTCGAGCTCGGCGAGCGCGAGGCGGGCGGCCCGCGAAAAGGGACAGAGCCGAAAGTGCGTCAGTGTGTGCATTGTTGAAGCGGTGGCCGTTTATCTAG
>JBIQJE010000038.1:0-11197 GCA_044507625.1 Hyphomicrobiaceae bacterium | reverse complement strand
GTGCTTCCGGAAAAGTGGGCACCGGTTTTCCGATGGGAAGCACGCGAGATGGAGTGCTTCCGCAAATGGAGCTATCGGCCTTTCGGCGACGCAAACACAAGAGCGTTCGAGACGCTGGGGCGATTTGAAAGTCGGAACGGCTCTAGGCGATATCGCCTGCAAATGCCGCCACCGCATCGGCCGCGAGAGTGAGATTTCCGGCCCGCGTGAAGCCGCTGCCCGCGCGTGGACGGAAGTCATGATCGCCCGTAGGGATCCATGCAAAGCGTATCGCGGGAGAAAGCTCATATCCCTTTGAGGTCGACGCGCCTGCGCGCACAGCATTCGGCGACGCCTCCGTGCCGGTCGGTTCTTCGCCCGTGATCTCGGCACGCGTTCCGAACGGGTCGCGCTCCCCCTGCACGATCAGCGCGGGGCATCGTAAATCGGAAAGATGTGCAGTGCGCAGGACGTCCGGCTTGTTCGGCGGATGGAACGGATAGCCGAGGCAGACGAGGCCATCGATCATCCCCAGCGAGAACAGCTCGTCCGCAACGAGGCTCGCCACCCGTCCACCCATCGACTTGCCGCCGATGATCAGCCGGCTCTGCGGTTGCGCGTCTTCCGCCGCGCGCAGTTCCTCAACCGCGCGCCGATATTCCGGAATCAATGTCTCGGCGCGTGGTGGCGGACGGCGTTTGCCTCCGTCCCGTCGCATCGCCATATATTCGAACTCGAATCGCGATACACGCAGCCCATGATCGGTCAGTAGGCGTCCCATGCCGTTGAGGAACGGACTGTCCATAGGCGCACCCGCGCCATGCGCCAGCAACACGTGGGTATGTGCTTCCGGCGAACCTTCTGTTAGAAAGTTGGCCACGTTCAACCGCCTATGCATATTCGCGTGGTTAATTCGCCGGTATCCTCGAGGATTGCTTTTTAGCCGTACCGAACCCGTATGGCCTGAACGTTGCTTAGGGGGAGCTATGAAACGCACCCATACGCTATGCCTGATCGGATCGCTGCTTGCGATCCCGTATGCGGCTTCCGCCGAACCCAAGCACAACGCGCCGGCCGTCAAAGCGCCTGCCCCCGTCGCAGCGAAGCGATCGAACGCGGTACCCGCGCCCGAGCCTAAATCCAAAGCGGTCGCGAAAAAGGACGAACCGCCCAAAATTCTCGCCAAGGATCTGTTCGGCAAGGCGAAGACCGCCGCCGACCTCACGCCGCGTGCCATCGGCTGGTACGCGAAGGGCTGCCTCTCGGGCGCCGTGCACCTGGCGGACACCGGGCCCAACTGGCAGGCGATGCGGCTCTCCCGCAACCGCGCCTGGGGCCATCCGAAATTGATCAAGCTTCTGCAGCGGCTCGGCGCGGAGGCCAAGCAGGATGGCTGGAACGGTCTGCTGGTCGGCGATATCTCCCAGCCGCGCGGCGGCCCCATGGTGAGCGGTCACGCCAGCCATCAGGTCGGGCTCGACGCCGATATCTGGCTGACGCCCATGCCCGATCGCGTCCTGACGCGCAAGGAGCGCGAGGAGATTGCCGCGACATCGATGCTCGACAAGACGAGCCTTGCCGTCGACCCGAAGGTCTTCACGCCCGCGCACGTCGCGCTCATCAAACGCGCCGCGTCGTATTCCGCGGTGGAGCGCGTGTTCGTGCATCCCGCGATCAAGAAGGCACTCTGCCAAGCCGCCGGCAAGGACCGCGCCTGGCTCGACAAGGTGCGGCCCATCTGGGGGCACTACTATCACTTCCACATCCGCATCGGCTGCCCGAACGGCGGCTGCGAAGCGCAACCGCCCGTGAAGAACGACGATGGATGTGGCGCCGAGCTGACAAACTGGCTGAAGAGCGTCGAAGCTTCGCTGAAACCGAAGCCCAAGCCGAAGCAGGAAGCGGAGAAGAAGTGGGTGCCGCCGAGCGAGCGTCGGCGCATCACCATGGACCAGCTTCCCGCCGAATGCCGCGTCGTCATCGACAGCCCCGGAGCAACGCCGGTTGCGGCCGATGCGGTTGCGACCGGAACGACTCCCGCAGCGCCGGTGAAGAAATAGCGCGGACCGAGCCGCCGGCGGCAGCTGGCGAAACCGGCATCAATCGAACGAAACGGAAAGAACAGAAACGAAAAAGGCCGCTGCGATCTGCGCCCAGCGGCCTTTTTTGATGCGCGGGGCACGAGGCGGTCGGTCCACCGGAGCGCCTGAGCTTCCGATAATGCTCTAGGTGTCCGCGGCCGTGACCCCGGTCGGCATCGGGCAGCTCACGCCGGTGCCGCCGAGGCCGCAATACCCGTGCGGAACCTTCGACAGATACTGCTGGTGATAGTCCTCGGCGAAGAAGAACTCCGGCGCCGGCAGTATCTCGGTCGTGATCTGACCGCGGCCGTTGGCGGTGAGCGCCTTCTGATATTCGGCCCGGGACGCTTCGGCCGCCGCCCGTTGCGCGTCCGTGAACCAGTAGATGCCGGAGCGGTACTGCGTGCCGACATCATTTCCCTGCCGCATGCCCTGCGTGGGATCATGGCTTTCCCAGAACGTCTTCAGGAGCTGCGCGTAGCTGATCTCCTTGGGATCGTAGACGACGAGCACCACTTCGTTGTGTCCCGTCTGCCCGGTGCACACCTCCTGATAGGTCGGATTGGGCGTGATGCCTCCCGCATAACCGGCGGCGGTGATCCAGATGCCCGCGCCCAGATCCCAGAACTTGCGCTCAGCGCCCCAGAAGCAGCCGAGCCCGAACATGGCCATCTCCAGCCCCGCTGGGTAGGGCCCCTTCAGCGGGCGAGAGAAAATATGGTGCTCCTCGGCGGTGGGAATGGGTGACGGACGGCCCTTCAGGGCCGTCTCCGCCGTGGGCATCGAGGCCTTGTCTTTACGGAAAAGCATGGGCTGAACCCCGATTGGATGGAGACTGCCCCTGATATAGTGTCTGCCAGGACCTACCGGCAGGGCCGTGCGGTCATCTCGCCGTGATGTTGCCCGGTTAGCGGAAGCTTAGCGCTTAGGGGGACGCGAAATGTCGGACGTCGCCGCGACGGAAGCCCTGGTGCCGCGCGCAGAGCCGCCGATGCCAACCATTTACGCCGCCGGCGGCGGACGCAAGTTCGCCTTCGCGTTCGTCTTCCTGCTGCTTTTGCCCTTCCTCGCCAGCCTGCCGCCGATGCTGTTCTGGCGCATCTCGCAGGGCGTCTGGACGGGAACGCCCGGCCTCCTCGTGCTGGGGCTGGGCCTCGGCCTCATCATGTTCCTGCTGTTCATCGAGATGATGCACTCGCTGCGGACGCGCATCGAGCTTGGTGAAAAGTCGGTGAAGATGACGCTGCCCGCCGGCCGTGGCCCCACGCCCATCATGCGCTACCGCACCTATGACATCCCCTACGACGACATCAAAGCCGTGGAGACGCGGCGCGAGATCTACGGCGGCTCGCTGGCCCCCGTGCTGCTCAGCGGCGCGCGCCTCATCCTCAAGAACGAGGCGGCTGTGAAGCTCGGCTACGTCAGCGAGGCGAACAGCGATCCCTGCTTCCCCTATCCGCAGATCGCCGCCCAGATCGCCGAGCGCGCCGGCCTTCAGGTGCAGCACCGCGGCAACGTCCGCCGCTCGGTGCAGAAGAAATTCCTCGGCCTCAACCGCGACTTCCTCAGCGAGAGCGTCGGCGAGGTTCCGGAAGCGGAGATCGAGGCGCTGAATGCCAGCCACCGGCGCTGGGTGACCCGTCTCATCGGACTGTTCGTCGGGCTGGTGATCGTGGGCATTGCGCTCGACATCGCGTTCCCGCCGAGCAGCGGGCTGCCGCCTGCGCTCACGAGCGTCACCAAATCCATCATGGGAAGCATGGCGCCCGGGCCGGCAGATCAGCCAGGCGCGAAAAAGTAACCGCCAGCGCGCGACGGCAGATGTTGAGCCGCACCGCCGCTAGTTGATGTACACCTTGACCGTCTCCGGACGGCGGCGGCCGAAGTATCCGCACACGATGGCGAGCCCGCCGAACAGCCCCGACATGGGAAAGCTCAGCACGCTCAGCAGCAGCGGATCCCAAACCCACGGAAACGTCATCTCCGAGATGTTGGTGCGCGTCGCCGTGAGCGATGCCGGCGCCAGCTCGGTCCAATAGCCGATCACGCTGTGAGCCTTGTAGACGCCGGTGCCGTTGAGCGCCGGTGTCAGATCGGCGACCAGCGCAACGATCGCGACGAGCGCGAACAGGCTGGCGAGAAAGCGCATGCTGGCCATGAAATCCTCCGCCCGGCGGATTCAGTTGCCCTAGACCATGATCGCTTCGGACCCTATCAGTCCGAAGCGTGAATCATCGGTCTAATCAAAAGACTAGAGCCGCATCGCGATTCGAAGAAAAGCGATCGTGCTCTTAGTGTAGCTCAGGCGAGCGCCTTGTGCAGGCCTTCAAGAACCGACACGGCGTTCTGCCCGGCATAAATGAAGCCGTCGACGCCCGCTGCGCGCAAGCCCGCCTCCAGTTCGCCCGGCCGTCCCGCGAGCAGCACCTCTTTTGCACCTGCCGCCTTCAGCGCGCGCGCTGCAGCCTCGGCCTCTTGCGCGTAAACCTCATCGGACGAGCAGATGCAGGCGATCTTGGCGCCGGAGGCCGCGAAGGCCTTCGCCGCATCGGCCGCCGTCTTGTAGCCGTCGCTGGTCAGACCCTCGATTCCGCCCGCCGCGAGGAAGTTCCACATCCACTGCGAGCGCCGGTTGTGCTCGGCGATTTCGCCGAGGTTCGCCATGAACACCTGCTTGCGCTTGCCGGTGCTGGCGAAGAACGCATCGCCCTCATCGCGCAGCTTCTCGAAGGCTTCGCCGAGCCGGCGCGGGGCAAGCGGGCGCACCGCGGCAGCGTCCACGCTTTCGACTTCGCCATAGGGCGTGATCTTCACGCCGTCATCGCCCAGGAACGGGAACACCGATACGCCCGTCAACTCGATGCGGCCGGTGGCGATGGCCTTGGCGCGCGTCTCGGCGGTGGCGGCGATCTCGTCTTGCAGCGCGCCCGAGGTGAGCGCGCCGACGAGGCCGCCCCTCGCTTCGATATCCTGGAAGAGGCTCCAGGCCTTGCGGGCGAGCTCGTCGGTGAGCTTTTCGACATACCAGGAGCCGCCGATGGGATCAGCGACGCGGCCGAGCTGGGATTCCTCCTGCAACACGAGCTGCGTGTTGCGCGCAACGCGCCGTGCAAACCGGTCGGGCGTGCCGAGCGCCCAGGTGAACGGCAGAACCGTCATCGCGTCCGCGCCGCCAAAGGCCCCGGACGCGCAGGCGGCCGTCGTACGCAGCATGTTTGTCCACGGATCGCGCTTGGCCATCATGCGCGCCGACGTGACGGCCGTGATGTGCATCCCGTTCGCCTTTGCGCCGCTCGCTCCGGCGATGCGCGCGATGATGGTGCGTGCAGCGCGCAGCTTCGCGGCATTGAGGAACAGATCCGTATCGACCGAAACCGCAAATGCGATGCTGTCGATCGCATCCTTCGGTGCAACGCCCGCCGCATCGAAGGCGCGCAGATAGGCAACGAGCGCAGCGGCGAGAAAGGCCAGCTCCTGCGCCTCGCTGGCGCCCGCCTCGTGCGGCACCGTCGCGTCGACGAGAATGGCGCTGATGCGCCGCTCGGAGCCGCGCGCTTCGCCGGCGAGCTTCACCGCTTCGGAAAGGGCCGTATCGACCGGCGCCCAGTTTGAGCCGAAGCGCGCGAGCGTGCCCAGCGGATCGACATTGAGCCGCGAGACGGCTGAGCCGCCGGGCTCCCGCTTGATCGCCGCGAGCGCCGCAAGGAAATGGCGCGCCGCATCGAGCCCCGCGATGCCTCCGGCGAGCTGCACCGGCGCATAGTCCACATAAACGCCCGGAAGGGTCGCGGCTGCATCGGCTGTGCTCGCGATCTTGATGCCGTTCTGCCCCGGCCCCGCGATCTGCAGCACCAGCCCGTTTGCGCCGCCTTCGAGCTCCTCCAGCATCACCTTGTTGGCGGCTGCGGGATCGGTGTCGATCACGCGCTGGTGGATCTGCCAGCCGAGATCGCGCGCCTCCGCGGCGGTGCCACGCGTGAAGGGCGCTTCGCCGGGAACGGCCGCATCGGACGCTGGCAGGGTATCGGCACGCGTGTAGAGCGGATCGATACGCAGACCGTCCGCCGTCTTGGCCACGAGGCGGCGCTCGTAATCGGCCCCCTTCAGCGCCTTGTCCACGAGCTGGCGCCACGTCTCGAAGTCGGCGGAAGCAAAGCCGGAAGCAAGCTGCAATTCTGCGGTCTCGGTCATGGTCGGGCTGGTCTCGATGATTGGAATTCGGGCTCCCCGCGCCGAGGCGGTCCACCCTTCTATAGGCGGTTCTGGCACGTGTTCGCACGCGGGAAAGGAAGCGTCAAAGCCTCCCGCGTCGCTTCGGCGCGCGAGGGTCGTGGACACCCCAAGTCCCGCATGCAACCGATATTTGCAATGGGTCAGGCCGCATGCCAAGAAAAACGGGCATTGTCGCGTCGAGTCGCATGCCAGGCCGGTGTTCCGGCAGCCCAGATTGGAGCCTACGATGCCTGACAAGTCCAAGTCCGCAGCAGCCGATAATCCTGCTGCCGACCCGCGCTTCTTCGCTCAGAACGGGCGCATTCTTCTCGGCGGCAGCCATGCGGGCATCGAATACATTGAGTTGCGGCTGGCCAATCGGCACGGGCTCGTTACCGGCGCCACGGGCACCGGCAAGACTGTCACGCTGCAGGTGCTGGCGGAAAGCTTTTCCGCCGCCGGCGTTCCGGTGTTCGCTGCCGACATCAAGGGCGACCTTTCGGGAATAGGCGTCAAGGGCGAGCAGAAGCCGAACCTTGTCGCGCGCGCCGAGGAGATCGGTCTGCCCGGTTACTTCAACGCGGCGTTCCCGGTCGCCTTCTGGGACATCTTCGGTGAGCAGGGCCACCCTGTGCGCACCTCCGTCCAGTCGATGGGTCCTCTGCTCCTGTCGCGCCTCCTCGATCTCACCGAGCCGCAGGAAGGCGTTCTCAACATCGCGTTCCGCTGGGCCGAGGACCGCCGCGCCACGCGCGATCCGAAAATGGTCATCCGTAAGCTGCGCGATCTTCGCGCCGTCATCGAGGAGATGGGCCGCCGCGCTCCCGAGCTGCGCAGCCGTTATGGCAATATCGCCCCGCAGACCGTCGGCGTTCTGCAGCGCCGCCTGCTGGTTCTGGAGGAGCAGGGCGCAGACAAATTCTTCGGCGAGACCGCGCTCGACATCAACGATTTCATGCGCGTCAAGAATGGCTACGGCGTCGTCAACGTGCTCGCCGCCGACAAGCTCATGAACAATCCGCGCCTCTATGCAACCGCGCTGTTGTGGATGCTCGATGAGCTGTTTGAGAAGCTTCCCGAGGTCGGCGACCTCGACAAGCCCAAGCTCGTCTTCCTGTTCGACGAGGCGCATCTGTTGTTCGATGACGCCCCCAAGGCGATGCTCGACCAGATCGAGCGCGTCACGCGGCTCATCCGCTCCAAGGGCGTCGGCGTCTATTATGTAACCCAGAGCCCTTCGGACGTACCGGACCGCGTGTCGGCGCAGCTCGGCAATCGCGTCCAGCACGCGCTGCGCGCCTTTACCCCGAAGGAACAGAAGGCGATCCGCGCCGCCGCCGAAACCTTCGTCAAGAATCCGGAGATCAACACGGAGCAGGCGATCCAGCAGTTGAAGGTGGGCGAGGCCCTGGTCTCGACGCTACGTAACAAGGGCGAGCCTTCGATGGTGCAGCGGGCGCTGATCCGCCCGCCGATGGCGCGCATCGGGCCGCTCACCAGGGAAGAGCGCGATGCATTGATCGCGGCGGATACCGAGAACAAGCGCAAATACGCCGAGGAATCCGTCGTAGAAGGCGCATTCGAGCGCATCAAGGCGATGAATTCCACGATGGGCGGCGTCACCGAAACGCTGAGTGATATGAAAGAGAAGTTCGGCGGTTGGTTCGGTATCGGCCGTAAAGACGGGTGAGGCAGCAAAACATCAATTCGTACGCGAATTTACACCGGACTTCTCATGTGGGCTGGCAGATAATAGCTTTGCATTCGCAAGCGACTCGACGCCAGCTGGCTTAAATTGCATTCCAGCGGTTTTTCGCGCTTCAACGGATGAGGACCGACGATGGGCTTCCTTCCTGGCTTTCGTTTCCGCAAGCAAATCGGCGTTACGCGGGGCGTCAAGGTCAACGTGAGCAAGTCGCGCGTGAGCACGAGCCTCGGCGGCAAAGGCGCCACTATCAATGTCGGCGCCGACGGCAGGCGCATGGTGACGCTCGGCATTCCCGGCACGGGAATGAGCTACCGTACGCCGCTGACGGGACCGGTCATGCTGCTCCTGCTGGGCGTCGCCGCGTTGATCTTTATCGCGTGGCTGGTCCAGCCGGAGCTGGTGCGGGCGGCGCTGCACTGGTGGCAGCCGGCGTGGTTCTGAGCGTGATGCGGGCTTCCGTGCGCGTCGCCTTGCTCGCGGCGCTGGCCGGCATCATCGCGTCGGCCCATATCGCTGGCGGAGTTGCCGCCGAGACCGATGCCGTCGCCGAGGGCCGCGCCCTCCTTGAGAAGAACTGCGCCCGTTGCCATGCCATCGGCGCCGAGGGCGAGAGCTCCCATAAGGAGGCGCCGCCATTCCGTGTCGTCGTGACGCGCTATCCGCCCGACGACCTCGCCGAGGCGCTGGCCGAAGGGCTCGTTTCCGGCCACCCCGATATGCCCGAGTTCGTGTTCGAGCCCAATGAAGTCGGTGCCATCACCGCGTACCTCAATGCGCTCCGCGCGCAGGAGATCAAATAGGCGCAGCGTCGCAAAAGCAGTTTCGCGATATCGGTGCTGAAAAGTCATCGTCAAAAATGAAAACGGCGCCAGCCCATATGGGCGGCGCCGTTCGTGTGTCGCGCGACGTAAGTCTTTAGACAGCCTTCGCCGCCATCTCCTCGACGTGCTCCCAGTTGATGAGGTTGTCGAACCAGGCCTCGAGGTACTTCGGGCGCGCGTTGCGATAGTCGATGTAGTAGCTGTGCTCCCACACGTCGCAGCCGAGAATCGGTGAGGCGCCGTGCATCAGCGGGTTCTCGCCGTTGGGCGTTTTGACGAGCTCGAGCTTGCCGTCCTTGACCGCGAGCCACGTCCAGCCCGAGCCGAACTGGCCCTTGCCGTTCTCGATGAAATCGTTACGCACCTTGTCGAAGCCGCCGTAGCCGTCGACGAGCTTCTGCACGGTGCCGGGAAGCTTGTTGCCGCCGCCGCCCTTCTTCATCCACTGCCAGAAGTGAATGTGGTTGTAGTCCTGCCCGACGTTGTTGATCACCGGCTGCGCTTTATCGGCGTAGGCCTCGCGGCAGATCTCCTCGATGCTCTTGCCCTCGTATTTGGAGCCGGGGATCAGCTTGTTGGCCATGTCGACGTAGGCCTGATGGTGTTTGTCGTGGTGAAACTCGAGGGTTTCCGCCGACATATACGGCGCGAGCGCGTCGTATGCATAAGGCAGGGGCGGGAGCTTAAATGTCATGATCGCAGGCCTCCGGAGCGTGCTGGGCAGGAATAGGATGTGAGGCGGGGGACGTACCGGTTGAAGGAACGTACCGGCGCTGCGCGAACCTACCGGCTGATGCGCGTCATGGCAAACGCACGCTCAATGCTGCAGTTCCGCATGCACCATTGCGGTCGCGCGGGAATGGAATAGTCCGTTGATTGTTTTGGGGAGGTTGGGGACGCAGCGACCCTGAACGCCGCGCCCCCTTTGGACCACTCCGGGGAAGATGGGAGCCAGGGTTTCTGCAAGCTAGGAAAGTGCGCCTGAACGGCGGCTGAACGCGCGAGTTATCCCCCGGGGGATAAGTGTACACGCGGTGGAAATGAACCTTCCGGACAACGGTGCATTAATCGGTTCATGCCGACAAGACACACCCGGCGGTTGCAATATCAGGTGCTTATGGTTGTTGTTTTATCGTGATGTTTTTTGTGACGCGCTTGACAAATGGAAGGCAAAAAGTAATTGAAGCTCATCTAAGTGGTGGTAATGGCAGATTGCCACAAGAAACGCGTAACCCGGAAGGATCGCCGTATGGCCACTCCCAATGTCGATAAGTTGTCGCTTAAGGAACTGCTGGAGCTGGAAGCCAAAGTACAGAAGGCGATAAGCGCAGCGCGCGACCGGGAGCGCGCCGAGGTGAAACAGGCGTTGGCCCAGCTCGCAGAAAAGCGTGGCTTTTCAGTTTCTGAGCTATTTGGCGGTCGCGGCCGGGGTAAGTCCAGCGCCGCCAAATATGTCAATCCGGATAACAAGGCCGAGACCTGGACGGGGCGCGGTCGCAAGCCGAACTGGCTGGTCGCGAAGCTGAGCAAGGGCGCCAAGCTCACCGATTTCGCTATTTGAGCTGCACGAATAAGCACTGCCATAGCAGGCAGAAGGAACGAAACGGGCCCGCGCGAGACATCGCTGCGGGCCTCGACTTTTGTGTTTCGCGCCGGATCGGCAACCAGCAGAACCATCCGACGTCAAATAAACGAATTGGGTATTGGACCCCTCCCGAAAGAATGTCCGGCCGTCCCCATTCCTGAACGACGATCTTATATAGCCCTGCCCTGAGCGCTCGCCGCCAGTCAAATGGCTCAGCCGTTCTCACAGCGCGCCTATTGAGTAGGGATTTCGCCTCTGTTTCGGACCCCTAATAGTATGTGAGCGGGATATCTTCCCGCATCCGCAGAAGGCCTATTCGGGTATCTGCGGCCCCAATCGGGAAGCTTTCGGGGACCGCGTGAAGCGGATGCAACTCGAGGTCCGTGGAACGCAACCGGGGTGCTCACGAAAGCCTCAGCGCGGCAATGGCGATGCATAACCGCGCCCCCTATTGCCGGCCCGATGCGCGATCAACGCGAAGCCCGCGTGTCGGCATGTACCGGGTATGTACCCGGCTTGAACCAGCTACTTGAAGTTCATCGCCAGCGCACAAATTGGACCGCCACGTAAGCCTTATTTAATGCGCGGATTGGGATAGTCCCCGGGTGCCCGTGACTGTCGTAATTATAGGGCGCAGGCGCCTTGGCACTCGCTTCTTGACAGTGCTAACAAGCTTGCGCATATACGCGGCGCGGAGCCGAGTGTTCTGCCACCGGGCGGGGCATTCTCCGCACCGCATTTATGATCTCTGAAAAAGACAAATCACATCATGAGGTTGAGCCATGAAGTTCCGTCCTCTTCATGACCGCGT
>JBIQJE010000037.1:0-12130 GCA_044507625.1 Hyphomicrobiaceae bacterium | reverse complement strand
CGTAATCGTCGGCGCCGGCATCCATGCCGGCAACCTTGTCGCTCCAGCGGTCGCGTGCGGTGAGGATGATCACCGGCATCTTGCGGTCGGAGCGGCGCCATTGCTCCAGGATGGAGATGCCATCCATCTTCGGCAGACCGATGTCGAGGATGACGATGTCGTAGGGCTCGGTGTCGCCAAGGAAGTAGCCTTCCTCGCCATCGAACGCTGAATCGACCGCATAGCCAGCGTCGCCCAGCGCCGCGACGAGCTGCCGGTTCAGGTCCTTATCATCCTCAACAACCAGGACGCGCACGCGGCTTCCCCCCGTTTCTCGGCCCATTTCGGCCGGGACTATAACGGGGGCGTTCGATTCATCCTAGCCCGGGCCATTCCGGCGCAAACATCAGCCCAAATCGACCAGCGTCTTAAAGCCGCCATAGATCATGCGCTTGCCATCGAAGGGGGCGTCCTTCCCCTCCATCATCGACTTGAGGCGCGGATCCTGCATCACCTTGGTGTTGATCCGGTCTCGCGCCGACCGGTTCGGATAGACGATATAGGAGAAGACGACGACCTCACCGGGCTTGAGCTTCACGCTCTGCGGAAACGAGGTCAGCTTGCCGGGTTTCACATCGTCGGCGACACACTCCCGAAACGCCAGCGCGCCATGCTCCATCCAGATCTTGCCGGCCTTGCGCGCCAGCTTGCGATAGTCGTCGAGCTTGTCCTCCGGCACGGGCACTATGAATCCGTCGACATAGGGCATCGATTTCTCCGTTCGGTTGCGCGGCCCCGTGGGGCTCCGGGCTCGACCTTACGGCATGCCGCGGCACTTGCGAACCTTGCAATGGGGATCAGCGTCCGAAGGGGCTACGGGCATCCACCGTACGGCTGGTCAACTTTCCATCCGGCTCGCGCACGACGATCCGATAGACGAACGTGCCGTTCTCCTCGCACAGCGTCGTCTTCACGATACTGCCGGGCATCTGTCCCGCCGCGATGGTGGATAACGTCTCAACGGTCGCCAGTTTTTCTTCGCGTACGATCGGCGCAGCCACCGACCAATCGGGGAAGCAGGCGCTGCTCGCGGGTAAAGCGGAAATGAGCAAAACGGTCGCGAAACAAGTGATGCGCAACATATCTATCTTGGAGGAAAAATGGACGGGTCAGCACGCTGCTGTGCTAGCGCGCCACCGCTGAACCCACCATGAATGGGCCGCGATGGCGCGATTGGTAAGCGCTAGAGCTTCATCTGCACGTTGCGCTGCGCGAGCGGCCTCGAAGCACGCATGCGCCCGTAAATCGTCATCAGAGTTCCGATCAAACCGCCGACAGCCTGCACGCTCTGCACGATGCCTTCGCCCGCTTCGCGTACGAGATCGCCGGTGATATCGAAACCGAAGGCGGGGGCGACGGCGGGTAACACCGTGGAGAGCCCGGTGATGACTGCGCCCCAGATGGTGATCGACTGTCCCCACCACTTGCGTTCCGTCTGCTGCGTACTTTCACCCATGCTCACCGATCCTTTCTGCTGGTCTGCCGTCGATGGGATTTGCGCGGCCGCGGTGTCGCCGATGGCCGGATCGGCGAGGACGCGCGCCCGCGAAAGTGTCTTGTCCACCCGCGCCAGCCACCCGCGGCCAAAACGCCAGAAGTGCGGTAGCGCGCGGTAGCGTTCCCGCCGCACCTCCGCGTAGCGCGCCAAGATTTCCTGGGTGGATAGGCTGGCAATCGCTGCGCGCGTATTGGGGCCAATCTCGCCGTCGACGTCGGTGCCGACGGCGCGCTGCAACAGACGCATCGCGCCCGTCACACCGTGGTTGACCGATGCGTCGAAGTGGAAGAACGCGAGCGCGGGTGCCATCTCGGCGCAGAACGCGGGGCGCCAGTATCGCTGGATGTAGATGTCGCGCACCACGTCGTCGGGGATGCGCCGCAGCTCCGATTTCAGCGTTTCACGGCTCTGCGTCGTCAGCGGCGTACGCTTCCAGGCCGCGTACGTTGCAAGCGTCACGCCGCGGTTGGTCGGCCCGCCCGGATCATGGGGATCATCAGTGTAGCCGCCCTCCATCTCGAGAACATGCACGAGCGCTTGGGCGAATATCTCCGAGGCCGCACCCGACTGCTCCGGTGAAACCTCGGATCGCTGCTGCGGAACCGACTGCGGCCAGCGCAAGCCGATCAACCTCGTTTTCGGATAGGCCGCGACGCTCACCGCGTCGCCCTGGTTTCCCCCGAGGAGCATCAGGTGCGACGCGGTCTCCCCCAACAGGAAGCCGACGTGCCCGGCGGCCGGATCGGAGCCGCGGCTCAGCACCACGACGGCGCCGAAACGGCCGCCTTCTATTTCTTCGCCCCAGCGCAAATAGGAACGCGCCATTAGCGAGCGCGTCGAGGCAAAGCCCGCGCGCTCCAGGCATGCACCCGCAAAGGCCGCGCACCACGCCACTTCGTCGTGCAAGATGGCAGGATGGCCCACGTCGCGGAAGAAGGCGCGAATGCGGGCGTTATCGGCGCTGCCGCGCACTTCGCGCTGGCCAAGCTCGGCCCACGCGGCGGCGAGCCAGGGCGGCTGTTCCATCATAGCGGGTGCCTCGCTAAACCGTCGCGGCGCGCGCGGTGCCGCGCCCGTAGCTCGCGGAGAGCTGATAGACGCGGACGTCAACCTTCGCTCGCGGCGCGCCGAAGTCTGCGCTTTGCTGTGCGGCAGTGTAGGTCACCGACGGTGTGACGCTGGCGAGCGTACGCACCACGGCGGCGCCGTCGAGCACGTCCACCTCGTAGCGTTCCGTATCCTCGCTGAGCGGCACATCCGGAGCCTCCCAGCCATCGCCACCGATACGGGTGCGGCGCACCCAGGTAATCGCCACGTCACCGTTGCTGCGGGTCGCCTTCACGTGCACCGGCGCAAACGGCTTCATGCCAAGTCCTGCGAAGGTGTGCGTCGTCGCGCTGTAGGTTACATCCCCGATGTCGCGGCTCCCGGGACCGTATCGCCACGAATACGGCAGCCGAATTTCCGAAGCAGAAAGGTCGATGCGTGCGAGCGCCGTGTTGAGCAGGATGAAACGGGCGCCTGCCGGTACCTCGGCGCGCATGGCGAACTCAGTGCCCCCCTGCCCGCGGAGCAGACCGGAAAGCTCGTAGACGCCCGCTTCTACGAGCGCGGCGTTCGCGAACTGGACGACCTCCCATTCGCCATCGCCATTGCGCAGGGCGGCGGCGTTGCGCCCGGCTAGAAGCTGCAGCAGGGTAACGGACGAGAGCGCTTCGCCCTCCACTTGCACGCGCACGAGCGTTGCGTAGTCGAGCCGCCCCTCCGGCCCGGAAGGCAGCGGATCGAGAGTGACACCGACGGTGGCCGGAGCGGAGCAGAGCGCCTTCAGCGCATATCCGTTCGTCTCCGGCGAGCCGTAGATCGCCACCGCTCCCGGCCAGGGTGTCTGCGTTGCCGCGACATAGCCCGCCAGAGGGGGCTCGTCGCCGCGCAACAGCGGCAGGTCGATGAATTCGACGAGCGGCGAGCCGGTGATCACGCCGGCACCTTGCCGCGGCGGACGGTCCTTGCCTTGCAGCGCGCCGTAGATATCAGGATCGACGCTGCGCGCCTCGATCTCGCGCACGCCGTGCTCTCCGATCTCCGTGATGCGGAACGGTCTCGCCTCGCCGGCATGCTCGATCCGCACGATGTCGGATGGCTCCAGCGCGAGCAGGCTTGGCGGAGCTGCGAAGCTCGCACGCTCGCGCGCGGCCCATGCCTCGAACAGCCACGTTTCGGCCATGCTGTCCGCCTGCTGGGCCTCGAGTACCAGCGGCACATCAGCCTGGCTCACGCGGCCGCTCGCGCCGGTGATGCGCCGCGCCTCGGCGACCGCCTGGCTGTAATCTCCGGAAGCTGCGATGAAACGGATCTTGGCGGACGCGGGCAGCTCTGTTTCCTGACCGCGGGTGAGCGTCAGCAACGGCGCCTCCGCACGTGTCTCCACAAGGTCGTCCGCACCGAGTTCGACAACGCTCGGCTCTGCGCCGCGGTGGCGGAATACGATCTCGCCGCCGCTTTCCAAAGCATCGAAGAAATAGGCGAGCTCCAGCGGCTCCAGCGCATCGCGGGCGGCCATCACGCGGTCGATTACGTACCCTGGCACCGTTCCGCTGAGCGCTCCCGCATCGTGGTCGGGGAAACCATAATCCTGCAGCAGCCGCGTGACGGTGTCAGCAAGGGGGGCGCTGGCGAAGCGACCCGTCAGCCAGTGACCGTATTGCCAGTTCTCGCCGTCACCCCATGCCGCGGTGTCGTTTGGAAACGCCGGATAGGGGCGCGCATCCCATGTGTAAACGTAGACGCGCGACAGATCGACCATCGGCGCGCCGTAGATTTCGGAGGTGGGATTCGACCCTGCCAGATAGCCGCGCGCATTGGGATCCAACCCCTCGATGATCGCGCGCAGGAAGCGCCGCTGCATGAAATCGTCGCGCGTGCCGTTGGAGAAATACGGCAGCGCCGTCTCGGAGCTTTTCGGATCGACGAACACGTTCGGCTGGTTGGCGCCCTTGTCGATTGCCGGACAGCCGATTTCCATCAGCCAGAACGGCTTCGACTGCGGAACCCACGCGGTGGGGGTGTCGCTTTCGACGCCCCCGGGACGGTTGTAGTGCGGATTCGACCACCATGAGCGGATGTCCTTGTAACGGAACACCCACGGCTTGCCCGCACCATCCATGATGGGTGTGCGCACTTGTGCAGCGCGATCCTCGGGCGAGGCGTAGTACCAGTCGAAGCCTTCGCCCGCGCGCAGGTTGCCCGTCAGATAGGAGAGGTCGTAGATCGAGCGCACGCCAGCCTGCAGATCGAGATGATCGCGCCCCTCGCGCCAATCGGCGAGCGGCCAATAGACGTCGATGCCGATGGCGTCGATCGCGGCGGATGCCCACAGCGGATCGAGGTGGAAGTAGACGTCCCCCGATCCGTCCGCCGGCTGGTGGCCGAAGTATTCCGACCAGTCCGCCGCATAGACGATCTTCGTTCCGGGCAGGACGGTCTTCACGTCCTCGGCGAGAGACTTGAGCGCCGCCACGAACGGATAGCTCGCGGCTCCATCGCGCACGCACGTGAGCCCGCGCAACTCGCTGCAGAGCATGAACGCATCGACGCCGCCCGCTGCCTTGGCAAGGAACGCATGGTGCAGGATCATGCGGCGGAACGACCACTCGTCGGGGCCTGAATAAACCACCTCGCCGCCTATGATGGTGAAGTGCGATGGTCTCGCCGCGCCGACGAAAGCAGCGATCTGTGCTGCCGCGGCCGATGTCTTGTCAGGGCTTCCCGTCTGACCTGCCGCCGGATGCGCCGTGATGCGGCCGCGCCAGGGGTATGCCGGCTGGCTGGCACCGCCGTATGGGCTGGGAAGCGCGTTCGGCGCCGGCACATCCATCAGGATGAAAGGATTGAGCGTCACGGCGATGCCGCGCGCGTGCAGATCGCGGATTGCTTCGATGACGCTGCGGTCGCTCGGCGTTCCGCCATAGGCGGCGCGTCCATTCTTCTGACTCACGACGTAGGCGTTGGCGCGCGTTCGGCCCGCCACCTTCCACGCGTAGGGACTGGTGATCTTATCGCGGTGCTCGACCCCGGGCCGTAGCTGGCACACGCCCGCGCGCAGGTCGGTGCCGAACCAGCTCACCACGAGCGAGACGCTGCGCGCATTCGGCAGCGTTGCTTCGAGCTGATCGACGGAGATGGTCCAGTCCGTGCCACCCTGGCGCGAATGGACGTTCTCCGGCTCCTGTGTCGCGAGGCCCACGAGCTGCGTCACGGGGGTCGGCGAATAGGCGAACTCGCCCGAGCCTGGGATCATCACCACCGCGCGGATGTCCTCGCCGAAGGTTTCGACCGAGCGGTAGACCTCGAAGGAAAGCTGCGGCATGCGATTGCCAAATGGCGCGAGGGCCATCCGCTCGAACACCACATAGGCCGTGCCCCGGTAGGCCGGTGCTTTGCCCGCGCCTTCGCGGGCCGCAATGAGACTATCGGCGTTCTGCGTTTCGCTGCCCGTGTAGAGGCGGTGCACGATCTGCCCGCGGTCGAGCTCTGCGCCATCCGCCCAGATGCGGCCGATGCCCGCGATCTCGCCCTCACAGAGGGCCACGGCGAAGTTGCCGTAGTAGCGATATTCTGTGGTGACACTCGATGGCGCACGGGCGCCTCCGCCCAGGCCTTTGCCTGATCCGCCACCGCTCGAGGAGGTCACGATCTCCTCCTCGAACGGCGTCGCCCAGATCACCTGTCCGCCAAGACGCACCCGCCCATAGACGCGCGGCATCGGTGCACCTTCGGTCGAGGCGGTGATGTGCAGCTCCGAGAGGCGCGGGCCCTCGATGTGGCGGGTCTTGCCCGAGCCTCCGAGCAGCGCCTGATCGACCATCGAGCCGGCAATAGCGCCGAGCTGCGATCCGATCGTGGCACCGGTAATCGTTGCGCCGAGCAGCGTGACACCGGCCGGAAGCACAGCGCCGCCGATCGCCGCCCCGGCGGCTGCGAGTGCAAGGGTTGCCATCAGCGTGCCCTTTCAGGAAACCGGAATGCGCCGGCGATGCGGCGCCTCCACCAGCGCGAAATCGGAACCTCGCACACCGGCGCACCCTCCACGGCGTGGATCATCGTCGACGCTCCCGAAAGTATCGCTACATGCTTCGCCACGGCTCCCGCGCGCAGGCGAAACACGACGACGTCGCCGGCGCGCACCTCGCCAGGCACAATCACGATCATGTGTCGCGCGGCAGCCAGGAGCATCGTCTCCATACCGCCGCCTTCGGCCCAGTCGCGGCTGTAGGGCGGTGGCGTTTCGGCCTCGCGGCCGTAGAGCTCGCGCCATACGCCGCGTACGAGGCCCAGGCAGTCGGCGCCGACGCCACGGACACTGCTCTGGTGATGATAGGGCGTGCCGATCCATCCGCGCGCAACGCGCACGATCTCGGCGCCGCCGATCTCCGGCGCGCTCGACATGTGTATGATCCCGTGGGCTCGGTTGGTTGGCGCGTGGCCAGGTCGCGCTGCTAGGCGCCGCGGCGGCCGAACGCGGTGATGAAGTCGTTGCCGGGCATATGCGGGAAGCCGCGGAAGTTGGCCACGTTGGCGAACTTCGACTGGCACGTCGTGCAATGCTTGTCGCAGCCAGCCGTCACGGTGAAGGTCTGTCCGCTTTCAAGCGGTCCGCGCGCCGGGGCCCATAGCTCGAGCGTCACAGTCCCGCTGGTATTGGTGTGGCTGCGGATCTCCACTGCTTGTCCGTTCGCGGCGCCGGAGGTGAAGGTCAGCAGTCCGCGCGCAAACCAACCGTCGGCAAAGGCATTAAGGCCGGAGGCGGTGAAGCGGCGCGTGCTTGACGCCGCGATGATCGCGCCTTCGCCTCTATATGCGGGCGCATCGAGTGAGATACCGCAGCGCCGATCGCCAAGGTCCGCATCGCAGGTGAACTGATAAAGGCGGCCCTTCGGCTGCTGCAAGTAATGGGCAAGTCCGCGCACCTCTGCCGTGAAGTTCAGCCCGGCGCGACGCACCTCGCCGAGGCTGCCGGAGCGCATCAAGACACGCTGCTCGGGATCGGCCCAATTGACGCGGAAAATCTCCACCTTCGCGTCGTCATAAAGACCGGCGGCAAGATCGGCTTCGGCGAGACGGTCGGACGAGAGCGCGCTCGTCACCTCCAGATTGTCGACGCTGAGCCCGACGCTGTCGCGCATCTCACTGGCGGTGAAACCCGCCGCCGCCTCGAAGGTCGTACCTTCGAAGACGATGTCGCGGTCGTGGTCGGTGAAGCCGAGCTTCACCTCGTCGGCGCGGATGAGCCGCCAGCACCAGCACAGCGTCGTTGCGCGGCTATCAAGGTGCGCCTGCAGCTCCGGGGACAGGCTTTTCATCGACACCTCCGCATGCTCAAACGCCCGCCTATTCTCACAGCCGCACCTCCACGATCGGGATGTGCGGAATGGCGCCGTGCCGAAATCCCTGCACGTTGATCTCGAGCCTGTCGGTGTCGAAGCGCACGGGCACATCGAACGCGAAACCCGCCGTGACGCGCGCTCCGTTGCGGGGCACATGGCCCGGCTGAAACAGAACCTTGCCGGTCGCCGCATCGACCAGGAAATCTTCCGGCGCCACTTCATCGCCGTCGACCGCGACCACCACCGAACCCGCCACCGGCTTCTTGATCGCGCGCGTCCAAGGCGCGTGCGCATCGCCGTAGCGCTTCACGAGCTGGAACACCGCCTGGGCGCCATCGCCCACTCCCAGCACCTGGTCGAGCGGCGATACCGTTGCGCCCGGCGGGCACGAGCGATCATCGACATGGTCGCGCCAGCGAAACCCGTAGAGACGGCCGCGCCGCTCCTCGAAGAATGCGATGACGGCATGGAGATCATCGAGCGACTTCACGCCATAGCCTGCGTTGTAGCTGCGTCGGGAATCCGCCCAGCGCGCGTTGCGCTCCTCGAAGCCCGAGCCGAGCACCACGACGTCGGTACGCCGCTCAGGCCCGCCTTGGGCACCGCGCGATATGTCGGTCGGAAAACGGATTTCGTGAAAACTCATACGCCAACCCTATTCGCTGATGCCCATTCGCGCGCACGCTCACAGGTTGCGCTGTCCGAGCGCAACCGCGCGGGCGACCATGGTCGCGACCTGCGCCTCGGAGCGTCGAAAGCTGTCCGCGTCCGGCGTCGTCACATTGAGGGTGACACTGACCCCGCCGCCGCCTTGGGCGGCAACGCCGAGGCGTCCATCGGGTCCGCGCGCCAGCGGCATGATGGCTTCGGCGCCGCGCTCGCCCGCGAGACCGGTGCGACCACCTGCGAGGGGGAATGTCACCGGACTCGATATCACGCCGCCGGACGCGAAAGGCACCGGCAGCCCTTGCGAGATCGCACCGCCCTTGGCAAAGGGGATTCCGCCACCGACGAGCCCCGCAAGCGCGCTCCCGAGCGAGTTTGTCAGTGGGCGCAGCGCCGACTTCAGGACGAGCTGCGAAAGGTTGAGCGCAAGCGAGCGCAGCACATCGCTCACGCTCTTGCCTTTGATGGCGATACCTTCGAACGCGCCCGTCAGCGCGCTGCCGAATTGCCGTCCCATCCGGGACGCATCGAGGAGTTGCTGTTGAAACTGCGTCGTGTCGGCCATCACGGCCACGGTCATCGTGTCGACCGCCTCGTTGTAATCGGCCATGGCCGCTCCTCACTCTTTATCTGGCTTTATCGGGATATCGCCTCAGCAGCGCGCTCAGCTCCTCGCGGGAAGGCGGGCTGGCAGGCGGCGGTGCTAGCCGCCCGCGCAGGGCCACCGCCAGTTCGCGCGGCGTCATCGACCAGAACGTTGCCGGCGAAAGTCCGAGCAGGCCGAGGCCCGCCGCCATCACGTCGTCCCAGGGAAAGGGCCGTGGCCCTCCTCCTCCGCGGAGGCGCGACGCCCTTCCGTTTCCTCTCCAAACGTTGCGCGCAACAGCCGCGCGACCACGTCGACGTAGCCCGCCGCGCCATTGTCGGTGCGCATCGTGCGCACCGCATCGTCGCCGATCTCGTATCCCGCGCCGCGCAGTCCGGCCCCGATGATGCGCACACAGTCTCGCGCCGAGAGCCGGCCGCCGCCGAAGCGCTGCGCGAGCGCCAGCATATCCTCATCGCCGAACGCCGATTCCAGCTCGGCAAGCGCGCCGAGCGTCAGCACGAGGCGAAACGTCTTGCCGTCGAGCACGGCTTCGACTTCACCGCGGTGCGCATTCGCCATTGTTTCGTTCTCCAAGCACAGCGCCGCGCCCTGCAAGAAGTGCAGCGCACGGCAAATCGAAAGCTACGATTGTTGGTGTCAGGCCCCGCGCGGGGCGTAGAGAATGATCAGCGCACCGGCGATGCAGACAGCTGCGCCGAGAAGATCGAACCGGTCGGGCGTTCTTCCTTCGACGGACCACAACCAGGCCAGGGAAGCGGTAATGTAGATGCCGCCGTAGACCGCATAAGCGCGGCCTGCAAATTCCACATCGACCAGCGTCAGCAGCCAGCCGAACAGCACCAGGCATGCGATGCCGGGAATGAGCCAGAGCGGGGATGCATGATAGCGCACCACGGTCCAGAGCGCGAAGCACCCAGCGATCTCCGAAATCGCCGCGCCGATATAGATCGCTATGGTGACCATGGCCTCCCCTGCCAATTCGCGGGGAAGCATGCCAGAGTTGGCGGCCCGGACCCAGCCATTTCGGTCCGCACCTAGCTCGCCGCCACGAACGTCAGCTCACCCGCCGATTCCAGCGCGATCTCGAAGCCCACCTCGCCGTCGTGCCGCCCGGTGAGCTCGAACGAGCCGATATGAAACGGGCCGCTCACTGTGCCGAAATCGGGGATCACAACCTGCCAGTTGCGGATCGTGCCGTTGAAAACGTAGCCGCGCACGATCTCGTCGGACGCCGCGTCCTTGAAGATCCCCGCGCCGGTGAGCCGCGCCGACTTGACCCCGGCGCCGGCCAGCAGCTCGCGCCACTGCCCTGCGCTCTCCGCGTGGGTCACGTCGACGGATTCGGCGTTGAACGCGATGCTGCGCGAACGCAGCCCGGCGATGGCCGTGTAGGCGCCTTCACCGTCCGCATCCACCTTCAACAGCAGATCCTTGCCCTTCTGTGCCGCCATCGCTCACTCCTTTCCATTCCCGAACAATTTCATGCCTCCGGCTCCGTCACCGCGCGAAGGCGCACGATGCCCTGATAGGTTTCCCCGTCGGCATCCCGGCGCACATCGGAACTCTCGTGCCGAAGATTGATCAGCCGATGCTCGGACAGGTCCAGCGCGGCTCCGTGCAGACACGCGCGCAGGGCGTCGATGATCGCCAGCGTCTCCTTGCGTCCGCCACTGCGGGACCAGACGTGGAGCGTCACCACGTGCTCGCTGCCCATCTCCGAGCCGGTGCTCCAGTCGCGCTCGCCCCCGGCCGCGAACGTGACGTAGGGAAACGCTGCGCGCACCGGCACATCGTCCCAAACGCGCGCACCGCCGAGCAGTGCGAGCAGCGCGCTATCGTTCGTCAGCTTCGCGAACATCGCCTGCTGCAGAGCCCAGCTCGCCCCTGTCATCTCTCACCTCGTCTTGTAATTCCGCCTTGCCGCGCTGGCGCGGCTTTCTTTGCCGGACCATCTCCTGCGCCCGCGCAACGAGCTTGCCCGTGTGAAGCACCGGCAATGAAACGCGCAGTTTCACAGATCTCGCTCCTCGGCGAGGCACCGCGTCCACCGGCGCCGTCCGTCGGGATCGAATACCGCACGGATATCGAACACCCGCGTACCGGACCGAAACCGCATCTGGGGCGTGATGCCGTCGCGGTGACGCACGACGATCTCATGACCAACCGTTCCGGCCGTGCGGTCGAGCGCAAAGCTCTCGCCGCCCGACAAGGGGCGCACGCGTGCCCAAAGCTCGCAAATGTTCGTCCAGGTGACCGCGGCGCCGCCGCCGCCGTCACCGGTGCGCGAGGGCGCTTCGAGCGTCAGCCGTGTGCGCAGCTCGCCGATGTGGATATCGCCGCTCACAGCCGCACCGTGCGGTAAGACGCTAGCAGGTCCGAGATGCCGGCCGGGATCGCGGTCTCGCGCGATCCCACCTCGATGGGATCGCGGCGCTCATACCAGTGCGCGATGAGCATGAGGAGCGCCTGCCGGATGGGGCCGGGCACGTCTGCCGCTCCGTCGCCGAAGCCGGCGGTGAATTCGATCTCGATGCCGTTCGCCGCCTTTTCAGGCTGGGGCCAGCGTCCGCCGCTGCGCACCAGTCGCGGCGGGGCGCCGCCGACATCGACCACATAGGCGTTGGAGGGGATCACCTCCGCTGTCCCATCAGCCGCAAACACCTTGGCGGAGATGACCGACTGCAGCGGACGTAACGGCAGCTCCAGCTCCCGTGCGTTCGGCCAGGCATCGAGCGTGAGGCGCCAGCTCTGCGTGATCAGCGCCAAGCCGAGCGCCGCCTCGATGTGCAGCCGCGAGGTCAGAATGAGGCTGCCGATCAGCGTATCTTCCGCCGTGCCATCGACGCGCAGGTGCGCCTTCGCCTCGGAAACCGTCACCGGCTCCACGGCGGGCGCACTGGTGATCACCAGTGCCATGGACATTCCATTGTT
>JBIQJE010000036.1:0-12833 GCA_044507625.1 Hyphomicrobiaceae bacterium | reverse complement strand
AGCGCAAGGTCATCTTCGAGCAGCGTCTCGACATCATGGGCGAGGAGGACGTCTCCGAGACCGTGAAGGATCTGCGTCACCAGCTCGTGCACGAGCTGGTTCGCAAGAACATCCCCGAGAGCGTCTACGCCGAGCAGTGGAACACCGCGGCGCTGCAGGAGGCCATCGAGGGCATCTTCGGCATCAATCTTCCTATCGCCGAGTGGGCGGACGAGGAGGGCATCGCCGATCAGGAGATCACCGAGCGCGTCCTCAAGGAGGTTGACGACAAGGCGGCCCGCAAGGAGGCCGAGCTTGGTACGGCGACCTTCCGCCAGATCGAGAAGATGGTGCTGCTGCAGACGCTGGATCATCTGTGGCGCGAGCACCTCGTGACCCTGGAGCACCTGCGCCAGGTCATCGGCTTCCGCGCCTACGGCCAGCGCGATCCCCTCAACGAGTACAAGAGCGAAGCGTTCGTGCTTTTCGAATCGATGCTTGCCCACCTGCGCGAAGCGGTGACGGGCCAGCTGATGCACGTGGAGCTGGCCGCCCCCGACGCACAGCTGATGCAGCCCGCCGAGCTGCCGGAAATGCACGCACGGCACCTCGATCCCGTCTCCGGGCTCGACGAGCTGGCTCTGGTCGATGCCGCCATCGCCGCCGAAGGGCGCCCGGTGGAGCAGCCCGCCGATCGCCGGCCGCCGCTGCAGACGCGCAAGAGCACCACGACGTTCGATCCCGCCGACCCGGCGACGTGGGGACGCATCGCACGCAATGCGACCTGCCCCTGCGGCTCGGGCAAGAAGTACAAGCACTGCCACGGCAAGAACGACTAATTCGGCCATTTCAATAGCTTGAGGTCTTTTGCTCAGCGGCCGCAAGCTAGGAGCCGCTGGGCATGCGGCACCGGCAATCACCGCCTCAGAGCGTCCCAAATACGGAAGTCCGCAATCCCTGGTCGGCGCACCCCTGGACGATCGTCGACCAGGTCCGCCCGTGGAGGTGAACCGGCTGTCAGATGTCGATCTTCTCCGATCTCGATAGTGCCGTGTCGTGAGTCCATGCGAGGCGTCGCCTCGACCGGCAAAGAGGTATTGATCCGACTTTCGTCTAGTCGACCGAAGGTATTCGTCGACGGCCAAGCGAGTTTGGTCCGTGAGTTCGAGCCTCACGGGGCGGCGGCCTGTCTTCTTCTGGTGGATGGTTGCCCGATCCATGGCGTAGGCGCTCGGAGCCACATCATCGACGCGCAGGGCACCACATCACAGTCGCGCAGCTTGCTGTCGATGGCGAGATTGAACAGCGCGAGGTCGCGCTTGCGCTCGGCCATCTGCAAGCTTTGTTCGGATGGACCAGACGTGACTTGGCACAGCGGCGGCTTCGGCTCAACGAGCTTCCCCGTGTTCCAGGGTGAACGAGGAGACGACTTAATTTCGAATGCTAGTACTCTCTCTGCACGATCACGCGCGACTCACAGCAGTGTGAGAATTTCCGTTGACTCGCAAAATGGGAGGAATATTGTCGCAGCGGTGTCTGGGCAATCTTCCCGGACCCAGGGAATGGAATCTCCCTTATAACCGCCCCGTTGGCCGATGATTCCTACTGCGATGGTGCTGCTGAAGCAATTCAGCGGTCGCGGTGGGATCAATTGTTGTGCTCGCCGCGGGAGACGTCTCGTCTTTCATCATCTTAGACAGTTGGGAGGATGAAAGAGACCGTCTGAGCGGTAAAGCTTGCACCGCTCCTCCAGCTCAGGCGAACTCGCCCTCATCCTCCCAGCGACGGCCAGAAATGGGCTTCGTGGCTCGCGTCACTGTGGTGACGTTAGCATTGGAGGAAACGATGAGGAAGACCTTGTATGCCACCGTCACCGTGGCTGCAGTGGCGCTTTCTTCGCCTGTGCTGGCGAATGAAAGCGTCATGAAGTGCATAGAGAATCCAGGCAACTGGTGCATGCAGCAGCATGACTACACGTCCCAGCGTTACTCAAAGCTCGACCAGATCACTACGAAGAACGTCAAAGACTTGAAGGTCGCCTGGACCTTCTCGACCGGCGTGCTGCGCGGCCATGAAGGCGGGCCGCTGGTGATCGGCGATGTGATGTACGTCCACACGCCGTTCCCGAATATCGTCTACGCGCTGGATCTCAACAACGACAACAAGATCCTTTGGAAGTACGAGCCCAAGCAGGATCCATCGGTCATCCCTGTCATGTGCTGTGACACGGTCAACCGGGGTCCGCAGTATGCTGACGGCAAGATCTTCCTGCATCAGGCGGACACGAGCGTCGTTGCGCTCGACGCGAAAACCGGCAAGGAGCTTTGGAAAGCCGTAAACGGCGATCCCAAAAAGGGTGAGACCGGAACGGGTGCACCGATGGTTGTCGGTAACGTTGTGCTCGTCGGCATATCGGGCGCTGAGTTCGGTGTGCGCTGCTACATGACGGGCTATGACGCCAACACCGGAAAACTGCTGTGGCGCGCCTACTCGATGGGGCCGGATGATGAGATCCTCGTCGATCCCGAGAAGACGATGTCACTGGGCAAGCCAGTGGGGAAGGATTCTTCGCTGAAAACCTGGACGGGTGATCAGTGGAAGTTGGGCGGCGGCTCCATCTGGGGCTACATGTCCTATGATCCCGACCTGCACCTCTTCTACTACGGTACGGGCAATCCTTCGACGTGGAATCCAGCCCAGCGTGCAGGACCGGATGGCAAGCAGATCGACCAGAAATGGTCGATGACGCTGTTTGCTCGCAACCCTGACACTGGCATGGCGGCATGGGCGTACCAGTACACCCCGTTCGACGAGTGGGACTACGATGGCATCAACGAACCGGTGATTGCGGATATCAACGTGAAGGGTCAGCAGCGCAAAGTGGTTGTCGAATTCAACCGCAATGGCTTCGGCTATACACTCGACCGTAAAACCGGTGAACTGCTCGTTGCGGAGAAGTACGATCCCGCCGTCAACTGGGCAAGCAAGGTCGACATGGATAAGTCGAGCCCGACCTATGGTCGTCCGCTCGTCAATCCCGCGAAGTCGACGTTCCTGAATGGCCCGGATGTCAACACAACGGACATCTGCCCGGCCGCGCTTGGCTCGAAGGATCAGCAGCCGGTGGCGTTCTCGCCGCTGACAGGTCTCTTCTACGTGCCATCGAACCACGTCTGCATGGACTACGAGCCTTTCAAGGTCGAATACACGGCAGGCCAGCCCTACGTCGGCGCTACGCTCTCCATGTATCCCCCGAAGGGTGAGGACGGACACATGGGCACGTTCCTCGCGTGGGATGCAGGCAACGGCAAGATCGTCTGGGCCAACAAGGAGCAGTTCTCCGTGTGGTCCGGCGTGCTGACGACCGCGGGTGGCATTGCCTGCCACGGTACGCTCGAAGGTTACTTCAAGTGTCTTGATCAGAAGGACGGCAAGCTCCTTTATAAGAACAAGACTCCGTCCGGCATCATCGGCAACGTGATGACGTACGAACATAAGGGTACTCAGTACATTGCCGTATACTCAGGTGTTGGCGGCTGGGCCGGTATCGGTCTAGCTGCCGGCCTGACGAACCCGACCGATGGCCTGGGTGCTGTCGGTGGCTACGCCGGGCTAAACAGCTATACGGCCCTCGGTGGATCGCTCACTGTCTACGCGCTGCCGAACAAGCAATAATAGTGATTTTCGGGGATGGCGCGGTGATGCCATGCCATCCCTTCCTATGCACGCAGCTAAAAGCTGCGCGGATAGACTGATTGTGGCCTCTAGTTACCGAGCTGCGGTGGTCTTCAGCTCAATCAATCCTGGCAGGTGCGCACCGCGCCCACACGTTGTCGCTAGGATGCGAAGATCATGCGGGCCTTCGCGCAGCCATGCGGAGAAGCGCGATCGTTCCAGCGGCCATGAAGATGCCTGCGACCGCGAAAGCGAATGTCGGTGATACGGTCGTCCAGAGGAGGCCGACAGCCGCGCTTGATACGAATTTTGTGGCGCCGTTCACCGTGCCGAGGGCGCCGTAGCTCGTCGCCAAGCTATCAGCTTGCACCCATCTCGGCCGTCACTGTCGGCTCGAGGGCCTCCTGGATCGCGACGTGCAACCCGGCAATGAGAAACAGTCCTGCCAGCAGGATGACGCTGTCGGTCGCAAACCAGAACGTGAGGGCGGCCAGCGCAGCCGTCGCGGTGCCGAGCGAATAACCGCTCACGAGGATAGAGTTCGATGCCATTGCCGTCGGGATCGCGCAGGTAGAGCGCCTCGCTGACCCCGTGATCGCTCGCGCCTTCCAGCGGCACCCCCGCCGCCAGCAGACGCCGTAACGCGTCCGCCAGCGCCGCGCGCGTGGGATAGAGAATGGCGATGTGAAAGAGCCCTGTGGTGCCGGGTGCGGGCGGCTCCCCGCCTTTGCTCTCCCACGTATTGAGACCGATGTGGTTGTGATAGCCGCCGGCCGCGAGAAACGCCGCCTGATCCCCGAACCGCTGCTGCAGCTCGAAGCCGAGAACGCCGGAATAGAACGCTAGCGCGCGGTCGAGGTCGGCGACCTTCAGGTGCGCGTGTCCGATGCGCACGCCGGGATCTATGGGACGCGGGGGCTGCTGAGGATCGATCGACGGCACGGTGGCGTTTTGTGGCGGCATGGAAGATCTCGCAGGTTGGCTCACTTGGTATGTGGTCGCCGCCGGCCGAGATTACAGCTCTGCGCGCCAGCGGGGCGAGCCGGCATCGGGGCGCCTCCGCATCGAGCTAACGGACGATGATCTATGCGTCGCCAGCCGGCGTGGATGGGCCGCTTGACTGTCCGCGCCGCGATTTGGCGGTACGGATGCGTCTTTAAAAGCCGCGCGAATCCAAATGAGATTCATTTCCCATTGCCATTCTTTCCGGTGTGACTTGCAATTGTTTCCCGGCCCCCTGCATTAAATCAGCTATTGATTATACCTTAGTCCGACGTCAGCGCGTAATTTCGCGCCAATTGTTCGAAAGGCGAATGGACGAAAGTGAAAATTGCCTCATGTTGACGCACCGGGGCGCGCCGAATAGCAGCTCCTAGAGAAAATGAATTGGGAGAAACGCCATGCAACGTCGACACCCCGCGCGGGGCGTCAACGCGACGCTTTTTGCCGCCGCTTCAGCTTTGGCAATCACCGCCGCAATCTGCATTTTTCCGAATGAATCCAACGCCGCAGACGGCAAGCCTGTGACGTGGGAAGATATTCTGAATGACGAGAAGACCCCTGGCGACGTGGTCAGCTGGGGTATGGGTGTTCGCAATCACCGCTACAGCGATCTTGATAAGATCAACGTCAATAATATTGCCCGTATGAAACCGGCGTGGTCGTTTTCATTCGGCGATGAAAAACAACGCGGCCAGGAAACTCAGGCGCTGATCCATGACGGCGTCATTTATGTAACGGCGTCCTATTCCCGTGCTTTTGCGCTCGACGCAAAAACCGGCAAGAGGCTCTGGAGCTACGCCCACCGCCTGCCCGACGACATCCGCCCGTGCTGTGACGTCGTAAACCGTGGCGCCGCCCTTTACGGCGACAAGCTGTTCATGGGTACGCTCGACGCCGGTATCGTCGCCTTGAACGCCAAGACCGGTAAGGTTGTCTGGTCCAAGAAGTTCGAGGATCACACCGCCGGCTACACCATGACCGGTGCCCCCACGATCGTGAAGGATCAGAAGACCGGCAAGGTGCTCCTCATTCACGGCTCCTCGGGTGACGAATTCGGCGTCGTTGGCCGCCTCTATGCGCGCGATCCCGACACCGGCGAGGAAATCTGGATGCGCCCGCTCGTCGAGGGCCACATGGGCCGCCTCAACGGCAAGGACTCCACCTACACCGGCGACCCGAAAGCACCGTCGTGGCCGAACAACAAGGACGGCGGCAAGGTCGAAGCCTGGAATCATGGCGGAGGCGCTCCCTGGCAGAGCGCGACCTATGACGAGAAGACCAACACGATCGTCATCGGCACCGGCAACCCCGCCCCGTGGAACCACCACTATCGCTCCGGCCCGAACGGCGACTGGAAGCCCTACGACAGCCTCTACACTTCCGGCCAGGTTTACATCGAACCCTCGACCGGCGAGCCCGTCGGCTTCTTCCAGCACACGCCCAACGACGCTTGGGATTACTCGGGCAACAACCCCATCACGCTGTTCGAGATGGAGAAGGATGGCAAGATCGTCCGCGCCGGCGCCCACGCCGACCGTAACGGCTTCCTCTTCATCACCGATCTCGACAAGCTGACCGCCCGTGACGGCAAGATCTCCAAGCAGGTCGGCTCAGCGATCGGCATCTATCCGATGGTGCCGAATATATCCTGGGCCACCGGCTGGGATGTCGAGAACGGCCGTCCGCACGAGGTCGAGGGTCAGCGCCCGCCGGCGCCCGCAAAGGGTGAAGCCAAGGGCAAGACCATCAAGGTGACGCCGAATTTCCTCGGTGGCACGAACTGGATGCCGATGGCCTACAGCCAGGACACCAAGCTGTTCTACATCCCGACCAACGACTGGACCGAGGACTACTGGACCGAGAACCTGACGTACAAGAAGGGCGCCGCCTATCTTGGACAGGGCTTCCGCATCAAGCGTACGCACGACGATCACGTCGGTGCACTGCGCGCGATCGATCCGACCAACGGCAAGGTCGTCTGGGAGCATCTCGAAGCGATGCCGCTTTGGGCCGGCGTCCTGGCCACCAAGGGCGGCTTCGTCCTGACCGGCACCAGCGACGGTTACGTCAAGGCGTTCGACGCAAAGGACGGCAAGGAGCTTTGGAAGTTCCAGACCGGTTCGGGCGTCGTCTCGCAGCCTGTCACCTGGGAGATGGACGGCAAGCAGTATATCGGCATCACGTCGGGCTACGGCGGAGCGGTCCCGCTGTGGGGTGGCGACATGGCCGATCAGACCAAGCAGGTCAGCCAGGGCGGCTCCTTCTGGGTCTTCGAGGTGCCGCACACCACCGCATCGACTGACTGAACCGACGACGAGGTTCGAGCGGGCGGCCTTCGCTCACGCCCGCTCACCAAAGAGGCAGCCGGATACCGCCGAGAGTATCCGGCTGCCCTACCCCGCGGCTTTCCTGCTCCCAGGTCGAACCATGCATCAGCGCTGCTCCCCATCGCGCTCGCGCCTTGTGGCAATTCTCTTGATGGCTCTAGCCTCGCCTGCCTTCGTCCGAAATGTCGATGCGCAAGACTACCCGATCATCGAGAACAAGGATGATCGCCCCGATCCCTGGGTGGTCAACGGCTGCACAATTGCGCCGAAGACGGTGTGCAAGAATGCGGATCTGCGATTTGCCGATCTGAAGGATGCCAACCTCGAAGACGCGGACCTTGAAGGCGCCGTGCTCTCGCGCGCCGACCTGCGGCACGCCAATCTGCAGGGCGCCAATCTCAAGGGCGTCAATCTCGATGGCGCACGCCTTGAAATCGCGTTCATGGCCCGCGCCGATCTTTCCGGCGCAACGATGAAGGGCGCAAACTTTACTTCCGCGCGCGTTGCGAAGGCAGACTTCTCCGGCGCCGACTTCACCGCCGCCAGTCTCGAGAACGCGATGGCGAAAGGCGCCCGGTTCATCGGCGCTCGCTTCATCAATACCGATCTGCAGGAGACGAAGTTCTACGAGGCCGATCTCTCCGACGCCGTGTTTGATGGCGTGCGCATCCGCTTTGCGATCTTCCAGGATGCGTTCATGGAGGGCTGCAAAGGCTGCCCCCACGATTGGCAAACCGGCGCCGCCGTCTGGGCCAACGACAAATCCAAGTGGGAACCTGCCGAGCCAACGGTAAAGCAATGATGGCTGGGCGTGGCCTCTCGCGAACGCAGCGGGCGATGGCATCGTGCTGCTTGACCGCCTGCGTGACCTGGTGCGCGACAGCAAGCGCTAGCACGACCGCCGGCGTACTCGATTGCCTCTCAATCCGCGACGATGTCGGCCGCCTCGCCTGTTTCGACCGCGAGGCGCGCAAGCTCGTCGAGCCACGCTTTGCCGGCCGCCTTTCCAAGATCACAGAGCCGTTCTCGATCGAGCAGCCGACCCTCCTGCGCTACCAGAGCGACGGGCCCATTTTCGTTCTTTACCTGAAAGACGCCGACGGAGCCGTGGTTCAGAACCTGCACATCGGCGGCGGGGGTGAAGCGACGTACCTCATCGAGCAGCCCGGCACCTACTTTCTCGACGTCAACGGCAGCGAGTCATGGCGCATCTGGCTCGAACCCGAAGCAACACCAAAGACGAACTAGAGAAGGCGACCCCACTATGACGTTTCGTGCGTTCATCGGCGCGTTCCTGATGCTTATGCTGCTCCCCGTTGCGGTGGTCTATGGACACGGCGACGGCGCGCCCCAGCCCGTCGACACCACGGGATTGCCCCCGCTCGGGGACGATTGGGTCGCTTCCAACCCCTATCGCAACGATTCAAAGCTGCACGACATCGCGGTCGAAATCGGCTCGCGTGGCTACAACTCCAATTGCGCGCGCTGCCATGGCCTCGAAGTGAAGTCGGGCGGCATGGCGCCGGATCTGCGTGAGCTGGGCGAGGGTGAGACCGAGGATGCCTGGTTCATCACGCGGGTTCTCAACGGCGCGACAGTGGGCGGCCGCCAGAAGATGCCTCCGTTTCAGGGCTTGCTGAACCAGGAAGCGATCTGGGCCATCCGCACCTATATCGACGCACAGCCCAATTGAGTTCGGCGGGGCACGGCTATGCGCATCGTGGCTTTTCTTCTCACCATTGCTTTCGCGTGCCTCAGTGAAGCGAGCGCGGGCGAGACCGCTTGGGATGCGATCCGCGCGGACCTGTTTCAGGACCGCCAGATCATCGACGATGGAGAGGCGATCCGCGTCGTCGCGCCTAAACGCGCCGAGGATGCCTCCATCGTACCCGTTACGATCTACATCTCCGGCAGCCTCGGCGCGCGTGCCACGCAGCTCACGCTCATCGTCGATGAAAACCCCGCGCCCGTCGCGGCCGTCTTCAAGTTTGGCGACGGTTATCGGCAGGGCGACGTCGGCATCAGAATCATCGAGACGCGCATTCGCCTCAACGATATGAGCGCCGTGCGAGCCGTGCTCGAGACTGGTGACGAGCCTGCAAAGATTTATGTGGCGAGCCAGTTTGTGGCCGGAGCCGGCGGCTGCACGTCGACGTCGCTGAAGGACATGGACGAGGCGCTGGCTTCGCTCGGCAAGACGCGTCTGCGGGTCGACCGCGATGCGACGCGCGGACCGGCCTGGCGCGAAGCCTTGCTGCAAGTCCGCCATCCGAACTTTTCTGGCATGCAGATCGATACCAAGACCAACGCCTATCTGCCGGCGCACTTCGTCGAGCGCATCGACCTCGACGTCGCCGCCCGCCCGCTGGTGACGATCGAGAGCGGCATGTCGATTGCAGAAAACCCGAGCTTCCGCATCAGCTTCGCAGATTTTGCCGGTGGTCCCGTTAAGGCCGTGGTGCGCGACACCAAAGGCGGCCTCTTCAGCGCTCGGACGGAGCGCGACGTAGAGTGATGCGCCTCGCCCTGACAGGCGTGGCTGCATATGCCTGTGCGTCAGCCGCCGCGGCGGAGATCCACGACTACATGATCCTGCGGTTGCTTTATCTCAACACGAGCTGCGGCGTCGATCATCTGGAGCGCCTGGAGTCCGCCACGCCGGATACCCGTCGCTTTCACGCGAAATGCCGTGACGTCGCCACCTTCCCGCACGGCATCGACGTCATCTGCACCGACATCGTCGACGACCGCTCCTGCAAGGTTACGACGGACCCGCAATCGTTCGACAGCCTTGAGCTGCTGAGACCCCGAACCGAATAATTTGCTGCCGGTCCTCGCCGGGCGAGGCGGCAGCTCCGCGTGCATCAGGCCGGCCGCTATGACAAGCTGGATGGCTGCCGGACCAGTGTGTGCACCTCCCGCATGCTGCCGTGCGGATCGCGCCGGAAGCCGAGCCGCTCGGCGGAGGCAAACAGCTTTCCGAGGCCGTCTTGTCCGTAAGCGTTGGTGTGCACTTCGAGCACGATCGCGCGCACGTGCGGCAGGCGCTCAATCTCCAGCAGAGGCAGCTCGCCGCCCTCGATGTCCATGATGAGCACGCCGGGACGATGCGCCTCGAGGAGTGCGCCCAGCTCGAGGCACGGCACATCGACGGCGCGCTCGTAGACGCCCGTCTCGACATCGAGCGAACTCGCCCAGAAATCGCGCCGGCAGTAAAAAGGCATATGCGTCCCGTGCGGAGGGATCTGCGCCACCCCGTTCATCACGAGCGCATTCCCGATGCCGTTTATCGCATGCACGGTCTCGATATAGGGGACGAGATCGGGATTCGCCTCCACGCACACGATTTTCCCCGCGGTGGTATTCCGGCGCAGATAGCTCGACACGAAGCCCAGCCCTGAGCCGAGCTCCAGCACGGTATCGCCCGGCTGCACCACGCGCGCGCCCATGCGCGCCTCACCCCATTCGTAGCGCCCCTTGGCGAGTGTCCACTCCATGTTCGCCGATATGACATTCGGCGCCAGCGGCAGCCGTATGCCGTCGACGCGCGCCTCCCCGCGCCAGCGATTGATGTGGAGTTGCGCGTAGCGTTTGAGCTTCATGGGGTACCGGGCGGATGTCGATGCGCCATGAAGCTAATCCAGCGCTCGGGCATCCGCCACGGACAATCTCTGCTCTGGTTACGCCCTCGCAGCGAACGGTGAGCATCGGCAACCCGCGGTTGCGCGCAAGGCCGGCTCGGCCCTACCGCCGATGTTCCGCGATCCGGCGAGAGACCGCGGAGCATCGCGGTCCGCGATTAATGCTTGGCGCTATCGGGCTGCGTGGGCGCCGGCGCGACGGGTGGAGAGCGCTTCGCCGGTTCCTCGTGCCCATGGCCCCCCGCGATACGGTCCGAGAGCGCCAGCAGCACACCGGAGACGACGAAGACGACGTGGATCGTCACCAGCCAGAAGAGGTCGCGGTCCGACACGTTGTTGACGGACATGAATTGCTTCAACAGCTGGATCGCGGAGATCGCGACGATGGAGCCCAGCAGTTTGATCTTGAGCGCGGTGAAATCGATCGTGCCCATCCATTCCGGCCAGTCGCGATGTTCGCTGTGATCGATCTTCGAGACGAAGTTCTCATAGCCCGAGAAGATCACGATCACGATCAGCGATCCGGTAAGCGATAGATCGACCAGCGCCAGGAGACCGAGGATCACCTGCGATTCCGACGCCGTGAATGCCGTCTCGGCGATGTGCACCAGCTCGGCAATGAACTTGATGAGGAGCACGAAGAGCGAAAGCGCGAGGCCAAGATAGAATGGCGCCAGAATCCATCGGCTGGCGAAGATGATGGTCTCGATCAGGCGTTCCGTCGCTTTGAGGACCGGGCGCGTCATGTGGGATTTTCCGCTGTTGCGTCTATCGCCGCTTCTATCGCACGCAGCGGGAAATCTTCGCAAGCAAAGGCCCCGGCGCGCTATGCGACACCGGGGCCTCCCACCTGCTCGTCATGGCCGCGAACCATCGGTCCAATCAAAAGACTAGAGCCGCGCCGCGCTTCGAAGAATGCGGTCGCGCCCTAGTGTGAGCTCGAACGCTTCTTGCGCTTGTTCCAGCTCGCGCGCTTCTTCTTCTTTTTCTTCGGGGCGCGCGCCTTCTCGCGTGCCGGCTCTTCCATTTTGAGTGTCGACTTGTGGGCGACCTGCTCGCGCAGGGCCGCATAGCGCCGGCAGCTCGGCAGCGTCAGAGAGCATTGCAGCGGACGGGTGAGAACCGGGCTGAGGCCCTCGCGCTGGTTCAGCGGAGCAAGCTGCCTTTCGAAGTTCTCGCCCAGCCTGTTGGCAATGATTGCCGCGGCCGCCGGACCGCCCAGGAATGCGGCGGCGCCGGAGATGGACGCAGTCTTGATCTCCGCCGTCTGCGGCTTGATCTGCGGCTGTTCTGCGACGCGTTTATTGATGCGGGACAGGTCGGCGATGACCTGTGCCGTTTCCGGACACACGTGTAGCGGACCGGGATTGAGCGCTTCGAGGCGGTTCGCCGGCGTGAAGTCGTAGCGGTCGCCGCAGACGCTCACCCGCGGCGGGCGGTGCGTGCGCTCAAAAAGGTCATAGCCGTCTTTGAGATTGCGCCAGAATCCCTGCCACTGCGGCGCGGGATACTTGGCGAAATTCTCCTCCGTCATGCGGAAGGGGAACACGTGGATCGGAATATTCGATTGACCGGCCTCGAGAGCGGTCGTCGCGAGCTTGTGGACTTCGAGCGCGACGGCGTTCGTCATCGCAAAGCAGCCGATGGAAGAGCAGCCGCCATGTATGAGGATGTAGGAGCCCGACCGCAGGTTGATCCTATCGAACGGGTTCGGGTAGCCGATGTTCAGCGACTTCGGCCAGCGCGCGCCCTTGTGATAGCTCTGCTCGAGGTTGATCGTGTAGAAGCCTTCGGGCGCCTGCTTGTCGCCCTCTCGCTGCTTCGGACCGAGCGAGCCGGACCAGTAGCAGATCGGGTACGAAGCGAAGAGCTTGTAGTTGCCGTCCTCATCGCCCGCCCAGATCTCCATCTGCGATTCAGCTTTGAAGACGCGGATGTAGAGCGGCGAGTCGGGCGCGATTCCCTGCTCCGTAAGGCGCTCGTCGAGCCGCTTCAGGTCAGGCGTGCCGGGAAGTGGCAGCTTGCCGCCGGAATTGGCCCGCTTGCGTTCCATGCGCAGTCGGGTGATCTCGGACATATCCAGCGAGAGTGCTGACGCGGTCCCGATCGGTCCAAGGACGGCGGCAGCGGCGCACACGGCAAGAGCGGCACGCGCAATGTAAGCGATCGACTTCGTCATGCCATCGCTTGTGCAGGGTGCGTGCCAACG
>JBIQJE010000018.1:0-69413 GCA_044507625.1 Hyphomicrobiaceae bacterium | reverse complement strand
TCTCGCGCTTCAGCCGTATCTGGATCATGTGCGGGCAGCGGTGATCGTCCCAGTACATCTCCTGGCAATGCATGCAGTAGATGCACTCGTTGACATTGATGCGACCGTTGGGGTGAATCGACTGCACGGGACATTCGTTTGCGCAGCGCTGGCAAGGCGAGCCGCATTCGGGCCAGCGCCGCAACCATTCGAACATCCGCAGGCGACCGGGAATGGCGAGCGCCGCTCCGAGCGGGCACACGTAGCGGCAGAAGAAGCGCTCGATGAAGAGGCCGGCAGTGAGAAGCGCCAGCGCGAAAACGACGAAGGGCCAGTCGCGCACGAATTTCAGGATGATCGCCGTCTTGAACGGCTCGACCTCGGCGAGATGCTCTGCCGCCGTGAACGAATAGAGCGACATTCCGAACAGGCCGAGGAAGATCACGTACTTGATCGGCCAGAGGCGCTCGTGCAGATCCCAGGCGACGCGAAACTGCGGCACGCCAAGGGCCTTCGCGATCGAGTTCGTCAGCTCCTGCAGGGCACCGAACGGGCAGAGCCAGCCGCAGAATGGACCCCGCCCCCAGAACAGCAGCGAGACGGCAACGGACGACCAAAGGATGAAGATCAACGGCGCGGTCAGAAAGTATTCCCAGCTGAAGCCGGTCAGCAGCGCGTTGGAGAACGTCAGCACGTTCACAACGGAGAGCTGCGCATTGGCGTACCAGCCGAGCCATACCAGCGTGAAGACGAGGAACGCGCGACGCACCCAGGTATAGATCTCAGGCCTGCGTACGAGAGCGTTCTGGAAGAAGAAGATCCCGGTGAGGACGATAATGGCGAGAGCCGTGATGGTGACGGATACGCCTTGCCGGCGCCACATCTGCTTCCACAGCGGGTCATCCTCCATCGCGCTGGCATCGGCGCCCGTGGCTGCGAGCAGTGTCGCATCGGTTGATGCCGCGGGGGCTGCAGGCACGCTTGCCTGGGGCGGCGCCTTCTTCGCCACCATCAAGCCGGACGGAAGCGAGTACGTAAGCTCGAAATTGAGGAATGCCTTATCGCGCGGTCCGGTGAGACGCTGGACCATGAGATCGAGCGTCCACGGCTCCGTGGGGTCGAACGCGAAGTCCTCGGGAACGGTGAAAAGGCTGATCTCCCGCAGCGCGGGCGCGCCCGCCGCCTCGATCGCGCCCAGCCGCTCATGATTGCGGTCCCGGAACCGGATGCCGGATCCGTCCTGCTGCAGCTCGATGCGATCGAAGATGCCGCCACGCACATAGCCCGAGCCTTTGAACGAGTAATGGCCCTCGCCGGCAACCAGAATAGCCTGTTGTCCTGGCTTGAGCCGGTCCCGCAGCCGCGCGTAGCCCGTTTCGCCGAGCAGGCTCTTGCCGATCGCGGGCACGCTCACGAGCGCAGCATAGAGATCGATGAAAGTGTCTTCGGGATCGCCCTTCTCGGGGTTGGCGATTGCGCCCTTGTTGCCCGAATGCTCGAAAGCCGCGTTGACGTCACCGACTGTCAGCTTGAGCCTGCGGACCGATCCGTCACCGAGGAGCGTCTGCCAGTCCCGCCCGCCCGGCGCGTCCATGTTGATGGCCATGCCCGCGGTCGTGCCAGCCCCTCCCCCGGCCGAAGCACCAGCTTCTCCGGCTGCGATCCGTCCCGTCCGGATGAGGCGCACCGCCGAGCGCACGATACTGTCCGCCATGACGAGAATAGTGACGGTCGCGCCGCTGACGATATCCGGCTGCGGCGCGCGCTCCGTCCCAGATGCAATCGGCCGGATTTTGGTGCCGATGAGCTTATTCATCGCTGCGACGACATGCTTCTCAGGCACGCCGACGAGAACGATGGGCTCTTTATGCTCCATCAGTTTGAAGCCCGTGAGCACGCCCTGCATGTCGATGCCGACGAGGATGCGTATGGGCTTGCCGGAATAGCCAACGGAGCCCGTGAAGTCGGAATTCAAATAGACGAAACCGATTTGTTCGCTATTGGAGAAAATCGGAATAACTGGCGGTTCGCCCTGCGGCTCTCCGAAACGCGTCGCCTGGGGGAAGAAGTCTTGCGGCGTTACCTTTTTAATATAGCTCGCAATGCGAGGTTCCGCGGCGACCGGCGCAATCGCCGCGCACTGCAGCATTGGGAGGGCCAGCACGACAAAGATCCAACGCGAGAGTTTCGCGGCCAAAGCAGCACCTCTTCAGTCACAGACGCACAATCCAACAGGCATAGTGATATTCGCATTGACCTCGCTCAAGAAGGAAAGCACCCTTCCGCATAGGGTCGGCTGTCGTTCATTGAGAACCGTGGTGCCATGACATCCTTGAAAGACGAGCCTGCCGGGCAGGTCCGCTCGATGGCTGAGTTTTTTTCGATCGCGCACGCAATGGAACTGGACGCGGCAACGCGCTACACCGAGACGTCGCGACAGCTTCGCATGCAGGACGAAACTGCACTGGCGGACTTGTTCGACAATCTTGCCGAAACGGAGCGCGGCCATATCCGGCAAGTCGATGATTGGGCCAGCCACGAAGCCACACCTGCGGATGCGACGCCGCCTTGGGAAATCCCCGATACCTTTGATGCGACTCCCGACGAGATGGCCGGGACCAGCCTCCTGACGCCCTATCAGGCGCTTGCATCCGCCGTGCGTCACGAGCAGCGGTCGTTTGCTTTCTGGACCTACGTCGCCGCTCACGCCGAAACGCCCGACGTGAAGGATGCGGCGGAACGGATGGCACTCGAGGAACTCGAGCACGTCAGCCTTCTGCGCCGCGAACGCCGCAAGGCATTCCATGCGGGCCGCACCAGCGGTGAGCCAGCTGGCGAGGTGCCGGTCACCCTCGCGGCGCTTGCCGCGAGTGAGCGGCACCTGGCAGACCTCATCGAGAGCGATGGCTCGTTCGCGTCACGACGCGCGTTGGCGTCGTCGCTTGCTGCCGCCGCGCGTAGCTCCGCCTCGAAGCTTGGGGCGTTACACGCACGGGCGACGATTGAATTTTCCGCGCCTCCACTTCCTGCCGAAGGCCCGCGCGAAGTCGGCGCTCTGATGGAGTATCTGGCGGAGGCGTATTTGCGTCTTGCCGAGGTGTCGCAAGACGGAACTGTGCTCAGCTGTGCCCAGGAGCTTGCAAATACGGCCATCTACAGGCTCGGCGCTCTGGCACCGGAGCTTCGCTCCGAAGCAACGAAATAGATGTGCGCGTGCACCGTTGCCGCATAAAGGCGGCAACGCACGACGCGGCCAGGCCCGTGATCAGGCTTCGACATGGGAGGCGGCGGTGCGGATGATCTTTGCGGCGCGCGCCGCAGCCTCAGTCACCTCGTCGAACAGCATCGCCATTTCCTCGAAGACGGTCTGGTCCGCCTCGTGCTCGTTGATGTCATCCAGATCGGAGAGAAAACTCAGCTGCGCGCCGATCCAATCCCTCTGCCGGCGCGCCTCTTCCAACGCCGCTCTCAAGGCGCGCATCTGCTCGAGGTCCTCGAACCGGTCGAGGGCTCCGTTGATTTTCTCGCGACATTCGCAGTGCTGGTATAGGGATGAGAGCACGCGGCGCAGACGGTGGAAGACTTGTTCCGGATGTGAGGTATCTACGAGCATTGGCTTGGCCCATTGAATGACGGCGAAACTGTCTTGATCACGGCGGGCGGGGCGGGGACCACGCCGATTCGAAGATCTTTAGTCCCATCCCAAGCCAAGGAAAGACGCGGCGTGATGACGTCGAGGAGATCGATCGCCCGCCGCGCGATCTGATCCGTGATGTCTGCGGCGGAACGTGGGGCGAGATAGTAGCTGGGAACCGGCGGTGCGATGATCGCGCCGCACTCCGTTGCGGCCACCATGGCGCGTAGATGCCCCAGATGCAGCGGGCTTTCGCGCGCAATGAGCACCAACCGCCGCCGCTCCTTGAGATGCACATCCGCCGCGCGTGTCAGCAGGTTTTCGGTGACGCCCGTCGCCACGCAGGCGAGCGTCCTCATCGAGCATGGGGCGATGATCATGCCTCCCGTCGCGAACGATCCGCTCGCGATCGTGGCGCCGATATCATTCACCTGATAGTGGCGCGCCACGCACGCCTTGAGGCGATCCAGCGCGTCGGCGCCCACCTCGTGCGCGAGTGTCCGTTCGCCCGCAGAGGAAACGACGAGGTGCACCTCCACGCCACCTGTCGCTCGCAGCAGCTCGGCAATCCGCACCCCGATACTGGCGCCGGAAGCGCCACTGATACCGAGTACGATGCGGTGGAAATTCATGCCGCGTCCGCTCCGTTACCGGCTTTCTTACGCAGACCGATGCCGAGCTCATCCCACAGCGCGTCGATTTTCTTCGCCACACCGGAATCCATGCCGAGCTTGCGTCCCCATTCGCGGGTCGTTTCACTGCCTATCTTGTTGGTCGCGTCGAGACCGAGCTTGCCGCCGAGGCCTTCCGCGGGCGAAGCAAAATCAAGATAGTCGATGGGCGTGTTGTGAATGTGCATCGCGTCGCGCGAGGGATCCATTCGTGTTGCCAGCGCCCAGGACACGTCGGCCCAATCACGTACGTTGATGTCATCATCAACGACTATGATGAGCTTGGTGTAGGAGAACTGCGGCAGCATTCCCCACAGCCCCATCATAGTACGGCGCGCCTGCCCCGCATAGGTCTTACGGAGAGATACTATCGCCATACGATACGAACAGGCGTCGGGCGGAAACCAGCAGTCCACGACCTCCGGCAGTTGGCTACGCAGAACCGGCACGAAAAGCTCGTTGAGCACTGTCCCAATGACGGAAGGCTCATCCGGTGGGCGACCGGTGAAGGTCGAAACGTAGAATGGGGCTTCCCGCGTCGTGATCGCCGTCACCTCCATCACAGGAAAATCGGCGACCGCGTTGTAATAGCCGGTGTGATCGCCGTAGGGGCCCTCCGGCGCGGTCTCGCGCGCGGACACGAACCCCTCGATGACGATTTCCGCGTCCGCAGGAACCATGAGCGGCACGGTGAGGCACTGCGTCAGGCGCGGCCGTTCCCCGCGCAAGACCCCGGAGAAACCCAGCTCCGATATGCTCTCGGGCAGCGGCAGCACCGCCGACAGCATCGTCGCGGGATCGGCGCCGATCACGATCGCTACCGGCATATCCTCATCCGCCGCGACCCAGCGCCTGTGGTGGGCTGCTCCGCCGCGGTGGGCAAGCCAGCGCACGATCGCACGCTTCGGCCCCAGCACCTGCATCCGGTAGACGCCCATGTTGATGTCGTGGCTGCCTTCTTCACCGGGCGGCTTTGTGATGACGAGGGGCCACGTGATCAGCGGTGCCGGCTCGTCGGGCCAGCAGGTCTGGATGGGCAGCGTCGAAAGATCGATTTCAGCGCCACGGTAAACCCGCTGCTGCACCGGCGCTCGCGTCACGGCGACCGGCATCGTCGCGTAGGCCGCTTTCACGAGCGGCCAACGGCCCAGCATGCCACCGACGCCGTCGACGGGTTTCATATCGCGTAGGGCCGCCAACTTCTTGCCAAGCGTGCGGAGGCCATCGCGCTCGACGCCGAGCCCCCAGGCGACCCGCTCGGCGGAGCCGAACAGGTTCACGATCACCGGAACGTCCGACGCGCATCCATCGGCGCGCACAGCATTTTCGAAGCAGAGCGCAGGCCCGCCGGCACAAAGCGTGCGTCTGTGTATCTCGGTCATTTCCTGCACGGTCGACACCGGCGCCCGAACCCGCACAAGCTGACCGTTCAGCTCGAGGTAGCCGAGAAACGCGCGCAGATCGCGAAATCGCGGTAGATCGCGCATTGCGCTTCCCCTGCCATTCTCATTCGACTATGGGCATACCTTTTCTCCCTCGATTTGATTTCGGTTAGGCCATTTTACTGAGCCCTGCCCTACATGGAGGCATGGGCCAGACATCGCAGACATCACCGCACGCGCTGCCAGCGATTGCCGTATGGGCGATGCGGCAGCTGCCGTTGCTACCGCTGCGGCTTTCTCTGCAGCGCCTTTCGGCGAGCATCGCTCGGAGGCATCCCGGGCTCGTGGAGCGACTCGAAGCGTATAGCGATTGCGGCATCAGGATCGCGCCGACGGATGCGCCGTTCGCGATCATCATCGAGCCGCGCGCCAGCGACATCGCGCTGCACGTCGGCCGCCATCTGCAATCAACATCCGTGATCGCGACCATACGCGGGCCGCTGCTCGCCCTCCTTGGGCTTGCGGATGGCACCTATGATGGCGATGCGCTCTTCTTCTCCCGTGACATCTCGGTCGAGGGGGATATCGGCGCTGTCGTGGCCCTACGGAATGCGATCGACGATGCTCAGATCGACTTTGTCGACGAGATCGCGGCGAGCATCGGACCGCTGGCGAGCCAGGCGGTCAGCATGGCCGGCGAACCTCTCGGCTCGCTCAAAAACAAGCTCTTCTCACAACGCATGTGAACGGTTGAGGTGCCTATGGGTGCATCGGAAGGCACGCTCGAGCTGGTCTGCCCAGCAGGAACGCCGGCCGCACTGCGCGCAGCCATCGAAGGTGGTGCCGATGCGGTCTACTGCGGCTTCCGTGACGAAACCAATGCACGGAATTTTCCCGGTCTCAATTTCAGCCGCAGCGAGCTTCGGCAAGCCATCATGTTTGCGCACCATAAAGGCGCGAAGGTGCTCGTTGCGATCAACACGTTTCCCCGGGCGGGGGATATCGAGCCGTGGTTGCGTGCCGTGGACGATGCGGCCGCTTACAAAGCTGACGCGGTCATATTGGCAGACCTCGGGCTTCTGGCCTACGCCGCGGAAAAGCATCCCAACCTGCGGCTTCACCTCTCCGTTCAGGCGGGTGCGGCCAATGCGGAAGCGATCGCCTTCTATGTGGAAGCGTTCTCGGTCAAGCGCGTCGTGCTTCCGCGCGTGTTGAGCGTTCCTGAAATTGCGAAGATGACGCGGGCCGTTCCCTGCGAAACCGAAGTCTTCGTGTTCGGCGGTCTTTGCGTCATGGAAGAAGGACGCTGCTCGCTTTCCTCCTACGCCAGCGGCAAGTCTCCCAACATGCACGGCGTTTGCTCGCCTGCAAGCCACGTGAGCTACAAAGAGGAAGACGGATCGCTGGTTTCGCGCCTCGGCGACTTCACGATCAATCGCGTGCCGAGCGATCAGTCGGTCGGCTACCCCACGCTGTGCAAGGGGCGGTTCAAAACGAGATTCGGTGCGGCCCATATCTTCGAAGACCCGGTCAGCCTCGATGCGCGCGTGCTCCTGCCCGCACTGCGCGATGCCGGCGTCAAAGCTCTCAAGATCGAAGGGCGCCAACGGGGCCGCGCCTATGTCAGCGCCGTCGTCAGAACCTTTCGCGAGGCCGTCGATGCGCTGGAACGGGGCGCAGTTGCACCGGCCGGGACTCTCACGGCGCTCGCCGAAGGGCAGAGCGCGACCTGCGGCGGATACCTGAAAACGTGGCGATGACCGGTCTGAAGCCGATGATGCCGAGAGCGATGACGCTCACCATGGGTCCGGTGCTTTTTAACTGGCCGGCCGAGCAATGGCGCGACTTCTATTTCCGAATTGCGGACGAAGCGCCAGTCGAGCGGGTCTGCGTCGGTGAGGTCGTCTGCTCGCGCCGGCAACCATTCTATAGCAGCGTCATTGCCGACGTCGTCGATCGGCTGGAAGGGGCCGGAAAAGTCGTTCTCCTGAGCTCGCTTGCACTGCCGACACTCGACCGCGAACTGCGGGCCGAAAGCGCGCTGCGCGAAAGCGCCCAGATGATCGAAGCCAACGACATCTCGATGCTGCGGTTGCTGCAGCCCCGGCCCCACGCCATTGGGCCACTCGTCAATGTCTATAACGAGCGCACTGCGCAATTCCTCGCCTCGCGCGGTGCGGCGCGGATCTGCCTGCCGCCGGAGCTTCCCCTCGCCTCGATTGACGCGATTGCGAGGGCCACGCCTGGGGCCGCCATCGAGGTGTGGGCCTTCGGGCGCGCTCCGCTCGCGATTTCCGCGCGCTGCTATCATGCGCGTCTCCACGGACGCGTGAAGGATTCCTGTCAGTTCGTCTGCGATCAAGACCCGGACGGGCTTCCCGTCGCGACCGTAGATGACCAGAAATTTCTCACCGTCAATGGCGTGCAGACGCTCTCGCACACCTATTCTTGCTTGCTGAATGAGGTTGCAACGCTGGCCGACGTCGGCGTCGGCTCGCTGCGGCTTTCCCCGCACACGGTCGACATGGTTGCGGTTGCGCATCTCTTCCGGGATGTCGTCGACCGGCGGCGCGAGCCTCAGTCCGCGCTGGCCGCGTTACGGGGCATTTGTCCCGGCGTCGATTTCTCCAACGGCTTTATCCATGGCGAGGTGGGCGCGCGCTTCGTGCCGGCGCCGCTCGCCGACGCGCAGCCCCTGGGTTAACCCTCGCTCCCTACTCGGCGAGCATACGCTGTTGGAACTGTTTCATTCGCCAGCGTCAGACGTTGCGCACCCGGAATTCGTCCATGAAATCAAGCAGCGCCTCGATAGCCTCGTCCGGCGTCGCATTGAAGATCGATGCACGCAGCCCACCCACGCGAGGATGGCCACGCAGGTGGAGGAGCCCGTGCGTTTCGGCTTCGTGCGCGAACACTTCTTCGAGGCGCTCGTTTGGAAGATGGAAGCAGACATTCACCGCCGAGCGGGCGTCGCATGCAATGGGCGCGCGGTAAAATCCGCTTGCGTCGATGGCAGCGTATAGCTTTGCGCTCCTCTCACGGCCTTGCATCGACGCGAACTGAAGTCCGCCGCTTTCGACCAGCCATCGCAGCATGCGTGCGGCGATCATGATCGCGAATGCCGGCGGCGTATTGACCTTCGACCCGGCGGCGGTCTGCAGCGCATAATTGAACGGCACCGGGATGTCGGCCCGCGCCCGGTCCAATAGATCGGCACGCACGATCACAATGGTCAAACCGGTCGCGCCGAGCGACTTCTGCGCGCTTGCATAGATGAGCCCGAAACGATTTACCGGAACCGGGCGCGTGAGGAAGTCGCCCGTCATATCGACCACCAACGGTGCTTCTCCGCCATTGGGAAAGTCGCGGAACTGGAGCCCGTCAGCCGACTCGTTACTGGTGAAATGGCAATAGGCGGCGCCTGGCCCATGACGCCACGTGCCAGGGCTCGGCGGCCGGGTTGCGGTGCCCGTGGCGATGACGCGCACGCCGCGTGCGCCGTTACTGCCACCGCATACACCCTGGGCCTCGGCGATCGCGCGGCGCGACCAGTATCCGCTCTCGACATATTCGCAGTGGCCCGCCGGCCCGCGCAAATTCAGCGGCAGCATCCCAAACTGCGCTGTCGCCCCGCCTTGCAGGAAGAGCACCTCGTAGGATCGCGGTATTCCGAGCAGGAGCCGCAGATCGTCTTTGGCTGCCGTCAGGACCGCTTCGAATTCTGCGCTCGTGAATGGAATCTCGAGTGCGGAGAGGCCGCGTCCTTCCCAGTCGATGATGTCGCGCGCGACTTGCTCCTTCACCTGCAGGGGCAATGGGCAGGAACCGGCCGCAAAACTGAAGACGCGCTTTGGCATCGCTTCAGAAGATGCTTCCGCCATGTGCACCGGCGATCATCAGCGTGATCGTTATGAGCGACAGCACCGTGTTCACACGGGACGACAGGAACGTGATGCGCGCACAGCGCAGCCGTTCCTGAACGTCGGCCTGCACGAATCCCAGCACCTTCTTCTGGTGCGGCCACAGCACCAGCCACAGGTTGGCGACCATGAGCATGCCAACCCATGCCCCGCAACCAATGACCGCCGAAGAACCCGTGAGCGTGAGCGCCTCAACCAAATCGCCGCGGCGCCACAAGAGAAAGATCCCCGTCGCCCAGACGATCAGCGATGCATGGCGGAAAATGCCGTGTTCCCGCTTCGAGGCGGCGATGAAGACCTCGCGTGCCGCTTCGGGCGGATCGGCCGGCAGAACCCTGCGGAACACCGGATTGTTGACGACGTTGACCCAGTTGTGTCCGACCCAGACAATCACGCCCGAGATATGCAGCCAGCGTGCTGCCAGCTCTAAAGTTGTCAGTTCCATTCGGCGCTTCCGCCCCAACCCAACGTCAAACCTGGCGCTAGCATCTGTTTGCATCTTCCGGCGGGGCGACGCCGCGCTCGCGCATCACCAGTTTGTTCTGCTCCTTGGCGCCGCGCTCCTCCGCGCGGCCGATCAGGCCGTCGATGACATGCCGGTGCTGCGACTTCGAACAGACCGGATCGGTGTTCGCCGCATCCCCGGTGAAGAGATAGGCCTGGCAGCGGCAGCCGCCGAAGTCGCGTTCCTTCTCGCTGCAGCTGCGGCACGGCTCTTTCATCCATCCATCGCCGCGGAATGCGTTGAAGGAGGGCGATTCCTTCCAAATCCACTCCAGCGAATGATTGCGCACGTTTGCGAACTCGATGCTCTTGATGAGGCGCGCCTCCTGGCAGGGAAGCGCGGTTCCGTCAGGCGCAATCGTGAGGTGGATCGATCCCCAGCCGTTCATGCAGGCCTTCGGGCGCTTATCGTAGTAGTCGGGAACGACGAAGAAGATCGTCAAACGCTTTCCGAGGCGCTTGCGCGCCGCGTTGACCGCGGCCTCGGACCGCGCGAGTTGCTCACGCGTCGGCAGAAGCTCGGACCGGTTGAGGAGCGCCCAGTTGTAATACTGAAGGTTCGCGAACTCGACGTACTCGACGCCGAGGTCCGCGGCCAATTCGATCAGCCGCTCCGTCTGGTCGATGTTGTAGCGGCTGACGGGCACGTTCAGCACCATCGGCAGCCCTTCGGCCTTTATCGCGCGCGCGATCTCGACCTTATGGTCGAACACGTCGACACCGACGAGCTTCTCATTCAGCTCCTGGTCGCAGGCCTGGATGCTCAATTGCACCTGCTTGAGGCCGGCCTTCTTCAGATCGCGCAGGCGTTCCTCGTTGAGGCCGACGCCGGAGGTTATCAAGTTGGTGTAGTAGCCGAGGCGATCGGCTTCCTCGACGAGCTCCTCGAGATCCCGGCGCAGCATCGGCTCGCCCCCGGAGAAGCCCAATTGCACCGACCCGAGCCGCCGGCCCTGGCGAAGCACGTCTTTCCACTCATCGGTGCTGAGCTCGTTGCGGTAGCGGTTGAAATCGACCGGGTTGCTGCACCACGGACATTTTAGCGGACACTTGTAGGTCAACTCCAGCACCAGCCACAGCGGCATGCCGAGGCCATCAAGGCTTAACCCGGACCCAGCCTTTGGCATGAGCCACCTCCAAAAATTTCAAAACGTCTTTGCGGAGATTTGCGCCCGCGTAGACGTACGAAAGCGCGCCGGCGACCTCATCGATCGTGCGTCCATCCGTACATCGCTCCAGGATCGAAGCTGCCGTCGGATTGAGCTTCACGATTCCTTCGGGGTAGAGGAGCACATGGGACTGCTGTGGCTCTTCCCACCGGAAGTGGTAGTTAGGATCAAGCTCGACCACATCCTCGAACCGCAGCGGTCTTTCAGTCTCCATATGCTCCTCCACGATTAGGGAGCGGTGCTCCCTATCCATCACCGCACGTAGACGTAGGCGGTCACTTCAAAGCCGAGGCGCACGTCGCAGTACGCGGGCTCGACCCATTTCTTCACTGCGACGCCACCGAACGCGGCTGGCTCGAGATACCTCATGATCTTTCCTCCTGTTTCGATCGAAGCGAGCGTGCGCTCGCAGGCGTCGACTATCGCCGCACGGACGCTTTGCTGGATTGACTTTCGTTAAAGGGCGCGGGTGCGCGCGCCCGGCGGTTTCCGCTACGCCGCTTGCGATGGAGAATCGCCGAAACGCGCGTGATTACGCGCGTTTCGTGCGTGCTCTCAGCCGGAGCGCGGCTGTACTCAGCGGCTCATCACTCGATCTCACGGCAACTTGATCAGGCGGACAATCAGTCGTGGGCGTCTTCATCGACATATTCGATAAGCCGGCGCAGCCGGCCGACGTCGTCGATGCGGATGACCTCACGCTCGACCGCGACACCGTAGGCGCGCAACCGCCCCAGTGCGCGGGAGAAACTCTCCGGCTTCATGCCGAGGCGGTTGGCGAGCAGCCCCTTCTCAAATGGAAGCTCGACGACCGCCGCGCCCTCTTGAGCTGGAGTAATTCTGATCAAGAAGTCCGCGATCCGCTGCGGAGCGGATCTCACCTTGATCTGCTCTATTTGCTCCACCAGCATCTTCAGCTGATATGAGGCGGACGCGAGCATGGACATCGCGAGCTGCGGCCGCTCGTTGATGCGCGCGCGGAAGAGTTCGCCGTCGATCTTCAACAGGCGCGAGGGCGCGACGGTTTCCGCGCTGGCCGGATAGCGTCCGCCAAGGAACATGGCGACCTCGGCGAAGGATTCGCCGCGCTTGAAGACATGCAATACGACCTCGAGACCGTCAGGCGTGGTGCGGTAGATCTTCACCCACCCCTCCAGGATGATGAAAAATGCCGATGCCGGCTCACCCTGGTGGAACAGTATCGTGCCCTTATCGTAGCTGCGCGGCTGTGATTTCCCGACGAGCGCCCGTGACATCTGCGGCGTCAATCCGCGGAACAGGGGCGTCATCGCGATCGCGTCGTGGTCGTTAGTATTCATGTGAAGTACCGCACTGCGCTGCGATACCCTGATCCTCCCGGGCTTCGGAGAACTTGATTTAACGCAAGCCTTTAGCGCGCATAATTGGCGCACCCCAGGCCCCCCAGGGCGCCGCAGAGCCGTTTAACTGAAGTTAAGGTGGGTTTCCGCCGGAAGACGTATCTCCGCTATTCGTCAGATCGCAGCCGGAGATCGGAAATGGTGCCAGCGAGCGATGCGGCCTTCCGGCCGATTCTACAGGCGCACCGCGCCAACCGCGGGGCGATGCCATGAACTCTCCCGTCGACTTCAAGCATGGCGCCCTGTGCGACATCGGCACGTTTGAAATAGCGCCGGAAGCGATCACCCGCTTCGCCCGTGAATACGATCCGCAGGCCCAGCACCTCGACGAGGCGGCGGCAAAGCTGACGCCGCTGCAGGGGCTGTCTCCATCGGGATGGCATACCTGCATCCTGGCAATGGGCCAGATCGAGCGATTCTTTTCACGGCTTTCCGTCCGGCCCCAGATTCTTGCCGTGGAGGAGATCCGCTGGCTGCAGCCGGTGCGCCCCGGTGAAGCTGCATCGGTCGAACTACTTTGGGGCTCTACGCGCAGCTTACGTGCATGCGCGGTGGAGGGCGCCCGCGCGGCAACCATTATCGTGACGAAATCGAACGGCGCACTCGCGCTGCGCATCAATTGCGCGCTCGTTCTCATCGCCGCAGGAGCCCCTATGGCCGGCACCGCGGACTGCGCCGATATCTACCGGCGGACATCCGCAGTCACCCGGAATAGCGGCGGTCACCTCGTCCGATATTTCGAAGACGTGCGCGTCGGCGATGAGATCACCTTTCGCCCCTGCTGTTTCGATGCGGCGTCGATCCGCACGTACCGCAGCATCGTCGGCGATCACGCCGCCGATGCCGGCGCGTCGGCGGAGAGGCCCCTCTCGCGCTCGGTATGCGGCTGGCATACGATCGCGAGATGGACGCGGCAGATGGTGGACTACTACCACAGCGAATCCGAATGGCTTTCGCTGAATGCGCAGCCGGTTCCCCTGCTCGGGCCCGCGATCGGCGTGCGCAGCCTAAGCTGGCACGCCCCAATCCTTGAAGGCGACTGCATCACCTTCACGAGCTGGGTCGATCACAAGGTCGGCGCTGGCATAACGAAAGAGTGGGGCATGCTCGTGCTCGGAACGGAGGGGATCAATCGGGAGGGCACGCGCGTCGTGTCGTTCTACCCGCAGTTCCTCCTGCAAAAGCGCCCCGTCGGCGCCGCTTAGACGCCGTAGCGGTGCAAAATCCGCTCGATGTCGCCAACGCTTTGAATCTCCATCATCTCGTCCATCGACAGCTTGATGCCAAAGGTCGTCTCGATCGCCTGAACGAGCGCGATGTGCTGCAGTGAGTCCCATCGGTCGACATCGCGCGGCGATGTCGATGCCGTCAGGGGCCCCGTGTATTGGAACACGTCATCGAATATCGCTGCGATTTCCGGGTAGGACGGCACGCGGGTCGGGATCTCAACGTCCATTCATTGCTCCACGATCTTTACAAACGGCGAACCGGGAAACTCGCTGCCGGATATTTCAAAGACCCAGCGCGTTCCAGGGCTGTCGCTATTTTCCACTTTCTCGAACCCGCTGGATTGATAGAAATCCCGCACGAGCGCGTTCTTGGCGGTCGGGATATACGCTCCGAACACACGGCTGACGCCACGGGTTGCGAGCGCTTTCAGCACCTCGCCGAGGAACGCGCGCTCAACCTCGCGGCCAATGACGCGGCAGCTCATCAGGAACGAGCGCAGCACCGCGTCGGAGCCGTTGATCTCGCAAACCGCCGTTATCACGATGCCATGGTCGCCGAACCGATCGCTGACGCGGCCATACATGACGAGACCCGACGCGCGATCGGCCGCAATGGCAGCGATCTCCGTTTCCGTGCTGCGCAGGGTCGTCAGGTTGAACTGGTTGGTACGCTGGTGCATCTGCGCGACGCGGGCCACGGTGGTGGGGTCCACCGCGCGAACGACGAGCTGCTGCTCCAGTCCCTGTAGAAAGTCGGCATGGCTGCCCGCGGACGCCTTCCACTCCGTGGCACTGCGCGCGGCTGCGTAATACGACTGGCGTGCGCCGTCCTCTCCTGTCAGCCGAACCGGCCAAGTCGCGACCTGGCGCCGTAGCCAAAGCGGACGCTCCGCCAGGTCGGCCGGCATTTCCGGAACGCGCACTTCCGGGCATGCCCTGCGCATAGCGTCGCGCTCCTGCGGGCTGTCGTCGATGAAGAGAAAGCTATCCAGCCCCACGTTCAACTCAGCAGCTAGAGCGCGAATGTTCTGCGGCTTTGGGCTCCAGTTGACAGCCGTAGCGGCGAAATCGGTCCTTTTCAGCACCATCTCCGGATGGCGCTCGAAGACCGTCATCGCATCGTCGTTGTTCTTGCTCAGCGCGGCGAGCAGGATACCCTGGCTGCGCAGCCGCAGACATTCCTGTTGCAGATCGCGGAACGTATTGCCGGGAAAATCGTGCCCGCACTGTAGCCGTTCAACGCCATCATCGCCGTAAACACCGCCCCATAGCGTATTGTCGAAATCGATCGCCAAGACCTTGATCGGCCCGCGGCGCAGCAATTGCCATGCGTGCGCAAAGGCGTGCGCCAATGCGCGCGTGGCATCGGCCGAGTATGCGATGCGGCCATAGTACCATAACTTGCGATCGACGTGGAGCGCGAGCGGCAGCTCCGCGAGGGCGAGATCGGAATCGACGACGACGATATTGGAGCTTGCCGCGGCGACCTCGAAGATACACCGGTTGATCCGCTCGATGGCATGACGAACGCCGGCGGCATGCCAGCCGTCCAGGAAGCCGGCGCCGGGCGCGGATGTGCACGGTATCGTGTTGATCAACAGTGGCACCCGGGCGCGTTCTGCAAATGCCGTTAGTGCACTGCCGAAGCGGTCGACGCGCTCGCTGAGCCGCCGCGCCTCGTCGTCCGGCGGATTGCGCCAATCCAGCGGCGCGAAGCCGGCAAGATCCGCTACGAGAATGACAGCGTCGTGCTCATGGGCCGGATCGGAGAGTTCAGAGAACGCCGTCCCGTACTCCGCTTGGGAAATGCTCGCACGCCATCCCGCGGCGGCAAAGGCGACGGCAAGTGGATCGCCGAAGAGCTGCGTCGTCGAGAAGCCGGTCAGTCGCAGAAGCGCCGCAGGCAGATCACGCAGGCTATCCTGCACGTGAGAGGCGGCCAGACGGTGAAGTTCGTGCGTGCGATGTGCGTGGGCCAACGCGAGCCTGCGCGCAACGTCGGAAGGACGGCTTTCAAGCAGGCGTTTGACAATGGCCGCGGCGATGTCAGTTTCGAACGCATCATCCTCGATCAAGCCTGCGACGAGAGCGTCGATCTCGGCGCCGTCTTCGCCGTCGCGCGCGAAGCGATTGACCCGCTGCAGCACACGAAGGTGCGAAGGCAGGTCGAGGTTTTCCGCCACGACATGGCCTGCGATCAGAACGGCCTTCGCTAGCCATCCGGGGCACGGAAGGCCAGCTTGCGCAAAGGCGCCGAACAGGGCTGCGACCTTGTCAGGAGATACGGACGCCCAGTCAACGGACGGCAATATCACCCGGCGGCGCGCGCATTCCGGCGCGGCCTCGATCGCCATATCGATAAGTCTGTCAACAGTGGCGCCGCCTATGTTGCCGTCACTCCACGCGGATGTTTCCACGGCGCGTTGCAGCAAAGGCGCATGTGATGAGGGCGAAGACAAAGGCATTCTCCTCAGATCATCGTCTCGCCGCCGGTGACGAGCAGATTGTCGCCGGTAATGAAGGCCGCATAGGGCGACGCTAGCATCAGGGCCGCGCCGGCAATGTCCTCGGGCGTTGCCAAGCGCCGCAACGGTGTGCGCGACACCATCATCTGCCGCATACGGTCCGGCACATTGGCGACAAGGTCGGTCTCCGCCATGGATGGCGAGATGACGTTGACCCTGACACCGTGAGGGCCAACCTCCTGAGCAAGATTTTTGGAAAATCCCAAGAGCGCGCTTTTGCCGACAACGTAGGGCATCCAGCCGTGGGCGGTCCTGCCCAGCGCCGCCGAGGAAAGAATCGTGACGATGTTGCCTTGCGTGCGGCGCAAGGCGGGAAGCGCCGCCTTGGTGACGTGAAACGCACCACCGACAATGTCCTCGAACGCGCCGGCGACATCCTCGAATGAGAAGCTTTCGAAGGAACCGGATTTGATCTTCGGGCCGGCGTTATTGACGAGAATGTCAAGGTCACCGTGTGCCGTGACTTCACCGATCAGCGCGTCGGCCTGATCCTGCTTCGTAACATCGGCCCTTATGCACCGGCACCAGCCGCCGCTGATCTCGATGTCGCGCGCGATGACCTCGGCTGCGCTCTGGCTCTTATTGAAGTTAATCCAAACTTTGGCGCCGTGCTGCGCGAACAGGTACGCGATCGCTCGCCCGATGCCGCGCGAGCCCCCCGTGACGAGAGCGGTGCGCCCCGCGAGCAGACGGCCGCCGGAGGCACCCGCGCTCGGCTTCGGTGGCTCCTGTTCCTGGAGACGCAGCACCTTCACTTTCGCCTCACCCCGCAGCACCACATCGTGTGGCGCCCGGGTGATCTGCGTCCGCAACGAGATAATGCGCGTATCGATATCGATTTTCTCGATAGTCGCGCAGGCCTCGACCGTGTCCCCGATGTAGACAGGCCTGGTGAAATCAACTTGCTGCGACAAATACAGCGCCCCGCGGCCCGGCACCTTCATACCGACGAGGGTCGACAGCAGGCTCGCGCTGAGAAAGCCATGGACAACGCGCTGCGCGAACTCCGTGCGCGCTGCGAACTCATCGTCGAGATGCAGCGCGTTATAATCGCCGGAAAGGCGGGCAAAAGCGGCCACGTCCTCCGCCGTGATGGTGCGCGACAGGCATTCCCTTTGGCCTACGCGCAGCTCCAACAACCGGTCGAGCGACGGCGTCATGGGCGGACTCACTGAGGTTGCTCATTGGGCCAAAGCGTTAGCGGCCAAAGTCGATAGATAAGTTGACTTCGGTTAAGCCGCGTTCCGCCGCCGGGGGCTAAAAGCCGGAACATCATACCACTTGGCGACTGACGAGCCGATCTCGTGCACCGCAAGAGGCCGATCAGGAGACAGCAGCATGGCATCGACCTTCGAGACCGTGGCCAACATCATTTCCTCCGTAAGCGATGTGCCGCGCGATCAAATCACACCTCAAAGCCACGTTATGAAAGACCTGTCCGTCGACAGTCTCGCCTTCCTCGACATCACCTTCGAAATCGACCGCGCGTTCACCATCCAGCTCCCGGTCGATGAATGGCTGACCGCGGTCAACGAGGGAAAGCGCAGCGGCGACGATTATTTCATCCTCTCCAACCTGTGCTCTCAGATCGACGCCATCCGTGCCACTGCGCCAGCCTAGCGCAACGGCGGATCAGCTCTCAGGTTTTTGGTTGGTCGCGTTTTCTGGCGCGCCGCTATCCACCTCGCCGGAAAATGCTCTAGAGGCATTCGAAACCATGCGGCTCGAATATTTTCAGATGCTCGATGCCATCGAGCATTTCGATAACCAGCAGGCGACACTCAAAGCCCGGGCCGCCGTTCCCGCCAAAAGCCCCGTCTTCGAGGGCCACTTTCCGGGCGAGCCCCTCATGCCCGGCGTGCTGCTGCTCGAAGTCATGGCGCAGGCTTCGGGCTATCTCATTCTGGCGTTGAACGGCTTCTCACGTATGCCGTTCTTCGCCAACGTGAAGTCCGCCAACTTCCGCTCCTTCGTACGCCCTAGCACCGATCTCAGCGTCTCGGTTCGTCGTATCCACGATGGTTCCGGCTATGCCGTCATGTCGGCGACGATAGAACGGGGCAGCGAAGTGATGTGCGACGCGCAGCTCACGATGCGCAATGTCATCTTTCCATCGGAAGCATTGCAACAGCATGTCTGGAGCGAGGGGCGGCGTCTCGGCCTGCTGGATTCGAGGGTCGCATGAGCGGTGCTGCACAGCGCGCCTATATTACCGGCATAGGGCTCGCCAGCTCGCTCGGAGAAGGCATCGAGACCCACTGGAAACGCCTGTCGAATCCGCTGACCGCCAAGCCGGAAATCGACGAGCGGCGCTTTTCTCCCTACCCTGTTCACCCCCTCGTGCCGGTCGCGTTTGCGCAGCAGATTCCGCGGACCACGGACCAGCGGCAGATGGAACGCTGGCAGAGGATCGGCACCTATACGGCCGGGCTTGCACTCGCTGACGCGGGGATCGCCGGAAATCAAGAACTGCTCGACCGCACCGATCTCAGCATTGCCGCGGGCAACGGCGAACGCGACCTCGCGTTCGACGAACAGGTTCTCGCGACAACCGATCACGGCGCGGCATTGGATGCCGGACTTAACCAGAAGTTGATGACCGGCCTCAGGCCCACCCTCTACCTCGGCCAACTTTCCAATCTTCTTGCTGCCAACATCTCGATCGTCCATGGGGCCACCGGTGCGTCGCGGACGTTCAAAGGCGAGGAGACGGCTGGCGTCTCCGCGCTTGAGAACGCGGCGGAGCGCATCGAGAACGGCGACGCTGATCTCGTGCTCGTGGGTGGCGCTTTCAACGCCGAACGCGAGGATATGCTTCTCGCCTGCGAACTCGAAGGCTCCCTCTATCGCGGTGCCCCGTATAGGTCCGTCTGGGAACGGAGCGAGCACGGCGGCGGCGCCGTGCTCGGGTCCATTGGCGCGTTTCTCGTCATCGAGTCCGCATCCCACGCGCGATCGCGCGGCCGCAACGCTTACGCACGGGTCGGCGCTGTCCGATCCGACCGGACACGCCGGCGCCCTGGCGAGGCAACGGCGGCCTTGGCGCGCATCGTAGAAGCATTCTCCGTTCAGCCGGACAGCCCGCTACCCGTCTTGAGCGGCGCGAGCGGCATCGAGCCGGTGACAAGCGAGGAGCGTCAGGTCATTGCGCAGTTGCGCGCCTCGGGCGTTCGTCCCGTCGTTCGGGCATTCGGCAATGTGCTCGGGCATACCCGCGAAGCGCACTTTTTAGCGGGCGTGGCACTCGCCGCCATCGCCATCGCCAAGGGTGCATTCTACCCACCTTTTTGCGCAGCATCACCAGAAGAGCACGCCGATGTGCGGCCTGACCATATCCTCGTGACGGCTCTGGGGAGCTGGCGTGGAGAAGGCGCGGGCCTCATCACGCGTGCAGAGTGAGAACCGGGCCGTGAACCGCTCCTATGTGGACAGCAAAGGCCGCCCGCTTGTCGCCGTCACCGGCACTGGTGTCGTCACCTCGCTCGGCGCGGGCAAAAGACTGAACTGGGAACAGCTCATTGCGGGCCAATCCGGGATCCGGCCCATCACGCGCTTTCCAACCGACGGGCTCAAGACGACGATTGCGGGGACGGTCGACGATCTCGGCGTTGCGCCCTACTCGGCCTTCGAGTTTGCCTCGACGATGGCAGAGGTCGCGGCCGCCGAGGCTATCGACCAGGCGCAGATTGGCAGCTGCAAGAGCTTCCCCGGCCCGCTCATCATCGCAACACCGCCATCCGAACTCGAATGGCCGCAGCTCCGGGAGATCCACAACGCCGGCGACCCGGAACTCAGCGGCTATGCGCGGCTCCTGGCAGCGGCGCGCGAAGGCCAGTTCGGTGCCCTCGCACACCATATCCGCTTTGCCGCCATCGCCGACAGGCTCATGGAGCGGTTCGGCACGCGCGGCGAGCCGCTCACGATATGCACGGCCTGCGCTTCGGGTGCCACCACGATCCAGCTCGGCGTCGAAGCCATACGCTACGGCAAGGCGGACGCCGCGCTCTGCATAGGCACCGACGCGACGGTGCATCCGGAGGGCCTCGTACGGTTCTCGCTTCTCTCGGCCCTTTCAACGCGCAACGGTCCGCCGCAGAAGGCTTCGCGTCCGTTCTCCAAATCCCGCGACGGCTTCGTGATGGCGGAAGGCGCCGGTGCGCTTGTGCTGGAAAGCTATGCTGCGGCCATGGCGCGCGGAGCAACAGTCCTCGCTATCGTGCGCGGCTGCGGAGAAAAGGCCGACGCTTATCACCGCACCCGTTCCCGCCCCGACGGGCGCGCCATGATCGGCGCTTTGCGCAGGACGCTCGCCGACGCGGGCACGGAGCCGGATGAGATCGACTACGTCAACGCGCACGGCACGAGCACGCCCGAGAACGACAAGATGGAGTGCTTCTCCCTGGCGGCGATATTCGGCAACCGCTTGCCGCACGTTCCGATCAGCTCCAACAAGTCCATGGTCGGCCACACCTTGATCGCGGCCGGCTCCGTCGAAGCGGTTTTCACTCTGCAGACGCTCCAGACCGGCGTCATTCCGCCAACCATCAACTACGACGATCCCGATCCCGCCTTAGCTATCGACGTCGTTCCCAACGTGAGCCGTACGGCGGACGTGCGTGTCGCGCTGTCGAACTCATTCGGCTTTGGCGGTCAAAACGTGTGTGTCGTCTTTTCCCGGGACCTCCAATGACAGATCAAGCACAACTCGCAGCGCGGCCACCGACACGGAAGCCGGACGATGGACGCATGCAGGCGGCGCAACTGGTCCGCGAGCGCTGCGTGGAGATCGCCGAGGTCGATGCTCCAGCCGCCCCCTATCCGGATGAGGTTCAAGTCCGGATACGCGCGGTTGCGCTCAATCATATCGACGTCTGGAGCTGGCGCGGCATGGCATTTGCCAAGCGCGTGCTTCCCATCACCCTCGGCGCAGAGGCCGCCGGCGAGGTTGTCGCCGTCGGCGCAAGCATCGATCACCTTGCCATCGGCGATGTCGTATCGCTTTACGGCGCGCGGACGTGCGGGAGCTGCGCCCCCTGCCGCGAAGGACGTGACAACTTCTGCACCGATCTTTCCGCCATGTATGGGTTTCACATCGATGGCTTCCTGCGTGAGCGCGTGAACATTCCAGCCCGGCTCGCGGTAAGGGCGCCAGCGGGTCTCGGTGCGACGCTGGCCGCCTTCGCGCCGATCACGTTCGGCACTGTCGAACATATGCTGTTCGACAACGCGAAGCTCCAAAGCGGGGAAACCGTCCTTGTCCACGCCGGCGGCAGCGGCATCGGCAGCGCTGCAATCCAGCTCGCCAAGGCGGCGGGCGCGCAGGTGATCACCACGGTCGGAAGCGAGCGCAAGGCGGCAATGGCGGCGAAGCTCGGTGCCGACCACGTCATCAACTACAACGATGAGCGCTTCGGGCGGCGCGTCCGCAAACTGACCGGCGGCCAGGGCGTCGATGTCGTCTTCGAGCACGTGGGACCGGCGACATGGGAGGACAGCCTGCTGTCCCTGAAGCGAGGCGGACGCCTCGTCACCTGCGGCTCAACGACCGGCGTCGCCGCAAAGACGAACCTCTACATGCTGTTTCAGCAGCAGCTGCGCCTCATCGGCAGTTTCGGCTGCCGCATCGAGAATATGCGCACTGTGATGCAGAGGCTGGCCGATGGCCATGCTGCTCCGGTCATCGACACCGTCCTTCCCCTTGAAAGCATTGAAACCGGATTGGAACGTCTGGAGCGGCGCGATGTGTTCGGCAAGATCATCATAACGCTCTGACGAAGGATGCCCGACATGGGTGATGATGGACGGGACATACTGATCACCGGCGTCGGCCTCGTGAGCTCGATCGGCAGGGACACCGCGGAGCACGTTGCGCATTTGAGCAATGGTGGCGGCTATACGGTCGATGAGTTGCGTTTCGCCCCATACTGCGTGCATCCGCTCCTAGCGCTCGACTTTGCCGGGCAGATCCCGAAGAAGAGCGACCTCAAGCAGATGGAGGCATGGCAGCGCATCGGGGTCTACGCCGCTGGGCTTGCTCTGACGGATGCCGGCATCGCGGGAGATGCGGAGGTGCTTCAGCGCACGCATCTCATCGTTGCGGCGGGCAGCGGCGAACGGGATATCGGCGTCGACTGCGATGTCCTCGACAAGCTCAGCCAGACCGATGACAGCACCGCGCTCGCCAAGCAGGTGCTGCCGAGTGCGCTCCGCCCGACACTCTTTCTCGCCCAGCTCTCCAACATGCTGGCCGGCAATATTTCCATCGTGCATGGGGTCACCGCTTCGTCGCGGACCTTCATGGGCGAAGAAAGTGCCGGCCTGGCGGCGGTCGAGAACGCATTCCGCAGGATCGCGGCCGGCCAGATCGACATCGCCATTGTCGGCGGCGCACTCAACGCCGAGCGCGAAGATCTGCTGCTGGGATATGAGCTCGGCCATAACCTATGGATGGGCCACTACGCGCCCGTCTGGGATCGCGCACAGGGCGGCGGCGGCTTTATTCCGGGGGGCATGGGCGCCTTTCTCGTGCTCGAAGCGCGCGCCCATGCGGAGGCACGCGGCGTGCAACCTTATGCGCGGATCGCGGATGTCGCCACCGCCCGATGCGATCGCGCTGACGGCGCCACGCAGCGCGCGCTGGCAGAACTCTATGGCGCCTTGCGCAGCAAACCCATAGGACCGCTCACGGTGCTCAGCGGGGCGAGCGGCGCGGCTCCGGTGACGGACGAGGAAATCGCCTTCATAGACTCTCTGCCGTCTCAAGGTGCAGAACCGATCGTGCGCGCCTTCGGCAGCACCTTAGGACACGGCGTGGAAGCGCAATTTCCCACCGGACTAGCGCTCGCTGCCCTCGCCTGCCGCCATAGTCTCACGCCGAAGGAGACGGGCAATGCCGAAATCGAGCGGCCATTTTCAGGCTCGACCGCGCACGCCCTCGTGACCTGCGTCGGTCACTGGCGCGGCGAAGGCCTGGCGCTGGTTGGAGCCGCATGAGGAACCCATGACGAACGATCATCGAGATGCAATGGGGCGCCCGCTCGTCGCGATCACCGGGGCGGGAATTGTGACGTCGCTCGGCCGCGACAAGACGGAGAACTGGGCAGCGCTCACCGCGGGACAATCGGGCATAACGCGTATCGGGCGATTTCCGACGGATGGGCTGCGCACAGGCTTTGCTGCGACGGTCGACTTTCTCTCCGATGGGGCCTCGCCTGCCCCGGCGCTCACAATCGAGCTGGCAAAGCATGCCGCAGACGAGGCGATCGGCGAAGCCATGATCGGCGTCCATGGCCGCTTTCCAGGGCCGTTGTTCCTCGCCACTCCACCCGCCGAGCTCGAATGGCCGCAACGGAAGGCTCTTTACAATGCGGGGCGCCACTCGGGGCTGACCGGCTATCGGCGTCTTGTCGAAGCCGCCCGGAACGGTGACTGGGACGAGATGAGCTCGCTTTTCCAATTCGCGAGCGTCGGAGAGCATCTCGCACAGCAATTTGGAACGCGTGGTATTCCTGTCTCCGTTTCGACTGCGTGCGCATCCGGCGCCACCGCGATCCAGCTCGGCGTTGAAGCGATCCGCCGCGGGGAAGCCGACGCCGCGCTCTGCGTCGGCACCGACGCGTCGGTTCAGATTGAAGCGCTCATCCGGTTCTCGCTACTCTCAGCGCTTTCGACGCGAAACGATCAACCGGAGCATGCCTCCCGGCCATTTTCCAAGGACCGCGATGGATTCGTCATGGGCGAAGGCGCGGCCGCCCTTGTGCTCGAATCCTACGCGGCGGCGAAGACACGGGGCGCGCGGGTGCTCGGCTTCGTCCGCGGCTGTGGCGAGCGGGCCGACAACTATCACCGCACGCGCTCGAAGCCGGATGCTTCAGCCATCGTCGGCGCGATCGCGAACGCCATCGGCGATGCTTGCATCCCGGCTACGCAGATCGATTACGTCAATGCGCACGGCACCAGCACGCCGGAAAACGACAAGATGGAGTATCTGGCGCTCAAGCAGGTGCTCGGCGACCATCTCGCGGTAACGCCGGTCAGCTCCAGCAAGTCTATGATCGGACACACGCTATCGGCCGCGGGTGCGATCGAGGCGGTGATCTCGCTGCTGACCATCCGCAACGGAATGTTGCCGCCCACGATCAACTACGATGTCGCCGATCCAGAAATCCCGCTGGACGTCGTGCCGAACACCGCGCGGCCCGCGCGCGTCGATACGGTGCTATCGAACTCGTTCGGCTTCGGCGGGCAGAACGCGGCGCTGGTGCTTGGCGCGCCCTAGCGGCATCCTCAGGGCATTGCCGCGCCCTGGGGCACCGTGCGCACACCCATCCCGGCGATCACCTGATGGCTCGTCAATCGCGTCGATGCCCATCCCCGCACCGGCGCCTCGCCCTTTAGCCAAGCGGTAAACTGCGCCCACAGGTCTAGCGGCAGCGCGCTTCCGTCGAAATTCTGCAGCGGCACGCGATAGTCCGCGGAGGTGAACTTGTATTCCACGAAATAGGACAATCGCGGGACGCGGATTTCCAATCCGACCACCAGCTGCACGGCGGGCCCGGCATATTGATAGGCATAGGTGCGGCCCTGCAGGCCCTTCATCTGTACTTCCGTGTGCGGCAGTGCCATGCCCAGGCCACCGCCCACATAGGGACTGAAGGTGACGCCGAGAGACGGCAGGCGGCGCAGCCAATTCAAGGTGAGCAAGTTGTGGCCGTGGGTGAACTCGAGCTTGTGGAAGATGTCACCGACCGCCGCCTCCGGCGGCAGCTTCTCTCCGTTCAGCTCGCCGGAAAGCTTCACCCGCTGATCGAGCGGCGCATAGGCTTTCGAGTGCATGAAATCCAGCATGACGCCGTCGGCACGGCCGGGAAGCCACCGCGCAATGCGGATGCCATAATAGATGGGATCGTCGAACGCCTTACCCTGCCAGTCCACGCCGTGAACCGTCATACCGGCGCCACCGTGCTTGATGTGCAAGTCGCTGGCGAGGGTATAGGGGCTGCCGCCGTAGGCCGCGAAAAGATACTCGCCGCCGCGGTAGCGTACGCGCTCCAACAGCTGCGCGCGGGTAGACTTTGCTGCGCCATCATCCTCGCCTCCCGTTACCTGGGACTGCTGCGCAATCGGCGGGCCGATGGGTTGATGGGCGATGAGCGCGTAGCAGACCGCGGAAGCCATGCCGCAAACGCCGCAGGTGGCGCTCATCGCCTTTCGCCAGCGGCTCGCTTTGGCCGTCGGATCACGGAAAGGAGCCGCGTCGCGCTTTCGCGGTGCGCCGTCGAAGCGTGCATAAACGGCGCTTTTGATGCTGCGATTTATCGAAGTTTCCACGGCCGCTCCCCCGATGATCCCTCATGCCCTAGCTAGGCTCGGGGTGCCGCGTTGCGGATAACGAAAGTCAATTCCTCTCCGTGACATCTCGCCGATGTGATCGCTCCGCCGGACACCCGGCCGCACGCGCGAAGGCCGATCGGGCTGCGAGCGAACTGCGGGCGAACAAGGATCTCGCATCGCGAACGCTGATCCAGATCAGCCGAAGGATGGCATTCGGCGTGTTGCCGGCGAGACGCGACAGTTTGCGTGCGCTGTGCTTTATTACTCGTAGAGTACACAATAGGGCGGACTGAGCACGATAGGGCCAGCAATGAGTGCGAGCACGGAATGCCTCGCAGATGAGGCCAGCTACATTCACCCGTCGCCGGCGCAGCATGCTGAACCGCTGGTTTCGATGTCATTGCGAGGCGGGCTTGAGATAAGCGCGGTGCGGCCCGGAGACGTGCAGCGCGTGATGATCGCCGGCGGCGGCACGCACTTTGTCGTCAGCGTTTCCGGCAAGCCCATCATCGGCAGCGACGAGGAGGATCGAAGCCGTTTCATCTGTAAACCCCACGCGCTGCATATCCTGCGCCAGCCTGCAGGTGCGCCTCAGCGGTGGATCGACGTTGGCGCATCTGCGTGCCTGGCGGTCCTGGTTTACTTTCCCCAGGCCTGGTGCATCGGATGCCCGCGCGGAGCGACCTGCCAGGTCTCGCGCTTTCTCATGGGGGGCGCCGGAGATGCGCCGCCGGGTGACGGGGAAATCGCACTCGATACGCGCAGTCTCTCCTACGCGCGGGCCTTGCTCGATCTGCGCATCGAGGACGACGCCGCCATCCTCGCCGCCGAACAGCTGGTGCTGGCGCTGCTCGCGTGGACCTATGCCAAACACACCGGCCCGCAGATATCGGAAGCGGGCGATTCATCGGTACCACCGAAAGCGCTATCGAAGCTGAAGCAAGCGGCCGACATCCTCAGCCAGCGCCTCGACGATCCGCCGACGATCTCGGAACTCAGCGCGATCGTTGGAATGAACGCATGCGATCTGAAGCGCTGCTTCAAGTGCTGCTACGGCGACGGCATTGCCCGTTTCTCGCGCAGCCGGAGGCTGGAGGCGGCCCAGGATCTGCTCTCGCGCAGCACTCTCAGCATCGCGGAGATTGCGCTCGAGGTGGGCTATACCAATCCGAGCCAGTTCGCCCGGGCTTTCCGCCAGCAGTTCAACATCAATCCGGCCGAATACCGCCGCCTCCCGCGTCCGAACGTTGACTGAGCGGATATCGGGCTCCGCGGTCGCAGCGCGAAATATTCTCCCGATTTGAGCATCATCGCTGCCGCATGGAGGCGCTTCCCGCGCGCCGCCAGCTTTAACTGCACCAAAGCAAGGTAACGGTCGCGGGATTGCACAGCTCCTGCGTCGTCCCTTGCTGTCGTCCGACGGCGTATTTGCGTAGGGGAATGAGTGATGCGAAGTGCTGGTGTTGGTTCAAGTGCGTGCTGCCGCAAAGGTCTTGATGTAGCCGCTGCCGGTTCTGGCTGCCGGACGCAGCGACGGACCGGTAAGGATGTCGGCTCCACAACACCGTATCTCGCTTACCTTCTCGGCGCGCTGGCGGCGGCGTGCGTTGTTCCATCCCATGCCATCGCGCAGTCTGCGGCTCCGGGCGCGGAGGTCGTGCTGCCGCCCATGGTTGTCGACGCTGCTCCGGCGCCCCAGAAGAAGAAAAAGTCTGCGGGCGCCAGCTCCGCAGCAGCCGCTGCAACCGCTTTGACATCTGCACCGGCTTCTCTCGCAGAAACGCGACCTGCCGAAGCGCAAACGGGCGAAGCGGTCGCCCGCAGGCGGCTCGGCGCCATTGCGGGAGGCACCGCGGTCGTCGGCGAGGAGCAGCTCGTGGGGCGGGCGAATGTGACCGTTGGCGACTCGCTAAAGATCGTTCCGGGCGTCATCGTTCAGAACTTCTTCGGCGGCAACGACCAGCCGCGCATCCAGATTCGCGGCTCCGGCCTGCAACAGAATCCGGTCGAGAGGGGCATTCTGGTTCTGCAGGACGGGCTTCCGCTCAATCGCGCAGACGGCTCGTACGTCGTCGGTCTCGCCGATCCACGCCAGGCCGCGTTCATGGAGGTCTATCGCGGATACGCGGCGAACCGGCTTGGCGCTACGGTTCTCGGCGGCGCTATCAACTTTACCTCGCCCACCGGCTCATCGGCGCCGGGAGGCTCAGCCACACTCGAAGCGGGAAGCTTCGGGCAGATCACGGCGACCGCGCAGGCGGGCGCGCGCCAGGGTGACATCGATGGTAGCGCGCAGATCAGCTACAGCGAGCGTGACGGCTTCCGTGACTACAACAGCTCCGAGCGCACAAACCTCAATATCAATGCCGGCGCGAAGGTCGATGAGCACATCGCGACCCGCATCTTTCTCGGCTACACCGATCTCGGATTCGATGTCGCCGGGCCCCTGCCTTGGACGTTGCTCGAGCAGAACCCCAAACAGGTTTATGGCGGACCAACCGTCATCCCCGGAAACCCGCCGACGGTGCTCAATCCAGGGCCCGACGTGCAGCGCGACCGGCCGCGGCGTGAGACGGAGCAATTCCGTATCGGCTCGCGGACCTCGGCCAGCTATGGCGCGCATCTCGTCGACGTCGCCGTCGGCTACGCGTACACTGACGACATGTTCCGCTTTCCCATTTCCGGCGGTGTCCGCACCACCGAGGGCGGCGACTTTACGAGCGTGGTGCGCTACGCCTACAGCCCCGACGCTTCAGCGCCGCTGCCGCTGTTCGAGGCCACCGCCCAATACATCGTTGGCTCGGCCGACCGGGAGAATTTTCTCAATATCGCGGGCAACCAGGGTGCCAAGTTCGGTGACAGCGAACTCGATGCCACCACGCTATCGCTGAACGTCGGCCTCAATGTCCCTCTCGGGCATGGGTTCACCCTAAGCCCCGCCCTCGCCTACGCGTATGCGACACGCGGCAACACCGACCACTTTGGTGCTGGCCATCGCCCGGGCGCCGGCTTCCATCCGCTGCAGGGCACATTGCAGCAGTTCTTCGCGCTGCCCCAGAACACGAGCTATACGCGGAGCTATACGGGGTGGAGCCCGAGCCTGGGCCTGCTCTACGATCTTGCGCCGAACAACACCCTCTTCGGTGCGGTGAGCCGCAGCTTCGAGCCGCCGACGCACGATGATCTTCTCGCGACGATCAACGGCACGCCCTTCTTCAGCCCTGGATATCCGTCGCCAAAGGGACAGCCGCCGCAGCCGGTACCGCAGTATGCGTTCGCCACACCGGACCTCGATGCGCAGACCGCGACCACACTCGAAGGCGGATGGCGGGGCCAGCGGGGCGCAATCAGCTGGGAGGCGGTTACCTACTATTCGTGGGTCGAGAACGAGCTGCTCAACTTGCGTGATTCTTCCGGCGTGTCGCTGGGTGCGGTCAACGCCGACAGAACGCGCCACTTCGGTATCGAGCTTGGCATAGCTGCGCAGCTCAGCAGAAATATCGGGGCGCGCATCGCGTACACCTTCCAGGATTTCCGCTTCGATGACGATCCTGTGCACGGCAACAACAGGCTCGCCGGCGCTCCTCCGCATATCGTCAACGCGGCCTTGCGCTACACGGTCAATTCGCGGCTCTTCGTCGAAACGGAAGTGAACTGGCTGCCTGGCGAGACGCCGGTCGACAACGCCAACACGCTATTCAACAAGTCGTTCGTCACCGTCGATGCGCGCGCGAGCTACGAACTCGACCGCACGATTTCGCTCTACGGCGAAGTGCGCAACATCTTCGACGAGAAATACGCCTCATCGACGCTCATCGTGGACACGGCGACGGCCGGCCAGGCCGCGTTTCTTCCGGGCGATGGCCGCGCGTTCATCGTGGGCGTGAAAGGAAATTACTAAGGCTCCGGAGAGCACGCTGCAAAGCGGGCGCTCCTTCGAGCGTTGCAAGAGAAAGGCGCAGACGATGATACAGGCGGAACGGGCAAGGAATGAGCTCCCTGGCCACGGTCTCAAAGCCGAGAAGATGCCCGGTCACTGGCTTCTCGCGCGGCTCGGCAAGCGCGTGTTGCGGCCCGGCGGCCTCGCGATGACGCGTGCGCTGCTCGATGATCTCGATATCGGCAAGGCCGACGACGTCGTCGAGCTTGCGCCTGGCCTTGGCGTCACGAGCCGCCTCGTCCTGCAAAGAAAGCCGCGGTCCTACGTCGGAGTCGAGCGTGACGCGACGGCCGCCGCCTGGACCGCGCACCGCTTGCCGTCGCAGACGGCGGTTTCGGTCAGGGTCGGACCCGCCGACGAAACCGGGCTGCCGTCCGATAGCGCCAGTGTCGTCATAGGAGAGGCCATGCTGTCGATGAACCCAGCAGAGCACAAGCAGCGCATCGTGCAAGAGGCCCACCGGGTGCTGCGCCCGGGCGGATGTTATGCAATCCACGAACTGGCCATCGTGCCCGACAACGTGCGTCCGGAGATCAAGCAGGACATCGAGAATGCGCTGTCGACATCGATCCACATTGGTGCGCGGCCGCTGACACCGGAAGAGTGGCGGCAGCTTCTCGAAGGCGCCGGGTTCGACGTGGAGCGCACGCGGCTCTCGCCGATGAACCTTCTGCGGCCTGCGCGCCTCATTGCGGACGAAGGCCTGTGGGGCGCGTTGAAGTTCCTCGGCAACGCGATGACGGACCGCGAAGCCCGGCGCCGCGTCGGCACGATGCGCCGTACGTTCCACAAATATCGCTCGCACCTCAGCGCCATCTCGCTCATTGCACGCAAGAGGAGCTGACCCATGCGAGCGGACGCGAAGCTGGAAGTCGAAGCATCCCGAGGTGCAGTGTCTCGCCCGGGCGTGAAGGATCGCTACGCCTCTTGAGCGGAAGGCGCCTGCCGAAGCGGCGTGTTGTCGGCACGCGCTCGTCCAGAAGCCTGCACCCGCTGTGGCGAAGCGCATCTAGAACGGCTTTGATGCCGGGCGCGCCTTTTCTTTGGCTACCGAACGGGTTATTTGCCGTCAGGTCGGTTCGCGGAGCGTGAATTTACTTCACATTCCGGGAAGCGAGTCCGTATAGAGACTGGGCAGCGGAAGGGTATTTACCCTTTGGCCCGTCTTCGACGGCGGCGAGGTCCCGTAGCTCAGCTGGATAGAGCATCTGCCTTCTAAGCAGAGGGTCGCAGGTTCGAGCCCTGCCGGGATCGCCAGCAGTTTCAGCCGGTTAGTCTGGAACAGATGTTCCATTGCTACTCTTCGAAGCCGTTTCATTGCCACTCTCGTGCATTTTTTGTTCTTGCACCCACGCGCGCCGCTTGCGTGCGGCGGTCAGGCGCTGGGCGTCCGTGCGCTTCACATAACGGCGCTTGGCATCGGGCGTCGTATGACCCGACAGCGACATCTCCTGCTCTTCGGTGAGGTCGGAATCGGCCAGCTCCGTCATGCCGCCGTGGCGGCATGCGTCGAGCGTCAGCCATGAGGGCAATCCGGCGGTGTCGGCTGCCTGGCGCACGCGCTTGCGGGCTTCGCGCATGAGGAAGGGGCGAGGATCGAACACGCGGCCCTTGCGTCGCCTTTCTGGCGACATGAGTACGACGGGAGTGCCGAGGCGCTTCAGCCCATCGAGGTAGTTGATCAGCTGAGGGAAGAACGGACCGTCGGCGTCGGACAATGGCATCCAAACGAGCGCGCCGGTCTTGTGATGCTCGATGCGCACGGAGTTGGGCTTGCTGGCGGGCTTGTAGTCGAGCCAGGTGAGGTGGCCGGCGATGACGTTCTCGGGCCGCTGCAGCCACTCGAAGCAAACGAGGGGCACGACGGCAAGGTGGATTTCACCTGCGTCGACGAGGGCCTGATGCAGCGCATAGGCGTCCTCACGCGTGGCGGCTGGCCGTTTGCCTTTGCCGTGCGTGAGTTCGACGCCGCGGAAGGGATTTTGGAGCGGTACGTCCTTCGGGTGAAGTCGAGCGACGACATCCCATGCGCGTGCTGCACGGATGATGCAGACGTTTGCTTGGCGCAGTCGGGGCCCGCGGGGGCCAACCTTCAATCGCTCGTAGATCTTGTCGGCGGCGCGCGCGTCGATGGCCTTCACCGGAGCGCCGCCGACGTCACCGCCGGACTTGCGGGTCAGCTCGCAGATGAGCTTGAAGGCGCGGATGTAGTCCGGGCGTGATCGCGCCGAGACGCGCTTCCCGGCGAGGCAGTCAGGCTGCTTGTAGCGCTCAAAGAGCCATTCGAGCGTGCCGAAGCCTGGCTGCAGGTCGAGGGTTCTGACACAACCGCGTTCTATCCTCCACGCGTCGAGATGACGATTGAGATCATGTGCGCGGGCGATGGCTTGTCCAATGTCGGTGCCGAGCGGTTCGGCATGCAGAGTGAAGCCGGCCTGGATGATCCTTCGGTGTGGCCGCCAATAGTATGCGATCTCCCCGTTCGCGAGACGGCGTTCGATCATGTAGCGGGGCCAGCCCTTCACAAGTCGTCGGCGAGGTTGGCGCTCGTTCCGCTCAGCACTTTGCTCAGGCGGTCGATTGCTTCGTCGAGGCCTTCCTTTGTCCATACGCGACCTCTTCCGGGGACAATGATGGGCTTGGGGTAGATGGATCCTGCGCGACGCAGGAATGATTGAACGGATTTTTCGTCTGTGTACTCGGCGGCCGTCGCTGCACGCATGAGGCGTGGCCAATGGCGTGACGGGGCGTCCTGCCGAGGGATCGGGTGCTGTCGGTGGCTCATCAGTGCGCCCCTCCTCTTCTCTCGAGCGAACCAAAATTCGCCCGCGAGCCCCCGCCTTCTTTCCCTCTGGAACGCAACATTGCAGCGACCTCGACGCGTTTCATTTCGCGCGAGATTTGCCGGGAAAGATCAATTCACCAACGTATTATCCTCAATCCCCCTCAGCCCCTTTCTGTCCCCCGGTCAGAAAGGCGGGCATGGTCGACGAGAGGCCAGGAGCGCCGTTGGTGCTGCGCTGTATCGGCAGTGTGAAACTGACCCACCCGGCACTCTGAAGCGCAGCTTCCGAGGGTCATTCGTCAGGGGAAGCCGCCCTCAGCTTTTAAGCCGAGATTGTCGCGATCATTGGCGGTAGGTCGCAGGCGTAGGAGGGAACGCGACACGTTCAATTGCGTATAGTCACGCCAATTGAAACAACGCGTAACACAAATGTGATGCGTCAAAGTTATCTCCCGCTCAAACCCCCTCAATCCCCCGCAGCTCCCCTAGCCCCTCTCAATACCTGCAGCAAACCCTGAATTGCGACGTCTTATTAATCAGCCAGATGAGCAGGAAACACGTTTGGTATTGCCGATCATTGGGAGGTGTGTGCGTATGCACTTACGAGCTGTGAGAGGGAGAGAAAAATGAAAAAAACCGAATAGTGATTCGGATTGCCTTTCAACGAATGAGCAAGTGGCGGCAATAACGGGACTACAAAGGACACCATTGGAGGCCCTCCGCCATAGGAGGTGCGTAGGAGGCGATGGAAGGCTTGTACGTCCGAGTGATACCCGACGTGTTGTCGAGACATTGGAGTCGACACGTCGCAGGGGATGAGGTAGAAAATGGTGACCTTGCGGGGAAAGTCATCTTTCCGTGCCGCTCGGCTATGGCCGGGGCTGCTCGGGTTTGAAGTCCGGCCTGTCACGCCGGAGGCCGCGGGTTCAAGTCCCGTCTCTCGCGCCACTTTATCCCTTTGAAATCCCACACAGAAAAACGACCTTATTACGAAACCGGCGTAAGTCGAAAGGCGACGGGTCAGCAATAGGTCAATCAGAGCGTTTTCCCTGTCACGCCCCGGGCTCAAGTCCCGCGAGAGCATTGATTTACAAGCACAATTGGCCATTTCTTGGCGCGGGTACGCGCGGGTACGCGCGGGTACGCGCGGGTACGCGCGGATATGCCTATTGGGTCACCGGCCTTTACGGCCGATGACCCCAGGGTTCAAATCCAGTGTCGTGCTATTGAATCTTCACGCGAAAAACGGAGCCTTTTGGCGTGAAGGGCGGCGACGATTGTCGCGGGTCAGCAATAGGTCAATGTCGCCCATACTCGGCAGTCGATTTACGCAGCCTGCTCTGAAGCCATGAATCGATGGCGGATCGGCGGTAGAGTATCTTGCTCCGGGAGCGGCCTGTTTTAATGTACGCGGGGCCACCGCCTAGGGTTCGGAAACGTGCGAGTGTGTGGACGGACAATCGCAAGTATTCTGCGGCCTCTTTCGCCAATAAGAGCTCTGGTTCGTCTTCTTTTAGAAAAGGCATCCTGATTGCTGCTCCCTTCTTCACTAAGGTGCTGAACGGGGTATAAGGGGGCTATCCATTCCTTGTGTTGCCAATCAGCCAATCCTCTACGTCCGCGAGGCGGTAAATTACGCCTCGGCCTGTTTGGCTTCGCCTGAAATAGCGGGGACCTTTTCCACGAGCTCGCATGGCCTCAAGCGACTTGGTGGTCATTCTCAGCATCGCAGCAACTTCCGCGGTGGTTAGGTATTCAGGCAGATTATTCTGACAGCCGTCCATTTGAGACCATCCCTGGTGAATGACGAAGGCATGGACCCCTCGGTCATAAAGGGTGCATTTATGGGCAAACCGTCTTGTGGCGTGGTTAGCGCGGGTTATGCTGGAAATACCGGAGTTGCCGAAGTCGAAACTTTGTCTCGTCCGCCTGAAGCAAAAGGGACCCTTTTTGATACTTATGCACAGCCCTGACGATCGCGTTTGGCTCGACCGGGCGTGGATACAAGTCAGGGGATCTGTGAGGGCATGATGATCGGGTACGCGCGCGTGTCGACCGACGAGCAGAACCCGGCTCTGCAGTTTGACGCGCTCGAGCGTGCCGGCTGCAAAAGGGTTTTCACGGATTACGCGTCGGGCGCGCGGACGAACCGGCCGTCACTGGACGCGGCGCTCGGGGTTTTGACGCCGGGCGACACCCTCGTCGTCTGGAAGCTTGATCGGCTCGGCCGCAGCCTCTCGCACCTGATCGCGCTCATATCGCAACTGGAAGCGCGCGGCGTCGCCTTCCGCAGCCTATCGGAGGCGATCGACACAGGGACTGCGGGCGGGCGGTTGCTTTTCCATGTTATGGGCGCACTGGCGGAGTTTGAGCGGACACTCATCAGCGAACGGACGCGCGCAGGGATGGCGTCGGCCAAGTTACGCGGCGCATCGCTCGGGCGTCCCCGAAAGCTTTCGCCGGATCAGATTGCGTCTGCGAGGAGGACTCTGTTAGCCACCGGGCGATCGGTTCGCGATATCGCAAACAAGCTTTCGGTTTCGAGGTCCACGCTCAGGCGCGCTGTCGTTCGAGCTCTCAGAAAGGATCGGCGAGGACCAAGTTGATCAGAGCGATTCGCACGGTGCTGGGCGGTCGAAACGTCCCATGAGCGGAAGTCGACGCACGCCGAGTTTGCTCGAACCATCTGAGCCTGCCCACGTCAGCTTTCGGAGGCAGTCCGGCCGTTGAGCCTGTCCAGCGAGAGTTCGCTCACGGGGCGCAGTGCGCGCCTGCCTGAGGTCAACCAGTTGCAGGTGACGGAGGCGAACGCAGAAGCGGCCGCACGTTCATCGCTCCTCACGAACCAGCGTATCGAGTAGCCAGTTGTGCTCGCTCTCGGCGCGAGAGATAAGCTCGGTATAAGTCGCCATGCGGATCTGACCGTTTTCATGAAGCGCAACCATGTCATCTCGACGCTTACCGCCGAAAACGATGATGTCGATTGGCTCGGCGTGGCGCTTGAGCTTCCCACGGTAACGTTCGGCTTGGGCCTTGTGGTCGTAGTCAAGCGTGACGGCCGGGCGCTTGAACTCGATGAGCAAATACCGACCGCCGTATCGGTTGAGCAGCAATAAATCTGGACGTTTCGCACCGTCAGCGCCGGTGCTGTGCGTGCCGAAGACGTCCTCAATCACCTTGGTCAGTGTGCGATTGCTTGCGAGAAGTGCGAACTCGGGTCCAAGAATCCAAAGAGTGTTCTCAATCGCCACGTGGACATCCTTCTCCTGCGTGGAGTCATCGTTCGTAAGCTCGCGAAGTTTCTCCAACGCAGCGAGGCGCGCTCGGACCTGTCGCCTGACCAAAGCGAGGTCCGCAATGTTCATCTCTCGTAGGGCATCTGCCAAGGTGGCGATGTCACAGGCGCGAGCAGCTAGCAACTTTTGAGTGATCACGTAGTAATCATCGCGTTCTAGGGTGCGAAGCATGATCTCGATTGCAGCCTCGATCCGCTCGTCGTCGCCATAGTACCGAAGTAAAATGTCATTGATCTCGGCGCGAGCGCGCTCCTGCTTTTCATCAGGAAGATTGTCGATCCGATTGCCGTACTTCTTGACGTAGCGCGCATAAGCGGCAGCCATCTGCTGCCGAAACACCGTCTTCAACTCGGATCTCAGGTGTTCGCGCGCTGCGGCGAACACGGCCTGTACCGATTTGTCGCTCTCTAGAAACTCTGTCCAACCACATGAGGTGGCCGCCTCCTCGAGACAATCGGCCCGCAGTTCGCCCGTCACGTGCTCGAGCAATTTCGCGGGCACCCGCTCGTCGGAGTCGAGACCGAACATCGTCGGGTCACCGACCGATTTGCCGGACACGCGCACTTGGATTCCGCGCATTGCCTTAATCTGTTTTTTGTCGGCAATGACGAACTCGGCCTCCACTTTTCCGGCGCCCGGAACGTCAATCATCCTAGGGGCTATGTGCCCCAGAATTTGCATATGCGTCAGCGGCTCACCGTTTATCACGACGTGCATCAAATTCTGACGACCGTATTCGGGGGCGAGGGAGTGCCGCAGGGCGGCCGGGGTCGGGTAGTTGATATGACCAAACAGATTGGTCAGCGTGATCGACGTCCCATGGTCAGCGGGATCGTGGTCGTCGGTGACTACAGGCACATCGATTTTCTCGAGGTCGAGCGGACTGTTTTCAAGCGCCTGTCGGTCGATCACGACGGTGCTCCTCTTGCCGTCGCGGCGCGTTATCAACTCCATATGTCCGGCGACAATTATTCCCGCGAATTTCCCAATGCCCTTTCTACCCTTGACTAGTCGCCCGCTCTTAGTCCGCGGGCCCCGATCCTTCCTCCGATCGCGGGCAATACGCAGGTAGTCGTTGTCAATTTGTTGCGGCGTCATCCCCTCGCCGGTGTCCGAGAGGACTATCTGCGCGGCCACCTCCGGTCCATTCGGCACCGTGATTGTGATTTCGAGAGCATCGGCGTCCCAGGCGTTGTCGACGAGCTCCTTCAACGCCTGCTCGATCGTCCGGTAACTTTCCCCAAGCAAAAGGGCGAGACGAGAGCTGACGTTGAAGCGGTGAGTGGTCATCGCGGTATCCCCGAGAAATGCCTCTGCCCTGCACCACTTCTTGTCGATCGAGGTCCAAACCCAAGAACCGCGACTGAGACGGCAGGCCCTAAAAATTTGCCGCTACCGCCAATTCGCCGGACCGACCGAGTGTCGAGCCTCGCGCTTCCCATTTTCGAGAATCAACGTCTGGTATGGTGTATTGTGGGCCTTGCAAGCAAGGGGCGAAAGATTTGCTTTCGGTTAGCGCAAGGGGGGACGCGGGACCACTCCATGCAGGATATCGATAACGAAGGCTCCGAATTAACGGGGCCTACAAAAGGGCTGCGACGTTTAGTGAAGACGTCCGCAGGTGCCCTAAAGATCGAGGCGGTGGAAATCGATGAAGCGTGCATCGGAGACCGTTGGCAAACGCAGGATATCGACCGGCTCGCTCGCCTCATAGCGATCATCGCACTGGGCCAAGCCGTGCATGCCGCCAAGATCATCCTCGAACTTAGCGTCGAGTCTCCTGTCATCACGAAGAGCGTCGTTAGGTCATCCGCTAAGAGACAGCTACAGATCTCGGGCTCAAACGAAGAAAAGCTAAAGGCGTCTCGATGGCGGAGAGACGGCTTTTTGTTTGAGGCGGTCTCGTGGATTGCGGCGCGGCAAGCCCACGGCGATGCCGTGTTACTCAATGACCCGCATCTCAAATCGACGACCCAAGGCTTAGATGGTTTGATGATTGAGTGGGATGCGGCGAAAGGAGAAGTTCTTGAGGCTACGATTCGCGAAGACAAATGTTCGGGTAGTCCGCGAGGCATGTTCCACGATGAGGTACTCCCAACATTTCGCGATCATCATCAAAACCTGCGGGCACCTGAACTCATCTCCATTGCTGCTTCAATGATAAAGAGCACGGGTGTGGATGGAACGCGTGCAACAGAGGCTGCCGAACGAGTTCTTGATTTGGCCTATCGAAGTTATCGGGCTGCACTGGCCATTACATCAAGCGACGATTCTGTGGCGCGCCGTAAAGCAGTGTTCAAGGGATACGACGACTTAGGCGGGCTCGATCCTCACCAACGGATTGGAGCAACATTCGTTGTTGATGGCGAATTGCGCGATTACTTCGACCGCCTAGCAGAAGCAGCGGTCAGTGCGATCGACGCGTGGGGCGATGTCGATGTTTGATCCAGAAACGGCACGGTTACTTCGCTCCGCACCCCCATTGTCTGGGCTCGACACGGAGAACCTACCTCAACTCCTTACGCAGAGATATGCAGAACTCGTGTCTTCTCGATTGAGAGGAGCTGAGGGACGGCTTGAACGTCCTGCGGATGACGAGTGGCCTCTAGAGCGCATCGCGGATACCTACGAGCTTGTGACTTCCGTATTAGAAGATGAGGAGTCGAAGCGTGCATCGGCGTTTGTAGCGGGGACCGCGCACCAAATTCTTTCAAGACAGTCTCGGTCGCAGGCGGAAGAGGAGCCGCCCCCGTTCCATCGCGATGGGGTCGATTCATCAGTAGCAGCCGGCCTTCTCTTCTTAGCAGCGGAACAGTACGCAGACGCGAATGAGGCGTCTGGCTCCATGCGCACGAAGCGCAACGGCGCCATTTACGAGGTCGGTATTCTCGCAGAGCATTTGCGTGATCTAGCAGGCGGCAAGCTGCAGTCACTGCTTGAGCGCGCCGATAGGTGGCGCAGGGCAAGTCATCCGAAAACCAGGCTTCAATCCCGTGCAATGCAGACGCTGGTTGAAAGCCTCATTACCGGCGTCGAGCTGTTGGCCGCAGATATTCTTTCGGCTTCGGCTCGACCGGCGGGTTACGGTCGGTTTGACAGTGCAAGGCATGCATTTAATCGCGTCTTGGAATTGTCCACTCATTCGAGCGCCCGGTTTGACGAAGCCATGCCCGGCCTGGTTACGATGTATGCGGGGCCGAGGCATCTTGCCTCGCTTCTGCTAGCAACGTGTGATGGCGTCGAGCAGGCCGCCCTGACGAAGGTGCCACCGCCCAGTGGCGCGAACGTGGATTTTTGGATCAAGTGGCTTCGCCACCGGGCAAAGGTATGCCCATATCTCTGGCGCAATCATCGGGAAGCAATCGGGAAAAACTTCTACGAGACGGGTAAATCTGCCGTGGTCGTACTTCCGACGGGCGCAGGAAAGACGACGGTCTCCTCGCTCAAGATTGCAGGCGTCCTAGCCCGCAAGCAAAAGGTTATCTTCCTCGCTCCGACGCACGCACTGGTCGAACAGCTTACCGAGGACCTGCAGGAGATGTTCCCCGAGGAGCTGCTCGGCTCAGTTGTTTCTAGCGACTTCGACATGCTCATGCTGACGGACGCGACACTAAAGGAAATCGAGGTGATGACGCCAGAGCGGTGTTTGGCGATGCTTTCATTCGCGCCGAGCGCTTTCGCTGAGGTGGGACTCTTGGTGTTCGACGAGTGTCATCTTCTAAGCCCTCAATCGGTCAAGATACGGCGCGCCCTCGACAGTATGCTGTGCCTCCTATCGTTCAATCGCATAGCACCCGATGCTGACATGCTTTTCATGTCCGCGATGTTGAAGAATGGCCAGGAATTCGCAGGCTGGATTGCGAGCTTGACCGGTCGAGAAAGTGTCTTTGTTGATCTGTTGTGGAAGCCAAGCAGACAAGCGCGTGGAGTTGTAACCTTCGAACAGGAGGAGTTAGACTCCATCCGCGCTAGTGCGTTCGCAGCTCACCAGGCAAAAGACGCGAAGGACAACAAGCGCGCAAAGAAGCTCCGTGCGGTAGGTCAAGACAAGCTAAGGGCGGAGCCGTGGGCAATTTGGGGACTACAGCATAACTGGCTCTCGGAAGCAGATAGCCGAGCAATCTGCTCCTTCACGCCGATATCTGATGAGGACGTTACCCTCACCGGGGAGCTCTATGGCAAGTCCGTAAGGCTCAAGCCGAATGCGAATCAAGTCGCCGCGACGCTCGCCGTGTCTGCGGCAGCTAACAACGTCAAGACTATCGTGTTCGTAAATACCAAGCCTGATGCCGTCTCGACAGCAAACCGCATCTCAGAGCAGATGGATTGGGAGGTCGAACCCAACGGGCTGGAGGCTGATCGCTGGGACGCACTTGAAGCTGAATTAGGAGGGCTGCAGCACTCCCTTGTGAAAAAGGGTGCGGCAGCGGTTCCCCATAATTCCTCCATGCTGCGGTTAGAGCGCGATCTCGCGGAACGCATGTTTCGTCGTGCGGATGGCTCTAAGGTGATTGTAGCGACACCGACCCTTGCGCAAGGCCTAAACCTCCCGGCCCAACTTGCGATTTTGGCCGGAGACAAGCGAGCGAGTGCAGATGGTCGCGAAGACCTCGAAGCCCATGAACTTCTGAACGCGGCGGCTCGAGCAGGCCGTGCGGGCCATCTTGCAAATGGGGTGGTCCTCCTCGTCCCCGAGCCGATAATTAGCTTTTCCAAGTCTAAGCCACTGAATGGCGGGGTCGTTTCGAAGCTTCGCTCGATCCTGCCCGAGGATGATCGCTGTGTCTCGATAGAGGATCCACTGGGCGTTATTCTAGATCGAATTATGGAAGGCAAATTATCGGACCGTGATGTCCGCTACATGATTAATCGGATGGCAACGATCCAAGAAGCCGACGACGAAACTGGGACTTCTACGGCACTGAACCTCTCACGATCGCTCGGCGCGTACGTGGCGCAAAAAAGGGCGAAGCAGAACGAATTTGATCAGAAGTTGGCGGCGCTGCAGGCTGAGGTGACGCAGGAACGAAACGCAGAGATCCATCCTTCAGTCATTGTGTTGTCGTCGCAGAGTGGCTTGCCTACAAGCGTCCTGCAGCGGCTTCGGGTGAAAGTTGAGTCTGAGATAGGGTCACTGCCAGTCGATGTTATTGGATGGACGACATGGACACTTCAGTGGCTTGCGACAGACACCGAGGCTCGAGATCTTCTTCTCCACGAGGTGGCGCGATCTGTGGTCGGTGCGATTGGACAGAAAAAAGATACAGAATTGTCTGCAGATGCCCTTCTCCAACTAACGCAGGGGGTAGTTTCTTGGCTGAGGGGGAAGTCACTTCGGAAGATAGAATTGCATCTAGGTGGCGATCCGGATAGCACCAAGGATACGAAGCGAGTTTGCCCGCGCGCACGGGATTTAGTGGGCACCGTCATTCCTCGCGGGCTTTCATTCATCATCGGAATTGTCTCGCGTGTAGTCGAAGACGTCGGTCCTTTCGACCAGCAGGCGACGCTCGATGCCGAACTTGTGAAGTCCCTTGCTGCGGCCGTTCGCAAGGGCTTTGATAGCCCGTCCAAGCTGAATTACGCGAACGAGCGCAAGCATCTTCTGGGTCGCGTGCAGGCACACCAGGAATGGAAAAAAGATCACTTGTCGGAAGTGTGATGCTTTATGGCCTGCAGAATATTCGCACAGACAGCAGCGAGACGGTCCTACGGAAGTCGGCAGCTTGTCCGTTCGCGGAGGGCAGCGGTCCCCGCCCCGCGTTCGATTAACTTAAGGCGTGCGCTCGTAGGTCCCGCGATCTCGGCTTTGCGCTAATGCAGCGCGGCGTTCCACCAGCGGACAACTGCAAGGCACGAGACCTATCCGCTTGTTTCAGGATGCCAGTACTATGCTCACGCGGATGGAGGCAGATGGCGGTCCGCTGCATGCCGCATCATCCAAGGAAAGGCAGAGCGGCCCTCCGACATGTACGTCGCGGGCGCCAAGCCGAGAATGTCAAGCTCGAGCACCACGTAGAGAGCGCTCATCTTGCACGTCAGCAAGGCTAGGTTCTCCTCGACAAGTTCGCGCTTCGCCGCTGACAGATCGCCAAAATGGGTGAAATAGTTTCGCGCCTTCACTGCCCAATCGATGGCTTGCAGGTCGTCGCCGAGAAGCGAGCGTAGTACCGGGCCGTCAATCCTTGACGCCAACGAGCGCAGGCGCATCGCCAAGGGCGGCCTGTTTTGCTGCCTGAGCATGCGGGTGGCTATGGCGAGATTGTCCGGTTGCAAGTGGCGTTGGGCTTCGGCCTCGACGATGGCGCAGAATTTGTCGAACTCGGCTTTGTCGATGACCCTGCCGTTGGCGTACAAGCTCGCCAGAATCTCCAAACACTGCATCACATTCAGGAATCTGTTGATGTCGAAGCGATGCCCCTGCTCCAGCGATGACTGGAACATCCAACGGGGGATCGCATGGTCGTCTCTAGTCGCGAACCAGCGGCTCCACAATCTCGGATAGAATTGTTCATCTTTCGGGAAACGAACTAAGACATGCCAATCCGGGAAATCCGATGGCTCCCGTGCTCTTGGCTTGCCGTTCTGAAAGACCTTCCAGCTTTCGGGGCGCTCGGCATCCCGACTGATATCGAGATCAAGGCACGTGTTCGGCGACATCGAGATCAGCGACAAAAGATGCGTCGCCTGCCGCGCATAGCGCAACATCCCGTACAGACTCACCGGTTCTTGCAGTTCCATAACGAGGCGTGGACTGTAGGAGGCTGATGGCCCTCGCTCCCTGTTGAACGTGTGCGAAGCAGAAAATTGGAAGGAGACCGACCCGTTGATGGACTCGATGGCCGCCTGAAAGACGTTGAGGTTTGGCAGTTCGATAAGGGCATATCGCGAACGCATCAGTTCGTCCGCCTGCATCCGGGCCATGTCTACCAATGCGATGGTTTCGATGTGCCTTAGCGGGTCGATATCTTTAAGAGGATGCACCCGAAAAATTTTGCGAATCTCGTTCGTCGAAAATCCGGCCAGCGCATACTTGCCTTGGGGGTCTGCATGGTGACGGCCTATAAGTATGAGTACGGGCTGTATGCTGACGCGCGACGAATACCCAGCATCGTCCCTGTGGTTCCAGTTGTCGTTTGTCACTACGCAGTTGATCAGAGTAACGGCGTTACCGTCCACCAAGCCACAGAGTGCCGCTATGGGCCCCCTTTCGAAGTTGAAGGGATGGTCGTGTGTTGGGCTCTGGATGGCGAGGCACAGCAATATATCATCGCCATCCAGCTCCAGCGAGCCTGCGAACACCGCTTGCGGAGTGCCGCTTTCCCACCACTGACCGATCTTGCCATTGAGCGCGAGCAACGCCAGTTCGTGCTCCGAAGGCCCGCTGACGCGCGTTCCCATCCGCGTTGCTTCCTTAAGCAGCGGCAAGTGTATCCGGGCGGCTTGCCTGATACAGCGCAACAAAGAACTCATCGGCGAGCGTTTGCGCGATATCGGGGCGAAGACTCTTGATAGAGCCCACGAAGGCACTACCGCAGAAATACGGCCTTGCCCCGCTACCCGCCGAGATGCGCTGGAACGTCGCGAAAAGACGGTCGACGATGGGGTGCCCGCTATCTTCCCGGACAAGGGCGTCATGCTCTGAGTTGACTGTGATGCAGTCCCACTCCAGCGCCGCATATTTCCGCGCCATCTCAATCGTAATGTAGGGTAGGCTCCCGGCCCGGCACCGGTAGAACCAACGCTCGCCGATGCCGCGCGCACGCGTATCGAATTCCACCCAGCACGGATCTGGCAACTGCGGTGAACGCACACACGCATCTAGCCAATCGCCGGGAACGCTTGCACACCCGAGCTCCGCAAGCCTTTCGGCCCAACGACCCGCATCTACGTTGATCACAGGAAGGGCATCAGCCTCGGCTCGCAATGCTGCAAGCTGCGCCGCGTGGGAGCGATAGCGGCAGGCGGCGGCAAGGCCCTCGACGCGGTGCGCCGAGCCGATATCAGCATAGCCGCGTCGGAGTTCGCGTTTCAGGAATTCCAGATTGGCAGACGTAAGGCGCAATACGGCCATGACGATGGTCCTTTCCGAGTCATGCTGGTGGTCGCCGTTTAAGCGCCAGCATCTGAAAAGGAGCCGGCAAGCGCTGTAATCTAATCGGTCTATTTTGACTTGGCGACAGGTCAGGTGGACCAATCCTGCTCACTGAATAGGCTGATTCGCTTTTTGGTCGAGACAGCGGTTCCATTTCTTCAACAGGGATTGCCGCGGGCCGATTAACGAAGATCAGTCATGGGAGACGATTCCGGCAACAGCCGCGGTGCCAGCTTGGCGGGGAAGGCGGCAATCTGCCAATTCGCACGGGGACCGGCGCAGAAAATGACCCCCTCTTTGCCGTGCGCGGTTGGTGGTCCGCTCAGGGTTGGTTTGCGGGCGAGGCTGCGCAGCACACTCGCTCACGTAGTGCTGGGGGTCGCATGTCCGCAAACTCGGCATCGCGTCGTCAAACTCCAATCTTCACAGGCGATCACACGCCAGATGCTCTGACACGCCGCCTAGACCTTCTCAAACCTTGTGCGGCGCACTGCAATCGGGACCTTTTGACAGCATCTGCGCGTGCGGCCCGCGCCGCCGTCGCAAGCCAGCCACAGGCGATTTGGCAATGACGCGTTATCGACGAAATGCTGTTGATGTGCGCGCGCCACTCACCTATGGCTGCTGATTGGTGAGGTGAGTTGTGCGTTCTCGTATTGGGAGTTTTGTTGCGTTCGCGCTGATCCTGCGCAGCCTGCTGGCGCCAGGACTGATGCTCGAATTCGGCAACGAGCCGGGCACCTTCTCCGTTGTCATCTGCACCGAACATGGTGCTATATCCGTCGATCTCGACGCCGATGGCATTCCACGCGACAAGAAGAAGGATAAGGGCAGCAGCCTAACCTGCCCGTACGCGGCCTCTTCCGTCGTTGCATTGTTGAGCGCGCCGATCGGCCTTCCGGCGACCGCACATACAGTCATTCAATCCAGCGCGCCGCCCGCCTTGATCGCGCTGCTTGCGCGCTACGAACTGCCAGATCCCGCGCGCGGTCCACCAACCGGCTAACACCCAGCAAACGCACGTCCGCTCACGGCCTGCCATACGTCAGGACTTTGCTGCGTGCCTGTTCCGATCCCTTGCTCATCTAGCTGCACGAACGTGTCTCGACGCGGGCGATGAGCAGGCTTGTGCCAGCTATCTAAAAGTCGAGTTGTAAAGATGCGTAAAAGCGCGAGATCCCGGCCACTATGGTCGGCGTCGGCCGCCTTCGTCGTAATGTCCATTCCGTGTGGATCACAAGCGCAGGAAGCTAATGTAGAGACGACATTGCCGCCGGTGGTGGTTGAAGCTCCGTCCACGACTGCACCGAAGAAGAAAGCAGCCAAGAAGCAGAAGCCTGTCAGCCCTGCTGCCATGGCACCGTCTAGCTCTGAGCCTGATGAGCAGTCAGCACCAATGGCGCACTCTCCAGCCGCCAACCAGGCGTTCGCGCAAGAGCGAACAGTTAAAGCATCCGAACTGGTAGGCAGCAACGACAGCGCCAAGCTGTTCCAAAGCTTCCCCGGCATGAGTTTCCAAACCGGTGGTGGCGTTTCCTCACTGCCGTATCTGAACGGCTTCGGCGACGACCGGCTGAAGGTGGTGGTCAACGGCATGACGCTGACTTCGTCTTGCGGCAACCACATGAATCCAGCGCTGTCGTATCTCGATGCCAACGCTGCCGGCAGCGTCTCCGTGGTGGCGGGCGTTCCGCCGGTCAGCATGGGCGGCGACAGCCTCGGCGGCACTCTCGCCGTCAATTCTCCGACCCCGCAATTCGCCAGCGCGAGCGAGAGCTTCATCTCCGGCGGCCGGCTCTCGACCTTCTACCGCAGCAATGGCGACGGATTTGGTGCCACTGTGCATGCCTATGCCGCAACGCAGGATGCCAGTATCGCCTATACCGGCACGACGGTTAAGGCCGACCAGTACAACGACGGTAGCGGGCGCACGGTGGATTCGACCCAGTACAAGGCCACCAATCACCTGCTGCAAGCCGCGGGGCGCGCGGGAAGCGACAGGTTCGGCATCGACTTCGGTTGGCAGTCGATTCCCTACCAGGGCTTCGTCAATCAGGTCATGGACATGACCGACAACAAGAGCTTCTCGGTCAACGCCTTCTACAAGGAGCAGTTCGACTGGGGCTTCGCCGAAGCGCGCATCTATCGCCAGGCGATCCGGCACAAGATGGATCTGCTCGAAGAGAAGATGAGCGTGTTCATGATGGGCATGCCCATGGATACGCGCGGCAGCGATACCGGCTATGAGCTAAAGGCCGGCGTTTATCTCGACGAGAACTCCCTGCTGCGGGTTGGACACGAGTACCACCGCTATCGCCTCGACGATTGGTGGCCGCCGCTGCCCGGCGCCGAACCGATGATGGGTCCCAACACCTATTGGAACATCAATGGCGGCAAGCGGGACCGCGCTGCTGTCTACGCCGAACTCGAGCAGCAGTGGTCCAGCGCGTGGACAACGCTTGTCGGCGCCCGTGCGGACTACGTCGTCAGCGATACCGGGGACGTAGTCGGATACAGCCCCATATACGACGCCGACGCGAACGCCTTCAACGCTCTCGATCACAAGCGCAAGGATATCAACGTCGACGTGACGGCAACGGCGCGCTATGTGCCTGACGCCACGCAGGCCTACGATTTCGGCGTCGCCCGCAAGACGCGATCGCCCAATCTCTACGAGCGCTACACCTGGTCGAACTCGGTCATGGCCGGCACCATGATCAACTGGTTCGGCGACCTGAACGCCTACAAGGGCAACATCGACCTCGATCCCGAAACGGCCTACTCGCTACGCGCAAGTGCCGCCTGGCACGATGCCGGGCATCGAGACTGGCACGTGAAGGTGAGCGGCTATCTCTCCTACGTCAACGACTACATCGGCGTTGAACTGAACCCTGGCCGCGAGGGACTGCCATCCGACCGCACCTTCCTGCAGTTCGTCAATCACGACGCACAGCTCGGCGGGGTCGATATCGAGGCCATGAAGGCGCTCGGCCATTGGTGGGGTGACTGGAGCATCGGTGGCACATTCAGCTATGTCGCCGGCCGCGATCTCGACAACGACACCTACCTATTCAACCTCATGCCGGCCAATGCCCGGTTTGCCGTCACGCACGCGCTCGGCAATTGGACGAACGTGGCGGAAGTCCAGGCTGTGGCCGCCAAAAATCGCGTCGATGAGGTGCGTGGCGAAGCCCGGACCGGCGCATTCGCACTGCTCAACCTGCGTACCAGCTACGCTGCCAGCGGCTTCCGCTTCGATGCCGGCATCGAGAACGTATTCGATACCGACTACGAGGTCCCGCTCGGCGGTTACAGCGCTGTCCTCTACGGGCTGAACGGAGGGATGGTCGACAGGGCCGAAGTGCACGGACCCGGACGCTCCTTCAACGTCGGCCTGAGCCTCGATTTCTGATCAGCACATCCATTCATCCAATCGCCCTTTCGGGCTACAAAATTCACTGGAGTAGATCAAATGCGTAACACGCTCATCGCCGCAGCCGGCGCCCTCGCCATCACGGCCTTCGCTGCACCTGCCAGCGCTCAGCACTACCACCACGACAGCATCAAGGACGCGCCCCGCGAAGTCCACAACTGGACCGGCTTCTATGTCGGCACCCACGTTGGATATGGTCAGGGCACGGGTGAAAGCTTCGTCGCCAATCCGGCGCGGACGACGCGCTTCGACCCGACCGTCGATACCGACGGTTTCATCGCTGGAGGTCAAGCAGGCTTCAACCTGCAAATCCACTCGCTCGTTGTTGGCATCGAAGCCGACATCGCGGGAGGTGATCTCACCGGGGATACGCAGTTCGTCGGCTTCTTCTCTCCGAGCACGACCGATGCCGGCTACGATGTGAACTGGCTTGCCACCATTCGCGGGCGGCTAGGGTTCACTGCCGGAAAATTCCTTGTCTACGGAACCGGCGGTCTTGCGTACGCCGGTATCGAGAGCACCTTCCAGGTTGGTGGCGGCATTGGCCGCCCGGGCGGTACGTTCTCCGAGACCCGAAGCGGCTATGTTGCAGGCGGCGGTATCGAGTACGCGCTTTCGCAGCACGTCTCGCTAAAGGCCGAGTACCTCTACATCGACCTCGAGGACAAAGAATACCGGCTGCCCAGCGGTTGGTTCGGCTCCGAGCTTGACCTGGAAACCGCGAAAGTCGGCATCAACTACCGCTTCTGATCGTAAGGCAAGGGAGGGCTCAAAGGCTCTCCCTTTGCTTATCGTCTAGACGCCGTGCCTAGAGAGTAGCGTAAAATGTATCCGAGTATCAAGTCAGCGCGCGCGTGTGCGTCAGCGATCGTCACAGCAGCATTCGTGACTTCCATCGCGGCAGCCCACGCGCAGGAAGCCGCTCCCGCGCCGACGCCACTTCCACCGATCGTGGTTGAACAGAGCGCAGTCCCCAAGAAGGCCAAGTCGACAAAGAAGCCGAAGACCGGCCCGCAGCAGGCTGCAGCATCTCCGGCGACATCTCCGGCTGCAACGACATCTCAGGGCAATAGCACGACCGCACGTTCTGGAAGCCTGTCGGTGCCCAATACGGCTGAGGCGAAGGCTATCCTCAATCAGATCCCCGGCGGCGTCGAGGTCGTGCCCGACTCTGTATTCAAGAACGGGCCGGCCAGTACCGCAAAGGACGTGCTCGGACAGGTGCCGGGAGTCATCGTCCAGACGCGATGGGGCCCGGACGCACGCCTTTCGATCCGCGGCTCGGGCCTGACGCGCAACTACGGCAATCGCGGCATCAACATGTTCATGGATGGCATCCCCATCAACACGGCGGATGGCCTTGCCGATCTCTTCGAGATGGATCCCACAGCCTACAAGTACGTCGAGGTCTTCAAAGGCGCCAACGCGCTGCGCTACGGCTCCAACTCGCTTGGCGGCGCGGTCAACTTCGTGACCCCCACGGGATACGACAGCGATGCGTTTGGCGCACGGGTAGATGCCGGCAGCTTTGGGTACGTCAAGGGTGCCGTGAGCGCGGGTGGCGTGTCCGGTCCAGTGGACTACTTCGTCAATCTGTCAGCGCAGCGCGAGGATGGCTATCGTGAGCACAGCAACGGCTACATTGAGCGCTTGAGCGCCAACCTCGGCTATCGGCTGTCGGAGGATGCCGAGACGCGCTTCTACGTCAACGCCAACACTTGGCATGGCCGTCTGCCGGGGGAGGTGACCAAGGACGCGGCGTTGAACTCGCCGCGGGCCGCCAACCCCGAATGGGTGCGTCTGGACCAGCAGCGTAACATCGACTCACTGCGCGTCGCCAACAAGACGACGCTGCGGTTGGCGCCGGAAACGCTGGTCGAGCTTGGCGTGTTCGGTGTCTCCAGGCACGTCGAGCATCCGATCTATCGCTGGCTGGATTACAAGGTGCGCGACTACGGTGCATTTGCGCGCACCACTGATGAGCGCCTCATCGACGGATTCCGCAACCGCCTCATTGCGGGCGTGAACGTTCACAATGGTACAATCGACCTCAACGAATTTTTCAACGAGACAGGCGCCGTCAAGGGCGATCGGACCGCATCGACGGTCGACAAGTCGCAAAATTATTCGGCTTACGTGGAGAACAGTTTTTATGTGTTGCGCGACGTCGCCTTGATTGCTGGCACGCAATACACGCATGCCGTACGCGACCGCCGCGACCGCTTCTTCGCAGACGACACCCTGTGCTGCTTCGCCGGCGATACCAATCTCGACGACTCCGGCCATCGGGAGTTCAATCTTTGGAGTCCGAAGGCCGGCATCCTTTGGGACATCGACCGTAGTTGGCAGATATTCGCGAACGTATCACGCAGCGGCGAGGTGCCGACGTTCGACACCACGTCCTATACGTCGCCGCCTAGCCCTAACCTCAAGGCGCAGACGGCGACCACATACGAGATCGGCACTCGCGGCTCCCGAGCAGATTTCAATTGGGATGTGTCGCTCTACCGTGCCGAGTTGCACAACGAGTTCCAATGCCTGACGACATACCAGCCCGGCACCTGCGGGATCGTGAACGCCGGGAGCACCGTACATCAGGGCGTTGAGGCGAGCGTCGGCATCGCGCTGCTGAGCTCGGTGCTCGAACGCGAGGATCGCCTCTGGTTCAACCTCACTTACAACCACAACGATTTCTTCTTCAATGGCGACGCGACTTGGGGCGACAACCAGCTTCCTGGCGTGCCCCGGCATTATCTGCGGGCGGAAGTGCTATACAGAACTCTGGACGGCTTCTATGCGGGCCCGAACGTTGAGTGGATGCCGGAGTCGTTCTACGCCGACAATGCAAACACGCTCACTATAGATCCGTATGCATTGTTCAACTTCAAGGTGGGCTATGAACGAAGCAACGGATGGTCTGGCTACATCGAAGGCCGCAACCTGCTCGATGAGCGGTATATCTCGACCACGATGACGGCCGAGACGGCAACGGCCGCGTCCGAGCTGTTCAACCCCAGCCTTGGGAGAGCGATCTACAGCGGCGTCCAATACAAGTGGTGATGGCGCCATGCGGTGCCAACTGCGGATCTGCTATGAGGTTCCGCGTTGGCGCCGTATTCCGACTGCTGCTATTAGCGGAGGGATTTGGTGGCGCCGAGGCATTCGGCGGCACCGCGATTTCCGCAAACTCGGCGGAGCCGACTGCCGACCCAGTGTAGCTCTAACCGCGCCAACGATACGCCGACCTCTGCTCATAGCAGTGCCGGTTTCGCTATTGAGAGGTTCTTCCAAAAGCACGATAGAGTTCGTCAATGTGCGGCGACTTGCCGGAATGGAGGATCACGAGCAGGTCCTCGGCGCGAGTGGTAGCGACGTAGAGCAGGCCGCGTTCGGTTTCTTCGTTGCCGCTCTCGGAACGCCCCAGCAGATCGGTCCACAGCAGCAGGACAATTCGGAACTGCAAACCGCGGGCGCTGTGCATCGACAAGATCTTCACCGCTTCATCTTGAAGCGAGCCGGTCGGGCTATCTCCGGACAGCACGACCACACGCGAGAAGCCGTTTAGTCGCTCACATAGCGGCGTCACAGATGCATCGGGACGCCGCCGCGGATAGAGCACCGCTATGTCGCTCGGCTTGATGCGCTGATGCCGTCCGCCAATCTCCAGTCCGCCGCGGAGCCAGGTCTCGATCAACGCGGCGGCGTAGTGTACCTCGCTCGTGGCATCATCGAGCTGGATCAGCAGCGGCTCCGATCCAGAGCGAACGGCGGTATCGGGACCAACAGGTATCGCCGGCATCTGCTGAATATTTCCCGCCGTCCGCGCGGCGAATGTGCGCGCGACGCTGAGGATCTCTGCCGTGTTGCGGTAGTTGCGATCGAGGTCGAACTTGCGATTGAGCACGCGGCCGCTAGCGTGAACGCCCGCGTCAGCCCAAGTGAAATCGCGCTTCCGGTAAAGCGACTGGCTGCCATCGCCAACGATCAGAAGATCGCCAGTGTCTGGCTCCTTGAGCGCCAGCTTGGCACACTGGAACCACGAGCACGGCCAATCCTGCGCTTCATCGATCAGCACCGCGTCGAACTGGCCGCGCAAATCCGAGCTGCTGTGCATGCGCGAGAGCAGACGCTCGCCGAACGCGCCATCTTCTTCACCTTTGCGGAAGTCAACGCCAGAGCGGACACCCCAGCGGTGGAATGTCATCGCCTCGACGCCGCGACGGGCGGACAGCGCCACCCTGATGTGTTGCGCCAGCAGCCGATTATAGCAAAGGACCAGGATGCGCTTTGCCGTATCCTCCGCCAGCAGCTTCGCGCGGGCGATCAGCAGCACCGTCTTGCCCGAGCCCGCGACGCCGTAGACGATCCTGTGTCCCGTTCCGATGGCACGTGCATTGCGCTCCTGGCGCAGATCGAGCACGGCGAGTTCGGTCTCGCTGGCGCGGATCACCACCTCCGGATGGATGACGCTCCGCAGTATGTCCACCTGCATCGACGTCATTGATGGGAACGGCCACCAAGGATCGAAGCAGGACTTGAGTGTTGCCAGCAGCGCGGCGGGATCGGCCTCTTCCCAGCTCGCGAGCTCGTCGCGCGTGATCGTTACGCCCGGCGGGAACAGCCGCGTCAGCTCCGGCGCCTCGCGTTCGATCTGGCCGCGGTTTATGTTGCTCAGAACGGTGATGTGGCAGAACGGAAAGGCAAAGCCGCCCGAGTAACGGCCGCCGTCCTGCATCAGCTTGCTGGCCTGAGGATGCTTGCGGCATTCGTCCATCAGCCGCAGCATGTAGCCCCGCGCCTGCCTGCGTGGATGCTGAACCGTCTCCGACTTGCCGCGGCGATTGATCGTTACCGTCTCGGCCGTGACGTTCGACATCTCGGCCAGGCGCCAGTCTTTCACCTCGATGACCAGGACGCCGATCTCAGGCATCAGCGCGATGAGATCGGGATGCCGCGACTGGACGACGGGCTCGTAGTAGACGAGGCAGTTTTCCGGCAGCCGCTCGAGCGCCGAGAAAACGCGCTTCTCTCCGGCCGTGCTCTTGGCCGGCAGTTTCTCTGGGATCATCTCCGCCATGGCACCGGCAATGCCATCTCTGGCGCTCGACAGTCAATCCGCGCTTGCATCACTCAGTATTCGGAGGTAAATACGCGCCCCCACCAACCCGACGACGTTCAACCAAGAGGAGACGAGCCGTGAGAATGCTGCCGCGATCGACACACAGCGTGCCGACGCCCGCAGTGCGTCCGGCTTATCGTCACTCATTCTGGTTGAACACCAATGGCACGTTCATTGATACAGCGTCGGCAGGAGGCCGAACGCGCGCGGGTTGAAGCCTATCAGGCGTCGCTGCGGCGTGTGTCGCAGCGCGCGCGTCCGGCACCGGATTTCCAGCAGGCCATCGATGCGGTAAAGCGCGGGTTCGAGCGCGAAATCGTGCGCGATGCTTATGCTTGGCGTCCGCAGATGAAGACGCGCGACCCCGCACGTTTGCGTGTCGCCGCTGCGCGCTATCTCTTCGCCCGCTATCCCGTTGCCGAGCACTTGGAGCACATCTGGATTGACAGCGAGGAACTTGCCGCGGAAGACATCCGCTTGCGCAAGCGCTGGTACATCGTGGCGGCCGGCGGCGGCGCGCTCTACCGTGCGGGCGCCGACGCCTGGCTGTCGCGCAAGGAGGTGCACGCCTTCCTCAATCCGCTGGGGCGGCCCGCCTTCGCGCAGGCGGTCTGGCAGGCGATTGCCCGTTCCCATGCCAACGATCCCGGCATCGCGATGCGGATCGCGTCCTCGCGCATCGCGCAGTGGCCGCGCCCGGAGGCCGACTTCGGCTTCTGGCGTGAGGTGGTGCGTTTCTTCTGCGCGCATCCGACCTCGGTCGAGGAGATGGAGGATCTTGGCGATTACCTGGCTCACTGTCGCCAGCAGGATGCTCGCTTCAGCTTGAAGGGCCGCACCCTCGCCTCGCTGACCCGGCAAATGCACGCGTGGCATCGCGATCTCGCGGCGATCCAGCGCATCGAGGCTGCGCGTCTTCGCGCCGAGCGAGCGCGTGCCCGGGCGCGCGGCGAAATTCTGCTCCCCGAAGCATCCGCTGGCGGGAGCTGGCCGGGCGCCATGATCGCCGACTGGTCGTGGACCACGTCGAACAAGGATCGCTCGAAGCGTGAGGAGTACGTGCTGGTGCAATTGCGCACAGCCGCCTCACTCGTCTCCGAGTCGGCAGCGATGCGGCACTGCGTTGCGAGCTACGCGCAGAAGTGCATCGAGGGGCGGGCGTCGATCTGGTCGCTGCGCCAGCGCGTTGCCGGCGAGACGCGACGGCTGCTCACGATCGAGCTCGACCAGCGGCACCGTATCGTTCAGGTGCGCGGCCTCGCCAACCGCGTTGCGCGTGCCGACGAGATGAAAATTCTGGAGCGTTGGGCCAAGGCGCGCGGCATCTTTCTCGTATGACTCGAGTGGTCTGGCCGGCGCCCAAGGTCGGCCAGACACTTTGCCGAGTTACCAGCGGTCATCGCAGCAGGTCGGGCTATCGCGTGACACGATTGGGACTACCGCGAACAAGGACTGCGGGGACACGTCGCTATGCCGAGCTTGCCGACCATGTTGCGCAGACCGGCCTCAATCTGTGGCACGAGCACGTGCAGCGCCTTGACCGTGTCGCCCTCATACCAGGCGGCAACGCCCTCGAGCATGAAGCTTACGTCATTGAACAGGCCGAGGTGGTTAGCCCAGGCCACGATATGATACGGCGTGAGGGAGTGGCGCTCCACCGCCATCGCAAGCGCTTGATGAAGCCAGATGCTGTCGAAGGTGAAGCTGGTCACGGCTTGGGCAATCACACGGCCGTTCGAGTCCTCGGCGAGGGAGCCGACCTTCGCGGCGACATGGTCTCCTGCCATGATCGTCTGCGTCAGGATGGCCTGCAGGGGCGCTTCCTTGGCGACTTCCTGCAGGAGATGTTCAAGCTGCAGTCGGTTGCAGAGGAATTGGGCGGCGATGTTGGCCAGGCTCTGGCCCGGATTGTCGACCACGACGCTGGCGAGAAACTTCTCCATGTCCTCGCCCTTTATTTCGATGTCGGTCGAAATGGGCACCATGGCGTCAGCGGCAGCGCCGATCTTCTCTTCCATAAGCGAGCGGGTACGCTTGCTGTCGTCGCCAAGGCCAGCGTCACGGTAGGCGTCAACGGCGGTCTGCAGCACGACCGACGCCAGCATGGGATCGGCAATGCTGGCGAAGTGCTCGAACGTCTTGCCGAGAACCGTACGCAGGCGTTTGATCTCGCCCGGCTTGTTCGACTTTCGGTAGACAGGGACAAGCCGCTTGACGATGCTCTCCGCATCATGCGGGTTGAATTTGCCAGGATCACTGGGGTCGGCACAATCGCCCAGTAGGCCTTCAAGACTCGCCACAAGCTCGTCTCGCTCGGCGGCAGTCACGCCAGCGCGTTTGTTGTTGATCAGTGTCTCGAACGTGTTCCACCACTGCGAGCGAGACTTCACCGCCTCGCGATGCAGGTCGATCAAGGCAAGGCGCGCCGCTTCGACACGGGAATGGTCGTTGATGAGGATTGCGAGGTGCAGCGACCGCGACACGGCCTCCACCCGGTGATAGAGATTGGGTGCCGGGGAGAGTAAAGGGGCGGCGAGATAGGCGTCGATGGCGAGACGCGCCATCTCGGGATCGCGCCGCGCGCCGTTGATCAGCGGTGCCATATCCCATGCAACATCGCCATATCGCGCCTTGAGAACGGGCTGCGAGAGACTGCGCGCACGGTCCATCCAATGGGCGAGCGTTTTGGTGTCAGCGCCAGCGATGTCGGGGAAGTGGACGGTAGTGCCATCCTGGCGGTCGCGAGATCCCTGAGGTCCGAAATAAGTACCCCACGGACTGGCACCGCGGCTGGGCATGAGGCCGAAGGGTAGCGTTTCGGCGTAAGCGCCACGACGCTCGGCATCGGTCAGAGCGTTTGCGTCAGGAACAGCGGCCTGCAGCGCTTGCTGGAGTTCATGTAAGTTGAGGTCCCCTAGGTTACCATCGTAGCTGACGACCACCGCATCCATAGCAGGTGGGATGGCTAGATCGCTCGTTATGTCGGCGTTATCAGTCACTTCACGCTCTCTGGCTTCGAGGAACTGGGTGCGCAACTACCTCTTAAAGATCCGGCAGACCGGCAACATCCGCTTGGCGTCGTCATCGGCACGGATACAGCGAAACCAGATCAAATGAAGTGTCGGCGTCACAGCATGGTCTGCTGCTGAGCGAGCAGCGGCTATGTGAATGTCAATCGAGTGGGTGTCGGCTTTCTTGTCAATAACGGCGGTCGGAGATCGCTCAATGCGGCCGGAGTACCCGCAACAACGGACATCCTGATCGCGTCAGCCCGCATCGATGTCTGCTACCAGGGATGTCGGCTCATGGGACAAACTTCTCTCTGTGCGCCGAGCACGTAGGCGGCGCAACGAGCGCCTGAAATGAGTTTGAGTCCTGCTGGCCCCGCTAACGCCGGTGAAGCCACCGGACCTCATGACGTGACGCATATCGCAGGCGTCGTCGCACCAGGCGGTCCAGTCCCAAGATGGATAAGGAATGGATGACGTCGGGAGCAGTTCGCGAGGTGGCGAATTCCGTGCTATCGAGGCGCCAGCTGTTTCCCGGGGACGGAAGCGCCGTGTTCGGGTCAGAAAACTGGACCGATTGACTGGAGCAAAATGAAAGCCTTCAAGGACTCAAATTTCAACGACCGGCTGGCCACATCCGAAGCCGCGAAGAACGCCGCGCTGGCGCGATTCCGCGCGCGGGCGGAAGATCCGGCCGTCGCCGAGCAAAGGGCGGCGCGTGCCTTGGCAGCGGCCGAACGGCAGAGGCTAGCCGGCGAGCGTGCAGAGGCACGCCGCATCGAACAGGAGCAGCGCGCGGTGCGAGCTGCGGCAGAAGAACTGGCTGCGCGCACTGAGCACGAAGCGCGGCTGGCGCGGGAAATCGACGAGCAGATTGAGATTGAGGCGCAGCGCAAGAAGGATCGCGACGCGCGCTACGCCGCCCGCAAGGCCCGCAAGGCGGGCTAAGCCAGCACACACAACGTCGGAATGCGGAAGCCGGGCGATCATCGATTGCCCGGCTTCGAGGTTTTTACAGACCCTTACAGGGAGCGTACGAGCCGATAGCGACAGATTCAGTGACGTGCGCCGTGAACTCGTACCATGGCCGCTTCAAAGACTGTGGCGCTAAAGAGTAACCATCACATCGAAGAAACTTGCTGAAACCGGAAGTCGCAGGCTCGCATACGGCCGCGCAGGCGCATGGTTATGTGTCTCCAACAAGGGAGACAAGCCATGGAGAACCAGCACCAACATATCGAAACCACATCACCCCGCAGACTGCCTTGGAATAAGGGCAAGCTCATCGGGGCTAAGCCGCCGCTGCGCCCCAGCCACGTCTGGTCCATCCGGACGAAACTGCAGATGGCGGACCGCAAGCGCGACCTCGCCCTTTTCAACCTCGCCATCGACAGCAAGCTTCGCGGCTGTGACCTCGTCGCTCTGCGCGTCGACGACGTGGCGCCGAGCGGATATGCCATGGATCGGGCCACCATCCGCCAGAAGAAGACGGGCCGGCCGGTGAGGTTCGAGCTGACGGACCAGACCCGCTCGGCCGTCGACGAGTATCTTCGCGCGACCGGACGAAAGGCTGGTCAATATCTCTTTGCCGGTCGAGGCAATGCCGAACGCGGCCTCACAACTAGGCAGTACGCGCGTCTCGTCCATGAGTGGGTTGCCAGCATCGGGCTCGATCCGGCCAAGTTCGGTACCCACTCGCTGCGGCGCACGAAAGCGGTGCTGATCTACCGGCGGACCGGCAACCTGCGTGCAGTGCAGCTTCTTCTTGGGCACTCTAAGATCGAAAGCACCGTTCGCTACCTCGGCATCGAAGTCGACGATGCGATCGAGATCGCTGAGAAGATCGACATCTGAAAACCGCTTCACCTCCACGAGCGGACCTGGTCGGTGATCGTCCAGGGGGCGCCGACCACCTTCAGCGAATGGCAGCTACTAACGGTTGCATGCCTGGGTCTTATTGCGGCTTAGTCACCACTAGACATGCGGCCACTTAGGCCGTCGACTGGCCAATGCATCTAAAAGGGCAAGGCCGGTCACGAGGACGAGCCGGCCGCGAGCAAGTTCAACCCAGCGAGCAACCGTGCCGGGGGCTTGAGACCGAATTACGCCTTCACGCCGCGACACGGGCAGACTTCGCCGTGATGAACGCGAGGAGATCGGCGTTGATCACGTCGGCGTGGGTTGTGCACATGCCATGCGGTAGGTGCTCGTACATTCTTAGCGTGGCGTTCTTCAGCAGCTTCGCCGACAGGGGCGCAGAGTTCGCAATCGGAACGATCTGGTCGTCGTCGCCGTGCATGACGAGCGTCGGTACGTCGATCATCTTCAGGTCGTCGGTGAAGTCGGTCTCGGAGAACGCCTTGATGCCGTCGTGTTGAGCCTTAGCGCCGCCCATCATGGCCTGGCGCCACCAGTTCCAGATGACAGCCTCCGAGGGCTTCGCGCCGGGGCGGTTGTAGCCATAGAAGGGGCCGCCCGCGAATTCGCGATAGAACTGCGCGCGGTTTGCCGCCAGCTGCTGGCGCAAGCCGTCGAATATTTCGATCGGCAGGCCTCCGGGGCTGGCGGCGGTCTTGACCATGATCGGCGGCACGGCGCCGATGAGCACCAGTTTCGCCACGCGGCCGTTGCCATGGCGCGCGACGTAGCGCGCCGCCTCGCCGCCACCGGTCGAATGTCCGATGTGGACGCAATTGTGCAGGTCGAGGTGCTCGACGACGGCAGCGGCGTCGGCCGCGTAGTGGTCCATGTCGTGGCCGTCATTGACCTGACTGGAGCGCCCGTGACCGCGGCGATCATGGGCAACGACACGAAAGCCCTTGCCGAGGAAGTAGAGCATCTGCGCATCCCAGTCGTCGGCGCTGAGCGGCCAGCCGTGATGGAGGACAATGGGCTGTGCAGTCTTGGGCCCCCAGTCTTTGTAAAAGATCTGGACGCCATCCTTGGTGGTGATGGTGCTCATAGAACATGCTCCTTTGCTTTGAATGACTGAGGGCGGCTCCGCGCGGCAATGGTTCAGTAGTCCCAGAAGACGGGTACCCAGCGGAAAGCATCCCCATCGGTCGCTACGCGCCCGACGGACGGGAACGGCAGATGCGTGGCCACCAGCAATTCGCCGGTCTCCGCCAGCTGCCGCAACAGGCGAACGCGAACACGCGCCGCCTCCTCGGGATCGTGCTCGAAGCCGTTGTGCCAGTCGGGCTGGTCGAAGCCGACCGCGAACACCGCATCGCCCGCGAACGTCAGCTTTTCGCCTCCCGACGCCAGGCGAACCACGCTGTGCCCAGGGGTGTGGCCCCCGGTGCGGTGGACGCGGACACCCGGCGCCACCTCGTGCTCGTCGCCGAACGGGCGCAGATTGCTACTGTACTCGCGCACGAACTGCTTGGCAGTCGCCCGCAGTGCGTCCGGAAATCCTGCCGGCATGTTAGTGCGTGAGAAATCGGGCGCCTCCCAGAATTTGACCTCGGCCGCGGCTACATGAATGCGCAGGTCTGGACGCAAACGTTCCTTCACGCCCTCTACGAGCAGCCCGCCGATGTGGTCCATGTGCATGTGGGTCAGCACGACGTCAGTCACCGACGCAAGATCGATGCCGGCGGCCTCCAGGCGCTTGAGCAGTTGACCGGCCCGCGGCAATTGCAGGTCCGGGTCGAGTCCCAATCCAGCATCGATCAGGATGGTCTGATCGACGCTGCGCACCACGACCGCGTTGAGGGCCCAGTCGAAGGCGTCGGACGGCAGGTACATGTCGCGCAGCCATGCTGCGCGGGCGGCGGGGTCGGCATTGTGTCCCAGCATGGCGGTCGGCAGCGGCAGCACGCCGTCGCTGATGACCAGCACCTCGATCTCGCCAATCCGCAGCGCGTAGCGCGAGGGAACCAGCTCGTCGAGTGCGGCTTGATCGGTGCCCGAACTTTTGCGTTTTGCTAGTTTCAACATTTCGAAAACTCCTTTGCCTGGATCTGAGTGCACTTGCTGTGTCATTCGCTGGTGGCGGCGCTTACGCGCCCTCGGTTGGTCACGGCCCATGTTGTGATGGCGAGGCCGATGACGGCGGGGAGGGTCACCGCCGCAAAGTCGCGCGCCAGGGCCGAGGGCCCGCAGATGCCGACTGCGACTTCCCAGAAATGAAAGAGGGCGTGGCCCGAGAGCCAGATCGATGCGGCTCCCCAGAACGGCACCCGCATGTCGGCACGGGCGGCACCGAGCAGATACGCGCCACCCAGGAACAGGAAGATCAGCCCGATATCGCGGACGAAGTGCTGGTTGAACGGGCCGGTCGTGGTCACACCGGGGACGGTCAAATACCAGCGCTCCGGATCGACGAGCATGAAGACGCCGTTGGCGATGGTGGCGGTGCCCAGTAGCAGGGCCGCAGCGATGCAAGTTGCCTTGAGCATGACAATGTCTCCCGCGTGACGTGGCGAAGGGATCAGGCGGTTTCGGTTGAGCGGCGCAGCCAATCGGAAAAGCGGATCGAACCCAACATCGGTGCTGCCCCGGGCGTCAGGGATCTGTCGTCGATCTCGGTGCCGAAGTAGCGCGCGTGAATGTCTGCGATGATCTCCCTGCCGTCCCCGACCCGAGCGAGATGCTGCCGCACGAGGGAGTCGAGCGGTATCTTCTCCGGTCCCGCCAGCTCCACGATGCCATTCGCCGGCTCCGCCAACGCCACCGCGGCCACGGCTGAAGCCACATCGTCCGATGCGATCGGCTGCAGCAGCGCCGGGGACAGGCGGATCGTGCTGCCCTGGGCGGCCGACTGGGCGATGACACCGACGAACTCGAAAAACTGCGTCGAGCGCAAAATTGTGTAGGGAATTTTGGAGGCTTCGATCAGCCTCTCTTGCGCCACCTTCGCCCGCAAATAGCCGCTGTCGGGAAGGCGATCGGCTCCGACCACTGAGAGCGCCACGTGATGACGCACGCCGGCTGCGGCCTCTGCCGCCAGGAGGTTGCGTCCAGCGGTTTCGAAGAAATTGAGAACCGCGTTGTCCTCGAACGACGGGGAGTTCGCCACATCCACGACGACGCTCGCGCCGGCGAGCGCTTCGGGCAACCCTTCGCGCGTGATAGTGTTGACGCCGGTGTTCGGTGATGCCGCCAGAGCGTCATGGCCCTTGCTGTGAAGTAAGGCCACGACCTTCGATCCGATGAGGCCGCTACCCCCGATGACGACGATTTTCATGAGACATCTCCAACCCGAGCACCGCATCCGGTGTTTGTGGGTTGGAGGTTGCCCGGCCGGCGGGCGAAAGGCTTTGTGAAGACCTTCAAATGCCCTTTAGTCTACCTTGGAATTGCGTCCAAACGGTCGGTCGGACATAGACAACTATGGCCGGGACGAGGACGCCCCGGACCGCTTTCGGACGGAGCTTCAGGTGCCATTTCTCTTCTCAGACTGTGTCCTCGATCCCGAGCGACGTGAGCTTACCCGATCCTCGCAGGCGGTCAGTGTCGGGCCACAAGTCTTCGACCTGCTCCTCTATTTGGTGCAAAACCGCGACCGCGTGGTGAGCAAGGACAACATGATAGAAGCCGTGTGGGGCGGGCGTATCGTCTCGGAGTCAACGCTCACCAGCCACATCAACGCGGTCCGCAAGGCCATCGGCGACAGCGGAGAAGACCAGTTCCTGCTGCGCACCGTTCCGCGCAAAGGCTTCCGCTTCGTGGGCGAAGTCAGCGAGGTGCAAAATCCCGACCGGCTGCTGACCGACGTCTCCGGCGCGGCGTTGGATGCCGGCAAGCCCTCCATCGCCGTCCTGCCGTTTCAGAATCTGAGCGGCGATCCGGAACAGGCCTACTTCGCCGATGGTGTGGTGGAGGAAATCATCACAGCGCTGTCGCGTGTCCGCTGGCTGTTCGTCATCGCGCGCAATTCGAGTTTCACCTACCGGGACCGGGACGTCGACCTGAAGCAGGTGGGCCGGGAGCTCGGCATCCGCTACGTGCTGGAAGGGAGCTTGCGCAAAGCTGGAGATACTGTCCGCATTACCGGTCAGCTCATCGAGGTGTCGACCGGCGCCCATCTGTGGGCCGACAGATTCGAAGGACAGCTCGAAGATATATTCGCGCTGCAGGACGAGATCGCGGCGAGCGTCGTCGGTGCTATCTCTCCACAGGTGGAACTGGCCGAGATCGAGCGGGCAAAACGCAATCCCACGCGCTGCTCGACCGCCTATGATTGCTACCTGCGCGGCCTTGCGCACATGCACCGGGGCGACCGGGATGCCATGGGCGAAGCGATCGACCTATTCAGGCGGACCATCGAGATCGACGTGGAATCCGCATCGGCCCACGCCATGGCGGCATGGGGTTACTTCTGGCGCAGGGTCAATGGATGGACGGTCGACGCCGATATGGAAACGGCAGAAGGCTTGCGCATGGCGCAACGCGCTGTCGAGCTCGGTCGCGACGATGCGGTGGCCCTGACACGAGCCGGTCACGCGCTTGCCCACTTCACCCGCGATCTCGACACGGGAATCGCGCTGCTCGACCGGGCGATCTTCCTCAACCCCAACCTCGCCTCGGCCTGGTTCCTCGGCGGCTTTCTGCGAACGTGGCACGGCGAATGTGAGAGCGCCATCGAGCATTTCGAGCGCGCCATGCGCCTCAGCCCGCTCGATCCCGAACTCTATCGCATGCAGGGCGGCATCGCGATGGCGCACCTGTTCGCCGGCCGGATCGAGACAGCGTCGGCGTGGGCAGAACGGTCATACCGCAATCTGCCGAGCTTCCTCATGGTCGTGGCGCTGATTGCTGCGACACGAGCGTTGAGCGGCCGGCAAGAGGACGCAAGACGCGCCATGGACGAGGTGAAGAGGCTCGATCCATCACTGCGAATCTCGAAACTACAGGATTGGCTTCCCATCAGCCGGCCTGAGCACCTTGCGATGTTTGCCGACGGCCTGCGCAAGGCCGGACTGGCAGAATAGGCGCCCAGTCTTGCGACGGTGGTCGGCGAGCGTGGAGGGGCTGCCGACCACCTCCAGCGAATGGCGGGCAATAGGACAGTTCGACGGGAGGGACGAGGACGGGAATAGTCTGAGCCGGCGTCGCTAACGCGTTGCGCCACGCGAGCTAAGTCATTGAAATCACGCCTCCCCACAGACCCCCTTAAGTGGCAATGCGCGTTGATCCGGCAGGCGAAGTTCCTTGCCTTCTAAGCAGAGGGTCGCAGGTTCGAATCCTGCCGGGATCGCCAACCACAACAATTACTTAGTGGACACCGGCAAAAGCCTAACCCACGTTTCGGCCCATGAAGCGGTCGGATGCGCGCACGGTCCGGGGACCGGGGAGCGACGGCCATTCAGCGCGATGATTTGTGAGCTTTGGGCTGAAGCCTCAAACCGCCAGCACCAGGTAGAGCCCAGCCAGCACGCACCCGCGGAACCCACACCTGCCATCCTATCGACCGAGTCGAGAAGCTGGCCGAATTCGGCCCATCGGCTGCCGAGGGCGAGAACGAGTACCACCACGCCGCCAGATGCGGGAGGAGGTCGCCGAGAATGGTTTCCAGCCCTCTGCTCTCCAGGTTGTCCAAACGCGGGAAGTCCTATCCCACGGCGCGGAGTGGCGCGGTGGAACGCATGGACGCTCAGCCCTCGCCCGCGTCCACCTTCGCCTGGTATTCCTCGAGGCTCAGGAAGCCGGCTTCTTCCGCGGCGGCCTGGTCCGCGGGCGACAGGGTCTCGTGCACACGGGAAGGCGCTTCCACTCGGCGAGCGGCGACGTGCCGTCATCCTTCGGAACATACCGGGAAGTCTCAACGCGCGCGTACTTGTGCACGTAGCGCGGACAGTTGACGAAGATCTGCACCGGCGCGACGCGGATCAGGAACCCCGCTCCGGGAAACGCGTCGCGGGGCGACGTCTCGTCGAGGCGTGCCACTCCCTGAACACGCAGCCGGCGCGGACGCTCGAAATCGATGAACAGCAGGCCCACCTTCGGATCGGCCGCGATGTTGCCCATCGACAGGAACATGCCGTTGCCATCGTAGCAGGGGAACAGCAGCTCGTTGTTCTCTATGTGGATACCCACCGGGCCCGATGCTCGATAGGAAGAAGAAGTCGCGCGTGCGAATGAACGTAATGTCCTGCTCGGTAAATTCCGAGTGGACAATCGCCTCGACGGTGCGATCGGCGAGCGCGCGCTGCCCGTAGCGGTCCTGCAGCTGACGGTGGCTTTCGGCGAAAAACTCTGCGTCCATCGGCTCCCTCCTTGGCGGTTCTTGCTTCGCGAGGCGCGCGCAACATGGGCGCGCAAAATGTGAACCGCGAGCAACGGGCACGTGAACTGGAACTTTCCCTTCGCGATCCCATATACGGCAGAAGCACCTCGAAGACCTCACTCTCCTTCGCAACTGCAGCAACCTGCGCAGAAGCACGGGTCTTCGTGAGCAACTGCGTGCGATGCCGCCGCCTTCTTGAAACCGTCATGGTTGGCTGGCACTAGCACGCCAAACAGGGACCCCGAGGAAGAATCACAATGCACACGAAACCTGTCGCCGGCGTCCACGTATGTGCGCTCAGGCACATTCCGGAGGTTGTCGCACGCACCGGTGCGCGCCACCTCATCAGCGCAATCAATGCAGACCTTGCACCGGCGACGCCAACCGAACTTGCCCCCGACCGTCACCTCCGTCTCAACATGCATGACATCATCGAGGAGTGCGTCGGGGCAACGGCACCCGCCGAGGATCACGTTCACCGCTTGATCGCGTTCGCGCAGAGCTGGGATGGCGAGACGCCCCTCCTCATTCACTGCTTTGCCGGGCTGAGCCGCTCCACCGCCGCCGCCTTCATCACGCTCTGCGCGCTGAACCCCGATGCTCCCGAGCAAAAGATCGCGCTCGCGATCCGGCGCGCATCCGACACCGCCGTGCCTAACCGCCGCTTCGTCGCGCTGGCTGACGACGTTCTCGGCCGCCGCGGCCGGATGGTGTCTGCCCTCAGCGACATGGGGCCCAACCGTTTCGCCATGGAATGCATTCCCTTCCGCATCGACGGATTTTCTGCCCCGCGCGCACCGCTGAGAGCCGACCGCGCGGCCTGATATCGCGATCTCCCGCAGCGAGCGGGGGTCCGGGACGACGCCTTCGGAACCTCCTTCCCTCACCCACAGCTTGCCGCCCCGGCGTGCCCGCCGTGCCCCATGGCAATGGCGCACTGGGCGCGGCATCGCACCCCATCTCCCGGCATCGCAACGCGTAACACGTTGATTGCGACGATAAACCCGTGCCAAATATTGGCCCAAGAGCGGCAACGCCAGACGACAGCCGCCGGATATTCGGACGGGGAAGGGAACATAGATGGTCACCACTGCGACTCTGCAGGAGCCTGGGGCACCGCTGCTGTCCCGGGAGCGCATCATTGCGAAGCCGGGATTCAATCGCTGGCTCGTGCCGCCGGCAGCGCTCTGCATCCATCTATGCATCGGCATGGCCTACGGCTTCTCGGTGTTCTGGAAGCCGCTGCAGGGCGTGCTGCAAGGCGCAGACGGCCATCCGCTCCCTGAATGCTCGCAAGGTGCGGTAACCTTCGCCGAAAAGTCGATCGGCACCCTCCACGCGCTCACCGCCACGGACTGCAACTGGAGCCAGTTCGACCTCGGCTGGATGTATACGTTCTTCTTCGTGCTGCTGGGCGCGTCCGCCGCGATCTGGGGCGGATGGCTCGAGCGCGCGGGGCCGCGCAAAGCCGGCCTCGTCGCAGCGCTGTGCTGGTGCGGCGGATTGCTGATTGCCGCGCTCGGTGTCTACGTCCACCAGCTCTGGCTCATGTGGCTCGGTGCGGGCGTCATCGGCGGCATCGGCCTCGGTCTCGGTTACATCTCGCCCGTCTCGACACTCATCAAATGGTTCCCCGATCGCCGCGGCATGGCGACGGGAATGGCCATCATGGGCTTCGGCGGCGGCGCGATGATCGGCTCGCCCCTCGCGACGCACCTGATGAACTACTTCCACACCGAAACGACGCCGGGCGTGTGGGAGACGTTCGTCGCGATGGCCGCGATCTATTTCGCGTTCATGCTGATCGGTGCATTCGGATACCGGCTGCCGCCCCCCGGCTGGAAGCCGGACGGCTGGACACCGAAGACCAACGCCAACCGCATGATCACGTCCAACAACGTGCATCTCAAGGACGCGCACAAGACGCCGCAGTTCTGGCTGGTGTGGACCGCGCTGTGCATGAACGTGTCGGCGGCGATCGGCATCATCGGCGCGGCTTCGCCCATGCTGCAGGAAACGTTCGGCGGCATGCTCGCGGGAGATCCGAACGTCGGATACCTGCAGCTCAAGGATAATGTTGAGCTGGCAGCGAAGGCCGCGGGCGTAGGCGCGGGTTTCGTCGGGATCATCTCGCTGTTCAACATTTTCGGGCGCTTCGCCTGGGCGTCATCGTCGGACAAGCTGGGCCGCAAGAACACGTATTTCGTGTTCTTCGTTCTCGGCGCCGCGCTCTACATTCTCGCGACCTACGCCGCGCAATGGCAGATGGTGACGCTGTTCGTCGCCGCGATCTGCATCATCGCGTCGATGTACGGCGGCAGCTTCTCCACCGTACCCGCGTATCTCGCCGATCTCTTCGGCACGCAGTTCGTGGGCGCCATTCACGGACGTCTGCTCACGGCCTGGTCGACGGCGGGCATCGTTGGCCCCGTGATCGTCAACTACATGCACGACACGCGGCAGGCGGCGGGCATTCCGCCAGACCAGCTCTACGGTCCGATCTTCTATACGCTCGCGGGCCTGCTCGTGATCGGGTTCATCGCGAACCTGCTCGTGCGTCCGGTCAATCCGAAGTGGCACATGAGCGACGTGGATGTCGCCCACGAGTACGCCAAGCTGCACCTGTCGCCCTCCGCCGCTCACAAGGAAGGCTCCTACGGGATCGGCATGGGCGGGCTCGATGCGAAGGCGGCGCTGTTCTGGCTGTTCGTCGGCATTCCGCTCGCTTGGGGCATCTGGAACACCGCCGAGAAGGCGCTCGTCCTGTTCCACTGATCCCGATCAACGCGGTACAAGACAAATGCGGCGGCGGCCCCACAAGGTCGTCGCCGCTTTTCTTCGCCGGCCATCCGCGAAGCAATGCGGCCAGGCGGACGGGAAGATTTTCCCGCAGCGGGCGCGCGGGGGTGATCGCATCAGGCGCGCGCACCTCTTCCCATCATTTCCGGTGACCATTTCATCGCAGGCCAAACGTTAGACGCGCCGAGCACCCTCTGTCATAAATTCGTCATCGTGCCCGCGAAACGGACGAGGGTAGAGTTTGACGGCCGAAGGCGCTTGCGATGAAAAATCCCGACGACCCGCAGTTCGCACCCTGGTGGTGGCTCGGCATTCCCGTAGCCATCCTCGTAGCTCTTCCCCTCATCAGCCACCTCGCGCCGGATTTTTACGTCCGGCGCATGCTGCCCGAGGGCTACGGCGTACTGGAGCTGTCGCACTTCTTCGTGCCGCTCGTCGGCTTTTTCCTCGGGGTGCAACTGCTCCTCAACGCCCGGGTGCGCGCGAACCTCATCTGGTGGCTGCTGATCCTCTTCGGCACGCTCGCCTGCTTCTATACGGCCGGTGAAGAGCATAGCTGGGGACAGCATTTCTGGGGCTGGGAAACGCCCGAGGAGTGGAGCAAGATCAACCGCCAGCACGAAACGAACCTGCATAACGTTTCGCCGCTGTTCAACATGCTGCCGCGGACGGTGCTGGAGATCGCCATCCTGCTTTGTGGCCTTGTCCTGCCGCTCCTCGCCTGGATGGGACGCCCGATCCGCCTCAAAGGCCTGGAGCCGTTCGAGCCATCCATCATCCTGGTGCCCGTCTCCATCGGCGCGCTCGTCTACAAGCTCGATGCGACGATGCAGAAGGAATTCTACTTCGAGGGGCTGGTGACCCGCCCCGCCGAGGCTGCGGAGACCTTTTACGTCCTTTTCATGCTGTTTTATCTGATCCTCATCCGGCGCCGCATAGCGGACCTGGGTCCGCCCGCTTAATATCGGCACGCCGGGGTTCGCGCGATTGCGCGGCCCAGGTCCCCGGGCGCATTCGTCGCCCAAACGAGGTGTTTGCTTTTTCGGATAGAGTGCCTAGAAACAGCGCGTCGGGGCGTAGCTCAGCCTGGTAGAGCACCTGCTTTGGGAGCAGGGGGTCGCGAGTTCGAATCCCGCCGCCCCGACCAGTATTTCAGCGACTTATCCTACGCCTATGCGGGCAGCAGGAATTGCCCTCGGAACCGGGCGATTGTGTGGGAGAGGCCATGGTTGCGCGCATCTTCAAGCCGGCGAAGACGGCTATGCAGTCGGGCGAGGCCCGCACCAAGGACTGGGTGCTGGAATATGCGCCGGCCAGTCCGCGCGAGGTCGATCCGCTCATGGGCTGGACCGGCTCCCGCGATATGCGCGCCCAGGTGCAGCTGGCGTTCGATACCAAGGAAGAGGCGATCGCCTACGCCGAGCGTGAGGGCATCGCGTTCCAGATCTTCGAGCCTTCTCCGCGCAAGATGATCCGCAAATCCTACGCCGACAATTTCAAGTACGGCCGCATCGGGCGCTGGACGCACTGAAGCGGGCGCTGGACACACTGAAGCGGGACGCGCGCATCCTCAATCCCATATCGGGCCACCGCCCGCGACGAGATGCAAAGCATCCGTTGCCTCGCGAAGGCGAAGCCCTGCGCGCCGTGTGACGCCTCGGCCCGTCGAAGCGGGCAGCGCGCGACTTAGCGTAAAGCCGATACTCGAGCGAGCCTAGCGCGCGGGCACGGGCACATCCTTGAATGCGGGATGGCGCACGCGGTCGCCTGCCTTGATGCCAAGTCGCTCGGCGGCGCCGCCCGCGAGCTCCAGCACCGCCGAAACGGGACCGCCCGATTCGATCACCCGGTCCGACATCGGCTCGGCGCGCGCCTCGATGCGGTGGATCACGCCGTCCGGCCGAATGAAGAGCATGTCGAGCGGGATGTACGTGTTGTGCATCCACATGCTGAGCTCGCGCGGCGCATCATAGGGGAACAGCATTCCTCTATCGTCGGCCAGATGGGTGCGGAACATCAGGCCGAGCGCCTTCTCCTTCGGATCGGCGGCGACCTCGACCTCGATCGGCACTTCCTGGCCGTTCGCCGGCAATAGCCATAGGCGCTCGACGCGCAGCCGGGTTTCTGCCGGCGCGGGCGTTGCGACAGTTGCCGTCGCCACAACAAACAGGGCCGCCCAATGGGCGGCCCTGCGCTGAATTCGCAATTGAGCCATCGCCCCTATCAGTGCGTTGGCGGCAGTCCCGGTTGACCATCCGGCCGGAGCTCGGCGGCCATGCAGCCCTTGGAGCCGTGCCCCCAGCGGACCATGACCATCTGCCCCGGACGCAGCTCGGTGAAACCGAAGCGCCGCAGTGTCTCCATGTGCACGAATACGTCGGGCGTTCCCTCGCCCCGCGTCAAGAAACCGAAACCGCGCACCCGGTTGAACCACTTTACCATAGCCCGCTCCCAATCGCTCTCGGGAGTGACGATGACGTGCGTGCGCTGCGGGAGCTGGGAGGGATGGATCGCCGTGCTTTCGTCCATGCTGAGGATGCGGAAAGCCTGCATGCCCTTGGGACGGCGCAGAACCTCGGCGTGAACCCGCGCTCCCTCGTAGGCCGTCTGGTAACCGCCGGCCCTCAGGCAGGTGACGTGAAGGAGAATGTCGGCAAGCCCGTTATCGGGGACGATGAAGCCGTAACCCTTTGATGCATCAAACCATTTAATTGATCCGACGACCTCGAAGACCTCGATCCCCGCTTCCTCGGCCCGCTCGCGCGTCATATCCGCGACTGGCTCGAACTGCGGAAATTCCGGACGCTTTGAGGAATCCCCCATTTTGGTACCCCGCTACTTTCTCAACGTTTGGCTTTTTGACGCCGCGCGCAGCGGTCGGATCATGGAAGAGCCCTCTTCATGTCCCGTGCCGCGTCACGAAGCGGTTGCGAGAATACCATTTGTTAACCAGCTCGCTAGGGCGTTTGTTCTATTCAAG
>JBIQJE010000035.1:0-13359 GCA_044507625.1 Hyphomicrobiaceae bacterium | reverse complement strand
CAGCACCGTGCCGAAGGGCTTCCCGCGCTCCAACTCGTTCGGACCGGCGTTCTAGAGTGCTTCCGGAAAAGTGGGCACCGGTTTTCCGATCAGAAGCACGGGCAAGAGAGTGCTTCCGGAAAAGTGGGCACCGGTTTTCCTACGCAAAGCGTAAAGCCCGGCCCGCGATTCTTTGGAAATCGGAACGGCTCCGGTGTTGTGCCGTCACGGCCAGCGCGAGAAGCACTGAACGAAATAGGTGCACGGCCCGAAGAAGCAGGAGCCGTTCGCCACGCCGACACCGATGTGGTTCATTTCCGTCCCCACGAGATGCTTGCGGTGAGCTGATGAGTTGAGCCACATCCGCAATGCGCTCTCTGGCGTCGTCCCGTTGCCGCGCGCGATGTTCTCGGTGACGCGGATCACCCGCTGTCCCGCCGTGTTGCGCCGCCGGTAGCGGCTTGTCGGCGAGCTGCCGTCGCGGCCATAGTGATCGAAATAGCCGCGTCCCGCCATGTCATGCGCGTGGTCGAAGGCCGCCGCGGAGCAGACCGCGTCCTCTTTGAATTCCGGAAGACCGTTGCGGCGGCGAAAGTCGTTCGTAATCTTGATCGTCTCCGCCGCCTGGCGTTCCAGCTCGGTCATGGGCCGGGGCGGCGCGACGGCCGGAGCGGCGGCGGGCGCAGGGATCGTCTGCGTGCTCCAGTCGCCGCCGCCCGCTCGCTTTTCCGTTCCGTGGCTCGCCACTGGCATCATCAGAATGGAAAGCGCGAACGCACCGCGCCCAAGGAAGTAGCGAAAATGGCGCGGCTGCATTGGAGAAGCCACCATCGCTTTTTGCCCCTCGATCGACGTGCCAGCCCCCGCCAGACTTGTTGCCGCCGAATGTGCACGCCTGTGGGCGAGATTGGCGTCGTTTGAAGGCAGCGGATGGCCGCACCGGCCTTCACCTGTGGTTAAATCACGCACCACATTTGAATGTGAGGGATACGACGGGCGTGCCAGCGCGTTTAGCGGGCGCCAACCCAAGGAGTCCCCCGCAAATGAAGCTCTACTATTCCCCCGGTGCCTGCAGCCTCGCCGACCACATCGCGCTGCACGACGCCGACATGAAGTTCGACCTCGTCAAGGTCGACCTCAAGTCCCACAAGCTGCAGGACGGCAGCCCTTACACCGATATCAATCCCAAGGGCTATGTGCCCGCGCTTCAGCTCGACGACGGCGAGTTGCTCACCGAGAATGTCGCCATCCTCAGCTACATTGCCGACCAGGATCCCGCGCTCATGCCGCCCGGTCAATTGGGCCGCTACCGGCTGCTCGAAATGCTGGCCTATCTGTCGAGCGAGCTGCACAAGGCGTTCCATCCGCTGTTCGACCCGAAAGCGAGTGCAGAGCAAAAGAAGCAGGCGGGCGAGGCGGTAGCGAAGAAGCTCGATCTTATCGCGACGCAATTTGTAGGCCCGTACCTCTTCGGTCCGCATCCGACCGTGGCGGACAACTATCTATTCGTGATGCTGATGTGGGCGGCGCAGATGAAGCTCACGATCCCGGAGAAGCTGAAAACCTTCAGCGAGCATATGCGCGCGCGTCCGACGGTGCATATCGCGCTGAAGCACGAGGGTCTCGTGTGAATTTTTGCCAGCCCGAGCATATGGCCGAGCCTGCGCCTATGCGCACGCGCGGATGTGGCATAACGCGCCGGATGCCGCCGGCGGAGGCCGCCTGCCGTTGCATCGGAATGTTTGACGTTTCAAAAGATAGCCAGGGAGGCAGTCCGCACCTTAGAGGTCTCGATGCGTGGTAGTCTTGCATTGATCGTCCTTGGCGCAGCGCTCGGCGGTTGCGCCGCCTACACTGAACGCCAGTCCCTTGGCGCGGGAGACTATGCCGGGTTTAGCTGCGATCAGCTGGGCGAGGAGGCGGTGCGCCTCTTTCGGCAAGCTGCGGCGCGCAGCGAGCACCTTCTGGAGAATGATCGCGCGCTCCGGGATGCCGCAATGACGCGGCTCAAGCTTGTGAAGAAAGTCAGTGCCGAGAAGGGCTGCTGATGCGCCTTTTACATGCTGGCGCGATCGCGCGCGCCATCACGGCAGGGGAGCTGTCCGGTAGAGCGTTACCCGCAAGCCGCCGTGCAGAACGGGCTCGGCCTCCATCGCGAAGGGCAGACCCGTCGCGGCGGCGAGTGAGGCATCCGTCGTCACCAGACCGACACGCCAGCCGCTGAACCGCGAGATCAAAGTCTGCCCAAGCGTACGGTAGAGAGACCGCATGCGCCCTTTCTCGCCCACGCGGTCGCCGTACGGCGGATTGACGATGACGATCCCCGGCGGCCCTTCCGGCGCTGTCAGATCGACGATCGCAAGCTCCCTGAACTCCGTAATGCCGGCGACGCCCGCCCGCTGGGCATTCGCGCGGCTCATGCGCACCGCCCCGGGATCCATGTCGCTGCCGTAAAACCGCACCGAGGGGGTAGAGGGCCCCTGCGCGGAGCACATGTCTCGCCACGCCTTCGCGTCGAACGTCGCGAGGTGCTCGAACGCGAACGACCGCGCGCGGCCCGGCTGCAAACCCGAAGCGATCTCCGCCGCCTCGATGACGAACGTGCCCGATCCGCACATGGGATCGAGGACCGGCTGCGTACCATCGAACCCGCACTGGCGCAGGAACATCGCCGCCATCGTCTCGCGCATGGGCGCCTTGGCCACGGCCTGCTTATAGCCGCGCTTGTGCAGTAGCTCGCCCGACGTGTCGACGCTGAGTGTGCAGATGTCGTTCTCGATGCGCACCCGGATGCAAACATCGGCCTCGGGCGAGGGTGTAGCGTGGAGCACCGCGGCGATCGCCTGCTCCACGCGCTGCGCCGCCGCGCCCGAATGATAGATTCGCGAGCTCTTGCACGATGCTTCGACACGAAACGGTACGTTGCGGCGAAGGACGTCACCCCAGGGGAATTGCCGCGCGCGCTTGTCGAGCAGAGACAGATGGTTCGCCCGGAAACTGCCGATACGCGCGAGAACCCGGCTTGCGCCGCGCAGCTCCAGGTTGGCGCGCCAGACTTCCGGCCACCCGCCCTTCAGCGTCACGCCGCCGGGGACGGTCTTCGCCTTGAACCCTTTGCTCCGTGCTTCCGCGCAGAGTGGTCCCTCGAGGCCCGGCGTGGCCACGAGGAAAATCTCGAAGGTGCTGTCTGGCATCATGGCCGTTGAATATCGGGAAGAGACCCGACATTCGACACCTTTCGTCCGCGCGCGACGCCGCAACGACAGTCATCGCAAACGCCCGTAGCGAGAAGCGCAGTCGAGTGCCCGTTCTGCGTGGAGATACAGACCACACCTTTCCGTCGCGAGCGAAGCTACGGAAGATTGCGCTCAGGCAAGCTTCGTCTTCAGGTAGGCGAGGACAAGCGCCGTGAGACCACCGGAGATGCCGCCGGTCGCGAACGCCGAGACGACCGTACCGAGATCAAGGCCGGACGCAGCGGCCGTGCCGCCGAGGCCGAGGAGAGCGTGCAGTACCTGTCCGCCGATTCCGCCGCCGAGTGCGCCGGCAATGGTGTTCCCGAGCGTCCCGAGACCGGTGTCCTTCGTGTAGGTGGCTGCAGCATTGCCGCCGATGGCGCCGCTGATCAGTTGAATAATCAGAGAGGAAATATCCATGGAGTGTTGCCTTCCGGCGCCAAGCTACGCCTGGCCGCAATGAGCCGTTCCGGTGGCGGCGCCCATGCCAACCGGCAAGGAAAGCCTAACCGACAGGAGTTCGGGTGGACTTAAGGGCAGTTCGGCAAATGGAGCAGATGGCATTTGCCTGAATTGGGCGAAATCTGGCATCGGGCGTCGGGCACGGACAGCGGTTGCCTCGCCACCTATTGCAGCCGTGCCGCGCCGCATCGCGTAACGGTACGGAGGATGCCGCTGCTGCTTGTGCGGAAAACGGCCCCCAGCTAGGACTGTGCCATGCACGTGACGGGGATCTCAGGGTTTTTGGCTGCAGTCCTACTGGCGTTCGCACTCATAGCGGCGTCGGCGGGCGATGGCGTGCGCGCGCAGCAGACGGCCCCTGCCGCGCCGGATAACCCATGGAATCCCGTCGAACCGGAACACACCCAAAATCGGCCCGACCAGCCGCTGCCCAAGGAGCCGGAACCCCAGCCGGCACCCAGAGGCTGGGCTCCGCCCGACCTCGTCGCTCCGAAGCCGTCCACACCGGGCGCTTCGCCGGCCGCCCCCGGCGCAGGGGCACCGCCGGCCGCAGCGCAAACGCCTGAAGCACCCGCAGCGCCGGGCGGCTCGGCGGATGTGTGCGATAAGTCGGACTTCGAAGCTGTCGTCGACGATGCTGCCGCGGCGCTGCGCGATCTCAACATGCAGAACAAGCCGGCGTTCCAGGAGAAACTTCGGCAGCTCAAGGACAAGCGCGGCTGGAGCCACGACGAGTTCTTGCAGGCGGCCGCGCCCTTTGTGCGCGACACCAAGATCGCCGTCTACGATCAGGAATCGGAGCACCTGCTGACCGACATATCGACCCTCGGTCAGGAAGGCGCGGACGCGGCGACCCCCGACTGCGAGTTGCTCGCCGACCTGAAAGCGCGCATGCAGAAGCTCGTCGACACCCAGACGGCGAAGTGGAGCTATATGTTCCAGAAGCTCGACGCTGCGTTGAAGCAATAACCGGCGCGCTGTTGCGATCAACCGGCGCGAAGCGCGCGCTAAGCGCAAGCTTCGCTGCTGTACGGCAGCGAGAGAAGAGGCTTACCCTAAACGCGCACCCAGCCGTTCGGGCCGAGCTGCTCCTGCGGCTGGAAGCGCATCTTGTAATCCATCTTGCGCGAGCCGTTGATCCAGTAGCCGAGATAGAGATAAGGCAGCCCGAGCGTACGCGCATATTCAGCATGCTCGAGAATCATGTAGGTGCCGAGGCTCGTGTGCTCGGCCTCCGGATCGTAGAAGCTGTAGACCATTGAGATGCCGTCCGAGAGAAGGTCGCACAGCGCGACCGCCATCAGCGGCCAGCTATCGGGATCGCTGCTGAGCGCGTTCTCGGGTCTGCGGCGATATTCGGTGACGAACGTGTTGATGACGCTGTCCTCGACCATCATCGCGTAGTCGAGCACGGTCATGTCCGCCATGCCGCCATCGGAGTGACGCGCATCGATGTAGCTGCGGAAAAGTGCGAACTGCTCCGACGTCGGCTCCGGCGGAACGCGGCGTGCCTGAAGGCAGCGGCCCTTTTCGAGCACGCGGCGCATCGAGCGGCCGATCTTCAGCTCGTCGATGACGATCCGCACCGAGACGCACGCCTGGCACCCCTCGCAATAGGGCATGTAGGCGATGTTCTGGCTGCGGCGGAAGCCGCCGCGCAGCAGGTTGTCGATCAGGCTCGCCGGTTTTTCGTGGGTCAGGTGCGTAAAGAGTTTGCGCTCCTGGCGTCCGGCCAAATAGGGACAGGGCTGAGGCGCAGTCACGTAGAACTCGGGGAAGTGCTTCTGCTGCTCCGTCATGCGCCGAACTTTCCTCGCCCTGGAGTTGCGGATGGGGGTTCGCCGCCGGCCGCAAGCAAATGATAAGTGAGGCCTTAGGGCGCGATCAAGGCACTCCCGCTGGCGGGAGGGTCTCTAACCCGTCAGGACTAACAGGCGGTTGGCTTGATTTCATGGGTCCGGCGGTAGGCGCGGCAACTCTAGCCGACACCTTTGGTCGCGGTTTTACCGTAAGAGGCGTTCTGCTCCAGGAAGGCGATGATCTTGCCCGCGATGTCGATACCCGTCGCGCCTTCGATGCCCTCGAGCCCCGGCGAGGAGTTGACCTCCATGACGAGGGGGCCGTGGCTGGACCGCACCATATCCACACCCGAGACATTAAGGCCCAACACCCCGGCGGCATGGACGGCGATAGCAGCCTCCTCGTCGGTCAGGTCGACCTGCATGGCCGTCCCGCCCCGGTGCACGTTGGCGCGAAATTCCCCGGGGCGTCCGATGCGCTTGGTGGCGGCCACAACCTGTCCGCCGATGACGAAAGCACGGATGTCGGAACCGTTCGCCTCGCGGATGAACTCCTGCACCATGATGTTCACGTTGGCGGCGCTGAAGGCTTCGATGATCGACTTCGCCGAGCCTTCCGTCTCGGCGAGGATCACGCCCATGCCCTGTGTGCCCTCCAACAGCTTGATCACGACCGGCACGCCGCCCACCTCTTTGATCACGTCCTCTGCGCGGCGCGGGCCATGGGCGAACGCGGTGACCGGCAAGCCGATGCCCTCCCGCGCCAGCAGCTGCAGCGCCCGCAGCTTGTCGCGTGACCGGCCGATGGCGACGCTCTCGTTGAGCGGATAGACGCCCTGCATCTCGAACTGCCGCAGCACCGCGAGGCCATAGTGGGTAATGGAGGCGCCGATGCGCGGGATCACCGCGTCATAGGCTGGAAGCTGCCGCCCGTTGTAGCGGAGCAGCGGCTGATTGGCCGTGATGTTCATGTGGACATGGAGGGTATTCACCACGTCGATCGTGTGGCCGCGCACGCGCGCGGCTTCACACAGACGCACATGCGAATAAAGGCGCGGATTGCGGGCGAGCATCACGAAGCGCATCGAGCAATCCTACGTGGAATCCGGATTTCCGATAAGAAGCACGCGGGGAGAGTGTCGAACTGCCGCCTAACCGCAGGTGAACCCGCCAGCGTGCCGGCCGCGTAATTTTCAGGAGGCCGGTGCCGATTGCCGGCGAAGGCAGCGTTTGCGGCAAGGGCAACGGGCGCAACCCCGCCGTCAAAGTCTGGCTGCGCCGCGTGCATCGTCGGCAATTGAGAGAAAAATGAGGCTTTGGCCGTGGGCGCCGTCGCGGGCGCTCTCTGCCTTGCGCGCCCGGAGATGCCGTCAGACCGTCAGAGCCGATGCGCGGCCTGCGTCGTGGAGGCGCCGGTATGGGGCTCCGACAACAAAGGCTGGCCGTCTTCATCGGGGTCGATGGAAGCATGCAGCAGCGTCGCCGCGGTCGCGACGGTCACGAACAGAATGACGAGCCCTAGCAACGCACGTTTCAGGGCCCACTGGAGCGTAGGAGGCCGCAGCACAACGGTCGTACCCTCAACGCTCACAGGCGTCGTGGTCGTCGTCGACATGACTGTTTGCACTCTCGCTAGGTGTGGAAAATTCTTGGTGTTCCCCCAAAGGCGCAGCGCCGATGTGCGTGCCTTTATTCACACATCCATGAAAGACCCCGGGGCGGCGGTCAAGCGGGTTATGGACCCCTATGCGATCTCCGCGGCCGCCGTTGTGGACACGCAACGCTGGCCGGGACAAACGCCTTATTTTTCAGAGAAGGCGTCCGCACAGGGTGAATTTTTTGCGCGCCTCACGCGGCCCCCTGGGCATCTCAATCCTGGCGCAAGCTTGCCATGCAAAAGCGGCATCAGCCATTGCATGCGGCTGCCCGTCCGATAGAGATAAACCCGTTCCCAATCAGAGGGATGGCCCAGAGAGATCGCCGCGAGCAGCGCAACGCTTTACGGGCGCGGCTCAGACCGTCGGCTGCGACTGGCGCGCCAGCTCGACCGTTCCCTGCAAGTCCACTTTCCCGGTTGCCAGCACCGGCACCGCAGGCACCACCAGGATCGCCTTGGGCACCCACAGTTCGGGGAATCCTTCCCGGCGCGCATGGGCCAGCAGATCGTCCTTGTTGGCGTTGGCCTTGTCGGTGACGAGCAAAAGCTGTTCCCCCTTGCGCGGGTCGGGAAAGCTGAGCACGACGTGCTGAGCGTCGCCCCACAGGGCACACGCGAGGCTCTCGACCGCGGCCAGCGAAACCATCTCCCCGCCCAGCTTGGCGAAACGCTTGGCGCGCCCGCAAATCCTGACGAAGCCGTCGCCGTCGATCGCGACGATGTCGCCCGTGTCGTGCCAGCCGTCCTTCGGCCGCATGATGACGCCGGGATTATCGGGTAGCAGGTATCCCGCCATGACGTTCGCGCCGCGCACGAAGAGCCGTTTGCCCTCTTGCAGCCCCGGCACCTCCTCGAGCCGCACCTCGATCCCCGGCAGCAGACAGCCGACCGTACCGTGGCGATTGCTGTCGGGCAGGTTGCACGCGAGCACGGGCGAGGTCTCGGTGACGCCGTAGCCTTCGAGGATGTCGATGCCCATGGGCGCCACGAGTTGGCGCGTCGGCTCTTTCACCTTCTCGGCGCCGCACACGACGTATTTGAGGCTGCTGAGTTGCCCCGGCTCAGCAGCTCGCGCGTAGCCTGAAAGGAACGTGTCGGTGGCGACCATCAGCGTCGCCTTCATTTTCTCGATGAATTTCGGGATCTGCTTGTAGTGCAGCGGGCTCGGGTAGAGCGCGCATTTCACGCCCGCGAACATCGGCACGAAGGTTCCGGCGGTGAGCCCGAACGAGTGGAAGATCGGCAGCGGGTTGAGGAGCGTCTCGCCCGGCACGAGCACGTTGCCGAGATGCACCCGCGCCTGCTCCACGTTTGCAACGAGATTGCCGTTGGTGAGCACCACGCCCTTGGGTGCGCCTTCGGTGCCCGAGGTAAAAAGGATGATGGCCGGCTTGTCGGCATCGGCCGCGTTCGCGCGATAGACGCTCCGGGCGCGCGCCGCGCGCAGCGCGCCTGCGAGCTTGTCGAGCAAGCCGATGCCCGCGCGCACGTCCTCCAGGTAGACGATGCGCGTTTTTGCACCGTGCGCGTATTCGGCTTCCGACAGCGCGGTGATGAGTTCCTCGAAGCCGCCTATCTCCACGAACCGGCGCGAGGTCAGGATCGTGCGCAGCCCCGCTGTGCGGATCGCCGAGGAGAGCGCCCGCCGCCCCGCCGAAAAATTCAGCACCGCTGCAACACGGCCGTAGGCGTTGAGGCCGAGGACCGTCACCGGCAGCCCGGCCGCATTGGGCAGCAGAACGCCGACGTTCTCGCCAGCGCCGGCAAGGTTCGCGAGCCGCCGCCCGAGAACGAGGCTGGACAGGATGAGCCGCTTGTATGTGAGGGTAGTGCCGTCGGCATCCTCGAGGATCACCCTGTCGGCGCCAAAGGTGTTCGCGGCGGCGACGAGGCCGGAGAACAAGCTTCTGCGGGTGCGGGCGGGATCGAAGGTTTCCGGCATTTCTATGGGTCGCAAGGCCTCGGATTGCGGCTTTGCATCCCTTGTAGCGGGTAGGGGGCGGGGCGCAATCGCCGATCTGATCACGGCGCTTAGAAAGAAGAGCCGCGGAGCACGCCCCAGTCTGCCATCCCCCACGGAGTCACCCAGCGACGAGAAGTGATGCAGGCGCTGGGCGCGCTGCCCCGCACACCGCCGCCACCGAGTAGGGAATTCCCCGCGGTTTGACGAGGATTTCGCCCTTTGCCTCATGATTGAGCGCGAACTGCCTATGACGCAAACTTGAGCAGGCTTCGATTCGGGGCTAGCCTTGAAACCAATAAGAGCAAGAAACGACGGGGACACACCAAGGCGGATCCAGCCCTCTCCGGAGGGTGTCAGCAGGAACCCTGAGGTGTCCCATGATCGAAGTCGTCGCCATGGTCTGCTTCATCAGCGATCCGACCAAGTGCAAGGACGTGCACCTGTCCTTCGCCGATCAGTCCGTCACGCCGCAGCAATGCATGATGTACGGCCAGATTGAATTGGCGAAGTGGACGAAGGGCAACCCGAACTGGATCATCCGCAAATTCTCGTGCGGCCCCGCGGGCCGGTTTATCAAAGCTTAACGGGCAACCGTGGTCGCGGCGCCGCAGCAGCATCGGCGGCGCGGCCAGCCTCGCGCTTTTTGCGCGGGCGGCTCATCGATCAGCTTCCACCGAGCTGCGCCTCGGCAACCCCGGCATTGCTTATCTTGGGTTAGGCGTTGACTTTATGCGTCACGATAGCCTCCCTAGGCCGCAATCGATGATTGCGATCAAGTGGAGAAGACGATGCCGGATACCCCCGCGTCAGCACCCAAGTTTGCGACCCTGGCCGTTCACGCCGGAGCCGCACCCGATGCCACCACCGGTGCGCGCGCCACGCCCATCTACCAGACCACGTCCTACGTCTTTAATGATGCCGACCATGCCGCATCGCTGTTCGGTCTGGAAGCCTTCGGCAATATCTATACGCGTATCACAAACCCTACGCAGGCCGTCCTCGAAGGGCGCGTCGCTGCGCTGGAAGGCGGCACGGCCGCCCTGGCGCTCGCCTCCGGACACGCCGCCCAGTTCCTCGCCTTCCATACGCTGCTGGAGCCGGGTGATGAGTTCATCGCCGGCCGCCAGCTCTATGGCGGGTCCATCAACCAGTTCAACCACTCGTTCAAGAAGTTCGGTTGGGACGTCGTGTGGGCGGACTCCACCGATCCGGCGAGCTTCGAGCGCGCGATCACTCCGAAGACGCGCGCGATTTTCGTGGAGTCGCTGGCCAATCCCGGCGGCGTTGTCGTCGATCTTCCGGCCATTGCCGCCATCGCCAAGAAGGCAGGCGTGCCCTTCATCGTCGATAATACGCTGGCGACGCCTTACCTCTGCCAGCCGAAGAACTTCGGCGCCGACATCGTCGTCCATTCGCTGACGAAGTTCATCGGCGGCCACGGCAACTCCATCGGCGGCGCGATCGTCGACTGTGGAACCTTCGATTGGCTGGGTGCGCGCCACCGCTACAAGACGCTCGTCGAGCCGAATGCCTCCTACAATGGCATGGTGCTCGCGGAAACGTTCGGCAATTTCGCCTTCGCCATCGCAGCGCGTGTCATGGGACTGCGCGACCTCGGTCCCGCGATTTCGCCGTTCAACGCTTTTCTCATCCTTACGGGATCGGAAACGCTGCCCTTGCGTATGGCGCGCCACAGCGAGAACGCGCTCGCCGTTGCAACCTGGCTCGACAGGCATCCGAAGGTCACATGGGTGAGCTATGCGGGTCTGCCGTCGAGCAAGTACTACCATCTGCACCAGAAGATCTGCCCGAAGGGCGCCGGTGCGTTGTTCACGTTCGGTCTCAAGGGCGGCTACGAGGCTGGCCTGAAGTTCGTCTCCGCGCTGAAGCTGTTCAGCCACCTTGCCAACATCGGCGATACGAGGAGCCTCGTGATCCACCCCGCATCCACCACGCACCGCCAGCTCACCGACGAGCAGCGCATCGCCGCTGGCGCCGGGCCGGACGTGGTGCGCCTGTCGATTGGCATCGAGGACAAGGACGACATCATCGCCGACCTGGAGCAGGCGCTGGCGCAGGTCTAGACCGTGATCGTTTCGGGCCTGGCCAGCCCGAAGCGATGAGCCACCGGTGATCAAAGTCGAGAGCCGCTCGCGATTTGAAAAGAGCGATCGTGCTCTCATTTCCCCGCGAGCCAAAAGCCTCGCGAGCCGCGCGGTCACTGGCCCGCGGGGCAGTCCGCAAACGAGACGACGCCGCGGAGCGGGTCCACGGCGTCGTTCGATCCACTGTTCTAGAGAGTACCGGCTCGCGTCAGTCGTCGACTTTGCGCGAGATGATCTCGAGCGACTGCGGGCTGAGTTTCAGGTCGTACTTTTGACCGTCAGAACCGATGGCATCGTCGACTTCCCAGATGCCGTCATCGAGTTCGATCGATTTCCAGGTGTTGAAGCCTGCGCCTTTCAGCACGTTCTCGATCTTGACGCGCTCATCCGGCGTCGGCGGGCGATCGGCGAATGCCGGAGCAAAGGCTGCTGAAGCAGCGAGAATGGCAGCTATTGCAGAGATACGCATGATGCCTCCGTGATTGGGTGTTGCTGAGCGCGGGGAACGCATGGCGTTAAGCGCAATGTGATTACAACGCATGAGCGCGCTAATGGTTCCGGGAGCCGACGCGCCCCGGCGATCGGCTCTTCCCCGTCACAGCTCGAATACGGGCAGCTTTACATTGCGCATGTTGAGCCGCGCGCCCTCAACCGAAAGATCGCCTTTCGCAAGCTCGGCAGGTCTGCGCGTTCGTCGTGCTCCTGGCTTATTGGCTGGAGCATGCGCGAGCCGCCGCCGCGGGGCGAGAAGTTTGCCTCTCTCCGTCTTACCGGAGAGCCCGAGCCCTAGACCGCGGTGCCGACAAATTTGCCGATGCCCGCTGTGACGGCCATAGCCAGCGCACCCCAGAACACGACACGTAGCGCCGCGCGCCCGACGTTGGCGCCACCCGCCCTGGCGCCGACCGCTCCGAGCGCGGCCAGGAAGAACAGGGATGCGACGGTCACGGCCGGAATGATCGCCTCTGCTGGCGACAGCAAAGCGGCCAGCAACGGCATGGCCGCCCCCGCAGCGAATGTAATGGCCGATGTCAGCGCAGCCTGGATCGGCCGGGCCGTCGTAATCTCCGAGATTCCCAGCTCGTCCCGTGCGTGCGAGCCGAGCGCGTCCTTTTCCATCAATTGCCGCGCAACCTTACGCGCTAGATCGACCTCGACGCCGCGATGAACGTAGATCTGCGCCAACTCCTCCCGCTCGGCCGCGATATCGTCGACGAGCTCCTGGCGTTCGCGATTGAGTTCGGCTTCCTCCGTATCGGCCTGTGAGCTGACCGAAACATATTCGCCCGCGGCCATCGACATTGCGCCGGCAACGAGCCCTGCGATGCCCGCGATCATCACGGCGCTGTGCGTTGCCTCTGCGGCGGCAACGCCCGAGATGAGGCTCGCGGTGGAAAGGATGCCGTCGTTAGCGCCGAGCACGGCAGCGCGAAGCCAGCCGATCCTGCCGACGAGATGGTGTTCGCGATGGCTGGGCGGACGCATCATGCAAGGCCTTTCCTGAACGGAGTTGCCCGCCTAGGGGGCCGCACTTGCCGGAGCAAAAGAAGGGCCGACGCCTCACGCGCACTGCGCTAGGTCTTCTCCTTCACGTAGCTGCCCGGCGCATCCTCGACGACGCCGATTTGCTCGCCCGGCTCGCGCGGCACGGTCCATTCGCCCGAATGCTCGTGCAGCCACTCTGCCCAATGGGGCCACCACGACCCGGGATGCTCTTTGGCGGTCTCCAGCCAGCCTTCCAGCGTCTTGGCGTGCTTGCCGTTGGTCCAGTACTGGTACTTCATCTTGTCGGGCGGGTTGATCACACCGGCGATATGTCCCGAGCCCGAAAGCACGAACTCGACATCTCCGCCCAGCAGCAGCGAGCCGGCGTAGACCGACCGCGCAGGCGCGATGTGGTCTTCCTTGGTGGCCAACTCGAACACCGGCAGCTTCACATTGCGCATGTTGAGCCGCGCACCCGCGACCGTAAGATCGCCCTTCGCCAGCCGGTTCTCATTGTAGAATTCGCGCAAATAGAAAGTATGATTGGCGGGCGCCATCCGGGTCGAATCCTGGTTCCAGTACAACAGATCGAACGGGAACGGCTTCTTGCCCAACAGGTAGTTGTTGACGATGTACGGCCAGATGAGGTCGCGCGGGCGCAGCATGTTGAACA
>JBIQJE010000034.1:0-14555 GCA_044507625.1 Hyphomicrobiaceae bacterium | reverse complement strand
ACCCGTGCTTCTCATCGGAAAACCGGTGCCCACTTTTCCGGAAGCACTCGCTATCCACCCGTGCTTCTTATCGGAAAACCGGTGCCCACTTTTCCGGAAGCACTAGTGCTCCGCCATATGTGACAGGTATGCGACGACGGCGTCGAGGTCGGCGTCCGAGAGCTTCGTTTCGTCGAACGCGGGCATCAGCTGCCCCGGCCAGGTCCGTACCGCTTTCGGATCGCGAATGAGCGCACGCAGCCCTGCAGGACTCATGTAGCGGGCCGGGTTCATCGGCGCGCCGAGATCGGGCCCCACATCCGCCGCACCGGCCCCCTTCATGCGGTGGCACGGCATGCACTGCATCGTGAATACCGTCTGCCCGCGGCGCGCGGGGGCGTCGGCCGGCAGTGTTTCATCTACCGCCATCTGCGGCCAACGGTGCGCGGGCGATCGGACGCCGGTGATCGACACCGTCTGATAGGGCCAGAGTTCCGAGCCGATGCCCGAGCGTTCGGGATGCTCCCAAACGAGGTAGAACGGGCCGGCCGAAACGTCTTTTCCCGGCAGCGGCGGCCAGGGCGCGGAAGGGCCTTCCACGGCGAGCCATGCGACGCTGCCACCTTCCGCACCCTTCTCCACCGTCACGAGGGGAATCTGCGAGGTGAAGCCATCGGCCGCGCGCACCTCGAGCGTATCGTACGCGTGGGCCGCTTCCTCGCCGATGAGCGCAAGCAACGGCACCGCGCGATAGACCATTTTGCTGCGGTAGGACACGTCGCCGGGAATCGTGATGCGCGCAGCGTCGGGGCGCGCGAGGAGCTCCGCGGCGGTGAAGCGCTCGCTGTGGTCGCCGAAGGACAGCGTCAATTCCGCCGGCTCAGCGCGGGCGGAAGCGGCGGCGAGGAGCACGATGCTCAACGTGAGAAATGCCTTGCCCATGACGGTTCCCGCAAATTCAGGCGCGCGCCACTCTAGCGCGATGGTCCGTGCGGGGGCAGGTGCCCTGAGCGCATGGTTGCGAAGGCCGTAAGCACAGGCGCGGCGGCCGTCAGCGGCGCGTTCCAAGATCGGTGACGGCGCTCGTCAGCGCCTCCATCACGCCGGGCTCGGTGATGGCGTGACCCGCCCTGTCGACGATGTTGAGCCGGCAGTCGCCCCAGGCTTCGCTCAACGCGTGGGCTGCATACGGCGGGCAGAGCAGATCATAGCGCCCCTGGACGATGACGCCCGGAATGCCCTTCAACCGCGGTGCCTCGCGCACGAGCTGGCCGGGCGCGAGGAAGAAGTCATTGCGGATGTAGTGCGCCTCGACGAAAGGCGTCGGCGGCAGGCGGTCGCTGCGGCCTGGAGCGGGCGCGAGCCGCGGACGCGCGGGCACCAGCTCGGACAGCGCGCGCTCGTAAGCGGCGAACGCTTCGGCTGCCGGCCCGTGCACGCCGGGATCCGGATTGGCCAGCCGGTCCGTATATGCGGCGACGGGATCGGAACGCTCCGCTTGCGACAGCGGTGCGATGAAGTCGGCGTAGAGCTCGGGGCGGAACAGCTTCGGCCCTTCGACGAACGCCCATTCGACCTCCCGTCGTGTGCCGAGAAACACCGCACGCAGCGCCATTCCCGTGACGCGCTCAGGGTGCGCCTCGGCATAGGCGACGGCGAGGGTCGAGCCCCACGAGCCGCCGACGACGAGCCAGCGCTCGATGCCGAAGTGCCGGCGTATGGCTTCGATGTCGGCGATGAGGTTCTGGGTCGTATTGCCGGCGAGCGAACCGTAGGGATGGCTACGCCCCGCTCCGCGCTGATCGAACAGGAAGGCGTGGAAAATCTCCGGATCGAACAGGCGGCGATGCATGTGCTGGGCGCCACTGCCAGGGCCGCCGTGCAGAAAGATCGCCGGCACACCACCGCGCTTGCCTACCTCCTCCACGTAGAGCCAATGGCCGTCCCCCACCGAGAGCATGCGTACATCGAACGGGCGCAACGGATCGGCGGAGGATGGCGAGGACATGCAAACCTTCTGCGTGCGGCTATAGCAGGGGAACCAAATAGGTCACGATGCCCCGCACCTGAGGCTGCTGCGTCTCTCCGGGCGGGCTACCCGGCAACTCTACGGCCGAATAGAATATCTGTACGTGAATATTCTTCAGCGGTCCCGCGGCGGGCAGGTATTCCAGCTCGACGTTGAACTCGTTCTGGCGCGTCAGCGGCGCCCCCGTCGGTCCATCGACGGCGCCCCACGCCCAGCCGTACCGCGTCTGCAGCTTGAGCCCATCCGTTATCAGCTTGGAGAAATCGTACGCCGCTCCGACGACGAGCGTCTGCTGTCCGGCTTCATTGAAGTTGAGCTGATCGAGGACGGTATAGGCGGGGAAGCTGCCGAAAGGTCCGGCGAGGGAGGCGGCACTGGCGTTGCGAGAGGCAGCGAAGAGGAGCGTGGCATTCGCGTAGCTCGCGGCGAAGCGCCCGGAGAGCTGCCCCGTCGTATAGGGGCCGCCACCCAGCAGATCGGCGCCGACCGTACGCTGATCGGTATAGTTGACGCTCCACCGCAGCTGGAACGGCGCTGCGTCGATGATCCAGTCGGCCTCGGCGAACGTCGTGCTGAGGACGTCGTCCATATAGTAGTTGATCGCACCGACGGTGAGGCCCTCGACGGGCATCGCCTTTGCGCCTGCGAGAAGTATGCCGCGATCCTCCGGCAGGCCGAGCGCTTGCGAGAACGGCACGAAGCAGCTGCTGTCACGGGCCTTGAAGCCCCAGAGGTAGCCGACGCCATAATCGAACGCGCCCGCCTCGGCGCGCTGGCGCACAAGCGCTGCTCCTTCAAAGGTGTTGGGGAGCATGCGGTTGTCCTGCGGGTTGATGTAGGGCGTCTTGATCAGCTGGCGGCCGACGACAAGCTCCTGGCCGAAGCCGCGCATCTTGGCGTTGGCAATGGCGAACGAGGTTACCTCGGCCTGGTTGTCGGTGAGCAGCAGCGTGCCGCCCTCGCCTGCGGGCGCATACAGCGGCTGGGAGGTGGCCGCAGCCGCCTCGAGCTGAAGCCAATTGTCGAGGAATCCGGTGTGCACCGCGAACGCGGAACCGCCGGCCCAGGCGGCCGAGCGGGGCGCACCCGCGTTATCGCGCCCAAGGGCCTGGCTTCGCAGATAGACGTCCATCTTCATATCGCGGAAGAAGGGATCGGCCGACTGCAGCCGCTGCTTCAAACTCTCCATCAGCACGGGCTCGCCGTCGGGTGCCGGCACCGAACGAAATTGCGGGCGGCGCTGGCCACCGGGAAGCGCGGGTTGATGGGCGAACGTCCGCTGAATGGGACTGTAGATCTCACCGACCGACGCCGGTACGCGTTCGGCGTCGTCATCCTGGTCCGCCAGGGCTGAGGGAACTGCACCGGTTACCGCCAGCAGAATACCGAGCAGCGACGCAGCCAGCGGAGCGGCGCGCGGTCGACGGTTGGCGTGCATGATTTTCCATATGGGAATCAAACGTGCCGGCGCACTCTCCGCGTAGCAGTTGCGCATGAGGGCCGCAACGGCATCGGGCCATCGCGCAAGCGCCTTGGAGGTGAGGAGCCAACACAAGCCTGGCTGGACCGCACGCGGGCGATCGGTTGTCGCGCCGGGGTGTTTTGTCCGGGCGGGTGCCCCCGCGCATGTTACGCTCGGCGGGATTTTCGGCTGGCCGTGCACGGCGCACGTGCGGTTTTTTCGAGCGAGAGAGCCATGGGCATCGTCGTATTGGGAGCCGGCGGCGTCGGCGGTTATATCGGTGCGCGGCTCATCGAGGGCGGTGCCGATGTTTCCTTTCTCGTGCGCGCAAAGCGCGCGGCGCAGCTCGCGGCGGATGGCCTGGTGGTGAGAAGCCCGCTCGGTGATTTTGCCCAGCCTGTCCGCACGCTGGCGAGCGCATCCGATCTCGAGACCGCGCCGGATGCCGTCATCCTCGCCTGCAAGGAGCCGGCGCTTGCCGGAGCGATGGATGCGATCGCGCCCCTGCTCGGCAAAGAAACGCGGCTCCTCCCGGTGCTCAACGGCGTCCGCCACATGGAAACCCTCGCGGCGCGCTTTCCTGAAACACCCCTGCTCGGCGGTATCGCGCACGGCGCCGTCGATCTGCGGCCCGATGGCGTCATCGTGCATCTCTCCCCGTTCATGCGCGTGATTACCGGCCCGCTCGCGAGCGCGGGTGATCCGGTGTCCGATGGGATCACCGGCCGGCTGAAAGCTGCCGGCGTCGAGGCCGGCGCTTCGCCCGATATCCTTCAGGACATGTGGAACAAGTTTGTTTTTCTGGCCGCCTTTGCGGGCATCACGTGCCTGATGCGGACAAACGTCGGCAACATCCTGAAGACCGATGGCGGCCGCGAGCGCATTCTGCAGCTCATCGAAGAAACCCGCGCCGTTGCCGAAGCGGAGGGCTTATCACCGCCCGCAGCGCTGATGGAAGAGTATCGCGCGCTGCTGACACAGGAGGGCTCGAGCTTTGCTTCCTCGATGCTGCGCGACATCGAGGCCGGCCGGCGCACGGAAGGCGCGCACATCCTCGGCGACATGCTTGTGCGCGCGCGACGGCACGGACTATCCGCGCCGCTGCTCGCCATCGCCGCCGCTCACGTGGAGGCCTATGGGCGCCAGCTCGACGCCCAGGAGGCGGCGATGGTTTCCGCTGCGGGTTAAACCTTGCCGAGCACCCGGCCGGCGACGGCATCGAGCTTCGCCATCAATTGCGGATCGCGCGCCTCGGGCGCGGTGATGATCGCGACGTCGAGGGCCGTATCGGAGCCGATGGGGCACCGCGGATGCTCGCGCGGGAACGTGGCAGCCAAGCGATGCACGAGACGCTGCGCCTTCTGCGTGTTGCCCTTCATCACGGCGATCACGGCGGCGACATCCACGTGCGCCACTTCCTCGTGCCAGCAGTCGTAGTCGGTGACCATGGCGACGGTCGCGTAACAGATCTCCGCCTCGCGGGCGAGCTTGGCCTCGGGCATGTTGGTCATGCCGATGACGTCGCAGCCCCACGTCCGGTAGAGGAAAGATTCCGCGCGGGTCGAAAACTGCGGGCCTTCCATGACGAGATACGTGCCGCCCTTCGAATGGTCGAGGTCCTCCGCCTTGCAGGCCTGCTCCACGGCATCGACGAGCAGCGGGCTCACCGGATGGGCCATGGAGACGTGCGCGACGCATCCCTCACCGAAGAAGCTTTTCTCGCGCGCGAAGGTGCGGTCGATGAACTGATCGACGAGCACGAAATGCCCCGGCGCGAACTGATCCTTCAGCGAGCCGCATGCGGAGATGGATACGAGGTCGGTCACCCCGGCGCGCTTCAGCGCGTCGATGTTGGCGCGGTAGTTGATGTGCGTCGGCGAAACGCGGTGCCCACGGCCATGGCGCGGCAGGAAGCGGAAGGGCAGCCCGTCGACCTCGGCAAAAAGGATTTCGTCCGACGGCTCACCCCAAGGGCTCGACACCTTCTCCCAGCGGGGATTTTCGATGCCGGGCAGGTTGTAAAAGCCGCTGCCGCCGATGATGCCGAGCACGGATCTGGCCACGGGTCCTCCGATGCGATGTGTTGCGAATGCGCGAGCGCCGCCGCGATCATCTCACGGCGGCGCTCAACTTAGCGCATTGCGGTCCGATCGCGAGCGATCAGTGCTGGATGCGGGACCAAATCTTCTTCTTCACGAGGTACAGCAGCACCGTGGTGATGAGCAGGTACAGCATCACCTGCCAGCCGAGCCGCTTGCGGGCATCGAGGGTCGGATCAGACGCCCAGGCGAGGAACGCCGTCACGTCGTGGGCATTCTGCTCCAGCGTTGCCTTCACGCCGGCTTCCGGCTGGTATTCGGTCACCGCGTCCTTCGACATGGGCGGCGGCATCGCGAGCTGATGGCCCGGGAAGGCAACGTTGTAATACATACCCGGGTTGACTTCGACGCCGGCCGGCGGCGGGTCGCGATAGCCGGTCATCAGCGCATAGAGATAATCGGCGCCGCCTTCCTGATAGCCCGTAACGATATCGACGAGCATGTAGAACCACTGGCTGTACCAGGGTGCATGACTCTCGACGGTGCGCGCCTTGACGATCAGCGACAGATCCGGCGGCAGGGCGCCGTTCTGCGCCGCGCGGGCCTGCACGTCGTTCTTATATGGGCCGATGATCTGATCGGCGAGACCGGGAAGGCGATCGACGGGGTTGCCCTGGTCGTCGAGCTCGCCCGAAACCTGATACGGCCATTGCGCCGCCAGCGCCTTCACGGCCTCCTCGGGGAACTGCGGGCCGCCGGGCTCGGCGAGGTTGCGGAAACGCACGCGCTTCAGGCCGTGGCAGGCGGTGCAGACCTGCTGGAACACCTGGAAGCCGCGCTGGAGCTGCGCCCGGTCATACTGGCCGGTGAAGCCTGCGAACGACCATTCCTGCCGCTCGATCGCGGCGCCATGGTCGGCCGCGCTGGCAGCTGAAACCAGGGCAGCGCCGATGGCCAGCGATGCGACGGCGGTCACCGCCACGCACCGCCATTTCAGGTTCGACGGTTTCATTGGGCGCCCCCTCACGACTTCGCCGGCGCCGGTTCGGCGCCCTGTTCTTTGCGGAGTACCGCTTCAGTGATCGAACCTGGCACTTTCAGCGGCGTCTCCAGCCACCCGACGAGCGGCATGACGATCAGGAAGTGCGCAAAGTAGTAGAACGTGAACACACGCGCCCAGAATACGTAGTCACCCTCCGGCGGCTTGGAGCCGAGCCAACCCAGCGCCACGGCGCTGAACACGAACAGCCAGAAGAACCAGCGGTAGATCGGCCGGTATTTGGTGGAGCGGACGCGGCTGGTATCGAGCCAGGGCACGAAGAACAGCACACCGATCGCCGCGAACATCGCGATGACGCCGAGCAGCTTGGACGGGATCGCGCGCAGGATCGCGTAGAACGGCAGGAAGTACCATTCGGGCACGATGTGCGGCGGCGTCACCAGCGGGTTCGCCTCGGTGTAGTTGTCGGCGTGGCCGAGATAGTCCGGAAGGAAGAGCGTGAACCAGGCAAAGAGCAGCAGGAAGGCGAACATGCCGACCGCGTCCTTCGACGTCGCGTAGGGGGTGAACGGCACGCCGTCGGACGGCGTCTTCACGTCGAGGCCCGTGGGGCTGTTCTGGCCGACGACGTGCAGCGCCCACAGGTGCAGTGCAACGAGTGCGGCGAGAACGAAGGGCAGCAGATAGTGCAGCGAGAAGAAGCGGTTGAGCGTCACGCCCGTTACCGCGTAACCGCCCCAGAGCCATTCGACGATGGTGGTGCCGAGGCCCTTCCAGATGCTGTCGAGCGAGGAGAAGAGGTTGGTGATGACGGTGACGCCCCAGAAGCTCATCTGGCCCCAGGGAAGCGAGTAGCCCATGAAGGCCGTCGCCATCATGACGAGGAAGATCAACACGCCGATGATCCAGAGCACCTCGCGCGGGGCCTTGTAGGAGCCGTAGTAAAGACCGCGGAAGATATGGATGTAGGCGGCGATGAAGAACATCGAGGCGCCGACCGCATGCAGGTTGCGGAGCAGCCAGCCGAAGTTCACGTCGCGGCGGATGCGCTCGATGGAATCGAAGGCCATCTCCGCGTTCGGCTGGTAGTGCATCGCGAGCACGATGCCGGTGACGATCTGCGCAACGAGGCAGAACGACAGAATGCCGCCGAAGGTCCACCAGTAGTTGAGGTTGCGCGGCGTCGGAAAGTCGACGAACTGCGCGTAGAGCATGCGCCCGATAGGCAGACGCTCATCCATCCACTTGCCGATCTTAGTCGTCGGCTCGTAGGTCCCGTAAGATATCCCTGACATGGTGCCCCGTTTGCCCGTCAACCGATCTTGATCTTAGTGTCGGATACGAAATTGTAGACCGGCACCTCGAGATTACGCGGCGCCGGACCTTTGCGGATGCGACCCGCGGTGTCGTAGTGCGAGCCGTGGCACGGGCAGAGCCAGCCACCGAAATCGCCCTTGCTATCGCCCTGCGCCTGCCCCTTGGGCACGCAGCCGAGGTGCGTGCAGATACCGACCATGATCAGCCAGTTCTCGTGGCCTTCCTTGGTGCGGTTGGGATCCGTCGCCAGCGCGTCCTCGGGCAACGCGTCGTTGCGCGCGAACTCGTCGATGAGATCCTTCATGGGGACGGCCGTGGCCGCAGAAATTTCCTCCGCCGTCCGATGGCGGATGAAGACCGGCTTGCCGCGCCACAGGACGGTGATCGCCTGGCCCACCTTCACCGGGGCCAGATCGACCTCGATGGATGCGAGCGCCTGCGCGCCGGCATCGGGGTTCATCTGCTGGATGAAGGGCCACAACGTCATCGCGCCGCCAACGGCTACGAAGGCGCTGGCCGCTAGGACGAGAAAATCCCTGCGGTCCGGTTCTTCGGCATCAATTGCCACGGGTGCCTCGCTAAGATCGCTGGACGAAAGACGTGCTGCGCCGAACTGATTTCCCGTCGGCATATGCCAACGGGTTAAATCGCCCGCGCTCGGAATGGCTGCCTGCCATCAAACCCCGGCGCGGTCAACGCGATTGGCCTATAGAACCCGGCGATTTGCCATGCGGTTTATTGACATTCTTCGCATTGGGGCTCAACCCCGCGGCGCCGGAAAGTCCAAGGCAATTTGGCGCATAGCTTCGCCGCGCTGCAGCGTGGACGCAGCGCGGCTGACGAATGTCATTCTGCGGCGTCCGCCGCGAGGAATCCGCCCGACTGGCGAGCCCAGAGCTCAGCGTAGAGCCCGCCGCGGCGCAACAATTCGGCGTGCGAGCCCTGCTCCACGATTCGGCCCGCATCCATGATCACGAGCCGGTCCATGGCGGCGATGGTCGACAGGCGGTGGGCAATCGCGATCACCGTCTTGCCGTGCATGAGGTTGACGAGTTGCTCCTGAATCGCGGCTTCGACCTCGCTATCGAGCGCGCTCGTCGCCTCGTCGAGTACGAGGATCGGGGCGTCCTTCAGCAGAACGCGCGCGATCGCCACCCGCTGGCGCTGGCCGCCGGAGAGCTTCACGCCCCGCTCGCCAACGTGCGCGTGGTATCCGGTGCGGCCCTTGAGGTCTTCAAGGTTGCCGATGAAATCGTGCGCTTCGGCCTTCTTCGCGGCCGCGATGGCCTCGACTTCCCCGGCATCGGGACGCCCGTAGAGAATATTGTCGAGCACCGAGCGGTGGAGCAGGGAGGTATCCTGGGTCACCATGCCGATCTGTGCGCGCAGGCTGTCCTGCGTGACGTGCGCGATGTCCTGGCCGTCGATGAGCACGCGGCCGCCGTTGAGGTCGTAAAAGCGCATCAACAGGCTGACGAGCGTCGACTTGCCGGCGCCGGAGCGTCCGACGAGACCAACCTTCTCGCCCGGCGCGACGCGCAGCGACAAATCCTCGATGATGCTGCCGCGGCCGGTCTCGGCGTTGCGGCCATAGTTGAAGTTGATGCGGTCGAAGACGATCTCGCCTTTGTCGACGACGAGCGGCTTTGCATCGGGTGCATCGACGACGCTGCGCTCGCGCGCGATCGTCTCCAGTCCATCCTGAACGACACCGACGTTTTCGAAGAGGCCGGCAACCTCCCACATGATCCAGTGCGACATGCCCTGGAGACGCAGCACCAGGCCGACGGAAAGCGCGATGGCGCCGGTTGTGACGGCATCGATCGACCATAGCCACACGGAGGTGCCCGCCACCATGAACAGCAGCGCCGCGTTGAGGCAGTTGAGCGCAACGGTGAGCAGCGTCACGAGGCGCAACTGCGTGCGCACCGTGTCGAGGAAGGTGCTCATGCTCTCCTGGGCGTATTTGTCCTCGCGCTCGGCGTGGGCGAACATCTTCACGGTGGAGATGTTCGTGTAGCTGTCGACCACGCGGCCCGTCATGATCGAGCGGGCATCCGACTGAATGTGGGAGATGCGCCCGAGACGCGGAATGAAGTACCGCATCGCGAAGAGATAGCCGACGAGCCAGATCAGCAGCGGCGCCGAGAGGCGCAGGTCGGTCGAGGCGAACAGCACCACGGCGCCGGTGAAATAGATGGCGACGTAGAGCAGCACCTCGGTGACTTTCATCACCACTTCACGCACGGACATCGCCGTCTGCATCACCTTGGTGGCGACGCGCCCGGCGAAATCATCGTTGAAGAAGGACATCGACTGGCGCAGCACGTAGCGGTGCGCCTGCCAGCGGGTGCGGGCCGTGAAGCTGGAGATCAGCCCCTGGTGCACCACCGCTTCATAAAAGAACTTCAGCGTGGGCAGCAGTGCCAGCACCACGAGGCTCATGCCGATGAGGAACAGCCCGTGGGTCGACCAGAAGGTCGCGCGATCGGCGTGCGACAGCCAATCGACCAGCCGGCCGAGGAAGCCGAACAGCGAGACCTCGATCAGCGCGATCGTTGCCGATAGCGCCGCCGAAACGGCGAGCATCGGGAGGAACGGGCGGGTGTAGTGAAACACAAAGCGCCAAAAGCCGGCCGGCGGCATCCCCGGCTGCTCAGGGGGAAAGGCGTCGATGCGCGTTTCAAGCCAACGGAAGAAGCGGGCGATCATCTAAGCTCCAAACGCCTTGCGCGTGCGGCCGGCCAATAGGCTCGGCGCGGGGCGCATCCTCGTTGTGGGATGCCCCGAAAAACAAGGCTTTTCCTGGTCTTGGGAGCCCCTGCCAAAGACGCGCCCTAGACATTGTTGCCCGGGATATATAGGGGGAATTGCGCCAACAAAAGGGTTTGAGGACAGGCTGATATGGGCGATCTGCAGGAGCTGGACGCGGGGGCTGGCAACCTTGCCGAGCATAAGGAAAAGGCGCGCGCCTGGTTCGAAGAGCTGCGCACAGGCATCTGTGCGGCGTTCGAGAAGCTCGAGGACGACCTGCCAGCCACCGCGCCCTTAGGCGACAGGCCCGCCGGCCGTTTCGTACGCACGCCCTGGGAGCGCACCGATCATACGGGGGCACCGGGGGGCGGCGGCCTCATGAGCCTGATGAACGGCCGTGTGTTCGAGAAGGTCGGGGTGCACACCTCCACCGTCCACGGCGAGTTCGCTCCGGAATTCCGCAAGCAGATCCCGGGAGCCGAGGAAAACCCGCAGTTCTGGGCGTCGGGCATTTCGCTCATTGCACATCCCCAAAGCCCCAACGTGCCGGCCGTGCACATGAATACGCGCATGGTCGTCACATCGAAGTGGTGGTTCGGCGGCGGAGCCGATCTCACCCCCGTGCTCGAGAAGCGGCGCACCGAGAGCGATGCAGATACGCTCGCTTTCCACGCCGCCATGTATGGTGCCTGCGCGGGACACGCCGTTGCCGACTACACGCGCTATCGCGCGTGGTGCGATGAATATTTCTACCTGCCGCACCGCAAAGAAACCCGGGGCGTGGGCGGCATTTTCTATGACTACCTGACGCCCACCGAGGCGGACGGCGGCTGGGACGCGGCGTTCGCTTTTACGCAGGACGTCGGCCGCGCCTTCGAGCGCGTCTATCCGATGCTGGTGCGCGGGAACTTTACGATGCCCTGGGGCGAGGCGGAACGGGAGGAGCAGCTCGTGCGCCGCGGACGCTACGTGGAGTTCAACCTGCTCTACGATCGCGGTACCGTTTTCGGCCTCAAGACGGGCGGCAACGTGGATTCGATCCTCTCGTCGATGCCACCGGTGGTGAAGTGGCCATGACGCAGGGCGTGGGGCGGCTCGCCGCCTCACTCGCTCTCCTGGGGGATCCTAGTTAGAAGCGCGTCGTCAGGCCGAAATCGATCACGTCGATCTGGGGCGAGAGCCTGTCATTGCCGGCGGGCAGAACCGAGAAGGTCTGATCGTCGAAGTCGATCCGGCGATAGCCCACGTTCAGGTTGATGTCGCGGTTCCAGAAGTATTCGAGGCCGCCGCCATAGGTCCAGCCGCTCAAGCCCTCGCTGGACTTCGCACCGGTGACGACGTTCTTCACCTCGAGACCGCCGTAGGCGTAGCCCGCGGTGCCGTAAGCCATCAGGCGGCCGAAGGAATATCCGAGCCGGCCGCGCACGGTCCCGTAGTAGTTGAGATCGGACCGATAAATCCCATAGCCCGCACCGCGGCCGCCGCCGTCGGCGAAGGAATAGAATGCGTCGGTGAGGACGCCGACCACGATGTTGCCCATCTGCTGGTCGTAGCCGAGCTTGCCGCCGATGGCCCAGCCCTTGGGATCCCTGAGCAGCGCGCCGCCGGAGCCGCCGAGGTTGACCTCGTCGCTGATGCTCCAGTCCGGAGAAATGATGAAGCCCGTGCGCGCCAGCGCCGCGACCTCGTCATCGGAGGCGTAGCTCAAGCTGGGAAGGCGCCATTGCTGCGCTGCAGCCGGCACCGAAGCGCCAAACGCAAAAAGGAGGCACGTCAAACCGACACGCCGAAACCTATGCCACTGCATGCTTGAGCCCCGGGAATTTCGATACGGGAATCATAAATGCAAGCCGGGCTGCTGTCCGGTGCAAATCGGCATCGGTGGATATCATATTTTCAGCGAACCCGCTCACCGCCACGGCAGCCTTTCCTGGCGGGCCTCGTCGAAGGCGGCCGCGAACTCCAGGGCTCCGGGCTTTTGCGAGCTGGCATCCATGCGGCGCGTGAATTCGGCCAGGAGCTCCGCCGACGTCTTCCCGATCACCATCTTGTTCACGTAATAGGCGCGGCGGGTGAAGAAGTTCGTGGTCGGCGCGGTCAGACCCACGGGTTGCATCATCTCGAGGCCGGTTGCAGGGCCGGAAAGGTTCATCAGCTCGATCTCCTCGCCGGAGAGATTCGTCACCCCCTGGCGGGCGGCAAAGTCCTTGAGGCCACGCAGCTTCAGGGACTGGAGCCAGGGCCCGAGGTCGCCATCGAGATTGATGGCATGCATGCCGTAGCCCTTCGACGTCTGGGCAAAGGCGACATGGCGATACCAGTTATTCGGCACCGACTTTGCGCTCTTCAGCATGAGCTGGAGCGAGGCGATCTTGCGGTCGAGCTCGCTCGCGCGTGCCTGGGTGACGGCTCCCGCGCGCAGACGCTGCAAGCGCTTGATGAAGTCCGGGCCATGCTTCACCAATTCACCCACCGTATTGGCGTGCAAAAGCTGGGCGTAGCCGAGCGCGGAGGAGATCGGCGTACCCTTCTTGGTGATCGGATTGATGCCGGCTTGCATGTCGGCGGTGCCGTTGCCCCCCGTTTCGAGGGCGTAGACGCGCACCACCTGCTCTTTGCTCAGCCCCAGGGACAACGCCTCCAAGGCATAGCGGCGCTTGAACTCGCGCTCCGATATGCGCGTCGGCTCGAAGCCGTAGTGGCTTTTCGCGGCGGCGAGAAAATCCGCAAGGCTGGGGAGCGGCTTCGCGGGCGCCTTATCGGGCGTCGGGGCCTTCTGCGCGTTGAGGAAGCGCGTCCACAGGCGGTCAAGCTCGGCGCTGAGGCGCGGACCGCTATACGTCGGTGCCGGGGTCCAGACGTAATCGCTTTGATCGAAGAATTTCGTCTTGGCGCGCTTTGCGCGCCGGCCCGCCCGCTTCTGCTCCACGAGCGCCCAGTAGGCGTCGAGCTCCCGGTCGTGTTTCGCCTTGGCGTTGCGCCAGGCGAGGAACTCGTTCTGCTGCGCGGAGGGAAGGGTCGCGAGGAAGTCCTGTACGCTGGCGGCACTTGCCCCACCCGATGACCCTATGGCTGCCAGCAGCAGCACGGCAACGGCGATGGCAATCAACGGTCGGCAGAGCCGCATCGGCAACAGGGCCTCCTTTCCAGTTCGCAAAGCGCAGATTCGCTTCAGAGTTGGACGTTATCGTGATTTGTCGATGGATTGCGAGCCGATCCTGCCACCTGCGGGGCTAAGGAGCACCTCCGCGGCGGCGATGCGATGCTATGATCACTTCATGCAAGAGCCCGATCCCGCACATCTTTCGCCTTTCTCGGAAACCGGCTTCAGGGAGCTGGCACGCGCGGCGCTGAGCGCAGCCGAGCCGGTTGCCGATCCCGATGGACGCGGCACACCGAGCGATTTCGACCTTTCACCGGAGCTGGTCGGTACAGTTGCAAATGCGCCATTGATGCCGGCCGCGGTGCTCATTCCCGTCGTCGCGCGCGATGAGCTGATGGTGCTGCTCACCCAACGCACGGCAAGCCTGCCGCGCCATGCCGGGCAAATCGCGTTTCCCGGCGGCCGCGTCGAGCCGTCGGACCGCGATCCCGCCGCGGCGGCGCTGCGGGAGGCGCAAGAGGAGATCGGGCTCGATCCTTCGTTCGTGGAGCCGCTCGGCTATCTCGACGTCTATCGCACCCAGACGGGCTTTCGCATCTATCCGTTGGTGAGCATCGTGCGCGAGGGCTTTACGCTACAGCTCGATGAGCGCGAAGTGTCGGATGCGTTCGAGGTGCCTCTCACCTTTCTGATGGACGAGAAGAACCACCGCACCGAGACGCGCACCTGGCTCGGCGTGGAGCGGCGTTTCTATGCAATGCCCTTCGAACAGCGATACATCTGGGGCGTGACGGCAGGTATAATGAAAAACATGCACAGAAGGCTCTTTGCAGAATGATCCGCATCGTTGCCGAGAACATCCTCCTTTTCCT
>JBIQJE010000017.1:0-74802 GCA_044507625.1 Hyphomicrobiaceae bacterium | reverse complement strand
GACGACTACGGCAAACCGGCATGGATCGGCGTCATGGTCGTCGGCTTCATCCTTTTCTGGCCCGTGGGCCTCGCGATTCTCGCCTACCTTCTATGGAGTGGACGCATGGGTTGTGGTGGACGAATGGGCGACATGGGCCGCTGGCAGCGCCGGATGGCCGACCGGTGGGACCGCAAGGTGGAACGCTGGGGTCAGGAAATGCGCGGCTTCCCTTCCAGCGGTAATGCGGCTTTCGACGAGTATCGCGAAGAGACGCTCCGCCGCCTGCAGGAAGAGCAGCGCGAGTTCCGCGAGTTCCTGGAGCGCCTGCGCAAGGCGAAGGACAAGCAGGAGTTCGACCAGTTCATCGCCGAGCGTCGCGCCCGTCCCGCGACGGGTGATGAGAGCGCCGGCACACCGTGACGTGAAGCTGAATTCGCAGCGCACGCAAAGATGAAAGCCAGGGCCGGGGCCCTGGCTTTTTTCATGGGCCGAACGCGTCTCGCGCGCCAGCGTCAGCGGATCGTCTTATCGAAGTTGAGCGCCGTCGAAAGCCCTTTGACCGTGTCGAGGCCTTTGACGCCGATCAGGTTGGCGCCGTCGAGATCGGCGCCCGTGAAGTCGGCGCCCGTCAGATCGGCATCCTTGAAATCGGCGCGGGAAAGATCGCTGTGGCTGAAATCGGCGCCTTTGAGATCGGCGCCGACGAAGTGCGAGAACGTCAGCACCACATGGTCGAAGTTGGCGTCCTGCAGGATGGCCCGGTCGAAATCGCAAGCCCTGAAGATGTTCCTGGCGAGCGTGCTCATCGTTCCCTGGCCAGCGCGCGTCTCCCGCGGCGTGAAGTTGGCCTTCGTGAGATCGGCGGCGTGGAAATCCGCGCCAGACATGCTGGCCATGATCCGCACGCCCGTGAGGTTGGCACCGGCAAAGCGCGGCGCATCCGAGAGCGCTTCGGTCAGATCGGAATAGATCGTGGGCCGCAGGATCGTCGCGCCGGAGAGATTGGCGCCGGAAAAATCGGCGCGGATCAACGTCGCGCGGTCGAGGCGTGTGCCGGAGAGGTCCACCCCGCGCAGGTTCGCATCCGTGAAGTCGACGCCATAAAGATCAGAGCGCGCGAGCTTGGCGCCTCTGAAGTTCAACCCTGACAAATCGAGATAGGTGAGGTCGTGGTTTGAGAAATCGGCGGGAGTCCCAGGCTCCGACTTGAACAGCGCCGTGGTGATGTCACGCACGCTGATATCGGCGCTGGGCGAAACCGGCTCGGTTTCCGCCGCGAGCGCGCCCAGACCCGATGGGATGCCCAAACCCAACGAGACGGCGGCCGCCGCCGCAAGGCCGGCGCCTCGAAATTTGCCCCGTAGGTCGTTGCTCTTCATTGTCTCTTGTCCGTCGCTAAGGGCGCGGGCGCTGAACACCTATGCATAATGAAGGCGCCACAGACGCCGCTGGCAAGTGCCGGGCCGGTTAATTCGCTGAAAGTCGGGGAAGCCGTCGTAACGGCAACAGCACGCGCGAGGCTGATTTCCAATTCAAAGTGCGCCGAAGCCGCCTCCGGTAGGCGTCTTGATGATGATGGCATCGCCCGCTTCCAGAATTGTCTCGCTGCACCCTTCCAGTGGTTCGATCCGTCCATCCGCGCGCCGGACGGCGTTGTCGCCGGCTTCGCCTGCGTCTCCGCCCATCAGTCCGAAGGGTCGCACGCGGCGATAGCCGGAGAGGATGGCGCAGTGCATCCGCTCCAGAAAGCGGATGACGCGCCGCGTGCCATCGCCGCTCACCCATCGGCCGCGGCCGCCCGATCCGCGCCGGATGGAGAATGCCTCCAGCACCACCGGATAGCGTAATTCCAGAATCTCCGGATCGGTGAGGCGTGTGTTCGTCATGTGAACGTGCACGGCCGCGGCGCCGTCGAAGCCCGGACCCGCCGGCGCACCCGAGCAGAGCGTTTCGTAATACTGCACCGTATCATTGCCGAACGTCAGGTTGTTCATCGTGCCCTGCGACGAGCCGAGCGCGCCGAGGGCGGCGAACAGCGCATTCGTCACGATCTGGCTCGTCTCCACGTTGCCCGCAACGACAGCCGCCGGGTATGTGGGACGCAGCATCGATCCTTCCGGAACGACGATCTCGATCGGCTTCAGACAGCCGGCATTCATTGGGATCGGCTCGTCCACCATCACACGGAAGGTGTAGAGCACGGCCGCGCGCGTCACCGGCTCGGGCGCGTTGAAGTTGTTCGGCTGCTGCGGGCTGGTGCCCGTGAAATCGACTTTCGCGCTTCGCCGCTCGCGGTCGATGGTGATGCCCACCTCCACCGCCGTGCCCTGGTCCGTTTCGACGCGGAAATGCCCGTCATCGAGCCGGGCAAGCAGCCGCCGCACCGCCTCCTCGGCGTTGTCCTGCACGTGTCTCATATAGGCTTCCACGACGTCGAGACCGAAGTGCGCCACCATGCGTTTCAGCTCGGCTTCGCCCTTGGCGTTCGCAGCGATCTGCGCCTTGAGATCGGCGATGTTTTTGTCGGGCCGGCGCGCGGGATATTTGCCGCCCGTCAGCAACGCGCGCGCTTCCGCCTCCAGAAAGCGCCCGCGATCGACCAGCTTGAAGTTGTCGATGAGGACGCCTTCCTCCGCGATGGTCGTTGCCCGGGGCGTCATCGAGCCCGGCGTGAGGCCGCCGATATCCTCATGGTGTCCGCGGCTCGCCACGTAGAACAGCACCTTGTCGCCCGCGCTGTCGAACACGGGCGTGATGACGGTGATGTCGGGCAGATGCGTGCCGCCGTTGTACGGCGCGTTGAGCATGAAGGCATCGCCCGGCCGCATCTCCCCCGCCCGCTCGCGGATGATGGCCTCGACGGAGCGGTCCATCGAACCGAGGTGCACCGGAAGGTGCGGTGCGTTCGCAACGAGCGCGCCCGTGGCGTCGAACACCGCGCAGGAGAAGTCGAGCCGCTCCTTGATGTTCACCGATTGCGCGGTGTTGCGCAGCGCTTCGCCCATCTGCTCGGCGATCGCCATGAAGAGATTGTTGAACACTTCGAGCAGGATCGGATCGGCATCCGCCCCGAGGCGTTCGCGCCGGCGCGGCTCGGTGCGCGATAAGATGATGTCGTTGCCGGCATTGATCGTCAGCCGCCAGCCCGCCTCCACGACGACGGTCTGATGCGGCTCGATGATGAGCGCCGGGCCATTCAGCGTATGCCCCGGAAGGAGGGCGTCGCGCATGTAGATCGGAGCATCGTGCCAGGCCCCGCGCGAGTAAAAGCGGCTCGAGAGTTCGCTCGGCGGTTCTGACCGCTTCGGGCGGCCCGCACTCGGCGCCGGAGCGCGATCCGCCTCCGCCACCAGATCGTCGCCGCCGCTCGCGGCAACCTCGATGGCGGCTACGAAGATCGCCTTCTCCGGCGAGATGAACCCGAAGCGCTGCCGGTGCAGGGTCTCGAAGTCGCGGCGCATGAAACCTGGTTCGGACAACGGCACGGAAAGCGCCGTGTCGGTGCCCGCGTAGCGCAGGTGCACGAAACTCTCGATGGCGATGGCGTCGTGCTCCACGCCTTCGTCCAGCAGCTCCTTCGTGACCTCGCTGCCGAGCTCGTATGCGAGCCTTTCGAGCCGGTCCATCGTGGCGGCGTCGAGCGGCGCCTCGATGGAGCGCTCGCGGCTCGCCCGCTGCGGAGCAAGCCCCATGCCGTAAGCCGAGAGCAGCCCCGACAGCGGATGGATGAGCACAGTATCGATACCGAGCGTATCGGCGATGAGGCAGGCATGCTGGCCGCCCGCCGAGCCGAAGCAGTTGAGCGCGTATTCGGTGACGTCATAGCCGCGCTCGACGGAAATCTTCTTGATGGCGTTCGCCATGTTCTCGACCGCGATGCGGATGGCCCCGTCCGCGATGTCCTCGGCGCTACGGCCATCGCCCACCTCGCGCGCCAGCGCGGTGAACGCTTCCCGCACGGCCTCGGCGTCGAGCGGCTGATCGCCACCGGGACCGAAGATGGCGGGAAAGAACGCCGGGTCGAGCTTGCCCAGCATGACATTGGCATCGGTGATGGTGAGCGGGCCGCCGCGGCGATAGCACCTGGGCCCGGGATTGGCGCCCGCGCTCTGCGGCCCGACGCGAAAGCGCGTGCCATCATAGGTGATGATGGATCCGCCGCCCGCCGCCACCGTATGCACGCGCAACATCGGCACGGCGAGGCGCACGCCGGAGATCTGTGTCTCGAAAGCGCGCTCATAGTCACCGGCGAAGTGGGCGACGTCCGTCGACGTGCCGCCCATGTCGAAGCCGATGACCTTGTCGTAGCCGGCACGCCCGGCTGTTTCTGCCATGCCGACGACGCCGCCCGCGGGGCCGGAGAGGATGGCGTCGCGCCCGCGGAAAGTGTCCGCAGATTTCAATCCGCCCGACGACGCCATGAAGAGAACCTTCGGCCCGCCCCCGTCCGATCGGAGCGCGTCCGATACCCGCTCCACATAGCGGCGCAGCACCGGCGAAAGATAAGCGTCGGCGACCGTGGTATCACCGCGCGGCACCAGCTTGATGAGCGGCGAGACCTCATGGCTCACCGAGACCTGCGTAAAGCCCATGCGCCGCGCGAGGTCGGCCGCCAGCCGTTCGTGCTCCGGAAAAGCATAGGCGTGCATGAACACGATGGCGACGGCATCGATGCCCTCCGCTTTCGCGGCGCGCAACTCGCGTTCCAGCGCGATAAGATCGAGCGTGCGTTCGATGGTGCCGTCGGCCCGCACCCGCTCGCCCGCCTCGATGGCGCGGCGATAGAGCATGTCCGGCTTGACGATGCGCTTGGCGAAAATCTCGGGCCGCGCCTGCGTGCCGATCTCGAGCTGATCCTTCAGCCCGCCCGTGATGACGAGCGCCGTGGCATCGCCCTTCCGCTCCAGGAGCGCGTTCGTCGCGACCGTCGTGCCCATTTTTACCGCCGCGATGCGCTCGGCGGGGATACGCGCGCCCGTCTCGACGCCGAGAAAGCGCCGGATCGCCTCCAGCGCTGCATCGTCGTACGCGCCGGGGTTTTCTGAGAGCAGCTTGCGGGTGATCAACCGCCCATCGGGTGCCCGCGCGACGACATCGGTGAAAGTGCCGCCACGGTCGATGAAGAAATGCCACTTTTGGCCGCTGGGCTGCCCCGCCATAAAATGTCCGTTCGCTTTCCCGTTCCGTCAGCTATCGGGCGTGGCGAAGTGCGTCAACCGCAGCTCTGGCATCTGCCGCAGTAAAGACAACTTCCGCTAAATGCTCCCGGCTTGCCGGAGTATGCCGCCGGACGGCGACATGCGCACTTTAAGTGGCCGGTGGATGCCGATATGGATTTGCCCATGCCGTGGAAGACTATAGCTCAGGTGGTTGGCATCGAGACGGGCGCGGGCTCCGTCGTCGATGCCATCTCCGCTTGGTGGGAGCGCTGGCGGAGCGAATGGGCGGCGGGCCGCACGCCCGGCTATCGCACCGTCGCTTTCACCATTGCCGTAACGACGCTCGCCGCGAAAATGGCGAAGGCCGATGGCGTGGCCCTGCCGATCGAGGAGCGCGCCTTCGAGCGCGTCTTCGATATTCCCAAGGGCGAGGAGAGAAACTTCCGTCGCCTCTACGATCTCGCCGCCCAGGATGTCGCCGGCTACGAAACCTACGCCGAGAGGATCGCAGGGCTGCTGGCCGACGAGCCCGAAATGCTGCGCGCCCTGCTGGAATGCCTGTTCCACGTTGCGGCGGCGGACGGCATTCTGCACCCCGACGAGGACACGTTCCTCATGGTGGTGGCGGATAAGTTCGGCCTGTCGCGCGGCGAATTCCTCAGCATCCGCGCCGGCTTCATCAACGACCCGTGCAGCCCCTATCAGATCCTCGGCATTGCACCGGACATCCCCGATGCCGACCTGAAACTGCGCCACCGCGCGCTCGTGCGCGAGCATCACCCAGACAAGCTCGCAGCGACCGGCGTGCCGCCGGAGCTGCGCTGCGCGGCAACGCGCCGGCTCGCCGCCATCAACGCCGCATATGATGCCATCCGCGATGAGCGCGAGCAGGACCGCAGGCGGCGGGAGCCGGGCGAATGATCCTCGAGCCGGATTCGCGACTGGTCGATGCGCTGCATCCTTCGCCCAATGTCGAGGCGCGGCGCGACGGATGCCGCCCCGATATGGTGGTGCTGCACTACACCGGCATGTCGTCGGCGGAAAAAGCCATCGGCTGGCTCGCCAACCCGCAGAGCAAGGTCTCGTGCCACTATGTGATCGACGAGGCTGGGCGGATTACGCAGATGGTGGCCGAATGCGCGCGCGCCTGGCACGCGGGTGCTTCGCGCTGGAAGGGCGCGAGCGATCTCAACTCGCTGTCGATTGGCATCGAGATCCAGAACCCCGGCCATGAGCACGGCTATCCCGCGTTTCCCCACGCGCAGATGCAAGCGGTCGCCGCACTATGTTGCGACATCTCCGAACGCTGGAGTGTGCCGCCGGAGCGCATTCTCGCCCACTCGGATATTGCGCCGGGCCGCAAGATCGATCCGGGCGAGAAGTTCGATTGGGCCTATCTCGCTTCTCGCGGCGTGGGGCACTGGGTCGAGCCCGCTGCGCTCGTCGATTGGGCCCTGAGCGATGCGTCGGGCAGCATCGATGAAGCGCTCGGGCTGATGCGCACCTACGGCTACGGTATCGACAACCCGGGCCGCGACGATTGGCAGTCGGTGCTCCTGCGCACTTTCCAGATGCATTTCCGGCCCGCGCTTGCCGATGGCCGCCTCGATACGGGAACGCTCGATACGTTGCGCCGCCTCGTCGCTGCACTTCCCGCTCCGCTCACCTCCTGACGGGCGCCGGGGATCCCGCACAGCACAGCATGTGCACATGCAAGTGCGGAGCGGGATCGTTTACTCCCTTGCTTTATTGATGCCTTAGCGCGCTCGCCGATGGAGCGGCGTGTGCGCCGGCGCGGTGACAGCACCGCGCCGTAAGGGAAATCACATCGGGAGAAGAATCTATGCAGCGTACCCTCGCGCTCGCAGCCGCCGCGGTGCTGGGCGCCATGGCGGCTGGAACTGCCGCCACCGCCGCCGATTTTGGCCGTGCCGCTCCGGCGGTTCCTGTCTACCCGGCCTATGTGCCGGCCCAGTATGTCGTCGTGCCGCAGATCAGCTACCGCTGCATGCGCTGGACCGAGCGCTGCGACCGTCGCTGGGGCATGGGCTCGCCGCGTTTCGCACGGTGCATGTGGCGTCACGGCTGCTGAGCCGCCGCGCGACACTGAAAATCAGCCGAACGGGTGGGCAGCCATGCCCGCCCGTTTCGCTTTTCCGCGCGGTGTCTCGCTCACCGCGCCTTCTGCGCCTTGCGCAGGAACTTGCGGAACGCCGCCAGCGTCGGCGCGCTGACATGGTGCTCGATACCCTCCGCGTCGGCTTCCGCCGTATCCGCGTCCACGCCTAGCGCCAGCAAAACGTCCCGCACCACCTGATGGCGCTCGCGCGACGCGATCGCCAGCGCGTGGCCCTTATCGGTGAGAAAAATCGCTCGATACGGCTGGCTCGTGACGAGGCCGTCGCGCTGGAGGCGCTGGATGGCATTGTTGACGGTCGCCTTCGTGACGCCGAGGCGCTCGGCGAGATCGACGATGCGCGCTTCGCCCGTCTCCTCGATGAGATCCGCGATCAGCTCCACGTAGTCCTCCGCCAATTCCGACTGATGCGCATCGCGCACGCGCCGGAACTGCTCGGCGCGGCGCTGAGCCTCGCGCGCCCGATCGCTGGCGGTGTCCATGTCGTCTCCCTGGGCTGCCCTCGCGCGCAACTTACCCCATGCCCCGGTTGACGGCAAAGTTAGCTTAAGCTAACTAAAAGTTAGACGAAGCTAACTAAGTAAGCAATTCGCCTCGCCAGTTCGGCAGGTCGCACGTGATGGGGGATTTGATGGTTCATCGTCTGTTTGGAGCGTTAGTCGCATTGGGAACGATTGTGCCGGGGGGTGTGTCGGCGGCCGACAAGAGCAGGTACTCGCTTTTCAACCCCACCCCGGATCGGCTGATGCGGGCCATGACGACGGACCGGCCGGACACGACGGAGACGCCTTTCACCATCGATGCCGGCCACGTGCAGATCGAATCCACCGCCTTCGGCTTTTCGCGCTCCCATGCTGACGCAGCCGGTGGCGTGCTCGATACGTACGAGACCGCGACAACCAACGTCCGCATCGGCCTCACCAATGACGTCGAGATCAATTTCGTCTGGCAGCCCTACGGTTGGACCCGTTACCGGCAGACGGGATTGGTCGCCGAAAGCGCGTCGGGCGTCGGCGGCCTCGATATCCGCGCGAAGGTCAACCTCTGGGGCAATGACGACTTCGAGCGTCGAGGCTCCGCGCTGGCGCTGCTGCCCTACATCACCCTGCCGACCGACGCGCACAATGGCATCAGCCCGGAGCACGCCGGCGGCGGATTGCTGGTGCCGCTCGAATTCGCGCTCCCCCACGATTTTGGCATCGGCTTCAACGGCCGGGTTGCGTGGATGCGAGACGAAGCATCGGGAAGCTACCGCGCCGAGTACCTGGGCACCGCAGCGCTTTCCTACGAGTGGACGAGTGTGTTCGCCACCTATTGCGAGATCGTGATCGACCACGCGCCCGCAAACGCAACGACGGCTGTCGCTCTCGGCGCCGGGCTCACCTACGCGGTGACCGAGAACTTGCAGCTCGACGCGGGCGTGAATTTCGGCGTGACGACCGACGCCGACCGCTTCAACCCGTTCGTAGGTGTCGCGACGCGCTTCTGAATGCGGCCAAGCGCGATGCTACGAACGCAAAGCGCCCGGACAGCGGGCAGGCTGTCCGGGCGCAGTGGATGTCCTCACAGTGGAGGAAGTCTGTCAGCGGCGGTCGCCGCCACGGTAGTCGCCACCGCGATGGTCGCCGCCACCGCGACGATCCGGGCCGCGATGATCATGGCCGCCCCGTTGTCCCGACGGACGGCTCCAATGCTGCGGAGGTGCCTTCATGCCCCGCGGAGCACGATAGCCATCACGCCACCAGCCGGCGCGGCGGGGACCTGCAGGCGGAGCATGCCAGCCGGCACGCGGACGCACCTTGTAGGAATACCAGCGGTTGCGATCCTTGTACCACGGACGGCCGACGTAATAGCGGCCCCAGTAATCGCGTGCAGCGAACGTCACGACCGGAATGCGGAATACTGAAAGTCCAACATCGGGAAGCGCGACCATGCTGCCGCGATAGTCGAACGCGAGATATTCGCTATAGACCCATCCGCGCTCGGGGCCCCAACGCACATCGCACCACGACTCATCGCGCAGACAGCCCTCGATGTAGATAGGCGCACCTTCGGGAATGACGCCGATGCTGGGAAAATCGATATCCGGCCCCGTGCGCATATTCACGTTAGCCGTAGAATAGCCCGGCTCGGCGTGGGCCGCCGCTACGCCGAGAGTGGCCAAGGCCACCAGCGTGGCGAGTATTCTTCGCGTCCTCATCTTGGGGGTGTGCTCCTCATTTCTTGGTTGGGGGAGGGGGGGCTTCTTCTGCATACGACAATCACAAACGAGGCAGGGTCATGGCATGTTATGGAAACGCTGCACCCTGCCTCGGTCCGTCGCGGGCCGACAGAAAATCCTTCCGTGCTCGCTGGAGGCAAGATGCCGGGAAAGCTTCGCGGCTCTTGGAGGCAGAGCGAGGTGGCTCCTTAACAATCCGCGCGCGCCTAAGCGAGCTGTTGCTGTCGAGGACGTACAACTTCGCCCTGCGATAGCGATCCCTTCAGGCGGCCAGCGCCACAAAGCGGTAGCCATCGATACGTAAAGAGGCCGCGCGGGGCACCGCGCGGCCATCCGTGCATGGGCATGCTTTCGCCGGCCTAGCCGAGGCGCTGCTCCAGCGCCGAAAGCTCCTCGTTGAGCTTTTGCGGCAGCTTGGCGCCGAAACTCGCAAAGTGCTCGCGGATTGACGGCAGCTCCGACTTCCACCCCTCCCTGTCGACGCCCATGAGGTCCCTCATGTCGTTCGGATCGACGGCGAGGCCGCTGGTGTCGAGCGAGCCGTCGGCCGGCAGGCGGCCGATCGGCGTCTCGGTAGCCGCCGCCCGGCCATCGCAGCGCTCGAAGATCCACTTCAGCACGCGGCTGTTGTCGGAGTATCCCGGCCACATGAACTTGCCCTTGGCGTTCTTGCGGAACCAGTTGACGTAGAAGATCTTCGGCATCTTCTCGCCGCCCTTCTCGCCCATCTTCAGCCAATGGGCGAAGTAATCGCCCATGTGATAGCCGCAGAAGGGGAGCATCGCCATCGGGTCGCGGCGCAGCTCGCCCACCTGGCCGGCGGCGGCGGCGGTTTTCTCCGAGGCCATGATGGCACCGAGGAAAGTGCCGTGCGCCCAGTTGAGCGCCTCCATGACGAGCGGCACCGTCGAGGCGCGGCGGCCGCCGAACAGGATGGCGTCGATCGGCACGCCCTTCGGATCTTCCCACTCCGCTGCGATCACCGGACATTGGCCGGCCGGCGCGGTGAAGCGCGCGTTGGCGTGGGCGGCGTTGCGCCCGCAGCCGGGATGCCAGGAGCGGCGCGTCCAATCGACGAGGTGCTCCGGCTCCTGCTTCGTCATGCCTTCCCACCACGCGTCGCCGTCCTCCGTCAGCGCCACGTTGGAGAAGATGATGTTGCTGTGCAGTGTGCACATGGCATTGAAATTGGAATCGTTGCCCGTGCCCGGCGCCACGCCGAAGAATCCCGTTTCCGGGTTGATGGCGTAAAGACGCCCGTCGTCGCCGAATTTCATCCAGCAGATGTCGTCGCCGATCGTTTCCGCCTTCCAGCCGGGGATCGTCGGCACGAGCATCGCGAGGTTGGTCTTGCCGCAGGCCGACGGGAAGGCGGCGGCGACGTATTTCACCCGGCCTTCGGGGTTGGTGAGCTTGAGGATGAGCATGTGCTCGGCCATCCAGCCCTCGTCCCGCGCCTTGACCGAGGCGATACGCAGCGCGTGGCACTTCTTGCCCAGCAGTGCATTGCCGCCATAGCCCGATCCGAATGACCAGATCTCGCGCGTTTCGGGGAAATGCGCGATGTACTTCGTCTTGTTGCACGGCCAGGGAACGTCGGCGGCGGTGTTCGAGGCCAGCGGCGCCCCCACGGTGTGCATGCCGCGCACGAAATCGTCCGAATGCCCGAGCGCCTGCCAAACTTTCGATCCGACGCGGGTCATGATGTGCATGTTGGCGACGGCGTAGGCGCTGTCCGTCACCATCACGCCGATGCCGGCAATGGGCGAGCCGATGGGGCCCATGGAGTAGGGCACGACATACATCTTCCGGCCCGCCATCGCGCCGTTGAACAGCTGCGACAGCGTCGATTTCATCTGCGCCGGATCGCGCCAGTTGTTGGTCGGCCCCGCATCCTCAGGGGATCGCGAGCAGATGAAAGTCTGATCTTCGACACGCGCAACGTCAGCGGGGTCGGAGCGAACGAGGATTGAGTTGGGCCGCAGATTCTCATTGAGCCGTATGGCGGTGCCGCCGTCGACGAGCGTCTTTACGAGCGCCTGGTATTCCTCCGGCGAGCCGTCGCACCAATAGACGCCGTCCGGCTTGAAGAGCGCTTTCGCCTCCTCGACGAATGCCAAAACTTTGTGGTTTGTTGTTGGAGCTAAACCGTATCGGGCACCTGCGCTGATGGGTGTTTGAACGTTCATCTGTGGCGTTTCCTCGAAGCTCGTTTTTATGGGACGTAGCTTTCGTTTGCAGAGCTAACATTCAAACGGAACGCGTTTCAAGCAATTGCGCGGCAGCTCTCAATATTGGTGCGTTATGGGTGCGATTGATTTTGCATTGCATTCTGAGCAGCTGCAGCACGTTGCAAATCATCGAGCGAAACGGATGGAAAGTAGATGCCTTCCGGATGCTCTTTCCACCACGCCCGCTGTGATGTCGTTGCATTGGAAAAACGCTGCGATGAGAGATCGATACGTACGCGCTTGGGAGGTTGGTCAGGGAACGGATCAACGGAGAAGAGCGCAAGCACGTGCGGGCTGCCCTCGAGGATGCGCTGCAACAAGCGCTCGATCCATCGCTGCTCGCCCGCATGGCCGTAGGCGGCGAACCACAGCTGCCAATCGAGGCGCGGTTGATAGGGAATGTTCCACGTCGGCGCGCGCTCGGGCGGACCGGGGAGGAACGGCAATATGTACGGCCGCCATTCCGTCCCGTCGTTCGAGCCCAGGATCGTAAGCGCGGGCCGCGTCGTCGTGACCGTCGCGAAGAGGCCATAGGGATTGACGATCAGGAACGGCGCCGCCGCTTCGCTCAGCGTTCCTGCGAGCGGCATGTTGCGCCCGGAAATCGGCGCATAAATCTGGTTCAATCCGACCGGAACGAGAATGAGCGCGACGGCGGCCGATGCAATCTGCGCAAGCCGTCCCGGCCGTGGCGCCAGAAGCGCAACGCGGGAAGCGAGCCGCCGCGGGCTGACATAGCGCAGCGCCTGATCGTCGAGAAGAAAGACGCACAGCAGCACCGTCAGCAGGTTGAACCAGTTATAGCTGCCGGTCAGCATGATCGCCGTTTGCAGAATGACGACGAGCGCCGCAGCCACCATGCGCGGACGCCGCGGCATGAAGATCATCGCGACCGCGCAGAGCTCGATCACCAGTGTCGCCGCGGTTGCGCAGGCGAGGAGCCAGTGCGGAAGCTGCGCAGCGTAGTAGGCGAGCGGCGAGGGCAGCGGCTGGGTGAAGAGATGATAGTCGAGCGCGGTGAGATCGCGCCACGTCGGATCGCCCGAGACGATTTTCGCAACGCCCGCGAGAAAGAGAAAGCGAAACAGCAGCAGCCGGAACAGCCACACGATGACGCGCGTCCCGCCGGTGAGAAAAATGGCGAGGAAACCGGTTTCGACCAGCAGCATATCCCACTGGTAGTTGAGAAAAATCTGGCCCGCGTAGATGAACGATAGATAGAGCGCAAAAAGCCCGATGAGTGCCGCGCGTTGCGCCGCTCCGATCGCGAGCAGCACTGAAAGCGCAATGCCGGCCCAGGCGCCGGCCATCAGCGCGAAATCGCTGCTAGCGAGCCAGAATATTGTCGGCAGGCGCCAATAAGCGCTGGAGCCCCAGCCCTGATACGCGGCGGCGAGATATTCGCTGAGGGGCAGGATGCCCGCTTCGCCGACGAGGCCCTGCACCTGAACGGCGAGGGATATAAACGCAGCCAGATAGATGAGCCCGAGCCCGCGCAGGAACAGCCAAGAGACGAGCGCATACCGCGCAGGCTCCAGTGTGCGCCCCCACAGCGTATGCGTAATGCCGGCGAGCAGTCCGCGGTGCGTCGATAGAAATCGATAGGCCGCTTCGCTCGATCTCGCCGCGCCGGGCACGTGCCGGTAGGCCCACCACCACGCGGCATGGCCCGGCACGAGGCTCAGCAGTCTGTAGGTCGCCGCCGCCCCGCTAAGTGCAGTCCCGTCGGGAAAGATGAGCTGCGTCGCGCGCTCGAATGCCTCGCGCGGGAGCAGAGGGAAATCGCCCGCCGCCTCTTGATAGGGCCTATAGGCAACCCGGTCGCCGGTGAGCCGTCGCCAGTAGTCGACCCACGTCCGGCAGATGCCGCACGCGCCGTCGAACACGAACGTCGCTTCCACAGGGGCAATCAAGATCACCGCGTCCCGTGCTGCTTCCGCATCCGCCACGCGCCATTGGAGGCAGCGTTATGGCCCACCCGTCAAGGCGTGGATGCTCCGCCTTGATCCGCCCGTGCGTCTTCGCAAACGATCGCCGCCGCCGGTACCCCTTCGATCGTAGGAGACGCATCGCGCCGCCGCTCTCCGCGAGCGTTGCGATCCCCTTGACGGCGCGCACGGTGAGACCCTTATTCATCCCGTCAGCCGGCTGGACGGCCGCTGCCGGATTGCCGGGCGACTATGGCCCATTGCGCAACCCGGTGGAGGAAAGTCCGGGCTCCATGGAGACACGGTGGCGGCTAACGGCCGCCGGGGGCGACCCCAGGGAAAGTGCCACAGAAAGCAAACCGCCCGGAGAGGCTTCGGCCCGTGCCGGGTAAGGGTGAAAGGGTGCGGTAAGAGCGCACCGCGCCGGCGGCAACGTCGGCGGCAGGGCAAACCCCACCGGGAGCAAGACCAAATAGGGGTGGCCGGGCGCGCGGAAACGCGGCGCCAGGTCCGTCTTCAGGCCCGCCACCCGGGTTGGTTGCTAGAGGCGTCCAGCAATGGGCGTCCCAGACGAATGGCCGTCGCGGAGGTTCTTGGCCAACACCCGGCAAGCCGGTGTTGGGCTCGCTTCCAGACAGAACCCGGCTTACAGGCCGGCTGACAAAATTTACGTCCCGGTTTTCTTCCTTGCCCGCGATTAGCAATTGCGGCGGCTTTGAAGATTGCAGTGAGCGCCCAGTGTCGCGAAATAGAGCGCGTGCAAAAAGCGCATTAATTCGCGCCGCCTTGTCCATTGATTTCACGTCGAAATTTCAATTCGCCAGTAACGTATCGCGCTTAGCCTCCACAGTACGATTGATGGAGGTCTTTTATGCGTAAGCTACTCACGACACTGCTCTGCGGGGCGGCGGCTGTCGTTACGTTCGGCGCCTCTGCCGACGATGCCTCGGCCCGCGCTTACCGCTGGTACCGCGATTACGCACCGCTCTATCCGCAGGTCTATTACGGACCTCCGGTCGTCTACGTCGTGCCGCCGGCGTATCCCTATTATCCGCGCAAGGTCTACTCGGCCTGCTGCGGCGGCTATGTCGTCGGGCCTGCCTACACCTATTACCCGGCGCCCGCGTACATGCCCTATCAGCGCTATGGGCGCGGCTATTACGCCGGACCCAGGGGCTGCTGCCGCTGATCCGCTTCAGCCTTTCCCATTGGCGACGAGCCAGGCCGGATTGAACCAGCGGTCTGCCTCGCCGTCATAGGGAAGGCGCGTGATGTCCCAGTGGCGTATGTACTTGGCATAGACGTCCCACACGGGCGGGCCGCCGCCGATATAGACGACGCGCCCCGCGAACTTCGCCAGCGTTTCCTCCGGATCCATGTGCGAGCGCAGCTCGAAGATGGTCATGAATTGCCGCTCGTAGGCGGGCACGGCGCGGCAGGTCGTCGGCCCCGCCATTAGAACGTGCCCCCGCGTCTTGCGGAAGAAATTGGCGACGTCCTCGCGGAACTCCGGGCCCTTGTTTCCCTCCCACGGCAGGTGGCCGTTGAGGCCGAGCTGGCCCGATAGGCCGATGGCGCACATCGAGCGCACGTCTGGCATTTCGATCATTCGCAATCCCGCTGGTCGCTTCTGGAGGGGGAAACCGGCATTCCGATCTTTGAAGGTCGCTCTAGGTGGCGATGCGCCTCGACGCAAGCTGCGTCTTGCGGTCCACAGCGGGCCCTGCAACCCGTCGGAACCCAGGGAAAACCATTAACAAACCATTGACGCCCATGTGATCCCATGCAATCCCATTAATGCCCGACCGCACCGGGCAGGGTCCCGTGGCAGGGCGCCGGTCTCGATCGAGGGCTCGCAGACAGCGAGCGACCGCCACGGCCCCCCCCCGGTCGGTGCGCATGGACGTCGGGTGAAGGGCGCTTTCGCCGGTTGGCGTTGGGTTTCGAGTGGTGCGCGAGGCTGCGAAAAGGGGATGGAGCGCTTTGTCTCGACATTCACGAACAAGATCGACGCCAAGGGCCGGGTCTCTGTGCCAGCCCCATTCCGCGCCGTTCTCGAACGCGACGGATATGCTTCCGGCGGCGCTGCAGGCATCTACTGCTACCCCGCGCTCGAAGCTCCTGCGCTCGATGCAGGCGGCGAGAGACTTGCAAAAAAGATCGACGGGCTTCTCGCGGGCCTGCCGGACTATTCGGACGAGCGGGATGAGCTGTCTGTCGCGCTCTACGGCGACGTCCAGGTTCTCTCCCTCGACGGCGACGGGCGCATCAGCCTTCCTGAGAGCCTGCGCGCCCATGCGGGGCTTTCGTCCCAGGTCACTTTTGTCGGCCTTGGCGACAAGTTTCAGATGTGGAGCCCCGAGCGCTTCGCCGAGCGGCGCGAGCGGGCCCGCCAGAAAGTTCATCAAACACGTAAGCTCTTCGGCGCGGGGAGCCGTCTATCCTCAGATGGAGGAGACGACGGCAGCGAGGGAGCACAGGGATGACGGGACGGCGCCGGCCGGGCGGACGATCAACTGAACCTGGCCGTGCGCGTCACATCCCTGTGCTCCTCGCCGAGGTGCTGGAAAGCCTTCGGCCGCGGGATGGTGAAACCTTCATAGACGGCACCTTCGGCGCCGGGGGCTACACGCGCGCCATTCTCTCCGCTGCCGATTGCGCCGTTCTCGCGCTCGACCGCGACCCCTCCGCCATTCTCGGCAGCCGGCCCATGCAGGAGGAGTTCGCCGGCCGCCTGACGGTCATCGAATCGCGTTTCTCCGAGCTCGAGGATGTCGCCCGCGAGCAAGGCAGCGCGCCGGTGGACGGCGTCGTGCTCGATATCGGCGTTTCGTCGATGCAACTCGACGAGGCCGGACGCGGCTTTTCCTTCATGGCCGATGGACCGCTCGACATGCGGATGGCCTCGTCGGGGCTTTCGGCGGCCGATGTCGTCAATCACGCCGACGAGGAGGAAATTGCCCGCATCCTCTTCGTGCTTGGTGAGGAGCGCCGTTCCCGCGCCATCGCCCGCGGCATCGTCCGCGCGCGCGCCGATGCCCCGATCACTACGACCCGCGCGCTCGCCGAAATCGTCTCCCGCGCGGTTGGCGGACGGCGCGGCGATGACCAGCACCCCGCCACCCGCACCTTCCAGGCGCTGCGCATCCATGTGAACGACGAGCTGCACGAGCTGGCCCGGGCGCTTGCCGGCGCGGAGCGCTGCCTCAAGCCCGGCGGCCGGCTCGTCGTCGTCACCTTCCACTCCCTGGAGGACCGGATCGTAAAGCGCTTCCTGCAGGAGCGCTCCGGCAAGGAAAACCACGGCTCCCGCCATCTCCCTCAGCAATCGATAAAATTGCAGGCACCGAGTTTTGAGATTGTTAACCGACGCCCGTTAACACCTTCGAAAGAAGAACTCGAGGTAAACCCGCGCTCTAGATCGGCACGTCTGCGGGCGGCGGTGCGCACGGAGGCGCCTGCCTGGCCGCTGGATGAAGACCGGCTCGCGGTGCCCTCGGCGGACGACTAGCTGGAGCGCGAACGCCTAAGGGGGCGCGATGCGGATCATCATTCTTGGCGCGCTGCTGATGACGATCGCCAGCGCCTTTGTCCTCTACTCCAGCAATTACGACACCCGGCAGTTCGAGCTGCGCCTCGCCGACCAGGAACGCGCCATCGAGAAAGCGCGCAGCGATATCGCCGTATTGAAGGCGGAACGCGCCCACCTGGGCCGGCCTGAGCGCATCGAGCCCCTGGCGCGCGAGCTCGGTCTCGGGCCCGCCACCGAACGGCAGGTTGCGCCCTCGCCCGAAGCCGCGCTCGCCCGCGTTTCCGGCACCAGCGCCGGTGTCGCTCTGCAGAGTAAGGGGAACTGATGGTGCGCATGGCGTCGGGGAGCGATGATCGCGTGGGCGGGCCAGCGCCAGCGGCGTCCGCTTCGCACGGCGACCCGGTTCCCCATGGTGCTCCCTCACCGCGTGGTGGTCCCGCTTCGCGCGGCGCTAACGGGCCGCTGCGCACGCTCATCGCCACGCTCGCCGTCGCGATCGCCTTCCTCGCCGTGGGCGCCCAGCTCGTGCGCTTGGCGCTGTCGAGCCAGGGTGAGCTTTCCGCTTCCCTCAACGAGACCGTGGCGCAGAGCTTTGCACGCCCCGATATTGTCGATCGCAACGGCCGCCTGCTGGCGACGGACGTCGAGGTCTATTCGCTGTTCGCCGACCCCGCGCGCGTCATCGACCGCGACGAGGTGATCGAGAAGCTGGCGGCGGTGTTTTCCGATCTCGACAGCGCGGCGCTGCGCAAGGATCTGTCCGACCGCACCCGCCGCTTCGTATGGCTGCGGCGCGGACTTTCTCCGCGCGTCGCCCAGGAGGTGCACAACCTCGGCCTGCCGGGACTCAACTTCCGGCGCGAGCTGCGCCGCGCCTATCCGGGCGGCAAGCTCGCCGGCCACGTGGTCGGCTACGTCAATATCGACAACAAGGGTGTCGCCGGGATCGAGCGCTATGTCGACGAGGTGGTCGGCGTCGAATCGGTACAGGCCGCGATGATCGCCGAGCGCCCGCCCGTGCGCCTGTCGATCGACATCGGCGTGCAGCACGCTGTCGAAGCCGAACTCGTAAGCGCTATGGAGCGCTTCGAGGCGAAGGGTGCCGCCGCCGTCGTGCTCGATGTCACCAACGGCGAGGTGCTGGCTTCCGCTTCGCTTCCGGCCGTCGATCCCGCTCGGCCCGGCATGAGCCTCGAACCTGGCAATCTCGACAAGATTTCGTCCAGCACCTTCGAGCTCGGTTCCGTCTTCAAGACGCTCACCGTCGCCATGGCGCTCGACCGCGCGCAGGTGACGCCCGAAACCATTCTCGACGTGCGCAAGGAGCTCGTCTCCGGGCGCTTCACCATCAAGGACCTGCATTCCGCCGGCCGCCCGCTCTCGGTTGCGGAAATCTTCATCCGTTCCTCCAACGTCGGCGCGGCCATGCTGGCGTTGCAGGCGGGTACGCAAAACTTCCAGCAGTTCCTTGGCCGTCTGTCGCTGCTCGATGCCATGAAGACCGAGGCGGGCCCGATTGCGCCCCCGCAGCTGCCCAAGCGCTGGGGTGAGATCGAGACCATCACGATCGCCTACGGCCACGGCATCGCCATGGCGCCCCTGCAGTTCGCCGCCGCCGCGGCCTCCATCGTCAACGGCGGCCAGAAAGTCTTGCCGACGTTCATCAAGCGCCCCGTCGGCGCCGGACAGGCGGACATTCGGCTCGTGTCCGCCGAGACCAGCGCGCGCATGCGCGCCATGATGCGGCGCAACGTCGCCGAGCCGGGGGGCACCGGCAAGCGCGCCGAGGTGCAGGGCTATGAGGTGGGCGGCAAGACGGGTACCGCGGAAATGCCGGGGCCGGGCGGCTACCGCGAGAAGGCGGTGATCTCTTCTTTCCTTGCCGCGTTCCCGATGGATGAGCCGCGCTATCTGGTCTTCACGCTCCTGTTCGAGCCCAAGGGTACGAAGGAATCCGGCGGAGAAGTGCTCGCATCGCGCAATGCTGCCCCCACCACCGCGCGAATCGTGTCGCGTATCGGCCCTCTGCTGGGCATGTTGCCCAAGCAGTCGGCATCGCTGGGCGGCAAAACTCTGGCGTTTGACGCTGCCTCGGCGGCAAAATATGAAGCTCGGTGACGTCCCCCGCGGCCGTCGAACCGAGGCGTTGAGTTCCACACAGCACCAGGAGAACCATGCTTCTCTCCTCGCTCATAGGGGCTGACGCCATCGCTCCGGCCGGTTCCGGCAACGTGGAGGTCACCGGCGTCACCTCCGACAGCCGCAACGTCCGGCCCGGCTTCGTCTTCGTGGCGCTTCCCGGCGCCAAGGCCGACGGCGCACGCTTCATCGCCGATGCGATCGTTAAGGGCGCGGTGGCCGTGCTCGCGGGCGCCGACGCCGAGGTGGACGGCACCGGCGATGTGCCGGTCGTTCGCGCGTCCGAGCCGCGCCGCGTGCTTGCGCTGATGGCGGCCCGCTTCTTCGGCCTGCAGCAGCCCGAGACGACGGTCGCCGTCACAGGCACGAGCGGCAAGACATCCGTTGCCGAGTTCACCCGCCAGATCTACGCCGCGCTCGGACACCGCAGCGCCTCCCTCGGCACGATCGGCCTCATCAAGAGCGACGAGGCCATCTATGGCTCCTTGACGACGCCCGATCCCGTCTCGCTGCACCGGACCCTCGCAGAGCTCGCCGCCGAGGGCATCACGCACCTGGCATTCGAAGCCTCGTCCCACGGCCTCGACCAGCATCGCCTCGATGGCGTGCGCCTCAAGGCTGCCGCCTTCACCAATCTCGGCCGCGACCACCTCGACTATCATCCCTCGCTGGAGGAATACCTCGCCGCCAAGCTGCGCCTCTTCACGCAGCTTCTCCCTGAGGATGGCACCGCCGTCGTCAACATCGATGCCGATGGCGGGCATCGTGTGCTCAAGGCAGCGGAGGACGCCGGAAGGCGCGTCTTCAGCGTCGGCCGCAACGGCGTGGGCCTGAAGCTCGAGCGGCTGGTGCGCGAAGGTTTTGCGCAGCGCATGTCCGTGGCGCACGAAGGCCGCGTGTTCGACGTCCGCCTGCCACTGCTCGGTGAATATCAGGCGGCGAACGCGCTCGTCGCCGCGGGGCTTGCCATCGCGACCGGCGAGGTTGCGGGCCGTGTGCTGCCCGCGCTGCAAAACCTCAAGGGCGTGAAGGGCCGCCTCGAGATCGTCGGCGAAAAGAACGGTGGCCTTGCCGCCGTCGACTATGCCCACAAGCCCGAAGCCCTCGCCGCCGTGCTCGATGCCCTGCGCCCATTCGCGAGCGGAAAGCTCATCTGCGTGATGGGCTGCGGCGGCGACCGCGACAAGGGCAAGCGGCCCATCATGGGTGCGATCGCGGTCGAAAAGTCCGATGTCGTCATCGTGACTGACGACAACCCGCGCACCGAGAAGCCGGAGACGATCCGCGCCGAGATTCTCGCCGCCGCCCCCGGCGCCCGGGAGATCGGCGACCGCGCCGAGGCGATCGCGGCCGGCGTTGCCATGCTCGGCGCCGGCGACGTGCTCGTCGTTGCGGGCAAGGGTCACGAGACCGGACAGATCATCGGCGACAAGGTGCTGCCGTTCTCCGACCACGACGAAATCCGCAAGGCGCTGGAGCGCGGCTGAAGCATGACGAAGCCACTGTGGACCTGGGACAGCCTCGTGCCGGCCGCCATCGGCGTCGCCGACGGGGAACCGGACCAGCCCATCACCGGATTCTCAATCGATACGCGCAGCCTCGCCCCCGGCGAGGTGTTCGTCGCCCTGCGCGATGTACGCGACGGCCATGATTTCGTCCTCGAAGCCTTCCGCAAGGGTGCCGCGGCGGCCCTGGTGGAGCCGCGCTATCACCGCGTTGCGGGCGACGGCGCGCTTCTGCGGATCGACGATACCCTCCAGGGCCTGCGCAACATCGCGGCCGCCGCCCGCCGCCGCACCGGCGCGCGCATCGTTGCGGTGACGGGCAGCGTCGGCAAAACGGGCACCAAGGAAGCGCTCCGCGCCTGCCTTTCGCGCCTCGGCCCGACCCATGCGGCGGAGAAATCGTTCAACAATCATTGGGGCGTGCCGCTCACCCTCGCGCGCATGCCCGCCGATGTGCGCTATGGCGTGTTCGAGATCGGCATGAACCACGCTGGCGAGATCACGCCGCTCACGGCGCTGGTGCGCCCGCACGTCGCCATTGTGACGACCGTGGAGCCGGTGCACCTGGAATTCTTCGGCACCACGGAGAAGATCGCCGAGGCGAAAGCGGAAATTTTCGGCGGCCTGGAGCCGGGCGGCATCGCCATCCTCAACCGCGATAATGCGCATTTCGAGCTTTTGGCGCAGCGCGCCCGGGAGCACGGCGCGAAAGTCGTCTCCTTCGGCCGCCATGAAAACGCCGACGTGTACCCGGAAGTGTTCTCGCTCGATGCCGAGGGCTCGGACGTCACTGTCCGGGTGGGAGGGCGGCTGGTCGCCTACCGTCTCGGCGCACCTGGAGCGCACCTTGCGCAAAATTCGCTTGCCGTCATCGCGGCGCTGGACGCGCTCGGCGCCGATATCGAGCGGGCCGTCGCAGCCCTCGCCGGCATGCGCGCCGCGAAGGGACGTGGCGAGCGCCGCCAGATCGCCTTTCCCGGCGGCCCCGTGCTGCTCATCGACGAAAGCTACAACGCCAACCCGGCTTCGATGCGTTCCGCGCTCGCCGCCATGGCGACCGTCCCCCGCGCGACATTCGCCCGCCGCATCGCCGTTCTCGGCGACATGCTCGAGCTGGGCGCAGAATCGGGAGACCTGCACGCGGCGCTCAATGGTCCCGTTGACGCCGCCGAGGTCGATCTGGTCTTTGCCTGTGGTCCCGGCATGGCCCGCCTGTTCGACGCATTGCCCCCGAGCCGGCGCGGGGCCTGGGCGCCAACGTCGGAGGGGATTGCCGAGGCGGTCACCAGCAGTGTCCGCGGGGGTGACGTTGTAATGGTCAAAGGCTCGCTGGGCTCGCGCATGGCGCCGCTCGTCGAGGCGCTGATTGCCAAAGGCGAGGGCGCACGTGCCGACACCTGAGCTGGCGGTTCGGCACGTGGGGGAGATCGAGATGCCGTGCGGAGAGTTGAATGCTGTATGAATTGGTGAGCTTCAGCGACCAGATCGGTGTGCTGAACGTATTCCGCTACATTACCTTCCGCACCGGCGGCGCCATCTTCACCGCGCTGCTGTTCGTCATGCTGTTCGGTCCCGGCATCATCGACCTGCTGCGCGTGAAGCAGGGCAAGGGCCAGCCCATCCGCGACGATGGACCCAAGACGCACCTCGCCAAGGTCGGCACGCCCACGATGGGTGGTCTCATGATCCTTGCGGGCGTCACGGTCTCGACGCTCCTATGGGCGAACCTGCAGAACCCTTACATCTGGATCGTGCTCGGCGTGACGCTCGGCTACGGCGCCATCGGCTTCTATGACGACTACCTGAAGGTCAAGAAGCGCACCTCCTCCGGCTTCTCCAGCCGCATGCGCCTCGGCCTCGAGCTTCTGATCGCGGCCATCGCCACCGGCTTCGTCATGTATCTCGGCCCGCCCGAGATCAGCCAGGTGCTGACGGTGCCCTTCTTCAAGAACCTCGTGCTGGATCTGGGCATCTTCTTCCTGCTGGTCGGCGTCTTCATCATCGCCGGCGCCGGCAACGCGGTGAACCTCACCGACGGCCTCGACGGTCTCGCCATCGTGCCGGTGATGATCGCCGCCGCCACGTTCGGCCTCATCGCCTACCTGATCGGCAATGCGAAATTCGCCCAGTACCTGCAGATCCATTACGTGGCGGGAACGGGCGAGCTTGCGGTCATCTGCGGCGCACTGATCGGCGCCGGTCTCGGCTTCCTGTGGTTCAACGCGCCCCCCGCCATGATCTTCATGGGCGATACCGGCTCGCTCGCCCTGGGTGGTGCGCTCGGCGCCATCGCGGTCGCCACGAAGCACGAGATCGTGCTCGGCATCGTCGGCGGTCTGTTCGTGCTGGAGACGCTGTCGGTCATCATCCAGGTGGCGTCCTACAAGACCACCGGCAAACGCGTTTTTCGAATGGCGCCGCTCCACCATCACTATGAGCAGCAGGGCTGGCAGGAATCGACGGTCGTGGTGCGCTTCTGGATCATTTCCGTGATCCTGGCGCTGGTCGGCCTTGCAACCCTGAAGCTCCGCTAAACCCAACGCCTTCGGGCCCCAGTTGCGTTAGATTTTTGCCCATGATTCGCATCACCACCTTCGCGGGAAGGCGTGTTGCCGTGTTCGGCCTTGGGGCTTCGGGCATCGCGACCGCCAAGGCGCTCGTCGCCGGCGGGGCCAATGTCGTCTGTAGCGACGACAGTCCCGCGGGCATGCAGTCCGCGGCCGATGCCGGGCTCGCCACCGCCGACCTCAAAGAATCGAACTGGGCGGTCTATTCCGCGCTCGTGCTGGCGCCCGGCGTGCCGCTCACCCATCCCCAGCCCCACTGGGCCGTGCGCGCAGCTAGGCTCGCGGGCGTGGAGGTGATCGGCGACCTGGAGCTGCTGGCGCGCGAACGGCGTGTGCAGGGTTTCGATGTGCCGCTCATCGCCATCACCGGCACCAACGGCAAATCGACGACCACCGCGCTCATTGCGCACATCCTGAAAGAGGCTGGCCGCGACACTCAAGTCGGCGGCAATATCGGCACGGCGATGCTGTCGCTGGAGCCGTTCGCGCCCGGACGTCACTACGTCATCGAGTGCTCGTCCTATCAGATCGACCTCGCGCCGAGCTTCGATCCCACCGTCGGTGTGCTCCTCAACGTGACGCCCGACCACCTCGACCGCCACGGCACGATTGAGAATTATGCGGCGGTGAAAGCGGGTCTTGTTCGTGGCGCAGCCCGCGCCGTCGTCGGCATCGACGACAAATATTGCCGTGCCATTGCCGAGGAGCTGCGCGCCAGCAAAGGCGCCGAGGCCGTCACCACCATCTCGTCCCGTCCCGACGCGCCGAGCGATGTCGGCGTCGGGGACGGCGATGTCATCCTGCGGCGCGAGGGATGGGTGTCGACCATCGCCGGGCTCGCCGGCATCGGCTCGCTGCGCGGTGCGCACAACGCCGAGAATGCCTGCGCCGCCGCCGCCGCGCTGCTGGCGCTGCCGGAGCCTCTGGCAGCGGACCAGATCGCGCGCGGCCTCAAGACATTTCCCGGCCTCGCCCACCGCATGGAGCAGCTCGGCCACGTTGGCCGCACGCTGTTCGTCAACGACAGCAAGGCGACGAACGCCGACTCCACCGAAAAGGCGCTGCTGTCGTTCCCGGGCGGCATCTATTGGATCCTGGGCGGCAAGCCGAAGTCGGGCGGCATCGCGCCGCTCACGCAGTATTTCGACCGCATCGCCAAGGCCTACCTGATCGGCGAAGCAACGGACGAGTTCGCGGCGACGCTCGACGGCAAGGTTGCATTCGAGCGTTGCGGAACGCTCGATGCGGCGACCGCCGCCGCGGCCCGCGATGCAGCCGCGGCTGCCGGCTCCGGCGACGATCCCGTGGTGCTGCTCTCGCCAGCGTGTGCCTCTTTCGACCAGTTCCGCAATTTCGAGGTGCGTGGCGATGCGTTTCGCGCGCTCGTCGCGGCGTTGCCGGGCATCGAGATGCTGCGGAGCAGCCCATGAGGCTCTCGCGCGCCCATCATGCGAACGTCTCATTTGCGAAGACGAACGTGGATGCCGACCTGCGTCGGCATGACGAAGTGGACGGCCATCAGGTCAGAGCACTAAGCATCGTCGTCCCCCCGCAGGCACCCCACGTTTCGGCACGCAACAACATCATCCAGGCTTTCGACGTCCCGGCCCGCAATGCCGTCATCCCGGTGAAGGCCGGGATCCACGCCAGGTTCAACGCGCGCGCGCTGGAAACTTTGAGTTACCCCCACCGCGCCTGCCTTACCGCAGCGTCGGCACCCAGCTCCCCGCAGGGCTGTCACCGGCGCCAAGCCAAGAGGCGCCCATGAGGCTCTCGCGCGCCGACCGTAGCCGTGTCGCCGACTGGTGGTTCACCGTCGACCACGTGCTCGTCGGCGCCATTCTCGCGCTCGTGGGCGCGGGCCTCGTCCTGTCGCTCGCCGCGAGTCCCGCCGTTGCGCTGCGCAAGGGTCTACCGACCTACTACTTCGTTGAGCGGCATCTGTTCTTCTCCGCCCTCGGCGTTGTGGTGATGCTCGCTGTTTCGCTGCTCAGCCCGCGCGGCGTGCGCCGTCTCGCGCTCGGCCTCTTCGCCGTGTCCATGGTGGGGCTCGTTGCCGTGCATTTCGTCGGCGGTGAAATCCAGGGCGCGCGGCGCTGGCTGTCCATCGCCGGCCATTCGCTGCAGCCGTCCGAGTTTGCCAAGCCCGGCTTCGTGATCCTGTCGGCGTGGCTGTTCGCCGAAAGCAACCGCCGCACCGACATGCCCGCACTGCCGCTCGCGATCGCGCTCGCCATCTGCTTCACCGGGCTTCTCCTTTCGCAGCCGGATGTCGGCCAGACGCTGCTTGTGACCGCGGTCTGGGGCACGCTTTACTTCCTCTCCGGGCAGGCGCTGCTGGGCGCTGGCATCATTGCCGGCTGCGGCGTTCTCGGCATTGCCTTCGCCTATACCTCGTTCGACCACGTGCGCTGGCGCATCGATAAATTTCTCGCGCCGACGCCCGGCGATTTCTCCCAGCTCGACCGCGCCATGCGCTCCTTCTCCGAGGGCGGCTTCCTCGGACGCGGTCCGGGGGAGGGCACCATCAAAACGGTGCTCCCCGACGCGCACACCGATTTCATCTTCGCCGTCGTCGCCGAGGAATACGGCGTCATCGCCTGCCTCGTGCTGCTCGGGCTTTTCTTCTTCATCGTGATGCGGGTGCTCATTGCCGCCGCGCAGGAGAGCGACGCCGCAACGCGGCTTTCCATTCAGGGATTGGCGCTGCTGTTCGGCCTCCAGGCGCTGATCAACATGGGTGTCAACGTCGGCCTGCTGCCTGCGAAGGGCATCACGCTGCCGTTCGTGTCGTCCGGCGGCTCCTCGATGATCGCCGTATCGCTGACGCTGGGGATGTTGCTCGCGCTGACGCGGCATCGCCCGCATGCGGCACGCCTCAGAAAACCGGCACTGCTGAACGACATGGGACATATCGATCAGCGCATGCAGGCAACAGGACCGGGACAGAAGTGACAGAGCAGAGCAAGAGCGTGCTATTGGCGGCGGGCGGCACGGGTGGGCATCTCTTCCCCGCGCAGGCCCTCGCGGAGGAGCTGGCGCGGCGCGGCATCACCGTCGACCTCGCCACCGACATGCGCGGCGATCGCTACGGCACCGGATTTCCTGCGCGCACCGTTTATCGGCTGCCCTCCGCAACGCTCGGCTCCAGGTCGCCCGTTGCCGCTGCGCGCACGGCGATGCTGCTCGGGCGCGGTCTCTTCTCCGCTTACAAGATCCTCGGCCGCCTGAAGCCGGGCGCGGTCGTCGGCTTTGGCGGCTATCCGACCTTCGCCCCCATCAAGGCGGCGCAGGTACGCGGGCTCCCCACCCTGCTGCACGAGCAGAACGCGGTGCTGGGCCGCGCCAACCGCATGCTGGCCAAGGGCGCGAGCGGTATCGCCACCTCCTTCGCGCAGACGAAATACCTCTCGCCGGATCTCGCCGCCAAGGCGCACCTCACCGGCAATCCCGTGCGTAGCGCCGTGATGGCCGCCGCGCAGCGGCCCTACCGCGCGCCCCAGCCTGGCGGACGTCTGGCGCTCCTCGTATTCGGCGGCAGCCAGGGCGCGCGCTTTTTCTCCGAGGCCGTTCCGCCCGCTCTGGCCTTGCTGCCGGCCGAAATGCGCAACCGGCTCGATATCGTGCAGCAGGCGCGGGCCGAGGACGCCGAAGCCGTCAAGGCGGCTTATGCCGCGAACGGCATAACTGCCGAGGTGTCGCATTTCTTTGCCGATCTGCCCGATTGCATGGCGAGCGCGCAGCTCGTCATCGCCCGCTCCGGCGCCTCGACGGTTGCCGAGCTGACGGTGATCGGGCGCCCGTCCATCCTGGTGCCGCTCCCGCATGCGATCGACAACGACCAGCTCCAGAACGCCGGCAGGCTTGCCGAATCGGGGGCAGCTTGGTGTATCGAGCAAAAGGATTTGTCGTCGCAGCGCCTTGCGCAGGACATCGCGAGGCTGTTGGGTGACCCAGGACGACTGACCGGAGCGGCGGATGCCGCCAAGCAACTCGGCCGGCCGGATGCGGTTGTGCGTCTGGCCGATCTCACCGAGGAGCTGATACGTTCGAAGTGATTCGGAGGGTGCGTTCGGCGGCTGCGAGGCGTGTCGGGCGGCCGTTGCCATAAGCGGGCCACGGGCAGCCGGCATCCCACCGGCGCCCATGACGAGGGACTATCACCATGCAGATGCCCCGCGAAATCGGGACCTTCCACATCATCGGAATCGGCGGCATCGGCATGAGTGCCATCGCCGAGATCCTGCTGGCGAAGGGCTATTCCGTCCAAGGCAGTGACCAGAAGGACAGCCCCAACGTTCGCCGCCTGCGCGCCAAGGGCGTGCGCGTCTTTATCGGCCACGACGCGGTGAACCTCGTCGGCGCCCGCTCCATCGTCATCTCCAGCGCGGTAAAGTCCGGCAACCCGGAGCTGGAAGCGGCGCGCGCCAAGGGCTTGCCCGTCATCCGCCGCGCCGAAATCCTCGCCGAGCTGATGCGGCTCTATTCCACCGTCTCCGTCACCGGCACGCACGGCAAGACGACGACCACCTCGCTCACCGCGCACGTCTTTGCCGCCGCGGGCGTCGACCCGACCGTGATCTCCGGCGGTATCATCCAGGACTGGGGCACGAACGCCCGCCTCGGCAAGGGCGACTGGATGATCGTGGAGGCCGACGAGTCCGACGGCACGTTCGTGCGCCTGCCGACCCAGATCGGCATCGTCACCAACATCGACCCGGAGCACCTCGACTACTTCAAGACGGTCGAGAACATGCACCGCGAGTATGAGACCTTCTTCCGCAACATTCCCTTCTATGGGCTTGCGGTCACGTGCATCGACCACCCGGTCGCGCGCGCCATGATCGACCGGCTGGAGCTGCGCCGCGACGGCCGCCGCCTATTGACCTACGGCACCGTTGCGGGCGCCGATCTTCTCTTGCGCGGTCTGCAGCAGGATCGCGGCGGCATCGTCATCGACGCCGACCTCAGCGCGCGCGTCAAGGGCGGCGAGCGCCAGATCCGTGGCTGGTCCATCCCCATCGCGGGCCAGCACAACGCGCTCAATGCACTGGCCGCCATCGCCGCCGCGAGCGAAGCCGGCATCCCCGACGCCGCCATCCGCCAGGCGCTTTCCACCTTCACCGGTGTGAAGCGCCGCTTCGAGCTGACCGGCACGTGGAACGGCGCGACGATCTACGACGATTACGCGCACCACCCCGCCGAGATCGGCGCGGTGCTTTCGGCCGCGCGCAGCGGCTCGCGCGGCCGCGTCATCGCCGTGTTCGAGCCGCACCGTTATTCGCGCGTCAACGATCTCTTCGGCGAGTTCTGCGCCTGCTTCCGCGATGCCGACAACGTCATCGTGGGCCCGCTCTACTCCGCCGGCGAGGCCCCGCTTGCCGGCATGGATCAACGCTACATCGCCGAGGGCATTCGCGCCGCGGGCCACCCGGCGGCAACGCACATCGATGATGTGCACGATCTTGTCCCGCTGCTGCGCCACCACGTCCGCCCCGGCGACATGGTGATCTGTCTCGGCGCGGGCACGTCGACCGAGTGGGCGCATGCGCTGCCCGGCTGGCTCGTCGCCGCCGACGAGCCGCGCCGCGCGAACGCCTAACACCAGTCCATTTTCCCAACCAGAGCGGAGGCGCGACGTTGACGTTTCCCGATCTCAGCGCTGACCTCGCAGCCCGGCTGCCGGATCTGCGCGGAAGGCTGGCCGCCGGAACGATGCTGGCGGACATCACGTGGTTCCGCGTCGGCGGTCCGGCGCAGGCGCTGTTCACGCCCGCCGACGAAGCCGACCTCGCCTACTTCCTCGCCAACATTCCCGCCGATCTGCCCGTCACCGTCATCGGCCTCGGCTCGAACCTCCTGGTGCGCGACGGCGGCGTGCCCGGCGTTGTCATCCGTCTCGGGCGTGGCTTCGCCAACGTCACCGCCGAGCCCGGCAATCGCATCCGCGCCGGCACCGCCGTGCCCGATGTGAAGGTCGCGCGCGCCGCCGCCGAAGCGGGTGTCGCCGGCCTCGCCTTCTATCGCGGCATTCCCGGATCCATCGGCGGCGCGCTGCGCATGAATGCCGGCGCGCACGGAAGCGAGACGAAGGACGTCCTCATCGAGGCCCGCGCGGTCGACCGCCAGGGCAACATCCACGTGCTGCCGCTCGCCGATATGGGCCTCACGTACCGCCACAGCGCCGTTCCCCGCGATTGGATCATGACGCAGGCCCTCTTCCAGGGCACCGCGGGCGATCCCGCCGCCATCCTCAAGGAGATGGAGGACGTGGCCGACTACCGCGAGAAGAACCAGCCGATCCGCGAGCGCACCGGCGGCTCCACTTTCAAGAACCCCCCGGGCCAGAGCGCCTGGCGCCTCGTCGATGAAGCCGGATGCCGCGGCCTGCGCGTCGGCGGCGCTAAGGTGTCGGAGCTGCACTGCAACTTCCTCATCAACGACGCGAAAGCCACCGCCGAGGACATCGAGCGCCTGGGTGAGACCGTGCGCGCGCGTGTGAAGGCCCGGACCGGCATCGAGCTGCAATGGGAAATCATCCGCCTCGGACAGCCGCTACCGGGCTGTCCCACCGGGGAAGCGTTGGCGGAGGCGGAGGTTCTATGATCGGGAAGGCGCCGGAGCGCACGCATGGCCATGTCGCCGTGCTCATGGGCGGCTGGTCGGCCGAACGCGAGGTGAGCCTGCGCTCGGGCGCGGCCTGCGCGCGCGCGCTCGAAGGGGAGGGCTATCGCGTCACCCCCATCGACGTCGACCGCGATCTCGCCGCCGCACTGAAAGAATTGAAGCCCGACGTCTGCTTCAACGCCCTGCACGGCCGCTTCGGCGAGGACGGCTGCGTCCAGGGCGTGCTCGAATGCCTCGCCATTCCCTACACGCACTCCGGCGTGCTCGCGTCCGCGCTCGCCATGCACAAGGAGCGCGCCAAGGACGTGATGCGCCCCGCCGGCGTTCCGGTCGCCGACGCCGAGGTCGTGACCCGCCGCGAGGCGCTGACGCGGCACGTCCTGCCGCCGCCCTACGTGGTGAAGCCGGTCGATGAAGGATCGAGCGTCGGCGTGATCATCGTCGAGGTCGGCGCCAACGGCCCTCCGGCCCGTATCGGTGAGATTGGCCAGCCCGACGATCTCGTCATGGTGGAGCGCTACATCCCCGGCCGCGAGCTCACCTGCGCCGTGATCGGCGATTTCGTCACCGAGGTCATCGAGATCAGGCCGCTCAAGGGCCTCGAATTCTACGACTACGAGGCCAAATATGCCCCCGGCGGCTCCCAGCACGTACTCCCGGCCGATATTTCACCGGATGTTTACCAATTGATCCGGAAATACACGGCTACCGCATGCCGCGCATTGGGGTGCCGGGGCGCGGCGCGGGCGGATTTTCGATACGACGATACGACCGGTGGGGCGGCTGAGCTGATCTGCCTCGAGGTCAACACGCAGCCGGGCATGACGGAGACTTCACTCGTACCCGAGCTGGCACTGCATGCGGGCTGGTCCTTTGGCGAGCTCGTACGGTTTCTGGTCGAGGACGCGAGTTGCAACAGGTAGGGGGCGGGTCGGAGTTGAAGGAGCGGGTGCCGCAGGCACTGGCGCTCGATCCGGCCGCTACTCTTTTCTCGGCGCTCTTTTCCAGCCTCGGTAAATCACCACAGTCTTCGGTCCCAGCCGCCACGGCACCTGCCACCGCCGGCGGGCAGCTGCCCCTGCGCCGCCGCCGCGAGCCGCGCCATACGGCGTTCGGCCGCCGGCTCGGTCTCGCAATGTTCATGGGTCTTTCCGGCGCGCTCGCCTTCTCGCTGCTGACGGATGGCGGCCGCCATACCCGCGCTGTAACGAGCTTCCTGCCGGATGCCGAGCAGATCTTCTATTGGACCGGCCTGCGCATCGAGCAGGTGGCGCTGACCGGGCAACGCTTCACCGCCGACGCCGATGTGTTCGCGGCGATCGACCTGCCGAACTCCGGCTCCCTCGTCACCTTCGATGTCGCCGCTGCGCGCGAGCGTGTCGAAGCCTTGCCGTGGGTGGCAACGGCTTCGATCAGCCGTATCTATCCCGCCGCCCTCGATGTGCGCATCACCGAGCGCCGCCCCACGGCCCTATGGATCAACGACGGGCGCGAGTTCCTCGTCGACGGTTCCGGACGCGTGCTGTCCGGCTTGAAGCCCGGCACCAACGTGCGGCTTCCGCGCCTGACCGGGGCAGGAGCCCCCGAGCAGGCGCAGGCGCTGCTGGAGCTCGTCGTGCGCTATCCGCGCATCGCCGAGCGCTTCGTCATGGCCGAGCGCATCGGTGGCCGTCGCTGGACGCTGCACCTGAAGAACGGTTTGACGGTGCACCTCGGAGCGGATCGGGAAGCGGTGGCGTTCGCCGCGCTGTCCTCGCCCGATGAGCTCGGCAAGCTACTCGATGCCCACAACGTCGTCGTCGATCTCCGCGCGCGCGGGCGCATCGCCATACGGCCTGCACCGCCCGCCGCCGCCAGTGAAAATTCCACGCAGAGTTAGTTGGTCGAGGAAGCCGCCATGCTCAGCCGTGACAGGACAGTCAACAAGAACGCCGAGATCGTCGGCCTGCTCGACATCGGAACGAGCAAGGTCGCCTGCATCATCGCAGCGCTTGAAGGTCCGGAGACACCCGGCGAGCCGCGCCGCGCCCGCGTGCTCGGTCTCGGCCACCTGCGCTCGCGCGGTCTCAAAGCGGGCGTGATCATCGACCTCGCCGAGGCGGAGGCGACGGTGCGCGCCGCCATCGCCCAGGCCGAGCGCATGGCGCACCACACGCTCGAGGATGTGTTCGTCTCGGTGTCGTGCGGGCGCCTGCAGTCCGCGAACTTCTCCGCCACCGTCGATATCGCCGGCGGCGTGATTCGCGCCGACGACATCGATCGCCTGATGGCGGGCGGACACGCCTTCGCCGAGCGTGAGGGCCGGACGCTGATACATCTCAACCGCATCGGCTACCGCGTCGACGGCGCGCCGGGCGCCCACGATCCGCGCGGTCTCGCCGCCTCGCGCCTTTCCGCCGATCTGCACACGGTCGCCGCCGACGAGGCGCCCGTGCGCAACCTGATGCTCGTCGTCGAGCGCTGCTATCTCAACGTGCGCGCGCTCATCGCCACGCCGTACGCCAGCGCGCTCGCCGCGACGACGGAGGAGGAGCGCCGGCTCGGCGTCACCTGCATCGACATCGGCGGCGGCACCGCGACGGTTGCCGCCTTTGCCGACGGCCATTTCATTCACGCGGCAACGGTGCCGCTCGGCGGCCACCATATCACCTTGGATATAGCCCAGGCCTTGCAGACACCACTTGCAGAGGCAGAGCGAATCAAGACGCTATACGGGACACTTGTGGTCGCACAGTCCGACGAGTACGAGGCGTTTTCATATGCCCTTGCGGGCGAGGAAGACGGCGCTCGCGGACAGGCCACCAAGGCGCAACTGGCCGGGATCATCCGCCCGCGTGTGGGCAGCATTCTCGGACTGGTGCGTGAGCGACTGGAAAAGGCCGGCACCATGGACTTCGCCGGTCAGCGTGTGGTTCTGACGGGCGGCGCAAGTGCGCTTGTCGGGTTTGGCGAGTTCGCAGCCAACACGCTCGGTCGTCCGGCACGCGTAGCCTCGCCGCAGCCGATTGTCGGTCTGCCGCAGGGTGTGTCCAGTCCGGCGTTTTCGGCCGTCGCGGGGCTTCTGGCCGTTGCCGCGTCGGGAGGCGGGGAGGTTCCGGGGCTGCGGAACCGCGATGCGCTCGGCGGGGGTTATCTCGGGCGCGTCGGCGAATGGCTGAAGGCCGGCTTTGCGTAAGGCGGTCGGGCTGCAGCTTTTGAGGTCGCCGCCGCAACGGCGAGTGATCGAGGCAAAGGGGAGCGGCCGAACGCGATGAGCATCAAGCTGCAGCTTCCGAAGCTTACCGACCTTAAACCGCGAATTAACGTCGTCGGTGTCGGTGGCGCCGGCTGTAACGCTATCAACAACATGATCAACGCCGGGCTCGCCGGCGTTGAATTCGTAGTCGCCAACACCGACGCCCAGGCGCTCGCCACCTCGACGGCCGAGCATCGCCTGCAGCTCGGGACGAACCTCACCGAAGGTCTCGGCGCCGGCTCCAAGCCGGAGATCGGCGAGGCGGCGGCCGAGGAGGCGATCGACGACATTCGCGCGCAGATCGCCGGATCGCATATGGTATTCATCGCCGCCGGCATGGGCGGCGGCACGGGCACGGGCGCCGCCGCGGTGATCGCGCGCGTCGCCAAGGAGCTCGGCATCCTCACCGTCGGCATCGTCACCAAGCCCTTCCACTTCGAAGGTGCGCGGCGCATGCGTATCGCCGAGGCCGGCATCGCGGAGATCCGCAAGCACGTCGACACGCTCATCGTCATTCCGAATCAGAATCTCTTCCGCGTCGCGAATGAGAAGACCACGTTCGCCGAGGCCTTCGTGCTCGCCGACCAGGTGCTCTATTCGGGCGTGGCCTGCATCGTCGACCTGATCATCAAGGAAGGCCTGATCAACCTCGACTTTGCCGACGTGCGCACGGTGATGAGCGGCATGGGCTCGGCCGTGATGGGCACGGGCGAGGCCGCCGGCGAGCGCCGCGCCTCCATCGCCGCCGAGGAGGCGATCGCCAACCCGCTGCTGGATGATGTGTCTCTGAAGGGCGCCCGCGGGCTGCTGCTCTCCATAACCGGCGGTCGTGATCTGACGCTTTACGAGGTCGACGAGGCCGCCAGCCGCGTGCGCCAGGAGGTCGATCCTGAAGCCAACATCATCGTCGGCGCGACGTTCGATGATTCGCTGGGCGACAAGGTGCGCGTATCGATCGTCGCCTCGGGTATGATGCGCGACGGCGAGAGGTCCATGGGGATGCCGCCGCCCCCGCCGATGCAACAGCATCAGCCGCACCACCATCAGCCTGCCGAGCCGCAGCGCCAGCGGCCCATGCATCCCCAGACGCCACCGCCGCCTCCGCAGGCCGCGCGTCCCCCTGAGCCATCCCACGGGTTTGCACCGGGCAGGCCCCAGGACGAAGACGTGCAGCGCCGCCTGAGCGAAGCGATCGGCGGTCAGGGCGATGACGAGGATCCGTCCTCATCCCGCGAGGTCTGGCGCGCGCCGGGCAATGTCATGATCGAGGAAGGGTTCTCGCACATGACCTGGCCCACCCGGCAGCAGGTCGCCCGTTCCGCGCCGCCGGCTGCTCCGTCCGCCGCAGCGTCCCAGCCTTTTGTACCCGCGCCCCCGGTTGATCTGCGCCGCAACGGTCGGCGCATGCCGGAGGTTGAGGATTTTCCACCAGTCGCGCAGCGCGAGTACCGGGCCAAGGTTGGCTATGGCAATGACGCGCCGGCGGGTCCGCCGCCTCTCCAGAGTGTGGAGGAAGGGCCACAGCGCCGTGGCATCCTCCAGCGGATCATGGCAAGGACACGGCGCGATGATGGCGATGATCCGACGACGGGCAATGCTGCGCCCGACCCGCGGCGACTCGCCAATCCGTCACCGGACGAATGGTGGACCGCCGAACATGATTCGGATGGCCAAGGTGTGGACGAGGACCGTGGCCCGCTTCCGGAGTTCTTCAACCGGCGCCGCTGAGGGGGCGCCCTCTGTGGAAAATGTGCGTAAAATCGGGCAAAAATACACATGTACCATCGCGGTAACACACAGTAAGAAACCGTGATTTGGCGTCGCAGGTGGGCCCGGCGTATCGTTCGATTGTTAACGACAGCGTTCGCTAAGTCCCTGCACTGCCTAGGGCGCAGCTAAAAAGACGCCCCGACAAGTTAACGAAGATCGCAATCTGGGACACGGACATTGTTGGGGGTGGTGGCAGCCAGGACACACTGGTGGTCACCGGAGGTCATCGAGGGACGGGCGCAAATGTCGAATCGATTCATCGGTGCGCGGCAAACCACGATCGCGCGCGAGATCGAGGTGACAGGGACGGGGGTCCATAGCGGAGCGCCAGTTTCGGTCATCCTGCATCCTGCAGCTGCCGATACTGGGCTCCGTTTTCTTGTCACCAAGCGCGGCCGGGTGGTCGCGGAAATTCCTGCCAGCGTAGAGCACGTCAAAAATCTCACGCTGTGCACGGTCATCGGAAACGATGCCGGCATCACCGTCGGCACCGTCGAGCACCTTCTGGCCGCCCTGCGCGGTCTTGCCGTCGATAACTGCATCATCGAGATCGACAGCAAAGAAGTGCCGATCATGGACGGCAGCGCGGCACCCTTCGTCGATCTGATCGACGATGTCGGCATCCGCGAGCTGCAGGCGCCGCGCCGGTATATCAAGGTGCTGAAACCGGTCCGCGTCGAGGAAGGCGAGTGCTGGGGTGAGCTACTTCCCCACGCCGGTTTCCACGTAGACGTCGAGATAGACTTTCCCACCCCGCTGATCGGCAACCAGCGCCTCTCCTTCGAAATGAGCCCCGGCGTATTCCGCCACGAAATTTCCCGGGCCCGCACCTTCGGCTTCATGAGCGACGTAGAGAGACTGTGGAAAGCCGGTCTCGCGCTGGGAGCCAACCTCACCAACACCATCGCCATCGGCGAAGATAAGATCATGAACCGCGACGGTCTCCGCTACCCGCAGGAGTTCGTCCGCCACAAGATGCTGGACGCCGTGGGCGATCTTGCCCTTGCCGGCAAGCCGTTGCTCGCAGCCTTCCGTTCGGTGAAGGGCGGCCACCGTCTCAACTCCCTCGTCGTGCAGGCGCTGCTGGCCGATCCGCAGGCATGGACCGTCGCCACGGCTCCCCATGTCCGCGAGACCAAGCAGGTCGATCTGCGCTACGCGATCGCGGCGGGCGAGTAAGCCCGGACCTTGAGAGAGAGAATCCTGCGCGCGGCCTTCGGGGCCGCGTTGCAGTTTTGAGAGCCGGCAATGGGGCCGGCGGAATTGGGATCGAGTGTCGGCGTATGGCCCCAAGTCCTAGAAGAACCATAATCATCACCTAGCCGACTACACCATGTGGAACAGGCATCCGCCGCGGTATCGCCGCGCTTGCGGTATGTGCTAGGGGTAGCTGGATACCCGGAAAACCCGGGATCCAATCAGAACAGCGGATGCCGCAGGTGGGGAAAATCACGGGAAGCCGGCGCATGTGTCAGCGAGCCCTCAAGGGGCTGGCGATGCTTGCCGTCGCGGCGGTTCTCGCCGGATGTGCCTCCAATGACGCCGTGCGCGCTCTCAACCCCGATCCGCCCTCGAAAATGTTCGCCGACGCCGACGCGCTCATGGCCAAGGGCAGCTTCGAGGACGCGGCCAAGAAATTCGAAGACGTCGACCGCGAGCATCCCTATTCGCCGGAAGCGCGCCGCGCCATCGTGATGGCCGCCTACGCCTACTACAAGGCCAACAAGACGCCGGAGGCCATCGCCGCCGCCGAGCGCTATACGACGATGCACCCCGGCACCAAGGAAGCGCCGCTCGCCCACCACATCATCGCGCAGTCCTACTTCGATCAGATGAAGCAGCCGAACCGCGATCAGGATGCGACGCGCAAGGCGCTGGCGCAGCTCAAGACCCTGAAGACGCGCTACCCGGACAGCCCGTATGCGCAGAAGGCCGACAACCAGATTCGCGTCTGCGAGGACACGCTCGCCGCGCAGGAGATGGAGGTCGGGCGCTACTATCTCAAGAACGGCAACCACATCGCCGCCATCAACCGCTTCAAGACCGTCGTCACCGACTACCAGACGACCGCGCACGTCGAGGAAGCGCTCTACCGGCTGGCCGCCTCGTACCTCGCGCTCGGCATCGCACCGGAGGCGCAGAACGCCGCCGCCGTGCTGGGGCACAACTTCCCCAATTCGCCCTGGTACAAGGACTCCTACGCTCTACTGCAGAAGCAGGGCCTGATGCCGCAGGTCAGCCAGGGCTCCTGGATGACCGATGTTCTGCAGGGCCACACCAAGACGCCGAAGCCGCCCGCGGCAAGCCCGGTGCCCCGCGCTCCTGCGCCCCCCGCCGCGCCATCCACGCCCGACTGGCCGGCGGCCACCACCACGCCGCAGACGCCGCCTCCGCCGTCATCCCTGGGTGGGCCGAGCACCTGATCGCGCACTGTTCGCCTGCCCGGCCCTTTTGCTCATGGGCTGGCTTGTGCTTCAGCCCGCGAGCTGTGCATCTTCCCGCCCAGCGTAGTTTGCGTGCTGCGCCGCATCCGCTATTGCTGAGCGCTTCGCGAACCGCGAGCGCGGAGCCTCGATGGGCACCAACGATTTCAGCACCACACCGGTCGACGACCTGAAGCGGGCCGAAGCGGCCGCCGAGCTGCAGCGGCTCGCCGCGCTCATCCGCCACCATGACGATCTCTATTACCGCCAGGATGCGCCGGAAATCTCCGACGCCGAATATGATGCCCTGCGCCGGCGCAACGATGCGATCGAGGCGCGGTTCCCCAAGCTCGTACGCCCCGACAGCCCCTCCCGCCGCATCGGCGCGCCCGTCGCCGAAGGGTTCGGCAAGGTGCGCCATCACGTGCCGATGCTGTCCCTCGGCAACGCCTTCGATGCCGACGACGTGCGTCAGTTCGTCGAGCGCGTGCATCGCTTCCTACGCCTGCCCGATGACGCCCCGCTCGCGTTCATGGCCGAGCCGAAGATCGACGGCCTGTCGATCTCGCTGCGCTATGCGGACGGTAGGCTCGTCGAAGCTGCGACGCGCGGCGACGGCATGGAGGGCGAGAACGTCACCCGCAACGTCATGACCATCGCCGAGATCCCGCACGAATTGCACGGCCGCAAGATTCCCGCGATCATCGATGTGCGCGGCGAGATCTACATGACGCGCGATGACTTCGCTGCCCTCAATGAAAGCCAGGCGGCGAGCGGCGGCAAGGTGTTCGCCAATCCGCGCAACGCGGCTGCCGGCTCGCTGCGCCAGCTCGATCCATCGATCACCGCGTCCCGCCCGCTGCGCTTCTTCGCCTATGCGTGGGGCGAGGCATCTTCGCTGCCCGCCGACACACAGTCGGGCGTCGATGCCGCCTTCGCGGGCTGGGGTTTGCCGGTGAACAAGCTGGCGCGCCTCTGCTCGGGCGCCGATGAGCTCATCGCCTACTACGACGAGCTCGCCGCCGATCGCGCCACGCTGGCCTATGACATCGACGGCATCGTCTACAAGGTGAACCGGCTCGATCTGCAGGAGCGGCTCGGCTTCGTCTCGCGATCGCCCCGCTGGGCCATCGCGCACAAATTCCCCGCCCAGCAGGCGATGACCATCCTCAACGGCATCGACATCCAGGTCGGCCGTACCGGCGCGCTGACGCCGGTCGCCCGCCTCGAGCCGGTAACGGTCGGCGGCGTCGTCGTCACCAACGCGACGCTGCACAACGAGGACGAGATCGCGCGCAAGGACGTGCGCGTCGGCGATACCGTCATCGTTCAGCGTGCCGGCGACGTCATTCCGCAGATCGTCGGCATCGTTCCCGAGAAGCGCCCCAAGGGCGCGAAGCCCTATAAGTTCCCCGCCCTGTGTCCCATCTGCAAAAGCCACGCGGTGCGCGAGGTGAACGAGAAGACGGGCCGCGTCGATGTCGTGCGCCGCTGCACCGGCGGGCTAATCTGTCCTGCGCAGCGCGTCGAGCGCCTCAAGCACTTCGTGTCGCGCAATGCCTTCGACATCGAAGGCCTCGGGGAAAAGAACATCCAGGCGTTCTACGACGACAAGCTGATCCAGTCGCCGGAGGACATCTTCACGCTCGCCTCCCGCGACGCCCGTTCCGCCGACAAGCTCGAGACCCGCGAGGGTTGGGGCCCGCAATCGGCGACGAAGCTCTTTGCGGCCATCGCCGCCCGCCGCAACATCGCGCTCGATCGCTTCATCTTCGCCCTCGGCATCCGCCATGTGGGCGAGACGACGGCGAAGCTCCTTGCGCGCTTCTACGGCACCGCGGAAAGCTTCCGCACCGCGATGCTCGAAGCGGCGAAGGGCAAGGACGCCGAAGCCTTCAAGGAGCTCGACAACATCGAGGGCATCGGCGAGGTCGTCGCCCAGGCCATCGCCGACTTCTTCGCCGAGCCGCACAATGTGCGCGTGGTTGACGATCTCTTGAAGGAGGTCTCGCCCCAGCCCCTCGAAGCCGTCGATACGAGCTCCGCCGTCGCGGGCAAGACGGTGGTTTTCACCGGAACCCTCACATTGCTGACCCGCGGCGAGGCCAAGGCCCAGGCCGAGCGGCTGGGCGCGAAGGTCGCGGGTTCCGTTTCGAAAAAGACTGACTATGTAGTTGCGGGGGCCGATGCCGGCTCGAAGCTGTCGAAGGCGCGCGAGCTGGGCGTCACGGTGCTGGATGAGGCCGAATGGCTGCGGTTGACCGGCGCAGCGGATCGCGACTAGTTGCCGGATAGACATACAACATCGAGTCGGTACGAGTGTGGGGCCGTGAACGCCAACATAGGGACGAGTGAATGCTGAGGAGACGCCGTCTATCTTCTGGAGTCCGTCTCGGCCCTCCCTTGCCGCTTCGCCTCTTCAACAAGCTCGGGCCGCTCGTAAAGGCGCTCGGGCTCTGGCCGAGCATCGACTTCGAGCGCCAGATGCGCGCCACCGAGCGCAAATACGGCCGCGACGACTGGACGCCCGAATTCCGGCGCGCGCTCCCCGCCCGCGCGGAGGCCTTCAACAGCAACGACGCCGATCTTTCGCTCTTCGGCGCACTCGTGATCCGCGACCAGTTCCTCAAGAGCATGGACAACGCGCTCGCCCTCGAGGATCTCATCGCGCGCCATCCCGAGATCCTCGAGGAAAAGATCGAACGGCCCCTGTTCGTACTCGGGCTCGCGCGTACCGGCACGACGCTTTTGCAGCGGCTGCTGTCCCTCCATTCGGGCGCGCGCTACCTGCCGTTCTGGGAGGGCTATTCCCCCTTTCCGCGCAAGGTCGGCAACCATCAGGGCGGCAAGGACGGCCGCTACCGAGAGGCGAAGAACCGTCTAAAGCTGCTGAATTTCGTCGGGCCCGAGTTCAACAAGATCCACCCCATCGAGATCGACGATCCGGAGGAGTGCTATCACCTCTTCCGCAACCACTTCCTTGTGCCGCCGGGCTTCGACTTCGCGAACGTTCCGAGCTTCTGGCGCTGGTGGGATGACCGCGCCCACGCGGATGCCTATCGCATGCACAAGCGTCAGCTTCAGGCGCTGCAGTGGCTCAACCCGAACCGCCACTGGGTGTTGAAGTGTCCCAACCATCTTTCGGGCCTGAAGCATCTGCTCGAGGTCTATCCCGACGCGCGCATTGTCTATACGCAGCGCGATCCGATGAAGACGGTGCCTTCGCTGGCGAGCCTCGCCGCCGTCACCTGGTGCATGACGTCCGACACGGTGGACCTGCACAATGTCGGCGAGTTCGCGCTCGATCTGGCAGAACGTTGCGCCGCCGCCGGCCGTGCGGCGATGAAGAACCTGCCGCGCGATCAGATCGTGCATGTCCAGTACGACGATCTGGTGCGCGATCCGGCGGCGATGGCGGTGTCGATCTACGAGCGCCTCGGCTATCCCGCCGATCCGGGGCTCAAGGCTCGGGCGCAGCAGTGGCTCGCCGAGCATCCGAGCGACAAGCACGGCAAGCACAGCTACGCGCTCGAGGACTTCGGCCTGACACCCGAGATCTTGAAGCAGCGTCTCGACGAGCCCCCGCTAAAGACCGCTTCCGGTAGCTGACGGACACGCTATCCCGCATCCGACCGTCACCCCGGTGCAGGCCGAGGTCTACGCCAGCCTCGATACACGATCGCGTAGACATTTATCGCCGTCGCCGCGCCGTCGCCCACACCGCGTCCCAATCGTGGACGGTTGCGGAGATCCCGGCCTACGCCGCGAAGACGGTGTTGAAGCGGGTGCCTAACGGCGCCAGGATGACGGTGACGAGTTACGGGGTGCCTGACGGCAGATGCCTCGTGCTGTCATCCCGGGCAAGCGAGGCAAAGCCGAGCGCTGACCCGGGACCCAGCGTGAAAGGCGCTATCGAGATCGCGAAGCTTCGCTGCACCTTCCTGGCGTGAAGAGGTTGGCGTGCTTAGCCCCCGTCACCCGGCGCAGGCCGGAGTCTCCCCGGCGCAGGCCGGGGTCTACGCCAGCTTCAAGGCGTGATTGGGCAAGGGTTTATATCGGCATCGCTCACCGCTCCCGCCTACAGCGGCGCGGTCGCCTCTTTGAGCCAGGCCCGTGTCTCGCCATCGAGATCGCCGGCCAGCGCGGCTTCAGCGCGGGCGTGATAGGCGTCGAGCCACGCGAGCTCCTCCGCCGTCAGCATCTCCTTCACGATGAGCCGCCGGTCGATGGGCGCCAGCGTCAGCGTCTCGAAGCCCATCATCTCGCGGTCCGCGCCGGCAGGCTTTTCCAGCGGCGTCACCAGCGCGAGGTTCTCGATGCGGATGCCGTAGGCGCCCTCTTTGTAATACCCCGGCTCGTTGGAGATGATCATGCCGGGCTCCAGCACCGCCATCCCCGCGCGTGAGATCGATTGCGGGCCCTCGTGCACGGACAGATAGCTGCCGATGCCGTGGCCGGTGCCGTGATCGAAGTCGAGCCCTGCCTGCCACAGCGCGCGCCGCGCGAACGGGTCCAGATCGATGCCGCGCGTGCCCTTTGGAAACCGCGCCGTCGCGATGCCGATGTGCCCCTTGAGCACGAGCGTGAAGCGCTCGCGCATTTCGTTCGTCGGCTTGCCGATGGCGACGGTGCGCGTGATGTCCGTCGTGCCGTCGAGGTACTGCGCGCCGCTGTCGATCAGGAACAGCTCGCCGTTGCGCAGCTTGCGGTTCGTCGCCTCCGACACGCGATAGTGCACGATGGCCCCGTTCGGCCCGCTGCCCGAGATGGTATCGAAGGAAATCTCGCGCAGCTGGTTGGTTTCGCGGCGGAAGCCTTCCAGCCGGCGCACGGCTTCAATCTCGTCCACCGTGCCCGACGCGACGGCGCCGTCGAGCCACGCGAGAAAGCGCGTCACCGCAACGCCGTCGCGCAGGTGCGCCGCGCGCGCGCCCTTGATCTCGGTGGCGTTTTTGATGGCCTTGAGCGCCAGCACGGGGTCGGGTCCGCGCGCGATCTTGCGCGCCCCGCCGAGCGCTCGCGCAATCGAGAAGCCCGCGGTATTGGGATCGAGCCGAACCCGCTTGCCCGCATCCCTCAGCGCCTTGAGGCGTGCCGCGAGGGCATCCGGCGGGCCGATGCGCGCGAAGCCTTCGAGCTGCGTGCGCACCATAGGCGGGAGCTTTTCCGGCGCGATGAAGAGTTCCGGCTTGCCGGTCACGGGCACAATGGCAAACGCAAGCGCCACCGGCGTGTGCGGGATATCCGATCCGCGGATGTTGAAGACCCACGCGACGGAATCGCTGAGCGTCAGCACCACGGCGTCCTGCCGCTCGGCCTTCAGCAGCTTCTGGATGTCGGCGATCTTGTCCTGCGCCGAGCGCCCGGCGAACTTGACCGGATGCAACGAGACGGGATCGTCGGGTGGTGCCGGGCGCTCGCGTCCCCACACACGGTCGACGAGATTGCGCGGCGTCGGCACCAGCTTGATACCGCGTGGAGCGAGCGTCGCTTCCAGCCGTTCCACCTCGGCGATGGTGTGCAGCCGGGGATCGAAGCCGACGCGCGCACCCCGTGCGAGCTTCTCGCTCAGCCATTCCCCGATGCGCCCGCGCGGCAGCAGCGAGACATCCATGAGTTCCGGTTCGACTTCCGCGCGCGCTTGCACGGTGTAGCGCCCGTCGACGAACAGCACCGCAGCCCGCTTGGCGATGACGGCGAGGCCCGCCGAGCCGGAAAACCCCGTTAGCCATTTGAGGCGGGCGGCGGAAGCGGGCACGTATTCGCCCTGATGCTCGTCGGCGCGGGGCACGAGGTACGCGTCGAGCTTGGCGGCGGCCATCAGCCGGCGCAGCTCCTTGATGCGGTGTGCGGCGTCGCCGCGCTCGGACTGGCTTTCGAAGGTCTGGAACATGACTGCCTGTTTATGCTCAGCGCGCCCTGGCGGCAAATCGCTCCCGTCAATTTGGCGCCGCGACGACTGCTTCTGCAACCTCAGGCGCGGCGGCGCAGCGTCAGGGTCGTCCAGTCCCCGATGCGGCGACGCTCCATCAGGGTGAAGCCGTGCGCCAGATAAGCGGCCACGACCGCGGGCGCTTCCGGGTTGAGAATGCCCGACAGCACCGTGAAGCCACCCGGCCGCAGGCTGGCGCCGACGTCGCCCGCGAGGCCGCGCAGCGGGCCGGCAAGAATGTTGGCGATGACGAGATCGAAGGGCGCGGCCGCGCGTAGCGTCGGGTGCGCAAGCCCGGCGGTGCAGGCGAACGTGATCTGCCGTACGCCGTTTGCTTCGGCATTGGTGCGCGCCACATCGACGGCGATGGGATCGTTATCCGAGGCGAAAACGCGCGCAGAGGGCAGCGCCCGTGCCGCTGCGATCGCGAGCACGCCCGATCCGCAGCCGAGATCCAGCACCCGCGCGAAGCGGTGCATGCGCGCCAGCCGGTCGATGGTGAGAAGGCAGCCGAGGGTCGTCGCATGGTGCGCCGTGCCGAACGCTTCGTTCGCATCGATGAGAATGGAGCGCGGGCCGTAGGGAACGCGCTCGCGATCATGGCTGCCGTGCACGACGAAACGCCCCGCCGTCACCGGTGGCAGCGCAGCCTGGGAGATCGCGACCCAGTTGAGCTCGGCAAGATCTTCCAGTTCGTAGGGCGGCAGCTCAGGGCCGATGCGCGCCGCAAGATTTGCCGCGGCGGCTTCGGCCTCCGTGCGCGCCTGCCAGTAGGCTTCGATGCGCCAAGCGTGCGGGCCGTCCTCGAACAGGGTCACGGCGTCGGCCGTTTCCGCCTCGCTGAGCGCCCCCTCGATGGCCTGCGCGATGGCGTGATCGGTCGCGCGCACGGAAAGCTTGGTGCTGACCATTTCAATGTCCGGATGTGCGAGAAAGCCGGCGTCCGCTAAAGGGCGCCGGCGGGATTGCCTTCGAACTCCATGCCCTCGGCGCTGATCGGCTCGGGCAGTTCGTCGAGGAACAAATCCCACTTCTTGTCGATATGCAATGCCGCTTCCGTCGGCGGCATGGTGAGCAGGGTGCCGTCCGGCTGCTCGGTCACGATGCCGTCCGCGATCAGACGCTCCAGCGCGTCGCTGATGTCGAAATCGACGCTCACGCCGAAGCTGGAGGCCAGGTACTGCTCGATGGCGGCGTCGATATCCGGCAGGTCCGCCCGGCGTGCCTTCTCCTTGCTCAGCACGGCATAGAGCAGCATCTCTTCCTTGATGTCCTCCTCGGCGGCGCGCGCGGCGAGTTTCAGCATCACCCCGCGATTGTCGGCCATGGCGTGGAAGTAGAGGTTCTGCGCCATCACGACCATGTAGCGCTGCTTCTGATTCATGAAGTTCATGGCCTGCCGGAAGGCGATGCCCCCCAACCCGACGAGGGCGCCGGCGGCGGCAATCGGATTGCTGGCGAGCATGGCGACTTTACCAGCCGCACTCACCGTGCCGAGCGTCAGGCCTCCGCCCGCCGTCGCGCTGAGCCGGAGTTTGTCATAGAAGCGGAAGCGCACGCGCGTGTTGGGGAACACCATCTCGAGGTCACTCCTCGGGATGTTCTTGAAGAGCTTCATGTAGATGCAGGATTCCTTCACCTCGGAAGGAATGGTCTCGCGCTCGCGCTTGACGAGCTTCTCCGCCTCGCGCCGGTTGAGCTTCTGCTTCTCCATCACCTCGCGCACATGCTTGTCGAAAGGCTTCAGCTTGAAGAGCAGGAACAGGCGCCGGAAGATCGGCACGTCGAATTCTTCGCGCAGGTAGAACTTCTGCCAGCGCCGCCGCAGATCGCGCTTTGTCGAGGCGCCGCGGTAGTAGATGAGGATCTCCTCGAAGGCGTCGAGGTCGACATAGAGGTCCAGCCCGTAGGCGGAATCGCGCGTGAGGATCTGCTCGACGTCGTTGTGATCGATCTGGACGTAGTTGGCCTGCGTAAGGATACGCCGCATGCCCTCGACGATCCGGCTCTGCATGACCTCGCGCTCTTCGGGCGCGAAGGCGCGGGTCATCAGCAGATCGCTGTCGGGGCTGAAGGGCTCGTACGTCTCCTCCAGCTCGTGCAGGTGCGCGGTATACTGTTGCCGGCGCCAGTGATCGAGATAGCGGAAGAAACGCCGCGCGTTCCGCCCCTCTCCGTTCGGCCAGGCGGTGGGCGACGTCAGCCGGTCGAGCAGAGCAAAGCGCGTAACGGGGATGAAATGCTCCCGGCCGCGCGCAATTTCCGGCTTCAGCTCGTCGAATGCCGAAACATCCTTGGGCTGTGGAATGGCAGCAGCGCCGGACGCTTCCAACCTGTAGGAGAATTCGCTCGCGTGAGCCGCCGGTGCTGCCGCGTCGCTCGAAGACATCAGTCGCGCTCCTCCTCACGCGGGCAAATACCACCTGCGCGGGTACCCTTCGGGCACCGGCACGCCCAAGCTCTTCTAGGGTCGGAGCGCTGGGATTGTCGAGACTTGGCGGGCTCAGTCGGCATTTTTGCGGCGGGTTGTTGCCGCTTGCCAGCATGCACCGGGCCGATCACCGAATCCTGATGCGCAAGAGCGACAGACAACCCGTAGTTTGCGTTGATAACCCGCAGAATTGCCACAGTGACGCCCTTGTTCACCATAAGAACACAAGTGTGCGTGCCAACATGAGAGGGCATAGCGGTGCGTCGTGTTTTCCGCTTCTCGCTGTGGACGAGCCTGGGGATTTTGGGGGTTCTGCCGCAGTTTTCCGCCGAGGCTCGGGAACGGCTGGTAATGCCGTTCGGCTGTGACGTGGAGGCTGGCGAGGTTCGCCTGTCGCCCGGCGCGGAGACGAGCTATCCGATCATCGATCACCGCGATGAGCAAACCGTGACGACCTGCACGCAGGCCCGTTCCGCCGGTTGCCGCACGGTCATGGTGCATCGCTTCACCATTGCCTGCGCCCATGGAGCAGTGCCCTGGGTGCGCGTCGCCGCAGCCATGCGCGGCGGTTCGGCCAACCGGGCCTGGATCGAGAATGGCCGACTCAATCTGGTGCTGCCCGCGCGCGCAGATCTCGAAGCGCCGGCGCGGTGCCGCAACGGTGGCGGCGCGAAGGAAGGCGGTGTCGTGCTGAGCGGCGATTGCCTCCCCTGGGCGCGCAAGGCCGCCTTCGAGCACCTGGTCTTGCCCGACGGCTTTGCGCCCGTCGGCGAGCTCGGCGCGCGGCTGATGATCAATGCGCCGGTTGAAGAGGCGGCGTTTGACCTCGACCCGCATCTGACGCCTGTCGCGATGACGTTCGGCGATATGACCGTGGCGAAGGCGGATCCGGACGCCACCATGGAGCCCGGCCCGAGCCATCGCTCCTTCGACGCCGTGCTCGAGCCCGACTACGCCGCCAACGACTGGATCACCGTCGTGCACGCGGACGACGGCGCGACGATCGCCTCCAGCAATTCCACCGAATCGAGTTCCTGGGCTCTGCTGATTGCGCTCGTCTCGGCTGCGGCGGCCGCGGTGCTGGCGGTGATGCGCTTTGTGCCCATGTTGCGCCACCGCCTGATGAACGCGGCGCGCAGCAAGCTTTTGCGCACGCACACCTCGATCGCAAACGCGTCCGATGCGGTGGCGGCCATGCTGCAGCAGACCGAAACTGCAGCCCAGCAGCTCAAGTGGGCGGGACCGCTACGCGAAGTTCTGCAGGCGGAGCTCAACACCGTGCGCGGGCGCATCGCCCACATCGAGCGTGTCGTCGCCAGGGGCGAGCTGGCCCCGGACAAGGCCGCGCTGCAGTTCCGCGCGCTGGTGCGCGATCTCGAGCGTATCCGGCGCATCGTCGACAGCGCCCTGGCGAGCAACTCCAATACGAAAAAGTCCGGAGCGCTACCGCGCACGACGAGCGAAGCCTACGAGGTGCTCGGTGTGAATGCGGAGGTGAGTGCCGGCGTTCTCAAGAAGATCGTCGACGCGCTGCGCATGAGCTGGCACCCGGACCACGCCCGCGACGATGACGACCGCGCGCTGCGCGAGGAGCGCATCCGCCAGATCAACATCGCTTGGGATCTCATCAACGGCAAGCGCGAGGCGGCTTGAGCCCTGCCTGTACTTCGGCGCGCCGCTTGGCTTGCGACGTGCGGGCTCACCCTGCGGACGGTCGCCCGAGCAGTACGTCCTCGCCATGACAAAGACGAGATGAAGGATGGCGCCAGCGCGCCCGCGGTGCGATGGCCGAGCGGCGGATTGCATCCGCCGCGGCATTGGCCTCGGCTTAGCCGTAGATGGGCGACTGCGACTGTGCTTCGGTCGGGTCGAGCTGCGGCGCGATCTCGGCGCCGTTCGTGACCTTGCGCGAGCGCCCGTCGAAGCTGGCACCCTGCTCGATCGTGAGCGACTGGCTGTGAATGTCGCCGTCGACCTGCGCGCTGGGGTGCAGCACCACGTTCGCGCCGAGGATCGCACCGTGCACTTGCCCGAAGACCCTTACCGTATCGGCAGCGATCGAGCCGCTGATCACCGCCTCCTCGCCCACCACCAGCTCCGAGCAGTGCAGGTCGGCGGCGATCGCGCCATTGACGCGCAACGATCCCCTGCAGCGCACGATGATGCCCTGTCCTTCGATCGACATATCCTTGCCGATGACGGATTCCGCCACCCTGGATGATGCGGCGGTGGCGGGGAGGCCGGCCACCTCGGTGGGGATGACGGTGAGTGATTTCTGGTCTTGCTTACGCTGGAACTGGAACACGGCTACGCTCTCCCTCGGCTGGTCCACCACAAGAAAGCCGCGCAGACGTGGTGGAATTATGATTAACCGCCGCTTCCGCCATACCCTGTTACAGAGGTTGGTGCGCAGACGTCGGCCGGGCCCGGCATAGCGCCTGCATGCCGCGTCCGCGGTCGCGCTATTGTTCGCGAGCGAAGTGAATGTTCTGCGGAGTAGACGCCATGACTGTCGCCGGGGAGCCGTATGCGGGCGCGCGCCACCTGATGGTCGATGAGATCGTCGCCCTGTCGCGCGGCGGACCCGCCGGTCACCGGGAGCTGGCCGCTCCCGTTCTGACCGCGATGCGCAAGGTGCCGCGCCACGAGTTCATTCCCTCGATCCAGCGCTATGCCGCCTACCGCAACCGTCCGCTGTCCATCGGCGGCGGCCAGACCATCTCCCAACCCTACATCGTCGCCCTGATGACGGACCTTTTGAGGATCGGGCCCCACGACCGCGTGCTGGAAATCGGCACCGGGAGCGGCTACCAGACGGCGGTGCTCGCCGAGATCGCGCGCGAGGTCTACACCATCGAGATCATCGAGAGCCTGGGCGAGCGAGCCGCGGCGATCCTCGACCGGCTCGGCTATCGCAATGTGCACGCGCGCATCGACGACGGCGCCCGCGGCTGGCCGGAGGCCGCCCCGTTCGACGCCGTGATCGTCACTGCGGCGCCGGCTCACGTCCCCGTAGCACTCATCGAGCAGTTGAAGCCGCAGGGGCGCATGGTCATACCGGTTGGCACGAACGAGCAAGCGCTGATGGTGGTGACGAAGAATGCCGACGGCACCACGCTGAGTGAGGAGATCGTGCCCGTGCGCTTTGTGCCGCTCACGCGCGATCCCGAATAGGCTCGGACCCAGACGCGCACAAAGCCACCACCTGCGGCCGCTATTTCCAGCTCCAGCTCAGTCCGGTCTGGCTGTAATCGAAAGCGATCTCCGGCGCCTTCTCATCGCCCATGTCGATTTCCCGGCCCTTCTCGTCGAACAGCTTCACCGTGCCGTCGATCTCGAGCTTGCGCTTTCCGATGTCGCATTCGTAGGGAACCGATCGCGCCCCGCCCAGCTCGCGCCAGTGCCCGCCGAAACGCGAGCCAACGCAAATGACCGCATCGGCGGCGATCTTTTGCGCTTTCAGCTCCGCCTCTATCTCCGCAATCAGCTTCGGCTCGCCCTTGAGCTGGTCCATCACCTCGTCGAGTGCGATGGTGCCGGGCGCCCAGGCGGTGCCGCTCCCCAGCAGTGCGAACGCAATTCCGGCGAGCGTCAGTCGGCGGGTGGCTGCGGGCGCACGCATTTCGTTCCCTCGGGCGAAGCTGGAGGGGCATCCTACTCCCGTTTCACCGCGAGCGCGCAAAAGAAAAGGCCCCGCACCGGATGCGAGGCCCTCCCCAAATCGAATGCCGCGTGTCAGGCGACCGAGGCGTTGATCCAGTCCTCGAGCTTCTTCTTCTGCACGAGGGCGCCGGTGTGCTGCGCAGCAACCTGGCCGTTCTTGAACATGATCAGCGTCGGCATGGCGCGGATGCCGTATTTGCCGGTGACGCCGGGATTCTGATCAACGTCGAGCTTCACGACCTTGACCTTGCCCTGCATCTCCTTGGCGACCTGCTCGAGAGCAGGAGCCATGGCCTTGCAGGGGCCGCACCATTCCGCAAAAAAGTCCACGAGAACCGGTTCCGTGGACTTCAAAACCTCCTGCTCGAAGGTGTTGTCCGACACTGCATTAGCCATTGTTCTTCTCCTTTCGAGGCGCGAATGCCGCAGGGCCGCGGCCCCGCCTCTTCGAGCCGGAAGTTAGGAATGCGTCCCGCGAGCGTCAAGGCTCGCCTGATCGATGTTCCAGAGCCGGCCCGTATAGGCATCGAGGAGGCTGTCGGGCAGGGCCATGATCCGCGGACCGTCGGTCCACAAAAGCGCCGCCCGCACGGTGCGTCCGGGGTAGATTTCGCGCAAGGCGAGGCGGTAGGCGGCGAGCTGATAGAGATATGCCGCTGCAACCCCATCGATATGGCGGGGCGGCGGCCGGTTGGTCTTGTAGTCGACGATCAGCACCTCTTCGCCGGTATCGACCAGCCGGTCGATCTGGCCCATCAGTCTCAGCGGCGCGCCCCGGCCATCGGGATTGGGAATGAGGGCGACGATCGGCACCTCGGCGCGGCTGCCCGTCCCGAACAGCGGCGCGAACTCCGGCGCGTTGAGGATCGCCAGCGTTTCCCGCGCGATGCTGGCACGTGCAGCAGGCGAAAGCATAGCGCCGCGCAGCTCGAGGAACCCTGCGGCCGCGCTCTCCCAGCCGGAAGCCGGCAGCGTCGGCAGATGCTGTAACAGCGCGTGGGTGAGCGTGCCGCGCACGAAGCGGTGCTCGCTCGCTTGCAGGCGCGGCGACGGCGCTGCGGGCTCGTCCTCGGCGGCGCGCCGGTGGGCGGGCTGCACGGGCAGCGGCTCGCCCTCATCATCCGGTGCGTAAGCCTCGAGCCGCGAGGGCGCGAGCGGGATCGAGAGCGCCGCCTCGCGCGGTGCCGGCGCCATCGCCCACGGTGGCAGCGCTGTTGCCTCGGCCCCGGATTTCTCGTGACGCGCCTGCTCCGGCACCGGCACCGATTGTGGCGCCATGCGCCGGCGCACAGTCACGCCGTCCGGTCCCGCCGCCTCTTCGAGCATGCCGGAAAGCCCCCCGGTGATGAGGTCGTACCAGCAGTCCGCCGGACGCCTGTTCTTGCCCTCGAAGCCGGCGATATAAAGCCGGTCGCGTGCGCGCGTCATCGCAACGTAGAGGAGGCGGTTACGCTCCTCGGTTTCCGCCCGCGTGCGCGCCGCCTTAGCGTTTGCGATCAGCGGGTGTTTGCCCGTGCCCTTTACGCTCCACACGAACGGCGTGCCTTCGGCACCCTCGGGAAGATCGAGCGTATCGATGTCGAACAGCGTGGTGACGCGTCCGCCGGAGACGGTGGAGCAGGTGTCGGGCAGGAACACGATGGGCGCCTCGAGTCCCTTCGCTCCGTGCACTGTCATCACGCGCACCTCGTTGCGCCCCTGCTCCATGTCGCGCTTCACCTCGCGGTCCGCATCGCGCAGGAAGGCGAGGAAGCCGGTAAGCGACGGCGCCTCCGCATCGTCGTAGCGCAGCGCCAGGTTGAGGAACTCGTCGATCGGATCGGCCGCCTCGGCGCCGAGGCGTGCCAGCAGCTTCGCCCGCCCGCCCTCACGGTCGAGGATCGAGGCGAAGAACTCGAACGGCGGCACGAAATCCGCACGCGAGCGCCACCGCTTCAGCGTTTCGACCGCCGCGCGGATCCTGTCGCCCGCATCCTTGTGCGCGATGAGTGCCTTCCACAGCGAGCCTTTGCGGCCGTGCGCGAAGATGAGCAGGTCATCGTCGTCGAGGCCGATCAGCGGGCTCTTCAGCACCTCGGCTAGCGCGAGATCGTCCTCCGGCAGCGTGAGGAAATCGCCGAGCGACATGAGATCCGCGACGGCGATCTGCTCCGAGAGCCGCAGGCGGTCGGCGCCCGCCACCGGAATGCCGCGCGCCTTGAGCGCCGCCACCATCGGCGCGGCAAACGGGCGGCGCCGGCGCACGAGGATGATGATGTCGCCGGCGCGCACCGGCCGTCCTTCCGAGGCTAACACTTCACCTTCCTTCAGCCAGCGGTCGATCGTCGTCGCGATGCGCTCGGCAAGCCGTTCGGCGGGTGCGCGCTCCGTTGCTTCCGCGAGCGGAGACCAGGGGTCGGTGTTGACGGCATCGTCCGGCACCTCCGTTGGCCACAGCTCGACGATGCCGCCATGGCCGATGCGGTATACCGCATGGCGTATAAGGGCTGCATCGACGGTGAGCCCGGGTGTGCGGCCGTGGTCGGCAAACACTCTGTCGACGGCTTCGAGCAGCGGGGCGACGGTACGGAATGAAAGGTCGAGCGGAATGCTGCGCCACGTGCCCGCGCCGCTCAGTTTGGAAAAGTGCACGCCCATATCGGCGAACTGCGTCGGCGCAGCGCCCTGGAAGCTGTAGATCGATTGCTTTTCGTCGCCGACGCCGAACAGCGTGCGCACGGCCTCGTGTTGTCCGCCGCCCGTGAAGAACTCGCGCGCCATCGCCTCGACGATCTGCCACTGCTCCGGGCTCGTATCCTGCGCTTCATCGACGAGGATATGGTCGATGCCCCGGTCGAGCTTGAACATTACCCAGGATGCGAGCGCCTGCCCGCTCAGGAGGAACACGCTCTTGGTGATGAGGTCGTCATAGTCGAGCGCGGCGCGCCGATGCTTGGCGAGCGTGTAGCGCTGCAACACCGCGCCCGCAAGCCGATGCAACGCGATCGTCGCGCAGATGGCGCGCAGACCGCGCCGCTCCTCCAGCAGCCCGAGAAAGCGTGCTTGAGCGGTCGACGCGGATGCATCGAGATCGGGAAAATCGCTGACCAGCTTTTTGGTCATCAGCGCTTTGCGCGGCTTGCCGTCGGTGCAGAGGAACCGTTCCAGGGCTGACACGCGCGCCGCCGACGAAGGCGCGTTGAGCGCGGCGCGCACATGGTCTGCCATCTTCTGGTCCGTGACGGTCCCGCCCGTCAGCGCATCCAGCAGGCGTTTCAGCGTCGCATCGTCGATGACGCCGCCAAGCTCCGCCTCGACATCATCGAGGCTGACGTCTGCCCGCACGTTGAAGCTGAGGCGGAAGGCGCGTTCGAGCCCCGCGAGATCGTCGTTTCCGCCATCGCCGAAGTCGATGCGCGTCGCGCTGTCGAGCCAGCGCCTCTGGCGCAGAACCGCGCCGAGAACGTCATCGAACCGCTCTTCGGCCGCATAGGGAATAACGGTCGCGAGCGCTTCGCTGTGTGCCGCCGAGCCGCCATTCGTCGCCTCCAGCAGCGTTGCGTCGATGGCATCGCGCAATAGCGCCGTTGCCATCGTCTCGTCGAGCACCTTGAAATCCGGCGTCACGCCGGCTTCGAGCGGAAAGCGCTGCAGCAGGCGCTCGCAGAACGAGTGGATCGTCTGCACCTTGAGGCCGCCGGGCGTCTCGATGGCGACGGCAAACAGCGTGCGCGCGATGTCGAGGTCGGCATCGGAGGGCCTGCGGTCCGTCAGCTCCGCCAGGCGGCGCGCGAGCTCGTCATCCGAGAGGCTCACCCACTTCGCCAGCGTATCGAAGACACGCTTCGACATCTCCGCGGCCGCGGCCTTGGTGTACGTGAGGCAGAGAATGCGCTCGGGCTTCGTTCCGGCGAGCATGAGCCGCAGCACGCGCTGGGTGAGGACGTGCGTCTTGCCGGTGCCGGCATTCGCGCTCACCCAGACCGATGCCGCCGGATCGGCGGCATCGCGCTGCGCCTGCTTCGTGCGTGCGTAATCGCTCTCGTGCTGGCGCATGCTCATGCCGCCGCTCCCTCGTCTTCGCCGGGAACTGCCCATTCCGCAACGCGCGCCAGATGCGCATAGGCGTCGTAGTCATAGTCGAAGCGCGCGCGGCGCAGCGCGCGATAGGGCGTTGCAGCATCGTCGAAGTGCGCCACGAGCTTGGCGAGATTTTCCAGTGCTGCGGCGGCCAGCGCGTCGATGTCGCCCGCCTTGACGAGGCGATCCTCGCCCGGCGGCTCGGCGCCCGTCGCCCGCACGTACCGCAACGTCGACACCGGACCGCGCGGCACGCCGGCAAAGCCCGACTCCCCGAGCGCGATGGCCGCCTCCAGCGGCAGCTGCGGCTTCAGCCCTTCGCTGATCTGCCTGTCCGAGGGAACGCCGCCGGTCTTGTAGTCGGTGATGACGATGCCGTCCGCCGTGATGTCGATGCGGTCGGCGCGCGCCGAGAGCTTGAACGGCCCGCCGGGCGCTTCGATGACGAGTTCGCCCGATACCTCCGGCACGATGCGCTGGACATTGGCGCGCCGCGCCGGTTCGGTTTCGGCGAACCACTGCGCGAAGCGCGAAAAGCGCGGCAGCCAGAACGCGGCGATGCGCGGATTGTGCGCATAATCCGACAGAACGTCGCGCGAGATGCGCACCAGTTCGCCATGCGCGCCATCGGGCAGCCGGTCGGGAAAGGCGACGGCAAAACGGTTCATGATCTCGTGCACGACGCTGCCGCGCAGTGCGTTGCTCGGATCCTCGCCAAGGGGCGGCAGCGGGTCGAGACCGAGAATGTCGCTGGCGAAGATCGCATAGGGGTTGGCGAGCCACGTTTCGATGCGCGTCACGCTCATGCGGCGAGGACGCATCGCAACCGGCGGCCGCGGCTCGGGTGCGCCCGTGCGCACGCGCCCGGCGATATGATCGCGCGCCCGCGCCCAGCCGAGCCACGGGCGGTCCGGCACCAGCGCGTCGTGGATGCCGATGCCCGAGAGCAGGGCCTGCAACCGCATCAGCCAGCGCGAAGGAACGGTTGGCACGCCGTCGATCTTTTCCGCGCGCGTGAGATAGACGCAGCTCGCGCCGAGCTGGGACGTGAAATCGTGCGCCGCATAGCCGATCTTTTCTTCAGGCGATGGCAGGCCCAGCTCTTCGCGCATCGGCCGGTTGAGCCAGGGGCCGGGATCGGCGGCCTCCGGCCACGTGCCGTCGTTCAGCGATCCGAGGATGACGACGTCCGGCTGCTGCAAACGCGCTTCGAACGGACCCCAGATGGAAAGGCGCGGATGCACCGCAACGCGCTGGCGCACGTTCTCCGTGGCGACGAGACTGCGGTAGAGATCGGCATAGTCCGCCGCCGCGATGGCGAGCGGCTGCGCTTCCGGCGCGATCAATCCGGCGAAGAAGTTTGCCCCTGCAACGCCCGCTTCCTCGCGCCACAGCGGCGAGCTGCCGTCGGCCGCAGCTTCGTCCTCGGGCAGGCGGCAGATGGCTTCCGCCGCCGCGATGTGCGCCTGCGCAAGCGCCGAAAGCGGCTGCTCGTCCCGTTTCGCATAGGCTTCGACGAGCGGCGCGTAGGCGTCCTTCAGACGGTCCACGAGTTCGTGCGCGGTCTTCCAGTCGTCGACCCAAAGGCGCTTCACGGCGCGCTGCCGGCGCCGCCCCTCGGCCACGTTCTCCTCGGCGCGTTCCACCGCATCCGTGATGCCGTCGAGCCCGCGGCCGAGGTAGACGTCGCGGAACGCGATGATCTCCAGCGCGCGGGCGGCGCGGCGTACCGCGAAGGCATCGAGGCCGAGGCGTGTCAGCGGATGCTTGAGCAACGCCATCACGGCGGCCGGTGCGAAGTCATCGTTCACCGCGGCCACGACGAGATCGAGGAAGGTTCCCGGCGGCGTTTTCGGGAACGGCCGGCCCGCGGAATCGTCGACGCGAATACCCCAGGCTTCGAGCCGCACCGCAACGCGGCGCGCGAGCACCCGGTCCGGCGAGATCAGAGCCGCCGTGCGGCCCGGTGTCTCCGCGGCCTCCCGCAGAATGAGCGCGATGGCCTCCGCTTCATCCTGTGCCGACGGCGCTTCGATGAGGCTCACGCCGGAAAGCGCCCGGCGCACGGCCTCTGCATCGGTACGGGCGATGTAGTCGCGCCATTTCCCCGTCGTGCTCGATGGCCGCATCGTTTCCGCGATGATCGCGTCGCGCTCGGCCAGCTCCGGCAGAGGCTCCGCGCCGGGAAGCGCCCGCACGTCGGCGCGCGCGATGCCGAGCGCCGCCAGCAGCTTGCGGAAGCCGAACTGCGGATGCTCCGGATGCTCGGCGATCTTCTCCCAGCTCTCGGCGTCGAGATGCAGATCGAGCCCGGGCAGCACGATCGCGCCTTGAGGCAGCCGCGCGACCGCACGCATCAGCTCCACCGTGGCCGGCACCGAGCCGGTGACCCCCGCGACGATGACCGGTCCCGGGGGCGGCCGCGAGCCCAGCCGGTCCGCTTCCGCGAGGATCGCGCGGTTGCGCCGGTCTGCGGGCGAAAGAAGCTGCTTCTCGGCGAGGTGTGCGGGCCAGAAAGCGGTGATGATTTTCAGGAACTCGAGCGTCTTCTGCCAGTGCTCGGAGTGCTCGTCCGGCACGAGACCGCCGATGCCATCGAGCGGCACGTTCTCCGTCTCGATCATGTCCATGAGGCGCGCAAGCTCGGCGGCGAGCTGCGCCGCCTGCGCCGGCGTGTTGGCGCCGGCCGCCGCCATGTCCGCAAGGTGCGCGGCATCGTCCTCCGGCGTCCGCAGGCGCGCCGACCAGAGCTGCACCAGCATGGTAAGAACGAGGCGCCGCTCGATCTCGCTCACGGCCGGCGGCAGATCGAGGCTGTCGGCGCCGACCGTACCGGGCCCGGCGAGACCGGCGAGCAGCGTTGCGTCTTCTTCGCCGGCCGAGATCGGGCGGATCTGCGGCAGGGTGAGTGCACGGCCGCCCGCCGCAGCTAGAAAGGCTTCCTGCATGCTACGCGTCGCGCGCCGCGTCGGCAGCAGGAGCGTGATGTCGGGCAGATCGAGGGGCCCGGGCGCGGATCCGCCCGGCGAGGGCAGGTTGCCGCTCAGGATGGCGCTTGCAACCGCTTTGAGAAAGGGCCGGCCGCTGGGAACCGTGAAGACACGCACGCCGGAATCCGCACCCCGCAGGGCTGTTTCCGCTGAGCTGTCAGGCCACATCCTCACGATCGATCCACCTCTCCGCTTCGTTCAGCGCTTCGGGCGTTCCCACGTGCATCCACAAACCGTCGAGCCGGATGCCGTAAAGCCTGCCGCTGTCGATCGCCCGGTCCCACAGGCGGTTCATCGAGAACGGCCCTTCCGGCGCACCTTCGAACATCCGCGGGTGCGCGATCGAGACGCCCGCGAATACGAACGGCGCCATCTCGCGCTCGCCGCGCCGGCCGAGGCGTCCGTCCTTGTCCATGACGAAATCGCCGGGGCCGTCGTAACCGAGGCTCGTCGCCGCGGTCGCGAGCAGCATCAGGCTATCCATCGCATCGGGATCCCACACGGCAAACAGCCGCTCGAGGTTTGATCCGACGCCCTCGATCCAGACCGAGTCGGAGTTGTGAATCAAGAACGGCTCCGCCCCGAGCATCGGCAGCGCCTTGACCACCCCGCCGCCGGTGTCGAGAAGCTGTTGACGCTCATCGGAAATCACGATTTCCGGCCGTGTGCGGTGCTTCACGTGCGCTTCGAGCTTGTCGGCGCAGTAGTGCACGTTCACCACCGCGCGGGCGACGCCCGCCGCGGCAAGCCGGTCGAGCACGTGATCGACCAGCGGCCGCCCCTTCAGCGCCACCATGGGCTTCGGCTTGTCCTTCGTCAGCGGCAGCATGCGCTTGCCGAAACCGCCGGCGAGCACCATCGCCGACCGTGGACGCCAGTTGGAGGATTGGGTCATGGAGCGACCTGTTCAGATGCGCAGGCCGGTGCGCGTCTCGGCGGGAAAGTTGGCATCGAACCATGCGCGCAAGCGGGCAAGCTCCGGATGCGCGAGGTCGCGTTCCAGATAGCCCCACAGCCGTGGAATATGCCGCAGATAGCCTGGCTTGCCGTCGCGCTTTGCAAGCCGCGCGAAGATGCCGAGGATCTTTGTATTGCGCTGGGCGCCGAGCGCGGCATAGGCGAACGCGAACGCATCGCGGTCGAAGACCCCGCGCGCGGCAGCGCCTGTGCAGTAGTGGTCGAACAGCTGCCTCTCGAGCTCGGGTGCCACATCGACGCGCGCATCCTGCAGAAGTGAGACGAGGTCATAGGCGGCGGGGCCGCGCATGGCATCCTGAAAGTCGATCACCCCCACGCGCGCAATGCCTTCCCGCTCCGGAAGCCAGAGAAGATTGGGCGAGTGGTAGTCGCGCAACACCCACGCGGGCGGCATTGCGGCGAGGCGGGGGATGATGTCCCCCCACAGCGCAACGAAGCGGGCGCGTTGCTCATCCGGTATTGCAGCGCCGTGAAGGGCCGGCCAGTACCAGTCGGTGAGAAGCTCCGTCTCGATCGCCATGGCGTCGGCGTCATAGGCCGAGACACGGTGCTCGCCATCGCCGGGGACCGGAAGCGCAACGGGAGGCGGTGCATCGCGCAGCGCGAGGAGAACGTCGGTTGCCGCGCGCCACAGCGTTGCCTGATCGGCGGTTCCCGCCTTGATTTCGGCGCCGAACACGCGGTCGCCGAGATCGTCGATGAGCAGGAAGCCGTTTTCGAGGTCCTGCGCGCGAATGCATGGCACGGAAAGGCCCGCAGCGCGCAGCGCGTGGGCTACGGCCACGAACGGACGCACGTCCTCGGCGAGATGCGCGAGCTGGCTATAGGGCAGACCGTTGCGGATCGCCGGCCCATCGGGCTGGCGCGGCGCATCCATGAGGATGGTATCGGGCCGGTTTGGCCCCCGCACACGCCCGTAGCGGCGAGGCGAGGCATCGCCCTGCAGATAGCACAGCGTGCGCGCGCCCCCGCCGGCGCAACCTTCGATCAGCGTGCGCATGGCGATGAGGCGCTTGAGACGCGGCGCCCATTCGCCGTGCCCCCTGAGCGTTACGCGCCGGTCCGTGCCGCCGCCTTCGGTGTCGCTGCTGGGATCATCGATGCGCACCTCCAGTCGGTCGGCCGGCAATAGCTCGCCCGCCCGCTCCGGCCATTCGACGAGGGCGATGCCGTGCGCGAGCGCAAGGTCGAGCCCCAGCTCGTCCAGTTCCTCCGGCGCGCCGAGCCGGTAGAGATCGAAATGCGCCACCGGCATCCGCGGCGTCTCGTAGGTTTGCACCAGCGTGAACGTCGGACTCGGGATTTCCTCGCCGGCATTGTTGAGCAGCGCCCGGATGATGGCGCGCGCCAGTGTCGTCTTCCCCGCACCCAGCTCGCCGCTCAGCGTCACGAGATCGCCGCGGCGGGCCACGAAAGCCAGGTCTTCACCGAGGCGGACGAGCTGCGCCTCATCGAGGCTTTCAATAACGTGGGAGGCCGGCATTTAAGGTCCTGATCTCAAATTCAGGCTTGGCTGCCCCCGGCCGATAGCGATCCCTCGGGGCCTTCTTGGGGCAGCACCGGCGCTGCTTTATCAGGACGCCCGCGCACGGGAAGGCGCACAGTGACGCGCGTACCATGTCCCGGTTCCGATTCCAGCGAAACCGTGCCGCCGTGCAGCTCCACGAGGCTCTTGACGATGGAGAGCCCGAGACCCGCGCCGCGGTGGCCCGAGCCATGGCTTCGGCTCTCGAAGCGGTCGAACACCTTCCACTGGTCTTCCTTCGGAATGCCGATGCCCTCGTCCTCGACGGAGAACACCATCATCGGGCCGTCCCGCCGGCAGGTGATGCCGATGGTGTCGCCGGCCTTGGAGAAGCTGACGGCGTTCGACAGCAGGTTGAACAGGATCTGGCGTACCCGCGCCTCGTCCCCGACGAAGCTCCGCGCATCGTCCGCCACACCGATATGCAGCGAAAGGCGCGCGCGCTGGGCCGCCTCGCGCACACCGACGATGGCGGCATCGATCACCGCCGGCACGTCGATCGGCGCCTGCTTCAGCTCCATGGAGCCCGCATCGATGGTGGCGAGCGTCAGGATATCGTCGATGGTCGAAAGCAGCTCGCGCGAGGAATCGGAGATGTCGCCGAGATATTCCTGCTGCTTCTCGTTGAGCGGTCCGATGTGCGGATTGCTCAGCATCTCGCTGAAGCCGATGATCGACGTGAGCGGTGTGCGCAGCTTGTAGGAAACGTGGCTGATGAAGGCGTTCTTGATGCGGTCTGCGGCGACGAGGGCATCGTTCCGCTCCTCCAGCGCCCGCTGATAGCGCTTGGTGTCGGTCACATCGTGGAAGGTGAGCAGCGTTGCGCCGTCGGGCATCGGCATCGCGGCGTAGTCGACGAGCGTGCCGTCGGAGCGGATCATCTGGCCGCCGAACTCCTCCCGCATGTCGGAGAAGGACGTAACGGCGTGCCCGATGCGCGCCCAGGTCTGCGGATCGTCGTAGAGCGGCCGCGCCAGCGCGATGAACTCGTCGATGTGCGGCTCCTCGGCCAGCGCACGGTGCGAAATGTTCCATAGGGCTTCGCACGCCGTGTTGAAGAGCTTCAGGCGCCCGTCGGTGCCGAAGACCGCAACGCCTTCCTTGAGACCGTCGAGCGTCTCGCGCTGGGCGCCGATGAGCGCGTTGTTCTCTCGCTCGAGCGCAAGCCGCTCGGTCTCGTCCGTGAAGAGATAGGTGATGCCGCCGTCGGCGCGCTTTTCGGGGAGAACCTTCACCGTGCGCCCGTCCGGCAGGATCCAGGTGTCTTCCTCGGCCGGACCTTCCCCGTAGGCCGAGAGCATCTTCGATTTGAGCTCGCTGTAATTGACGTCCTGCGGCAGGCGGCCGAGCTCGCGCATGCGGTCGAGGATGGCGCCTTCCGTCGGGCGCGTCTTCAGCCACTCCTCATCGAGCTTCCAGAGCTTGCGATAGGCTTCGTTGACGAAGACGAGCTGCTGCTGGGCATTGAACACGGCGACCGCGGTCGTCACGCGGTCGAGCGTCGAATCGTTGGGAAGCGGCAGGGGCTCCTGCGGCCGCTCCATCGCGGTGACGTCGATCGCCGCCGCCGCTGTTGCGTCCTCGAACGGTAGCATCACCACGTCATGCAGGCTGCGCTCGCCCCCGACGATCAGCGGCAGCCGCGCGCGATAGCTCTCCCCGCGCGCCATGACCCGCGCCGCGGTGCGCCGCTGGCGCTGCTCCAGCAACTCGATCTGCCGCTCCTGCACCTCCGCGCGGCTCTTGGCTTCGACGGCGCGGACGTAGGCGGCGTTGACCCAGGTGAGGCGGCCGTCCTTTCCGCGCAGCCACACCGGGATGGGGAGCGCATCGAGCAGCGCGCGGCTGGCACGCACCTCGCGCGCCAGGCGCTGATGCTGGGCGAGGATGCGGGCCACCTCGTCGCGATGGCCCGTGACGTCGCGGAAGCGCAGCACCGCCCGTCCGCCCGCCGTGCGGCCCTCGGCTTCGAGGTGTCCGCCTTCGCCGGTTCGCACGATGAGGTTGAACGGCCGGCCAGTGCTGAAGAGGTCGTCGATGGCCGGCTTCAGCGCCGTCGCGGAAGCCGGCTCCAGCCAGTGGCCGAAGCGCAGGAATTTTTCCGGCGTACCGGGAAGGCCGGGGATGCCGTGCAGCGTGTAGGCGACGACGCGCAGCGGCTGGTTCTGCTCCCAGAAAAGGAGGATCTGCGGCTCTGAGCGGATGATGGAATCGGCCGCGGCAAGGCTGCGCTTCAGCCCGTGCGCTTCCGCCAGGGCCCGGCGTTCTTCACGCTTGGAGCGGACCACCGTCAGCCAGGCGAGTGCGCCGAGCGCAAGCAGAACGCCCGTCCCGATGCCGATGAGCGCAAGCGGCTGCGCGCCAGCGAACGGCACACGCACGACGCCGCCGGAAGCGATGCCGCCGGCGAGAATGAGGACGCAGGCAAGGCTCGCCACGACGAGTGCAATGAGTTCGTGGGGCTTGCCGGCCAGTTTGGGCGTCGCGAACTGCATCGGGGTCCATTGAAAGGAGGGGAACCCGAGGCCAAAGACGCAAAGTGCAACGGACAAAGGCCAGCGGTTTCACCTCCCGCAGGAGGCGAATCATAGCGAATTATGCGGAGTGTGTGAGGGCGTGGCCAGCTGAGCGGCGTGCATAGGAGAGGGGCGCGGATTTTTGCCGGTCGAGTGTCGTCGGCAAGCCATCCACGCCCCTTATGCTCAATAGCGGTAATGATCGGACTTGTACGGGCCCTCCGGCTTCACGCCGATGTAGGCAGCCTGCTCAGCGGAGAGCTGGGTCAGCTTCACGCCGATCTTGTCCAGGTGCAGGCGCGCGACCTTCTCGTCGAGGTGCTTGGGCAGCGTATAGACCTTCTTGTCGTACTTGCCGCCCGCGGCCCACAGCTCCATCTGCGCCAGCGTCTGGTTCGTGAACGACGCCGACATCACGAACGAGGGGTGTCCCATGGCGTTGCCGAGATTGACGAGGCGCCCTTCCGACAGAAGGATGATGCGGTGCCCGTCCGGGAACTCGATCTCGTCGACCTGAGGCTTGATGTTGTTCCACTTGAGGTTCTTGAGCCCGGCGACTTCGATCTCGTTGTCGAAGTGGCCGATGTTGCAGACGATGGCGCGATCCTTCATGCCGCGCATATGCTCGGCCTTGATCACGTCCTTGTTGCCGGTTGCGGTCACGAAGATGTCGGCACGCGGCACGGCGTCCTCCATCGTCACGACCTCATAGCCCTCCATGGCCGCCTGCAGGGCGCAGATCGGATCGATTTCGGAGACGAGCACGCGGCAGCCCGCGTTGCGCAAGCTGGCGGCCGAGCCCTTGCCGACGTCGCCGAAGCCGGCCACCATCGCGACCTTGCCGGCCATCATCACGTCGGTGCCGCGGCGGATGCCGTCCACCAGCGACTCGCGGCAGCCGTAGAGGTTGTCGAACTTCGACTTGGTGACGCTGTCGTTGACGTTGATGGCGGGGAACAGCAACTCGCCGCGCTTCTGCATCTCATAGAGGCGGTGCACACCCGTGGTCGTCTCCTCGGAGACGCCCTTGATGTTCTTGGCGAGCTCGGCGAACCAGCCGGGTTTTTCATTGAGCGTCTTCTTGATGAGATCGAACAGCACCGTCTCCTCCTCGGAGCCCGGCTTGTCGAGGAATGCCGTGTCGCCCTTTTCGGCGCGCAGGCCCAGGTGGACCAGCATCGTGGCGTCGCCGCCGTCATCGAGGATCAGGTTCGGCGTACCGCCGTCGCCCCACTCGAGCATGCGGCGCGTGAAGTCCCAGTATTCCTTCAGAGTTTCGCCCTTATAGGCGAACACGGGTACGCCGGCCGCGGCGATGGCGGCGGCGGCATGGTCCTGCGTGGAGTAGATGTTGCACGAGACCCAGCGGACATCGGCGCCGAGGGCGACCAGCGTTTCGATGAGGACGGCCGTCTGAATGGTCATGTGCAGCGAGCCGGCGATACGGGCGCCCTTGAGCGGCTGGCTCGCACCGAATTCCTCGCGCGTCGCCATCAGGCCGGGCATCTCCGTCTCGGCGATGGCGATTTCCTTGCGGCCCCAGTCGGCGAGGCTGATGTCTTTGACGACATAGTCCGTGGGCTTACCCATGCGTCTTAAGCTCCCTGCGGGTGGCGGGCCTTTGGCCCTGCTGTGCGGCGAGCGAGGGGGCAGGCCGCGTTCCCGGCCCTTCTAGCGGGCGGGGGCGTGCGTCGCAACAAGATATAAACAAGTCCTTATATGTCCACTCGTCGCGGTGGAGCGCAAGACGCCGGGCGAAAAGAGTTGCCCAAGCGGGCGGATATTTCGTCCGCCGCAAGTAATGCGAAGAATAAGGATTTGTTAGCTAACAATAATAAATTTTAGCGCTTTTAAGAACTTTCAAGATTCCGCCGTCCGATATTGCCGCGAATAAGAACGCTATTTCACAGGTGAGGCGAGAATGCACAGTTTCCTCGGCCGGATCGCGGGCGTGTCGACTCGCGCGTTCGGCCCGCTGCGCAAGGATGAAAGCGGCAGCGTCGCCGTTGTCTTCGGCCTGATGGCCATCGTGCTGGTGCTGGCCGTTGGTGCGGCCGTTGATTTCAGCCGCTGGCTGAACGCCCGTGAGCAGACCGTCGCGGCGGTGGATGCTGCGGTGCTGGCGGGCGGACGCGCGCTGCAGCTCAACAGCAAGGACCACCGCGGCGCAATTGCTGCGGCGGAGAACTATTACCGCGAGAACGTGTCCACGCGTCTCGACATCATCCCGGGCTCCGACAGCATAAAGTTTGACGTCGCGCCCGACGGGATGGGCATGATTGCCTCCGGTAACGCTTACATCAAGACGCCGCTGCTGGCATTCACCGCGGCGCTCGGCCTCGCGCCGGTCGACAGGCTCCCCCTGATCGGCAACGCGGAAACGAACTTTGCCCGTTCCGAGATCGCCGTCGGAGGCAATGGCGGCGAAAGCATCGAAGTCTCGATCATGCTCGATATCACCGGATCGATGTGCGATCGCGCCCCCAGCACCAATCAGGCGCCCTGCAAGTCGGGCAGGAAGATCGATGCGATGAAGGACGCGGCGAAAGATCTGGTCAATATCGTCGTGTGGGAGGATCAGTCGAAGTTCACCTCGAAGGTGGCGATCGTGCCGTTCTCCGATTCCGTGCGGCTGCCGACGAGCGTGATCGACAAGGCATGGGGCTCGCCCGCACCGCAGCTGTCGATCACGAAATCGACGGGGTCGGGCTGGAACGCCAGAACCTATTATTACAACCGTACCGCAGCGTGTGTCGTGGAGCGCACCGGAAACAACCGTTACACGGATGCCGCTCCGAGCAAGAACAACTACGTCCTGCCCATCCGGTGGTCGGTGGACGAAAGCAAGAAAAACCAGGTCGCGGACTGCACGCTCGGCGCCGAGAGCGCCGTCATGCCGCTCACGAACAACAAGCAGCAGCTGCTCGACAAGATCAGCGGCCTGACGGGTAAGGGCGGCACGGCGGGCCAGGTGGGCACGGCGTGGGCCTGGTATACCCTTTCGCCGAACTGGAATTCGCTCTGGCCATCCTCGACGGCTTCGGCCTACGGCAGGGACGACCTCCGCAAGATCGCGGTGCTGATGACGGACGGCGAATACAATGCCCAGTATACGTCGGAGGGCATCGCGACGGGATCGTCCGGCGCAGGCTCGACGCCGGCGAACGCGGACTCCGCGACGCAGGCGAAGGCCCTGTGCGAGGGGATGAAGGCGAAAGGCATCACGGTCTATACCGTCGGATTTGCGATCGGCTACAACTCCAGCGCCAAGGACGTGCTGAACAAGTGCGCGACCGATCCGACGAAATTCTACAATGCCGAGGACGAGGACCAGCTGCGCGATGCGTTCCGCGACATCGCCCTCAAGCTGTCCTCGCTCTACATCTCGAAATAGCGTCGGGCCGCGCTATCCCGGAAACGGAAAAGGAGCGCTTCGCCCGCGCTCCTTTTTTATGCTCTAGACCATGATCGCTTCGGACCCGATCAGTCCGAAGCGCGAACCATCGGCCTAATCAAAAACCTTGAGCGTCCGATCCGATTCCATCGGATCGCTAGGCCCTCTAGGCGTCCTCGACGCAGTCTTCGCCGAACCCGTCTTCCACCAGTGCGATGAGCGCCTGCAGCGCCTCGGGGCCTTGCGGGCCCTGGGCCGTCATATGCAGCGTGGCGCCGGGACCCGCGGCGAGCATCATCAGGCCCATGATCGACGTCCCGCCGACGGCTTGGCCGTCGCGCGTCACCGTGATGACGGCATCGAAGCTTTCCGCGCACTTTACGAACTTGGCCGAAGCGCGCGCGTGCAGCCCTTTCCGGTTCCGGATGGTGACGACCGCCTCGGGGCGCGTGCTATTTTCGATCTCGGGCATATCAGACCGAACCTTCGCCCGAGAGCTCTTGGCTGGCAATCTTGATGTACTTCCGCCCCGCCTCGCGGGCGCAATGCACGGCCTCGGCGAGCGGCATCTCGGTGCGGATGCTGGCGAGCTTGACGAGGATCGGCAGGTTGATGCCGGCGATGACCTCTACGTTGCCTTCATCCATCACCGAGATGGCGAGGTTGGAGGGAGTGCCGCCGAACATGTCGGTCAGGAGGATAACGCCATCCCCGGTGTCGGTGCGCCGGATCGCCTCGACGATCTGGCCGCGGCGCAGCGCGGCATCGTCGTCCGGCCCGATCGAGACCGTCTCGAGTTGCGTTTGCGGGCCCACCACGTGCTCGAGCGCGGATCGAAATTCCAGCGCAAGCCCGCAGTGCGTGACGATGACAAGTCCGATCATGGATTAAAGCCGATCTCGTCTTTTACCGGCTCCACGGCGGAGCCTGGGCTTGACCGTTGGGATCGTTGACTGCGGCTTCGCCGGGTACGCCCTATGCGCGGGCCCTCGGCGGCGCGGCAGAATTTACAAGTGTTCGGCGGGGGTGCAAGTGGATTTGCTGTCAAATATGCCCCCGAGGGTTGAATGACCAAGGCGCGTGAAGGCGTTAGCCGGACGCCCGCATGAGCGCCAGTAGCAGCTTTGCCGCCGCGGAGGGCTCGAAAGCCGCGATGCGCACCAGCGGCAGCTCAACGCCATCGATGGCCCGCGTCAGCGGCGGGTCCGGGAGGCGCTCGATCTCCTCCGGCGGTGCCAGCTCCGCGACGAGCGCCACACCGGCACGGGGCACGTGCGGCACTTGCAGGATGCCGAGCCCGCGCACCTCGATCAGGCCGGCAATGCTGGCCGGCGCCTCGACATAGAGCCGGCCTCCGGCAGCGGTGAGGATGACGCGGTCGTCGGCAACGAGCTGCGCGGCCTGCGGGATGAGAGCGCTCGGCGCCAGCGTCAGGCAGCGCAGGGCGAGGTCCGATTTTCCGCCCCCGGAGGGCCCGACGATGAGCACCGCGCGATGCCCGAGGGCAATCGCGGTGCCATGGTGCGTCGGGCGGTCAGGCGCGCCGTCCACCGCTTGCGCCTCCCCGCTGGCCATGGCCCGCGATCGGCAGCCTCACGGTGAAGCGCGCCCCGCATGGCGCCGCGTCCGGCCCTGCATCTGGCGCATAGCGGTTCTCGGCGGCGATCGTGCCGCCATGGGCGAGGATGATCTCGCGCGAGATGCTGAGCCCCAGCCCCGAGTTCTTGCCCCGGCTCGTGTCCGTGGCCGGCCTGTCGGAATAGAAGCGGTCGAAGATGATCTCCAGCCGGTCGGCCGGGATGCCGGGTCCCTCGTCCACGACGCTGATCTCCAGCACCGGGGAGGAAGCGCGTGCGCGCACCTGCACGGTTCCGCCTTCCGGCGAGAACGAGATGGCATTGTCGATGAGGTTCGTCAGCACCTGGCCGAGCCGCCCTTCGTCGCCGATGACGGAGAAAGCGCCGGGGAAAGGCTCGGGCTCGATATCGAGCTTCAACGCCCGGCTGTCGTCGCCGATGATGTCGCGGAAGATGGCCACGACGTTGTGCAGCATTGCCGTGACGTCGATGGGGCGCATCTCCTTGCGCGCCAGTTCCGCATCGAGGCGCGAGGCATTGGAGACGTCGGTGATCAGGCGGTTGAGCCGCTTCAGCTCGCCCTGGATCTGCCCGACGAGGTGCATGCGCTCTTCCTCGGTCTTCGCGAAGCTGAGCGATTCCGCCGTGGAGCGCGCCGCCGTCAGCGGGTTTTTGAGTTCGTGGGCGACGTCCGCTGCGAACTTCTCGCTCGCCTCGATGCGCCGGCACAGCGCGCTCGTCATCGCCTGGAATGCTTCCGCCATCTGCGCCACCTCGTCGGTGCGCCCGTTGTATTCCGGAAGCTGCGTGCGCGCTTCGATGTTGTGGCTCACGCGCTCGGCGGCAGCGGACAGCCGCCGGATCGGCCCCGCGACAGTCCGCGCCAGCAACAGGGAGGTCACCACCGAGGCGAGGAGCGCCACGGCGGACAGGATGAGAATGACGACGCGCTCCTCTTTGAGGATCTTGTCGATCTGGCCGGGGCGCGTTGAGAGCAGCAGCACGCCCTGCACCTCGTTGAAGCGCACGATCGGCTGCGCGATGGACACGATCTGCTCGCCCTTGCGGTTGAGCAGCAGCATGCTCTTTTCCTGGCCCTCGAGCGCCTCGCGCACCTCTTTATAGGCGGTGCCGTTGCCGGTGCCGATTTCCTTGTAGACGGGCAGCGGCTCGCGGAAGAGATAGCGCGTCAGGCGCGTCCACACGTTCTGCGTCGTCGCAGCGTCGCTGTCGCCGTCCTTCGGCTCGTCGCGCACCGTTTTCCAGCGTGCCAGCGTCTGCTGCGTGTCGACGATCAGCGTGCCATCGCGAGCATAGACGCGGGCGCGCGTATTCGTCGGCTGAATGAGCTTGCGCAGGATCGGCGTCACATCCTCCGGATGGATGGACAGCTCCAGAGACGCGAGCCCATCGTCCGGGAAGCGGTTGACGGTTGGCGGCGCGTCGGGGATCGCGTCGGGATCGATGATGATCTGCTCGCGCACCACCTTCGCGTTGGCGGCGATGGCATCCGCGATGATCTTGCCTTGCGTCTTGAGGGCATCGAGCTTGGCGTCGATCAGCCAGGTGTGGAACCAGCCGAGGTAGAGGATGCCGCCCACCAGCAGCACGAACCCGATGAGGTTCGAGATGAGGATGCGGCGCAGAAGGCTGGCGGAGAAGAAGCGGACGATAGCGAGGCGCGCGAACCATGCCTGTACGGGGGCGAGCACTTTAGGGGTTGCGGCCCCCACCGGCTCCACGCGCGCGGCGGCAGACTGCGCCCCGAGTATGATGGCGCTCGCGGTGCGGCGCGCCGCAGCGGTTCCATTGTGCAGCGCGGCCTTGGCGCGTGCGGTGCCCGACATCGCCGCCGAGCGGAGCGATGGCGCGCGAGGCCCCGCAGCCGCTGCCCGTGGGCCCGCGAGGCGCCGCATGGCCGCTGCGAGCGCCGCACGCATGTCGCTCGCCAGCCCCTTGAGGCCGGCGAAACCGTTCGACATTTGCTGCTGCTCGGAGCGCTCGGTCTCGAGCGTCATCCTACCTCCGCGCCTCAAGCTTCCTTGAAGCGGTATCCAACACCATACAGCGTTTCGATGACATCGAAGTTGTCGTCGACCTGCTTGAACTTCTTGCGCAGCCGCTTGATGTGGCTGTCGATCGTGCGGTCGTCGACGTAGACCTGATCGTCATAGGCCGCATCCATCAGCGCATCGCGCGTCTTCACGACGCCGGGGCGCGAGGCGAGCGCCTGCAGGATGAGAAACTCGGTCACGGTCAGCGTCACCGGCTTGTTGTCCCAGTGGCAGTTGTGGCGCTCCGGATCGAGCTTCAGCTTGCCGCGCTCCAGAACGCGCGCCGCCTCCGCTTCGGTCGGCGCACCCGGCTCTTTCGGCTGGAACCGGCGCAGAACGGCTTTGACGCGCTCGACGACGAGGCGCTGCGAAAAGGGTTTCGCCACGTAGTCGTCCGCGCCCATCTTGAGGCCGAACAACTCGTCGATCTCTTCATCCTTCGAGGTGAGGAAGATCACCGGCATATCGGAGCGCTGGCGCACGCGGCGCAGAAGCTCCATGCCGTCCATGCGCGGCATCTTGATGTCGAAGATACCGAGATCGGCTGGATCTTCCGTCAGAGCCTCGAGAGCGGAGACGCCGTCATTGTACGTGCGCACCTTGTAGCCTTCAGCCTCGAGCGCCATGCGCAGCGAGGTGAGAATGTTCCGCTCATCGTCGACCAGCGCGATCGTGCTTTTTTCTTTCATCATGTCCCGACCCTGCGGCAGAGTACCACCCCGCCGCGCTTTATGGCTCCAAGGTGTATCAATTGTGGCGAAGCCAATTTCGTGATTTCTGTCTGAACGTTATCTGAATAGGTTGTCCACAGGAAGCGGGGAGGAGACCATGTCTGTTGAAGAGCCTGCGAAACAGCCGGATATTTCGGGTGTTAAGGAAACTGAGGCGCTGGCGCGGACGATGATCCGGGCTTCGCTGAAGGGCGCTCTCGCGACGCTGCTTGCGCCCGGTGGACATCCCTACGCTTCGCTTCTGCTGACGGCAACGGATACCGATGGATCGCCGCTTTTTCTGATCTCGAAGCTCGCCCTGCATACGCGCAATCTTCTCGCCGATCCACGCGCCAGCCTTCTGATCGATGCGACGGGCACCGAGGCCGATCCGATGCAGGGATCGCGCATCACGCTGATCGGCGAAGCCCGTCCGACGACGAGCGAATCGGCGAAGCGGCGCTTCCTCGCGCGGCATCCTGCCGCTGCCGGTTATGCCGGCTTTCCGGATTTCGTTTTCTATGCGCTCGACGTTCAGAGCGCGCACTTCATCGGCGGTTTCGGCCGCATCTTCGATCTGCCGCGTGAAAAGCTGCTCACGGACGTTGCGGGCGCGGAGGCGCTTGTTGAGGCCGAGCAGAGCGTCGTCAGCCACATGAACGACGACCACGCCGACGCGGTCGAGCTTTACGCAACGCGCCTGCTCGGCGGCGGCGCGGGCGCCTGGCGCATGACGGGCGTCGATCCCGAAGGCTGCGACCTCGTGCTCGGTGCCCGCGCGCTGCGGCTGCCGTTCGGATCGCGCGTCACCAGTGGCGATGAGGCGCGCAAGGAGCTCGTGCGTCTCGTCGGCCTCGCGCGCGCGGCAGCAGCGTAGGGGCGTTGTCATCCCGGAAGCCGTGGAGGGAGCGCGCGGCTATCCGGGAACCGGCGCCACCGAAGCGAAGCTTCGCGGGATCGCCAGGAAGCGAAGCTTCGCGAGATCGATAGCGCCCTTTGTGCTGGATTCCGGGCCGTCGCTCGGCCTCGCCGCGCTCGCCCGGGACGACGGGAGCGCGCGGCCGCACAATCCGTTGCTGCAAATCTTTCATGCCGACGCAGATCGGCATCTGCGTAACAGTCGCAGATGCGGCGCGCGCTTTCACCATGTGTCCGCAGCTGGACCGCAAGCGTAAAGCGTAAGCCTTACGCCCTGAAATCGTCGAGCGTCAGGATCGGCGTCAGTGTAAGGCCCGCGGCCGCGAACGCCTCGCCCGCGCCCTCCAGCCGGTCGACGACGGTGACGACACCGACGACCTCCGCGCCTTCGTTGCGCACCGTCTCGGCCGCCTTCACGGCCGACCCGCCCGTCGTTGTCACGTCCTCGACGATGACGACGCGCTTGCCTTTGAGGCTTTCCCCCGCCGGTAGCCCCTCGATAAGGCTCTGCGTGCCGTGATCCTTCGCCTGCTTGCGTACGAAGAATGCGCCCACCGGTTGCCCCGCGCCATGGCTGACCGCAGCGACGGCCGACGCAATCGGAACCGCGCCCATCTCCAGCCCGCCCACGAGGTCCGGCTTCAATCCGGCAACCGCATCGAGGATCAGCGTGGCGATGACGTGCGCGCCCTCCGCATCGAGCATCGTCGGCTTCATGTTGAAGTAGTACGTGGACGTCCGGCCCGATGCGAGCTTGATCTCGCGGCCCGACTGGAACGAGCGTTCCTTAATGATTTCAACGAGCCGCGCCTTCAGCCCTGTGCTATTTCCGCCTGCCGGCATCGCGCCACGTCTCCGCCCAAATTCGACCGCTTGCGCAATCGCTTAACTGCGGTATCAGTGTCAACCCCGCAGCGCGTCTTTGTGCGATTTTCCCAGCGTCTACGGCCAGACCAGAAGCTTCCCGGGACTTCCACTGGGCGCGTTGGTGACTTCGATGAGCACACCTGCCTTACCACTGGAACGCCTGGAGCGTTGCACGCTGAAGGTGCTCGATCGGCTCTCGCTCCGTCCACGGCTCGCCGCACTGGCGCTGATCGCGCTGGCGCTCGTCGCCTATCTGCCCGGCATAGTGCTGCTGTCTCCGGTGGACCGCACCGAGATCATCTACGTGCTGACGTCCCAGGGGATGCTCGAGAAGGGCACCCTGATCGATGCCAGCTTCGACGGCGAGCACTTCGCCTTCCGGCCCATCGGCATCTATTGGCTCCAGATCGCGGCGGGCAAGTTGCTCGGGCCGTGGAGCTGGGATGACATCGTCACCTACCGGCTGCCGTCGCTGATATCCGCAATTCTGGCCGTGCTCGCGCTCTACTGGTTGAGCCGGCCCCTGGTGGGTGAGCGGCGAGCCGTCATCGCCGCGGCGCTGTTCTGCGTCGCGCCGATCGTGGCGCTGCAGGCGACGCTTGCCATACCGGAAGGGCCGCTGCTGCTGACCATCGTCGTCACGCAGCTTTGTCTCATGCGCATCTACTGCGCCGAACCGGAGGATCGCCACCACGAGCTGGCGCTCGCGATGGCGTTCTGGGGCGCGCAGGGCGTCAGCATTCTGCTCAATGCGCTGGCGGTGCCGATCCTTTCGCTGTCGACGGTCGTCCTGCTGTACGTGTTCGATCGCCGCCTCGATTGGCTATGGCGTTTGCGCCCCGTTGCGGGCTTTGTGCTGATGGCGGCCATCGGCGCGCCGTGGCTTCTCATCCGGGCGCATTTCGATGGCGGGATACCCTTCTCCGGCCTGAGCTGGGACAAGTTCATCCGCGCGCTCGGCGGCGCGCAGAACATGAAGTGGAAAGCCGCGCCGCTCACGTTCACCGTCGCGCTTCTGCTGGGCTTCCTTCCCGGCGCGCTGTTCCTCATCCCGGCCTTGCAGAACCTGTGGCGCTTGCGTCGCTTCGCGATCGAGCGTTTCCTGTTCGCCTGGATCGTCGGCTACTGGCTCTACCTGGAGCTCATCGCCTCGAAGCCCGCGCTGTATACGGTGCAGGCGATGTTCCCCGCCGCCGCGCTCGCCGTCGCCCTCGTCCTCGTCCCCGTGCGCCAGGCCGCGGCGAATGCGCTCGCCGTGCCCCCGAACACGATGCGCGTGCCTTGGTGGCTGGTGCTCTTCGGGTTGGCCGGCATCTATCTCGCCGGTTTCTGGATGGCGGGGGCGACGTTCGATTCCACCGTCGTTCTCAGCATCGCCGCGGTGACCGGCCTCTTGACGCTCGCGGCCGTCGCCGTCGCCAAACGTGACATCGCCGCCTGGCTCGCCACCGCTGTAGTCGGCTTCGCGCTCTTCAGCTCTTCGATGTTCGCGCTGGTGATGCCGCACATGGAGGTCGCCTGGCCGGCTCAGCGCATGGAGGAGGCGCTCGAGCCGTTGCGGCACTGCGTCTCCGGTCCGGTGGGCGTCGTGGGCTTCCGCGAGCCCTCCGCGACATTCGCGTTCGGACGCGCCGCCTATTCGAACATTCCCACGATCGCGAGCTGGATAGCGGAGAAGGACGATGCCATCGCGCTCGTGGAGGACCGCTGGCAACCGGATCTTTCTGCGACGCTTGCGGCGCGAAGGGTCAAGCTGCCGCCACGGCTTGGCTGCATCGAAGCGTTCAATATCATGCGCGGCTGTCCGCTTCACTTCTCCATCTACGCGACCGGCCGCGACGCGCTCGATCCTGCGTGCCAGATGAGCGCCGAATATAGCTGCAAAGGGCCTTTGCCCGCCGCGCCGGACACGCAGTCCCGCTGCCGCTGATCCCGATCTGCCCGGCGCTGCCAAGCCGCCCTTGAGCGGCCCCCTGCGCTGCGGTATCTCCGCAAGACAAAGAGCCGTCTTCGGCTACGGCACCTGCACCCCAATTCTGCACCCCTATTGAGAAAGCCCGCCCATGGCCTCCGCACAGTTCAATCCCGAGCAGCCGCCCGAGATCATCGCCTCGCAGTGGTTCAACTCCGAGCCGCTCACCCTCGCGCAGCTGAAGGGCAAGGTGGTGCTGCTCGTCGCCTTCCAGATGCTCTGTCCCGGCTCGCTGCGCCACGCGCTGCCCCAGGCGGGCCGCATCGCCCGCACCTTCTCCTCCGACGAGGTTGCGGTGATCGGCCTCCACATGGTGTTCGAGAACCACAAGGACATGACCGCTTCGCAGCTCGAGCCCTTCCTCAAGACCGAGCACATCGAGATCCCGGTCGCGGTTGATTCGCAGAGCGGTTCGGATCTGCCGAAGACCATGGAAGCCTACGGCATGCAGGGCACCCCCACGGTGCTGCTGTTCGATCGCCAGGGACGCCTGCGCCGGCATTACCTCGGCGCGGTCGACGATGTTCGCCTCGGCGCCGAGATCATGGCCATGTGCATCGAGGACCGCGACGCCCCGCGCGAGGCGGCCGTCGCCATCGAGCGGAAGCTGCACGAGGCGCTGGTCGATCCGAACGAGCACCAGCACGGCGATGGCTGCGGTTGCGGGCACGATCACCACGGCCACGATCACCACCATCGCGACCATGGGCATGACGGCTGCTGCGGCGGCCATGGTCACGACCACGCGCACGACCACGCGCACGACCATGTCCATGGCGAAGGCTGCGGCTGCAAGCACTAGCCGCGTTGCCGGGACGGGGGGCTGGCCTGAGGGCCGCCGCCCTTGGTCGCCCGTGGCGGAATTGCACGGACAGCGCATCCGCTACGCCATCCCGGCGCAGGCCGGGACCGATACAAGCGGTGGCGATCGCTGCGCTTTAGCTCGTCCGGTCGCCCAGCCGGACACCGCGCCTTCAATCCTCCCGCCGAATCGCGGCATGGTCGCCCATGCAAGTCGAGGCAAGGGCGAAAGCGATGATCGAGCGCGTTGCAGACGGCGATGACGTGGCTGAGGTGGAAGCCGGCGCGGCGAAGCCGCGCGAAGGCCATCGCGCCTCCTTCGACAAGAAAACCATCGCGCTCGTCTACGACTTCGACGGCACGCTCTCGCCGCGCCCGATGCAGGACTATGCGTTCCTGCCGCAGATCGGCATCGATCCCGCGGAATTCTGGGCGGAATCGAACGAGATCGCGCGCCGCGAAGGCGCCGACGGCCTCATCTCCTACATGCGCCTGATGTACCGCAAGGCGAAGGCCGCCGGCGTGCGCATCGACCGCGCCGACCTCGTCGCGCAGGGCAAGCTCGTCGAGCTGTTCGCCGGCGTCGAGGAATGGTTCGACACCATCAACGAATACGTGAAGCTGATGTCGGAAACGCAGGGCATCGCGCTGCGCCACTACATCGTGTCCGCCGGCCTCACCGAGATCATTGAAGGCACGCGCATCTACAAGCACTTCCACAATGTGTTCGCGTCGGAATACTGGTTCGACCCTTACGACCTGCCGTACCCCAAGCGCGTCATCACCGACACCGGCAAGACGCAGTACCTCTTCCGCATCAACAAGGGCATCGAGGATCTCGGCCAGGGCATCAACGAGCACATGAACGAGGCTGAGCGTCCGATCCCGTTCTCCAACATGATCTATTTCGGTGACGGCGATACCGACGTGCCGTCGATGGCCGTGACGCGCAAGAACGG
>JBIQJE010000005.1:216987-226884 GCA_044507625.1 Hyphomicrobiaceae bacterium | reverse complement strand
TGGATAGAGAGTGCTTCCGGAAAAGTGGACACCGGTTTTCCGATGAGAAGCACGGGTGAGATAGCGAGTGCTTCCGGAAAAGTGGGCACCGGTTTTCCGATGAGAAGCACGGGTGAGATAGCGAGTGCTTCCGGAAAAGTGGGCACCGGTTTTCCGATGAGAAGCACGGGTGAGATAGCGAGTGCTTCCGGAAAAGTGGGCACCGGTTTTCCGGTGAGAAGCACGGATGCTTAAGGCATGCTTCCGGAAAAGTGGAAGCGGTTCGGGCACAGGGCGACGCGATCGCGTATTGCTCTAGTCCAAATGAAAAGCCCACGGAGTGATCCCCGTGGGCTTTCTGTTGGCATCAGACGCAGCGGCGTGGATCACTCATCGCGCTTGCAGGGAAATTGGATCTCGCCCGCGTAGGGAACATCCAGCCGGCAGGTTCTGCCGGAGCGGCGCAGCTTGACCGGCCCGTCGCCGCTTTCGAGGCTTTCCATGATGCGTGCCATGATCCGCCCGCGCCTGCGCGGCACGCCCTCGTCTTCCTCGTCATCCGCCCGTGCGGTGGCATCCGGCCTGGCAGGCTCGCCCTTCGCGGACTTCGAGCCATCCGGCGCGGCGCCGTTGCCCTTTAGAGCATCGGGTTTGGGCGCGTCCGGTTTCGAAGCCTCCGCTGCGCCCGTCCCGGGCGCCCCAGTGTTCGGCTTCGTATCGGTGCTCCGGTCCACCTGCGGGCCATTGAGCCGGACCGGATTCTGCGCGTCGTGCTGTTCCGGCTTCGCCCCGCTCGCTCCCGGCACCTTATTATCCGGCTCCGAGGCGATGCTCGCCTGCTTCTCGCTCTCAGCGGGCGCGGCGGGTTTCGCGCTCGCCGCCGTCTCGCCGTTCGCGCTGCACTTCTGAATGTCCGCCGGCGCACGCTTCCACGTATGCGTCTCGCTCAGCCATTTGGTGCCCGCGTAGCCCTTGACCCGCAGCTTGTCCGCGGGCAGCAGCGTGAGTTCGACGTCGAATTTGGAACCGCGATCGGGATCGTAGATCCAGCCGTTGTCCCACTTGTTCTTCGCCACTGACGCGACGTTGCCGATGATCTGCTTGCCGCACTGATCCGCATTGCCGGCATCTTTCAGCCACGCGACGTGGCCGCACAGTTTGCCGTTGCAGTCACTGATCTCGATGCCGCCGCGTCCCGTGTGATCGATCCACAGTCCGAGCGGCGACTCGTCGGCATGCGCTGCCACGGTCGACGCCATGGCGAAGGCGACGATGGCGCCGCGCAGTGCGATTGCGTCCTTGTACATAGACACCTCCCAAGGGCTCTGGGTCTCAAGTATGGGAACGCACAAAGGCGCGCAACCCACGCATCGAGATGTAGAATTTGTCACGCTGGCGCCGCCGCGCGCCGTTCCCTTTGGAAGGCAGAGTTGCGGCGGCTCATTTTTTGACGAATACGCTCGCGTTGAGCATCGCCTTCGCGCCCGCATTTTCAGGCATGTAGTAGCGCACGTAGCTGAGCGCATCGGCGCGGCGGTGTGTCCAGGCATAGACGTGCATGGAACCTTCCTGCAACGTCTGGTCGGGTTTGCGGCCCATGACCCGCGTCAATTCGCCGAGCAGCGTGTCGTGCTTCGCCGCGAGCACGTGCATCGTGCACGAGGTTTCCATCGCTGCTGCGAACGCGGGCTCGCGCTTGGCGAAATCCGCATCCGGCCGCGCGCGCCTCGCGATGAGAACGAATTCCTCGCCGTGATCGTGATAGCGCCACCCGAACAGCTTCTCCGATGGTGTAGCGGGAGCATAGGGCGCAAGATCGCCGCCCGTGAGCTGATCGTATTCGCCGAAGCCCGCGGCGCGTTCGATGCCGTTGAGATCGGGAAGCTGCTTCAGGCACAGGAAGTCGAACAGCCCCATCACACGCGTGGCCCCCTTCTGCTTGGGGATCATCTGCGCGTTGGCCGCACCGGCCGCTATCGTGAAACCGGCGAGCGCAAGCAGTAAAACGGAAGGGCGCAGTGTATGCGCGCCGCGCGCTATCGTGCGCGCGAACCTCAACGGGAGGCGACCGGCGGCGGCGCTGGCGGCCACGCGGAAGTGTCGGTGGACCAGCGGCCTTCGGCGATCATCTTCGCTTGCTCTTCGCAGGTCGGCGGCTTACGCGGCATGCGCGTCCAGACTTCAGAGGAACCGAGCATCGGCAGCAGCACGTAGCCCGTCACCTTGACCTTCGTCGGGCTCAGCACCTCCGCATACCCGGAGAAGTTCATGCCGTGGTCCGGCACGTAGACGTTGCCATCGGACCAGGTGCCATCGGGCTGCTTCTTGAAACCCGTCACCACCGTGAGCCCGCACACGAAGCGCTTCTGCAGCCGCTGATCGGGATTGCGGAAATCGCGCAGCGGGCCGAGATCGGGGCCGCGCGGCTTCTGCAGCCATGCAACCCGGCCGCAAAGCTCCCGTCCGCAGGCGCGGAATTCGAGGATGACCTCGCCGTGGGAGTCGATCCAATAGCCCTGAAGCCTGTCGATCCCCTGCGCCGACACCGGCGTGGCGGCAGCGGCAGCAAATAGCGCCAGCCAAAGTGCGATGGCCCGCATCCGCGTCGTTTCCCTCTCGCAAATCATCCGCGATCCGTTCGTCACTTTTAGCCATGAACGGGGCGCGGCGACAATCTATCCGCGCCTGTGGGGCAGCATTGGGGCTCCCGCTGTGGCCGATGCGACTCCCATGCCTGCCCGCGCCGCCTCCGATGGTGCAAACGCGCTCGAACGCGTGCCGCCGCGGCAGGAAGGTCATCCGCCGAGCGTGAAATTGTCGGTTCCTGCCAGCAGGACGACGATATTCACGGCGATGAGCACTACCGATAGCAGCGCCTGCCAGAAATAGGGCCTGGCGCGCAGCACGCCAGCGGCGGAGGAAAGCTCGCGCATGATCAGATAGCCGCCCATGCCGCGCCGGAACCATCCGGTGAGCTGGCCGTCCTGGCCGATGTGCTTGGGCACGCGCTTCCATCCGGCGAACAGATCGCCGATGAAACCCAGCATGGAGCGGAAGTCGGCGGTGAGCAGCCCGGTGCGGTCCTGGTAGATGACGTCTTCCCCGGCAATGAAGCCCGGATTTGCGCGGCCGATGGCGCGGCCGGTGAGCTGCGCGGGCCGGCCGATCACCGGCGAGGCGGCAGGATTGGTCATCAGCTCGGCCACGGTGAGAGCGGGCGCGTTACCCCGCGGATAGCGCAGCCGCAGCGTGAGGAGCACGCCAACGCCGAAGGCGGCCGGCGCGAGCTGCCAGGCGCCCAGCAGCACTGCGGCGATCGCCAGCAGGGCCGGGAATGCCAGCACGCCGACCTCGTAGAAGAACTGGCGCCGCAGCGCGCCGGTGTCGAGGCGGACGCGCTGCGCAGCGGCCTTGAGATCGTACTCGGGAAACGGTTGCGCCTTCGCCCGTGCGATTTCGCCGAGATGCGCAATCCTCATGCCCGTGAGCGGATGCGTCGAGTTGAGCTCGATGAGGCGCGCCCAGGGGTTGTGCGCATCGAACAGCATCGCCTCCGATGCGCGCGCGGGATCCTGCAGGTCGCTCTCCGCTTCGAGACCGGAATAGCGGGCGTTCTTCACGTCGATGACGCCCATGTGGCGCGTGCTCTGCAATAGGCTCTGCGCGGCGTCCGAATCTTCCACCTTGACGATACCGTAGGCGATCTTCACCAGCGCCGACGCGAGATGGCGCCCTTCGACGCGCTCCGCGGAAAAAGCATCCGCGAGGTATTCGCGTGTGCGGCTGAGATAATAGAGAAGATAGATGCCGACATAGTAGAGAACGATCGCCGCGATACCGACGAGCGCTTGTCCGCCCTTGTTCTTATCGCCGCCACCGCTGCGGCTGGAGCGCATCGCGGCGGCATAGACCTGATAGAGAATCTGCACCAGCGTGCCGGCCGCCGTCATCACGATGAAATCGCGGTTGACGATGTGACCCAGCTCATGCGCCACGACGGCGCGCTGCTCATCCTCGTTCAGGAACTCGAAGATGCCGTCGGTGACGACGATGCGCGCGTTCGAGCGCAGGATGCCATAGGTGAAAGCCGTCGGGTTGCGGTCCGGTATGAGGCCGAGGCTCGGCGCGGTGAAACCGTATTGTGCCGCGACGTCGTGCATCAGCTGGTGCAGGCCCGGATAGCGCGCCTTCACCTCCGCATCGTCGAGAAACGTCATCTTGTTGAACCAGCGCAACGACAGGTCGCTGATCCACGGGCTCACGAGCCAGATCACCAGATTGATGATGACCGTGAGGGTGATGGCGAAGCCGAGATTGACGTTATCGGTCACGACGAGCAGCGCGAGGATCACGCCGCACACCATGCCGAACAGAAGTCCGACGGTGACGAACGAGGCAAAGAACAAGCGGGCCATAAATTCCCCCAAGGCAATGTGAAGAGCAGCGCCAGGCGCGTAAAAAGGCGGTCCAAACCTAGGGCCGTTCGCGTTTCCCGCAAAGCAGATCCGCAACGTATGCGCCGATGGCGAGCGAGGAGGTGAGGCCCGGGCTTTCCATGCCGTAGAGCGCCACGAGCCGGTCGATGCCATGCTCGCGCGGACCGTGGATGGCGAAGTCCGCGGCGGGCTCCCCCTCCCGGTAGATTTTCGGACGCACACCGACCATATCCGGTGCCAGCGAGCCGGCTGGAAGCCCCGGCCAGTAGCGCCGGATCTCGTTCTCGAACCGGGCAAGACGCGCCCCGCCTTGGTCGTCGAACGCGTAGTCCGCGGTCTCGCACCATTCGATGTCGGGTCCGAAGCGCGCGCGTCCCGCGATGTCGAGGGTGAGGTGCACGCCCAGCCACGCGCCCGTCGGCATCGGATAGACGAGGTGATCGAACGGCGCCCGTCCGCTGAAGGCGAAGTAATGCCCGCGGGCGGGAAACGTTTGCGGCACGCTGTAGCCGGCCGGCCATGTCATCGTACTGGCGAGCGCACTGCCGCCCAGTCCGGCCGCCAGAACGAGATTGCGCGACGTGAGGGTGCCGGGCTCCGTTCCGCTGCGGGTCTCGATGACGAAGGTTTCACCGTTTGCCTGGACGCTCTCCACGGCCGTGTTGAGCACCACCGCGCCCCCGGCCGCTTCTATGGCTCCTTCCAGCGCCTGCATCAGTCCGTGACTGTCGATGATGCCGGTGGACGAGGAGAGATAGGCCGCGACGCATGCGACCTCCGGCTCGAGCACTTTGACGTCCGTCGCAGTGAGGCGGCGCATTTCGGTTACGCCGTTCCGCGCGGCATAATCGGCAATGCCTTCGAGCTTGGCCATCTCGTCGGCATGCGTCGCGACGAGCAGCTTTCCGCAGCGCCTGTGCGCAACGCCGTTCTCCGCACAGAAGCGGTAGAGCATCTCCTTGCCCGCAACGCACAAGCGCGCCCGCATGCTTCCCGGTGGATAGTAGATGCCCGCGTGGATGACTTCCGAGTTGCGCGAGCTCGTCTCGCTGCCGAGCCTGCGGTGCCGCTCCAGCAGCATCACGTCCTGCCCGGCATCGGCCAGCGCCCGAGCAACGGCGAGGCCGATCACGCCGCCGCCAACCACTGCCGTTTCGATGTCCGCGGCCACGCCCATTCCTCTGCGCCGATATTGTGTTCAGGAGCGGTTTTCCACAGGGGAATCGCCCGCCGACCACCGCTCGAAATAATTCGAATCCTAATTAGGGTTCCGCCGTCGCGCACGGGTGAAGCCGTGCCCGGCGCAACGCATGGAGGGTCTCATGGCATTTGTCACTGGCGATGTCGTTCCCGTCACGGGGGATGAGATGCCGTTCAAGGTCGTCTTCAAGCAGGGAGACACGATTCTGACCGAGTGGCTGGTCGAATCGAAAGAGGACGGCGAGATGCAGATCATCGAAACGCTGAAGAGCCTGGTCGACGACGAAGAAGATGATCCCGACGAAGACGATAGCGACGACGACGATGACCACGACGACGAAGACTGACGGCGCGAACGGCACAGGCAGGCGGCAGGCTGGCGGGGCGGTAAATGCAACCGCCAGCGGCGCCTTTCGCGCCTGTGGATAACTTTACGGCAGTGAACGATTGCCGCTTGTAACGAGAACATAAATGGAACAAACTCGGCCACATGGTGTTCTCATTCTTCCATACCGCCGATTGGCAGATCGGTAAGCGGTTCGGCTCGTTCCCGGGCCAGGACAAGCCCGCGGTGCTGCGCGATACGCGCTTTCGTGCGGTCGGCCGGTTGGCAGAGATGGCCATCACGCGAGGGTGCTCCGCCGTGCTCGTAGCGGGCGACATCTTCGATGCGGAGACGGTGCCTGAGGCGCTGGCGGGCCAGTTGATGGCGCAGCTCCGGGTCTACTCGCCGCTAACCTGGCACCTGCTGCCCGGCAATCACGATCCGGCGCGGCCCGGGGGCATCTGGGCTGCCGTCATCGCGGGCGGATTGCCGGCGAACGTCCATGTGCACGTCGAGCCGCGGCCGTTCGAGATCGATCCGGGTGTCATGTTGCTTCCCGCTCCCCTCGTGGCAAAGCGCGTGAGCACCGACCCCACCGCCTGGATGGACGAGGCGCCATCGCCGCCGGGTGCGGTGCGCATCGGATTGGCCCACGGTTCGGTGCAGGGGTTCGGCAGCGCAGGCGAGGCGAGCGTGCCGATCGACCCCGCGCGGGTGAAGACGGCGGGGCTCGCGTATCTGGCGCTGGGCGATTGGCATGGCACGATGCGTATCTCCGACCGCGCCTGGTATTCCGGCACGCCGGAGCCCGACAGCTTCCGTGACAACGATCCGGGCAACGCGCTGATGGTGCGCGTCGACGGCTCGGCAGTACCCCAGGTCGAGCGCGTGCCGACGGCCTTCTTCACCTGGCTGCACCGCGTGCAGCGCCTCGATTCCGCCGACGGACTTGCGCCGATAGAGGCAGAGGTCGCCGCGCTGGGCATCTCGGCACAGAGATGTCTCATGGCGCTGGAGCTATCCGGCGTCGTCACACTGGCCGAATTTGCGCAGATCGAGGCCCGGCTCGGCGAGCTCGCCCTCGACATCTTCCACCTCGCCAGCGATACCGCGGCGCTCGATGCCGTCGCGGCCACCTCCGATCTGGAGGCGCTGTCCGCGCCGGTGCTGGGAGAGATCGCCACACGTCTCAAGGGTATGGCGGAGGGAAGCGGCGACGATGCAGCGGTGGCGCGCAGGGCATTGCGCCGCCTGTTCGCGTTGGCCCGCCAGGCGGAGGCGATCCAGTCATGAAAATCAATGCGATCCGCCTCAAGGAAGTGGGGCGCTTCTCCGCGCCCGTAGCCCTCGAAGGGTTGAGCGGCGGGCTCGATGTGCTCGCCGGGCCGAACGAGTTCGGCAAATCGACCATCGTTCGCGCGTTGCGCATGGCGCTGTTCGAGCAGCACCGCTCCAAGCACCGCAAGCTGGAAGCGTTCCGTCCCTATGCCGGCGGCGCGCCGCTCATCGAGGTCGATTTCGAGGCCGGCGGCAGCCGCTGGCGCATCCGTAAGCAGTTTTTGTCGTCGCCCTCAGCAGAGCTGCGCGACCTGCAATCGGGCAGCGTCACGCGCGGCCCCGATGCCGAGGCCCGCCTCGCCGAGCTGCTCGGCGGCCCGGAGCACTTCGCGCTGCTTTATGCGGAGCAAGGGGTGCCGTTTGTCGCGTCGAGACCGCTGGAGACCGGCGGGACGACGCTTTTGTCCGCCATCGAGAGCGAGATCGAGAATGTCGCTGATGGCGGCGTGATCCGCGCGCTGGCCGAGCGCGTGCAGGGCGATCTGGCAACGCTCTTTACCGCGCACGCCACCCCGCGCCCGGGGGGTTTTTACAAGGAAGCGCTCGAAGAGCGCGATGGCCTCGCACGCGAGCTCGAAGGTGCACGCCAGCGTCTCGCCGTGGTGCAGGAACGGCTCGATGCGCTGGAGCAGGCACGCGCCGAGCTTGCAACGTTGAGTGCGCCGGAATTGGCGCATGCGCGTGAGCGTCTCGCGAAAGAGACGCTTGAAGAACTGAATGAAGCGCGCGCGGCACACGATCGCCTGCGCGCCGCCCTTGAAGCCGCCGCGACCCACGAAAAGAGCCATGCGGCGCAAAAGGCGCTTCTCTCCGCCCTCGAAACCCGCATCGCAGAGCTTGAGGCCTGCGAGGGTGTGGTGAGCGAGGTTACCGAGGCAATGGGCGAAGCGGAGGCCGATGCACGCGCCAGCGCCGAGCACCTTGCCGCCTGCCGCCAGGAACGCGACGGTCTGCGCCGCGAGGTGGCGGCACGTGAGGCGGTCCACAAGGCCCGTGAGGCCGCAGAGCGGCTCCGTCATCTGGCCGAGCGCCTCCAGTCCGCACGCGCAGCACACACCGTCTGCGCCGGCGCGCAGGCGCGCATCGATGAGAACCGGGCCGATCCCGCCGCCGTGGAAATGGCCGAGCGCACGGCCGCTGGTATCGAACGCCTCGAGGCGCGGTTGTCGACGGCAGCGCCGCAGGTATCCATCGCTCTCCTGGCTTCTGGCATTGGCAAAGTCACTTCGGGCGGCCAGGTGCTTGCCGATGGGACGACGCTCAGCCCGACACAGCCGCTGACGATCGATATCGAGGGCATCGGCGCCATCACGGTGGCGCCCGGTCATTCCCAGGACGTGGCGCGCGATGAAGCGGCGCTCACCGATGAGCGCCGTAAGCTTGCCCGCCTCCTGGACGATATGCGCGTTGCATCCCTCGACGATGCCAGATCGCTGTTGGCGGCGCGACGCGACGCCGAGCGTGAGCTGCGGGCCGCGCGTGCCGAGCTCAAGGCCATAGCGCCGGAGGGTGTCGACCGTCTCGAGCGCACCCATGACGACTGGGCTGCGGAAGCATCCCGGCTTGCGGAAAAAGCGGGCATCGGCACCGATGGCATGCGCGAATGCCCGGAGGAGGGCGCCGAAGAGCTGATGCATGCGCTCGATGCCGCGGAAGACCGGCTGGCCGCCGCGGAGAAAGCGGAAAAGCAGGCGGGCAGCCACCTTTCCGTCCTGCGCGAGCGCCTGGCCGGCGCGTCGGATCGTGCCTTGAAACTCACCGAGGTGCTCGGCACCCCGGCCGCCAGGCAAATCGCCCTAAACGAATATCGGGCGTCGCTCGAAGCGGCCCAGACAGCCCTCAACGCGGCCGTCCGTGAGGCGACGGCCTGGCGCGAAAAGGCCCCCGACGAAGCGCGCCTCGCCAACCTTCGGCGCGCCGCAGACGTCGCCGCCAAGGCATGCGAGGACGCAAACCGCCGGATCGGCAGGCTGCGGGAAGACGTCGCCGGGCTCGAAAGCGCTCTGCGCGTTGATCGCACCGACGACGTGGCAACCCGCGTCGCCGAGCTGCGTGACCGGCACGAAGCCGCAGAAGCCCGCTGCCGTGACCTTGCGGAAGAAGCCGCCGCGCTTCAGCTCCTTGCGCGGGAGCTGCGCGGCGCCGCACGGCAAACGCGCGACCGGTTTACGCGTCCGGTAATCGCGCGGCTCGACCCCTATCTGCAACGTGTGCTGCCCGAGGCGCAGGTCATCCTCGGGGAAGATCTGGCACCCCAAGCCCTGCAGCGCGGATCAGCGAGCGAGGACCTCGTCCGTCTCAGCGACGGCACCCAGGAGCAGCTCAGTTTGCTGGTGCGCCTTGCGTTCGCGCGCCTGTTCGCCGATGCGGGCACGCCTGCCCCGGTCATGCTCGATGATCCGCTCGTTTATGCGAGCGATGAGCGCATCGGCTGCGTTTTCGATGCCCTGCGCGCCGCGGCGCAGCATCACCAAGTGCTGGTGCTGACCTGCCGCGAGCGCGCCTTCGCGGACCTCGGCGGCAAGCGGGTGACGCTGTCGACGTGGGAGGATGCCCGCGCCGCCGCCTAGAGTGCTTCCGGAAAAGTGGGCACCGGTTTTCCGATGAGAAGCACGAGGG
>JBIQJE010000005.1:79181-216887 GCA_044507625.1 Hyphomicrobiaceae bacterium | reverse complement strand
GATAGCGAGTGCTTCCGGAAAAGTGGGCACCGGTTTTCCGATGAGAAGCACGAGGGGATAGCGAGTGCTTCCGGAAAAGTGGGCACCGGTTTTCCGATGAGAAGCACGAGGAGATAGCGAGTGCTTCCGGTGTTCCGACGAGCAGCACGAGGATCAAAGAGATAGCTGCGGTTCCATGAGCAGCAGAACGGCTAAGGCGGGTTGACAGCACTACGCCGATGCAACATGCGCAAACGAATGCGCGGCGCGGGAAGCGTGCCTGGTCAATTGCGTGGACACGCGATTGCGCGACCACAGGGCAGATGGCCGTCCGTGAACGTGAGGCAGCGCTGCCCCACATACAACAAAACAAAACCCCGGGCATATGGCCCGGGGCTGCGATCGCTGTGCTTTGTGCGGCGCCTTGGCCGTGTCGTCGCGCGGATCAGAGCGGAATGGCAGTCTCTGCGCCGGCGAGCGTCGGAATCTCCGGCTTCGCGTGCGCCTCGGCCGTAGGATCCTCCGAGCGGCGCGACTTGCCCTCGAAGAACGCGCCCTGCTCGATGGCCAGCGCCTGATGGAAGATGTCGCCCTCGACGTGGCTGGAAGACTGCAGCATCACGCGCTTGCCGCGCACCGAGCCCATGACGTGCCCGCGCACGACGACTTCCTCGGCGACGATGCCGCCGGTGATGCGGGCCTTCTCACCGATGACGACGTAGGTGCCCTGGATATCGCCCTGGATCTCGCCGTCGATCTGAACCTCGCCCTTGGTGACGAGATTGCCGTTGATCGTCAGATCCGGCCCGATCACGGAAGGCGCGTTGCGGTCGGTGGAGCGGGCGAGGCCCAGCGTGCGGGGCGCCGCTGCGGGGGCCGGGGGCGGGGTCGAGGTGCCGAAACTGGGATTGATCTTTGGCGGCTCGGTTTCGGATCTTTTGAAATTCGGCAACATATGCGTACCACCTCTGCTCTAACGCAACCATCGGCAACCGTTGGGGCGAAGCTTGAGCTCCAGGAAACGCGACGGCGCAATGCTGCCGTAGCTCCCGCTGAGGTTCCCCCCTCCTCAGGCCATCTAAGCACACATCCCGATGTGGGTCATCGCCGGTGACGCCAACTCCCGCACAAATTGTGTGCATCGTAAGCGGCGCCGGCGCTTAACCTTTCAGCGCGCGCACGGCGGCCAGCACCTCTTCGGCGTGGCCCGGCACGCTCACCTTGCGCCAGACGTGGGCGACCTTACCCGCCCTGTTGATCAGGAATGTGGCACGTTCGACGCCCATGAATTTGCGCCCGTACATGGATTTCTCCACCCAGACGCCATAGGCCTCCGCCACCGAATGCTCCCCGTCCGATAGCAGGCGCACGCCGAGCCCGTGCTTGTCGATGAATTTGCGGTGGCTGGCCGGCGTGTCGGGAGAAATTCCCAGCAGGATCGAGCTCGCGGCGTCGAATTCCCCGGCGCGGCAGGTGAAGTCCTTCGCCTCCGTGGTGCAGCCCGCCGTGTCATCCTTCGGATAGAAGTAGACGACGACCGGATTGCCGCGCAGCCCGCGTAGCGAAACCACCTCTCCGTCGCTGTCGGGCAACGCGAAATCAGGCGCTGTCATACCCGCTTCGATCGCCATCGGGATGCCTTTCTTTTGTCGCTTTTCCCCGTGCACGTGAAACGCCGCCGCACGACAACATTGTTCGCTGCGCCTGAGGCTTAGCGGCGCGCTATGGGCCGCGCAAGGGCGCAGTCTGCTATGGGGGGGCCGCGGTCCGGTATTGGGGCCGCCGGTCGCGTTGGCATGCTGCTTTGTGGCGGCTATTCAGCGCCGAATTCTGTTTGCGTCGGGACTAGGTCTCGAAACTGTCGAGGGGCCAGGTTTGCAAACAACCGGACGACCAACGAGACCATCTGGCCAGGCGGCGGGGCGCAACGACGAGCAGACGTCTACGCTGCGGCGCGGCGTATCCACAGCCGCCGTCGCGTGCGACAATGTCCTGCACGGTATCGGCCGCTCGGTGTTCATTCTGGCGCCGTTCCTGATGCTGTCGCTGTTGGTGGCAGGTCTTGGCTACGTGCGCCTGCGCCACGGCCCCATCTCGCTGAAGTTTCTCGTCGCGCCGATCGAGCGCGGCATCAACGCCGAGCTGCAGGGCAACGAGGTGCGCATCGATGATGTCGTCGTCGCCCTTTCCGAGGCGGGCGGGCTCGAATTCCGCCTGCGCAACGTCCGCGTGCACGAGGCCGATGGCGACGTCGTCGCCTCGGCGCCTTCGGCCGCCGTCGAGCTGAGCGCATCGGCACTGTGGTCGATGCGCATCGTCCCTGCGCGGATCGAGCTGATCGAGCCGCGGCTGTTCCTTTTCTATTCGGAAAGCGGCGGGCTTACCTTGAGCTTTTCGAAGGCGGCGCCCCCGGCCGAGGCCGAGGACAGCGAGGATGGGGATGCGGCACCGCAGCCGGCGAAGGTGCTGGAGCCGACGCCGGTCGTGCGTCCCGTCGAAACGCCGATACACCCAACGGCACCGGAAGTGGCCGGTCCGCTGAAGCGCATCGACCTCGCCCGCGTCGTGACGGATATGTCCTCGCGCGCGCGCCAGCGTCTCGACGCCACCTCCTATTTGCGCGAGTTCGGCCTGCGCAATGCAACCCTGCTGCTCGATTACGATGGCCGCACGACGGAATGGCGCGTGCCGAGCCTCGTCGTGGGGCTGTCGCACGCGCGCACGCGCAGCGTTATCTCCGGCCGTGCCAGCGTGGTGGCGGCGGGAGGCAAGCCCTGGCAGTTCACGTTCGACACCGATGAATCGGAGCGGAGCCGTACGCTTGCGATCAAGATGTCGGTCAACGACCTTGTGCCGCGCTCCATCTCCGGCACGCTTCCCCAGCTCAGCCTGCTGCAGTCGATCGACCTGCCGGTAGATGGCAACGCCACGCTGGAGCTCACGAGCGATGGCGATGTGCGGAGCGCAACGCTCTCCGTTGACCTCGGCCACGGCAGTCTCCGCCTCCCTGCGCTGCCCGAGGCGCCGCTCGAGGTCGACGGCGGAACGATCAAGCTTGCTTATGACGGCACGGCAGAGCGCCTGACGCTGGCGCCGTCCACGCTGAGCTGGCGCGGCAGCCGCGTGACGATCTCCGGCACCGCCGCCGCGGAGCAGAGCAGCGCCGAGCACCCCGCGTGGGCGTTCAACCTTTCCTCGAGCGAGGGCACGTTCGCGTCGAAGGAGTTCAACGTCCCGCCCGTGTCGCTGGAAGGCTGGCGTGCCAGTGGCCGCGTGCTGCCCCACCGGGGCGAAGTGGAGCTGGCCGAGTTCCGCCTGCGCGCCGGCGGAGCCGACGTTTCACTCAACGGAAATCTCGTCACGGGCGTCGAGCCCGCGAGCACCCGCCTCGAAGGCGGCTTCGGACCGATGTCGCTCAACACGCTGAAGGCGCTGTGGCCGAAGGCGATCGCGCCCGGCGCGCGCGAATGGGTGGGCGAGCGGATGGACGCCGCCCAGATCCTGGGTGGCCGCTTCCGGTTCCTCAGCGGCGATCATGTATCGCCGGAAAAGGATGTCGGCCCGCAGGAGCACCAGCTCTCCTTCTCCATGGATGCCGTGGATTTGCAGATGCGCGTGCTCGATGATCTGCCGCCGATCGCAGCGCCGCGCGCGACGACGCGCATCGAGAACGACGGCCTCGAGGTGAACATCCCGGAGGCGACGATCCTGCTGGGGCCAGGGAACGGCGTGCCGCTGCAGGCCGGCCGCTTCACCGCCGTCGACATCATGAGCGATGTGCCGACGGGCGAGATCGTTTTCGCTTCGCAGCCAACCCTCGGCGCCGTCATCGCACTGATCGAGCGCTCGCCCCTCAGCATCCTCGAAGAGACGGGGCTGCCGCGCGAGGGCATCGAGGGCAAGGTCGACGCCAAGTTCAAGATCGGTTTGCCGTTGCTTGCCGATCTGCCCGCGAGCTCGGTGAAAGTGGAGGGCAAGGCCCGCATCACCGATGGCCGCGTGAAGCAGTTCCTCGGGGCCTACCAGGTCCAGAGCGCCAGCTTCGACATCGACATCACCGAGAAGGCGGCCGGCGCCAACGGGCAGATGCTGGTCAACGGCGTGCTCGCCAAGCTCGCCTGGCAGCGGATCTTCGATGCGCCGCTCGAAATGCAGCCGCCGCTGCGCCTCAAGGCAACCCTCGACAACACCGACCGCACGCAGCTCGGGCTCGACATCAACGACATGGTGCAGGGCGAGGTGCCGATCGAGCTGACGGTGGGCATGGCGCCGGGGGAAGGGCAGGAGCCCTCCGTCCATCTGCACGCGGACCTCACGAACGCGGACCTCATCATCGGAAATGTGGCCTGGCGCAAACCGCCGGGGCGGGCCGCGAGCCTGCAGTGCGATATTGCGCGCGGCAAGACCTACAAGACCGAGCTTCAGAATTTCAAAGTCGCGGGCGACGATATCGCCATCGAAGGCTGGGCGGCGATCGATGCGGAGAACCGCCTGCGCGAATTCTATTTCCCCGACTTCTCCTTGAACGTCATAACGCGCATGGAGGTGCAGGGAACGCTGGGCCGCAACGACGTCTGGAAGGTGACGGCGCGCGGGCCCACCTTCGATGGCCGCGATTTCTTCCGCTCGCTCTTCTCGCTGGGTCAGCTCGCCGAGCAGCCGGCGGCGGCGAAGCCGAAAAATCCGCGCGAAGGCATCGATCTCGAAGCTGAGATCGGCACCGTCATCGGCCACCGCGAGGTATCACTGCGCAGCCTCAAGATGAAGCTCTCCAAGCGCGGCGAGAAGCTGACGGCTCTCGATGTGCGAAGCACCCTCGATGGAGGCAAGCCGCTTGCGGTCGTGCTGCGCAACGAAGGGGGGCAGGGCCGCAAGCTGTTCGCCGACTCGACCGACGCCGGACAGGCGTTCAAGCTCATCGATTTCTACCCCAACATCCAGGGCGGCCGCGTGCGGCTCGAGGTCAACCTCGAAGGGAAGGGCGCCGCAGAAAAGACCGGCATCCTCTGGGTGGAGAACTTCCGCATTCTCGGCGACCCCGTCGTCTCCGAGGTGTTTGGCGGCGCAGACGAAAGCCGTCCCGCCATCGACGGCGCCAGCACCCGCAACGGCAAACGGGTGGTGCGCGAGGTGTTCGACTTCAACCTCATGCGCGTGCCGTTCTCGGTCGGCTACGGCCAGTTCGTGATGAGCGATTCCCAGCTGCGCGGGCCGCTTCTGGGCGCCTCCCTGCGCGGCAAGGTCGATTTCACCATGCGGCGCGTGAACCTCGGTGGCACCTACGTGCCGCTGCAGGGCCTCAACAGTGCGCTGTGTGAAATCCCGCTGTTCGGCCAGATCATCACCGGCCCCAAATGCGAGGGCATTTCCGGCATGACGTTCGCCATCCAGGGATCGATGGATCGGCCCGAGGTCATCGTCAATCCGCTGTCGATGCTCGCGCCCGGCATCTTCCGCGACATCTTTCAGATGACGCCCTTCAATCCGAAGGTGCAGCGCCGCGACAGCGGTGGTGGCTTGATCAACGACAGCGAGGACAGCGTGCGTGCTTCGAGCACCGCCGTCGAGCCGACGGAAGCGCCGGGCACGGTGGTCGGCGTCGACACCATCGACGGCTGGTCGTCGCAAACGACTTCGCCGCCGACGCGCAAGCGCTAGCCGCCGCGGCGGATCTGCGCACGAGCCTTTGGCCCGCGCGAGCCTCTTTCCGCTGCCGCGCGCGTTGCGTCCTATACCGGCTTCAGCAGCACGTGGCGCTTCTTGCCGAGCGACAGCTTGATGGCGCCGTCCGCCCCGACGTTGGCGGCGGTAAGCTGCGCCTTCTCGTCGGTCACGGTTTCATCGTTGACCTTCAGGCCGCCGCCCTGAATCTGCCGGCGCGCTTCGCCGTTCGACTTCACGAGACCGGCCTGCACGAACGCGGCAAGCACGCCGATGCCGCCCGAAAGATCGCCCTTGCCCACCTCCACCGTGGGAAGTCCCTCCGCCGTCGCACCCTGCTCGAAGGTTTTGCGCGCCGTCTCCGCCGCCGCTTCGGCCTTCTGTCGGCCGTGCATCAGCGCCGTTGCCTCGGTGGCGAGGGTCTTCTTCGCCTCGTTGATCTCCGCGCCCTGCAGCGCGGCGAGCTTGGCGATCTCCTCCATGGGCAGCGTCGTGAACAGCTTCAGGAAGCGCTCGACGTCGCCGTCCTCGGTGTTGCGCCAGAACTGCCAGTAATCGTAGGCGGAAAGCTGCGTCTCGTTGAGCCACACCGCGCCCGCGGCCGTCTTGCCCATCTTGGCGCCGGACGATGTCGTCAGCAGCGGGCACGTCAGCGCATAGAGCTGGTGCGTGCCCATGCGCCGGCCGAGGTCGATGCCGTTGACGATGTTGCCCCACTGGTCCGAGCCGCCCATCTGCAGATTGGTGCCGTAGCGGCGCGCAAGCTCGACGTAGTCGTAGGACTGCAGGATCATGTAGTTGAACTCGATGAACGAGAGCTCCTGCTCGCGCTCCAGGCGCAGGCGCACCGAGTCCATCGTCAGCATGCGGTTGATCGAGAAGTGGCGGCCGACATCGCGCAGCATCTCGATGTAATTGAGCTGTGTGAGCCACTCGGCATTGTCCACAATCACCGCATCGCCCGCTCCCGAGCCGAAACGGATGAACTTGTCGAAGGTGGTTTTGATCGATTCCTTGTTCGCATCGATCTGGTCGTAGGTGAGCATTTTGCGCGTCTCATCGCGCCCCGACGGATCGCCAACCCGCGTCGTGCCCCCGCCCATCAGCGCGATGGGCCTGTTGCCCGTCTCCTGCAGCCAATGCAGCATCATGATGGAGAGCAGATGCCCCACGTGCAGCGACGGCGCCGTGCAATCGTAGCCGACATAGGCGACGAGACCGCCCTTGGCGGCGAGATCGTCGACGGCGGCAAGGTCCGAACACTGGTGGATGTAGCCGCGTTCGGTAAGAATCTTCAGAAAGTCGGATTTGAGTTGGGTCATCGGTTCGCTATCACAGTGGGCCGTTGCGCTTGCGGCGGGCGGGGCGGAACATGCACGGGATGGACATCATGGGCAAGGTGCGCTGCGCGCTGGGGTTGATGAGCGGCACGTCGATGGATGGCATCGATGTGGCCCTGCTCGATACCGACGGCGATCGCGCGCTGCGCCAGGGCCCGGCCGCGAGCTACGCCTATCCGGCGGAGATCAAGGTGCGCGTGCGGGCCGCCATCGAAGAGGCCAAGGGCCTCAACGCCCGGGATGCGCGCCCGGGGAGCCTGGCCGAGGTGGAGCGGGCCCTGACCGAGCTCAACGCCGAAGCCGTCGAGCGCTTCCTGCGCGCCAACGGCATCGACAAAGGGCGCGTCGACCTCATCGGCTTCCACGGCCAGACGGTGCTGCACGATGCCCCGCGCCGGATCACGGTGCAGCTCGGCGACGGCCGTCTGCTCGCCGAGCGCACCGGGATCGACGTCGTCTACGATCTGCGCGCCGCCGACGTCGCCGCGGGCGGCCAGGGTGCGCCGCTGGTGCCCGTCTATCACCGGGCGCTCGCCTGCGGGGTGCCGGACCTGCCGGCAGCGTTTCTCAACATCGGCGGCGTCGCCAACGTCACGTGGATCGGGCGCGACGGGCGCATGCTCGCGTTCGATACCGGACCCGGCAACGCGCTGCTCGACGACTGGGTCATGAGCAAATGCGGCGCCGCCCACGACGCCGATGGCGCACTCGCAGCGCGGGGCACGTGCGACGCGGACGCGCTGCAGGCGCTGCTCACCAACAACTACTTCGGCCTGCCGCCGCCCAAATCCCTCGATCGCAACGCGTTCTCCGCTGCGCCGGTGCAGGGCCTGTCGCTGGAGGATGGTGCCGCAACGCTTGCCGCCTTCACCGCGGCGGCGGTGGGCCGCGCACGCGAGCACATGCCGGAGGAGCCGCGCATCTGGGTGGTATGCGGCGGCGGACGCAAGAACAGGACGCTGATGGGCCTCATCGCGGCGAATGTCCAGAATGCGGTCGTGCCGGCGGAAGCGCTGGGGCTAGATGGCGATTCCATCGAAGCCCAGGCCTGGGCCTATCTTGCCGTCCGGTGCTCGCTTGGTCTGCCCATCACGTTTCCCGAGACGACGGGCGCACCGGCGCCGATGACGGGCGGCGTGCTGCTGAGCTGTCGCTGAGCCTGCGCGCGCGGAGCCTGCATGCATCGAGCTTCTACGCGCCGGGTGCAACCCGCAACTTCGCGGCAGCCGGTCAGTGCAGGAGCTCGCGGGTTGTCTCCGCGATGCCGAGAGTGATGCGCGCGAGCTTGTCGTAGTCGATCCTATCGGGCGTGTCCTGCGGCGTGTGATAATGCGGGTATCGGAAGGGCGCAGTATCGGTAACCATGATCGCCGGATAGCCGAGCTTGAAAAATGCCCAATGGTCCGACCAGCCGATGCCCGGAATGGAATCCGGCGCCGTGCCGCCGATGGTGGGGAACGGCGTGTTGCGGCGGAAGCTGCCGATCACGTCGTGCAGGAACGTCCGCCCGCCCGGCAGGGCCACGAACGCGACGAAATTCCCAACGTCCGGAAAGACGTGGTTGAACGGAAATGGATAGCGCTGCGATCCCGGCGTATCGGAAAATGATCCGATCGTTTCGAGCGAAATCATGCCGACGAGCTTTTCGCCCGCATCCTTGAGGCTTTTGGCATAGCGATAGCTGCCCATGTCCGGCGTGCGATCGTACGGCGGCTCCTCGTTGACGAATAGCACGAGCCGCAGGCGCGTATCGGTGAGCGGCGCATCCTTCAGAAGCCGCGCCAGCTCGATCACCGCCGCCGAGCCGCTGCCGTTGTCGTTCGCGCCCGGCGCATTGCCGTAGGAATCGTAATGCGCGCCGATGACGATGCTTGGCGTATGGGGGCCGGCATTGGGGGGATCGAGCGTGACGGAGATGTTGCGCACCGCCTTGCCGCCGACCTCCCAGGTCTGCGATGCCGGCCTATACCCGAGGGAGGAAAGTGCCCCTTCGATGTAGGCCGCGGAGCGTTCCAGCGCCGGATAGTGCGCCGTGTTGTGAGGCTCGCTGGCAATGGCCTCCACGTGCCCGCGAAGACGCATCGCAAGCTCGCGCTCTTCGGTGGTCACGGGAACCGCGGGCCCGGCGTAGCTATCGCCGGGCACGCCGAGTGAGTACCAGTATGCGGCTGCCAGGGCGGCGGCCGCCAATCCGAGCAGCCCTGCGATGACCAGTGCTGCCATTCTGATCACGCCGGCCGCCTGTCAGTCATCGCCGCTGTCATCGACATCACCCGGATCCTCCTGGCGCTCGACCTCGCGCTGGCGCTGGCGTTCGCGCTCTTTCTCGCGCTCGCGCTCTTTCTCGTTGGCGCGGTCGATTTCCGCCTGCTCCATGCGCGCATCGACGTAAGCACCGACGGCTTCCTTCAGGTCTTCGGTCTTGTTCTCGAAGAAGTGGTTCGCGCCCGGGATGACCTGGTGTGTGATCTTGATGCCCCGTTGCGTCTTGAGGCGCTGGGACAGCTCGGCGACCGAGTTGGACGGCACCACGCGATCTTTGTCGCCATTGATCATCAGGCCGGACGAGGGACACGGGGCCAGGAACGAGAAATCATAAAGGTTCGACGGCGGCGCCACGCAGATGAAGCCTTCCACCTCGGGACGGCGCATCAGGAGCTGCATGGCGATCCAGGTGCCGAACGAGACGCCCGCGATCCAGCAGCTCTTGGCGTCCGGCTTCACGATCTGCAGCCAGTCGAGCGCGGAGGCGGCGTCGGAAAGCTCGCCCGGGCCGCCGTCCCAGATTCCCTGGCTGCGGCCGACCCCGCGGAAGTTGAAGCGCAGCACCGAGAAGCCCCGCTCCACGAAGGTGTGATAGAGCGTGTAGACGACTTGATTGTTCATCGTCCCGCCGAACTGCGGGTGCGGGTGCAGGATCAGCGCGATGGGACTATCGTTCGCAGATTCATGGTGGTAGCGGGCTTCTAGACGGCCCGCTGGCCCATTGATGATCAATTCGGGCATCGCGATTCCAGTTCTTGAGGGGGCTGCGGATGGGCCTTCCGCGCCGGAGCGCGCGGCGGAGCCTAGACAGGCCGTGGATTGGGGCTCACCCAAACCTTGACTTGTGGGCTCGGAATTTTCATATTCCTACAGACTTTAGAACCGTTCGAAAGAACTTGGCCTGATCTCGATCAGTCCAAGCCCATTGACGGTGGCGCTTCTTAGCACACGGCCCGGTGCCGATTGCAAGAGAAAGCACCCGTGATCGGGCCGGGCGGTGGTCGTGGAGGAACAGGGCGTGGAGCTGAACACCAAAGCGCGTTACGCGGTGATGGCCATGGCCGACCTCGCCAAGTACGGGGCCGACGGCGCGATGCCGCTTTCTGCCATCTCCGAGCGGCAGGAGCTGTCTCTTGCTTACCTTGAGCAGATCTTCCTGCGCCTGCGACGCGCAGGCCTCGTCGAGAGCGCGCGCGGCCGTTCCGGCGGCTACGTGTTGGCGCGCCCCGCGAGCGAAATCCATATCGACGAGATCATGCGCGCCGTCGAAGAGGAGACGCGGCTCACCCGCTGCCTCGACAGTGAGACAGGATGCCTCGGCGACCGGCGTTGCTTGACGCACGGTCTGTGGCACGCGCTCGGCGCGCATATCGTGGCGTTCCTCGCGAACGTCACGCTCCAGGAAGTGATCGACGGTATCCCGGCCGGCAAGACGGCCAGTGGGCTGACGGGCGCTTCGCCAGCGCAGCGCGAACCGGAGTTCGTCGCCCGATGACGCAGCAGCGCACCTATCTGGATTATAACGCGTCCGCTCCCCTGCGGCCCGCAGCACGCATGGCCATGCTCGCGGCTCACGATGCGTTCGGCAATCCATCGTCGGTGCACGCCGAAGGCCGCCGCGTGCGCGCCATCATTGAGACGGCGCGCGAGCAAGTGGCGGCGCTCATCGGCGCCAAGCCGAGCGAGATCGTGTTCACCAGCGGCGCGACGGAAGCCAACAACTGCGCCATCGAAGCGGGCTGGAAGACGATTTGCGTCTCCGCCATCGAGCACGAATCGGTGCTGGCGCCAGCGCGCGCCTGCGGCGCCAAGATCATCGCGCTGCCGGCAACGTCCGATGGCCGCGTCGATCTTTCGGCCGCGAAAGGCGCGCTCGCCGAGGCATCGGCGGGCGGCCGCGCGCTCCTGAGCGTCATGCTGGCCAACAATGAAACCGGCGTCATTCAGCCGGTGGCGGAAGCGGCCGGGCTCGCGCGCGAGCTCAACATCGCGCTGCATGTCGACGCGGTGCAGGGACCGGGCCGCGTGCCGCTGGACTTCGCCGCGCTCGGCGCCGACACGCTCACGATTTCCGCCCACAAGCTGGGCGGCCCGCGCGGCGTTGGCGCGCTCGTCGTTCGCGACGGCACCAGCCTCCCCGCGCTGATCCAGGGCGGCGGCCAGGAGCGCCGCCGCCGCGGCGGCACGGAGAATGTCGCCGGCATCGCCGGCTTTGGCGCCGCCGCCGTGGAGGTCGCACGGGAATTGGCCGGCGCCGCGCGTATCGCTGCACTGCGCGAAACGCTCGAGGAAGGTGTCATGGCCGCGACGCCGGACGCCGTCATCATCGGGCGCGACAGCCCGCGCATCGCCAATACCGCGTGCATCGCGGTCGCCGGCAAGCCGTCCGAGACGCTCGTGATCCGCATGGATCTCGACGGCGTCGCGATCAGCTCCGGGGCCGCATGCTCGTCCGGCAAGATCGGCGCCAACACGGTGCTCGCGGCAATGGGTTTGGGCTCCGGCATCACCGCCTCGGCGGTGCGCGTGAGCCTCGGTTACGCAACGACAGCAGACGATATCGCCGCCTTCCTGGCGGCTTGGCAGAAGGCAGCAGGTGGAACGGCGCTCGCCGCGTGATGTCAAAGATTGAGACGTTGAAAGGGTAGAGGAATGGCAGCGGTACAAGAGACGATCGATCAGGTTCGCAAGATCGACGTTGACCAGTACAAGTACGGCTTTGAGACGAAGATCGAGACGGTGAAGGCGCCAAAGGGCCTTTCCGAGGAGATCGTGCGCTTCATTTCGGAGCGGAAGGGCGAGCCCGGGTGGATGCTCGAATGGCGGCTCGAAGCCTATCGCCGGTGGCTCAACATGACCGAGCCGACGTGGGCGAAGGTCAACTATCCGAAGATCGATTTCCAGGAGCTGTATTACTACGCAGCGCCCAAGGGCGCCGAAGGCCCCAAAAGCCTGGAAGAGGTCGATCCGGAGCTGCTCGCGACCTACGCCAAGCTCGGCATTCCGCTGAAGGAGCAGGAGGTGCTTGCGGGCGTCCAGGGCGCGCGCGTGGCCGTGGACGCCGTGTTCGACAGCGTCTCGGTGGTGACGACCTTCAAGGAGGAGCTGGCGAAGGCCGGCGTCATCTTCTGCTCGATCTCGGAAGCCGTGCGCGAGCACCCCGAGCTGGTGAAGAAGTATCTCGGCTCCGTCGTGCCCCAGGGCGACAACTTCTACGCCGCGCTCAACTCGGCGGTGTTCACCGACGGCTCGTTCGTCTACGTGCCGGAAGGCGTTCGCTGCCCGATGGAGCTCTCGACCTACTTCCGCATCAACGAGAAAGAGACCGGCCAGTTCGAGCGTACGCTCATCATCGCCGACAAGGGCGCGTACGTGTCGTATCTCGAGGGCTGCACGGCGCCGACGCGCGATGAGAACCAGCTCCATGCCGCGGTCGTCGAGCTGATCGCGCTCGATGACGCCGAGATCAAGTACTCGACGGTGCAGAACTGGTATCCGGGCGACAAGGAAGGCAAGGGCGGCATCTATAACTTTGTCACCAAGCGTGGCGATTGCCGCGGCCACAACTCCAAGATTTCCTGGACCCAGGTTGAGACCGGCTCGGCGATCACCTGGAAATATCCGAGCTGCATCCTGCGCGGCGATAATTCGCGCGGCGAGTTCTATTCCATCGCCGTTTCGAACGGATACCAGCAGGTCGACAGCGGCACGAAGATGATCCACCTCGGCAAGAACTCCTCGAGCCGCATCATCTCGAAGGGCATCGCAGCCGGGTTCTCGGAGAACACCTACCGCGGCCTCGTCTCGGCGCACCGCAAGGCGACGGGTGCACGCAACTTCACCAACTGCGACTCGCTGCTCATCGGCGACAAGTGCGGCGCGCACACCGTGCCGTACATCGAGGCGAAGAACGCGACGGCCCATTTCGAGCACGAGGCCACGACGTCGAAGATTTCCGACGACATGCTCTTCTACTGCCGCCAGCGCGGCCTGTCGGAGGAAGAGGCGGTCGCTCTGGTGGTCAACGGCTTCGTCCGCGACGTGCTGCAGAAGCTGCCGATGGAGTTCATGGCCGAAACCCAGAAGCTCATCGGCATTTCGCTGGAAGGCTCCGTCGGCTGACGGGTGACGTCATACGGCTGCGGCGCTCGCCGCAGAGAGATTTGAATGAAGGCCTGACCGAGTCGGCGCTCGGCGAACGTAGATAGAAAGTAGCTGGAATGCTTGAGATCAAAGACCTGCATGTGAAGATCGCCGACGAGGAGCGTGAGATCCTCAAGGGGCTGACGCTGACCGTCCCCAAGGGTGAGGTGCACGCCATCATGGGCCCCAACGGCTCAGGCAAGTCCACCCTCGCCTATGTCCTCGCCGGCCGCGAGGACTACGAGGTGACGGGCGGCGACATCCTCTGGAACGGCGAAAGCATTCTCGAGATGGAGCCCGAGGAGCGCGCCGCGAAAGGCGTTTTCCTCGCCTTCCAGTATCCGATGGAGATCCCCGGCGTTGCCGGCCTCACGTTCCTGCGCACGGCGCTCAACGCGGTGCGCAAGGCGCGTGGCGAAGCGGAGCTGTCGACACCCGACCTCATGAAGTTCGTGAAAGCGAAGGCAGAGCGTCTCAACATCGACACCGAGATGCTGAAGCGGCCCGTCAACGTCGGCTTCTCGGGCGGTGAGAAGAAACGCTCCGAAATCCTGCAGATGGAAGTGCTCGAGCCTTCGCTCTGCGTGCTCGACGAGACCGATTCCGGCCTCGACATCGACGCCCTGCGGATCGTCTCCGAAGGCGTCAACTCCATGCGCTCGCCGGATCGCTCGATGCTGGTCATCACCCACTATCAGCGCCTGCTGAACTATATCGTGCCCGACAAGGTTCACGTCATGGTGGACGGCCGCATCCGCAAGTCGGGTGACGCCTCGCTCGCCAAGGAACTCGAGAAGTCGGGCTACGCGGAATACCAGACGAAGGCCGCGTGACATGCAGCGCGATGTTTCAGGTGGAGATGTTTTGCGCGCGGCCGCACAGCCCGCTGGAGGCGGTACGAGTGCCTCCGCCGAAGGCGGTGCGAGTGCCTCCGCCGAAGGCGGTGCAAGTGCCAAGGCCGATACACGCACACAACAGGCGCCGGGGAGGCGCGAAATGAACGTAGCAGTGTTGAAAACGAAGGCTGAGCAAACGCTGAGCGAAGCATTCGCCGACAGGGCCGCCGCCCTGCCGGGGAGCGCCGAAATCCGCAAGCTGCGCCTCAATGCCATAGGCCGGTTCAGCGCCCTCGGTCTGCCGCATCGGCGTATCGAGGAGTGGAAGTACACCGACCTGCGCAACCTGATGAAGGAGCTGCTGCCCGCGTCTTCGGGTAAGGCGCCGATGCCCACGCAGCAGGATGTCGAAGCCGCGCTCGGTCCGCTTGCCGCCGTTCCCGCGCACCGCGTGGTGTTCGTCGATGGGCGCTATGCTCCTGATCTGTCGGCCCTGGTCGCCGATGGCGGCGTGTCCGTTGCTTCGCTCGCAACGCTACTCGACAGCGACACAAGCGCCGTCGAGCTGCTGGATGCGAGCCGCAGCGACGATAACGCCATCGTTGCGTTGAATATCGCCTATGCCGGTGACGGCGCCGTCATCGACATCGCGCCAGGCGCAACCCTAGATCGTCCCGTGCTGATCGTCGCCCTGCGCGCCGATCCGTCGGCCTCTTACACCACCACGCGCAACGTCGTGCGTATCGGCGAAGGCGCCGAGGCAACGGTGATCGAGGCGTTCCTCAAGCTGCCGTCCGCGGCGAAGGAGTATCAGCTCAACACGGCGAGCAAGGTCGTCGTCGGTAAGGGCGCGCGCCTCGCTCACATCAAGACGACGCTCGAAGCGGGCGGTGGCGTGCATCTTGCCAACTGGCTCGTCGAGCTTGGCCCCGATGCCGGTTATCGCGGCTTCCACTTCACCGCGGGCACGGCACTCGCCCGCAACGAGATGGCTGTCACGTTCGCAGGCAAGGGCGGCGATCTGGACCTTTCCGGCACCTTCCTCGCCCGCCACGGCGAGCATATCGACACCACCCTGGTGGTCGATCATGCCGTGCCCAACTGCACCAGCCGGGAGCTGTTCAAGGGCGTGCTTGACGACCACGCGCGCGGCATCTTCCAGGGCAAGGTGATCGTGCGCCAGGATGCCCAGAAGACCGACGGCAAGCAGATGGCCCAGGTGCTGATGCTATCGCAGGATTGCGAGTTCGATTCCAAACCCGAGCTCGAGATCTACGCCGACGACGTCGTGTGCGGTCACGGCTCCACCAGCGCCGATCTCGATGAGGATCTGCTGTTCTACTGCCGGTCGCGGGGCATCCCGCTGCACCAGGCGCGGGTGCTGCTGATCAAATCGTTCATCGGCGAGGCGCTGGAGAAGATCGAGCGCGAGGACGTGCGCGGAGCGCTGGCGCAGATCGCCCGCGATTGGCTGCACATGGAGGAGCCCCGCAAGGGCGCCGCCTGATAGGAGGGTTCCCCATGGAGACGAGGACACGGGAAATGGGCGAAGTGAGCGATCGGCGTGAGGCCGCGCGCGCAGTGGCCGGCAACACGGCGCCGTTCGATGTCGAGGCTATCCGCTCCGATTTCCCGATCCTCTATCGCGAGGTCTACGGCAAGCCGCTCGTCTATCTGGACAACGCGGCCTCCGCCCAGAAGCCTCGCTCGGTGATCGAAGCGATGGACCATGTCAATCGCTTCGAATACGCCAACGTCCACCGGGGTCTGCACTATCTCTCGAACACCGCGACGCAGCACTTCGAGGAAGCGCGCGAAACCGTGCGGCGCTTCCTCAATGCGGAAAGCGCCGACGAGATCATCTTCACGCGCAACGCCACCGCCGCGATCAATCTCGTCGCCGATTCCTTCGGCTCAACCTTCGGCGAAGGCGACGAGATCGTGCTGTCGATCTTGGAGCACCACTCCAACATCGTTCCGTGGCACTTCCTGCGCGAGCGGCGCGGCGCGGTATTGAAGTGGGCGCCCATCTCCGACAGCGGCGAATTTCTGCTGGAGGAGTTCGAGCGGCTCCTCACCTCCCGCACCAAGATCGTCGCCATCACCCAGATGTCGAACGTGACGGGAACTCTGGTGCCGGTGCGAGAGGTCATCCGCCTCGCGCACGCCCGCGGCATCCCCGTGCTCGTGGATGGCAGCCAGTCGGCGGTGCATCTGCCCGTCGATGTGCAGGAGCTCGACGCCGACTTCTACGTGTTCACCGGCCACAAGACCTACGGGCCCTCGGGCATCGGCGCGCTGTACGGCAAGAAGGCTTACCTCGACGCCATGCGGCCCTATCAGGGCGGCGGCGGCATGATCGAGCATGTTTCGGTCGATGCCATCACGTACGGAAAGACACCGCACAAATTCGAAGCCGGCACGCCCGCGATCGTGGAGGCCATCGGCCTTGGCGCCGCGCTCAATTACATGATGCAGGTCGGACGTGAGAACATCGCACGGCACGAAAGCGAGCTACGCAGCTATGCGCACGCACGCCTCGCCGACCTGCCGTGGCTGAAGATTTACGGCGCCTCGCCCGGAAAGGGCGCGATCGTCTCCTTCACCATGGATGGGCTACACGCCCATGACATCGCCACCATCGTCGACCGCTCGGGCGTCGCCGTCCGTGCCGGCCATCACTGCGCTCAGCCGCTGATGGAGCGCCTCGGGGTGACGGCCGTCGCCCGGGCATCATTCGCCATGTACAACACAAAGCAGGAAGTGGACGCGCTCGTCGCCGCGCTGGAGCGCGCGCACGAGCTGTTCGCGTGAGGGCATCGCCATGGATGGCAAAACGATCGAGACCGAAGCCGGCGTGACATCCGCCGACACGCGCGCGCCTGGCGCACCGGAGCTTTCGCCGGCGGAGGCCGCGTTCGTGACCCCGCGCGACGTGCAAGCCTCGGCTGATCCTGGACAGGACGCCGGCAAGCCCGAAGACGCTGGCGCGCCCATGGAGGAGGTGACCGATCCGGGGGAGGACCAGCTGCTCGGCGACATCATCGCCGCCCTCAAGACGGTCTACGATCCGGAAATTCCGGCCGACATCTACGAGCTCGGGCTGATCTACACCGTCGACGTCGACAACGACCGCAACGTCGCCATCACCATGACGCTCACCGCCCCCGGCTGTCCGGTCGCGGGCGAGATGCCGAAGTGGGTGGAGAACGCGGTAAATGCGGTGCCGGGGGTGGCCAATACCACCGTCACCATGACATTCGACCCCCCGTGGGACATGGGCCGCATGTCGGACGAGGCGCGTCTCGCCCTCAACATGTTCTAATTCCAAAACACAGCGGTTTCGCAATCGCCCGACGCTGACTATATGTGGGTCTGACACATATCAGGATGACCGCGATGCCCACCCTGCGCATGATGCCAAAAGTCGTAACCTTGACCGACGCCGCCGTCCGCCGCGTCCGCTCGCTGATGGAATCCAATCCGAAAGCGCTCGGCCTGCGGATTGGTGTCAAGAAGGGCGGCTGCGCGGGCATGGAATACACGATGACCGTCGCCGAGGAGAAGGGCGCGCACGAGGAGGTCGTGGAGCAGGACGGCGCCATTCTGCTCATCGAGCCGGCGGCCATCATGTATCTGCTCGGCACCGAGATGGACTTCAAGACCGACAAGCTTTCGAGCCAGTTCGTCTTCAACAATCCGAATCAGCGCGGCGCCTGCGGTTGCGGCGAAAGCGTCAATCTCGTTCCCGCCGCCGAGACGCACGCCCCCGCCCGCACCGAGTGACCGGAGCGGCCTCCCGTGGCTCCGCGCGATGTGGCTGCGCGCGCTGAATTCATCGATCTCGTGAAAGATTTGCTGGCCGGCGCGCTGGATGTTTCCGCGCGCCGCATGTTCAGCGGCAGCGGTCTTTATGCGGACGGGGTGATCTTCGCCCTCGTGATCGGGGAAGCGCTTTATCTCAAGACCGACGATGAGAGCCGCCGCGCGTTCGAGAGCGAAGGCCTGAGCCCGTTCAGCTTCACGCGGGCGGGCCGGCGCATCGAGACGTCCTACTGGCGTGCGCCCGACCGCCTTCTCGATGACGCCGATGAGATGCAGGTTTGGGCGTTGCGTGCGCTCGCTGTGGCGAAACGCGCAGGTCAGAAGCCGAAGCCACGCAAATCGCCATCGCGCAGCGGGCGATCGTGACGCGCGGGGTATGCCTTCGACTCCACATCGTCCTATGGTGGGACGATAGATACGCAGAAGGCGAGGCACAGACGTGACGGCGAATGCGACTTCCGATCCGGCCTGGGTGGCCGATGTACTGTCTTACTGGTTTGACAAGCTCGGACGCCCGGGCTGGTTCGCACGGGACCCGGCGATCGACGAAGAGATCCGCAGCCGCTTTGCGCCGTTGATCAGCGAGATCAATGGCCGTGCAATCGAGGATTCGATCTCGAGCCCCGATCACCTCCTCGCCAGCCTGCTCGTGCTCGACCAGTTCACCCGCAACGTCTATCGCGGCACGCCCCAGGCGTTTGCCTACGATGAGCTCGCCCGCGCCATCGCGCGGCTGGCGATCGCGCTCCACATCGATCAGCGTGTGCCCCTCGAGCGGCGGATTTTTCTTTACTTGCCGTTCGAGCACAGCGAGGCGCTGGCCGATCAGCTTCGCGCGGTGGAATTGATCGAGCCCCTGGGGGATGCCGAATACACGCGCTATGCTGAAGCCCACCGCGACGTGATCGAACGTTTCGGGCGCTTCCCCCATCGTAATGAAATCCTGGGGCGCCCCTCGACGCCGGACGAGATTGAGTTTTTGAAACAGCCGGGCAGCGCGTTCTAAGATCGGGACGCGGAAGCCGCCCGGGGTTGGAAACGGATTGGGACGGCCATGATCAAGAACACCGAGGACGGCTGGGGCTTGCCCGCCCGCGCACTGCACTGGATTGTCGCGCTCGGTATCATCGGGCTCTTCCTCTTCGGGCTATGGATGAAGGAGGTGCCGGAGCGGCCCGACCGGCCCTACTTCTATGCGATCCACGCTTCCATAGGGATCACCGTGCTGGCGCTGATGGTCCTGCGCTTTCTCTGGTCGATGCTCAACCGCACACCCGCCGCGCCGGACGGCGTTGCCCGCTGGCAGCATGTGTCCGCCCGCATCAGCCATGGACTGCTTTACGGGCTGTCGTTCGCTACGCTCACCGCCGGCTGGCTGGTAAGCGGCACCATGCGGCAGCCCATTGAGCTGAAGCTGCTAGGATTTGTTCCTGTCCCGCAGCTCATCGAGGGGCGCACCTATCACAAGCTGGCCGGCACGGCGCACGAATATTTGGCCTACGCGCTGATCGCCCTCGTGATCGTCCACGCCGGAGCGGCACTCCACCACCACTTCGTCCGGCGCAACGCCGTCCTCCGTCGCATGCTGAGAGGACCGGCGGCGGGCACCACCGTGGAAACGCGTTGAAGATCGTGGAAACGCGTTGAAGATCGTCCCGCGCGCAGGTGGTGCGCGCGGGATCGCTGTCTGTGCCGCGCCTATTCGCTCGCCACTTTGGCGGGACGGCGGACGGGCTTGCGCAGGAATGCCGGCACGTTGTCGGCGAAGCCCGAAGAACGGCTCACCTCCGGCTGGCGCTCCCTCCCACGCTCCGACGAACGCTGCGGCTTCGCCGGTTGCTGCGGCTGAGCGGCACGGGGCTGTGCCGCACGGGCTTCCTGCGCCTGCGCCGGACGCCCCTCGTGTCGCCGCTGATGAGAAGGTGCCGCCGACCCCTGCGCCGCCCGCTGTTCGCCGCGGGCTGCACGCGGTGCGCGTGCCTCCCCGCTGCGCTCTTCACGGCGCGGCTGACGCTGCTCGCTGCGCTGGGGACGCGGCGCTTGCTCGCCTTCCCCCGCCGCAGCACGGGGCTGCTCGGGGTTCGGCCGCCGCTCACCGCTTCGCTTCGATCCCGAGCCGCCGCTGCGCGACTTCTCCTCGGAGCGGCCCTGGTGCGCCGAAGCGCCCGAGCGCCCGCCGCGACCACGCTGGGCAGCGCCGCGACCACCGCGGCCCCGGCGCTTCTTGCCGGCCTCCGCGAAGTCTTCGTCCGAAGGCGGCTCGCCGATCCAGCTTATGGGTTCGCCAAGCAGCTTTTCGATGTCCTTCAGCGACTTCAGCTCGTCGATGGTGACCAGCGACGTAGAGTGCCCTTCCTTGCCCGCGCGGCCGGTGCGGCCGATGCGGTGCACGTAGTCGTCCGACTGCCAGGGCAGATCGAAGTTGAACACGTGGCTCACGTCGGGAATGTCGAGACCGCGCGCCGCAACGTCGCTCGCCGCGAGAAGCATCAGGTCGCCGGAACGGAACTTGTCCAGCGTTTCCATGCGGCTCTTCTGGTCCATGTCGCCATGCAGGGCGCCGGCCGAAAAGCCGTGCTTCTGCAGCGACTTGTGCAGGATCGCGACATCGACTTTGCGGTTGCAGAAGATGATGGCGTTCTTGACGTGCTGGCTGCGGATCTGCTCGCGCAGCACCTCGCGCTTGGCCCAATCCTCGCCGTCCGCGCAGTAGTGGAACTGCTGCGTGATGGTCTTCGCGGTCGTCGCCGGCGGGGCCACTTCGATACGCTCGGGATTGTTGAGGAACTGGCTGACGAGGCGGGTGATCTCCGGCGGCATCGTCGCCGAGAAGAACAGCGTCTGGCGCCGCGGCGGCAGCAGCTTGCAGATCTTCTCGATGTCCGGGATGAAGCCCATGTCGAGCATGCGGTCTGCCTCGTCGATGACGAGGATCTCGACGCCCATCAGCATCACGCGCCCGCGCTGGAAATGGTCGAGAAGGCGGCCGGGAGTTGCGATGAGCACGTCGACGCCGCGGTCGAGGCGTTTGACCTGATCGTCCATCGACACGCCGCCGATGAGCAGGGCCAGGTTCAGCTTGTTGTTGACGCCGTATTTTTCGAAGCTCTGCGCCACCTGGGCGGCGAGTTCGCGCGTCGGCGCGAGAATGAGCGAGCGAGGCATACGGGCCCGGGCGCGGCCCGATTCGAGGCGGGTGATCATCGGAAGCACGAACGAGGCGGTCTTGCCGGTGCCCGTCTGCGCGATACCAAGAACATCCCGGCCTGTGACAGCGATGGGAATAGCGGCCGCCTGTATAGGCGTAGGCGCCGGGTAGCCGGCAGCTTCCACAGCCGCCTGCACCCTGGAGCTCAAGCCGAGCTCCCCGAAGGTCTTATTTTCCAAAAGTAAACGTCTCCGTCCTGCGTTCCATGCATGCCCGCGCCAACGCCTCTGGGGCGGCAGCGGGTGACGGAGCGCAGGGGTATTGAGATAGCCTAAAGGGCCTAAGACAAAAAATTTGGGTCTCGAAAAGGGACGAAGCGAATAGCATCCCCTGCGCTCGAGCCGCTTGTGTGCTGACACAGCAGTAGCGAAAACGCAAGAAAAACCGCGGCATGTGGCGTTGAACCGCGGTTTTTCCTACTGTTTTTAGAACGTCAAATCCCGGTTTTCCGAGATTTTCAGTCGTTATCGTCGATCAGCCAGCGCCCGACCAGGCCGCCGATGACGCCGCCCAGGATGGGTGCCACCCAGAACAGCCAGACCTGCGCCAGCGGCTCGCCGAGGGCGACCACGGCGGTGGCAAGGCTGCGTGCCGGGTTGATCGAGGCGTTGTCGACCGGAATGGCCATGAACTGCGTCGCGGCGAGAGTCAGACCGATGGCGATGGCTGCAAAGCCGGCCGGAGCGCGGTCGGACGTGGCGCCCATGATGATGAAGATGAAGAGGCCCGTCAGCACCACCTCGATGACGAAGGCCGAGAGCATGGAGTAGCCATCGCCGCCGAACATGTTGGAGGCGAAGTTGCCGACCTCGAAGCCGCCGCTCTTACCGGAGGCGATGAGATAGAATGTGAAGGCCGCGGCGATGCCGCCGAGGCACTGCACCACGATGTAGCCGATCGCTTCGCCCGCCGCGAAGCGCCCGCCCGCGACCAGCCCGAGCGTGACGGCCGGATTGAAATGGCCACCGGAAATGTGACCGACGGCGAAGATCATCGCCATGACGGTGAAGCCGAGTGAGAGCGCCACGCCCGTGATGCCGGAGATCGGGAACGAGAACAGCGCCGCCCCCAAGATCGAGGCAACGAGTGCAAACGTCCCGATGAATTCCGCGGCAAGAGCCTTTGTCCGCATGTGTCCGTCCCCCATGACTGTTTATGCTTCGCAGAAGAACGCACACTGCAGGCGGTGCACTTGCCGAAGCGGGACAAGCATCACACCGCAAGATTCCCTTACTAATGCTTCGATTGAACAGTGGGCAACTATCGAATTCGCGTATTGCAACCTCCCGCGTAACCCGGATGCAACGACGTGCGGGCATTTCGCCCGCCGGGGCTGGGCGATTCATCGTTTGGGGGAATAAGTTGACGGGGATTCGGCGCGCCGTAGACCCGCAAGAAGTGGAAGCTAAAATCATGGTAGCCATCGGAGCGGCCGGAGCGCCCCAGCAGAAGTCCGGGGCGGAATGGAAGCCGCAGCGCGCGAATCGTTACAGCGCCGCGGAACTTCAAGCGCTGAAAGCGCGCGACAACGTCACCAACTGGAAATACCTGGCGCACGTCTACATCGTGATCGCCGCCGCCCTCGCGGCGGGCATCTGGGCGTGGAGCGCGGCGGTCGCCGGAAGCCAATCATGGTGGGTGTCGGGTCCGGTGCTGGCACTCGCAATCGTCGCGATCGGCGCCGCGCAGCATCAGTTCGGCGGGGCTATCCACGAAGGCACGCACTACATGCTGTTCGCCGGTCGCAAGCTCAACGAGCTCGCTTCCGATTGGCTGGCGGCCTATCCGATTTACACGACGACCTACCACTTCCGTCTGCACCACCTCGCGCACCATCAGTTCGTCAACGATCCCGAGCGCGATCCCGATATCAGCCAGCTCCACGACAGCGACCACTGGCTGGACTTTCCCATCACCCACGTGGAGGTGGCCTGGAAGCTGCTGAAGCAGCTCTGGCTGCCGAACCTTTTTCGCTACACGATCACCCGTGCGCGCTATAGCGCTCTCGGGGCGGCGCAGAACCCCTATGCCGATCCGAACCATCCCGGCTCGGTTCGCCCGCTCCGCGCCGGCATTCTCTTCGCGGCCGGTGCTCCGGCCATCTGCGTTCCGCTCGCCTATTACGGACAGGCGCTTGCCGTGGCGATCGTGCTGCCCGCGCTCTGGGCGCTCGTGGTGACGATCCTGGCGCGCCTGCCCGATGACAGCTATCCGACAACGCGGCTCGCGCCGGTGCGCCCGCTGCGGCAGATGGCGATCGAGCGCGTCACCTACATGGCGCTGCTCTACGGTACGCTTTCCGCCGTCGAGCTTGCCGGATGGGGGGCCGCCTGGACCTATTTCGGCCTGCTCTGGGTGCTGCCGCTCTTCACGACGTTCCCGCTCTTCATGATCCTGCGCCAGTGGGTGCAGCACGGTAACGCCGATCGCGGCCGCTATACGAACACGCGCGTGTTCCTCGTCGGTCCGCTGATGCGGTGGGCGGTGTTTCCCTGGGGCATGGATTATCACCTGCCGCACCACATGATGGCGTCGGTTCCGCACTACAATCTGCCCAAGCTGCACGAGGCGTTGCTGCGGGACCCCGAGTACGCGGAGAAGGGCGTCATCGTGGAAGGCTTCTTCGGCAGCGATAGCTCGGACGGCACACCGACTGCGTTCAGCGTCCTCGGACCGGGGCACGCGCCCAAGACCGAAGAAGCGATCTACGTCGACAACGCCGCCATCGAGTACGCGGACATCGCCGATGCAGCGGGCATTGCCCGCGAGGTGGAAGCTTCGCTGAAACGGCCAAACTAATTTGCGCGGGGGGCAAGCCGCGCGCTCCCGCGGTTTGTCTGGCGCACGTTCCGCGGTTTGCTTTGAAATGGACGCCCCCGCGCGTTGTCACGCGCCCGCGGAGAGCAATTGCCGCTCCGTGCTCGCCAGCGCGCCACGCGGCCTCCAATGACCTCAGACCACATGATGGCCGCTTGACACCGAGGCTGCGGCAGCGCCGCGAGCTTCGCGGCTTGCCGCGCGGCTTCTGACGAACTCGCGCATCTGCTCGCGGCCATCGGCGCTGGCATGCCAAAATCTGGCGCCGTTGCGGCTGGTTTGACGGACACGGGCCGCATATGCAGTATTAGCTATATAGCCAATGGGGCATCTATGTTAACCGCCGGTCCCCCCAATCTCGACCGCGTGTTCGCCGCCCTCGCCGATCCGACCCGGCGCGCGATCCTCGCGCGCCTTGCAGAGGGCGAGGCGACGGTGAACGAGCTGGTCGAGCCATTCGGTTTCAGCCAGCCGACGATCTCCAAGCATCTGAAGGTGCTGGAGGGCGCAGGGCTCGTTGCGCGCGGACGCAACGCGCAGTTCCGTCCCGTGCGCCTCGACGCAGCGCCGTTGGCCGCCGCCGCCGGCTGGCTCGGCAACTACGAGCAGTTCTGGGCCGGGAGCCTCGATCGTCTTGATGATTATGTGAAAGTCATGCAGCAAAAGGAGAAGCGCAATGCCCGCAGACGCACCGGCGGATGAACCCGAGAGCGAGCGCGAGGTGACGATCACCCGCGTCTTCGATGCGCCCGCGCGCCTTCTGTTCGAGGCCTACTCCAAGCCCGAGCACATCAAGCAATGGTTCGGCCCCGTGGGATGGCCGGTGACGCTGTGTGAAATGGATTTCCGTGTCGGCGGAAAATTCCGCTTCGCGATGACGGGCCCGAGCGGGAAGCAGAACACTCCCTTCGGCGGCACCTATCGCGAGATCATCCAGAACCGGAAGATCGTCTACGACAACGGCTTCGAGACCGAGGGCGCGGGACGCATGGTCGTCACCGTGAGCTTTGATGAGCAGGGCGGGCAGACGACGCTCACCCTCCATACGGTGTTCGAGAGCATCGCCATGTACAGATCGCACATGTCGCGCGGTTTCGAGCAGGGCACGAATTCAGGGCTCGATCAGCTCGGTGCGCTCGTTGCGGCGATGGCCGCGCAAGAGGGAAAGAGCGCTTAGTGCCATCGGGGCCACTCCGCAGATCGCTTGGCGGTTAGGCGCGCCGCTCTGAAAGAAAAAGGGCCGCGGACAGAGCCTCTGTCCGCGGCCTTTTGATTTCATCAGCGTGCTTCCGGACAGTGGGAACCGATGTCCCGGCCAGAAGCACGCGCAATCAACAGCCGATCACCACCAGGGGAACGGGCTCTTGTTGTAGTAGGGCCCGCGCTTGGCGCGACGCTGCTGCGGCTGGCTGTAGCCGAAGTTGCCCCAGCCAAACGGGCCGCCGTAGTAGCCATCGTCGTCGTAGTATTCCGGCTTCGGCTTCGGGCGCAGAATGATGCCGCCCTGCGGCTCGCCGCTGAGAAGGACGATGAAGTCCGTCGCCTTGCCCGTCTCCTTGTGCGCCGCTTCATCGGAGATGATCAGCGAGGAGCCGGGAAGCACGAGCTCGGAAATCCGCTGCACCGTCTCCTCAGGGATCTCGACGCGGTCGAGCGCGGCTGCGGCCGCATCGACGTCGGTCGGAATGGCCGGCACCGAGGCGTTGCGCTGATGACGGTTCATGCCGCTGCTCTTTTCCGGCTCGCCCGGCTGGCGGCCGGCGATCGACACCACGTTCCAGCGCATCTCGCGTCCACCGGGCTTGTAGTCGACGGCGGTGAACGTGTGCGTCCCGATCGGCTGGTCGGGATCGCGAATGGTGATGTCGGTTTCGAAGACGGGCTCGAAATCCTGGCGGACATAGAGCTTCATGGTCTTGAGGCTGATGAACACCGACACGGGCGAAAGCTTGCGCTCGGCCTCGCGCGCCGCGGCGACGGCAGCGTCCTTTTCCGCTTCGGCGGCCTTCGCGGCATCCTCGGCGCGGTTCGCCTCCTCCAGCGCGGGCTTCGTCTCGGCCTGCACCGCTTCGAGCTTTGCCTTCGCTTCGGAGAGGCGCTTCTCGGCATTGGCCTTGGCGGTTTCAGCCTTGGTCACGGCCGCCGGCTTCTTTGCCTTCGAAAGCACACGCTCCGCATAGGCGAGGCTGTCCGTCGCCCGCTTCACGGCCTGCTCGGCGCCACGCAGTGTCTTCGCCGCCGCGGCGCTCTGGCGCGCCTTCTGCTTGGCGTTCTCGCGCGCCTTCGTGGCGCGAGCCTCGAGTTCGGCGACTTCGGCCGACCGTGCGGCGAACTGCGCCTGCAGCGCCGCGGTGCGGGCAGCAAGGTCCGGCGGATCGTTGGGGCCGCCATTATAGCGGGTGTCTTTGCCCTCAGGCGCGGGCGCCGGCATCGTGATCGCAGCCGGCGTCAGCACGGCGACGCTGTCCCGGAACGGCGCCGGCTTGAACAGCTTCGGGTGCGTGATCGGCGATGGCGCCACGTTGTTGCGCGAGACGATCACGCGCATGCCGAGCTTCGTCATGTCGAAGAGGCGGCTGGCGAAGTCGTCGCGCAGCCGCACGCAGCCGTGCGAAGCCGGATAGCCGGGAAGGGCACCGCTGTGCAGCGCGATGCCGGTCCAGGTGATGCGCTGCATGTAGGGCATCGCTGCATCGTCATAGCGGTTGGAGTAGTGCTCGCGATTCTTCTGCAGGATGGCGTAGATGCCGGGCGGCGTATCGTTCGGCGTCGCGCCGCTCGAAATCGGCCCCTGCATGATGGCCCCGTCCGCGTCGTAGATCGTCACGCGCTGATCGCCCAGCGAGACGATGGCAAGACGCGGCGGCCCGGCCTGTCGGGCCTCCTCCTGCGCATCCGCGGACCTCTGGTTCTGCCGGGGCGCCGCTTCGGCGGCAGGCGAAAATCCCGTGGCAGCCGCTGCCGCGAGTATCGCCAGGGAAAGGAGGGGAGTTCGGCGGCACTGCGCCCACTGAGAAAGCATATCGTAACCCTTAGAAAGCCCTAACCGCTGATCTAACTAGAGAATTCCTAAACTCCGATTAGCGCGATTGGATCCAATTCAAATCGGCATGAGCGCCCAGGGGGGACCAGGCATCGATCATTGCTAGGCTGGCTATACAATTTACATCGATGGGCAAGCCGTTCAATTCATCAATCTGCCGAGTGGTATCCGCGGGTGCGGTTTTTTGCGGGAGGCAATTTGCGGGAGGCAATAGGGCGATTTCGCGGTCCTAGCGGCCGGCGAGCCCATCTACGGCCGCCGCCGGCGCGCTGAGACAAATACGGGCCCCGCCGGATGGGACCGTTAAGCACGGTACCGGCGTTAGTTCTCCGACCGGATCAGGAGACCGCAGCAGATGACGACGAACACGGCGAGGGCCGTACCTTTAGCCGTTGCGCTAATAACCGCCGTTCTGGCCGGCCCAGCCCCCACCGCCGCCCGCGAGGCGCACCGCTATGTCAAAACGCCGACCGGCTACCTGATGGTGCTGCGTCGCGGTGACGATGTGATCGCAAGCCTCGAAAAACTGGCCGAGACCGAGAAGCTGCCGAGCGCGAGCCTGACCGGCATCGGCTTTTTCAGCGATGCCACGTTCGGCTTCTATGATTTCGACAGGAAGGAGTTTGCGCCCAAGACATTCCACGACGTCGAGGTCGCCGGCATGACCGGTAGCATTGCATGGAAGGAGGACAAGCCCTCCGTGCACCTTCACGCCGTGGCAGCCGGACGCGATTTCAATGCTGTCGGCGGCACGTACTGGATGCGAAGGTAGGCACGGGCTCCGCCGAGATCACCCTCCTCGTGCACGACCGGAAGCTGGAGCGTAAAGTCGACCCCGAGATCGGCGCCAACGTCCTCCAGCTGGAATGAGCGCGACTGTTACGCGCCGTCGCGCAAGAACGAGGAGGCGGCGGCATTGCTGCCGCCCGCCAAAATCTTCCCGGATCCAGCCGGGCTTCCGTCTACTTGAGGGGCACGATCTCGTCGCCGCCACCGAACTTGTAGTTCACGCCCACTTTGACGGTGTGGAGATCGAGATCGCCCCTAAATCCATCCGTCGTGTGGGGGTCACCGGCGGCTCCACCACCAATTCCGGTTTTTGTTCCGACATAGTTATAGTTGGCATCGCCAAGATCGACGTAGAGATACTCGCCCTTGATCGACCAGCTCTTGCTGAGCGCGAGCTCGACGCCGCCACCGACTGTCCAGCCCGTGGCCCATTTGCTGTCGCTGCTGACAGCGTGTAATCCCGCCGGTCCGCCACCGCCTTGGTTGGGCGGAACAATGCCACCGTTGAAGGTAGCTACTTGCTCTCCATCCGTTTTCGCCCATGCGAAACCTACCGCCACAGGTGCTGAACACAGCAGCCCGACTCCAGCAACTAAATCTCGCTTGAAACTCAATCGCGTAGTGCCGCAACGGTTTTAGATGTCGAGATCCTGCGCGAAGGCGGCGTGCTCCTGGATGAAGCGGAAGCGGGCTTCGGGCTTCGATCCCATCAGCGCATTGACGGCTTCGCCGATCTCGCTGCGGTCGCCTTCCCCGATCTCCACGCGCAGCAGCGTGCGCCGCGCCGGATCCATGGTTGTCTCCTTGAGCTGCGCGGCATTCATCTCGCCCAGGCCTTTGAAGCGGCCGATCTCGACCTTCGCGCCCGGCTTGAATTCCTTGGCGACCAACTCGGCCCGGTGCGCCTCATCGCGCGCGTAGACCGATTTCGCCCCGTGCGTCAGCTTGAAGAGGGGCGGCACGGCTAGGAACAGGTGCCCGTTCTCGATCAGCTCCGGCATCTGCTGGTAGAAGAACGTGATCAGCAGCGAGGCGATGTGCGCGCCGTCGACGTCGGCATCGGTCATGACGATCACGCGCTCATAGCGCAGATCCTCGTCCTTGTACTTCGCGCCCGTGCCGACGCCGAGCGCCAGAATGAGGTCGGCGAGAAGCTGGTTCTGCGCCAGCTTCGCCGACGAGGCGTTCGCCACGTTGAGGATCTTGCCGCGCAGCGGCAGTACCGCCTGCGTCTCGCGCTGGCGGGCGCTCTTGGCGGATCCGCCGGCCGAGTCACCCTCGACGATGAAGATCTCCGTGCCCGCGGCGGCTTGGATCGTGCAGTCGGCGAGCTTGCCGGGCAGGCGCAGCTTGCGGGTCGCAGACTGCCGGCCGACCTCTTTTTCGCGCCGGCGCTTCAGGCGCTCCTCGGCCTGGTCGATGGACCACTCGAGCAGCTTGGTCGCCTGCTGCGGGCTTTCCGTGAGCCAGTGGTCGAAGGCGTCCTTCACCGTCGACTCGACGATGCGGGTCGCCTCCTGCGTCGCGAGCTTGTCCTTCGTCTGGCCCTGGAATTCCGGCTCGCGGATGAACACCGACAGCATCGAAGCCGCTGTGCCCATCACGTCGTCCGCTGTGATCTGCGCCGCTTTGCGGTTGCCGATGCGGTCACCGAACTCGCGCAGGCCCTTTGAGAGCGCCGAGCGCAGACCATTCTCGTGCGTACCGCCTTCGCCGGTCGGGATGGTGTTGCAGTAGGAGCGCGAGAAGCCATCGGCATCCGCGACCCACGCCACCGCCCATTCCACCGAGCCGTGCTTGCCCTCCTTCTCGATGTTGCCGGCGAACAGCTCTTTGGTGACGAGCGTCTGCCCGGCGATCTCGGAGGAGAGATAGTCCTTGAGACCGCCGGGGAAGTGGAACTCCGCTTCCGTAGGCGTGTCGTCGCTGATCAGCGAAGGATCGCATTTCCAGCGGATCTTCACGCCGCCGAAAAGGTACGCCTTGGAGCGCGCCATCTTGAACAGACGCGCCGGTTTGAAGTGCGTGTTCTTGCCGAAGATCTTCTCGTCCGGATGAAAGCGAACCTTGGTGCCGCGCCGGTTCATCACCGGGCCGAGCTTCTCCAGCTTGCCCTGCGGTATGCCGCGCGAGAACGTCATGCGGTAGAGCTGCTGGCTGCGCGCAACCTCGACTTCGCAAACATCCGTCAGCGCATTGACGACCGACACGCCGACGCCGTGCAGGCCGCCGGAGGTATTATAGGCTTTGCCTTCGAATTTGCCGCCCGCATGCAGCGTGCACATGATGACTTCGAGGGCGCTCTTGTTCTTGAATTTCGGATGCGGATCGACCGGCATGCCGCGGCCGTTGTCCGCTACGGAGAGAAACCCGTCCTTCTCCAGCTCCACCTCGATCCACGTGGCGTGACCGGCCACCGCCTCGTCCATCGAGTTATCGATCACCTCGGCGAAAAGGTGATGCAGCGCCTTCTCGTCCGTACCGCCGATGTACATGCCCGGACGCCGGCGCACCGGCTCGAGGCCTTCCAGAACCTCGATGTCGGCCGCTGTGTAGGCGTCGGAGGCGTCGGTCGTGCGGCGACTACGGGCCGTCTTTTCGGTCATTGAGCTTTCGATCGTTGAGAAGAGGTCGCGAACGGCTCCGGCCATGCGTCATTCCCGTCGTGGCTGCGTGCCGCGGCACGGAACGCGGGGACGTGGGGCCGGGAGCGGCGAATCCCTTATTTGTGGTTGCCGAGACCTCGCACGGGGGAGGCGGATTTGGCAAGTCTGCCGCCGCGAGGCGCACTGAACAGCCCCGTTAAGCCTTTGCCGAAACGGGAAAACCCGCGTTGCACCGCTACGCGGTCGCTGCGGCCGCGTCGATGATGTTTCGACAATTTGCGTGATCGAACCAAAGCAATCTTAGGGGTTGCGGCGGATCGTGCCTGCTCGTCCATGTGCACCCACGAACGGCCATAAAGGAGCAAGAGATCATGGCATCTACGCAGGCTCAATGCTGCGCCGATCAGACCGAGGAAACAACGCGCGAGGCTTCGGCGATCTTCCACTCGGCCACCGCGCTCCAGAAGGCCGTCGACGGGCTCCTCTGCTCCGGCTTCGACCGCGACGACCTGAGCGTGCTCGGAAGCGACAAGGCCCTGCGTGACAAGTTCGGCGCCAATATCCCCGCCGCCGAGGCGCTGGCCGATGACCCGGCTACGCCCCGCGCCACGTATGTCTCCAGCGATTCCCGCACCGAAGGCCTCGCCGCGCTGGCCGGCATACCTGTGTACGTCGGCGGCGCGGGCGCGGCCGCCATTGCAGCCCTCGAGGGTGCTGCCGCCATCGCCACCGCCGGCGCGGCGCTGGGCGTCGGCGCGCTCGCCGGCTGCGTCGGCCTCTATGCGGCACGGCGCATGGAGCGGCGCCACGCAGACCAGATCGACCGCCACCTGAAAAACGGCGGCCTTGTGCTGTGGGTGCGCACGGACGACGAAGCGCGCGAGGAGAAAGCGCTCGACGTGTTGCGCGCCGCCCATGCGGAGGATATTCACGTGCACACGATAACGCTGCCCTCCGGCGTCGACACCGTGCCGTTCCACGATGCCCAGCCCGATCCGTTCCTCAAGTTTTAATATCGAGGCGCGCAGCGCTGCGGCGGAACAACGACAGACACAGACACCCCCCATGACGGCGGGCCTTTAAGCGGAAGCCGGCCAAGCGCCAGCTTCCGCTTTTTCATGAGTCTCCCGCGGCGCTTGCCCGCACGGGATCGCCTTCCGTGCAGCAGCGGGCTAGATAAGCCCGCCGCGAGCGCGCCCGCTTCCGCCAGCCTCGCCGGAAACGCAGAGCAATTGACGACGGTGAGCAATGTCGCCCGATTCGCAATCCGCATCCGCTGCAACACTCGCCCCATCGCCGCCGCGCACACTGGCGCCGTACCTGCTGATGCTGCTGCCAGGCGTGGTATGGGGCGGTAACGCTATCGTCGCGCGCGCTTTTGCAGGCGAGTTGCCGCCGGTCGGGCTCGCCTTCTGGCGCTGGATGCTGGCAGCCATACTGGTGCTGCCGTTCGCCTGGCCGCACGTGCGCCGCGATGCGCCGGCCATGATCCGTGCCTGGCCGATCATGGTGCTGCTCTCGGCGCTGGGCATCGCCTTCTTCAATGCCGCCCTCTACATCGCCGCCCACACGACGACCGCGCTCAACATTCTCATGCTGCAGGCGGCAATGCCGGTGCTGATCGTCGCCGCGACGTTCCTGCTCTTCAACGAGCGCATAACGGCGCGGCAGGGGACGGGCGTGGTGCTGTCGCTGGCGGGCGCGATGACGCTGATCACCCACGGCGATCTGCACATTCTCACTGAACTCGCATTCAACGCCGGCGATCTTTGGATGCTCACAGCCTGCATTCTCTATGCCGTCTATACGGCGCTGCTGCGTCTGCGCCCCGCGGTCCACTGGCTGAGCTTCCTCTTCGCCACCTTCTTTGTGGGCGCTATGCTGCTGTTGCCCTTCTATATCGGCGAAACGCTGCTCGTGCAGGCGATGCCGGTGAGCACCCGTTCGCTGCTGGCGATCGGCTATGTATCGCTGTTCGCTTCCGCGATCGGATACGGCGCATACAACCGGGCCGTCGAGCTGCTCGGCGCCAACACGGCGGGGCTTTCCGTCTATCTCGTGCCGGTATTCGGCACCGTGTTCGCCGTGCTGCTGCTCAACGAGCGGCCGGAGCTTTACCAGCTCGTCGGCATTGCGCTCATCGTTGCGGGCATTCTTCTCGCCGTGCGCCGCACCGCCTGATCGAGCACTTTAGCCCGGCACGTTGTCGATCAACCGCGTCGCGCCGAGCCACGCAGCGCCCAGCACCCGCAATGGGCGCGGCCCCAATTCGCCGACGAGGCGCAGGGTGTCTGCCTCGCGCACGGCGATATAATCGACCTTTGCAAAGCCGGCGCCCTTGAGCTCGGCCACCGCCGCCTTGCAGATTGCGGTGAGCTCGGCAAGCTCCTGGACCGGTGCCGGCTCGGACGCATCGACCACGAGCGGCTGCGGGCGCGGCGCTTTGCGCGGCCCCGCCTTGCCGCGCAGCGCTTCCTGCGCCGCGGCCGCGACTTCCCGCAGCACGCGATTGAGCGCCGGAGCGATCGCGCGCTCGTCGGCCGAGAGATAGACATTGCGCGAGGAGAGCGCGAGGCCGTCGGGCTCGCGCACCGTATCGACGCCCACGATCTGCAGCGGCATGTCGAGATCGCGCACCATCTGCCGGATGACGCAGAGCTGCTGGTAGTCCTTTTCGCCGAAGATGGCGGCATCGGGCGCCGTTGCCCCGAATAGCTTGGCGCACACGGTCGCCACGCCGCCAAAGAAGTGCGGCCGGAAATCGCTTTCGAGCCCCTGCGCCGCGCCGGCGGGAAGAACGCGCGTCGCGAAGCCCTCCGGATACATGTCCGCCGGCCGCGGCGCCCACACGAGGTCGCAGCGCTCCCCGGCAAGCTTTGCAAGATCGCCCGGCTCATCGCGCGGATAGCGCGCCAGATCCTCGTGCGGGGCGAACTGGCCCGGATTGACGAAGATCGACACCACCGTCCGGTCTGCCAGCTCCGATGCGCGCCGCACGAGCGTCAGATGTCCCCGATGCAGTGCCCCCATGGTGGGAACGAGCGCAACCGTGAGGCCGTTCTTCCGCCATTGGCGGATTTCGTCGCGCAATTCGGCAACGCTGCGCACGACCTTCGCTTGTGTGGTCACCGTCGAGCCTCGCAAACCCCAATCCGCCGCAAGGTCTGGCGAGGCTTAAAGGCGCCGTCAAGCCCGTGTATGCGCGTCCCGGGAGCGCAAGCGCGCATGCATCCCGGCGATTTGCTACTGTACCGGCTCGTCGAATCGCACGGCGGCATAACGGTGAGGACACGATGGTCGCGGTAAAGCCAGTCGAAGCGGAAGACGAGATCGAGGCGCGGGCCCGGCTCGTTCCTCCGCGCGATGAAATTGCTGCCAGTCACCTCGTCGACGAGCATCGGCTGGTCGACCGCCTCATCGAGCGCGCCGTGTTCAGCGAGGACGAGCGCAGGCGCGCCGCAGAGCTCGCGCGTCGCCTCGCCAACGCAGCGCGCGGCGGCAAGGGGAGGCAGGCGGGTGTCGATGCCTTCATGCGGGAGTATGGCCTTTCCAGCGAGGAGGGCGTCATCCTCATGTGCATCGCGGAGGCGCTGCTGCGCATCCCCGATACCGAGACGGCGGACGAGCTGATCGCCGAGAAGCTGGCCGATGGCCAATGGGAGAAGCACCGCGGCCACTCCGACAGCCTGTTCGTCAACGCCTCGACCTGGGCGCTGATGCTCACGGGCCAGATCGTGAAGCTGCGCGAGGCGCAGGGCGCCAATCCGTTCGACGCCATGAAGCGTCTCATTGCCCGGTCCGGCGAGCCGGTGATCCGGCAGGCGGTGCGCCATGCCGTGCGTCTCCTGGGCGATCAGTTCGTCCTCGGCCGCACCATCACCGACGCGATCGCCCGCGCCGGCGAATACCAGGCGAAGGGGTATCTGCTCTCCTACGACATGCTCGGCGAAGCCGCCCGCACGCAGAAGGATGCCGATATCTACTTCGAGCGCTATCTCGCCGCGGTTGACGCGGTGGGGCAGGCGGCAGGACCTTTCGGCGTGGCCCACTCCGATGCGCTCTACGGGCGTCCAGGCCTGTCGGTAAAGCTTTCCGCGCTGCATCCGCGCTTCGAGCCCGGCAAGGAGGAGCGCCTCGCCTCGGAGCTGGCGCCGCGTATGCTGACGCTCGCCCGCGCCGCCCGCTCCCGCGGCCTCACCATCACCATCGACGCCGAGGAGCAGGATCGCCTCGATCCGACGCTGCAGATTTTCGCCGCGACCCTCACCCACCCTGCCCTCGACAACTGGAACGGCCTCGGCATAGCCGTGCAGGCCTACGGCAAGCGCGCGATCCCGACTCTTCGCTGGCTGCGCCGGCTCGCCGAGCGCACCGGCAAGCGTATCCCGGTGCGTCTCGTCAAGGGCGCCTATTGGGACAGCGAGATCAAATGGGCGCAGGAGCGCGCGCTGACCGACTATCCCGTCTTCACGCGCAAGCTGCACACGGACGTCTCCTATCTCGCATGCGCGCGCCTGCTCATCAGCGATCCGAAGGCGTTCTATCCGCAGTTCGGCACGCACAATGCCTATTCGATCGCGGCAGCGCACGTGGCGGCAGGTCCGGTCTCCATAGAGTTCCAGCGCCTCCATGGCATGGGCGATGCGCTCTATGACGAGATGGTCGGCGTGCGCGGCATCCGCCGGCCATGCCGCATCTACGCGCCGGTCGGCAGCCACGAGGACCTGCTGGCCTATCTCGTGCGCCGCCTGCTGGAGAACGGCTCCAACACCTCGTTCGTGAACCGGCTTTCCGATGGCGAGGCCCCTATCGCCGACATCATTCGCGATCCGGTGGAGACGGCGGAAGCGGAGCGCACCGCCGGGCAGGCGGCAAAACCCGCCATCGTTCCCCCGCGCGAGATCTTCATGCCCGAGCGGATGGCATCGGCTGGCCTCGCGTTGACGGAAGCTTCCGCTCGCCATGCGCTGTTCAAGGAGATGGGCGACGCGCTCGATGACGTCTACGAAGCCGGTCCCATCATCGGTGGCAAGATGCAATCGGGCGGAGAGGCGGCGAGCATCGTCACCTGTCCGCACGACCGGCGCGAGCGCATCGGAACCGTGCGCGTAACGACGCTCGCCCAGGCCGACACCGCCATCGACCGCGCGACGGGCGCTGCGGGTGCCTGGAACAAGCTCGGCGGTGCGGGACGCGCGAAAGTCCTCGATGCCGCCGCCGATCTTTTCGAGCGCGACAAGGCGCGGCTCATGGCCATCATCGTGCGCGAGGCCGGCAAGACGCTGGAGGATGCCCAGGGCGACGTGCGCGAAGCGGTCGACTACCTGCGCTATTACGCCGTGCAGGCACGCCGGCTGTTTGTCGGCCCCGTGGAGCTGCGCGGGCCGACGGGCGAGCGCAATACGCTGACGCTTGATGGGCGCGGTGTCTTCGCCTGCATCTCGCCGTGGAATTTCCCCCTCGCGATTTTCACCGGCCAGGTCGCCGCAGCCCTCGCAGCCGGCAATGCGGTGCTCGCCAAACCCGCCGAGCAGACGCCCATCACGGCATTCATGGCAACGCGCCTGCTGCACGAGGCAGGCGTTCCCGGCGACGTTCTCCAGTTCCTCCCCGGCAGTGGCCGCCTCGGCGAAGCGCTCGTGAAGGATACGCGCGTCAACGGCATCTCCTTCACGGGATCGAACGCAACCGCCTGGGCCATCCAGCGCGCGCTCGCCGACCGGCGCAGCGCCATCGTCCCGTTCATTGCCGAGACCGGTGGCATCAACGCCATGATCGCGGATTCGAGCGCGCTGCCCGAGCAGGTCGTGCGCGATGCCGTCCGCTCCGCGTTCAATAGCGCCGGCCAGCGCTGCTCCGCGGCGCGCGTGCTCTTCGTGCAGGAGGAGATCGCCGACGACACGATCGAGATGCTCGTCGGCGCCATCCAGATGCTCGACATTGGCGATCCGTTCGATTACGCGACCGACATCGGCCCCGTGATCGACGAGGACGCCCAGGACTTCCTCGACGGACACAAGATTCGCATGCAGCGGGAAGGCCGCCAGCTCGTCGACCTGATGCTGCCCGAGGCGTGCCACGCCGGAAGTTACGTCACGCCCGCCGCCTTCGAGATCGACAGCCTCGATGTGCTCGACGGCGAAGTCTTCGGGCCGATCTTGCACGTAGTGCGCTATGAGCGCGGCGCGCTGTCCAAGGTGATCGATGCGATCAACGCCACGGGCTACGGGCTGACGCTGGGGCTGCACAGCCGTCTCGAAGGCGTGGCGGACTACGTCGCCGAGCACGCGCGCGTCGGCAATCTCTACGTCAACCGCAACCAGATCGGCGCGGTGGTGGGCGTGCAGCCGTTCGGCGGGGAGGGCTTGTCGGGCACCGGACCCAAGGCCGGCGGTCCCGATACGCTGCGCGCCTATGCGACGGAGCGGGTGCGCTCCACCGATATCACGGCGACCGGCGGCAACCTCGAGCTGCTGGGCCCTGGGACCGTCCCCGGCCGTTAAGGCATTCGGGGATATTGCGGGGCAGCCCGCGGATCGTCATGCTGCGGTCTTGTCGAGGCAGTGTTCCAGGGAGCCTAGCGGCCTTCGAATGATCACGCGCAAGCCTGCCAGCACAACCCGGGAGCAGTCCGGCGGTACCGCCGCCGAATCATCGGCCGCCACGCGTGCCGCGCATCGGGTGCCCGCGCGTGAAGCCTCCTCCGACGCCGAGGTCGCCGAGTTCATCGCCAAGATGAAATCCGTGGCCGTGCCCGCCACCGGCGGGCGTGGGCGGCTTCTCTTCGCCATGGACGCCACCATGAGCCGCGCGCCGACATGGCAGATGGCGCTGGCGATGCAGAGCGAGATGTTCGCCGCCGTGAAGGCCGTGGGCGGTCTCGACGTGCAGCTCGTCTATTTCCGCGGCACCTCGGAATGCCGGGCGTCCAAGTGGGTCAGTGACCCCGATGCGCTCGCCCGCCTCATGCGCTCCGTCGCCTGCGCGGGCGGGCTGACGCAGATCGGCCGCGTTCTCACCCACGCACTCGATGAAAGCCGGCGCGGCAAGGTAAATGCGATCGTCTACGTCGGCGACAGCATGGAGGAAGACATAGACCAGCTCTGTGCGCGCGCCGGTGAGCTGGGGCTGCTCGGCGTGCCCGTGTTCATGTTTCAGGAGGGCGGCGACGAGACCGCCACACGCGCCTTCCGTGAGATCGCGCGACTGACGAAAGGCGCCTTTTGCCGCTTCGACCGCGGCTCGGCGCGGCAATTGCGCGACCTGCTCACGGCGGTGGCTGTCTACGCCGCCGGTGGCCGTAAAGCGCTGCTGGCGCTCAGCGGCCGGGGCGATGCGGGGTCTGCCGCGCGCCTCCTGCTGCCGCAACTCGGCACCGGGGCGGCGGGCAGCTGATGGTCTACCTCGCGCTTGGATTGCTCGCGCTCGCTCTGGGACTGATGGCTATGCGCAGCTTCGCGCAGGCCAACCCCGCAGCCGTGGCCCGCCGCATGCGTGTCGGCGGCGGGGTTGTCGTGCTGCTGATGTCCGGCCTTCTGTTTCTGCGCGGCGGCGGCGCGATCGCGGTCCCGCTCGCCATGCTCGGCTCCTGGCTCCTGTGGGGACGCAACGCACCGCCGTGGCTCGGCGGCGGGGGCGCACACCGTTCGTCGGGACAGACCTCGCGCATAACGACCGATCACCTCGAGATGGAGCTCGACCACGACACCGGCGCGATGTACGGGCGCGTGCTGAAAGGCATGTTCGCGGGCCGCGATATTTCTTCCCTCGGCGCCGCCGACCTTGCGCTCCTTTGGCAGGATTGCCGCCACACCGATCCCCGTTCCGCACAGCTCATCGAGGCCTATCTCGATCGCATCCATCCCACCTGGCGCGAGGATATGGCCCGCGGGGAATCCGACATGAGCCGCGGCCCGGGTGGGCGCATGACGCAGGAAGAGGCGCTGGAAATCCTGGGGCTCGGCCCGGGTGCCGATGGCGATGCGGTGCGCCGCGCCCACCGCGAGCTGATGAAGAAGCTGCACCCCGATCGCGGCGGCTCGACATACCTCGCCGCGAAGATCAACGAAGCGAAGGACGTCGCCCTCGAAGCGCTGCAGGAATAGGCCGCGGCCATCGCTGTGGCGGCAGCACTGCGCGTTACTGCGCCCGCGTGACGAAGCAGTCGATCTTGAGGTTCTTCAGACGCGAGCAGGTCTCGTTCGCCGCCGTCGCGTCGAAGCCACGGAAACGCGCGCGATAGAATTTGTTTCCACCGCTCTGCACCGGAATCGAAACCGGGCGGTAGCCATCGAGCATGCCGCCGGCGCGCTGGCGTGCCGCCGACATGCGCCGCTCGGCCTCCGCCTCATCGCCGAAAGCGCCGATCTGGATCTCGAATGGGCCCTTTGCGCCGGAGCGTGCGGACGGAGCCGCCGGCGGCGCGTTGCGGACCGCGGCGACGGGCTGTGGCCGCGGCGTCGGCTCGTCCATCTCCATCTCGAGGCGCGCAGCCTGAGCCTGCAGCGTCGAGGGACGCAGGGCGCCGGTCTCCGGCACAAAGCGCGGGAAGGCTTCGCCGCGTGGCGCTGCGGTTGCTGCCGGTGCTGCGCTGGCGGAAGCACCCGCCACGGCGAATTGAGCCCGCTCGTCGCCGGGGTCGGGGCGCGCCGTCTGCGCATTGGCGTCGATACGGACGGCGCGAACCTTGGCGACGGCAATATCCGAGCCCCGCTCGCGGGCGGTCGGTGCTGGCGATGGAGGCTGCTGCCGCGGCGCTTCTGCAACCTGGCGCGGCGGGCTGACGGGCTGCGGTTGCGGCGCGCGGGCCACGAGCGCGGGCTTGCGCGTCACGGTGCGAGAGGCCTTCGGCAGCGCCTTGTTGATGATCTGCTGCATCTTGGCGTTGCGCGAGGCGGCCGTCTTGCCGCCGAACACCGCGGCCACGACGTGCTTGCCGTCGCGGCGCACCGACGAGACGAGGTTGAAGCCCGAGGCGCGCGTGTATCCGGTCTTGATGCCGTCGGTTCCCGCATAGCGATGCAGCAGCGTGTTGTGGTTGCGGTAGTTCTTGCCGCGGAAGCTGAAGCTCCGGGTCGAGAACAGCCGATAGTGCGTCGGGAAATCGTCCTGCAGCCGCAGGCCGAGGGTGATCATGTCGCGCGCGGTCGTGGTCTGGCCCGGGTCGGGCAGCCCGGACGCGTTGCGGAAGGTGGTGCTGGCCATGCCGAGCTGGCGCGCCTTTTGGGTCATCAGCCGGGCGAAGTTGGCTTCGGTGCCGCCGATGTGCTGGGCGAGGGCGACCGCGACGTCATTCGCAGACTTGGTTACCAGAGCCTTGATGGCCTCGAGGACTGTCAACTCCTCGCCCGGATCGAGGCCGAGCTTGGAGGGAGCGACCGCTGCGCCGGCCTCCGTCATCTTGATTTTGGACCCGTAGTTCAGCCGGCCCATCTCGATGAGCTCGAACGTCATGTAGAGCGTCATCATCTTGGTGAGCGAGGCCGGATAGACGCTCTTGTCGCCGCCGGAATTGTGCAGCACAGCGCCCGTATTGGCATCGACAACCATCGAAGCGGCGCGCACCTCGTCGGCACGCGCAGGTGCTCCACAGGCCATCGCGGTAGCAAACACGAGGACCGCCATCAGTACGGCTCGGCGCCATCGTCCGGGGTCGGCCAACTTTAGTACGCCCAACATCGACTGCCGATCTCACCATCCCCGCGCGGCCCGGAAGCTGCGCATCGAAACGCAAATCTCGTAAAGGGGTTAGGCCGATCCCCGAAGCGCTTCCATATGCCTGCTATGGCCATAAGGGAGCACCGTTTTAGGGCCCATTTGCGGCGTTCGCGGTGGAGCAATCCGCAGATCCCCCGCCGTTCCTTTCCGCCGGTTCACCATAACCGCGCGAGCCCTGCGGTTGGGTTAACCCCGGCGAGGACTGGCGCTTATATTGCAGCGCGAAAATGACTTGAAGATTTGTGCAGTGCGTATAAAAATTGGGGCGAGTGAGGTCCTGATCAGGGCCGGGGGCACTGCGCTGCGTCTTTATCGTTTCGACAGTCAACACGGATGGCACCATGATTAGGAATTTCGAGGACATGCAGAAGCTGGGTCAGACCAACGTCGACAGCGCTATGAAATTGCTGGGCGAGTGGAACAAGAACTGGCAGGCGATCGCGGCCGAGATGAGCGACTACACCAAGCGCTCGTTCGAAGAGAGCACCGCTACGCTCGAGAAGCTCATGTCGTCGAAGTCGGTTGAGCAGGCCGTCGAGATCCAGACGAGCTATGCCAAGCGCGCCTACGACGATTATATGCAGCAGGTGTCGAAGATCGGCGGCATGTACGCCTCTATGGCCAAAGAGGCCTATAAGCCGGTCGAGAAGATCATGCAGAACGGCGCCTGAGAGGCCCGCTTTCGCTGCTGCGGCATCAAAAACCAAGGCTCGGCCCCGGCCGGGCCTTTTTTGTGTCCGCTTGCCTCCCCATCATAAGCTTCCGGAGACCTTGGCGGCCTATGCCTCGTGTCCCAGGAAGTTGCCGGGAAGGCTGGAGAATAAGACTGGCGGGACATTTACAGCCACGGGCGGCGTTGCGTATCGTCTGTAGGAGCGATGCGCGAGAGCGCTTGATAGGCAGCGGGCCGGCGCAAGGGCGCGACCCAGGGACGGACTTTGGCATTTATGGCGAATACTCTGACGTCGGGGCTTCTGTCGGTGGAGCCGACGGTCGCAACGAAGGCTGCAAAGGACGAGCCTCCCGGCCGCGAGCCCCCTGGGCGGGATCGCGGCAACGAGGATGGCCGCACCGGGATCGCCACCAAGACTCGGCCGAAAACGAAGAAGCCGAGCCTCTACAAGGTATTGCTGTTGAACGACGACTACACGCCGATGGAATTCGTCGTGCTGGTCTTGGAAAAGTATTTCGCCAAGGGACGCGATGAAGCGACGCGTATTATGCTTCACGTGCACCATAAGGGGGTCGGCGTCTGTGGGGTTTATCCCTACGAGGTCGCCGAGACTAAGGTAACGCAGGTCATGGATTTTTCACGACAGAACGGTCATCCTCTTCAGTGCACCATGGAGAAAGAGTAGGTCAGCCTTGCCGTCGTTCTCGAAGAGCCTCGAAAGCGCCCTGCACCGCGCCCTTGAAGCTGCCAACGAGCGCAGCCACGAATATGCGACGCTCGAACACCTGTTGCTGGCTCTTCTCGATGATCGCGACGCAGCAGCCGTGATGCGCGCCTGCACGGTCGATCTCGACACGCTGCGCTCCCGGGTCACCAACTACCTCGACAACGATCTCTCCGCGCTGGTCTCGCGCGATGCCACGGAAGCGCAGCCGACGACCGGCTTCCAGCGCGTGATCCATCGCGCGGTGGTGCATGTGCAGTCCTCGGGACGCGAGGAAGTGACGGGCGCCAACGTGCTCGTGGCCATCTTTGCCGAGCGCGAGAGCCATGCCGCCTATTTCCTGCAGGAGCAGGAGATGACGCGCTTCGATGCGGTTCAGTACATCAGCCATGGCATCGCCAAGCGGCCCGGCATGTCCGAGCCGCGCTCGGTGCGCGGCGTGGATGAGGATCAGGCCGTGGAAGGTGAAGAGCGCAAGCCCGGCCAGGATGCGCTCAACACCTACTGCGTGAATCTCAATCGCAAGGCCCGCGACGGGAAGATCGATCCGCTCATTGGCCGCGAGCCTGAGGTGCTGCGCACGATCCAGGTGCTGTGCCGTCGCCAGAAGAACAACCCGCTGCTCGTTGGCGATCCCGGCGTCGGCAAGACCGCGATCGCGGAAGGCCTCGCCCGTAAGATCATCAAGGGCGAGGTGCCGGAGGTGCTGCAGGATTCGACGATCTTCGCGCTCGACATGGGCGCGCTGCTCGCCGGCACGCGCTACCGCGGCGACTTCGAAGAGCGTCTCAAGGCGGTGATGAAGGAGATCGAGAACTATCCCGGCTCGATCCTGTTCATCGACGAGATCCACACCGTCATCGGTGCGGGCGCCACCTCCGGCGGCGCGATGGATGCCTCGAACCTGCTGAAGCCTGCGCTTCAGTCGGGCAGCGTGCGCTGCATCGGCTCGACCACGTATAAGGAGTATCGCCAGCACTTCGAGAAGGACCGCGCCCTCGTGCGGCGCTTCCAGAAGATCGACGTGAAGGAGCCCTCGGTCGAGGATTCCGTGGCGATCCTCAAGGGTCTCAAGCCCTACTTCGAGGACTTCCACAAGCTGAAGTACACCAACGATGCGATCCGCACCGCGGTGGAGCTTTCGGCCAAGTACATCCACGACCGTAAGCTGCCCGACAAGGCGATCGACGTGATCGACGAGACGGGCGCCTCGCAGATGCTGGTGCCCGAGGGCAAGCGCAAGAAGAAGATCACTGTCAAGGAGATCGAGGCGACCATCGCGACGATGGCGCGTATCCCGCCCAAGACCGTGACCAAGTCCGACGCCGAGGTTCTGTCGAACCTCCAGAAGGACCTGAAGCGCGTCGTCTTCGGTCAGGACGCTGCGATCGAGGCGCTCGCGTCGGCGATCAAGCTGTCGCGTGCGGGCCTGCGCGAGCCCGAGAAGCCGATCGGCTGCTATCTGTTCTCCGGCCCCACGGGCGTCGGCAAGACGGAAGTCGCCAAGCAGCTCGCCGACCTCATGGGCATCGAGCTGTTGCGCTTCGACATGTCGGAATACATGGAGAAGCACACCGTCTCGCGGCTCATCGGTGCGCCTCCCGGCTATGTCGGCTTCGACCAGGGCGGCCTGCTGACCGACGGCGTCGACCAGCATCCGCACTGCGTGCTGCTGCTCGACGAGATCGAGAAGGCGCATCCCGATCTCTACAACATCCTGTTGCAGGTGATGGATCACGGCAAGCTGACCGATCACAACGGCAAGTCGGTCGACTTCCGCAACGTCGTTCTGATTATGACGACGAACGCGGGCGCTTCCGATCTTGCGAAGCCGCCGATGGGCTTCAACCGGACGAAGCGCGAAGGCGACGACAGCGAGGCGATCAATCGCATGTTCACGCCGGAGTTCCGCAACCGTCTCGATGCCGTCGTGCCCTTCGCCGGCCTGCCGCCGGAGGTCATCACCAAGGTCGTCGAGAAGTTCATCTTCCAGCTCGAGGCGCAGCTCGCCGACCGTGGCGTTCTGATCGAGCTGTCGGAGGATGCAACGCGCTGGCTCGCCGAGAAGGGCTACGACGAGAAGTTCGGCGCCCGCCCCCTCGCGCGCGTCATCCAGGAGCACATCAAGAAGCCGCTCGCCGACGAGCTGCTGTTCGGCAAGCTCGAACATGGCGGCACGGTGAAGGTCGTGGTGGAAGGCAAGGGCGAGGAGCGCAAGCTCGCCTTCGAGTTCCTGGCGCCCGACCCCACCAAGCGGCCGAAGGCGAAGCGCTCCGAGGACGAGGAGGAAGACGACGAGGAGCCCCAGGCGGTGCTGGTCGATGCAGCTCCCCGCAAGGCGCTTCCCTCGCCGAAGGAGCGCAAGGAGCGGCCGAACAGGTCGCCCGGCGGCACGGTTCCGAACGTGCCGCGCCGTAAGGACGACTAGAGCGCTTCCGGAAAAGTGGAAACCGCTTTTCCGATAAGGAGCACGGAGCGCCCGTTACGAGTGCAGAAATCAAAAGCGCCGGAGACCTTCGTCTCCGGCGCTTTTTCATGCGCGAGAAGAATGTGCGCGCCGGCTCTTACTTACCGTCCGTGACTGCATCAACGGCGTCGAGCGCGCGGGCCGAGTAGACGAGCGCCGCGCCGGCGTTCATGGCGATGGCGACGCCCAGGGCCTCCGCGATCTCCTCCTTGCTGGCGCCGCTCTCGACCGCCTTCTGGGAGTGGACCGAAATGCAGCCGTCGCAGCGGGTCGTCACGGCGACAGCCAGCGAAATCAGCTGACGGGTTTTCTCATCGAGATGCCCGGTCTTCGCGCCGGCGCCGCTGGCCATCATGTATCCGCCGACCGCATCGGGCGTGAGCTTGCTGAGATCGCCGATACGGCCCACGAGCGCGTTTCGGTATTTGGTCCAGTCGAGCAGTGCCATGGAAAGCCTCCTTGTAAATTTACTGGGAAACGGCGGCCACCTGGCCGCTTGCGCCTGTGAAGGTCGTCGGCTCCGTGTCGATCGCCGTCACCGACAAGGCGTTGTCGTTTGCGTTTTGGTAGGTGAAACGGAAGTGCGGGTTGGCGGCGATCGAGATGCCCGTCTTGGCGCGGAACACCAGATCGTCGCCGCGCTTCACCTCGATGGACTTGATGAAGCGCGCAGGGACATAGCCGCGCGAGATCGGATCCATCTGCATGCCGTTGGTGTTGGGATGCTTGATCATGATGACCGCTTCGCGCAGGGGCGTAGAGGGAAGGGCCGGATCGAAGCTGCGCACTTGCATCTTGCCGAGACCGGCGCTTTCGCTGTCGGCATCCTTGGGAGCGGGCGCAGAGCAGCCGCCGGAAGCTTTCACGAATGTCTTCACCATGTGCAGCGCGCCGTCTTCGGTCTCGATCACGGCGCGCACATAGGAGTAGGTGTCGATGCGCACGCGTGTCGCCATCCGCCGCTCACCGCCGCCATCACCCGCCGCGGAGCCGAACGTGATGTTCGCGGCAACGGGCGCAGGGTTCTTGTCGATGATGAGCGCCATGGATTTGAGCGGCCCCTTCACCGAGGGCGGCACGCGGATGGTGATCGGCACCACCGCGGGATCTTCGGCGCGCTCGGGCGCGTCGATGAGCACCGTGCCGTCGTTTTCGATAATGGGTCGCGTACCGTAGATTTCCTTTTGCAGCGAGGGCCACGCGTCGTCGTCGTCGGCGAATGCCGGGAGCGACAGCGCCAGCAACGCCGCAACAGCGCCCGCCGCTATGCTGAATATCGACCGTGACGAATGGTTGAACATTGTGCGTCTCCGTCCCGTATGTTTTTCCTATTCCCATTCCAGTTCCGCGAAGGCGGCCGTCACGTTGCGCACGTGATACTGATCGAACATCGCCCACTTGCCGCGTTCGGACTGGCCAGCCGTCTTGGTCGCTTCGCTCAGCGTCTGGCCCTCGGCGATCAGCCGCCGCACATCGCCGGCAACGGTCGACCAGTAACGCTTCTCATCGCCGAGCGCGGCGGGCAGCTGCATCGCGTGCGGTCCGTGGCCCGGCACCACGCGCGCCGGCGCATGGCGCTCCAATTGATCGATCAGCGACAGCCATCCCCGCAGCGAGCCATCGAGCGTCGGAACGTGGCCGGAAAACAGCAGATCGCCGAGGAAGATCGTGCCGGTTTTCGTATCCGTTACGATGAGGTCGTTGTCCGTATGGGCCACCGACTGCGCTTCGAGGACGAGCTCGCGCCCGCCGAGATTCAGCGTCGTCCTGTCCTGGACGGACTGCGTCGGCAGCACGATCTCGCTGCCCGCGAACGCATCCTCGCCCAACATGTCCTTGCTGCTCGCAAGATACGTCTCGGCCCGCGCCGCCAGGCCGCGCGCGAGCTTGTGATGCCCGACGAACGCCGTGCCGTCCGCCTTGAAGGGACCGTTGCCGAGCACATGGTCGGGGTGCATGTGCGTATTGATGACGTAGCGGATCGGCTTGTCGGTGATCGCCCTGATGCCCGCGAGCAGATCCGCGCCCACCTTCGCGCTGCCTAGAGTATCGATGACCGCGATGGCATCGTCGCCCACGATGAAGCTCGCGTTCGCCATGTCCCCGCGGTTCTGCGGTGACTGTAGTTCATAGCGCCCCTGATGTACGAAGACGCCCGGCGCGACCTCCGCGAAATCCATGCCCGCCGCAGCAAAAGCCGGAACGCGGCTTACGAGCGGCGCGACGGAAAACGCCAGTGCGCCCGCCAGCACGCTGCGGCGCGAAACCGAGCCCATCAGCGCGCGCGCGATGGTTTTGGTTTCCTCCTCGCCGGGGCGGGCGATCGTCTGCAACTGGGCGGGCGTGCACATGGCACCATCCTTCTAGTTGGTAGGCGCAGCAGGCAAATGCATTACTTCGCCATCGTCTCGACGAGTTGCCGGAACACGGGCTTGATGACGGACGGATCTTTCAGCGCCCACGCAATGACGCTCGCGCCCTGCAGCGTGCTGAGCAGCAGCAGCGCGGACTTATGCGCACCCCCTTGCACCTTGATCTGCCGGCGCGCGCTGCCCTCACGCAGAACGCTCTCAAGCCACGTAAGATGCAGCTCGAAGAATTTCTTCACGCGACGCTGCATCGAGGTGGGGAGATAGGCCGCGTCCGCCGCCAGCGCCCCGCACAGCGGCATAAGCCCGTCATCGAGGCTGCCGGCGAAGAAGTCGCCGTAAGCGAGCAGCTTGCGCGAGGTATCCATATCCGAGGTCGCGAGTTCCTCCAGTTGAGCGGAGAAACGTTCGAGATAGCCGTCGATCAGCGCGTTGCCGAGCGCTTCCTTCGTCGAGAAGTGGTGATGGATGCTCGCTTTGCGGATGCCCACCCGCTCCGAGAGATCGGCATAGCTGAAGGCGGCATAGCCCATCGTACGCACGAGCGTCTCGGCTTCGGCGAGCAAGGCGGATTTTGTGTCCAGTGTAGCCATGGGCGGCATACTACCTACCAGTAGGTAGGCACGTCAAGAGAAGACCATCGGACCCATTTCGCGCCTGCGAGATAGGTGAAGCGTGCGGCGCGGCGCAAGAAGCGAGGCGGGAGAGGTCGGAAGCAAAAGCGCCAGCAATTTGGGGCGCTCTGCGCTGTGCCGGTCAGCGGCATACGTTGCCGGCGGCACCTCGCGCGCGCCCGGCCAGCACAGGCGCCATCCCTCCGCCGCGCCACGCATGCTAGACTTCGCGGCTGCAGTTCGGCGTCCGCCGCTAAAGCAGACGCGCTGCTGCCGGGAAGGCACACCGCGCCGTGCGATTGCGGGCATATGGCCGCCCGGTCCGCCTATGCATCCCTCCATAATCGCATAGGTGAAAAGTCATAATTCCAATGGCGCGAAGCTGTGCGTAGAGTGCCGCCCAAAGAAGAGGACCGGGGGAACGCACATGGCGATGGCCGACGCGGAGAATGTCGTTGAGCCGCAAACGGGCATCTCGGGGGAAGAGCGGCGCGTCATCTTCGCTTCGTCCCTCGGCACCGTATTCGAGTGGTACGATTTCTACCTCTACGCAACGCTCGCGCCATTCTTCGCTGCGCTGTTCTTCCCGCCGGGTAACGATACCGCAGCGCTCCTCTCGGCGTTTGCAACGTATGCCGCCGGCTTTCTCGTGCGCCCGTTCGGCGCCATCGTCTTCGGGCGCATCGGTGACCTCGTGGGGCGCAAATACACGTTTCTCATCACCATCCTCGTGATGGGCATCTCGACGTTCGCCGTGGGCCTGCTGCCGACGTTCTCGGACGCGAAGATCCTCGGCTTCGAGGTTCCCGGCATCGGATGGGCGGCACCGATCCTTCTCGTCACCCTGCGCCTGCTGCAAGGCCTCGCTCTCGGCGGCGAATATGGCGGCGCGGCGACCTACGTTGCCGAGCACGCGCGGCCCGGCAAGCGCGGCTTCGCCACGTCGTGGATCCAGACGACCGCGACGCTCGGCTTCTTCCTCGCGCTGCTCGTCATCGGCCTGTGCCGGTTCTATTTCTTCGACGCTGAAACCTTCGCCGAATGGGGCTGGCGCGTCGCCTTCCTCGTCTCGCTGGTGCTGCTGATCTTCTCCGTTTACATCCGGCTGAAGCTCAACGAGAGCCCGGTGTTCGCGCGCATGAAGGCCGAGGGCAAGGCCTCCAAGTCGCCCATCACCGACAGCTTTCTGCGCTACCCCAACAATAAATACGTGCTGCTCGCGCTGCTGGGCGCGACGGCGGGACAGGGCGTCGTCTGGTACACCGGACAGTTCTACGCGCTGTTCTTCCTCACCATCACCGCGAAGGTCGATCCGCTCTATGCCTATGTGCTGATTGCCGGATCGCTGCTCATCGGCACGCCGTTCTTCATCTTCTTTGGCTGGCTCAGCGACTGGATCGGCCGCCTCAAGATCATCCTCGCCGGCTGCCTTATCGCGGCGCTCACATATTTCCCGCTGTTCGAGATGATGGCGAAGGCCGCCAACCCCGATCTCGCCGCGTTTCAGGAGCGCACGGCGATCACGCTCAGCGTCGACGCGGCGCAATGCAACTTCCACATCTTCGTGGGGCCCTGGTCGAAGTTCACCGACTGCGACCGCGCCAAAGACCACATCATCAAGCAGGGCCTCTCGTTTACGACGCACGATGCGGGCGCCGGCGGCCCGGTCGTCCTGAGCATCAACGGCACCGAGGTGACGCCCTACAGCGCCGATGCCTATAACGCAGCGCTCATCGCCGCGGGTTACCCGAACCTCAAGGCGGAGATGAAGAACGGAGCCACGGTCTACGTGCCCGTCGCCGCCGATCCGGAAAAGATCGAGTGGCACACGCTGCTGGCGATCCTCTCTGTGTTCCTCATCTACGTGGCGATGGTCTACGGCCCCATCGCGGCGTTCCTCGTGGAGCTGTTCCCCACCCAGATCCGCTACACGTCGATGTCGCTGCCCTATCACATCGGCAACGGCTGGTTCGGCGGCATGCTACCGCTGCTCGCAACCGCCATTGTCGCGTGGGCGGGCAACATCTACGCCGGGCTCTGGTATCCGATCATCGTCGCGCTCGGCACGTTTGTGATCGGCCTCTTCTTCCTGCCGGAAACGAAAGACCGGGATATCTCCGAGGTGTGATCGCTGAGTCTCCGGCGCGGGCGCTCAGCGGCTCTTAACCCTATCGGAATAGAATGATACGTTGACGGAAGACGTGCCGAGCAGCGCTCGCCGTCCATCGATCGGGCCAGCGAGGAACGTGCCATGAAAACCGTGATAGGTGCCATTGCCGCCGCCGCGGCGGTCGCTTCGCTCGCCGGATATTTCGCCCCGGCGACGGCGGACGGCTACTGGCACCGCGACCGAGCCAGCAAGACGCGTCCGTATAGGCCCCAGCTCTACCGGAGCACGCCGCGCACCTACAACAGCGGGCCTATCCGCTATTACAACTCGGCCTGCCCCTACGGCGACTGCGAGTGCCTGCGCGGTATCGCGGTCCGCACGGGCAGCCGTGTGTGGTGGGATCGGTATCAGGCCTGTTCGGGGTGACCCCAGACCATGATCGCTTCGGACCCTACCAGTCCGAAGCGTGAATCATCGGTCGAAGCAAAAGACCATGATCGCTTCGGACCCTACCAGTCCGAAGCGTGAATCATCGGGCGAATTCAAAAGACGACGGCCGTCGCACCACGATCCAAGAAGAAAAGCGCTCGAGCTCAGAATTGTCGGAGCCGCGTCGGCCATTCAGCGGCGGCCTAGCTGCCGAACGCCTTGCGGATCTTCTCCGCGTGCGCGGCCAGCACCTCCGGCTTTTCCATCTCGCGTCCGTGGGGCATCAGCGGCACGCCCTCGTGCCGCGGGATGACGTGGAAGTGGAGATGGAAAACCGTCTGCCCGCTCGCTGGCTCGTTATATTGGACGACGGTGACGCCGTCGGCCTTGAAAGCCTCTTTCACCGCCTTCGCCGTGCGCTGCAGCACCGGCACCATCTTGGCGATCGCCGCCGGATCGGCATCGAGCAGATTGCGCGAGGGCGCTTTCGGCACCACCAGCGTATGCCCTGGCGCCTGGGGCATGACGTCCATGAAGACGAGCACGTTCTCGTCCTCGTAGACCCGGTGCGAAGAGATCTCGTCGCGCAGGATCTTTGCGAACACATTGCTGTCGTCGTAGGGCATGTCGGCCTCCGTCTAGCGAACCTGTTAAACGGATCGCAGCCATCCCCGTCAAGCGACCCGTCATTTCAGGGACGCTCTAAGAGCCGTTGCCCTTGCGGTAAGGCGCATATTCGGCAAGTGCGGCGACGTTCTCGGCCACCGCGCGCCGCTCGCCTTCGAGATAATGCGCGACCGCGCGGCGGAATCCCGGATCGGCAATGAAGTGCGCCGAGTAGGTGGGCACCGGCAGGTAGCCGCGCGCCAGCTTGTGCTCGCCCTGCGCGCCCGCCTCGACGCGCGCCAGCCCGTGGGCGATGGCGTACTCGATCGCCTGATAATAGCAGAGCTCGAAATGCAGGCACGGATGATCCTCGACGGCGCCCCAGTAGCGCCCATAGAGGCAGTCGCCGCCGATGAGGTTGAGCGCGCCGGCAATATAGCGTTCGCCGCGCCGCGCCATGATCAGCAGGCAGCGGTCCGCCATCGTCTCGCCGAGTTGCGAGAAGAAGCGCCGGTTGAGGTAGGGCCGCCCCCACTTGCGGCTGCCGGTGTCCATGTAGAACGCGAAGAACGCATCCCAGTGCGCTTCGGTGATCTCCGAGCCGCAGACCTGTTCCACGACGAGGCCGCCGGCGAGGGCTTCGCTGCGCTCCTTTCGCACCGCCTTGCGCTTGCGCGACGCGAGCGAGGATAGGAAATCGTCGAACGTCCCATAGCCGCCATTCGTCCAATGGAACTGCTGGTCGGTACGCTGCAGGAAGCCCTGGGCGCCAAGTGTCTCCCACTCGTTCTGCTGCAGGAATGTCGCGTGCACCGACGAGGCGCCGATGCGCCGCGAAAGCTCGACCGCCGCCGCCGCGAGCGTACGCGTATTCTGCGCTGCGTCGGGGCCCGGCCGCACCAGCAGGCGCCGCCCCGGCACGGGCGTGAACGGGACGGCGATCTGCAGCTTCGGGTAATATTCTCCGCCCGCTTGCTCGTAGGCCGCCGCCCAGGAATGATCGAATACGTATTCGCCCGAGCTGTTGAGCTTCACGTAGCAGGGCGTACAGGCGGCGATATGGCCGACCTCATCCGCAAGGCAGATGTGCTGCGGCAGCCAGCCCGTCTTCGGCTCGCCGACGCAACCGGAATCCTCCAGCGCCTTGAGGAAGGCGTGTGTGATGAAGGGATTGAAGGTGGACGCATCCGGATTGGCGCACGCATCCCATTCGGCCGCATCGATATCGGCGATGCGCGCGACGACCGTGGCGACAGCCCTGTGCACCTCGCGCTCAGCGGCGCTGTCGTCCGGCCTGGCCCTTTCGCTACTCATCGCGATGCTTGCCCATTCCCGCGCATCGCCGACCATCTATCTCAGGGCTCGTAGCCCTCGAAGATCGGCGCGTCGGCCCAGCGTGCCGCGGTCTCCCGCTGCTCTGCGGTGCGCACAGTCCACGTAAATAATGGCTTCCCTTCAACCTCACGCACATACCGGGTAACGGCGGTTGGCAGCGTGTTGACGTCATAGGCGTAGAAATCGGGCGCGGCAGGCCCCGATTCAAGCAGGTGCGTCAGAGCATAGGCGCGCTCGGAACCAAGCACCCCGCGCCACGCGCAATCGGCAGCGAACTGCTCCGCCACGATGCCGCGCGGAACCCCCGGGGCAAGCGTGCGCAAAATCGCCATGACCGATGGGTCGAACGACATCAGCGCAACGGGCCCGTCATAGGCCGTCGCCGTCTCCGCGATGTTGCGCAGGAACTGCCCGTCCGGCGCGTCCCACTCGCTCTTGATTTCGATGAGCAACGGCACCCGCCCGCGCACGAGTTCCAGCAATTCGGCGAGGTCGATCATGGCGCCGCCGGCGTTGCGGTAGCGCAAGGCTTTGAGCTGGGACGCATCGCGCGCCGCGAGCGGCCCGTCGCCTTCGATCAGCCGTTCCAGCGTCAGATCGTGAAACACCATGGGCGTGGCGCAGCCGGCGGGGCGCACGTCGCACTCGATACCGTAGCCCTTCGCGATAGCCGCTTCGAACGCCGGAACCGTGTTTTCGACGATGCCGCGTGCAACGTTGTGCAGGCCGCGGTGCGCGATGGGCTTCAGGAAGGCCGCGCGCTCGCGCATGGCTGCCTCAGCCCTCGATCATGATCACCGCGTCGACTTCCACGGCGCAGCCGAGCGGCAGGCTCGAGACGCCGACGGCGGCCCGCGTGTGCCGGCCTTTGTCCCCCAGCACCTCGACCATCAGGTCCGAGGCGCCGTTGATGACCTGCGGGTGGTCGGTGAAGTCAGGGGCGGAGTTGACGAAGCCGGTGAGACGCACAACCTGGACGATACGATCGAGCCGGCCGATGGCGGCGCGGGTCTGGGACAGGATGGCGAGGGCGCACAGGCGTGCGGCTTCCTGACCCTGGGCTACCGCCATGTTGTCGCCGAGGCGCCCCTTGAGGATGCTGCCATCCGCCGCCTTGGAAACCTGGCCGGAGATGAAGAGAAGATTGCCGGCCAGGAAGGAAGGCACGTAATTGGCGACGGGGTTTGGTGCATCCGGGAGCACGATGCCAAGCGCTGCGAGGCGCGCCTCGATCTTGTCGTCCATTCTATTATCCTTACGCTTGGCGGCACCGTGCCATCCTTTGCTCGAGCGTCTTTTTGGCTGGCGGATCGGCTCTTGGCAATGGCGCGCGGATGCCCTTGGGGGTATTCCGTGGCTTAACCTGTCCGGGTTAGGCTGCGGGCCAAAAATCGACGGCGAGGAAGAATGTTTCACCTAGTCAAGGTTCTTGTCGCCAGCGCCCTGGGTGCGGTGGTGCTCGCCATGCCATTGGCCGACCTGCGGGCGCAGGTCGCCGGCGGGGCGGTGCAGTTCCGCCCCCACCGCGCCGTCTACGATATCACCTTCGACCACTCGACCCCCGGCTCCGGCGTCGCCGACATGACCGGCCGCATGGTCTACGAGATGACCGGCAGCAGTTGCGGCGAGTACGCGCAAAACATGCGCTTCGTCACCCGGATGACCAACCAGGACGGCGTCTCCCAGGTGAACGACCTGCGCACCTCCAGTTTCGAGGACGTGGCGACCCACCGGCTGCGGTTTTCATCGAGCCAGTACGAGAACCAGAAGCTTTCCGAGGCCGCCCAGGGCAGCGCAGGGCCGGGGAATGGCGCGTCCTTCACCGAGGTGAAGCTCACGAAGCCTTCGAAGAAGACGGTGAAGCTGCCGTCCAATATCTATTTTCCCATCCAGCACTCCATGGCGCTGGTGGAGGCGGCCCGGGCCGGACATAGCCAGTTCACCGCCAACCTTTTCGACGGCTCGGACAAGGGCGAGAAGTTCTATGAGACCAGCGCCGTTATCGGACGGCGATCCGAGCCCGGTAGCGTCAAGGTGCCCGCCAGCGTCGCCAACGGCGACAAGCTCGACACCGCGGCCTCATGGCCCGTCGCCATCGGCTATTTCGAACCCGGCCACAGCCGCCACGACGTGATGCCGACCTACGAGCTCTCGTTCCGCTTCTATGAGAACGGGGTCTCCTCGCGGCTCTATATCGATTACGGCGATTTTGCCATCCGCGGCGAGCTGAAGGAGTTGACCTTCCTGGAAGAAGGAAAGTGCGCGGCCAAGGCCACCGGCTCGAGCCCCGCCAAGCGCTGATCCTAGATACTGATCTCCGGATCTCCGATCTCACCGGCCATCTTGGCGAGTGCGCGCTGCGCAGGGGCGACCTCAGTCGGCAGGATCCCGTCCGTGGCGCAGAAGACGAGTAGCATGTTCTCGTCCTGCAGCATGTGATCGAGCACGGCCGCCAGCATTTGCGGCGTGCGGGCGTTCTCGCGCAACTCTGACGGGCCGACGCCCGTGAGCGTCAAGAAGTGCGCCAAGCGCTGGGGATCGCCCGCCAGGAACAGGAGTGCCGAGACCCCGATCGATTCGGCGCGGTCCGTATGCATGCGCTTCAACCTCGAATTCACCTAAAGATCGAAAGATGTAGAACAAGCGCTGTCAGGCTGCGCTGTACGCCCATTCATTAACTGTTGGTTACGTCTTCACTAGCAAACTCCAGCCCGGTCCAGCCCAAAGAATCGGTGCAAAAAGGGCCGGGGAGTCCGAGCTGCAACGCCATGAATATGCAGGAGACCAGTGCCGCGGAACCGCATGTGCCAATGAGGCAGGTGCCCGGCAAGACTGTGCTCATCGTGGAAGACAACGAGCTCAATATGAAGCTCTTCCACGATATTCTTGCCGCGCACGGCTATGCAACGATCCAGACCCGCAACGGGCTGGAGGCGCTCGACCTTGCCCGTGAGCACCGTCCTGCGCTGATCCTCATGGACATCCAGCTCCCCGAGATTTCGGGACTGGAAGTCACCAAATGGCTGAAGGAGGACGATGAGCTGCGGGACATTCCCGTGGTCGCCATCACCGCCTTCGCGATGAAGGGAGATGAGGAGCGCATCCGTTCCGGCGGGTGCGAAGCCTACATCTCCAAGCCTATTTCAGTGAGCAATTTTCTCGAGACCGTGCAGCGCTTCGTCGGTGAGCCGCGCGCTTAAACTCGTAACCTGCGCAGAGTAGTGGCGAAGATGACCGCTCGTGTACTCGTAGTCGACGATATCCTTGCGAATGTGAAGCTTCTGGAAGCCCGGCTTTCCGCCGAATATTTCGACGTGCTCACGGCGAGCTCGGGGCAGGAAGCGCTCGACGTTTGCGCGCGTGAGCGCGTCGACGTCGTGTTGCTCGATGTGATGATGCCGGGCATGGACGGCTTCGAGACCTGCCGCCGTTTGAAGTCCGATCCGAGGACGCATCACATACCCGTGGTGCTCGTCACCGCGCTCGATCAGTTCTCCGATAAGGTGCGCGGCCTCCAGGGCGGCGCCGATGACTTCCTCACCAAGCCGGTCGATGAAATCGCGCTCATCACGCGTGTAAAGAACCTGGCCCGGCTCAAGACGCTCACCGACGAGATGCTGATGCGTGCGCTCACCGGGCGCCAGATGGGCATCAGCGAGGACGCCGCGCTTTTAAAAGCGCTTGCGGAGGAAAGCGGCCGCGTTCTCCTGGTCGATGACGACACGCGTGCGGTTTCCCGCATCGTGAGCTGGCTGTCGTCGATACATTCGGTGACGACGGCATCGACGCCCGAGGCGGCACTCCGCGAGCTTGCGAACGAAGAGTTCGATCTCATGATCGTGTCGCTCTCGCTCGCCAACGCGGATGCGCTGCGCCTTTGCTCGCAGACGCGCTCCATGGACGCCACGCGCCACCTGCCGATCATCCTGCTCGTGGAGCCCGGTAACGAAGCGCGCCTGCTGCGCGGCCTCGACATGGGCATCAACGACTACATCATGCGGCCCATCGACGAGAACGAGCTGTTGGCGCGTGTGAAGACGCAGGTGAAACGCAAGCGCTACTCCGATCATTTGCGCAACCGCCTGGAGGAAAGCATCGAGGCATCGGTCATCGATGCGCTCACCGGGCTGCACAACCGCCGCTACATGGAAACCCATCTGTCGACGCTGGTCGAGGAAGCGCGCCGCAGCGGGCGCGCGCTATCGGTGCTCCTCGCGGACATCGATCACTTCAAGCATGTGAACGATACCTACGGACACGACGCCGGCGACGCCGTGCTGCGGGAGTTCGCGGCCCGCTTCCGGCGCAACACGCGCGGCATCGATCTCGCCTGCCGCTACGGCGGGGAAGAGTTTCTCATCATCATGCCGGATACGGACATGGAACGCGCCTACCAGGTCGGCGAGCGCCTGCGGGTGTCGATCGCGGCCGACGCTTTCCCGGTGCGGCCGGGTCTCGGAATTCCCCTCACCGCCAGCGTCGGTCTTGCAACGCTGGAGTGCGCCGATGACACACCGGAAACGGTATTCCGCCGTGCGGACACGGCTCTGTTCGATGCAAAGCGGCGTGGGCGCAACCGCGTTGCTGCGAACGCCGCCTAGGTCTATCCGATTGAGATTAAACAACATTGCTGGGATCGGCGCGCGCGATCTGGAGCGCGTGCGGGGAATCGTTCGACATGCAATCGCGGCGATCGTGTGGCGATCTCGAATCGACGTGGTTAATTAAGCACAGTCAAAGCGTAACTTGCGTTAACCAGAGTCCTCTGTCAGATTATGAAATGGCGAGGGGGCCGTTAATATTCAATTAGCGGACGCGCAGCGGGCGGCTGCGTCCCATTCGAGATATGACGGTTTCCGCGCTATCAGGTCCGCCGCATTTCCTGATAGGGCGGGATAATCGTGGTTGGTCCCAGCGGCTAGAGTGGCCTCCTCGTTGAAGCTGCATCGGACCAGCCACGGCACCAGGCGGGGAGTCAACGCCCTCTTTGACGAACCATCTGGTTACTAGACCAGGGTCCGTGGCTTTCTCGGACTAACTACCCCGCTGCCGGGTTGAGTTGCGGGCCCTGGTCAAGTCTCCCTGACCAATTCCCAAAATCCGAATTTTTAGAGGGTGCCGGTGCGCCGGCCATCCCTTGCGGACGGCCGTAGTCGGGCGCGGGGTGTGCCCCGCGCGCCGTCTTACTTGATCTTCGTTTCCTTGAACTCGACGTGCTTTTTCACGACGGGATCGTATTTCTTGAAGACGAGCTTCTCGGTGCTCGTGCGGGGGTTCTTCTTGGTCACGTAAAAGAACCCCGTGCCGGCGGTCGATAGCAGCTTGATCTTCTGCGTTACGGGCTTGGCCATGATGGGGAAACCTTCGGGGAACTTTTTGCACCTGTCCGCGGGCTGCGGAGAGCGGGCAACATAGCCACGGCGGCCCCGCTGTCAAGCAAGGGCCGCGTCGCACTATGCTTAAAATGTCGCCTCTTTGGAGGTAACCGGGATAGGGGCGGGATCGGCCGGGTCCACGCTGTCGCGACCGCCAAAGCCGTGCATGCGCAGCGCCCACTGCAGGCCCACGAGCGCCCCCTTGATGCGGGGCAGCATCCAAAGGCACATGCCCATCGTCAGCGGGAACCAGATCGCAAGATGCAGCCAGTAGCTCGGCTGGAGCTGCTCCTCGACGATCATCACCCCTGCGATGATGAAGTGACCGGCGATCAGGATGGTGAAGTAGGGCGGCGCGTCGTCCGCGCGATGGTGGTGCAGTTCTTCCGAGCACGTAGGGCAGGTGTCGGCCACCTTGAGATAGCGCCGGAACAGGTTTCCCCGGCCGCACGAGGGGCACTTTCCAGCGCCGCCGCGGCGCACCGCTTGCACCCAGTCACGCTGTCCGGTGGCCTCGGAGAATGTCGTTGGAGTTTGTGTCATCGGGCTTTCCTCGCCTCGCGCGGGAGCATCTTCATGGGCTCCGCGGCAACACGAACGTGGGCCCGGGGCTGACCTGGGTCAATAGACGAATGGCCGCGGCATCGGCGCAAGATCACCTGCGGCGCCCGCGCGGACGCGTGTTCTTGAAGCGCACGCCCGCATGCGGTGCGGCAACGCGTCCGCGCGTGCCTTCGGTTAACATCTCGAACCGCAGCGCGCCCGCCGAAGGGACAGCCTCGATGAGGCGCACCTCGACCGTATCGCCGAGCCGGAAGGTCTCGCCGGTGCGCTTGCCGACGAGCGCATGCTCGGCCTCGACGTGATTGTAAAAATCGTTGGAAAGCGATGAGACGGGCACGAAGCCGTCGGCGCCGGTATCCTTGAGCCGCACGAACAGTCCCGAGCGCGTAACGCCCGCGATGCGGCCGACGAACTTTGCGCCGATGCGGTCGGCAAGATGCATGGCGATGAGGCGATCTGCGGTTTCACGCTCCGCCGCCATGGCGCGGCGTTCGGTATCGGAGATCTGCTGTGCGATATCGCGCAGACGTCCGATCTCGATATCATCGAGACCGCCCTCGCCGAGGTGCTGCGCTTTCACCAGTGCGCGGTGAACGAGCAGATCTGCATAACGGCGGATCGGCGAGGTGAAGTGCGCATAGCGGCGCAGATTGAGACCGAAGTGCCCGATGTTGTCGATATTGTATTCGGCCTGGCTTTGGCTGCGCAGCACCACCTCGTTGACGAGATCGGCGACCGGCAACGTCTTTGCGCGCTCCAGGATGCCGTTGAAGTTCGCAGCCTTGAGGCTGGACGCCTGCGGCAGCTTCATGCCGATGGTGTCGAGGAAATCGCGCAGGCTCGCAAGCTTCTCCTTCGAGGGCTGATCGTGGATTCGGTAGACGACCGGCGTCTTCCGCTGCTCCAAGGTTTCGGCGGCAGCGACGTTCGCCTGGATCATGAATTCTTCGATGAGCCGGTGCGCGGTTAGCAGTTCGGGTGTGACCACGTCCTTCACGTGGCCTTTCTCGTCCAGCAGGATCTTCCGCTCGGGCACGTCGAGATCGAGCGGACCGCGCTTGTCGCGCGCCGCCGCAAGCGCGCCATAGGCGCTCCACAGCGGACGCAGCACGCGCTCCAGCAGCGGACCTGCCTTGTCGGACGGGCGTCCGTCGATGGCCGCCTGCGCTTCCTGATAGCTGAGCTTCGCAGCCGAGCGCATGATGGCGCGCATGAAGGTGTGGCTGCGCTTGCCGCCGTCCTTGTCGAACACCATGCGTACGGCAAGGCACGCGCGGTTCTCCCCTTCGCGCAGCGAGCACAGATCATTGGAGATGCGCTCCGGCAGCATGGGCACGACGCGGTCGGGAAAGTAGACCGAGTTGCCGCGCAGCTGCGCCTCGCGGTCGAGACGCGAGCCGGGCCGGACGAAGTGAGAGACGTCCGCGATCGCAACCAGCACGATCCAGCCGCCGGGATTTGCCGCATCCGTGTCCGGTTCGGCATAGACGGCATCGTCATGGTCGCGCGCGTCGGGCGGGTCGATCGTGACGAGCGGCACGCTGCGCAGATCGGTGCGCCCTGACAGCGTCGGCTCACCCAGGCTCTCCGCTTCCGCGATGACGCCTTCGGGGAAGTCGTCGGGAATGCCGTGCGCGTGCACCGCGATGAGGCTGATCTGGCGCTGATCGTCGGGGTTGCCGAGCGCCTCCAGGATGCGCGCCTGCGGTATGTGCAGCCGGCCCTTGCGCGGAAGGTCGAACCGCACGAGATCGCCGTCTTTGGCATCGCCTTCATCGCCGCCGCGGACCGACCATGAGCGCAGCTGCTTGCGGTCGATCGGCTCGATCGTGCCGCCGCCACGCTTGCTTGCACGATAGATGCCGATGAGGCGCCGCTTTTCGCGCGGCAGCCGCTTGATGGGGAATGCCTGGAAGCGATACTCCCCGTCAGGTTCGGAGAACTCGCTGATGCGCGCGAGCACTCGGTCGCCGACGCCGATATTCGCCTCGATGTCGATTTCGGGGCCCCGCGCCGAGCGCGGCGCGATCAGCACCAGCGGTGCCTCGCCTTCCTCTTCCCAGACGGCCGGGCGGGCGACGAGATCGCCGTCATCGTCGCGCCCGGTCACTTCCAGCACCGTCACCGCGGGCAGACTGCCCTTGCGGCGCAGATGCTTGCGGTCGCTCGATAGCGTGCCGTCCTCCGACATGCCCGCGAGCAGGTTGTTGAGTTCGAGGCGGTCCCCGCCCTTGATGCCGAAGGCACGCGCGATCTCGCGCTTGCCGACTTTGCCCGGCGAAGAACGGATGTAGTTGAGGATTTCCTCCCTGCCGGGAAGACCGCCACGCTGAGGGGGCCCGCTTCTGTTGCCCTTCGGTTTGCGTGGCATGGTCAGCTTGCCCGGGGTGGGATCATGCGGATCAGCTGTCCGCGTCCGCGACTGCAGCTTTCGCCTTGGAGGTTCGTGCTTTCGCAGGCTTGGCTGCCTTCGAAGTCGTCCCCTTCGAAGGCTTAGCTTTAGTCGATTTGCTGGCCTTTGCCGCGGGCTTGGCGTCGTCGGCCTCCTTGGCCGCCGCTTTGCGCACAGGCTTTTTCTTTTTCGACGGACCCTTCGCGGCGCGCTCGGCGATAAGGTCAACGGCCTCGGCAACGGTCAGCGTCGCCGGGTCCTTGCCCTTGGGGATCGTCGCGTTGACCGATCCGTGCTTCACGTAGGGGCCATAGCGTCCCGACAGCACCTCGATTTTGCCGCCGCCGTCGGGATGCTCGCCGAGGTCTTTCAGCACCGCCGGCTTGGCGCGCTGGAAGCGGCCTTTGCCGCCGGCAGCCTTCTCCGCGATGAGAGCCACGGCGCGATTGATGCCGATCGAGAACACCTCCTCGATGCTCTCGACATTCGCATACATGCCGTCGTGGAGCACGAAGGGTCCATAGCGGCCAAGGCCCGCCGTGATCATCTTGCCCGTTTCCGGATGCAGTCCCACCTCGCGCGGCAGCGACAGCAGCTTCAGCGCGTATTCGAGATCGACCGAACCGGCATCGACACCCTTTGGAATGCTGGAGCGCCGCGGCTTCTCGTCCTCGCTGCCTTCACCGAGCTGCAGGTAGGGACCGAAACGGCCCGAGCGCAGCGTCACGGCAAGTCCCGTGTCCGGATCATAGCCGAGCAGCTTTCCATCCGGGCCCGCGGCATCCGGATCGCCATTGCCGGCGACATCGCTGAGCTGGCGCGTATAGCGGCACTCCGGATAGTTTCCGCAGCCGATGAAGGCGCCGTACTTGCCGGAAATCTTGAGGCTCAGCCGGCCCGTCTTGCACGAAGGACAGCTGCGCGGGTCGGAGCCGTCTTCGCGCGGCGGGAAGATGTGGGGCCCGAGAATCTCGTTCAGCGCCTCGAGTACTTCGCCGACGCGCAGATCCTTGATCTCATCGACAGAGCCGGTGAACTCACGCCAGAAATCGCGCAACACGTCTTTCCACACGAGCTGGCCGTCCGAGATCAAGTCGAGCTTGTCCTCGAGATCGGCGGTGAAATCGTACTCGACGTAGCGTTTGAAGAAGCCTTCGAGGAAGGCAATGACGAGCCGGCCCTTATCCTCGGGAATGAGCCGCTTCTTGTCGACGCGAACGTACTCGCGCTCCTGCAGCACCGCGAGCGTCGAGGCGTAGGTGGATGGCCGGCCGATGCCGAGCTCCTCCATCTTCTTGACGAGCGTTGCTTCCGAATAGCGCGGCGGTGGCTGCGTGAAATGCTGCTCCGCGTCGACGGAGCGATCCGTGACCTTGTCGCCCTTGGCGAGCGCGGGCAGACGGCGGCTGGTGTCGTCCTCATCGCCCGGTGCGTCGTCCTTGCCCTTGGCGGCATGGATGCGCTCGTCGCGGCCTTCCTCGTAAACCTTGAGAAAGCCTTCGAACTGGATGACCGAGCCCGTGGCGCGCAGCGTGTAGTTCTTGCCGTCGCGGCCCTTCACTTCGATGTCGGCCGTGGTCTGCTCGACCTCCGCGGATGCCATCTGGCTGGCGACCGCGCGCTTCCAGACGAGTTCGTAAAGCCGTGCCTGGTCGCGCTCCAGATACTTCGCCACATCCTGCGGCCGGCGCGAGACATCCGTCGGGCGGATGGCCTCGTGCGCCTCCTGGGCGTTCTTCGCTTTCGTCTTATATTCGCGGACGAACGGAGCGACGTATTTCTGCGAGTACTCCCGCGCGATCAACCCGCGAATGGCACTGATCGCCTCGGGAACGATGGTGACGCCGTCCGTTCGCATATAGGTGATGAGGCCGACCGTCTCGCCGCCGATGTCGACACCCTCATAGAGGCGCTGGGCGACCTGCATCGTGTGCTTGGCGGAAAAGCCGAGTTTGCGCGAAGCATCCATCTGCAGCGTCGAGGTGGCGAACGGCGCATAGGGGTTGCGCTTCACCCCCTTCTTATCCACCGAAACGATGCGGAAGTCGCCGTTCTCGATGGCGGCCTTGATGGCGTTCGCCTCGGCGCCCGTCTTGATGTCGAGCTTCTTCAGCGTCTCCCCGTTGATGGCGTTGAGCCGTGCGGGGAACTGATCACCCTTGTCCGTCGCCATAACGGCATCGATGGTCCAGTACTCATCGGTTCTGAAGACCTCGATCTCCCGCTCGCGATCGCACACGAGCCGCAGGGCAACCGACTGCACGCGGCCGGCGGACCGCGCGCCCGGTAGCTTGCGCCAGAGCACCGGCGAGAGCGTGAAGCCGACGAGATAGTCGAGCGCCCGGCGGGCAAGATAGGCCGAGACCAGCGGCGTATCGATCTTGCGAGGTTCCGCCAGTGCCGCGAGAATCGCCTGCTTCGTCACCGCGTTGAACGCGACGCGCTCGATCTCGATGCCCTTCTTGAGCGCCTTTTTTTGTTCTAGGATCTGCAGGATGTGCCAGGATATGGCCTCACCCTCGCGATCGGGGTCGGTAGCGAGGATGAGCTTGTCGGCCTTTTTGACCGCATCGGCAATTTCTTTGATGATTTTCTGAGACTTGGAATCGATGTCCCAGTGCATTTCAAAATCTTTGTCGGGCTCGACCGAGCCGTTCTTCGCCGGCAGGTCGCGCACATGACCGAACGACGGAATGACCTTATAACTGCTGCCTAGATATTTATTGATCGTCTTGGCTTTGGCAGCCGATTCTACGATGAGGACATTCATCTAAGGACTTTCAAGTCTGGCGTGGCGCCGCGAGGAAATGGGGGAGAACCGGCCGCGGGCCCGCAGATAAGGCATCCGGCGCTGTTCGGCGTCCGTTTCGGCCCGGGAAGATGGGAGAGGAATGTGGCGGTGTCAAACGCCGAGCCACCGCACACCGTATCTAGGCCTTGCTATCAGAGATTGTGAATGTTATTGAGCCGCTATCTATGATTGTCGAAAAGGATGGGGCAAGCGTGGGGATGGCTGTGCCAGAAAAGGCGAACGGAATTGAGAAAAACACAAGGGACCCCGTGCGGGGATGTGAGAGCCTCGACTACCTTTGCGGTCTGATTTCCGAGCTGAAAGACCTGGCCGATCGCTCCGGCCATAAAACCCTCGCTGCCATTCTCGCAGCGGCCCTCACCGAGGCTAATATCCAGCGTAACGCGGCGCGTCACTCCTAAAAGCACCGGGCAATTGCCGGATCGGCATGTCCCATATACATCGTAATCCGATGTGCGGCGGCCCCCGAACCCGTTGCGATAACGGGTCTACAGGACCGACAGGTCTCCCATCCCCAAAGAAATGAGCCCGCCGCCGTGCCGTTCGATTCGGCGGGCAAGGGCGAGTTCGAGCAGGGCGACCTGCACGCAGCGGGTAGATAGTCCAGTGCTGCGTACAAGGCTATCGATATCGATGGGAGCAGGACCGAGGGCGGACAGCACGCGCCCTCGGTCGTCATCCGTGAGGTTCGGCGGCGCCGGGCGTGCGCCTGGGACCTCCAGTTCCGGATCCTCCCGTAGCCCCCGAGGCGGCTGGCGGGTCAAAGGCGCGAGCGCGGAAAGCACATCGTCCGGCTCGGTGACGAAAGTCGCGCCCGATTTCAGAAGGCGGTTCGTCCCCTCGGCGCGCGGATCGAGCGGGTGGCCGGGAACGGCGAAGACCTCCCGTCCCTGCTCGGCGGCAAGGCGCGCAGTGACGAGGCTGCCGGAGCGGCGAGCGGCTTCCACGACGAGAACGCCGAGCGACAGCCCGGAGATGATTCGATTCCGCCGTGGAAACGATTGCGCCCGCGGCGTGAACCCGAACGGCATTTCAGCGACGAGGCATCCGCGCTCGCCGATCGTGCGCTGCATCTGGTCGTGCTCCGGCGGGTAGACGATGTCGAGGCCGCCGCCGAGCACCGCGACCGTCCCCGTTTCCAGCGCCGCCGCATGGGCCGCCGCATCGATGCCGCGCGCGAGTCCCGAGACGATGACGAAGCCGCCGCGGCCGATCGCGGTGGCAAAATGCTTGCCGAGCTTGATGCCGGCCGCCGAGCACGCCCGCGCCCCGACGATGGCGAGGCAATGGCGCTGCAGCAGCCCTGCATCGCCCTTCGCGTAGATGACGGGCGGCGGCGCTTCGAGCGCCGCGAGCGCTGTCGGGTAGTCCCGCTCGCCGACGATGAGCACCCGCGCGCCGAAATCCTGCGCGCGTCCCAATTCGGCCTCGGCGTCGGCGCGCGGGCAGATGCGGACGTTCGCGCGGTAGCCGCCGCGGCGCGAAAGCTCCGGCAATTGTTCGAGCGCCGCCTCGGCGCTGCCGCAGTGGCGGAGCAACTCACGGAAGGTAACGGGGCCGACATTCTCGGAACGGGCGAGCCGCAGGGCGGCGAGGCGTTCGCTGCTGTCCATGGCGCGCTAGAGCTCGTCGGCCATCGTCGCAGGCATAGTCATGCCTTCGCGCCGATGCGCGGTTCTTGCCCGGCGGCAAGCCTACGGATGTTGGCGCGGTGTTTGTAGATCAGCATCAGCGAGAGCGCGGCTGCGAGCACCCCCGTGGCACTCTCACCGATCGCCAGAAGACCGACGGGCACCGCAAGCGCGGCAACGAGCGCCGACAGCGAGGAATAGCGCGTCAAGGCGGCAACCAGCAGCCAGACGGCGCAGAAGCCGAGGGCCGCGCGCCAGTCGATCCCCAGCAGCACGCCGATGTAGGTGGCGACGCCCTTGCCGCCGCGGAAGCCGAGCCACACCGGGAAGATGTGCCCCAGGAAGGCCGCGAGGCCCGCAAGCAGCGAAGCGAGAATTGCAACGCCGCCGAAGGCGCCAATCCAATGGCCGACGAGTACGGCGGCGGTGCCTTTCAGTGCGTCGAGCACCAGCGTGAGAGCCGCGAGCCCTTTATGGCCGGTGCGCAGCACGTTCGTTGCTCCGATGTTGCCGGAGCCAATGTTGCGCACGTCGCCCAACCCGGCCACGCGCGTCAGCAGCAGGCCGAACGGTATCGAGCCGAGGAGATAGCCTGCGGCCACGGCAAGCAGCGTGTGCGGATTTAGAAATGCTTCCATGGGCGCGCGAGTGTCCTCCGTGGAAACCTGTTCTCCACGGCGGCGCAGCGTACTTGTTGGTGGTAGCGCCCGCAACCGGCGCGCGTGGCTGTGCCAGGTGCGGCAACCGGCTGCGAAATCATGTCTCGGGAAGCGCCGAACCGCCTTCCCCTGGGGGCGCGGCCCGACAGAAGCGGCGATTTCACCGGTGATTCAATAAAAGAATGCCGTAGGCGTCGAGCGGCGCATCGCTGGAGAGCAGGCGCGGTCCGCCGGAGCGAACCGGGTCGTCGGCGATCTGAAAGGGATCGGCGATCCGATATGACGGGCGAGCCGAGCGCGCACGGCCCGTGCCACCAATCCGCTATGGCGCGTACTGATAGACCGTCTCGCCCGCCACGAGCGTACGCAGCACGCGCCCCTGCATCTTGCTCTCGTCGAACGGCGAGTTCTTCGAGCGCGAGCGCAGCGTGTCCTTGTTGACCACCCAAGGCTCGTCGGGATCGAAGAGGATGATGTCGGCCACGGCACCCTTGGCAAGGCGGCCCGAGTGCAGGCCCAGGAGCTTCGCCGGGTTGATCGTCAGCGCGCGCAGAACACTCATCAGCGGCAGCTCGCCGGAGTGGTAGAGTCGCAGCGCCGCGGACAGCAGCGTTTCCAGCCCGACCGCGCCGTCGGTTGCCTCCGCGAACGGTCGGCGCTTGTCGTCGGCATCCTGCGGATCGTGGCTCGAAACGATGATGTCGATATCGCCCGCCGCAAGGCCCCGCACCATGGCCGCGCGATCATCGTCCGAGCGCAGCGGCGGCCGTATCTTGAAGAAGGTCCGATAGGGGCCGATGTCGTTCTCGTTGAGCGTCAGATGGTTGATCGAGACGCCGCACGTGACGGGCAGGTTGCGCGCCTTTGCGGCGCGGATCACGTCGAGGCTTTCCGCGCTCGAGATCGTCGCGGCGTGATAGCGCCCGCGCGTCATTTCCACGAGTCGCACATCGCGCTCGAGCATGATCGTCTCGGACGCCTTGTGCGTGCCCGGCAGACCGAGCCGCGCGGCAATCTCGCCGGAGTTCATCGCGCCGGTGGAAGCGAGGTAAGGGTCTTCGGTGTGGTGGACGATGAGCGCGCCGAAGTCGCGTCCATAGAGCAGCACGTTGCGCATCACGCGCGTGTTCGCGACCGAGGTCTTTCCGTTCGAGAAGGCGATGGCGCCGGCCCGCTTCAAAAGGCCGATCTCGGTCATCTCCTCGCCCTTGAGGCCCTTCGTCATGGCCGCCATGGTGTGCACGTGCACGATGGCGTTGTCTCGGGCGCGGCGCTGGATGAAATCGACGAGCGCAACCTGATCGATGACGGGGTTCGTCTCGGGCATCACCACCATCGTGGTAACGCCCCCTGCCGCCGCCGCGTGGCTGGCGGTCTTCAGGGTCTCGCGGTGCTCGAAGCCGGGCTCGCCGGTGAAAACCTGGGCATCGATGAGGCCCGGCGCGAGGACGCGGCCCTTGCAGTCGATGACGTTGACGCCTTCCGGCGCATTGCGCCGCAGGTGCGGCCCGACATCGGCGATCAGCCCCTCGCGCACCACGAGCCCGCCCGGCTCGTCCCGGTTTGCCGCCGGATCGACGATGCGCGCGTTGATGAAAGCGGTGGCCGTCGCGGACTTGCTCTCGCGGGCCGGGCGTTTGGCAGTGCTGCTCGTTGCGTTCATCGCTTCGCCAGGTTGCGGGCCAGGGCCTCGAGCACCGCCATGCGCACGGCAACGCCCATCTCCACCTGCTCGCGGATGACGCTGGAGGAATGGTCGGCGACGGTGGAGGCGATCTCGACGCCGCGGTTCATCGGGCCTGGATGCATGACGATGGCATCCGGCTTCGCGCGGGCGAGCTTCTCGTGGTCGAGCCCGAAGAAGTGGAAGTATTCCCGCGTGGAAGGCACGTACGATCCCTCCATGCGTTCGCGCTGCAGGCGCAGCATCATGACGACGTCCGCGCCCTCCACCGCTTTCCACATGTCGGTGAAGACCTCCGCCCCCATGCGCTCCGGCGCGGCGGGAAGAAGTGTCGAGGGCGCCGCGATGCGCACGCGCGCCCCGAGCGCGTTGAGCAGCATGATGTTGGAGCGCGCCACCCGGCTGTGCAGAATGTCGCCGCAGATCGCCACGGTGAGCCCCGCGACGCGCCCCTTGGCGCGGCGGATGGTGAGAGCATCGAGCAGCGCCTGCGTGGGATGCTGGTGCGAGCCGTCGCCCGCGTTGATCACCGAGCAGTCCACCTTCTGCGCGAGCAGCTCCACTGCGCCGGCCGAGTGGTGCCGCACCACGATCATGTCCGGCCGCATGGCGTTCAGCGTCACGGCGGTGTCGATGAGGGTTTCGCCCTTCTGCACCGAGGACGTCGACACGTTCATGTTCATGACGTCGGCGCCGAGGCGCTTGGCCGCCATCTCGAACGAGGCCTGGGTGCGGGTCGAGTTCTCGAAGAAGAGGTTGATCAGCATGCGCCCGCGCAGCACGTCGCGGCGGTTGCCGACCTGACGATTGGCGTCCGCGTTGCTGTCGGCGAGGTCGAGGAGAAAATTGATCTCTTGAGCGCCGAGCCCCTCCACGGTGAGGAGGTGGCGGTGCGGAAAGTGAAGCGGCTCGACTTTGGCTACTGCATTGGTCATCAAAGGCGTTTGTATAGGTAGACTCAGGGACCTCGGCAACTGCGTTGAAGCGACGCTCGCAGATCAGCTGGGGAATACGTTAAGGGCCGGTAGCGACCGCGCCGCACCTGTCGCGCTAAACTGCAGAAATGGCTTCACCAACCGATACGCATCAAGTCTTCAATCAGACGCCCCCCTTCGAGGACGTGAACCTCTTTACGTCCGACGCGGCTCTGGGCGAAGCCGTCGAGCGCGAAGGGGGCGGATATGCGGTCCGCGCGCTGGGCGCCTTCGGGCTGCTCGCAGGCAGCGCCGAGGCACAGGAGCGTGCGCGTCTCGCCAATGAGCATAAGCCGCAGCTCGCCACCCATGACCGGTTCGGCAACCGCCGCGACACCGTAACGTTCCACCCCGCCTATCACGCCCTGATGGGCACGAGCTGCGCCGAAGGCCTGCACAGCTCCGCCTGGAGCCATCTGGCGAAAAGGGGCGCCGTGCGCCGGCCGGGCGCCCACGTGGCGCGCGCGGGCGCCTTCTATATGGCCGCCCAGATGGAGGCTGGCCATTGCTGCCCCATCACGATGACGAGTGCGGCCGTGCCGGTGCTGCTGCAGCAACCCGAAATCGCCGCCGAGTGGATCCCGAGGATTCTGCCGTTCAGCTACGACCCGAGCTTTGCGCCGGTTGGTGCCAAGACCGCGATCACGCTCGGTATGGGAATGACGGAGAAGCAGGGCGGCACCGACGTGCGCGCTTCCACCACGGTTGCCGAGCCGGTGGAGGGAGGCGGCCCGGGCGGCGAATATCGCCTCACGGGGCACAAATGGTTCATGTCGGCCCCCATGTCGGACGCGTTCCTGGTGCTCGCACAGGCGGCCGGCGGTCTCACCTGCTTTCTGCTGCCGCGCTTCCTGCCCGACGGCACGGTGAACGCGATCCACCTCCAGCGCCTGAAGGACAAGCTCGGCAACCGGTCGAACGCCTCGGCGGAGGCGGAATTCCATGGGGCCTATGCGCGTGCCATCGGCGAGGAGGGCAGGGGCGTAGCGAATATCATCGAGATGGTGACGCACACGCGCCTCGACTGCGCCGTGTCATCCGCGGGTTTGATGCGCTTTGCCCTCGCCAACGCGATCCACCACGCCGAGCACCGCACGGTATTCCAGAAGAAGCTCGTCGATCAGCCGGTGATGCAGCAGGTGCTCGCCGATATGGCGTTGGACGTCGAGGCCGCAACCGCGCTTGCGTTCCGTCTCGCCCGCGCCTTCGACCGCGCCCACGATCCGCGCGCCGCAGCCTGGCGTCGTCTGATGACGCCGGTAACGAAATACTGGGTGTGCAAGCTCGCCCCGCCGCTGGTGAATGAGGCCATGGAATGCCTCGGCGGCAACGGCTACGTCGAGGAGGCCCCGCTGGCGCGCCTTTATCGCGAGGTGCCGGTCAATTCCATCTGGGAAGGCTCCGGCAACGTCATGGCGCTCGACGTCGCCCGCGTGCTCCAGCGCGAACCGGCGGCGGTGCAGGTGGTGATGGACGAGCTGGCGGCCGGCGCTGCGGACGACCAGCACTTGCGCCGCGCCCATGCGCGCATCGAAGGGATGCTGCAGGAGCCGAAGCTTCTCGACGCGCGCGGCCGCACCCTGGTGGAAGGCTTTGCGGTGCTCGCCGCGGCGACGATCCTGCGTGCGCACGCACCCGCTGCCGTTGCCGACGCCTTCATCGCGACGCGCATCTTCGGCGATCCCCGCCAGACCTACGGCCAGGGACTGGAGCACGCCCACGTGCGCGCGATCATCGAACGCGCCTCACCCAATCGAAGCTGACCGGTAATGCGCCGCCGGCTCTAGGATGGTTCTGCTTTCATAGAATCGCAGCCCGCCTCTAGCTTCGGACCGCTCGTGCGCCTACCGGGAAGCTGGCTCCCACTTTTCCGGAAGCACTCTCTATCCGGCGTGCTTCTGGTCGGAAAACCGGTGTCCACTTTTCCGGAAGCACTTACGTGAAAAGCCACGACGAGACGCCGCCGCGGCGGGCAAGCTCCGACATTTCGGCATTCAATTCATCGAAAACGGCCTGTGTCGCCGCCTCGGGCAGCCACGGCGCGCCACCGGTGCGCTTGCGATAGGGCGCCATGAGCTGGGTCCATGCATCGTTGTCGAACTGGCGCTCCACCGAAACGCGTGCCGGCAGCCGCCGCAGTCCGCTCTGCGCCGCAAGCCAGGCATAGGCCGCCTGCCACACGTCGAGCGGCGCGGCGAGATTGTGCCGCCCTTTGAGCTGCGTGATCGCGAGCATTCCCGCTTCCCGTGCGTGCGGGCCGATCTCCAGCGTCGCCACATGCTGGCGCTCGCGCCGGATCGAGAACAGACGGCAACGGTCGTTGGCGAGGCGCTCTGCGTATTGGTCGGCGCAGTTCTGCATCGCCCGCGCCTCGGCGAGAATTTCCGTACGGTCGAGCAGCGGTACGAACGTGTAGCCGCGCACCAGCCCGCCCGACAGCCATGGATCGGTGATGGCGCCGGGGCCGAGTTGCAGCGTGAGACGCATGCGGTTGAGCCAGCTCTTCGCCGCGCAAAGGGCGGTATCGAACGCGATCTCCGGCCGCCAAGGCACCACGATGAGACTGTGCGGTCGGGTTTGCGTTGCGCGCGAGTGCCAGGCGTACGCGGCAAGAACGCCGAACATCTTCTCCGGGGCTCCCGCCTCCGCGTAGATGGGCTGATCGGCGAGCCAGAGGGCGAAGTCTTCGTTGCAGGCGCGCGCTCCGAAGGCGACTGCCTCCAGCCACAGCGCGCAGTGGCTGGCCGAAGCAGGCATGCGCGTCGCGATGCGGCGTGTGAAGTTTTCGCTCGATGGTACGGGGCCGATGGCGCTCTCGAACGCCTCCGGCGGCAGGCGGCGCAGCCACAGCGGCAGATCGAGCGTGCGCGCAACCGCACGCAACGGCGCGCCATCCTCGACGAGAGCGATCACCGCATCGCGTGTTTCGGACGAACACCGCCGCGTCGCCAGCGTGTACATCGCGCCGGGAAAAACGATGGCGAGATCGGCGAGGCGCGAGGAGGAGCGCATCAGCTTGCGGACTTCCCGGCGCGCGGGATACGAGAACCGCCCTGCGTAGTTCTCCCGCTCATCCGAGAGCGGTGACGCCAGCGCACCGCTGCGGACTTCGATACGCCGACCGAGGACTTTCGTTGCCTGCGACATAGACTGATCCACCGCGCCATCTGGCAGAAGCCAAAGCGATGGCGTGATGGAAAGGTTGCAGGCCATTGCGGCGCGCATTGGACGGGCAGCTTGTAATCGCTCCAAACACGCGGGCGATGTCGTGCAAAGTTAATGAGAGCCGCGATCGCGCGGTATCAGCGCGCCAGCGTGCGCATGCGGTCGAGCGCGCCCTGCAGGATGATGGTCGCCGCCAGCTTGTCGATGACCTGCGCGCGCCGGCGCCGGCTGGTATCGGCTTCGAGCAGCGTCCGCTCGGCCGCGGCCGTCGACAGGCGCTCGTCCCACAACAGGATCGGCAGTGGGCTCAGCGCATTTACGTTGCGTGCGAAGGCCCGGGTGGCCTGCACGCGCGGGCCGGACGTGCCATCGAGGTTTGTCGGCAGGCCGAGCACGAACCCCCCGATGCGGTGTTCCGCCGCGAGGCGCAGAAGCTCGGCGGCATCTTCCTTGAATTTTGTTCGGCGTATGACGGTGAGGGGGGACGCAATCGTGTGTGTGATATCCGACAGGGCAAGCCCGAGGGTTTTGGTGCCCGCATCGATACCGATGAGCGGCGCCCGCGCCGTAAGGCCCGCCGCGAAAGCCGCGATGTCCTCGGTGGTCGCCCCCGGTTCGCGCCCGACGGTCAGATTTTCCATAAGGGGTGCCTGCCCGTTGTTGCCGCTCCCGGCTCCCATATACTCCCCGGCCTGGGAATACCAGTTTCGCCGTAGTATGCGGGTTAGACCGTGATCGCTTCGGACCCTATCAGTCCGAAGCGTGGATCATCGGTCTAGTCAAAAGACTGAGCCGCATCGCGATTCGAAGAAAAGCGATCGTGCTCTAGTTGCCGCAGGACGTTTTAGGGCCGGTGAGTGAGCCAGGGGTGGACGTGCAGGAACAGCAGATGTCGGTTGGCAATGGCACGGCGCCAACTGCGGCGCCCGGCGCCGCCCTTCCACAGTCGCACAGCGGGGCGAATACGCTGCTGCTGTTTGCGGCAACGACTTTCCTGTCCGCCTTTCTGCTGTTCGCGATCCAGCCCATCTTCGCGAAGATGGTTCTGCCGGTTCTCGGCGGCTCGTCGTCTGTCTGGGCTGTGGCACTGCTCTTCTTCCAGGCCGCACTGCTTGCCGGCTACACCTACGCGCACCTGTTGATCCGCAATGTGCCTCCGGCGTCCACGGGCTTCGTGCATCTCGCCGTCGCCTTGCTCGCGCTCATCGTGCTGCCGATTGGATTGCCGACGGGCTGGCGCGAGCCGCCCGCGGGCGACCCCTACCTGTGGCAGCTCGGGCTGTTCACGGTCGCGGTGGGCCTGCCGTTCTTCGCCGTCGCCGCCAACGCGCCGCTTCTGCAGGCGTGGTTCGCCCGTTCGGGGCACCCGCACGCGAAGGACCCATACTTTCTTTACGGCGCCTCGAACCTCGGCAGCCTCATCGCTCTGCTCGGCTATCCCTTTCTGCTCGAGCCGGCGTTCGGTCTCACCTCGCTCAGCCGCTACTGGGCTATTCTCTATTGCGTGCTGATCGCGGCCATCGCCGCCTGCTTTGTCCTGATGCGCCGCCGCGCGGGAAGCATCGCGGTCGTCGAGCAATTGGGCGCCGAGGACGCCGGCATGCCGCCGACATGGCGCGAGCGCGCCGCATGGTGCGGCCTGGCACTCGTGCCCGCGGCATTGCTCACCGCCTTTACCACGCACGTCTCGACCGATGTCGCCTCCGCGCCGCTTCTATGGGTGCTGCCGCTGGCGCTCTATCTGTCGACGTTCGTGCTCGCTTTCCAAACGCGCGTTCCCCTGCCGATTTGGCTGCTGGGTCCATTGCAGTTCGCTGCTGTCATCTTCGCTCTGTTGGAGCTGTCGCAGACCAAGCACGATAAATGGACCCTTACGGCGAGTGCGGGCGTTGCCGCGTTCTTCCTGGCGGCGCTGATGGCCCACCGCACGCTGTTCCTCAACCGGCCGCGGGCCCGCTACCTCACGGAATTCTATCTCTGGATGTCCTTCGGCGGCGTCCTCGGCGGCCTCTTCGCCGCGCTCATCGCGCCGCGCATTTTCTCCGAGGTGTTCGAATACCCGCTGCTCATCGCGCTCTCGCTCGCATGCCGTCCGGGTATCTTCGGGCAGAACGTTTCGCCGCGCCGCGAGCTGAGCTGGATGCTGGCGATCTTCGCCGTTGGACTTCTCCTCATCCTGCGCGGCCCGCTCCTCGCCGCCAGCTATGGATATACGTTCGGTGAATGGGGCATCACGCCGGTAATCGCGCTCGTCCTCGCGGTCGCGGCGGTGCTGTTCTGGCGACACGGCGCACGTCAGGTGACGGCGGTGCTGATGATGTTCGCCGTCATCGTCATGCTGCCGTCGTCGGTGAAGCGCGGCCAGGCGCAGCGCAGCTACTATGGCGTTTATCGCGTCAGCCTCTCCGAGGAGGGAGATTTCAACATCCTCACCCACGGCACGACGCTGCACGGCGCACAGCGCATCCGCGACGCCAAGGGCAAGATTATCGCCGACGTGACCCCCGGCACCTACTATTACCCCGACAGCCCCATGGCCGCCGCGGTGAAGATCACCCAGGCGCGTCTCGATGCCACCGGCGATACGGGCCGCTTCGGCGTTATCGGCCTCGGCGCGGGCTCGCTCGCCTGTTACTCGCGCAAGCACGAGGCCTGGCGCTTCTTCGAGATCGACCCCATCGTGGTCGACATCGCATCGAAGTCGAACCACTTCACCTTTCTTGCCAACTGCCAGCCCAAGCTCGACGCCGTGATCGGCGATGCCCGCCTGACGCTCGCCAAGGAGGAAGACAACAGCTTCGACCTTCTGATCGTCGATGCGTTCACCTCCGACGCGGTACCCGTGCACCTCATGACGGCGGAGGCGCTGCAACTTTACGCCCGGAAACTCACCGACGAGGGCGTCGTGGTGCTGCACATCTCCAACCGCTACCTCGACCTCGACAGCGTGCTCGGCGCGACGCTCCCGCTCGTGCCAGAGCTGAAGGGTCTGATCGTCTCGGACGACGAGGCGGAGGGCTCCTATGCGCAGAGCACCTCGACGATCGCGGTATTCGCAAAAGATCCTCTGGCCCTCGACGCCTATCGCGCGCTCCACGGGGCACAGGATTTCCATGCCGGAGGGCTCTCCCCGTGGACGGACGATGCTTCCGACATTCTCGGGCCGTTTTTGTCGCAATGGCGGCGGTCCTAGTGCCGGACGCACGTACGGCGGACGGCCAAGTTGCGCGTCTTCCCTCACGGGGCTAAGAGAGCGGGCGATTTCTTCCGAGCGACGTTCAACATAACGGCGAGGAGCCATGCGGGTCGACGAGACGACGGTCCGGCGCATCGCGCGCCTGGCGCGCATCAGAATTTCCGACGAGGAGGCCAAAGGCCTCGAGGCGGAGCTGTCCGGCATCCTCAATTGGGTGGAGCAGCTCAACGCGGTCGATACATCGTCGGTTGAGCCGATGACCCGTGTCGTGCCGATCGAGCTGAAGAAACGCCCCGACGTGATCAACGACGGCGAGATCGCCGACGACATCGTCAAGAACGCGCCGATGGTCGAGGACCATTATTTCGTGGTGCCGAAGGTGGTGGAGTAGCGCAGCTGTGACCGAACTGACCAAGCTCACCATCGCCGAGGCGCGCGACAAGCTGCGCAAGAAGGAAATTTCGGCGACCGAACTGACGCAGGCATTCATCGACGCGATCGATGGCGCCAATCCGCTTCTCAACGCCTACGTGCTGCCCACGCCCGAGCTGGCGCTGGCGCAGGCGAAGGAGAGCGACAAGCGCCTGAAGTCGGGCGAGGTGCGCCCGCTCGAAGGCCTGCCGCTCGGCAACAAGGACCTGTTCTGCACCAAGGGCGTGCGCACGACCGCCTGCTCGAAGATTTTGGATGACTTCACGCCCACCTATGAATCGACCGTCGGCGCCAACCTGTGGAACGCCGGCGCGGTGATGCTGGGTAAACTCAATTGCGATGAGTTCGCGATGGGCTCCTCGAACGAGACGAGCGCATTCGGCCCCGTGGTCTCGCCCTGGCGCCGCAAGGGCGCCGACGGCAAGCTCAAGAACGACAAGCTCGTGCCGGGCGGCTCCTCCGGCGGCTCGTCGGCTGCCGTTGCCGCCGACCTGTGCCTCGGCGCAACCGCTACCGACACGGGCGGCTCCATCCGCCAGCCCGCCGCGCTCACTGGCACCGTCGGCATCAAGCCGACCTATGGCCGCTGCTCGCGCTGGGGCATCGTGGCATTCGCCTCCTCCCTCGACCAGGCCGGCCCGCTCGCCAAGACGGTGCGCGATGCGGCGATCATGCTGCGTTCGATGGCGAGCCACGACCCGAAGGACTCCACCTCCGTCGAGACGCCAGTGCCCGACTATGAGGCAGCGCTGACCCAGGGCGTGAAGGGCCTGCGCGTGGGCGTACCGAAGGAGTACCGCGTCGAGGGCATGTCGGCGGAGATCGACAAGCTCTGGCAGGAAGGCATCGCCTGGCTGAAAGCGGCGGGCGCCTCGATCCACGAGATCAGCCTGCCGCACACGAAGTACGCCCTGCCGGCCTATTATATCGTGGCTCCCGCCGAGGCGTCTTCCAACCTCGCCCGCTATGACGGCGTGCGCTACGGCATGCGCGTTCCCGGCAAGGACCTCGTCGAAACCTACGAGAACACGCGCGCCGAGGGCTTCGGCAAGGAGGTGCGCCGGCGTATTCTCATCGGCACCTACGTGCTTTCGGCCGGCTACTATGACGCCTATTACCTCAAGGCGCAGAAGGTGCGCACCCTCATCAAGCGCGACTTCGACGAAGCCTGGCAGTCCGTCGATCTGATACTGACGCCGACGACGCCGTCGCCCGCTTTCGGCTTCGGCGAGAAGACCGGCGATCCCCTCGCGATGTACCTCGAGGACATCTTCACCGTCACCGTGAACATGGCGGGTCTGCCCGGCATCTCAGTTCCAGCAGGGCTGTCGGCGGAAGGCACGCCCCTCGGGCTGCAGCTCATCGGCAAGCCGTTCGATGAGGCGACGCTGTTCCGCGCCGCGCAGGCGATCGAGGATGCCGCCGGACGCTTCGCCGTACCGGAGCGCTGGTGGACCGCGGGGGCACGCACGTAGAGCCAGGCGGAAAGAACCGGCGGCTCGTCCCAAGAAATCAGCGAAGGCCTGGTTGTCTCCGGCTGGTTGAACCTTAAGGTCAGCCGCACGATTCCTTCTGCTGGAGCGTGCGGTGGGGTGGATACGCTGCCTGACCCTGGGATTTGCCATCGCGCTGCTTGTTGGCTGCGGGGCGACGATCAACGAAGCAACGACCCTCGAAAGCCTTGCCAGCGCAGGTAAGGCGGGCGTCGTCATGCATGTCGATATGGGGACGTGCTTCACCACCCAGGTGTACATCGGGCGCCAGTTCGGTGACGTCTACAAGCCGGCTGCCATTGCCCGCTCGGGAAGCTTCCTGGACACCTCGCCGATGATCCGCGCAGAGCTGGATCCGGGCGAGTTCCACATCGTCAAATTGATCTGCACGATTGGCAATCACAGCACCGTCCTCGGCAGGGGTTCGTGGGGCTCTTTCACACAGAGCTTGGGCCGCTTCGAGGTCCGTGCCGGGGAGATCGTCAACATCGGCTCGCTGCACGTGGTGCCGGTCAGCGGCAAGGACGTCCATCTTGCTGTCAGCGACATCCCTGAGACCGAGTTCCAGCAATTCAGCAAGGATTATCCCAACATCGTCGCGCGCATGCAGACGAGGCTCCTGGAAGTGCCCGTCCCGAAATTGGCGGAGGCGGAGATGGTCCAATGGTGCAATCGCGTCGCCGCCCTCAATGCAGCCCATCGCGCGCATCCGCCGGCGGCTTGCCTCTCGCTGCAAAATGAGCAAGTCCGGCGCCTGGAGAAGGTCAATCCGGAACGGCCTGCCCTGTGGCAATAACCTTAGTCTGCGGTTGTTGGCCTGCCGCTGGCTTGCGTGCTAAGCAGCGGTGCTGAATTTCTAGGGACTTCGCCGATGGACCCCAAACGCCCGTGGGAATGCGCCGACATGAGTGAGGTGCGCGAGGAGATCGATCGCATCGATGCGGCCCTCGTCGATCTCATCGCGGAGCGGTTCGGCTTTGTCGACCGGGCCTGGCAGCTGAAGTCGAACCCGCAGGAGGCCTACGTGCCCTGGCGCATCCAGCAGGTGATCGACAAGGTTCGCGCCCACGCAACCAACAAGGGCCTGCCGCCGGAGCTCACCGAAGCGCTGTGGCGGCAGATGATCGGCTGGTTCGTGCAGTACGAGGAAGAAAAGCTGCGCCGCCAGATCGAAGGCAACGGCGGGCAGTGATGTCTGGCCCGGGAGTTTCCATCGGCTCACGAGGGATCGGCGCCAACTCCTTGCTGCCCGGAGGGCCTAGGGCGCAAGGCGCCGTCATGGCGGAGCCATGCTTCGCATGGGCGCGAGCGCCGGCCCTCAACAGAGCAGAACGCTTGTCGAGCGACGTTTTCCGCAGCTCGTGTCAGTAGAGAAATTCAAATGGAAATCGTCTCGTTCGATCCGGCGACACTGATCAAGATCGCCCTGCTCAACCCGGTGGTGATCGTTGTCGCTTTCCTCATGGGGCGGCGCGCGGACCAGTGGCAGAAGGTGATCGTGGCCGGGTTTGCAGCTTCGCTATGCGGTTTCGCCATCTATTGGCTCGCCGCCGCCGTTGGACTGCTGCCGATACACGCGCTGGGCGGCGAATCCGCCCTCCTGCTGATGCAGTTTTTGATCGGTATCGTGTGGGCAGCCCTCGGCTATTGGCTGGCGCCGTCGCCGAAGTGAGCATTGGCGGCGCACGACACTAAAGCTCGGTTTGCCCGCCACGTCCGCCTCGCCAAGAATGGCGCCGACCCCTGGAGAGAAGCTCCGCCACCAGTCGGACCCGGAGCTGCCCGAATAGCGCCACTTACCTGCGCCATCGCTATCCGCAAGCGGGGACGAAGCAAACATTCGTCCAGGGGTGCTGCGTAATGACGGAGCTGAACGGGCACCGCGCGCAATCTGCGCGGGGTTCTCTCGTTATCAATCGGGCTGTGACGATCATCGGCGCGTTGTCGCTCGATGGCCAGATTTGCATCGAGGGTTCGATCGACGGCGAGGTGCGCTGCGCGGAGCTGACGATTTCCGAACGCGGCGAAGTCGAGGGTCTTGTCGTCGCCGACAAGGTCGTTGTCCTCGGTGAGTTCTCCGGCGCCATCTATGCCCGCGAATTGATCCTCGGCGCCGGCTGCACCGTTGAAGGCCAGATCTACCATCGCAAGCTTGTGCTCGAAGAGGGCTGCTATTTCGAGGGCAAATCCCGCCGCCACGCGGACCCCTTGAAAATCGCCCCCGAGCCCCTTGAATCCGACGAAGACGAAGCAACCCTGGCCTCCAACCCCGTTCCGCTTGCTCCGGGCGACGCCCTGCGATAACGAGGGCGCTTCCAAGGAGCATGCCCATGCAGGACACGGCGAAGGCCAGCAAGGCCAGGAATCTGATCGAAGGCGCCACGGGTGACTGGGAGGTCATCGTCGGCCTCGAGGTGCACGCGCAGGTCGCCTCGCAGTCCAAGCTGTTCTCCGGTGCGGCGACCGCCTTCGGCGCCGATCCCAACAGCCATGTGTCGCTGATCGACGCCGCCATGCCGGGCATGCTGCCGGTGATCAACGCCGAGTGCATCGCGCAGGCCGTGCGCACCGGCCTCGGCCTCAACGCCAAGATCAATCTCAGAAGCGTCTTCGATCGCAAGAACTACTTCTATCCCGACCTTCCGCAGGGCTACCAGATCAGCCAGTACAAGCAGCCGATCGTGGGCGAAGGCGAAATCGAGATCGATGTCGACGGCGAGACGATGACCGTCGGCATCGAGCGCCTGCACCTGGAGCAGGATGCCGGCAAGTCGATCCACGATCAGCACCCCGACTACTCCTACGTCGATCTCAATCGCTCGGGCGTGGCGCTCATGGAGATCGTGTCGAAGCCCGACATGCGCTCCTCCAAGCAGGCGCAGGCATACGTGACGAAGCTGCGCACGATCCTGCGCTACCTCGGCACGTCCGACGGCGACATGGAGAAGGGCAACCTGCGCGCCGACGTGAACGTCTCCGTGCGCAAGCCCGGCGACAAGCTCGGCACCCGCTGCGAGATCAAGAACGTCAACTCCATCCGCTTCATCGGCCAGGCGATCGAGACCGAGGCGCGCCGCCAGATCGACATCCTGGAGGCCGGCGGCTCCATCGATCAGGAGACGCGTCTGTTCGATCCCGGCAAGGGCGAGACGCGCTCCATGCGCTCGAAGGAAGAAGCGCACGACTACCGCTACTTCCCCGATCCCGATCTGCTCCCGCTGGAGCTGAGCATGGATTTCGTCGGCGAGCTGGAAGCGAGCCTGCCCGAGCTGCCCGATGCCAAGAAGCAGCGCTTCATGCAGGAGTTCGGCCTGTCGGATTACGACGCCAACGTGCTCGTCGCCGAGCGTGAGTCCGCGGACTACTTCGAGGCCATCGCCCAGGGCCGCGATGGCAAGGTCGCCGCGAACTGGGTCATCAACGAGCTGTTCGGCCGCCTCAACAAGGAAGGCAAGTCCATCGCGGATTCGCCCGTCACGTCGGCGCAGCTCGGCGCCATCGTCGACCTCATCGGCTCGGGCACGATTTCCGGCAAGATCGCCAAGGATCTGTTCGAGATCGTGTGGACCGAGGGCGGCGATCCAGCCGAGATCGTCGAAAAGCGCGGCCTGAAGCAGGTGACCGACACCCGCGCCATCGAGAAGGCCGTGGACGAGATCATCGCCGCCAATCCCGACAAGGTGGAGCAGGTGAAGGCGAAGCCGACCATGCTCGGCTGGTTCGTCGGCCAGGTGATGAAGTCGTCTGGCGGCAAGGCCAATCCGCAGGCCGTGAACGAGATCCTCAAGGCCAAGCTCGGGATCGAATAGTCTCCGCCCACCGCTGCCGAACGAGCAGCGCGCGACCGAGCGTGGCGCACGTCGCCGCGCGCGCGCAGGTTCGCAGCCGAATGGCGAGATCGTTATGGCGGCTCACCGGCGTACCGGGTCGGCGCCGCGCGGTCGGAAGCGAATTCGCGCGGCAATGCGCGGTCCCGCGGTAAATCATGTTTATATAAAATTTAAGGTTTTCTGGATGCCGCATGTAAACTCTGCACTGTCTCGGCCTCGGTTAAAGGGGCTATCCGCCGGTAATTCTGGTCGTGGGGGAACATGCAGCTTGGTTTACAGGCGGGCCCGGAAGCCCAAGAGCCCGTCAAGTTTCTGGGCATCGATTTCGAAGTCGCCGGTGCCGTTCTACGCCCCCGCGAGGAAACCGAGCTACTCGGCCGTGCCGCGCAGGAAATTCTATTCGGTGCCCCCGCCGACGCGCGATGTATCGATATGTGCTGCGGATCGGGCAACCTCGCCATTGCGCTGGCAAAGCACCGCGACGATGCACGCGTCTGGGCGAGCGATTTGACCGACGGCGCCGTCGCCACCGCGCGCCGCAACGTCGAGCGCCATAGCCTCGGCAGTCGCGTCACCATCCTGCAGGGCGATCTTTTCGCCCCCATGGCCGAGGCCGGACTCGCGGGCACGGTCGATCTGATCGTCGCCAATCCGCCCTACATCTCCACCAGCCGTTTGCTGGAAGGCGACCGGGCCCACCTTCTGGAGCACGAGCCGCGCGAAGCCTTCGACGGCGGACCCTACGGCATCGCTCTGCACATGCGCCTGATCAACGAGGCACCCGCCTTTCTGAAATCCGGCGGATGGCTCGGCTTCGAGTTCGGGCTCGGACAGGACCGGCAGGTCGCCGCGCTTCTGAAGCGCGCCCGGACCATGGGCGAGCCGGTGTGGCATGCCGACGGGGCCGGCGAAAGGCGCGTGGTTTTCATCCCCAAGCTCTAGAGCCTTCCCGCGACGAGAACGCCGGTTCGTGCGACGGGCGCAGCGTTGCCGCGGCACAAAAATGGTAACTCTCTCTTGGCATGCTGCGCCCGCAGCTCGAGGGGGGACTCCATGACCAACACCGCGGTTTTCATTCACGGCGCATTTTGCGGCGGCTGGTGCTTCGCCGACATGATGCCCGTGATCTCGCAGCGCGGCTGGAAATGCCATGCGCCCGATCTGCCGTTCCATGCACCCGGACCCGAGCGCACCCCGGATCCGCAGCTCGCCCGCCAGAGCATCGCCGATTACACCCGCGACATGGCGGCGTTCGTAAAGCAATTTCCCGAGCCCCCGGTGATCTTCGGACACTCCATGGGCGGTCTCATCGCCCAGCAGCTTGCCGCCCAGGGCCTCGCCCGGGCGCTCGTGCTGCTCGCGCCGGCGCCGCCTTGGGGCGTGCTTCCCTCGACGCCCGGAGAGATGGCGCTGGCGAAGGGGCTCATGCAGGCATCCCCCTTCTGGGACAAAGCGCTGAACCCCTCGTTCGAGGTCGCCAAGGGCGACTCCCTCGCCAGCCTCGACGCAGATCGCCAGCGGCGCATCTTCGATATGTTCAGCCCCGAATCCGGATTGGCGCTGTTCGAGCTGTTTTTCTGGATGTTCGACGCCGCCCGCGCGAACGCGGTCGAAACGCACAAGGTAACCTGTCCGGTGCTCGTCGTTGCCGGCGAGGAGGACAAGGTGATCTCCTCCGCCACCTGCCGCGCCATTTCCGGGCTCTACGCCAATGCGACCTTCCGCGAGGAGAAAGGCCGCGGCCATTTCCTCGTCATGGAGGAAGGCGCAGCACGGCTCGCCGCCGATTGTGCCGACTGGGTGGCCGCCGCCACCCGCTGAGCCAGCGGTGATCGCGCCGGGCCGTTTTCGCGGGCTGCGACGGCTGGCGGATGGCAGCGGCAGGGCGCCGCGCTATGATCGGGGTGCGGCCTCAAGTTGCCGCAAAGCGAGGTAGTGCCTGCGTTCGCTGTCCGCCAATCTTCTGCTCGCTGCGGCGCTGCTGCTGGTGGCCGTGGCGCTGCGCATCGCCGATCCCGAGCCGGTCGCGCGCATGCGCCTTGCCGTCTTCGACACCTATCTCAACCTGGCGCCGCGCACGCCCGACAGCGCCTATCCGGTGCGCATCGTCGATATCGATGATGCTTCGCTCGCGCGACTTGGTCAGTGGCCGTGGCCGCGGACGCAGATTGCGAGCATTGTCGATCGCCTGAAGACCGCAGGCGCACGCACCGTCACCCTCGATCTCATCCTTGCCGAGCCCGACCGTCTTTCCCCCGCCGAGTTCGCCAAGCTCTTCTCCGGCGAGCCTGCGCTCGCCCCGCTCGTCGCTGGCGCGGCCGATATGCCCTCGAACGATTCCCACCTCGCCGAGGCGATCGCGTCGGCGCCTTCCGTGCTGGGTCTCGCCGGAGAAACGTTCAGCAGGCGAGGCCCGCCAGCCCCGCGTGCACGCTTCGCTATCGCCGGCGATGATCCGCTGCAGTTCGTGCCGCGGTTTTCCGGCTCCGTCCAGAATCTGCCGATGCTGACGGCGGCCGCGAAGGGCCTCGGCGCGGTGAACTGGCTGCCGGAGCGTGACCAGGTCGTACGCCGCGTTCCGCTGCTGATCGCCATTGCGGACGTGCTCTACCCCTCGCTGCCGCTCGAGACGCTGCGCCTTGCGCTCGGCGAGACGACGGTTTTCGTGCGCTCGTCCGGCGCCAGCGGCGTCACCGCCTTTGGACAACGCACCGGCATCGAGCATGTGCGTGTCGGGAGCACGGTGTTGCCGACCGATGCCGATGGGCAGCTCTGGCTGCGCTTCACGCGTCCTGATCCTCGGCGCTACATCTCCGCCCACCGCGTGCTCGACGGCAGCGTCGATGCGAACGAGATCGCCGGCCGCGACATCCTCGTCGGGACCAGCGCCGTCGGCCTCCTCGATTTGCGCGCAACGCCGCTCGACGCCGCCGTGCCGGGCGTGGAGGTGCACGCCCAGGCGCTCGAGCAGATGCTGGGTGGACATCATCTCACGCGCCCGGCGTTCGCGACGGGCCTCGAACTCGTGGTCCTCCTGTTTGCCGGCGCCGCGCTCGCCTGGCTGATCGGGCGCATGGGCGCGGCGGGCGCCGCCGCCGTCGGCATTGCAGCGATCGCCCTGGTTTTTGCAGCCTCCTGGTTCGCCTACACCGAGCGCGGATATCTGCTCGATCCGGTCTACCCCTCGCTCGCGGTGCTGCTTGTCTACCTCGCCACCTCGCTCACCGGGTACATCGCCACCGAGCGCGAGCGCTCCCGCGTTCGCTCCGCCTTCGGCCACTACATCGCAGCGCCCCTCGTCGAGGAGCTCGCGCGCAACCATGACCGGCTGAAGCTCGGCGGCGAAATACGCGAGGTGACGTTGCTGTTCGCCGACGTGCGCGGCTTCACCGGTATCGCCGAGGGCCACTCGGCGGAGGAGCTGATCGGCTTTCTCAACCGGCTCTTCACGCCGCTTTCCGAGATCATCCTCGAAGAGCGCGGCACCATCGACAAGTTCATCGGCGATTCGGTGATGGCGTTCTGGAATGCGCCGCTTACGGATCTGGCGCACGCGGCAAACGCGTGCCGGGCTGCACTGCATATGCAGGAGCAGCTCGCCCAGATGAACCGGCTCTGGGCGGCGGAGGCTGCGGCCGCGGGGCAGAACGCGCGGCACGTAGCGCTCGGCATCGGCCTCAACACGGGCGAATGCTGCGTCGGCAACGTGGGTTCGCCGCAGCGCTTCGATTATTCGATCCTCGGCGACGTCGTGAATATTGCCGCCCGTCTCGAAGGCGAGACCAAAACCTACGGCGTCCCCATCATTACCGGAGAACGGACGCGCATCTGCGCCGCGGGATTCGCCTTCCTCGAACTCGGCACGGTGAAGGTGCGGGGTAAGGAACGCGTCGAGCGCATTTACGCGCTTCTCGGCGACGAGACGATGGCGAACTCTGCGGAGTTCATCGCCCTCGCGGCCTCGCACGCGAAACTTATTGCTGCGCTCACAGCGAAAGACCGCGCCACTGCGGCCGCGGCGCTTGCCGAGTGCCGGCATCTTGCCGGTGAGCGTCTTTCAGCGCTTTACGATTGTTATGCCGCGCGGCTCGACGGCAGCGCATCCGCAATCGCCTGACCGGCATGTCGCCAGACGGGATAGCGGATGGCGCGATGGCACGTGAATGCAATGCCGCGCACTGCTCCCGGAGAAACGCGGATGCTGCTCCCGGAGAAACAAGAGAGTTCCCGCTGGCGCAAATACACCCCTTCGAACATTGCAATTGCCAAGGAAATGAAGGCGCGACGTGCGAATTTTTACCCGCGCCTCCCGTTGACCTTACTTCAGTGCTGACTACATGACCGAAGCGGCCGGGCCCGGCGCAGGAGGGGGGAAATGCACGCATGACTGTTCGCGACACGACCACCGGCTACGGCTGGCCGACACGCATCGTGCATTGGGCGATGGCCGTCGCCATCGTTGGCATGTACGTGCTCGGCCTATGGATGGTCGATCTCGATTACTATAGCGCTTACTACCACTCCGCGCCCGATCTTCACCGCAGCATCGGCATGATCCTGCTCTTGGTTCTTGTCGCGCGCCTGCTATGGCGCCTCGCCAACGACAAGCCGAGCGACAGCAATCTCTCCACCTTCGAGCGCTTCGCCGCGCGCACCGTGCATTGGGGTTTTTACCCGCTGCTTTTCGCCTTGATGGCGAGCGGGTACTTGATGTCCACGGCGGACGGCCGCCCCGTCGAGGTCTTCGACTGGTTCAGCATTCCCGCGCTCACGCACGACAAGAGTCTCGAAAAGCCGGCCGGCGAGATCCACGAGACCCTCGCGCACCTCACGATCCTCCTTGTCATCGTGCATACGCTTGCCGCGCTCAAGCACCAGTTTTACGACCGCTCCGGCGTTCTTTCACGCATGTGGTCGGGTCCACCATCCAACGGTCCTGAAGCCTCTTGAGGAGTTACCGAATGAAGCTCACCCCTGTGTCCCTCGCTCTCATGGCTGCGGTGCTTTCGGCGCCCGCCGCGCGCGCGGCCGAATATGTGATCGACACGGCCAAGGCCCACGCATCTATCAACTTCCGCATCAAGCATTTGGGCTTCAGCTGGCTCACGGGGCGTTTCGACACCTTCAACGGCACGTTCTCCTTCGATGAGGCGAACCCGGAAGCGTCGAAGGTGAAGGTCGAAATCGACACCGGAAGCGTCAACTCCAACCACGCCGAGCGCGACAAGCACCTTCGCAGCAAGGACTTCCTCGACGCTGCGAGTTTCCCCAAGGCCACCTTCGAGAGCACGTCTGTGAAAATGGACGGCGACACCGCCAAGATCACCGGAAATTTGACGCTGCGCGGTGTCACGAAGGAGGTCACCATTGACGCGACGCGGGTCGGCGGCGGCCCCGATCCGTGGAAGCAATACCGTGAAGGCTTTACCGGAACGACGAGCCTGAAGCTCAAGGACTTCGGGATCGACTTCAACCTCGGCCCGGCCAGCGAGGTCGTCGAGCTGGGTCTCGAGGTCGAGGGTGTCCGGCAATAGGACAGCCGCTGGCCGGTTCTCCATAGATCATTAACCGAACTTCTCTTCCTTCCCGATCGGAGGGAACTATGTCCGCCCGGACAAAGGGATAGTAACGTGCCTCCGGCAACGTGCGCCTCGCGCGCGCGTGCTTTCGAACTGGGTCCTCGTTGGCTTGGCGCGCGCAACTATGTGTGCGGCCAAGCCCGAGGAGCGAATGTTGGCAGGCGCGCCGACACCGAAGTCAGCGGCAATCGCGCGCGCCTCCGAGCCATCTCGGAGGCGCGATGCTACTTCGCGCCGTCTTGCGCAAAGCCTCATGGAGCAGGACAGGCGCGGCGAAAAGGCGATCGCGCTCGCGCAGGGCGGCATTGCGATCTTCATGGCGACGCTGCACGTCTTCGGCCTGCAGCAGGGTATCCCCGATGTTCACGGCTGGCTGGCCGTCGCCCTCGCTGCGCTTATCCTGTCCTCCGCGGTGCGCTGGTGGCTGGCGAGCAAGCCGACGCTGCCCAACGTCGCGCTCGATATCCTCAGCGTGGTCGACGTCGGCATCGTTCTTGCGGCGATCTGGAGCTATCAGTTCGCGTCCACCCACCCGGCCGGTGGCGTGCTGAAGACACCGGCCTTCCTCATGCTGTTGCTTCTCGTCGGCGTGCGGGCCCTGCGTTTCCATCCGCGGCCCATCCTCGTCGCCGGTATCGCGGCGGTGGCAGGATGTTCGCTGATCGTTTGCTCGGCCGCATTCATCGGCGGCTTGCTTCCTGTCGTGAGCGACAATCCCCAGCATCTCACCTCCTTTCCCATGCTGCCGGCAGCCGAGGTGCAGAAGTTGGTTGCGCTTTCCGCGCTCACCCTGGTGCTTGCGCTGGGCGCGTACGGAGCGCGGCGCATCATCGGCCGTGCGGCGCACGTTGCCGATTATAGTGAGGCGCTGGAGGCCGCGCGCCAGCACCTGCAGGAATCCATACGCGCCCGCGAGCGGGCGGAGGAGGCGCTTGCAGCCCTCGACCGGCGCGAGCACGATCTCGTCGCCCAGAACGAGATGTTCACGACGGTCCTCAATAAGATGTCCCAGGGCCTGTGCATGTTCGATCAGAATCAGAAGCTTCTGGTCTGCAACAATCGCTATCTGGAAATGTATGGCCTCGCGAAGGAAATGGGGCGCCCGGGAACGGACTTCCGAAAGATCATTGAAAGCCGCATCGATACGGGCGTCTTCGAAGGCGATGACCCGGCGGCGTACGTCGAAGAGCGCCTTGCAGCGGTGCGCGAGCCCGTGCGTCACACCCGCCTGCATGAGCTGAACGATGGCCGCATCATCGCCATCACGCACGAACCCATGGAGGGCGGCGGCTGGGTTGCCACGCACGATGACGTGACGCGCCTGCGCCGGATCGAGGCGCGCCTTTCCCATCTTGCGCGCCATGACGCCCTCACGGACCTCCCCAACCGCGTGCAGCTGCGCGAGCGCCTCGACGAGTTGCTTCAATCGCCGAGCGACCGGAACATCGTCGTCGTCGTGTTCGAGATCGACCGCTTCAAGGAGATCAACGATACCTACGGCCCCTCGATCGGCGACGTGCTGCTGCAGGGCGTCTCACAGCGCCTCACGCGCCGCTTCGATGCGATTGCGACCGTCGCCCGGATCGGCGGTGACGAATTTGCCGTTCTGCAGATGGCCGAAGATGCCTCGGACGCCGACGCGCTCGTGAGAAGCGTGCAGGCCGTCCTCGGCCCATCGTTCGATATCGACGATCAGCCATTGGCGGTGACGGTCAGCGCCGGCGTTGCCGTGGGCCCGGCCGATGGCGAAACGCCCGACGAGCTTCTGAAGAACGCCGACTTGGCCCTTGGCCGCGCGAAGAAAGATGGCCCCGGCAACTTTCGCTTCTTCGAACGCGAGCTCGATGAGCGCATGCGCGCGCGCAACAAGCTCGAGCAGGATATGCGCGTGGCGCTCCGCGAAGGCCAGTTCGAGCTTCACTTCCAGCCGCAGCTCAATCTCGTCCATAACGAGGTGGCGGGCTTCGAAGCGCTCCTGCGCTGGCGCCATCCCGCGCGCGGCTTCATCTCCCCCTGCGAGTTCATCCCCATCGCCGAGGATAACGGCCTGATCGTGCAGCTCGGCGAATGGGCGCTGCGTAAAGCCTGCGAGGAGGCGGCGGAATGGCCACGGCCGTTGCGCGTCGCCGTCAACCTTTCGGTCGCGCAGTTCCGCTCGGGGCACGTGCGCCAGCAGGTGATTGCGGCCCTCGGAGCGGCCGAGCTGTCGCCGAGCCGGCTCGAATTGGAAATCACCGAATCCGTGCTGATGCAGGAGGGCACGGAGGTGCCCGCAGTGCTGGGACGGCTGCAGGAAATCGGCATCGGCATTGCGCTTGACGATTTCGGCATCGGCTTCTCATCGCTGAGCTACCTGACGCGGATGCGCTTCGACAAAATCAAGATCGACAAGCACTTCATCAGCGGCCTGCGCAAGAACCCCAAGAGCGCGTTCGCCGTCCTGCGCTCGGTGGTGGCGCTCTCCAAGAGCCTTGGCATCAAGACCGTGGCCGAGGGCGTCGAGAGCGAGGAACAGCTCGAGCTGGTGCGCGCCGAAGGCTGCACGGAGGCGCAAGGGTTTCACGTCGGGCGCCCGATGGCCGGACACGAGATACCGGGCTTCCTCGCCAGCCGCAGTGGGCGGGCGCAGCGCGTCTCGTAGCCCTCGATTGTCGATTACAGAGGCGGATGGCGGTGCGCGGAAAGCGGCGCGCGTACCGGTCAGTTCTCGGTCGGCAAAGGCAGCGGCGGCCAGGGCCAGGCTTCCTCGTGTCCGCCCTCGATCTCGAAAAAGAAATCGATGCCGATCGGCGGCACGTCCGGGTCCCCGACGGGGCGGTGCGGCGGCGGCTCGGGCTGCTGCGTGGGCAGCGCCCGGTGCATGATCATTGCTGAGCTGGGGGCAGCAAAAGCCGGGATCAAAAACAGTGCGAACAGACGAGAACGTCCCATGCCACCTACTCCGCAGCCGATGTTGCGCTACGTACAATGGCGGCGTTTAAGGAAGGATCGCGGGCATATATAGCAGTTGAGATAATTGCCGGACGTGCGATAGACGGCCTTTGAGAGGTTGTGTGCGATCGTCGGCGAAGGTGGAATACGGCGCGCGATGCACCCGTGCGGGGCGAGGAAAAATGGCGGAAGCGAACCGTTCGACTGTCGGCGCGCCGGACGCGGCGGCGCTGGAGATCTTCCAGAACCAGTGGGATGTCTACCGTAAGTTTCTGGAGCACGATTACCTTTCGAACCGCGAGGCGTGCCGTGCTCTGAAGGCGTTCCTGACCGAGGACCTCGCACGCCCGTTCCATTTCCTCGACCTCGCCTGCGGCGATGCAAGCGCGATTGTGGCAACGCTCCGCGATACCCCGGTGCAAAGCTATCGTGGCGTCGATCTTTCCGCGCCCGCGCTGCGCATTGCGGAGCAGAACCTGGCAGCACTGGGGGCACCGGTGGTTCTCGACGAAGCCGATTTCACGACCGCGATGCGCGATCGCGCCGAACCGTCTGATGTCGTCTGGATCAGTCTTTCGCTGCATCACCTGGATAGCGACGGCAAGCTCGCCTTCATGCGCGAGGTGCGCGAAGGCATGCGCGGCGACGGCGTCTTTCTCGTCTACGAGCCGACGCGACGCAACGGTGAGGACCGCGACGGCTATCTCGCGCGCATCGACGAGGTGGGCCGGCGCAAATGGACGGCGCTCAGCGCCGACGAATACGCCGAAGCAATGAATCACATCCGCACATGCGATCTGCAGGAGACGGTCTACGGCTGGGCCGAGCTTGGCCTCGAGGCGGGATTTTCCTCGGCCGAGGAACTCTACAACTCACCGAGCGACCTCTTCCGGCTGTTCCTCTATCGCCCGTGAGAGAAGAGGTGACGTGCGCCGTCAGCCCGGCCGGCGCGCGATAATCGCAACACTCTCCACGATCTCCGGAAAGAGCCCGTCCGGACAGAGGGCGAGCATGCGCTCGCGAAGCTCGGCCTCGTACGCCGCGCGCCCCTCGGCTCCGAGCGCCGAGGGCGAGTTGGCCGAAAAAGACAGCGCCCGGGCGACGATCTCATCGATGCGGGGCGTGCGTACATCGAACACGGATATCCGCGCCACCTCGCTGAAGGGGCTGCGCATGAGAACGCTCTGATGCGATTCGAACGCGTCGCTTTTACGCCAGCGGTAGAATTCATCGAAGCGCCCGTGCCCGCGACGTGCCTCTTCGAACGCCCCATGCCAGCGAAAGCCGCCTAAGTCGTGCACCTCGGTGTTGACGAGCGCGACAGCCCCACCGGGCGCGATCAGCTTATCGAATTCAAGCAGCGTGGCCTCGCGATCCATCCAATGGAAGGCGCGGGCGATCGTGACGAGATCGAGCGGCGCGAGGGAAGCATCGAGATCGAAGGAGGAGCCGACGCGCCAATCGACCACGACACCGGCGGTTTGCGCTGCGCTACGGGCGGCATCGATCATCGCCGGATCGGCGTCGATGCCGATCACGGTGCCGGAATGGCGCGCCAGCAGCAGCGTGAGCGAGCCGGGGCCGCAGCCGAGATCGAGCACACGGGAGTGCGGTCCTAAGCGCGCCTCGCGCGCGAGCTTTTCCACGAGGCGTGCGGAGTAGGGCGGACGACCGTTGATGTAGTGCGGGATCGCGGAGGTGAAGCGATCGGGTACGAAGGGCGCGATACGCGTCACGGGAAGACCTCGCGAGCTGTGGGCAACGGCGCTTAGGTATGCCGCGGGATGATGGCAAACAAGTGCGCGCCGGCGATAGCTGCTGCGGCGGATGCGCGTTGAAGCCGGGTCAGCCGGCCGTCGCGCGCCGTCCACCGCGGCCGCTTTCGACCTCCGCCTCTTCCGCGCGCGCGGCGGCCGCGTCGCGGAGCAGCAGCGTCGCTTCGATCGCGGAGAGCCATGGCCCGAAGAACGCGCCCTGTGCCTGCTCGCATCCGGCGGCAATGAGGAACACGGCCTGCGCCTGCGTCTCGACACCGTCGGCGATCGTTTCCGTGCCCAGCTCGCGCGCGATCTGCACGATCGCTCGCACGGCCCGCGCGCACGGCGCTTCGCCCAGGGCCCCGGTGACGAGCGATGCGGGAATGCCGATGCGCTGCACCGGCGCGCCCGCGATATACCCGATGGACGAATAGCCCATGCCGAAATCGTTGATGGCGATGCGGAAGCCGCCCTCGCGCAGGGCATCCAGCGTTGACGGAAAGCGCTCGATGGCGCGCATCAGCACGGGCTCGCCGAAGACGAGCTCGATGCACGAAGCGGGGATGTCGTAGCGCGCAAGGAACACCGCCAGTTCGCTGAAGAGCTCCGTCCCCGTCTTGAGCTGGCCATTGTAAACGCTGACCGAGAGCACCGCCGGCGCGACGCCGTGAGCGTGCCATTGCTGCAACTGCCGGCATGCTTCGTCCATCATCCACGTGGCAATGGCCGGAATGGTTCCCGTCCGCTCCGCGATGGGAAGAAAGATGGAAGGCTTGATGATGCCGCGCGCCGGATGGTTCCATTGCACGTGCGCCTTGAGGCCGACGACGCGACCCGTCGCGATCTGCACTTGCGGCTGATACAGCAGCTCCATCTCGCCGCGATCGATCGCCGTTTGTAGCTCCCGCGCCAGCAGCATGCGCGTGCGCATCTGGCTGTCGAGCTCGGAATCGTGAAATCGGCTGCAGTTGCGCCCGTCATCCTTGGCGCGATAGAGCGCCAGGTCCGCCTGTACCATGAGATCGGCTGGCGTCGTCCTCGCGTCCGTCGCCTGCGCGATGCCGATGCTGGACGTCACCGATACGTTCTCATGGCCGATACGGACCGGTCGCGCGATCGCCGCGCTGAGCTTCTCGGCGAGCGTCAGCGCATCGGTCGCCGCGCGCACGTTCCGCTGCAGGACGGCAAACTCATCGCCGCCGAAGCGGGCGACAATGTCATCCTGGCGCACGTTGCCGCGCAGCCGATTGGCAATTTTGACGATCAGCGCATCGCCGGCGGCGTGGCCCAGCTCGTCGTTGACATCCTTGAATCCGTCGAGATCGAGGAACAGCACGGCGAAATCGATCTTGTCGCGCACGCGTTTCAGGAAGGCGGCCTCAAGAGCCTCCATGAACGTGCGGCGGTTGGCGAGCCCGGTGAGCGGGTCTTCCCGCGCGAGCGCCGCGATCCGCGCGTTGGCCTCGTCGAGCTGAAGGGCGAGACGCACATCGATCGTCAGGATCAGCATGGTTGCGCCGAGGAACAGTAGTGTCATTCCGGCGACGAGCACCGCCAGCCAGAATTGATCGATCTCCATGGCCGGCGCCGTGCAGATCGTGCCGGGTGCGAAGGTGGCGGCGGCCATGCCGGTGTAGTGCATGGCGCAAATGCCGGTGCCCATGGCGAGCGCGGCGAGGAGGCGCTTCCACATGATGGCCGCGCTGGCGTCGTTGCGAAGCCGGAAAGCAAGCGAGAGCGCCAGCGCAGAGGCGGCGATGGCGATAGCGAGCGAGGCGGCGACAAGCCACCCGTTATAGGTGGGCGGCGGTGCGACGTTCATCGCTTCCATGCCCATGTAATGCATCAACGCGATACCGACGCCCATGAGGACTGCGCCAGCGCAGAGATTGGCCGTACTCGGCACGGTGCGCGCCACGAGATGCAGCGCGAATCCCGACACCAGAACCGCAATGACGAGCGAGGCGAACGTCGTCGCGAGATGGTACGACATCGGGATCGGCAGCGCGTAGGCCAGCATGCCGACGAAATGCATCGACCAGATGCCCGCCCCGAGGGCGACGGCGCCTCCGGCGAGCCAATAGGCGCCAGCCCAGCCTTTGGAGGAAGCAATGTGGGCGGCAAGCGCAAAGGCGACGTACGAGGCCGCTACGGCCACGACGAACGACAGCCCTACGAGCGCGAGGGAATAGGTTCCTAGCATGTCCCGCTGATTTGAAGAGGTGGGCGTGCGGCTTCTAAATCGTGTTAATCAATGCTTGCCGATGCCCGCGGTCGGGCAATGGCGATCCTGGCACGGAACGATTTACGCGCCCTTATGCCGGCCGCATAAACACGGGGCAATCCAAGTCGCTGGGCAGGGGACAAAGACTATTTGTGAACGGGGCGCACGGCCGCAATGACATTCGTTTGCACGATGCCTTCCACGGGCGAAATGTCCTGCAAAATTACGGAATTTGCCGTTTGAGCCGTAGGGCAATCGAGCTGGGCGACGATCTTGTCGTCGGCGAGAACCACCACGTTGGCGAAGCGGCACGCGCCCAGATCGAGCGCCTTCAGGTGGCCGGCGACATCGCCGGCGTTCGCCGCACGCAAGAGTTCGATGAACAGGTAGACGTTGACCATGCCTCGGCTCCCTGCCGCTTGGCGCGTGCTGATGCACGGCAAACGTGCGGGAGCCGAAACGGATCCGCAAGCGGCGCGGGGATGTCGAAAGGACTAAGGCCAGTCGAAGGCTTGGACCGGTCTTAAGGCCGGGCCGGGCTTACGCCTCGGCGGCCTTGGCGCCGCGGCGCAGACCGGCTTCCTTTTTCAGGCGCTTGCGGCCGGCGGCCGTGTTGCCCTGATTGCGCGTGGTTTTCGCGCGCGGAATGGCGCGGCCCGCCTTCTTCTTGCGGGTCTCGACGTTGCGGAGGCTGCGTGTGCTGCTCATGGGCCTTAACCGGAATTTGATGGGCGCCGGCAGCCGGATGGCCCCGTAGGCGCGGAGGGGCTCCTCTAGGTCATCTTCGTCCGCGGCGCAAGGCCCGGAGCCGGAGGTGACATAAAACTGAAACAAGACTCCCGTAGCCGACCCGTCGAATTGCACCCCCGATTGGAGTGCGCGTAGCAGAGAACGGGCCCCGACGGCCCGCCAGGCACGGACGGAGACCCATGGCCTTGATCGAGGATGCCATTGCCGCGGAGGAGACCTCCCTGCGGCGCGGACGCAACCGCAGACTGCGCCAGGCCGTGCACCGCCACCGGGCGGGAACCTGGCAAGGCATCCAGGAACGGCTCTTCACCCTCGCCTTCAGCGGCCTCGTCTATCCCCAGATCTGGGAGGACCCGGCCGTCGACCTCGAGGCGCTGGAGCTCAAGGAGGACGAGCACCTCGTCGCCATCGCCTCGGGCGGCTGTAACGTCCTGAGCTATCTGGCGAGTGCGCCGGTCAACGTCACAGCGGTGGACCTCAATCCGGCGCACGTGGCCCTCAACAGGCTGAAGCTCGCGGCCGTGCGTCACCTGCCGGATTATGCAGCTTTCCGCGCCTTTTTCGTCGACGCGAACAGCGCAGAGAATGTCGAGGCCTATTTCGATTTTCTGCGCGATCATCTCGACGCCCCTACGCGCAAATATTGGGAATCGCGCGATCGCCGCGGCCGGCGCCGCATCGGCTACTTCGCTGCGAACTTTTACCGCCATGGTCTGCTGGGGAATTTCATCGCCGCGGGGCATGTGCTGGCGCGCCTTCACGGCAAGAACCCGCGCCGGCTCCTCGCCGCGAAGACGCTCGAGCAGCAGCGCGCGCTGTTCGAAAGCGAGCTTGCGCCTCTTTTTGCCAAGCGTCACATCCGCTGGCTGCTGGATAAGCCCTCGGCGCTGTTCGGGCTCGGCATTCCGCCCTCGCAGTTCGAAGCCTTGAAGGGCACCGAAACGAGTATGGCCGACGTGCTGCGCGCACGCCTCGAACGGCTCGCCTGCGGTTTCGATCTCAAGGAAAATTACTTCGCTTGGCAGGCGTTCGGACGCACGTACGCCGCAGGCGATGAAGCCCCGCTCCCGCCCTATCTGCAACGCAAAGCCTTCGAGAAGCTGCGCCGCCGCACCGGCTATATGAACGTGGTGCACGCGTCCTTCACCGAGCACCTGGCGAGCCGGCCCGCCGCGTCCGTCGATGCCTATGTGCTGCTGGATGCCCAGGACTGGATGACGGACGCGCAGCTTCTTGCGCTATGGAGCGAGATCGTGCGCACGGCTCGCCCGGGCGCCCGCGTCATCTTCCGCACGGCCGGCGAGGAGACGATACTGCCCGGCCGCGTCCCCGAAGCCATTCTTTCGCGCTTTGCGTACGATGCGCCGCGCTGCCGCGCGTTGACGCAGCGCGACCGATCTTCGATCTACGGCGGCTTCCACCTCTATACACTCGGCATCTGAGGATGCGCGTGGACCACTCTGCCGCCGCATCCGCCGCCCACATGGACGCGATCTACCGCTACCAGCGATACGTCTATGACGTAACGCGCAAGTACTATCTGCTCGGCCGAGACCGGCTGATCGCGGAGCTTGCGCCTCCGGCACATGGCAGCGTGCTGGAGGTCGCCTGCGGTACGGGCCGCAACCTCATCGCCGCGGCCCGCCGTTATCCCGGCGCGCGCTTTTACGGCTTCGATATTTCCGCTGCGATGCTGGAAACGGCGCGCGGTTCGATTGTCCGCGCAGGGCTGGAGGAACGCATCGTCATCGCTACCGGCGATGCAACCGGTTTCGCCGGCGCGCAGCTTTTCGGCGTCGACAAGTTCGACCGCATTTTCATTTCCTACGCGCTGTCGATGATTCCGCCCTGGCAGGAAGCGCTGCAGCAGGCGCTCGAGGCCTTGGCGCCGGGCGGACGGCTGCTGATCGTCGATTTCGGGGGGCAGGCCCGTTTGCCGCTCTGGTTCAAGTGCGCACTGCGGGGCTGGCTCGCGCGCTTTTCCGTGACACCGCGCGATGGCCTTGCCGCCGAGCTGGATCGTATCGCCGCAACGCCGGCGTACCGCGTGCGCCGTGCGCAGCTCTACCGAGGCTATGCGGTCTATGCGGTGATTACGAGGGATGCCAACCGCTAGCGACGCCTTCCGTGCGCCGCTTCAGCCCGAAGCAGCGCGCACGATGAGCGCGGGGATCAGCAGAACGCCCGCCCAAAGGAGCGCCGACAGTGCGCTCGCCGCCGCGAATGGTCCGATCGGCATCTGCTCCGTGCCCGCCGCGATCGGCACCAGCGCGCGGCGCATGCCGAGCGCCTTGCTCGTGATCACGCTGGCAAAGCCCTGGCGGCGCAAGATCTCGCGTGTCGCCGGAATATCCCTTCCGCCGTTGTTGACGCACCAGGCATCCGAGAGGTCGCCCCTGGAACGCTGACCTTCGCGATAGAAGAAGAGATCGCCGCAGAACGCCCCCGCGGCACCCGCGAGGAAAATCCACCAGAAAGAGCCCCCGGCATAGAGGTGCACCGCGCCGATGAAGGCGAACAGCACCATCATCGGCACGACGAGCATCGGCAAAGCGACCGATCCGGCGAACGCGATGACGAACATCGAGAGCGCGATCAGAGGCTCGTAGTCGCGCATGAACGCGAAGATCGGCTCCTGGTAGGTGACGAAAAGGACGGGCCACAGGATCACCCACACGGCCCAGATGAACGCACTGGTGACGTTCGCGATCTGGAACGGTACCTGCGGCATCCCGAACATGCCTGCGACGACGGGAATGACGGCGCGCACCGGGCCGATGAAATGGCCGAGGAACACGCTCCACAGGCCATGCTCCTCGAAAAACGCTTCGCCCCGCGGGATCAGTGTGGGGTGGGCGCGGAACGGCCAGACGCCGCCGATGCTGTCCTTGAAGTAATGCCCCACCCAGTAGGAAATCGAATAGCCCGCCACGCCGCCGAGGCCCGCCGCGAGCACCGTGAGCAGCAGGATGGTGGAGCCGATGCCGCTCGCCGCCAGGAGAAACGCGAGCGCCGTGAGAATGGCCCAGCCCGGCCAGATGATCGACAGGAAGCAGAGCGATTCGCCGAAAGCCACGATGAAGGCGATCGGGATGGCCCAGCTCTCCCCCTGACGGACGAAGGAGACGATCGTCTCGACGAGGCTGTCGGTCATTGAATGGCTCTCGCTGGCGGGGACGGGCGCTGAATTCCGGCTGTTCGCTGCGGCGGCTGGCGGCTCGTCGTGTTGCGGGTGAGGAAGATGTGGTCACGCCGCATGGCAACTCAACCCCGCCGGCAGCGGCGCTTCATTTCCGCGCCCAGCTCTCGTGAAACCTCGGTCGCCAGCATCATCCCGCGCGAGACCTGCGCCGGGGTCAGATTGTTGGCACTGCGCAGCACGCCGGGAGCCCGGTCGGCCTCGTTCTTGCCGTGGGCGAGCTCATCGCAGGTAAGTTCTTTCTTTTTGCTCTTGAGGGCGAAGAGGCGCACACCCGAAGCATAGGCCTCCGCCGGTGCATGGGCTTTCACCCAGCCGCGATCCTGGTCGTCCACCAGATAGCGCAGGGTGCGCTGGCGCTTGGCGACGCAGTCGCTCGAATCATCGACGCACGTGAGCCCCGAGCTCGCTCCGGTGGTGACATTGGGTCCGGTACAGCCGACAGGCGCGATGGGGGCAAATATTAAGAGGAGAACCGGAAACCTCCGGCGTCGGTAGAGAGTCATTCTCGGTCCCTTGTCGGCGCGCGGTTAAAGCCCGTAGAAGGCCTCCATGGCCGCGTCAAGGCGAAAGGGCGGCCGCAAGCTACGAAAGGCCCGCACATGGCGCACGCAATTCGCATCCACTCCACGGGTGGACCTGAGGTTTTTTCCTGGGAGGCGGTCGATGTCGGCGCGCCGGGTCCCGGCGAAGTGCGCCTGCGCCAGGAGGCCGTGGGCCTCAACTACATCGACGTCTACCACCGCAGCGGCCTTTATCTGCTTGCAGGCTTCCCCGCCGTCATCGGCATGGAAGGCGCGGGCACGGTCGAGGCGATAGGCGAGGGCGTAACGGATCTCGCGGTTGGCGACCGGGTCGCCTACGCCGGCGTGCTCGGCGCCTACGCGCAGGAACGGCTCATTCCGGCCGACCGCCTCGTCAAGCTGCCGGACAATATCGACTTCGTGACCGCTGCCTCGGTGATGCTGCAGGGCATGACCGCGCGATATCTTCTGCGCGAAACCTATCGCGTCGGTCCAGGGACGACATTGCTGTTTCACGCGGCCGCGGGCGGCGTGGGGCTCATCGTCTGCCAATGGGCCAAGGCGCTGGGCGCGACCATGATCGGCACCGTCGGCTCGCCGGAGAAGGCGCAGCTCGCGCGCGAGGCCGGATGCACCCACGTCATCGACTACCGGCGCGAGGATTATGTCGCGCGCGTGCGCGAGATCACCGGCGGCGCCGGTTGCGATGTCGTCTACGACGGCGTCGGCAAGGATACGTTTCCCTCTTCGCTCGACTGCCTGAAGCCGAAGGGTCTGTGGGTGAGCTTCGGCAACGCGTCTGGGCCGGTGCCGCCGTTCGACATGCAGATCCTGTCCGCGAAGGGATCTCTGTTCGCAACGCGGCCGACCTTGATGACCTACGTTGCGCGCCGCGATGATCTCATCGCCAACGCCGCCGAGCTGTTCGACATGATCGGCAAGGGCGCGATCAAGGTCGGTGCGAGCCGCACATACCCGCTGCAGGAGGCGGCGCAGGCGCACCGCGATCTGGAAGGCCGCCGCACCACCGGATCGATCGTTTTCACGGTTTAACTTTGCGCGAGGCGCGTTTCCTCGAACTATGGTTAGCCGCCGGTAACCATGACGGTGAAGGCGCAATTACGACGTGCGCAGAAGCGAGGCGATTGCGCCGATTTGATGCGCATTCGCGACAACACGTTCATTTATCGCCCGTGATCGATTTACCAGTTTTCATCGCCTCGATGACATCCTTCGCCATGGTTTCCCGAGCGGCAGTGTCCGCGATGGTTGGGTGTACGGGGCAAAAAGAAAATGGCACGGCTTGAGCTAGGATCAATCGGACTTGAGGAGAGCACGGATTACGGCTCAGCGCCGGATGCTCTCTTCCAACTCGGCCTTATGTATTGCGTAGGCCGGGATGTGGAACTCGATCTCGTGGAAGCGCACAAGTGGTTCAACCTTGCTGCCATGCGCGGCAACGAGGAAGCACGGCGCTACCGCTTCGAGATCTCGCGTGAGATGTCGAAGGTGGAGATTTCGCGCGCCCAGCGTCGCGCCCGCGAGTGGATCGCCCGGCATTAGTTCGCAGTGCTAACCGCCTGAACGCCGTGTGCGGCGTGCCCGCTGCCGTTACGGGTGCGCCGGATCGGGATTGGATGCGCGCGCACCGTGCAAACGCGTGGCAGTCGCCGGATGACCGCTCGCCGCGCTTGGGTGCAGTGCCGTTTCGATATCCGCTCAGCAGCTGCCGAAGAACGAGGCGACGCAATCCCACGACTTCTTCATCGCCTTCCCAACCGCTTTGCCGGTGTCGCTGAAGGCCTTGCCCGTCTTGCTGGCGATCGTCTCGACGACATTCTTCTTCTCGCCGGCTGGAGCGCCATTCTCGTCGCTGGGCGGTGGGGGAACGGCCTCGGACGCATGATCCGTTGCGGGCGGTGGTAGCGGCGCCTCGGATGCCCCATGGGCTCCCGTGGACCCAGCCCCCGTGGGTCCAAAATCCTGCGTCTCTGCGCCCACCGCGATGTCCCCGGGGCCGGCGAGCGAGAACATCACCGTGCGTGTCTCACCGGGGCAGGGGGTCGCCTGTCCCCGCGTGGCGCTGCAACTCGCATGGCCACCGGCCTTGGCCAGCTCGGTAATGCACAGGAACTGGCCGCGCGAGGAGCGGGCGGCAGCCGTCGCCTCGCCACCGATGAGGCAGCGATAGTTCGCCTCCGGACCGGAGCAACTGACGCAAAATTCCTGCGCCGCTACGCCCGCGCCGAGGGTGAAAAGTGCACCCGGCACGAGGACGGCAAGCAACCGCACCCGCATGAGTCCACCCCTTTTCTGGTCCGCCTTCGTGGCCGATCACGTGATTTCAGCGCCGGAACGATGGCGTCCGCAGCAAAGTGCGTCAAGACGTATCGCCCGAAGTGGACGCTGGCGCAGGGATAGCGGGGGCCGACCTCAAGCACGGCTTGCAATCCCTTCACCCCGCCTCTATTAGGGCACGGCCTGTGGAGACGTGGCCGAGTGGCTGAAGGCGGCGGTTTGCTAAACCGTTATACGCTTTTAAAGGCGTATCGAGGGTTCGAATCCCTCCGTCTCCGCCAAACACCGCCGATCGCCTTTCCTTAGCGCGCGATAGCCGCCCGTTATACGGCGATCAGCGACGGCAGCATGCGCTACATCCAAGGCTTACGGCAGATCCTTGTGCAGCTCGACTGCAGGCGCAAAGTCGGTCGCGATCGTTCCGGCCGATATCCCGAAGCTTCGTGGAAGGGACGAGCCCGCTCGCCGGCGACGACGTGCAGCGGTCGTGCCTCGAGCCCGGCGGCACGATGCTCAGCCTCGGCTAGGAGCTTTCCACCTACTCCCGTTCGCCATACCGCCGGCGCGACGAACAGGTCTTCCCGTTCGGACTGAATAGCGTCCTTACCAGCAAGGACTGTTGCAAAAGCCCACGATCCCCCCTTCAAGCTCCGCGACAATGGCATGTGCAAGTGCGCGACCCGAACCTCGCTCGCTTCGGGAAGTGCCCGCAGCTCTTCAATATGATCTCCCCAAGCCAGCGAAGGCCGCAGCTTGAGTGCTCCGAGCATCCCGGTCCCGGGTATGCGCCTCTCGAAGGAAAGCTGCCATCGCAACTCCCGCGCGGATCGCGGTCGCTACGTCCGCGCCACTCCGCTGTAGCCGCTCGCTCGCGCCTCGATTTCGGAGGGGCTATAGAATAGCCGCCGCCGTCCTCGGACCTCTATTTGCGAGGATCGTCGCTGGGATTGACGTACGTGATGTTCCATGGCCCCGTCGCGGTCAGGAGCACGACGCTCTCATCCTCGTTCCACAGATAGTGGGCATGGCCGGCGGGCAAGGTGAAGCTGGCGCCCACGCCGAGCTTGTCCCCTTTCTGTCGATCGAGCTTTTCTCCCATCCCGTTCCAGACGGTGCCCTTCAGCACCGTAATGACTTCGGCGAAGGGATGGGTGTGGGCAGGGATCTCGTAGTTCGCGGGAAATTTAAGATAGGCCATGAACACGCCGGGCTTGCTGGGATCACCCGCGATGAGCGCGCTCTCCGCAGATCCAGGAAGCAACGGCTCGTGCTTCCACGCCATGCTGTTCAGCTCGAAGTTCTCCATCTTTGCGATGGTCAACCGCTCGATCTGATCGCTCTGCGCGAGTCCGGCCCGCGGTATCACCGCCAGGGTAAGGCCTGCAACGGCTAACGCCAGAATTCGCCGCATCATTCGCCTCCATGGATGATCTATCGTCCGCAGTCTTACATCCCGCCGCCCGTCCGTCGAACGCACGTCTTGTCGAGGCTGAAGATGCCTGCGGTGATCGCCCCGAGACGGATAGGCCAGAGGGAAGGCAAGTTGCGAGCGGTCACCCGTTCTTGAGCACGTAGGCGCCTCCCTTCCGTGCTGCAACGTCTCGGAATTCTCCTATTGGCGAATGATGTGCGGATTGGAGCAACGCCACGGTGATCAGCAAGAGCCCCGCGCAGGGTGGTTCCCCTCGCTCGCGATTCTTCCGATCCTGGTCCGCCAGATTCGTCGCTTCCCACAGGTTATGCCGTGAGTTTCGGGGGCGACCCCCGGCGCCGTCACCCTTGCAAACCCTCGCAGCCGGTCATATGGAGATAAGCTTCCGGCAGGGCGGCGTTCCCTTAGACAGGCGTCGAACGCTGATTAGCTAACGGCCCGAAAAAAAGTCGTTTCCGGCGCTCCTGCGAAGCCGAGCAACGCGCCGCATATTGAGTTTTTGCAGCGCAAAAAACCACCGCAACGCAACAATTTTTCGTCTTTCTGCAGGTCGATGTGCAGTCGACTGAAGACAGCGCTTGCATTCTTTTTGACCTTGCTGTACCGGTCGATACACATAAAGTGACCTATCGGTACATTTCCGTTCTAGCGCGCCGACGCCCAAAAAATGCGGGGTTCTAAGATTTAAAATAGCCAAAACCCGTAAGGGGGGAAAATGACAACAACGACAACAATAGCGCCTTCAGTATCGCCGTTCAGGGCCAATGAAGCCGTAAAGGGCTTTCTCTGGATCTACGGTCTTTCCATCGTCTCCTGTTATCTCGTCAACCTGTGGGTCATCAGTAATCCGATCGGCCCATGGCAGGGTGAGGAGATCGCCAAGTCGTTCTGGCTCGACAATGTGAGCTGGCAGATCTTCTCGGCCTGGTGGGCCTGCTTCTTCGTCGTATGCGGATTCTGGCCGTTCAATGGAATCCAGAACACTACAACGCGCGGTCTCCTCGTCGTTGCGGCGTCGTGGATCCTGGGGTGGTGGAGCGCGAAGCTCATCTTCCTCATCGGCCCCGGCGTGGACGGTATCTTCCCGCTGGTGGGGACGACATGGTTCCTGCTCGCCTTCTTCTGCTTCGCGGGCGGTGGCTTCCTGGCGGCGAAGCTGCCTCCCCGTCGGCAGTTCTTCCTCTACCTGGTCCTGTTCACCGGCCTCACCTACCTCATCACGCACTCGGCCGTGAAATGGGTGCCTGCGTGGTGGTTCCCGTTCCTGCTCGTCGGGCTGGGCACGGGCACGCTCTCCTACCTGACGCGCGGATTGCAGCAGCCGGGCCGCGCGGTCGTCATGATGGCGACGCTCTTCGCGGTAGCCGCACTGTGCTTCCAGATCTCCGCCGCCGCCGGCCTCTGGCAGTTTGACAAGTCACCCATCTCTTCGTTCTGGTCGATGGGCCACTTCACCGACGATAGCTTCTGGCTGCTCTGCTTCTTCACGGCGACGTCCATCAACTATGCGATGCCGATCATCACGCATAACTGGCCGTTCTCGATGATCCGGATGCCGTGGGGCGGACTGCTCGCGTGCGCCTTCTACCTGGTGCTGGACGTGGTCGTCGCCAGTCTGCTCGTCAAGCTTGTCGGTCCCGTCTTCGGCAGCATGGAGGAGCTTCTGACCTACGCATACATGGGCGTGAACTGGTCGCTGGTGATCCCGTTGGTGTTCGGTATCGGTCTCCAGGAGCCGTATCTGTGGGCCGGCCAGAAGACACCCGGGGAGTGGGATGACGTAGCTTGAGTACCTCCTGCTCAAGCCACGCTGCGGGCGCCCGGTGCGGGTCAGGCAACGCGCCGGGCGCTTCCGCCCTACACATCGCCATCGCATCGCAGCAGTGATGCGCGCCTGTTCATAGCCCGTGGAAAAATGTGCGGAGGCGGTGCTTTTTCGCACTATGCGTGTACCGAATGGTCAGTATAGCGTTTCCACAACAAAAAACCGACTCGATGGGGAACACTATGATTCGAATGGGTAAAGGCCGAACAGCGTTGCTTGCCAGCGCGTTATCGTGTGCGTTTGTGCTCCCGGCCGCCGCGGCCGACTTCAGCGGTAGCTGCTGCGCGGATCTCGAGGAGCGCATCGCCGAGCTCGAAGAAACCGCCGCGCGAAAAGGCAATCGCAAAGTATCGCTGACGGTCTCGGGCTGGGTCTCCGAGCAGATGATGTATTGGGACGACGGCGTCGAATCCAACGTCTACGTCACCGGCCTCGGCACGGCCTTCGCGAGCAACTTCAATTTCGTCGGTAAGGCGCAGATCACCCAGGACGTATCTGCGGGTTTCGTTCTGCACATCGAAGCCGTCACCAGCGACGTGTACACGACGAACCAGAATACGCCGCACGGCCCCGCGGCGCTCGTCGGCGTGCCCAATGCCACGCAGGTTCTCTATTCCTACTGGTTCCTGAAGAGCGAGCGGCTCGGCAAGCTCAGCGTCGGATTGCAGTCATCGGCTGACGATAACGCGATCGTCTCGCTCGATAGCTCCGGCACGCTCGCCGCCGCGTACTGGGTGGCCTACGACGTGTTCGGCTTCAACGTGCGCGGCAACTTCGCGGCGGGCAACTCGCTCACCTGGGGCAATGCCGTCTCGTGCCGTGGCTGGGGCGGCGGTCCGGGCGACTGCGATGGCTTGCCTCGCGATAACGTACGGTACGATTCACCCGCGTTTGGCGGCTTCTCGATGTCCGCATCGTGGGGTGAGGACGACGCCTGGGCGGTCGCGGGCCGCTACGCCAATACGCTCGGCGACGTCAAAGTTGCCAGCATCGTGACCTACGGTGAAACCACCGACGAATCTCTTGGCGCCCCGCTGGGCGGAAAGCTCGAGTACACCCAGGCCGGTCTTTATCTGCAGCACGTGCCGTCCGGCTGGTTCGCGCTCGGTGGTTGGGGACACCTCGATCAGACCGCCAACCCGCTGAACAATCCGGCGACGGACACCTACTACGCCAAGACCGGCGTACGCCTCAATCTCATGTCGATCGGTGCGACCATTCCCTACGGCGAATACCTGCGCGGCACCAACGGCGCGAACATCGTCAACGATGGCGGCACGCCGGCCGACGTGACGGACGACACCTCGCGGGTGATCGATGGCTCGTACGCCACTTTCTGGGGCTTCGGTGCTGTCCAGGAAATCGATGCCGCCGCGATGTCGATGTGGCTTCGCTATCGCGATCACGAGGTCCACGTTCCGGGCGTCGATACGAAGCCGATGCAAACGGTGGTATTCGGCGCATTCATAAACTTCTGAGCGAAATCCACGCGCAACTAACTCCCAGACTTGGCCCGAGAGCTATCTCTCGGGTCATCTTTTTTTTGCGGCATCGCAAAAGAGATATCGTTGGCGTTAATTCAGCAAAAGAGCAGTTGTGTAATTGCGATGTAAAGGAAACGTCGCTTGCATCCATCATAATTTGGAGCCATGATGGACCGATCGATACAATCGATCAGGCGACTAAATAGCGGCTATGGGGTTTATGGGGAACGGTTGAATGCGGACGATGGTGGTTATTAACGGCAGCCCGACAAAGCCTTCGCGCACGGGCGTGCTGCTCAACGCGGTTGCGGATGCTATCGCCGCACGGATGCAGTTCACCACCTACCAGATCACGCTGGCCGACGTGGGCCACGAATTCATGAGCGGCCTGACGCGACCCGACATCACGACGCGTGGAGAGGAACTCCTGCGTATCACCGAGCGCGCTGATCTCCTTGTCGTGGGAACGCCCGTCTACCGTGCGACTTACACGGGTATCCTGAAGCATTTCTTCGACCTTGTCGACCGCGATGCCATGCGTGAGCGCAAGGCTGTCCTGTGCGCAACGGGTGGCTCTGCGCTGCACGGTCTGGTGATCGAACATCAGCTGCGTCCCCTCATGGGGTTCTTTTCCATGCACACCATGACCACCGGCCTCTTCGGCCAGAGCGAGGAGATCATGGACGGACGCGTGTCGAGCCCGCCTCTCGCCAGTCGCGTTGCGCGTGCGGCCGATGAAGTCGTGGCCGCGTTTACGCCCGTGCGCGTGCCGGTCATCGAGGGTGTGCATCACTAGGCGGGAGAGATCTCGTCATTCCATAGCAGCCAATCTGGATTTGCACGCTCATGGTTAAACTAGGCCGCAAACAGCCGATGAAATTCGCCCACTGGATACCCAATGTCAGCGGCGGTTTGGTCGTGAGCAAGGTCCCGCAGAGGACCGACTGGGGGCTGGACTATAACGTCAAGCTGGTGCGGATCGCTGAAAACGCCGGCTTTGAATACGCGCTGACGCAAATCCGCTTTCTGGGCAATTACGGCGCCGAATACCAGCACGACTCGCTGATCTTCTCGGCCGCGCTGCTGGCGAACACGACACGCATAAACATCATAAGCGGCATTCTGCCCGGCATATTCCATCCCGGCGTCGTCGCAAAGCATGGTGCCACCGCCGACCAGATATTCGACGGACGATGGTCGATCATGATCAACAGCGGCTGGTTCCGCCGCGAATTCGATGCACTGGGCGTGCCATGGGTGGAGCACGATGAGCGCTACGTCCGCTCGACGGAGTTCGTCGACATCCTGCGCGGCGTATGGACGGAAGACAACTTCAACTACGACGGCAAGTACTGGCAGATCAGCGACTACACCGTGAAGCCGAAACCGCTGGCGCTCCCTGATCGTCCGACGCCGGAGATCTTTCAAGGCGGGATGTCGACAGCCGCGCAGCGCATGGCGGCCGCCGTATGCGACTGGTATCTGATGAACGGCGACTCCCCCGAGGAGCACCAGCTTCAGATCAACAACGTCGCAAATCTTGCAGCCGAGCGCGGCCGCCGCGTCCGCTTCGGCGTCAACGCGTTCGTCATCGCCCGCGAGACGGAAGCGGAAGCACAGGCCGAGTACGAGCGCATCGTCAACGGCGCGGACGTCGCCGCCGTGGAGAAATTCAAGGAAGCGGTGAAGGAAGCCGGCCAGGCGACCAAGGACAAGATCGGCATGTGGGTGAATTCCACGAGCCGGGATCTCGTCCAGTATAACGACGGCTTCAGGACCAACCTCATCGGAACGCCCGAGCAGATCGCCGAGCGCATCGTCAACCTCCGCAAGATCGGGGTCGACCTCGTTCTCTGCTGCTTCCTCCACTTCCACGAGGAAACGAAGTTCTTCGGCGATCGCGTCATCCCGCTGGTGCGCGAGTTGGAGCGCGCCGATCCGATGGGCAAGTTCACGATCGTCTAGTGCGGAGCAACAGGGATCACGATTTCAGATGACTGATTGACGGACGACAAAGTGCAAGATGACAAGGGCGTACGCAGAAAGGCCCTGTCAGGTGAGGAAAGAAAGTCATGAACTTCATGGCCCAGCACCCAATCGCAGACGAAATCAGCTCGGCTGAGGAAATTATCGAGGAGGCGCGGGCAGGGCGTTGTTTCATTCTTGTTGACGACGAAAGTCGCGAGAACGAGGGCGACATTGTCATCCCTGCTCAATTCGCCACCCGCGAGATCGTAAACTTCATGGCCCGCTACGCGCGGGGCCTCATCTGTTTGGCTTTGACGCCCCAGCGGGTCGCGCATCTCAAGCTCAGCGCGATGGCGCAGAGCATAGATTCCGGACTGCAAACGGCATTTACCCTCTCGATTGAAGCGCGCAAGGGCGTGACGACCGGAATTTCGGCCGCCGACCGCGCGCGCACGATCGCCGTTGCAATCAATCCCGAGAGCAAACCCGACGACATCGTCACGCCCGGCCACATCTTTCCGCTGATCGCCCGCGAGGGCGGCGTTCTCGTGCGCGCCGGCCATACGGAAGCTGCCGTCGACGTCGCACGTATTGCAGGTCTCAATCCCTCGGGCGTGATCTGCGAGGTGATGAACGAAGACGGCTCGATGGGCCGCCTGCCCGATCTTCTGCAGTTCGCCCGCCAGCATCATATGAAGCTCGGGACGATCGCCGATCTCATCGCCTACCGGCTGCGCACCGAGCGCCTGGTGAAACAGGTTGCGTGGTCTTGGATCCACCATCCGAGCTTCGGCGAATGGCGCATGGGGATCTATCGCGACACCGTCGACGGCGGCGAGCACGTCGTCCTCATCAAGGGTGAGGTCGATGCGCGCGTCGAAGACGCCGTGCCGGGCCCCGTATTGGTTTGCCTGCACCGCTCGGACTTCGTCAGTGATGTATTGCTCGCGCGAGAGGGTGAAGGCCTGCACGACGCGATGTTCAAGATCCTGCGCCGCGGCCGCGGTGCGATCGTGCTGGTGAACGACAACCGCCCTGCCGCACTGTCCCGGCGCGTGCAGAGCAGCAGCCCCCATTCCCGTCCCGATCCGCAGCTTCGCGAATACGGAATTGGCGCACAAATCCTCATGGATATCGGCGTGCGGGACATGATCATGCTCTCGAGGCGCGAGCAGACGCTCGTCGGCATCGAGGGATATGGCCTCTCCGTCATCGGCCAAGAAGCGCTCAACTAACGAACAGCAAATCATCCGGGGGAAACGGAAACTGCAATGTCCTTGAATACAGCTACATCTAGTGAAAGCCCGCTCTCCCAGAATAACGTCGACGCCGACGCGTTCCGGTCCGTCATGCGCCAGCTTGCAGGCGCTGTGACCGTCATCACGACCGAGGGAAACGGTAAGCTGCACGGGTTTACGGCCACCGCGGTGTGCAGCGTGTGCGCCGATCCGCCGACCGTGCTCATCGCCGTCAACCAGTCGGCCAGAACCCATCCGCACATCGACCGGAAGGACGCGTTCGCGATCAACGTGCTCTCCGAAGATCAAAAGAGCGTGGCTGAGCACTTCGCAACCAAAGGCGACGACCAGTTCGAGACGGCCTCCTACCGGCTCAGCCCGCGAGGCATTCCGCTTCTTGCCAATGCAGCGGCCCATCTCGAGTGCGAGGTCTACAAGAAGATTCCCATCGGCACGCACACGTTGTTCGTGGGCAGGGTGATCGGAACAGGCTTCGAGCGCCGCGCGCCGCTCGTCTATTACAATGCGCGCTACGGTTTGATTGAGCAGCTCTGAGCGGTGCCGGCAAATGACAATGACCGCGCTTGAGCCGGATATGAGCCAGGTCGCCGCCATGACGGCCGCCATGGCCTGGCAGTTCCGCGACCTGAAAGCCGAGGCGACGCATCTCAAGGGAGGGCACCTTGTCATCGACAGCTTCGATGGCGTCCATGTGGGGCACCGTGCGCTGCTGAAGCGGGCAGCGGAAAAGGCCGCCGAAGGCGAGCCCGTCGTGGCCGTCCTGTTGGACGACGTTTCCGAGGAAGGCACAGCGCGCCCCGTTCTCGACAAGACCGAAAGGATCCGGCTGCTCCGTGAGGCAGGGGCGGAAGTGGTTACGCTCGGCTTCAGTCAGTATGCGAGCTGGCTCGACATCCAGGCGCTTTGTGAACTCGTGCGAGAGTTCGAACCGAAATCGCTGACCTTGAGTGCGAATTTCCGCTTTGGGTTCGGGGGATTCGGTAACGCTGACGCGATCGCATCGCGCGCGCAACAGGATGGCGTTCGGGTCGAGATCCAGCCGCCGGTGGATGTCGGAAGTGGCCGCGGCATTGCTACGGGGCAGAGGATTTCCGCCTGTCTCGCCTCCGGCGATATCGAGACCGCTACCGCGCTTCTGGGAAGATATTGGTCCATCGCGGGTCCCGTCGTGCACGGACACAAGCGCGGGCGCGAATTGGGATTCCCCACCGCGAACGTACCCTTCGCCCGCGAGGTGAACCTCGCCTACGGCATCTACGCGGTGCGGGTCCATCTCGACGGGCAGGTGCTGAACGGTGTGGCGAGCTACGGCACGCGTCCGCAGTTCGACAACGGGGCCCCGCTGCTCGAAGTTCACATCCTCGATTTCTCGAGGGTGATCTACGGGTCCTTCGTGCGCGTCGAGTTCGTCGCCTATCAGCGGCCGGAAATGGTCTTCGACGGCATCGACGCGCTCGTTCGGCAGATGGAGATCGACCGCGCCACAGCCAGGGATCGGCTCGCCACGGTGTCCGATGGCGTCGCTGCGTAGAGATGGCCGGTGGCAGCCTGAGTGGAAAGGGTCTCTGTAAGTCATCCATGACATTGAAGCCTGCGGCGCCGCGTTTGCGGCCCCAGGCATTTTTCTTCATTCCATTTTTGATACCGCGGTGCGCGCGCCGCCATTTTCCCTCGAAGCGCAATTCACCGGTTCCTCGTTAGCCAGATTCTTTTCCGCAAAACGCTTGCAATTATTTTTTGCCAAGCGTTATATGGATCGGTCGGTACAAAAGGTGCGGACGCCTCGGCGACCTGCGGCGTGCGGGATCCATCCCGCCCTGCACGGGTGCATGTCGCGGACGTAGGCTACGACCCGAGGCGCTGTTGCCTTGAAACTGGATGGGACCGCTTTCGACGGGCGGGGCAGTCGCGAACGAGCTGCCCCAATGAATGAAATAGAGGAAACGCGATGAAGAAAAGAATTGTCCTAAACGCCTTCGATATGACCTGCGTGAGCCATCAGTCCGCAGGCACATGGCGCCATCCCTCCAGCCAGGCATCGAGATACAACGATCTCGAATACTGGACCAACCTGGCCATGGAGTTGGAGCGCGGCTGCTTCGACTGCCTGTTCATCGCGGACGTCGTCGGCGTGTATGACGTCTATCGCGGCTCGGCCGAAATGGCGCTGCGCGATGCCGATCAGGTGCCCGTCAACGATCCCTTTGGCGCCATTTCAGCGATGGCCGCTGTCACCAAGAACGTCGGCTTCGGCGTCACCGCCGCGTTGACCTTCGAGCAGCCCTATCTCCTGGCGCGTCGACTTTCCACCCTCGACCACCTCACCAAGGGCCGCGTCGCCTGGAACGTCGTGTCCTCCTACCTCAACAGCGCCGCGCTCAACATCGGCATGGACAAGCAGCTCGCACACGACGAGCGCTATGACATGGCCGATGAGTACATGGAGGTCATGTACAAGCTCTGGGAAGGCTCGTGGGAAGACAGCGCGGTCAAGCGCTGCAAGACCAGCGGCGTCTTCACGGACGGCAGCAAGGTCCACCCGATCAAGCATGACGGAAAATATTACAAGGTCCCCGGCTTCCATCTCTGCGAGCCGTCTCCGCAGCGCACACCGGTGATCTTCCAGGCAGGCGCATCGGGCAGGGGACGGAAGTTCGCATCGCGTCACGCCGAGGGCATGTTCATCCTCACCACCAGCGTCGAGCAGGCGCGCGGCATCACGGATGACATCCGCAACCAGGCGGAAGCACAGGGCCGCGCGCGCGACTCGATCAAGATCTTCATGCTTCTGACCGTCATCACGGGCGACAGCGACGAGGCTGCCGAGCGCAAGTATGAGGAGTATCTGTCGTACGCCAATCCGGAAGGCATGCTGGCTCTCTACGGCGGCTGGACGGGCATCGACTTCTCGAAGCTCGATCCGAACGAGCCGCTGCAGGCCATGGCCAACGACAGCCTCCGGACGACGCTCGAGTCGCTCACCCACGGTGCCGACGCGAAGAAGTGGACGGTTCGCGACGTCATTCGCGAGCGTTGCATCGGTGGCCTCGGCCCCGTGCTGGTCGGTGGACCTAAGAAGGTTGCTGACGAGCTCGAGCGTTGGGTCGACGAAGGCGGCGTTGACGGCTTCAACCTCGCCTATGCAGTGACGCCGGGCTCCGTGACCGACTTCATCGATTACATCGTTCCGGAGCTGCGCAAGCGTGGCCGTGCGCAGGATCACTACAAGCCGGGTACCTTCCGCCGCAAGATGATCGGCACCGCCGACGGCATGGTGGAGAGCTCTCACCCGGCGGCAGCCTACCGCGGTGCCTATGCGGGCAAGGAAAGCGTAGCGGATCGGACTCTCCCGTCGCCTTTCGCTGACGCCAAGATTTCCGTCGCAGGCTAGCGGCAAAGGTCGAGTCGAGCGGAGCGGTGCTCCGCTCGACCGTACCCGCGCATGAAGATGCCGGCGCGCTTGGAAATTCGATGTCCCGGCTTCATCGCGACCTCAGCGTCCGGCACGATCGTCGAACTGTTCAATCAAAAGGATTTCCTAGATGGCGAAGTGTGGACTGTACGTCAGGCTCACGGCGAAGGAGGGCCAGGAAGATGCCCTGGAGAATTTCCTGAAAGGCGCGCTTCCCGCAGCAGAGCGTGAATCTCAGACTCCGGTCTGGTTTGCACTGAAATTCGGCCCCGGCGACTTCGGAATCTTTGATGCCTTCGCAACCGAAGAAGGCCGGCAGCTCCATCTGAACGGAGAGATCGCCGCTGCTCTGATGGCGCATGCAGATCAGTTGCTCAGCGCCGCACCCAAGATCGAGCCGATCGAAGTTCTGGCCGCCAAGCTGCCGGGTTGAGGCCCAGCGGCCCACATACACTGGGAGGGGCTCGCGCTGCTTTGGCGGGCGGGCCCGTCCCGGCATACGAGTTGAAAGCATAGCGGGAGCGAGCAGTGTCGCAACGTAGTGAAACAGCAGCGCGCGCTCAGGAAGAAGCAGAAGAATGCCCCTGCAAAGAGGGTATGAAGCCTGACGTCGACGTTGCCCGCCGCCGCCTGTTGCTGTCGGCCGCGGCCATCACCGCGATGCCGGGACAGCTCGCCGCTGCGACGCCGGCGAAGGCGCCGCCCGGCGCGGTTCTCTACGACGTCCCCGAAAATGCGACCAAGGTCATGGGCCGGCCGCTGCTCGAAGACGGGGGCTATGGCACGCGCTCGCAGTTCGAGACCGCGGTGCGTATGCGCGCCGACAACCCCAACGACATGACCTCCTGGTCGTTTACGCCCCTGGCCGACACGATCGGCAATCTGACGCCTTCCGGACTGCACTACGAACGCCACCACGGCGGCATTCCTGCGATCGATCCGGCCAAGCACTTCCTCTACGTGCACGGTCTCGTGGACGAGCCGAAGAAATTCTCCATCGCTGATATCAAGCGCCTGCCCTCGATCACGCGGAAATATTTCATCGAGTGCTCCGGCAACACGCTCGACGAGTGGTCGAAGCCGAAAGGCAAAAGCGTTCAGGTCACGCACGGCCTGCTCAGCACGTCCGAGTGGACGGGCGTGCCGTTCGCGACCTTTGCCCGCCATGTCGGCCTCAAGGACAACGCCTCCTGGGTTCTCGGCGAAGGCGCCGATGCTGCCGTGATGACGCGCAGTATTCCGCTCGATAAGATGCTGACGGACGGACTGATCGCGTACGGCCAGAACGGAGAAGCGCTCCGCCCGGAGCAGGGCTACCCGCTGCGCCTGGTGCTCCCCGGCTATGAGGGGAACATGATGATCAAATGGCTGCGCCGCTTGCAGGTCAGCGACCGTCCCTTCATGACGCGCGAGGAGACCGGCCGCTATACCGGCTTGATGCCCGATGGCCGCGCCCGCCAGTTCTATTACGCGATGGATGCAAAGTCGGTCATCACCTTCCCGTCGGGGGAGATGCTGCTGCCGAAACCCGGAAGCTATCAGATCCGCGGAATAGCGTGGACGGGCCGCGGCCGCGTGCAAGCGGTCGATATCTCCCTGGACGGCGGCAAGAATTGGGTGCCGGCGCGGCTCGACGATGTGCCCGAGCCAATGTGCACGGTCCGCTTCAGCTATCCTTGGCATTGGGACGGCAAGCCCGCTATCCTGCAGAGCCGCTGCATCGAGGATTCAGGATACGTGCAGCCCGCGCGCTCGGATCTCGTCGCTCTGCGCGGCGAGCACTTCGTCTATCACTACAACGCCATTCAGAGTTGGGCCGTTGCTGCGGACGGGAGCGTGACCAATGTCCACGTCTAGGACCCTCACCGCGCTTTTGCTCACCGCTCTGATCGGCTTTTCGGCGCCGGTTGAGGCCCGTGACGATAGCGACATCGGCACGCCCACCACCGCGACGGAGCTGTCGGCATTCTTTGCCATTCCCCCCGACGGGGAAGGACTGCCCCCGGGAAAGGGCAACGCCGTGCAAGGCGAGGCGATCTACGCCGAGAAGTGCGCCATGTGCCACGGCGAAAAGCTGGAGGGTATTCACGACACCGGAGCACCGCCGCTCGCGGGCGGCAGGAACTCGCTTGCAACCAAGCAGCCGCTGAAGACCATCGAGAGCTATTGGCCGTATGCCACGACGCTCTACGATTACATCTGGCGCTCGATGCCCTTCCATGAGCCGGGCTCGCTGACGGCAGATGAGGTCTACGCGCTCTCCGCCTACATCCTCTCCGTCGGGAAGATCATCGGCGAGGAGGACGTGATGAACGCTCAGTCCTTGCCCAAGGTGAAGATGCCGAATGCCAATGGCTTCTATGTGGACGCCGGCCCGGACCGGCTGATCTACCGCCCAGCGAAAGCCCCGCCGGCAAAAAAATGAATACTGCAGAAACATGCGTGTCCGGAACGGCGCCAGGCGCTGCGGACGCATCAGAGTTCCAGGTGGTGGAAACTGTCCTGCCGATAGAGTTCGGCGGCTTTGAGTTTCAGTTTCGCGCATATGCGTATCAGGGGCAGTGCGAGGAAGAGCAGCTCCTCGTGCTCGTTCACCGCCGCCCGAGCGCTGGCGATGCGTTGCCCCTCGTACGCCTGCATTCGGGTTGCGTGACGGGCGATATTTTCCACTCGCGCCGATGCGACTGCTATCAGCAACTGCAATCGTGTCTCGAGATCGTGCTCGCATCTCCCTTCGGCGCTATCGTTTATCTGCCGTATCACGAAGGTCGAGGCATAGGGCTCTTCAAGAAGATGCAGACCTACGCCCTGCAGGAGCAGGGATTGGATACGGTCGATGCGAATATCGCGATCGGCGCGCCGGTGGACGCACGGGATTATCGGCTGGCGGCGCAAGCGTTGGTCCACCTCGGGATGAACGAGGTGCGACTGCTTTGTAACAACCCCGCAAAAGCCAAGGCGCTGACATCGCTGGGCGTCCAGGTCGTCGAGCGGATCTCGATCACCGGCAGCCCGAATCCCCATAACGAGCGCTATCTGATGACGAAGCGCATGCGCATGGGGCACGCGATTTAAAAGCGCTGATCTCAGTCAGTAGCAGCGCTCAGGACGATCGCCTGCACGGGCCAGAGCCTGACGGCCGCGACGCCACCCCGATGGCAACGGGCCTGCGCCAGCAACCGTCAGATGGAATCCTTCGCCTCGGCGATCGACAGCGCCATCTTCGCGAAGATGTCGGCGATGTCGTTCGCGGACTGCTTGCCCCCCGGCTTGAGCCACAGAAAGCTGTAAAAATACATTCCCAGGATGCCCTTTATCGCAACGCTCGGCAGAGGGCGGAAAATCCCCTTTTTCTCGCCTTCAAGCAAAGTTTCGGACCAGATATCCTGGTAGGCCTTGTGGAGGTCGGAGACTATTCTATGCCGCTGGCCGGTTAGGCAGTCGGCCTCGCGGAAACAGACGGTCATTTCCGGAAGGTTTGTAAAAATACACTGCATGAGTAGCCGGCTCAGCAGATGAATGCGTTTGCGGGGATCGGGCTCGTTCTCCAGCGCCTGCCTTCCGCTGATGACCAATTCCTCGATGTACCGCACCACGATGCTGAACAGCAGCTCTTCCTTGCTGCTGATGTGGTAGTAGAGGGCGCCGCGTCCGAGCCCCACCGCATCGCCGATTTCTGCAACGCCTACAGCGCGATAGCCGCTGGATGCGAACAGCTGAGCGGCGATCTTCTGGATGCGCTCATACTGCTGCTCCGCGGCCGCCGTCGTCCGGCCGCTTCTCCCGCCCTGCTCCAGCGTTCCGGCCAACGTTGATTGTGGACTGGTCGATACATTATCGGTATATGTATCTCCGTCGTCCCGCTGACCATCTTTTTGCGTCGATGTAACTTTGGTACGAGCCAAGGAGATCTCCCGAACTTTTCAGCGGCCCTGGTGGCGACGAACCGCGAAGCTAATAACAACACAGGTCTGCAAAAATGGAAATCGCCTTGGCTGCAACAAGCCAGGTTAAAATCGTCTCAGCCCAGGGAAATCATCACTTGCATTTTTCAGCCCGAAATAAAGCTTGTGACCTGGAAGCTACGCCGCCGTACGCTCACGCATCGCCGCTCGCCTCTTCCGGCAAATCGCTCCGTGTGGATGACGCGACAGGCCCGAACAATCACCGCGTCCACCGCCTCTTCGGCAACGGCTCGCATTCGCGCATGTCCGGGCATGTTGCTGCTCGCCTAAGCTAACGGCTGGGGGACACTATGGTCAACGCTGTGATGCATGCGTGGGACGGCGTGCGCAATGGTAAGCCGACGGTGGGTGCAGTTGCACGCAGAACGCGGCGCACCTCGGAGCACGATATTCATCGGTTTTCGGAAATGACGGGTGACTTCAACCCGTTACATTATGATCGTGAGCTAGCAGAATCCTCCATCTTCGGCAAGATTATCGTCCAGGGCGGCGTAACGTCGGGCCTCCTCAACGCCATCGTGGCGGAGGATTTGCCGGGACCCGGTACGGTTTTTCTGGGCGTCAACTGGCGTTTCCTGAGCGCAGTCGGGGTCGATGAGGAAATTACGGCCGAGGTCGAAGTGATCTCCGTCAGGGATGACAAGCCGATCTGCGAGCTGAAAACCCGGGTGTTGGACGCCCAGGGCAAGGAATGCCTGGCAGGCACCGCCGTCGTCTACGTCGCCCCCCTCGACGCGCCAAGCTCATCCTCCGCTACGACGGGCTCCGATTGATGCTAATGCGCACCGACGCAACCGCCTCCCATTCCCAGTGGCGGGTCCTGGCAATTCTCAGCGTTGCAATCGTCCTGTCGATGACGACGTGGTTTTCGGCCACGGCCATCATCACCGAATTGCGCCATGCGTGGGGAATAGACGGACCGGCCGCCGCGTGGCTGACAAACGCCGTGCAGATCGGTTTCGTCGTCGGCGCGCTGGGTTCCAGTCTGCTGAACATCCCCGACATTGTGCCGGCGCGGTGGCTGATGGCGGGATCGGCATGCCTTGCAGCCGCGGTCAATCTTGCGCTCCTCGTTGTTCCTTCGGGTGAGGCGGCGATCGCGTGCCGCTTCATCACGGGCGTTGCCCTTGCCGGCATCTATCCGCCGGCGCTCAAGGTCATATCGACCTGGTTCGTCAAGGGACGCGGGCTAGCGCTGGGCATCGTCATCGCGGCACTCACGCTCGGCTCCGCGTTCCCCCATCTTTTGCGGGCGGTCACCTCCAACTTGAATTGGCAGATCGTCGTCGCGGCAACTTCGCTGATGACGTTGCTCGGCGCGGTTCTGATGGGCCGTTACGCGCTTGAAGGCCCCCACCGTTACGCGCGGGCGACGTTCGATCCACGGCAGATCGGCCGCGTGCTGCGCAATAGGCCCGTCATGCTGGCGAACATCGGATACTTCGGCCACATGTGGGAATTGTACGCAATGTGGGGATGGTTTCTGGCATTCGCCCAGGCGGCGCTGAGCCATCAATCGATCGACATTTCCTACGCCTCGATCATCACTTTCGTCGTCGTAGCCTCGGGCGCCTTGGGCTGTGTGCTGGGCGGCCTGCTCGCCGACAGTGTCGGCCGGACGCTCACGACGGCGGGTATGATGCTTCTGTCCGGCGCCTGCGCCCTCGTCATCGGCTTCACGTTCGACGCCCCGATCTGGGTCTTCATCCTGGTTTCGATCATCTGGGGCATCACCGTGATCGGCGATTCCGCGCAGTTCTCCGCCATCGTGACGGAGGTCGGCGAGCCCTCGAGCATCGGCACGGCGCTGGCATTTCAACTCGGGCTCGGCTTCGCCCTGACCGTGGTTGCGATCCGCATCATCCCCGAGCTGGCAGCGGCTCTCGGCGGATGGCAATGGACGTTCCTGATCCTCGCGCCCGGGCCTTTCATCGGCGTCGCCGCCATGCTGCTTTTGCGCAGGATGCCGGAGGCGGCGCAGATCGCGCAGGGGCGGAAATGACCGCCCGTAGACGCTGATCCGCCCTTCCGGAAAGCGTCGTCCTGCGGCCCTGGTCAACGAGCGCGCCCGGCGTCCCGGTCAGCCTGGCACGCAGTCGCCGCTACACGCGACGCGGATGCTACGTCCACACACAACGCTCACCAGGGGCGACGGATAGAACTCGCCCGGCCTCTGTGCGTCAGCCATGGCCGACGTGGCGCGGCGCAACCCGCAACTCGTCGATGAGCTTCTGTGTCTCGGCCGCGCGCGGCTTCGATAGCGGCGCCAGAATGCGATACATCACCGGCGTGAGGAATAGGGTGAAGAATGTCGCAAGGCCTAGACCGCCGATGATGATCCAGCCGAGCGCAAGGCGCGCCTCTGCACCCGCGCCACTGGCCCAGATGAGCGGCAGAGCGCCGAGCACCGCGGCAGACATCGTCATCAAGACGGGCCGCAAACGCGTGCGGCATGCCTCGCGGATCGCCGCATCGACGCTCGCGCCCTCGTCGCGGCGGATGTTGGCGAACTCCACGATGAGGATGCCGTTCTTCGCCATGACGCCCACCAGCAACACGAGCCCGATCTGGCTGTAGACGTTCAGCGTCCCGCCCGAAAAAGCGATCGCCACCGCGGCGCAGGCGAGGCCGAACGGCACCGTGAGGATGATGACGAGCGCGCTCGTCACGCTTTCGAACTGCGCGGCGAGAACAAGGAAAACGACGAGAAACGCGATGGCGAACACCACCGCGGTGTTCTGTGTCGTCTCGGCCAGTGTTTTCGCTTCGCCGAGGAGGGTGATCGACATGTCCTTGTCGAGCACCGCGGGCGCGATCTCCTGCATCTTCCGCACCGCATCGCCGAGCACCACGCTATCGTTGAGGTTGGCGGTGATGCCGACGGCACGCTGGCGGTCCTCGCGGCTGAGGGTCGGTGCGATGGCGACCTCCTTGATGCTCACAAGTGTCGACAGCGTGATGAAGCTGCCGTCCGCCGTCTTGACGAAGAGGTTCTGCAGGTCGGAGGGATCGTTGATCGGCCGCCCGCCCGCCTTCACCTGGATCTCGACGATGTCGTCCTCGATGAAGAGGTCGGCAGCCTTCTGGTAGTCGATCATCGTGTTGATGAGACTGGTGATGGTCTCGATGGGCACGCCGAGCTTGGTCGCGGCCTCGCGGTTGATGCGCACAGAGAGCTGCGGCTGCGTCGTGTCATAGTCGGTGCGCACGCTGCGGAACTCGGGCAGCGACTGCAGCCGGTTGACCATCTTCAGCGCCGTCGTTGAAAGCCGCTCGTAGCTCGGACCGACGATGGCGAAGCGCAGGCCCTGGCCGCCGCCGCGGATGCCGAGGCTGTTGGCCCCCATCAGCGAAATCTGCAGGCCCGCGATATTGGCCATCTTCGATTGCAGCTCCGCCTGTATCTGCTGCTGCGTGCGATCCCGGTCGTGCCAATCGGCAAGCGAGGCGATCACCATGGCGCGGTTGGCGCCGCCGTTTCCGATGGAGCTCAAAACGTGCGTGACCTCGCCCGACTGCCGGTATGGCACCAGGATATCCTCCACACGGCTGACGAGCTTCGACATGTAGTCGAGGTTGGCGCCCTGCTGCGCCTGCATGCGGATCTGGATGACGCCGCGGTCCTCGGTGGGCGTGATCTCCTGCTTCAGCGCCAGGAAGGTGATGAAGCCGAGCACGCCGAAGCCGACGCACGCGAGCACCACGAGCCAGCGCAGGCGCAGGGCAGCCTCGACGATGCCCATGTAGACGCTGCTGAGCGCCGAACCGATGCGCCCCATGATCGAGTTGGGATTGTGACCCTCTTCGCCCGTGCCGAGCTTGGCCGCGAGCATGGGGCAGACGGTGAGCGCGACGCCAGCGGAGATCGAGACGGAGAACGCGAGTACGAAGCCGAACTCGGAAAAGAGACTGCCGACGATCCCCGGCATGAACGAGACGGGAATGAACACGGCCGCGAGCGTCGCGGTCGTCGCCAGCACGGCGAATACGATCTGCTTGGTGCCGAGCACTGCGGCGGCGCGCGGGCCGGCGCCCATGGCGCGGTGACGGGCGATGTTCTCGATCACGACGATGGCGTCGTCGACCACGAGGCCCGTGGCAACGACGAGCGCCAGCAGCGTGATGACGTTGATGGAAAAGCCGGCCGCCCACACCGCGGCGAGCGTACCGATGAGCGAAACGGGGATCGAGATCGCGGGCGCAAGGGTGGCGCGGAAGGAGCGCAGGAACGCGAGAATGATGAGGATGACGATGATGTTCGCAAGGAGCAGACTGACAACCACCTCGCGCACGGATTCGCGGATGAATACGGCATCGTCGGACGTGATGTTGATCTCGACGCCGGCGGGCAGCGACTTGCGCAGATCCTCGACCGCCGCCTTGATGCCCTCGGAGATGTCGATGGTGTTCGCCTGCGCCTGACGGATGATGTCGATGCCGATCGACGTCCGGCCGTCGAGACGGGTAAGGGCGGTCGCCTCCTGAAATCCCCAGCGGACGAACGCGACGTCCTTCACCTTCGTCTGCGAGTTGATCTCGAGTTCGCCGACGTCCTGCGGCGTCGCGACCGGAGCCTCGGCCCGCACCAGCAACTGTTGGGTGGCGTTCTCGAGCGCGCCCGAGGGCGCCGTAACCGCGGCCTTGGCGATGGCGCTGGTCAGCTCGGCCAGGCTGATGCCGCGCGCGGCGAGGGCGGTCTGATTGACGCGCACCTCGATCGTCTTCGCTCGGAGCCCGTAGGAATTCGCAGCCGCGACGCCTTCGACCGCGGCGAGCTTGTCCTCGATGACGTTCTGAACGAGATCGGTCAGCTCGCCCTCGGAGAGCTTTTCCGCCGAAACCGAGAGCTGCATGATCGGCGTGGCGTCGGCGTCGGCTTTGACGACCTTCGGCTCGTCCTCCATGTCCTTCGGCAGCTGGTTGACGATGCCCGCGACGGCGTCGCGCACGTCCATGGCGGCGGTGTCGAGGTTCGTCTTGCTCGAGAATTCGATCGTGATGCGGGCCGAGCCGTAGGATGAGCTGGAGGAGATGCCCGTCACGCCCTGCACGCGCGAAACGGCGCTTTCGATGACGGCAGTGATTTGGGAATCGATGCTTTCCGGCGTGGCGCCGGCGTACGTCGCCCGCACGGTCACAACGGGCCGGTCGACATCCGGCAGCTCGCGCACCTCGATGCCCTGGTAGGCCGCGATACCCGCGATGATCACGAGCAGGTTGAGCACCAGCGCGAGGATCGGTCTGCGTACGAAGATGCCGACCCAGCCGCCGTCGTCGCCGCCCGGCTGAACCGGAGTTTCAGCCGCGTTCTCTAGCTTTTGTTCCACGTCGGAAATCTCCCCGGTGCGGCTCAGGACCCTTCCTGCACGCGGACGGTTTGCTCGTCCCGCAGGAAGCTGCCGCCCTCGACGACGATCCTGTCGCCGGTCTTCAATTCGGCATCGACGTTCACGCGATCGCCCTCGCGTGCCAGGATGGCGACGTTGACGCGCTCGACCGTATTTTTATCCGTGAGACGCCAGACGAAGGCACCGTTGCGGTCCCACTGGATGGCGAGGGCGGGCACGACGGGGCGGTCCTCGCCCGGGAGCTGGATCGAGATGGAGAAGGTCGAGCCGGGAATGAGCTTCAGATCGGGATTGGGGATTTCCGCCCGTACCGCGAGCGTGCGCGTCACGGGGTCGATGCGGGTACCCACCGCTGAAAGCTTGCCCGTATAGGGCTCGCCCGGCCGCGTCACGAGCGTCGCCCGGACGGGCAGGCCGACTTTCATCGCGCCGGCCACCGCCTCGGGAACGGTGAATTCGATGAGCAGCGTCGAACGGTCGTCGATGGGAGCGATGGGGTTGCCGACGGCGAGGTAGTCGCCCGCGTCGAGGTTCGACAATCCCATGATGCCCTTGAAGGGGGCCTTGATCGTCATGCGGTCGAGTTCGTCCTTCGCCCTGCGCAGCGCGGCGTCGGCAACCTTCAGCGCCGTATCCGCCTGCGCGACGGCAACGCGCGTCACCGTGCCTTCGTTGAGCTGCCTGTAACGCTCCACCGTATCGGCGGCCTCCTGGCGCTGTGCGGCGGCGGTCTCGACGGCGATGCGCTCGGGCTCGGCATTCAACTCGACGAGCGGCTGATTGGCCTCGACGAGCTGGCCCCCCTCGAACAGCACTTTCTCGATGACACCTGCCACGCGGGTCGTCAGCGTCACTTGCTGGCGGGCCCGGGCCGAGCCGACGGCTGCCACGCGCTCGTTGATCCGCTCGATCTTGACGTCGGTGATGGTGACCGCGGTGAGGGCGTTGGCTCCGCGCCCGCCCGGCGCGCGCTGCGCGGCAGCCTCCGGGGCAATGCCCGCGGTAGCGCACGCGAGCGCGAGGATGGCGCCGGTAAGTCCCTGCAAAGGCTTGAAAGATCGGGCCGATCCGGTGGTCTCGCCCATAGGTCCCCCTGTTTCGCGGTTGGCGGAACGCCTTCGCTAGTCGCCGTTCTTAGCAATTCTAAGTCAGAACTGCCGAAGCCCCGGAAATCCGTCGGTCTTGACCGAGACGCCCGAGCGCCTCTTGGCCGCGAAATGCGGGGGCGCGAGGGAAGAACACTATTTCCCATGCCGCTGCGCCGGGGCGCGCCACGCCTCGCGCACCCGTGCGCCAGCACGTTCATTCAAGTGCTCTGCCCCAGCAGCCGATAAGTGATCTGACGTCGCGCGTGCATCGAGCGCCAACGTGAGTGGCGTCATGGCGACGGCGCGGCAGACGCCGGTTGGAAGGGGAGCGGCCATGGATAGCGGGCAGGGCGTCCGCAACGGCATACCGTTGTGGATCTATGGGTGGTTCGTTCTCGATGCGCTGCTTGCGCTGACGCCGCCCTTGCACTGGTCGATCACCGCGGACACGCGCGTGATGGGAGTGCCCGCCGCCATCTTCTATTTCCTCGCGGTCGCGCTCTTCATCTGCGCAAGCCTCACCGCCACCTACCTTGCCGAGGTCGCCGCAGGAAACTTCGACCAATGATCATCACCTTCGGCGCGCTCGCCGCGTTCTTCCTGTTCATCGTGGCCGTTCTGACCATGAGCTGGATAAGGGATCGGACCTTTTCCGATTACGCGGTCGGAGGGCGCTCGTTCGACGCTCGCTTCCAGGCCATGTCGTTCCTCAACACCTATTTCCCCGGCGCCGTCATCACGGCCTTCGGCGGCATGGCGGCGAGTGTCGGCGCGCTGTCGTTCTATTTCGTCACCTACACCATGCTCACGGTGGTGCTGATGTATCTGATGGCGAAGCCCGTCTGGGTATGGGGCAAGGCCTTCGACCTGCGCACGCAGTCGGACATTCTCGCCCTGCGCTTCGGCTCGCGCCATATGCGCCCCATCAGCGCTCTGCTCGGCATCGTGTCGGGGTTGCCGTGGCTGATCATGGGCATGCTGTCCCTGGGCTTCCTGTTCCAGCACATGTCGCTGCATACGCTGTCGTTCTCCAGCGCCGTCATGGTCAGCGTTGCGGTGATCGGCCTGCGGCAGATCTGGACCGTGTGGATGGGCATGCGCGGCGTCGTCATCTCCGATATGGCGCAGGGGCTCATCGCCTACGTGGGTGGAACGATCGTCCTCGCCGGCATGATCTACTGGATGGTGACGGTGAAAGGCATCACCTTCGACACGCTCAAGCCGGGCATGCTCGCGATACCCGGCCTCGGCTCGACGGAAGGCCCGCTGTTCGTCTTCAGTCTGCTGCTCACCGGCACGATCGGAGGCTGGTGCTGGCCGGCGATCTTCGTGCGCCTCTACACCGCCGACGGCGTGCGCAGCCTCAAGAAGTCGGCTGCGCTCGCGGTGCCCGTTGCCCTCGTATTCGGCGCGGCGTTGCTGATCTTCGGGATGCTTGGATCGCAAATTCCCGGCGTTGCCGAGCGCCCCGATGAGGTCATCTTCATCGTGAGCAGGGAAGCGGGCGGGCTGTGGGTGCTTGCGCTGGCGGGCGTCATCGTCATGGCCGCCTCGATGGGCAACATAGACGGCCATATCCAGGCCACCGGCACCCAGCTCGCGAACGATCTCGTCGGCAATTACTGGGCGCTCGATCACAGGCAGCTCATCTTCATCGCCAAGGGCGGCATGGTGCTCCTGACGCTGTTCTCGGCCTGGCTCGCCTGTCTCGATCTGCCGAAACTCTTCTCGATCGCGATCCTGGCGTATCAGTGCGTCATCCAGCTCGCGGTGCCGCAGTTCCTCGGCCTTTTCTGGCGCCGCGGAAATCACGTCGGCGCCATTGCCGGCATGACGGTGGGTTTCGCATTGGCGATTGTGCTCGAGTATTTCTCGCCCATGTCGCTACCCTGGGCCTACGGGCTGACGTCGGGCCTCGTTGCGCTCTGTGTCAATCTCGCGATCTACGTCGCGTGCGCCTATCTCATTCCCCAGAGCGCGGAGGAGCGCCGCCGCGTCGATGTTCTGTTCGCGCGCATCGGTGCACGGAAGGCAGGAGATGTCGAAATTCAAGAGGCCGGGGTTCAGGGCACCGGGGAGGTCGCAGCGAGCGCCGGCGCTTGATCCCGCCCCTCTGCGCCCGCTTCCGTGCGGCCGGCGCCGTTAGCCGATCCGCTCGTGCGTCACGGTGCACTCGGTGGTGTCGCTGCCGATGCTGCGCAACTCCGCAGTAACCATGGAGAGTTTGCTGCGCAATGCCTCGCATGGGCCCTCATAGAACCACGACAGCACCACGCGGCGGTCCTCCGCGAGTTCGACGAAGCGCCCGCTCAACACATACGGCTGCCCGTTGGGGTGCCGCGCCGAGAGGCGGAACTGACCGCCCTTGCGGCATTCGCTGACGGCCGATGTGACGGTATCGCTATCCGGCACCAGCCAGCGGGCGAGCAGCTCCGGTTTGGTCCAGGCCGCATATACCCGGTGTGGCGCGGAGCGAAACTTGCGCACGATCGTCACGGATGCGGGCGCGATGACGCTCGCGAGGTTGGTGGCTGTCTCTACGATCTCTGCAAACATGACATCCGTAGGCTGACTGCCAGCGGCACCGCCGATTTCATAAGAGGTCATGCACCGCTGCACCTGGCTGCACTTGCCTTCCTTACAGATAGCTGCAAACTGGAATATCTAGAACGGCCAGTTGCCGGGAATATTGATGGTCCAGATCGAAAGGCGAAAAGCCAAGCGCCGCACCGCCATGGGCGCCCGGCAGATCTATGAGGCCATCCGCGACCAGATTCTCGGCGGTGCGTACGAGCAGGACGGACTGTTGCCGTCCTCCCGCGCACACGCCGCCGAGCTCGCGGTTTCGCGCACCACCGTGACCGCCGCTTACGAGCAGCTCGCCGCCGAGGGCTTCATCGATATCCGTCCCGGTGCGCGCCCGCGCGTTGCCTCTTCGATTTTGAAGCAGGCGCCGAGCGCCGACGCGCAGTCGTCCCCGGGGCCGGTGCGTCTTGCATCATACGGGCAGCGGCTGGCCGATTTTCCCCGCCGCGCCCGCGAGCACTCCCGCAAGCTCGTCGCCGATTTCCATTACGGCGATCTAGCTTCGTCGGATTTTCCGACCCTCGCCTGGAAGCGCGCCGTCATCGCCGCCATCACGCGGCGCGGGATGCCGCTGGCCTACGATCATCCCTGCGGTTTGCGGCCGCTCCGCGCAGCTCTGCAACGTTATCTTTGGCGCGCGCGGATGCTGCGATGTGAGCTCGACCAGATCGTCATCGTCAACGGATCCCAACAGGGCCTGGATCTGTGCGCGCGGCTCCTGCTCGACCCGGGCGACCGCTTCGTGATCGAAGATCCCTGCTACGGCATGGCGCGCAGGATCTTCGCCGCCACCGGCGCAAACCCCATTTCCATCGAGGTCGATGGCAGCGGTCTCGACACCGAACGCCTCGGCAAGACAAAGGCGCAGCTCGCCTACGTCACCCCCTCGCACCAGTTCCCCATGGGGGCGGTGATGCCCATGGGCCGCCGGCACCAGCTTCTTGCGTGGGCGCGCCGCTCGAGCGCGTATGTCATCGAAGACGATTACGACAGTGAATTCCGCTACGACATCAATCCCGTTCCACCGCTCTATGGCCTGGGCGATGCGGGCAACGTGATCTATCTCGGCACCGTCTCAAAGACGCTCTCGCCGACGCTGCGCATCGGATATCTCGTCGTGCCGCCGCAGCTTGTCGACGTGTTCGCCGCCGCCAAGCAGCTCATGGACCGCCACACGCCGGTGTTCGACCAGGAGGCTCTGGCGAGCCTCATCGAAAGCGGCGTCTACGAACGGCATATCCGCGCCATGCGCCGCAGAAACGGCCAGCGCCGCGCCGCGCTGCTCAAAGCGCTCGCGCGGGAGTTCGGCGATCAGGTCGCTATTGAGGGCGCGGATGCGGGGTTGCACATTGTCGTCTGGCTGAAGGCGGTCCCGCAGGCCATGGAGGGCGCCCTCATCAAGCGCGCCCGGACCATGGGGCTCGGCATCTACCCCGTGTCGCCACTGTTCGATCCCCAGTCCGGCGCCTCGCGGCCCGACAGGGTGGGCCTGCTCATGGGATACGCCAGCCTCGACGAGCGCCAGATCGAGCGGGGCATCCAGCTCCTCAGGCGCTGCGCGCGCGCGGCCAGCGCATCCGCCAGCACATCGGATTGAAGCGTTTTTGTTTACGCCGCCGTTTCGGCTTCGGAAGCAACGGGGGCTGGCAATCGCCGCGGCGCTGCTTAGGTAACTGGCAACGCCCGCATCCGCTGGTGGATGCACTGCAAGGAGTATGGGATGAAAATCGGACCTTCCCTGGCGCTCGCGGCGGCAACGGTTCTCCTCGCAGCCCCGACCGCCGTTTCCGCCGATTCCTATTGGGAGGTCGAGGCGGCACGGGCCAACGCCCGGGCAGGCGGCCCGACGAATGCCCGCGATGCCGAGCTCCTGGAGCGCTATGGCTGCCTGAGCGGCACGCGTAGCGGGTTCTGCGAGCGCCTCGACCACGGCGGCCCGCGCGCCTATAGGGCCCCCTATCGCGGAAAAAAGCATCGGGCGCGGCGGTGATAGCCCGAGTGTCCCTTCCGGCCGGCCGGAAATCCGGCCCTCAAAAGGCCACGCTCCTTTAATCGCTTAATCCTGCTGTGCCGTGTGCGTTGCGGGTACCGGAGCATGTGACGCATATACCCGCGGTATGGGCTCATCTGACGAGACGGGGGCGGCAAGTGCGCAGAGCGCAGATCGCATTGGTGCCGGCGGCATTGCTGGGCATGCTTCCCGTGCCGCCGCTCCTGGCGCAGACCCCATCCACGACGCCCATCGCCGTTGCGGAAACCGCCTCGCAGCTGCCCGACGCCTATAAGCTCAACATGATGATCCGCACGACGCTGATCGCGCTGAGCCAGGCCAACCAGACCGGCAACTATTCCGTGCTGCGCGATTTGGGCACGCCGCAGTTCCAGGCATCCAACACCGACGCGCGCCTGGGCGAGATCTTCGCAACCCTGCGTAACCGCAGCATCGATTTTTCGCCGATCCTCTTTTTCGATCCGAAGCTTGTACGCCCAGCCGCCATTCAGTCGAACGGCATGCTGCGCATGACCGGCTATATCGATACCCGCCCCGAGCGCGTGCTGTTCGACATGGGCTTCGAGCACATCAACAACCAGTGGCGCCTCTCTGCCATCATTGTCGATATGCAGACGCCGCCCGCCGCTGCCGCGCAGCAGCCGAAAGCCGCGGCAAAAGAAAAGGCAAAAGCACCGGCGGCCAAGGCTCCGCAGGCCGGGACGACGCCCGCGAAGGGCAAGGGGCCGGCAAACTGAACAGGTTGTAGTGCGCCAACGACCCCGCCGAAGCGCAGCGGCTCCTGTTCAATTACTCGTCTGAGCAGGTCACGGGCGTATCAAGCTTTTCATCGTCATATCAATGGATTACGATTGTGCGTTGAGCGACGTGTGTAACGCGCTCGCCACAGTGCATCCCCAAACTCTAAGTTGTGCTCGTATTTCTCTTGTCGAGCATCCAAGCGCTGAGCTTATCTGCTGAAAGTCGGTAGGCGGTGTATTCGCATTTCGATCGTCGCTGCCGACAGTGGATCGAACCGTTTGTTTTGCGTCGGGGGGAAGTCCAGGTTTTTTTCAGGCGATCTATTTTTCAAATCGCCGAACCGATCCCACCGCTCGGACTAACCAGTGGCGACGCCGGATCTTCCGGCGTGAGGGTGTATTTCAGTAGGAGTTTTCGTAATGCGTACTGTTTCCGGGGGGAATGGGTCTAAGAAGCGCCTGATTGCCGGCGCTAGCGCCATCGCTCTCGCAGCGATATTGGCTGCTTCGGTGCCGAGTTCCGCGTTTGCAGTTACATGTGGCACAGTCCCAGGTGGCTCAGGGGGAGACTCCGGAGCAACTGACACCGCTGGACTTAATTCGTTCGCTTGCGGGCAAAACGCTAACGTAAATAACAGTCTCAACTCTACAGCCGTTGGCCCCGACGCAAATGCCAGCTTCTCCATCGGTGGAACCGCAGTCGGGCAGGGCGCCAATGCAAGCGGAACGGGATTGAGCGGCATCGTAACTGGAACAACCGCGGTTGGCACTGGCGCGACCGCTCGCGACAACTTCGCTACGGCTATCGGCGCAGGTGCTGTCGCTGAGGGGGCTGGAACGACGGCTATCGGTGCCGGGGCCGGCCTCGGATCGAATGCCAATAATAACAATAATACGTTCATTGGTTCCGGCAGCGGTATCAACGTCAATGGCGACTTCAATACTGTAATGGGTTCGCTATCCGGAATTGGAATTACCGGCGACGGAAACTCGATATTCGGCTCGGCATCCGGAAACGGCATCAACGGGGACAACAACTCGATTATAGGCACAGCGTCCGGCAATAGTGTTACTGGCGACGGCAACAATATCGTAGGCTCAGGCAGCGGCAACTTCGTCTCCGGCAGCAACAATTCGATCCTCGGCAACCTGTCCGGCAACGGTGTCACGGGTGATGGAAACTCCGCCACCGGACTTGCGTCAGGTAATACCGTAAGCGGCGACAACAACTCGGTCGTCGGTAATGCCTCCGGCAACGGCGTGACCGGCGATGGCAATAAGGCCATCGGCGATGGCTCAGGCAACTTCGTCTCCGGCAGCAACAATTCGATCCTCGGCAACCTGTCCGGCAACGGTGTCACGGGCGATGGAAACTCCGCCACCGGACTTGCGTCAGGTAATGCCGTAAGCGGCGATAACAACTCGGTCGTCGGTAATGCCTCCGGCAACGGTGTTTCTGGGGATAGCAATAAGGCCATCGGCGACGGCTCAGGCAACCTCGTCTCCGGCAGCAACAATTCGATCCTCGGCAACCTGTCCGGCAACGGTGTCACGGGTGATGGAAACTCCGCCACCGGCGTTGCGTCGGGTAATGCCGTAAGCGGCGACAACAACTCGGTCGTCGGTAATGCCTCCGGCAACGGCGTCACCGGCACCGGCAACGGTGCCTCGGGCTTCGCCAGCGGCAACATCGTCGAGGGCGACTTCAACACCGCTGCCGGAACTTTTTCCGGCAACGGCGTCACCGGCACCGGCAACGGTGCCTCGGGCTTCGCCAGCGGCAACATCGTCGAGGGCGACTTCAACACCGCTGCCGGAACTTTTTCCGGCAACGGCGTCACCGGTACCGGCAACGGCGCCTCGGGCTTCGCCAGCGGCAACATCGTCGAGGGCGACTTCAACACCGCCGCCGGAACCTTCTCCGGCAATGGCGTCACCGGCATGGGCAACGGCGCCTCGGGCTTCGGCAGCGGCAACATCGTCGATGGTGACTTCAACACCGCCGCCGGAACCTTCTCCGGCAACGGCGTCACCGGCATGGGCAACGGCGCCTCCGGCTTCGGCAGCGGCAACCTTGTCGATGGTGACTTCAACACCGCCGCTGGAACCTTCTCCGGCAACGGCGTCACCGGCACCGGCAACGGCGCCTCGGGTTTCGCCAGCGGCAACATCGTCGAGGGCGACTTCAACACCGCCGCTGGAACCTTCTCCGGCAACGGCGTCACCGGCATGGGCAACGGCGCCTCGGGCTTCGCCAGCGGCAACATAGTGATCGGATTGGCGAACCAGGCCTCCGGTGCCTTCTCGGGTAACAACGTGGCCGGTGTGGGCAACCAAGCCGACGGACTTGCAGTCGGCAACGATGTGACCGGTCTCAACAACCAGGCGTCTGGCGCGCTCTCCGGCAACAACGTCGAGGGCGTGAACAATCAGGCAGCGGGCCTCGCGGTTGGGAACGATGTGATCGGCTTCAGCAACCAAGCCGCGGGCGCTTTCTCCGGCAACGGTGTCGAGGGCGCAGGTAACGTCGCGAATGGTATCGGCTCCGGCAACGACGTAACCGGCTTCAGCAACCAGGCCGCCGGTGCTTTCTCAGGCAACGGAGTAGCCGGCGCGGGCAACCAGGCCAGCGGCTTCGGCTCGGGTAATGGTGTCAACGGCTTCGACAACCAGGCGAGCGGCGCGTTTGCTGGAAACGGCGTGACGGGTGACAGCAACATCGCCGTCGGCACCGGCGCCGGTAACGGCATCGCCGCTTCCAACACGATCTCGGTCGGTACGGGTGCGCGGGCCGGTGCGCAAAACTCGACGGCGGTTGGTTCGGACGCCCAGGTCGCCGACGCGCACGAACGCTCCACCGCCATCGGCTACGGTGCACGCAGTGAGTTCGTCGACGAGGTGAGCCTCGGTGCGAAGGACGGCTCGGCCACGTACACGACGCCGGGCATCACGTCGGGCAAGAGCCTGTCGCGCCAGACCGGACCGCTCGAGGTCGTGACGACAGACGCCAACGGTCACCTGGCCTCCGATGGCGGCGCCATCTTCAGCGCCCTCAGCGAGCTCAACAGCGGCGTTGCGATCGCCATGGCGCTCGAGAATCCGGATCTCGTCGGCAACGAGACCTTTGGCATCGCCGGAAACATCTCCTACTGGAACGACAACGTCGCCCTCGGCTTCAGCGCGGTCGGTGTAGTCGGACGGGACCTCTTCGGAACCGGCGAGCGCCTGGCAATCTCCGGTGCTGTCGGCGTGAGTCTAACGGAGCAGAGCTACGGACGTCGCGGCAGCGAGACCACGGTCGGCGGCCGCGCCGGTGCTCAGCTCACCTGGTAAGCTTGCCGCACGCAAAACCAACGCAACAACAATCACGGGCCGTTTGGCCCGTGATTGGTTTTTGCGGCGTGGCAGACCAGCAGGCGGGACGGTCAGCGGGAGGGATATCGTTCGCCGTGTCTGCGACGCAGCGAAGCTCGCGGTAGGCGCCACTGCTATTCGCCGCGCAGTTGTGGCCTTATGCGCAGCGCCGCTGTGATGCAGATCGCAGAAGAGTGACGCGCATCGAGCAAGGGTGACGCGCAGCGCGGGGCTCTTGAGCCATGTCCGTTGTTCGCATCGGAGAGAAACGAAACTCAACGGGGCAGCGCAGGCTCAGCGCGAGCCTCGTCGCCCGATGGCAAAGCAAAGCCGCAAACTTTTTCCAACGGATGCGTGCCCTCTTTGGTTCCCGAAGTCGCGCCGGGAAAAGTCGTCCCGAGAGAAGCCGCGCCAAGCGATGAGCGCGCATATGTGCCGCCCACCGCGAAGCAATAGCCGCGGCGCCGAAGGGCGCCATCCGCCCTTCTCCGGCATCCACTTGACGCAAGTCACCCATTCCGCAACGCGCGCCGCATCGCCGCGATAAACCTTCGCCGCGCCAAACGCGTGCAACGTATGGGCGGGTGCGAGCCCCGCGAATGCAAGCGCGGGCATTTATTGTCCCATAAGACAATCTCCCTACGTTTGAGAGTATCAGCGCCTTGCGTTCGGCGCCGCCCGGGCGCTAGGCTACCCGCGTACGTCGGTGGACTTGCCCATGGAAAAGGTGCTTGCGACGGTATTCTCGAGGCTGGTGAAGCGCGGATCGCTCACCGTCATCACGGCGAGCGGCCGTGAATACACCTACGGCGATGGGTCCGGCGAAGAGGTGCGAATCCGCTTCATGGATCGCGGCGCGGAGCGTTCCCTTGCACTCAACCCCGAGCTGCGGCTGGGCGAGCTTTACATGGATGGCCGCGTGGTGCTCGAGCGCGGCTCCATCTATGATTTCCTCACCCTCGTTCTGCGCGACGCCCACACCGGGCAGCGCTCTTGGCCCGTGCGCATGCTCGGCAAGCTGCGCTTCCTCACCCGCAGCGCCGCCAGCCGCAACAACCCATGGCGCGCGCGCCGCAACGTGGCCCACCATTACGATCTCGACCACCGCCTCTACGATCTCTTCCTCGACGCCGACAAGCAATATAGCTGCGCCTATTTCGAGCGTCCCGACTGCACGCTCGAGGAAGCGCAGCTCGCCAAGAAACGGCTCATCACCGCCAAGCTGATGGTCGAGCCCGATAGCCGCGTGCTCGACATCGGATGCGGATGGGGCGGTCTCGGCCTTTACCTCAAGCGCGTCGGCGGGGCTCGCCAGGTGTTCGGCATAACGCTCTCCACCGAGCAGCTCGAGATCGCCCGCCAGCGCGCCGCGGAAGCGGACCTGTCGGAGAGCGTGCGCTTCGTCCTGCAGGATTATCGCGCGGCCGAAGGCACTTTCGATCGCATCGTGTCGGTCGGCATGTTCGAGCATGTCGGGCCGCGCTTCTATCCGACGTACTTCAACAAGTGCCGCCAGCTCCTGAAGCCCGACGGCGTCATGGTGCTGCACACCATCGGCCACATGGATGGTCCGTGGTATCCGAACCCGTGGCTCGACAAATACATCTTCCCCGGCGGCCAGCTTCCCGCGCTGTCCGAGATCGTTCCTGCCATCGAGCGTGCCGGGCTTCTGGTCACCGATGTCGAATGCCTGCGCATGCACTACGCCGAGACCCTCGCCAACTGGCGTCAGCGCTTCATGGCGAGGCGCGAGGAGGCGCGGGCGCTCTACGACGAACGCTTCTGCCGCATGTGGGAATTCTATCTCGCATGCTGCGAAACCGCGTTCCGCTATCAGAATGTCGGCGTGTTCCAGGTGCAGTGCACGCGCAGCGCCTATGCCCTGCCGTTGACGCGCGGCTACATCGCCGAGCGCTACGAGGATCTGCGCATGCGCGAAGCCGAGCTTGCCCGTAGCGCGATGTTCCAGGCCGAAACGGCGCCCGCCGCCAGGGAAACGGCGGAGCCCCTCCGCGCCGAGACCGATGCGCGCCAGGGCCGGTCGACGGACCCGGTGCCGCTGCGCAAGCAGCAGCACTGAAACACTTTTTTCCAGCATCGGACGTCATCTGAGGCGCGCCCTGCGCTTGGAAAGGCACGCTGCCTTGGCTATAGTTCCCGCGGCGCGGGGGCGAGCGCCGCGGCGCTTGCCGAAGCTCGCCTCACGCTGCGAGCGATACGGAGCCGATGGGCGCCGAACCTCGCGAACGCTTCGTCGGCTGCGCCGAATGCGGAGGCACAAGGGGGTTCATGGGTTGCCATCCGGCACGGTGGCTGTGGGGGCTCATTCCGGTTGCGATGCTGGGCTGGCTCGCCGTCCATGGCAAGTCGGATGCGATCGAGCACGACCTCGAGCAGCGTAGCACCGCCGCATTGTCCGCCGCGGGCCATGAATGGGCGTCCGTCGCATTCTCCGGGCGTGATGGCCTGCTTGTCGGGCATGCCGGCAGCGAGAGAGATATCGACGTCGCCGCCGACCTCGTGCGCGGCGTCTGGGGCGTGCGCGTCGTCGATGTGCGCGCCGCCGCGTCGGACATGGTGACAACGCCACCGCCGCTTCCTCAGCCGTCGCCGATAAGGACGAAGTCGAGACCGCTGGAAGAGTTCGTTCCAATTCCCGTTGCTGCGGCCAGTGCGCCGGATGCGCTGCTGGCCGACGGCGGGCCGCGCAGTGTCGCCGCGGTTGCTACGGCTCCCGGTGAACGCGTGGCGGTCGCCTTGCGCCATGAGGCGCATGCGGTTCTCAAGGAGACGGCAGCGGCCGATCCTGTTCGCCCCGATGACGATGCGCCCGGCGATGTGATAGCGGACACTCTGAGCGTCACGCCGCTGACCACCGCGGACGCGCCCGTGCCGGCAGCTTTGGAGGAGAAGGCCGCGGAGGGAACGGCAGCCCCGGAAGCAGACGTAACGGTAGCCGAGGAATCGCACGCACCTGTGAACGGCCCGGCTGGACCCAAAGAAGCCACCGGACCTGCGCAGACCTCCGCCGCCGCCGGAAGCGCACTGAATCCCGAACACGTAGTGACTGCCGAAAGCGCCACGACCATCGCCGCCGCGGAGCCATCGTCCGCAACGGGGGAAAGCGGGTCGCGCCAAGAAACCTCCGCCAGCGAAGCGCGTAGCGTGACGGCTCCCTCGCCCCAAGCAACGGCGCCAACCGTAGCGACGGTAGGGGAATCGCAGCACGGCGTGCCATCACCGGATGCGCGGACGACGGATGATTTGCCTGCCGCTGTCGCCGCCGTGCAGGCGCCGTCTCTGCCCATGGCCCCGCTGCCGGAGCGCAGGCACGTTGCTTCGCCGCTAAACCCCCGGTCGCTGGAAAACGGCCTGCAGGCGACCCCACCCGATGCTCCACCGAGCGCCGCGGCAAGCGCCTCGCCGGGCGCCCCCGAGACTGACGCAGAGCAGCCCCCGCGCTTTGAGACGGCAGCGTTACCCCAGGGCAACATGGGGCCGGACGCGCCCTGCACGGAGGATGTCCGCAGCGCAGCAAAGCAGGTCGAAGTGCACTTCGCGCGCGGCGATGCACGGCTTGATCGCTCGGGAAAAGCGCTGCTCGACCGTCTCGTCGTGACGCTGGACGCCTGTCCAACCGCTGCCCTCCGGATCGCAGGCCATGCCGACGCGACCGGCATCGCACGGCGAAATCTGGCGCTTTCCAAGCGCCGCGCACGCACTGTTGTTTCCTATTTGGTCGATAAGGGCATTGACGCGGGGCGCTTGGCCGCCGTTGGCTACGGCGAGACACGGCCAGTGGCGCCGAACACGACCCGGGCCAATCGCGCCAGGAACCGCCGCATCGAGGTTGACGTGGCGGCGCGCGCATGGCCGCCGGCGCCGGTACGAAAGCAGGGGACGCACAATGGACTATCTCGTCGCTAATCTCGGCTGGTATATGGCCACTGCGTTTGCCGTTGGCTTCGTCGTGGCGTGGATTTCGTGTTCCAGGGTGGAAGAGTAGCGCGCGGGTTTTCGGCGCGCATTTTGTTGGGGGAGTAGAAATTATGACGGAGCTGCTTTGGCAGGCGACTCTGCTCTTGGCGGTGGCGTTCTTTTGCGGGGCGGTTTTCGCCTGTGGCCTGAAGCGGCGATATTATTACGGACGCCCCCGCGAGATTTCGGCCCCCCTCGTATCGAGCACGCCGCACACGCCCGCCCCGGGCGAACCGAAGATCGAAGTCGCTCCCCGCGCCGTTGCCGATGATGATCGCTTCGAACGCGCCATCAGCGGCCAGACAGCCCCCGCTTCAATTGCCGCCGCCGTCGCGCCCGTTGCTGTGGCCGCGGCAGCAGCGTCGGCGCGCGCGAAGGCCGATCGCGATTTCATTCCGGCGACGCCCGCTCCGGAAACCGGCCCCACCTTCGTCAAAGTAGCCGAGGCGCCGAGGCCAGCGTCCGCACCGACAGCCGTCGCAGCGCCGCCGACGGTCGCGGCGCCCGCACCGGTTGCCCCTGTCGCCGCTGCCGCGGTGCCGGCCGCTACCGCTTCGAGCGACGACTTCACGCGCATCCGCGCGATAAACGCCCACTTCCAGAATGTGCTCAACGACGCCGGCTTCCATCGCTATAGCGATCTTGCCGACGTGATGGACTGGGCTGCGCTCGAGAAAAAGCTCGGCCTCGCCGGGCACATCGGCGTGGAGAACTGGGCCGGCCAGGCACGCGTCCTCGCCTCGGGCCAGCAGACCTACTACGCATTGCGCGCCGACCGCGGCGACCCCGTGCCGCCCTTCACCGTGCCCCCGCCCGCACGCCCGGCGCCCCCAGCCGCAAAGCCCGTCCCGGCCGGCACGCTTCCGCGCCAGCCCTCCGACGCGCCCGCCGAGAACTTGCAGCGCGTCCGCGGCATCGATGGCGAGATCGAAACAGCCCTCAACGCGCTGGGCATACGGCGCTTCGATGAGCTGGCTTCGCTCAACGCGACGGACGTGCAGTTCGTGTCCGAGCAGCTTGACCTCGACAACCGCAACGTCGCCGAAAGCTGGATCGGTCAGGCGCGCATGCTCGCCGCCGGCGAAACCACCTACTATACGCTGCTGCAGGATCGCGCCGTAGCCGCGGTGGCCGCTGCAGGGACGCTACCCGCGGCTCCGGAGCACGATGAGCCCGAGACCGAGACGCCAGCGATCGCGCTGCCCGGCGAAACGGCAACTGAACCCGAGCCCGCCGCCGCGCCCGAGCAGACGCCGCCGGCTCCCATGGCGGCCGCAGCCGCTTTGGTGCAAGCGATTACTGGCGGACCCGTGGCGGTCGCTGCTGCGCCGGAAGATCTCGGCGACGACTTCACCCGCATCCGCGGTATCGACGCTGGCCTCCGCGACCGGTTGAAGAAGGATGGCATCTGGCGCTTCCACGACCTTGCAACGCTCACCCGCGCCGACGTGGAGGAGCTCGAAGCCCGTCACGGCCTCGCCATCGGCCGCATCGAGGCGCAGAACTGGCAGGGCCAGGCGCATATCCTCGCCACGGGCGGGGAGACCTATTACTCCCGCCGCGTCGACAGCGGCGTGCCCGTGCCGGACCACGCTACCCCGGAGGCGGCCGTTGCCTCGGCGCCGGCACCGACTGCGGCACCGCCCGCCGAGCCAGGAACGCTGCCGCGCACTGGCGCGCCACGCGGACCGAGCGACGATCTCACGCGCGTCCGCGGTATCGATGCCGAGACCCAGCGTTATCTCAACGAGCAGGGCATCCGCCATTTTGCGGATCTGGCGAGCCTCAACGCCACGGACGTTGAAACCGTCGCGAAGCAGCTCGGCCTTGGCAACCGCATCGCAGAGGAGAACTGGCTCGGGCAGGCGCACGTGCTCGCGACCGGCGGCGAGACCTATTACGCGCGCCGGACCGCTGTCGCCCCTGCAGCCGGGCCGGAGTCCGGAACGGAGCCCGGACCGGAGCAAAGCGCGGCCCCAGCCGCCGACACGCCCGCGGAGGCCGCCGCAGCTCCGGCCGCACCCGAAGCACCGTCCGCCGCTGCCGCCACGCCGGTCTCAGAGGCACCGGCTGAAACAGCTCCGGCGCCGTCCGTCCAGCAGCATGTTGGCGCGTCGACAGCGGCGTCGGACATCAATCCGCTGCGCTCGGTTCGCTCCGAGGCGCTCCTCGGCACGAACGCGGTGGGAGCCCCGTTGCGTCACGACGGCAAGTTCGATGACCTGAAGCGCATTCGCGGCATCGGTGTGCTGATCGAGAAGAAGCTCAACCAGCTCGGCATCTGCTACTATGAGCAGATCGCCCATTGGACGAGCGCTGACGTCGAGCGCATCAGCAACCTTCTCGACTTCAAGGGCCGCATCGAGCGTGAAAGCTGGATCGAGCAGGCCCGCATTCTAGGCACCGGCGGGCAAACCGAGTTCTCGCGCCGCGGCGATAGCTGAGGCACTCCCCTCGCGTGCTATGATGATGTGCAGGCCGGTTGCAGCGCTTCTCCGGCCGCGACCGGACTTGCCGTCTATGCCCGCAACGCGCGCAGCGCACCCGCCGTTGAATTCCGCCATGTCGAGGTGAGCAGATGGGCGATTCAGTGTTCACCTTTGCCGACGAGGAGGAGCGCGATGTCTGCGCGCTCCTGAGCGATCCGGCGACCCACGGAGGCAACACCGTCGACGTCGTCGAAACGCACATCGCCCGCGTCTTCCTCGCCGGCGATAACGCCTACAAGCTGCGTAAGCGGGTTCGTTTGCCCTTCGTCGATTTCTCGACGTTCGAAGCGCGCCACGCCGCGGCCGAACGCGAGATGGAGCTCAACCGGCCCCACGCGCCAGATCTCTATCTCGGGCTGGTGCCGGTCGTGCGCGCCGATGACGGCCGCCTGCAGCTAGGCGGAGACGGAGAGGTCGTCGAATGGGCGGTGCACATGCGCCGCTTCCCCCAGGAAGACGTGCTGAGCCACCGCGAGGAGCGGGGGTGCCTGCACGAGGATCTCGGCAAGGCGCTCGCCGATATGGTCGCCCGCTATCACCAGGACAGCCCCATCGCGCAGAGCTGTGAAGGCGCGCAGATCATGGCGCCCGTCGTCGATCAGCTTTCCGGCGCGCTTTCCCGCGAATACCCCGATGCCGCCGTTGCAATCCGCACCGCGTTCGAGCGCGTCGGCGCGCAGCTCACCGAGCGGGGAAATGCCGGCTGCGTCCGGCGCTGCCACGGCGACCTTCACCTCGGCAATATCGTGCTGATCGACGGCAAGCCTGTTCCCTTCGATGCCCTGGAGTTCAGCGAGGCGCTGGGCACGATCGATGTGCTTTATGACCTTGCGTTCCTGCTGATGGATCTCGATGCGCGCGGTGATCGCTCGATCGCGAACGCAGTCTTCAACGCGTATCTGGCCTTCGAGCCGATCGGCGGCGAAATCGAAGGCCTTGCCTGCTTGCCGCTCTTCCTCGCCTGCCGTGCGGGCGTGCGCGCCATCGTCGCCATGGCGCGGACCGGGCAACTCCTCGACGAGGATCGGGAAGCCGTGCTCGCCGATATCGTGCGCTATGCGTCCCTCGCGGGCACCTACCTTGCGCCGCCCGCACCGTTGATGATCGCCATCGGCGGGCTTTCGGGCACCGGCAAGTCGACGCTCGCGGCGATGTTGGCCGGGCACATAGGGCCGGCGCCGGGCGCGCTGCACATCCGCAGCGATGTCGAGCGCAAGCGGCTCTTCGGCGTCCCCGAAACCCAGCGTCTCGACCGCCAGCACTACCGCGTCGGGACGGCGCAGCGTGTCTACAGCATCGTCGAGGACAAGGCGCGCCGGGCGCTCTCCGCCGGGCACGCGGTCATCGTCGATGCGGTGTTCGCCAAACAGGAGGAGCGCGAGACGGCAGAGCTCATCGCGCGCGAGACCGGCTGCGAGTTCCTCGGCCTGTGGCTCACCGCGCCGCCCACAACGCTCATTTCCCGCGTCGAGCACCGGCACGGGGATGCGTCCGACGCCGATCGCCGCGTGGTGCGCGAGCAACTGAGCTACGATCTCGGCCACATGGACTGGGTGGAAGTCGACGCCTCCGGCACGCCGCAGGAAAGCCTCGCCGCCACGCTGCGCGCGCTCATGGCGGCCGGTGTTCCGCTAGACCATGATCGCTTCGGACCCTATCCGTCCGAAGCGTGAATCATCGGTCTGATCGAATGACCATGATCGCTTCGGACCCTATCCGTCCGAAGCGTGAATCATCGGTCT
>JBIQJE010000005.1:0-79081 GCA_044507625.1 Hyphomicrobiaceae bacterium | reverse complement strand
CGAATGACCATGATCGCTTCGGACCCTATCCGTCCGAAGCGTGAATCATCGGTCTGATCGAATGACCATGATCGCTTCGGACCCTATCCGTCCGAAGCGTGAATCATCGGTCTAAGGTAGCGCCGCGCTGCATTTCGACGAAAAGCAGCACGATGCGAAGCTCGCCCGCTCAGCTCAGCCAGCGCGGAGGGCAAGGGGTGCCTACCAGCTCCCGCCGATGATGTCCGTGAGGCTGAAGGGATCCTTCTCGCGCGTGTGGCGGTGACGCGCCTTCTTGCGAGCAGGTCCCGCCGCGCCAACCGCTGCGCCCGTGGCGGCAGCTTCGCCGTCGGCGGTGACGGGCGTGCTGGCGGTGGCGTGCGTGCCGCCCGCATGGACGCGCTCGCGGGCTTCCGGCTCGAGCACTGTCACCTCCGGCGCAGCCTCGGTCTCGAGGTTGGCCGTGGCGATGGGCGCATAGAAAGGCACGAGCTTCTTCGGGTTCTCACCGGGTGCCTTCGCGTTCGCTGTCTTGCCGGTGGCCTTCGCCGTCTGTCGCGCTTCGAGCTCGGCGGTGAGGGCGGGCAGCGGCTCGAATACGCTCTTGGAGCGCATGTGCACCACCTTATAGCCCCGCTTCTTCAGTTCGGTGAGGATGGTGGGCAGCGCGGCCGCCGTGGACGCCTTGATATCGTGGAACAGGATGATACCGCCGTTGCGATGCTCGACCTGCTCGATCGTGCGCGCCGCCAGCCGCTGCGGGCTCGCGATGTAGCTGTCGTTGGAGACGACATCGACCGTGAATGCCGCGATGCCCCGCTCCTGCAGATGGGCGAGCAGGGGACCGGAATCGCTGAGGCCGGGGAAGCGGAAGAAGGGCGCAATGGGCTGTCCGGCGGCGAGCGCCACGGCAGCAAAGCCGCGCTCGATCTGATCCTCGGCCTTCGCCAGTGTGAGGGCCCGCAGGTTCAGCGGATGCGACCAGGTATGGGTGCCCATCGTATGCCCGCGGCCCATCACCTCCTTGACCATGTCCGGATAGGCCTGCGCCATCTGGCCGACATAGAAGAACGTCGCCTTGGTGCAGAAGCGGTCCAGCGCATCGAGGATCGGCTTGGTGTACTTCGGCAGCGGCCCGTCGTCGAAGGTCAGCACCACCTCTTTGGGGCCGAGGAAGCGCGGTTCCTTCTCGTACTTGGTGAAGCCGCCGTAGAGAGGCCCCGCCTTGGCGTCGATCTCGACGATGCGCGAGACACCGAGAGCGCCCTTCGGATTGGCGCAAGGCTCATCGGCCAGCACCGGCGAAAGTCCCGCGGCGCCCGCGAGGAGCATGGTGACGGTAAGCGAAAGTCGGCGGATCACGTTTGGCCCCTCGATTGATTCGTCGCGCTCAGCCTAGCCTGCAGCACGTCGGGCGTTGCAGCTCAAGGCGTGAGCAGTTTTTCATACCATGGCACGGTTGCAGGCGGGTTTGTAGCCGCGTCCGTTGAAGGTTGGGACGTTCGGTGTGTTGCCCACGGGAGCACCTCGCGCTGGCCTTTCTCCCCCGAAGCGGCACCCGATTCCGTGTCCGACTGGGTCCACGTCACCGCGCGGTCGGCAAGCGGCTGCTTCGCGGCGGCGACTTTGCGCGCGATGATTTTCGCCGCCCGCGCGTCGAACTCGGGCAGCGTCGCGGCGTCGTCCTTTGCAACGAGGTGCACCACCTTGAACCCGCGTTCCTTCAGGGTCGTCAGGATGTGCGGCAGCGCCTTGGCCGTCGACGGCTGGATGTCGTGGAACAGGATGATGCCCTTGCGGCGGCCGGCGAGCTGGGCCATCACCGTCTTTTCCACCGTCGCGGCGTCGCGCGTACGGAAGTCGCGGGAGTCGATGTCGATCGTGAAGCTCGCAATGTTGCGCGATTTGAGGTAGGCGCCGGCCTCGCGGCTTACCCCCAGATAGGGAAAGCGGAAGAACGGCGCGACGGGCCCCTCGAGCGCCTGCCCGACAGCGCTGAGCCCCATCTCGACCTCTTCCTTCATCTTGTCTTCCAGCAACCCGGAGAGCTTGGCGTGCGACCAGGTGTGCGTGCCCACCGTGTGCCCCTGGCGCGCGACCTCGCGCACCATCGCCGGGTCGGCGACGGCCATGCGCCCGACCATGAAGAACGTCGCCTTGGTGCAGTGGTCCGCGAGCGCCTTCAAAACGGCGCGCGTGTGCGAGCGGGATGGGCCGTCATCGAAGGTAAGCACGACTTCGCCGTCGGCGAGAAACTCATAGCCCCCGCTGACGCTGCGCCCGAACAGCGGCCCGCCAGCCGTATCCACCTCCACGATGCGCGAGAGCCCCAGCACATCCTCCCTCGTCGCGCATGGCTCGACCTGGGAGGAAGCGGCATGCGCGGCGGTCCCGCCGCCGAATAGCGCCAGGGCGACAACTCCCGCAACCGGAGCGAAAATCCGCCGCATCCAAGACCCGTCACATCCAAGACCTGCCGCATCGGCGCAGCTCGCTGCAGGATTTGTCGCACGCACGACAGAGTTCCCGCACCGCAACCGAGCAGATCTCTACTAGGCCGGATCCGCTAAGATTTTCTGTAAATATTTCCTTTCCCGGCGCATTCGCCGGGCGATGTTGCATCCGCGCACGAGGCTGTACCCGCCCGGCGGGCGTGCTAAAGGGCGGTGCATCGCGAGCGTAATGCGCAAACATCCCCGCCGGGCGGCGACCGCCGCTGCCCGTCGCCCCCGGAGTCCGCCCCGATGACTGATCCAGAGGAGATCGACGCGCCCGCACGCGGCTCGGGACCGACGGCCGAATGTGTGCGCGCGGTCACCGCAGCCTTGGAAGAGAACGACGCCGAGGAAGTGCGCAGGCTGGTCGCGGATCTGGAAAACCCCGATCTCGCCGATCTCATCGAGATGCTCGACCCCGAGCAGCGCGTGGAATTCATCAAGGCGCTCGGGCCCGACTTCGATTTCGAGGTGTTGACGCAGGTCGACGAGAAGGTCCGCGATCAGCTCTCGGAGGCGCTGCCGAACGACGTGCTGGCAAGGGCCGTGACCCAGCTCGACAGCGACGACGCCGCCTACCTCATCGAAACCCTCGAGGCCGACGACCAGAAGGAAATCCTCGACCAGCTCTCCCAGGGCGAGCGGGCCGCGGTGGAGCGCAACCTTCTCTATCCCGTCGAGACCGCCGGCCGCCTCATGCAGGCGGATTTCGTCGCCGTCCCGCCCTTTTGGACAGTGGGTCAGGTCATCGATTTCGCGCGCGACGCGGAAGACCTGCCCGATACTTTCTCGGAGATTTTCGTCGTCGATCCAGGCTTCCACCTGCTCGGAAGCGTGGACCTGTCGCGGCTCTTGCGCACCAAGCGCGACGTCCGCGTCGATACCCTCATGGATCCCGACCGTCACATGGTGCTGGCCACCGCCGACCAGGAGGCCGTCGCGCGTCAGTTCGAGCGTTACGGCCTCATCGCGGCGCCCGTCGTCGACAAGGACGACCGTCTCGTCGGTGTCGTGACGGTCGACGACGTGGTGGAGGTGATCGAGCAGGAAGCGGAGGAGGACGCCAAGTTGCTCGCCGGCGTCGGCGACGAGCGCCTGAGCGACAGCGTGCGCGAGATCGCGCCGCCCCGCTTCGTCTGGCTGTTCGTCAATGTGCTGACCGCGATGATATCGGCGTCGATTATCAACCTGTTCGGCGCCAGCATTGAGCACATGGTGGCGCTCGCCGTGCTGATGCCCATCATCGCCTCGATGGGTGGCAACGCCGGCACGCAGACGATGACTGTGACGGTGCGCGCACTCGCCACCAAGGAGCTCACCGATCTCAACATTCCGCGCGTTGCACTGCGCGAAGCGACCGTGGGCTTGATCAACGGGCTTCTATTTGCGATTCTTCTATCCGTGCTGGCCATTTCCTGGTTTGGCGCGTCGGGCCTTGGCGGCGTCGTCGCCATTGCGATTATCGTCAATCTGCTGGTGGCGGCCGTTGCCGGCATGTTGATTCCGCTGGGGTTGCAGCGGATGGGGTTCGATCCGGCGGTTGCGTCGACGGTATTCGTTACCGCTGTAACCGATGTCGTCGGGTTCTTTTCATTCCTGGGGATGGCCACGCTGTGGCTGATGTGAGGGATGGATGAGCATGTCGATCCGGCCGCTTGAGGCCAACGATCGCGCGCGCTGGGAAGAGCTCTTCCGCGCCTACGCCCACTTCTACGATGCCAAGATCGACGACCGTGTTATCGATCTCACATGGCGGCGGCTGCTGGGCGGCGAGGATGGATTTTACGGTCTCGTCGCGGTCGACGAGACGGGGCGCCCGATCGGCTTCGCGCATCTCGTGTTCCATCCCTCGACGTGGTCGCCGTCGACCTACTGCTATCTCGAGGATCTGTATGTGGACCGCGACGCGCGCCGGCGCGGCACGGGCCGGGCGCTGATCGAAGCCGCATACAAAGAGGCCGACCGCCGGGGGGCGACGCGCACCTATTGGGCGACGAAAGAAGATAACCGCGCCGCGCGCCGCGTCTACGACCGCATCGCCACCTTGAGCCCTTTCGTGCAGTATCGGCGTTGACGGCGCGCACGCTGCTTCAGCCGGACGCCTCCGCACATAATCGGTCGTGGATCAGCTCGATGGCGCATCCAGGCGGCGCGTCAGGTTCTCGAATTCCTGGCGCAGCGCCTCGTTCTTGAAAATCTGGTCGAACGTCGGCGCTTCGAGCTTCTGGATCGCCTCGAACGAGGCTGCGCTGTCGCGCATCAGATTCTTGAGCTGGAAGCTCGCCTCGACGGTCTCATAGGTGTTGTCGGCGATGCGCAGGTCGTGCACCGCGCGGGTGCGCGCCCGGGCGATCTGCTCACGCTGCTGCTGCAGGTAGCGGCGGTAGCCCTTCGCCGCCTCGATCGCAACCTTCTGCGCCTCGCGATTGGCTTCCAGCGCACGCTTCTGGTCCGGACGGTTTTCGCCCTGCAACAGACGCGCCGTTTTGCCTTGCGCGGCCGCGATGTCGTTCAGGATCGCGTCCAGCTTCGGGATGTAGTTGGCGTCGATCCGCTCGATAGCCGAGGTCTGCGCGTGCACGAGCATGGCGAAAAGCGCTGCGTGCATGGCGAAATATTTCCGCGCGGCCTCCATGTTGTCGCCCGCGGCGGTGAGCAGCTTGCCGAGCTGGCCATCGATCACCTTTGCGGCATTGAAGGCCGCGACGAGCCGTACGAGGTCGCCGGAAAGGACGCTGTCGAGCAGGAGGTCGACCTGATCCGGCGTGAGCTCGACGCCAGATTTCGCCAGCGCGCCGACGATCTCCGATTTCGTCTTCGCGATCTCCTCGCGGTTCTTGTCGATGCGCTTTTCCGCTTCTTCGATGTTGCCTTCGAGGCTGGCGACCGTGTCGGTCAGCACGCCGGGAAGCATGGCATCCTTGGGCGCGGTGATCTGCTTTTCCTTCATCGTCGCGATCTCGGCTTCGATATCGCGGATGTTGCGGCGCAGCTTCTCGATCTTGCGCTGCATCTCGACCACCGGCACGTCCGTGACGATGCCGAGCGCAGAATCCATGAGACCACGGATGCGCGCTTCGCGGTCCTCGCGCGTTTCGGTCCACAGCGGCGTCAGGATGAACTCGTCGCGACCCGGGAGCTTCTGTGCCTCGCTACGCTGCGTGGCGGCGTCGCGCAGAACGGAATCGACCGCGCGCATCAGCCGCCGCGCTTGCTCATAGGCTTCATCGCCTTCCCGCGGATCGGGCGGCACCGGCGGAGGCGCGTTGGTCGCGGCGGGGAGGGAAGGGCCGAGCGGCGCTTTTTCGGCAGTTGTCGTCTCTGCGACGATCTCGATCTTCCCATCGCGCGAAGACCGCGCCAGTAGATCGGCGATACCGTCGCGGTGCGCGCTCTGTGCGTTGGAAGAGGTCGGCGAGGCAAAGGTGACGGCGAACGCAACCGCAACGGCGGGCCAACGGACGTCGGCGAACATGGCAATGCCTCCAAACATACGCTGCACCAGTGCGCAGAAATTCGGGCTATTCAATGTTCCGGTCCGGTCTGTCCTCAACCGTTCGCTTTCGCCGCCAGTGAGACCAGCTCCATGAATTGAGCGTCGACCTGCCGTGCGTCGGTCAGCACAAGCATATGGGAAAGCGCCTCCCCCTTGCCAATGCCGCCGCCCGCCTGTCCCCTCCGGACGCGGTCGTCGAAAGGGTGCGCGCCGAGCGCCAGATGCAGTCGCAGCTCTTTGCCTGAAATGCCGAGCACCGCGAAGGGTGATGGCGCGCCGATGCTTACGGCGCTTTCCAGCGCGCTGACGGCCGCCGCGGGGCTGACCGAGCGGATCTTGCCGAGCACGTGCTGGGCAAGTGGCCGGTAGGCTTTCGCCTTGGCGAGCAGCGCGTCGATATCGATGTCGCCCGGCTTTGCGGTGGCGGGAGGCGCGGTGGGTGCGCTGGACACCAGCACCGGGCGCGGCGGCGCCGGTTGCGCCGGTCGCGGCTCGGCCGCCGGGGCGCGTGGCTCCAAAGCGGGAAGCGCCGCGGACACGGTCGCAACCGGGATCGACTGCGGCGCGAGCACCGTGGCCTCGCGCCGCCGCCGCGCCGGGCGCCGTGGCGCTGCATCCTTCGGCACGTCGGCGTAGATCGGCCGGCCGCCGTTGTGATGGATGCGTTCCAGCCATGACGCCTTCGAGAACATGAGCCCCTTGTGGCGCAGCCAGTCGATGATGTCGTTGCGATGCGCGAGCCCCGCCGACGAAATCGCCTGCATCCATTCCGCGAGATCGCGGCCGGTGTTTTCCTTGAGGCCCTCGATGAACTCGCGTTCCTTTTCGCCGAAGTCGGTCGCCATTGCGCGCTCCCTCAAAGCCAGCGGCGCGACTTCGCCTTGTAGTCGAGGTAAGCCTGACCGAAGCGGCGCGCCAGATGCTTTTCCTCGGGAATGATCGCGAGCCAGCTGACGAGCGCGACGAACATCGCGGCAGCGCCAACCAGCCAGATGTTTTTCGTCAGCTCCGCAACGCCGAGAATGATCATCGTGTCGGCGAGATAGATGGGATTGCGAAAGCGCCGGTATGGCCCCGTCGTCACGAGATGGGTAGCGCCGACGTCCGGCAGCACGGTGGTATCGTGCGCGCGCAGCGTGACGATCGCCCATGCCATGAGGACGATACCCGCAAGGCCGATCCCCCACCCGATGAAGCGCGCTGGCGTATCGTTGAGACCCGGCCAGGGCATCGGCGCCACGTAGCCGAGGATGATCGCTGCGATGATGAGACCGGCAAGCAGCAGCGGCGGCCACGGCATGCGGCTCGGCCGGTCGGCGATGTCGAGTTCGCTGCTGGTATCTTCGGTCGGCATGGCACTCCCGCTGTTCGTCGCCCTTGAAGGCGACGTTTACACCAGAAATGCATCGCACCACCAACGCAAGCGCTCAATTCGCCCGCGGACGTTCCTTCGGCATGGGCGTGGCGTCCGTCGTAGCGGCCAGCTCGGCGGCGATGTCGAAGGTCTTGCAGTCCTTCAATGCAAGGCGCTGGTTGTAGGCTTCGAGCATGGCGCGGTCGCGCTGATATTGCCCGTCGGGGTCGATGCCCTCCTTGGTGCCGCCCCAGATCGGCGTCGCGATGGACTGCACGTTGCGGGCGGCGGCCGACGGATGCCGGCGGTTTTCATAGCCGCGCATTTGCAGGATGCGCACCTGCATCAGTCCGGTCAGCTTGCGGCAGTCATAGCCGAGCTCGTCGACGCTGAGCTGATAGTTGGAGGCGACGGCGCCGGTAACCATGCCGTTGTCGGATGGCGCCGGCATATCGCTGACGAGGTTGGGCTTGGTGTCGGGCGGCGTGCTGGCGCAGCCGCAAACGAATGCGCTCGTCAGCACCAGCATTGCTCGAGCCCACCCTAGGAGCATTCTGTCGTCCACCCAGCCGCTGCCGCTATCGAGAACCCAAACGGGGCGGATTGAAGGCACCCGTCGCGGCGCTGGGCCGCAATCCCATCCTTTTTTGAATATGTTGCCTGACGGGGACGGCCGCGGTTCAATAGCCGCGAAAGCGCCGGAGCAGAGGCGCAGGGAAGGGTATATGCACATCAAGACGATCGTTCTGGGCGCGGCGTTCGCCGTGCTGGCGGCTGGGGCCGCCCATGCCGAGGGTGAACCGGCGGGCTATGTCTGCGACTTCGAGGCTGGCACCGCCTGGACATTCGAGGACGGCGCTTTCGTCAAGAAGGCATCCGAGCCGTTGCAGCTCACGATCGCCGATGTCGATCTGGAGGCGCAGAGCGCTCAGCTCGTGGCCGGCCAGGGCGGAGCGCCCGGCCAGCTGAAGATCGTTCGCGCCATTAACGCCAACCATTTCCTCGAGGTCGTCAACGAGGGCTTCCTCAACCTGACGACCATCTACGATCTGGATCCCAAGAGCGGTACCTACCCGGCGGTCCACTCCCGTCACTTCGGCGTGCTCGGCCAGCCCGTCGTTGCCCAGTACGCCGGATCATGTACGGCGGGACCAAAGTAGGCGGATCTGCCTGTGGATGTGCGCGGCACGCACGCGCCGCCCGCACGGAGCAGGTCCATGCTGAAGCGCTTCCGGAGGACTGACAGTGGCGCTGCACCTCATCAAGCTATGCGTCGGGGTCGACAGCATCGAGGAGCTGGCCGACTGGCAGAAAGGACGCATGGCCGAGCAGAAGAAGGCCGGCAAGAAGCCGCGCGTCAGCCACACGACCTTCCAGACCCCGAAGCGCGAAGCGGAGCTGCTGGACGGCGGTTCGCTCTACTGGGTTATCAAGGGCAGCGTACAGGTGCGCCAGAAGCTGATCGGGTTCGAGCAGGGCACCCGGGAGGATGGTCGCGCCGCCTGCCACATCCTGCTCGATCCGGTTCTGGTGCCGGTGCGGCCTGTTCCCCGGCGCGCGTTTCAGGGCTGGCGCTACCTCGATGCTGCGGACGCCCCGCGCGATCTCGGCCGTGGCGGTGACGACGCGGGGGATCTTCCGCCAGCCATGCGCCGTGAGCTTGCCGCCCTCGGCCTGCTCTAGGCCGCTGGCGCATCGAAGCTCAGCGCCCAATCCTCGCACTGGACCCAGCACCGTTGCGGATCCGCCGGTGTTTTCCAGTGCAAGCTTCGGATGTCGTGCCAGCCGCCCCGCGCGAGGCTCTGCCGCAGCGAGTCGACGTTCACGTTAGCCTCGACGCCCTCGGCATAGACAAACGAGACGGACCCCAGCCCCGTCGCCGCGTATCCCGCCTCGAGCCGCTTCACCAGCACGGCAAGTGCATTCAGTCCAGCAGCGGCGCCGGGCCCTTCGCGCGGCACGCCGAGAGGAAAGATCAGCCGCCCGCCGATCCGCAGATTGTCGATCCAGGCATCGGCTGGACGCGGCGCCGCAAAGTTGACGTAGACGACGTCCGCCGGCTCCCGCGGCCAGGCGTACCCGTCACTGGGAATGACGCGCGCACGTTGGGACGATCCTGCAGATTGCGTGCGGCGCTTTCGGCACGGCCCCGATCGAATTCAATGGCAGTCACCTGGCCGGAAACACCGACGAGCTCCGCCAGAATGGCCGTGTAGTAGCCGGCGCCGCAACCGACATGCACGACGGTTTCGCCTTCGCGCGGGGCGGCGAGGTGCATCCAGCGCGCGTGGAGAGACGGACTGCCGTTGTTGACGCCGCGCGTTTCATCCAGTGCCACGACGACGTCCTGATAGACGAGCGCCCGCTCGCTATGCGGAACGGTCACGTAGGGAGACCAAGGCGTCATGATCCGCCATGGTCCCGCGCCGAGGAAGCGCTCGCGCGGAACGGCGGCGAAGGCATCTTCCAGGCGGCCATTGCCGAGCGCATCGGCAAGCGCAAGCATCTGCCGTGCGTAGATGCGGCGCAGCTCAGGCAGGGGCAAACCATCTTCTCGCAGTTGACGAAACCCCTCGCGCGGGTCAGAGGCATGGAGCCAAGCCACTATCAGCCTCAGCGAATGCAATTATGGCGCGCGCCCGTCTGACAGCCCTCATCGAGAGCCTCCCCGCGATGGTGCCGTTCGTTGGCCCGGAGGCGCAGGAGCGCGCGCGCGGCCGCCCCTTCCGGGCGCGGCTCGGTGCCAACGAAAGCATTTTCGGACCCTCGCCGAACGCCATTGCAGCCATGGCGGCCGCCGCCGGCGGCAATTGGATGTACGCCGACCCCGAAAGCTACGAGCTGCGGACAGCCTTGGCGCGCTTTCACGGCGTCGAGATCGGCAATATCGTCATCGGTGAGGGCATCGACGGGCTGCTCGGCCTTGCAGTGAAGCTGACGGTGGATCCCGGCTCGGCCGTCGTGACCTCCGATGGCACCTATCCCACCTTCAATTTCCACGTCGCGGGCGCCGGCGGCCGTCTGGTGCGAATCCCCTACCGCAGCGACCGCCAGGATCTCGCCGCTCTCGTCGATGCCGCGCGGCGCGAAAATGCCCGCATCCTCTACGTGTGCAACCCCGACAATCCGATGGGCTCCTACTGGGGCGCTGACGCGCTCCGCGAATTGGTCGCGGCGCTGCCGGGCGATGTTCTCCTGTGCCTCGATGAAGCCTATTGCGATACCGCGCCGGGAGAGCGCCTGCCCATCGATGCCGGCAACGGGCAGGTTCTGCGCTTCCGCACCTTCTCCAAGGCCTATGGTCTGGCCGGTGCGCGCATCGGCTACTGCATCGGTGAAGCGCGCTTGATCGCGGCCTTCGAGAAAGTCCGCAACCACTACGGCATCAATCGCGTCGGCCAGATCGGCGCGCTGGCTGCCCTCGCAGACCAAGCCTACCTTGCCGATACGGTTGGCCGCATCGCCCGCGCCCGGGAGATGATCGCTACCATCGCCCGCGAAAACGGACTGCAGCCGCTGCCATCGGGGGCGAACTTCGTCACGGTGGATTGCGGCCGGGATGGAACGTTCGCGCGCTGCGTGCTGCAGGGGCTGCTCGACCGGGACATCTTCGTGCGCATGCCGGGCGTCGCCCCGCTCGACCGCTGCATCCGCATCAGCTGCGGACGCGACGAGGACCTCGCCGTGCTTGCCACCGAGCTGCCCGAGGCTCTCGCTGCGGCGCGCTGAGGGCCCCGGCGCATTCGGTCTCCTGCCAAGCCGGCGCCGCGGCGGAGTAAGGTGCCCCGGCAACCTGTGTTCGAAGAAGGCCGATTGGCATTCCCTTAAGTCGCAGCGGTGAATATGGGCGGGCAAACAATTGGCTCGGCGACGCCCTCGGAAAGGCCCACCATGTACGAAAAGCTCCTCGAATATTCCTCTTGGTCCTTCCAGCTCGCCTTCGTTCTCATCGTTCTTTATCTGGTCGTCGGCCTCCTTCAGCCCTCCTGGGTCCTGGCCGCAAAGCGCAGCACCGTCGTCGTCGTGGCGGTGATCGCCATGCTCCTGGCCTCGACGGCATTTTTTGTGGCGACGCGTCCCCTCGACAACGTCGGCCCGCAGCCGCCGGCTGCCGACATCGTGCCGGAGCAGCCGGCGGCCGCGCAGCCCTGAGCACGGGGGCACGCCCCGGGTCAATAAAAGCCATTGACCGTTCCCCGCGCTGCGTGTCTCAAAAGGGGTGGCGAAGCCTTCGGCCCGCCGGGGGATGCGCGCGATGTACGACCGCCTGATCGATAATACGGACCTTGCCGCGACGGCGATTTTCGCGGCCGGACTGCTTTATCTCGCCGTCGGCCTCGTCCGTCCGTCGCTGGCCCGCGCCAAGGGGCGCGGCACGGTTGTGCTGCGCTCGATTCTGGCCATAGTGCTCGCCTTCGGCCTTTCGGCCGGTGTCATCGCCTACACCCACATGCAGCCGGACGGTCCGCATTCGATCGAGGGGTATATCCGCGATTACGCCGCTGAGCAGGATCAGGCGCGCCAGCAGGGGCAGGAAGCGCCCGCCCCGGAGCGTTCCGGACAACCGGCGCCATAAGACAGTACCAACGAGACCGGCAGCAACTGCCGACACAACAAGGGGAGAAAGAACAAATGAGCGGAGTTACAGGGCTACTCACCAGCCTGGTGGTCGTCATCATCGGACTTGCCGGCCTCGGCGTTGCGCTTGCGCAGATGATGACCCATGCCGATCCGAATTCGCTGCTCTACACCGCAGCCGGACTGGTGACCTTCGTCGTTGCCGCGCTGGCGTCGCTCGCGATCATTCGCTGAGCGCCCGCGGGGAGAGATTCTCCGCGTCAAGGCCAGCGCCGCAGCGCGCCGGCCGCAAAATTCCATTCGGGCGTGATCAGGTCGCCGTCGAAGGCCGCCGGATACCAGGGCGAGCCATCGGCGGCGGCTGGATTCTTCAGCACGTGCATCTGCTGCGCGGGCATGTAGCTCTGCACGAGCAGAAAGCGCTTCTCTCCCGTCTCGGCGTTCTCCGCCATATCGGTCACGAGCACCGCGTGACCGGGAAAGCCGCCGCGGATGAACACATCGCCGATGGCCAGAGTAGCGAGATCGGCGCGGCGCAGCTCCCGTTCGAGGGAATAGGTGCTCGCGTAGGCGAATACGTAGTCCATATATTTGCGAAACGACGGATAGCTCCGGTCGCGCCGCGCCGAAAACGCCAGGCGCTTGCCCTCCGTATCGTTGAAGGCGATCTCGCGCTGGCGGCCGGCCGCGAAGAGCCACTCGGCGCGGAGCCGCATGATGGCGTCGGCGCACTGTTGCAGGTCGCGGTTGCCGACATCGATATCGATCACGGCGGCGTGCACGTCCTGCCGCCATTTCTTCGTGCCGGTGAAGGTGAGAACCGGCGCGCCCGCCGGCTTCATCGGCAGACGGCGCAGCCACGCGGCCCAACTCTCCGGCGCCACGGAAACCCGCGTGAATCCCGGCGGGGCCGGGATGCGCTGTTCGAGCGTTTCAGCCTCCGGCGCAAAGCTCCAGGCATAGCCCGGCGGAGCGGCTTGCACAGCGCTCGAGGCAAGGATGAGGGAGGCGGCGAACGCCGCGCAGAGAAGCAGTCGCATGCCGCACAGATTGCGCAGCGGCTGTGGCGTGCCGATGGCGGCTTTGCCGACGGGTGAATGCCAATGCGCGCTCACGCCGAGCGCTTGCCCATGCGGAAGTCATCCAGCGGCAAGAACTATGCGGCCATCCGTGCACGACATGGCCGCATGAAAGGGCTCGCTGCGGCGCCCACCGCCGACGTAATTAGCGCGTGTAGGAAAACGCCTGCGACTGCCAGGGATTGTTGAACATCTGCTGCGCCCATTTCGGGGCCCGCTTGGTGTATTGCGCGTCCGGTTCCTTCTTCGCGGCCGTGCGTGCCGGCACATGCATGGGCGAGCGATAGGCACGGACGACGCCGCGCTTGCGCAGCGCGTGCATCTTCTTCACCGGCCTGTCGTCGTCGTCATCGGCAAAAGCCTTTGCGACCGCCTTGTGGTCCTCTGCAGCCGAATGCGCTTCGGGCGCGCGTTGGGCATCGATCGCAGCGACCGTTTCGTGGCGGGCTTCATCCCCACGCGCGCGAGCGGCGACGCCGGCGCCGTCGGCCTCGTCGGCCTCGTCGGCATCGATCGCCGCAACCCGCGTCATGGGCGGCTTTGAAACCTCCACGGCAGCATCCGCCGGCGGCAATGCACCTTTGACGGATGGCGCGGCGACGGCCCGAACGGCCGGCGACGTGCTGGCATCGCCGTCGGAGGCGAATTTCTCCGCGAGGCTCTCCGCCGTGCTCAGCGAAGCCACGTGCGCGGCATCGGCTGGGGCAACCGCACGCGGCTCGACGGCGGAAGTGATGATCGATGACAGGTCCGTCATGCTGCGCTGGGAATCGAAGAAGGGCGCTTCAGCGACCTGCGTCGTCTCCGGGGCCGTCTCTCGATCCGTCGCGAGACGGCCGCTTCCGACATAGCCGAGCCGGGTGAGGGCATCGTCCTGCTCGGCGATCGTGAACGCATTCGAGCACGGGCAGCTCGACGGACCGGACAGAACGGCAAGGCCGAGCCCGCCGATGAAAAGCACCGACAAAAATCCCGTGAGGCGCATCCGCGCGTTTGCGAGGGCAGCGATGGCGGCGGAAGAGGCGAGGCGGAAGTGCGATTTGCGATGCGCGGCATGCCGCGAGGCGAACAAGCGATAGCCGCCGACCGCGGGCGCAGCACTCGAATATGTACGCAGCGCCGCGAATTGATCCAGCACCCGCAGGAAGTTCTCCGTCGGGTTCGCGCTGTCGTCGTCGAATGTCATGGCCCGCATGGAGCAGCTCCACTTTCTGTGACGGACGCAGGCGGCGCGTGACGCAGCCCTTGCATCGCGTTCTCGTGCTTTGCACCCGCCGGATGGCACGACGACTGAAGGCGGGGATGCAGGCACTTGAAAGGGCAAGGCAAATTACGATGCCCATGGGGAGCGTCGCACCCTATGGTGAATTTTCTACAAATATTCCCGAGGGATGAACGGTTGTGTTCACATGGCTGTATAGACGCCGCGGAACCCATAAAAACGCCGCGGGCCCGATGCGCGGAGCGCCCGGGCCCATTTTTACTTGGCTTTTCGGCACTTTTGGTCGAGCGCGATGCCACCGGGCGATCGTTCGCTCTATGCGGCCGAACTATCCAGAGGTGGATGATTGCGGCTCAAGTGCATCACCGGCTGTCGGACCGGCCCTCTCGCCAGCAGGCAACGTTTGCCTGAAGGGCCGATGCAACCGGGCGACGCATCTCTACGCCGACACGTGCATCGGATTGTCGGAGCGCCACTTCCCGCTGCATCCTCGTCAGGATGCCTCGGATAGTGGCGTCCTCTGGGCGGGTGGTGACATTTTCCTAGACCTCCTTTGTCTGAAAGGGGTCATACAACCCTCGTCGCGAACGGTGGCCCTGTCAACCGGCAAGCGCATGGTTAACGGGTTGTTGGAATTGCGCCCTGTAGCTTGCGCCCGAAGCTCGCTTTCGGTTTCCGCATGCGGTCAGTCCTCAACTTCATATCGATGCTGGCCCTCGGCCTGATGATCGCCGCCGTGATCGTGGTGGCGCCCGTCGGTGCGCCGACCGCGGGCGTGGCCGGTTTCGAAATCGAGGCTCCCGCGTTCGACTATCGCTCAGTCATCGCCGGGCTCGGGATTGGTCTTCTCATCGCGCTCATCGCGCAGGTTCCCTGGAAGGATGCGGCGCGGCGCTGTGGCGTCTGGCTCATCGGCCAGGCGCACCGGCTGTGGCTCATTGGCTGGGCCGCCCTGTTCCTCGCGGTGCTGTTCTACTTCTGACGGCCACGCTCCACACCGCGCCAAAACCAAAAAGGCCCGGGATCGCTCCCGGGCCTTTCGGCATCGATGCACGCCGCTCAGAGCGAGTAGTACATGTCGTACTCGACCGGATGCGGTGTCATCTCGTAGCGCATGTTCTCGGCCATCCGCAGCTCGATGTATGCGTCGATCATGTCGTCGCTCATCACCCCGCCCGCCTTGAGGAACGCGCGGTCGTTGTCGAGCGAGTCGAGCGCCTCGCGCAGGCTGCCGCAAACGGTCGGGATGTTGGCCAGCTCGGCCGGCGGCAGATCGTAGAGGTTCTTGTCCATCGGATCGCCCGGATTGAGCTTGTTCACGATGCCGTCGATGCCCGCCATCAGCATGGCCGTGAAGGCGAGATAGGGGTTCGCCATCGGATCGGGGAAGCGGACCTCGAAGCGCTTTGCCTTCGGGCTCGACACGTGCGGGATGCGGCACGAGGCGGAGCGGTTGCGCGCCGAGTAGGCGAGCAGCACCGGCGCCTCGTAGCCCGGAACCAGACGCTTGTAGGAGTTCGTCGTCGGGTTGGTGAAGGCGTTGAGCGCCTTCGCGTGCTTCAGGATGCCCGCGATGTAGTTGAGCGCCGTCTCCGACAGGTCCGCGTACCGGTTGCCGGCGAAGGTCGGGTTGCCATCCTTCCAGATCGACTGGTGCACGTGCATGCCCGAGCCGTTGTCGCCGAAGACGGGCTTGGGCATGAACGTTGCCGTCTTGCCGTAGGCCTGCGCCACCATGTGCGTGACGTACTTATAGATCTGCATGTGGTCCGCGATCGTCACCATCGGACCGAACTTGATCCCGAGCTCGTGCTGCGCGGCGGCAACCTCGTGGTGATGCTTCTCGACGCTGACGCCCATCTCGACGAGCACCGAGATCATTTCGGAGCGGATATCCTGGCAGCTGTCGATCGGCGGCACGGGGAAGTAGCCGCCCTTCGTGCGCGGACGGTGGGCAAGGTTGCCCATCTCGTATTCAGTGCCGGTGTTGGTCGGCAGCTCGGTGGAATCGACGCGGAAGCCGGTGTTGTACGGCTCCGTGGTGAAGCGCACGTCATCGAAGATGAAGAATTCGGCCTCGGGGCCCATGAAGATGGTGTCGCCGATGCCGGTGGACTTCAGATAGGCCTCGGCCTTCTTCGCGATGCCGCGCGGATCGCGCTCATAGAACTGGCCCGTCGAAGGCTCGAGCACGTCGCAGAACACGGCGAGCGTCGATTGGGCGAAGAACGGATCGATATGCGCGGAGGCCGCGTCCGGCATCAGCAGCATGTCCGAGGATTCGATGCCCTTCCACCCGGCGATGGACGAGCCATCGAAGGCATAGCCGTCAGCGAACACATCCTCGTCCACCGTCGAGGTGTGCGCAGTCACGTGCTGCATCTTGCCTTTCGTGTCGGTGAAGCGGAAATCGACGAATTTGATGTCCTTGTCCTTGATGGTCTTGAGGACATCGTTGGTGGTCTGCATGGGTGTTCCCCTGTTGATTGCCTTTACGGCGTCTTCTCTGGAAAGGGTCCGAGGGCGGCCCCTGAGCTGCAATTCAGATCGCCTCGGCGCCCGTTTCGCCGGTGCGGATGCGGATGGCGGTGTCGATTGTTGAGATGAAGATCTTGCCGTCGCCGATGCGGCCGGTCTTGGCCGCCTTCTGGATAGCCTCGACGGCCTTGTCCAGCATCTCGTCGGCGAGGACGACCTCTATCTTCACCTTCGGCAGGAAGTCGACGACGTACTCGGCCCCGCGGTAGAGCTCCGTGTGGCCCTTCTGGCGTCCGAAGCCTTTGGCTTCCAGTACGGTGATGCCCTGAAGGCCGATCTCCTGCAGGGCTTCCTTCACCTCATCCAGCTTGAATGGCTTGATGATAGCTTCGATTTTCTTCATGTCCCCTGGCCCTCCGGGCTTATCTGGTTTCTGCAAGGGCGGCTTGCGCGAACGGCCTGGAGTTAGCATGGCCCATGCCAGTTCTGAGGCACTACGGAACAGCGTTGAAATTCAACGTGTTGTGGGCTTCGCGCGCCGCGACCGCATGGGATTTGGCAGCATATATGCCTAACAAACAGGCAACCTGCCTAACGCGCGGGCATAAAAATCGGCAAGGCACCTGAGTGATGGGATCCTCCGCGCAATCGATGGGCAGCAATCCCCGAGCTGTGGCCCTGCTCACCTCGGCCCAGATGGGGCGCGCGGATTCCCTCGCGGTGGCCGCGGGGGTCCAGAGCCTCACCCTGATGGAGAACGCAGGTTGTGGGGCCGCACGGGAGACGCAGGCGCTGCTGTCGGGCGGCCGCCGTATCGCCGTGCTCTGCGGACCGGGGAACAACGGTGGCGACGGTTTCGTCGCCGCCCGCCACCTTCGCGTTGCGGGTCTGGACGTACGCGTCGCGCTCCTGGGCCCCGTTTCGGCGCTGAAGGGCGACGCGGCCGCGATGGCCGGGCGCTGGGGCTCGGAGATCGCGCCGCTCGCGCCGGCTGCCATCGACGGGGCAGATGCCGTCGTCGATGCGATCTTCGGAGCCGGCCTTGCCCGGCCTATCGAAGGCATCGCCGCCGAGGTGATTGCCGCGCTCAACACTTCGAGTCTTCCCGTCCTCGCCGTCGACGTGCCGAGCGGCCTCGACGGCTCGACGGGGCAGGCCCTGGGCCCGGTGGTGAAGGCAACCCGCACGATCACCTTCTTCCGCCGCAAGCCGGGTCACCTGCTGATGCCGGGCCGGGCATTGTGCGGCCCGGTCATCGTCGACGACATCGGCATCCCCGAAACGGTGCTGGATGAGATCGACGTCGCCGCGTGGGCGAATTCTCCGGCGCTGTGGGCGGGCGATTTCCCCTGGCCGCGCCTCGAGGGACACAAATACGGCCGCGGCCATGCGCTCGTCGTGTCCGGCCCGCTCGCCCATACTGGCGCTGCGCGCATGGGGGCCCGCGCCGCCCTGAGGGCGGGCGCCGGGCTCGTCACCCTCGCAAGTCCCGAGGATGCCGTGGCGGTCAACGCCGCCCAGTTGACCGCCGTGATGCTGCTGCCCTTCGCCGGTCCCGATGGCCTTTCCGGAATCCTCGCGGATCGCCGCAAGAACGCTGTCTTGCTCGGCCCCGCACTGGGTGTGGGGGAAGCGACGCGCGGTCTGGTCGTCGCCGCACTCGCTTCGGGCGCCGCAACCGTCCTCGATGCCGACGCGATCACGTCGTTTGCCGGGTGTGCTGGGGAGCTGTTCGGCGCCATCGCGGGCATTGTCCATCGGCCGGTCGTGCTGACGCCACACGATGGCGAGTTCCAGCGTCTTTTCCCCGACCTGGCGGGACAGCCCTGCAAGGTGTCTCGAGCCCGTGCCGCCGCGCAGCGGGCGGGCGCGGTCGTCATCCTCAAAGGCCCCGACACGGTCATCGCCGGCCCGGACGGGCGCGCCGCCATCAACGAGAACGCGCCCCCCTGGCTGGCGACAGCCGGGGCGGGCGACGTGCTCGGCGGTTTCACCGTCGGCCTCCTGGCGCAGCGGATGCCGGTCTTCGAGGCGGCCAGCGCCGCGGTGTGGCTGCATGGCGCAGCGGCAGCCGCATTCGGGCCGGGCCTCATCGCCGAAGACCTGCCGGAAACCCTGCCGCAGGTGTTGCGCGCCCTCCATGCCCCGGCGCTTCGCCCCGGAGAAGGGTAACGATTCGCCGCCACAATCGCTGCCTAATAGCCTATGCTGGATTCGAAGCGGCGCAGCGCCGCCGCTGCCGGACAATCTCATGTCGAGAGAGGCGAATGTTTCGACGGGCCCTACTGGCTTGCGCTCCGTTTCTGATGTGGTCCGCTGCCGCCGCGGCGGCGCCCGCGGAGGCAGCGCTGAAAGCGCAGGATGCCGCGACCGCGCTGGTGCGCGGCGACGCCGGGCAGGCTGTCATCGGCTACACGGAGGCGCTGAAGGATTCGGCACTCGCGAACGACCGCCGCGCGACCATCCTCAACGACCGCGCGGTCGCCTACGCCCGTCTCGGCCAGACCAAGCTCGCCATCGACGACTTCAACCGCGCCGCGCAGCTCTTCCCCGAGTACGCGGCCATCTACAACAATCGCGGAAATCTCCTTCTCGCCCTCGGCCATGCGGACGAGGCGATCAAGGATTTCAACCGCGCGATCGTATTGGCCCCCGGCTATGCCGCTGCGCTGTCGAACCGCGCGGGAGCCTTCGCCAAGGAAGGCCATAACGATCAGGCGATCCGCGACTACACCGCGGCGGTCCGGCTGATGCCGCAGGCTGCGGCGCCGCTCGCCGGGCGCGGTCGCGTGCACATGGCCGCCGGTCGCCCGCACGCGGCCATCCGCGATTTCTCCCGCGCCGTCACGTCCGACCCGCGCTTTGCCGCCGCCTATCGCAACCGCGCCGAGGCAAAGCTCGACATCATGCGCATGTCCGATGCCATCGAGGACCTGTCGCGCGCGATCGCCTTCGACGCCAGCAACCCCGAGCTTTATCTTCTGCGCGGCCGTGCCTACCTCGCGGCCGACAACGTCGGGGCGGCACTTAAGGATTTCACGCAGGTGACGACGCTCGATGAGCGTTCCGCGCTGGGTTTTGCCGAGCGTGGTCTCGCCAACGGCATCGCCCAGGCCTACGACGAGGCGTTCGCCGACCTCAACCGGGCGATCGAGCTCGACCCGCGTTCCGCGCTGGCATTCGCCTACCGCGCCGTCGTCTACAAGATGAGCGGGCAGACGGACGTGGGCGTCAAGGATGCCGAGACCGCTGAGAAGCTCGATCCGGATGGCGCCGAGGTTCTGTGGGCGAAGGCCGAGATCGAGGAGGCCCAGGGCCGCAAGGAGCCTGCCATTGCCGATTACAAGAAGGCCGTCGCGATGAAGCCGAGCCTCAAGCTCGCGGCTGACGGTTTGCAGCGCGTCGCAGGCGATGCCGCCGATCCGGAAGACCGCGAGGTCGCCGGCGCAGGGCTCGCCCCCTGGCGTATCGTCCAGCGCGGCGGGCGCTATTTCGCGGTGAGCGATCAGTATCGCCGGCTGCGCATTCCGCTCGAGATGGCGGGAGAAGGAGCGCCGCGGCTGCTCGAGTGGGAGGTCAAGAAGGCGCCGCTCGCGGGCATCGCGACGCTGCGCTTCACGGCGGGCGTCGTCCCCGGCGATCTCGGGCCGGAGGAGACCGAGCAGGTCGCCATCCTCGACCTCAGCAACAATTCGGTGGTCGGTATCGAGCCCCACCGCGAGGGCAAGAAGGTTGCGACCTGGACTTGGCAGGACGACCGGGTGGTCGTCGCCAGCGTCGATGGGGCGACCGACGAATTCATTCTGCGGGCGGCTGTCGCGCGCGGCAGCGGCGATCCACGCCGGTATACGAGCAACGAGTCCACGGGCTGGTCGCCATGGGGGCAGCTGAGCTCGCCGTTCCAGGAGGAGCGGCGGCCGCGCAGGCGCTCGAAGCCAAAAACGTTCTTCCAGATGCTCTTCAACTGATCTAGGTGCCGCCTTCGCGCTACACGCCGGGCGAGAAACGCACCTTCCCGTCCCATTCGGGTTGCCTGCGCGGCGGACCCGATGGGAAGCTATGTCCGCATAGGGATGATCGGCCGTTTGCAGCGTCCGCCGCCCTTGCGATGGACTATTCACGCGTTTGCCTAAAATGCGTTCGCTGTTAAGCTTTCCGCATAGTTCACCAACTACGGTGGAGCTTGAAGCTTAGGTTTGTACGCATAGGGAGAGTTAAGAGCGATGCGTTCCGTCGCAGGGTTGTGTGCGGTGCTTGCCGCTGTGTTCCTGGCTCCAGCCGCACTGGCGGATCCTTCGATTGTGGTGGCTACAGCCGATCCTGCACAGGAGGCCGCCACGGCCACCCACCCGGGCCAGGCGCTCGACGCCGCGCTTCCTCCGGCCGTCGCCGAGCCGGACGTCGAGGCTGCCGAGCCGGCCGCCGCGCTGCCGCCACCAGACCCCACGCTCTTCGCCAAGATCGACCTTTCCACGCAGACGATGACCGTTTCCGACACGAACGGCGTGATCGCGAGCTGGAAGATTTCTTCGGGCCGCGGCGGCTATGCGACGCCAACGGGGACGTTCACGCCCCACTATACCGCGCGCATGCACTATTCGAAGCAGTACCAGCTCTCGCCGATGCCCTACTCGGTGTTCTTCAATCGCGGCGTCGCGGTGCATGGCACGGGCGAGCTGCGGAACCTCGGCCGCCCCGCCTCACATGGATGCGTGCGCGCCCACCCGAAGAACGCGAAGGTCTTCTATGACCTCGTGCAGAAGCACGGCAAGGAGATGACCCGCGTCACGGTCGTCGGCAAATCCCCCTATACGCCGGCCGTGGCCGAGCGCCGGCGTCAGCCTGCCGCGCAGCCGTCGTTCCAGCCCTTCGGCGGCCTCTTCGGCTACAACCAGCCCTCCTACAAGGCCTATAAGGCCAAGCCCAAGGCCAAGAAGAAGCAGTACGGCGGCGGCTTCAACACCTGGTAAAGCCTGGCGACGACAGGGACGCGGCGCCGGAATTGACGGGCGCCGCGCTTTTTTCATCCGCGGCCGCTTCTGTGTGGATCGCTTCTGGGCGAACGAAGCGGCTGATATGCGCGCTCCCGGCGCCAAGGGCCGTGGCTCCAACCCTTCGCGACCTCAACTCAGAACGGGTTCCACGTTGGCCGCGGCGTGAAGCGGATGTAGCCGATGTTCGCGCCGAGCCGGAACCCGAGCCCCGTGCGGATCGGCGCCATCATCACCGGTCCGCCCTTGAGGAACGTGATGCCGACGCCGCCGATGAAGTATGCCGAGCCGTCGACCCCGGTGAACTGGCGATAGAGGTCGTCGGGCTGGTGCATCCGGTAGATGAGGAACATCGTGCGCGAGCCGGCCGCGCCGACATCGGTGCCGATGGACGGGCCGTGCCAGTAGATCTTGCTGCTGCCGCCCGTGCGCATGTAGAGCGTGCCCGTGCCGTAGCGCAGCCCCGCCAGGAACGCCCCGCCGCCCTCCGTGCCCAGCACATAGCCGTCCGGCCGGCCGGCGTTCGAGAACGCATACTCGATGACGCTGCCGAGTTCCGTCGAGATGGTGCCGAAGAACCCGCGCGAGATTTCGCGGATCTCATCGATGGTATAGCCAGGCTCGTCGGGCGGAACCGGCTCCAGCATGGCGACCGAGGGGCCCGGCTCCATCGAGGGCACACCATCGGCCTGTTTGTCCTTGGCCGGGTGCCGGAGCGGTTCGGCCTTCGTCTGCGCTGACCAGCTCTGCGCCTTGGACTTCGAGACGGGCTTGGGCGGCGGCGTCTGATCCGCCTTGGCGACCGCCGCGGGAGGCAGGCCGCCGGCTTTGCCCTGCGCGACCGGCTTACCGCCGCTGGCAAGCGCGGCATCGAGCTTGGCGAAGGTGTATTTCGACTTCGCTTTCATGACGGCCAGCAGCTCGACGCCCGCGGCCTCGAGCTCCTGCAGCTTGCTGCAATCGGGCAAGCCCTTCTCGGGCACGCGGCCGAGCATGTCGATCTTGACGATCAGATCCTCGGCTTCCGTGTCGAGCTTGGCCGTGCGCTCATCGCGTACCAGCGCCATCGCCCGCTCTTCGCCGTCGGCATCGTTCCAGCCTCGCTGGGCTTTGAGCTGCTTCAGCTTTTCCTGCAGCTGGGGAAGCACCTCCCCGTTGAACGCCCGCAGAGCAGCGCCGGAGCGGTCGACGGCAGCCGCGAAGTCATCGGCGACACAGACCGTTGCAGACGCCGGGGCCGGGGCGAGCAGCAAAAGCGCCACCGCGGCCAGACCAGAAAGGATCGCATTCAGCATAACACCAGCCCTAGCCCATCGCACTGTGGAGCCCAGCGGCGCTATTCGCCGCTGGGTGCGTCCGAGCAAAGCGGTGTGGCCGATTATTGACCGACCGTCTTCACGACGGATTCCATCGGCCGGTCGGTGAGGGCCGTCGGCATGCCCTTCATGTCCTTGGCGATCATCTCGTCGTACTCGGGGAGCGTTTGAATAGGGTCTTTCGGCGTCATGTGCACCACCTTGTACCCGCCAGCCTTAAGCTGTTTCAGAAGCTCGGGCATTGCCGCCGCCGTGTGGGGCTGGATGTCGTGCATCAGGATGATGCCTTTGCCGCGCTTTTCCAGCGCCGCCATGATGCGCTTGATGAGCGCGTCCGCCTTCCCGCCCTTGAAGTCGAGGCTGTCGATGTCCGTGGAGAAAACCGCCACGTTGCGATCGGCGAGATACTTCAGCGTCTCGGGCGAATGCCGCAGAAACGGGAAGCGGAAGAACGGCGCCGTCGGTCCGTTGACCGCGCGATGAACGACGCTGATCGCCTTTTCGATTTCTTCCTTGGCCTGGTCGATCGACATCTTCGACAGGTCTTTATGACCCATGGTGTGTGTGCCGACGGTGTGGCCGGACTTGGCGACCTCATGCAGGATGTCGGGATAACCCGCCGCCACTTTACCGACCGAGAAGAAGATCGCTTTCGTGCATTCCGCATTGAGCGCCGCCAGCACGGCCGTGGTGCGGTTCGGCAGCGGGCCGTCATCGAAGGTCAGTACGACTTCCTTCGGGTTGAGGAAGTCGTACATCTTGTAATGCTGGAAGCCGAAGCCCGGGCCGCCCGTCGTGTCGATCTCGACAGTGCGCGCAACGCCGAGCGGATTGGGATTGCCCGGACATTCCGCCTTGTGTGCCGCCGGCGCAGCGGGACCCATCTGCGGTTCTGCTTGCGCATCCTGCGCGTACGCTTGAATTGCCAGCGGGCAGCACAGCGCCGCCGTGATCAAAGCCTTCGTCACAATCGTGCGCATCCAGACCTCCCCGATCTTGCCCCGCAAGTTATTGCTTGATTCCTTTGCGGTGTACGCAAATTTGGGGGCGCGGTGCACGGCGTTGCAAGCGCTTTATCCTGCCCGGACCACATTTCGCCGGAGGTGTGGTTGGTTTCACGGAGGATGTGACGGAGCAGGCTGCCGCGCTCAAGCTTTGGGCTGCAGCTTTACCTGCGTCTTGGCGCGAAAGCGCGCGCTGTCGACAATGATGCGCGTATGTTTCCCCCGGCCGATCAGCTCGCGCTCGTCCCGCGCTTCGACGGCGAACGTCAGCTTGCGGCCATCGCGCGCGATGAGTGCCGCATGGGCGGTCACCTGCATGCCGATGGGCGTCGCCGCGATATGCTCCACGTCGATGTGAATGCCCAGTGTCTCCTGTCCCTCCGCAAGGACGCTTTCCACGCAATCGACCGCCGCTGCTTCGATGAGCGCGACCATCGCCGGTGTGGCGAAGACGGGCGCGCGGCCGCTTCCCAGCACGGGCGCCGACTGGGCGTCGGTTACGCGTACGGTTGCCGTGCCGGTTCGGCCCGGCGCTGGCTCGGCGTTGCCGCCGGGAGATGCTATCATGATGGATTCCGTCGCCGTGGCCGTCGTATCGGCCGTTGTCCCGCGCGGACTATAGCGGCGTGCTGCCGTCGCGTCCGCCGCCCTCGGCAAGTCTCTCCAGTGCGTTGAGATCCTTGAGACGCAGGCCGCCCGCGGCAGCCTCGACGAGATCGCGCGCTTCCAGCGACTTCAGCACATCGGCGAGATCGTCGACGCTCATGTCGAGGTATCCCGCAACGACGCCGCAGGTGAGCGAGTCCGCGATGAGCACCGGATCGCGCCCCTCATACGCATTGCAACGGGAAAGGGTCACGAAAAGCGCCGCAGCGCGCGTGATCGGATCGGCTTGCGGCGTGCGCGGCTCTTCCTCGCCCGGGAACGCGGTCTCGGGGGCCACCGTGACGCGTGACGCCGGGGACTGCGCGAGCGCAGGAACGAGGTAAGGCCGCGGATAGCAGCTGAGCACCGCCTCGCTGGTCGCAACCGCGCTGCAGACGTGATGATCGAGATAGCCGAGGCCGACGTAATCCCCCGCGCACGCGTATTCGATCGGCTCGCGGTCGCCCTGGGCGTCCAGCCGGTAGAGGCACACCGTGCCCTTTTCGATGCGGAAGATGTGGTCGCGCGCGTCGCCCGCGTGAAAGAGTACCTCGCCCGCCGCGAGCAGACGATTGAGCGGGCGCGCATCGGGAGCCGGATGGGCTTCGACCGGACGCAACTGGGACGCGGGGTATTCCGATAACTTGAGCATGGCGGCGGCGGTGCTCTGTACTTACACGGACGACTTCAGGTTATGTGGCTCTATTGCCACATTCAACTGATTTGTTGTTAATAATTGCGTTTTTCTGCTAGGCGCAAATTTCTCCAAGCCATTTCAAGGCGCTATGGCCGGTTGGAGGCGAGTCACGCCCTATTTTCCATCCCGCACCCGCACCCGACGGGCGACCCATCTGGATGTCATAGGGGTGGGGGAGACGCAGCCGATCTGCCCGGGACTGTTTCCCGGGCAGCGAGGCTGGAGGGCTTGTTTAGCGCGGCCGGCTTACTGCGGCAGGCGGCAGGCGTACGACCGCGCCGAGCACTCGACGCCGAAAATGCCGCCCGACGTGCATTTTTCCAGCTTTGCGTCCCCGATCACCGTGAAGCCCCGGTTGGACGCGAGGTTGACGGCGCCCTGGGTGGCCATCAGCGTGGCGATGCTCTCGGTCAGGCCGCTGCCGACCGCGCGGAATCCGCGGCAGTCCTTGGCGCCGGCGGGAACGGCAGGCGCCGCGGAGGCGGCGATGGGCGCGAGGGAGAGAAGACAGGCAGCGGCGACGGCGGCGGCGAGCGAATACTTCAACATGGGACATCCCTCCTGAACCACATGGTCTGGTCAGCCCTGTGGCTGGCACCGCCGTAAGCTGCTCCGGGGTGCGTCCAATCTCAAGGCGACCACTCTCCGCACGCTGTGGATTGTCCGAAGGTGTGTCCGCAAGGCTGCGGTGGCGGCGCTCGTGTCTTTGCTGATCACCATTTACCTCGTGGACCGTTCACGCTCGGACTTGTCATCGAGCTGGCGTATTCGTGGGCCCGTATCGGCTAGGGCGCATTGCAGATAGGTCGGCCGTGGAAGAAAAGTCCCGCGTACTCATCATCCGAGAAGACACCTTCCTCAAGGGAGAGATCCGCAACGCCGGACGCCTGGAGGTGTTCGGCTATGTCGAGGGCGACATCGTTGCCGACAGCCTCATCGTGCAGCCCGGCGGACGGTGCTACGGCCGCATCAAGGCCGGGACCGCCGAAGTCCGCGGGGATCTGCAGGGCGATATTTTCGTCCGCGAGGTGATGAGCATCCGCAGCACCGGCGAGGTGGCGGGCAACATCAAGTACGGCAAGCTTGGCATGGAGATGGGTGGCACGCTCTCGGCCGAGCTGCGCAACATCCCACCGTCCATTTCCGGCGACCTCGACCTGTCGGTGGATCGCGGGCAGGCGACGCGCATCACGCTGCAGGATCTCTCCGCCCTCGATCCCGACGACAGCGCCGATCATCTCGTCTTCAGCGTCTCCGAAGTGACGAACGGTTTCGTCGTGCTCGCTTCCGATCCAGCTCAGCCGGTCGCGAACTTCACGCAAGCCGATCTGGAGCGGGGCGCCGTGATGTTCCGGCACGACGGCACCGAAGGGCAGCGCGCCAGTTTCGCCGTCGTCGTCGCCGACCATGCGGGCGCCACCTCGGGCGCGGCGCAGACCGTGAACGTCGCCGTCCGGCACTAGACGTCGCTGGATGGATCAGGCGTCGGTCCGGTGGAAACGCTGGCGCAGCGCTATCTTCGCTTGCTCGAGTGTCTGGCGCTCGATCTCGCTGAGGTTCTTGCCCGCGCGGTTGACGTAGAAATCGAGCATCGACATAGCCGTCCGATAGGGATCGCTCGAGTGGCGCTCGGGCTCTTCCGCCGAGCGCTGAAGCGCGGCGGCGATGACATCGGGGTCCGCCGATTTGAAGAGGCCCGGCGGCAACGCATGCGGATGCTCGTGCTCGGTGACGTCCTTCGACCATTTCTCGGTTTTGTGCGCCATGGCTGCAAATCCCGGTTGCTGATGTCGCCGACGCAAGCAGACATATGAGAACAGCCGGTGATGCAACTTGCGCACATTTGATGCAATTGCCCCGCAGGCGGACGTCCGGGAACGCGCGCCCTCGCCGTGACGGACGGCGGCGGGAAAAGTCCGAACGCTGCTTGCCTCAGCGGCTATTTGCAGCGCAGGAAATCGCGCGGGCCGCCCGTGTCCGCAAAGGTGAGCGTGTCGCCGGATACGGTCAGCGTGAAGTCGTACGGGATGGAGCTGCCCTCGACCGTGCAGTCCGCGGCGATCTTCCAATCGCCGTTCTCATTCTCCACCGACTTGAACGCGCAGTGGCTCTCGTGCTGGTCGTAACGCTCCTTCGTGATGACCAGCGGGGCGTTCTCGCTTTCCTGGCCCGCGCTGCAATCGGCGGGATCGAGTGACCATGTGCCGATAAACGGCGGCGCGTCAGCCGCCGAGGCCGTCGCAACCGAGACGGCTGCAACGAAGCCGGTCGCGAGCAGAGCGGTCGCAGCGGCGGCAATGGCGGCTGCGCGGAGCGAAGTCGGGCGCATTGAAGAGGTCCCCAGGTTGGCGAAGGGCGTTTTGGCGCGACACTGTGTTGCGAACATGGAGTGCACGCAACGGCCTACGGGCAGCGGGATCAAATTCCGCCCGCTACCGTCAGCGCGACGCCACACAGGAGGGCCGCCTTTACCCGTCGAGGCGCTGGCCCAGCCTGCCGGCGAGGTTCTGCGTGAACTGCCACGCGACGCGTCCCGACCGTCCGCCCCGCGTGATGCTCCACTCGAGCGCCTCGCGCGCGAGCTCCTCATCCGAGATCGCCAGCTTGAAGTGTTTGGCATAGCCCCGGACCATGTCGAGGTAGGCATCCTGGCCGCAGTTGTGGAAGCCGAGCCAGAGGCCGAAGCGGTCCGAAAGCGAGACCTTTTCCTCCACTGCCTCGGATGGATTGATCGCCGTCGAGCGCTCGTTGTCCATCATATCCCGTGGCATCAGATGCCGCCGGTTGGACGTGGCATAGAATATGACGTTCTCGGGCCGTCCCTCGACACCGCCCTCGAGCACCGCCTTCATCGATTTGTAGCTGGTGTCGTCGTGGTCGAAGGAGAGATCGTCGCAAAAAACGATGAACCGGTGAGGGCTCGCCCCGAGAGCCGCGAGGCACCGGGGAAGGGTGTCGATATCCTCCCGGTGGATCTCGACCAGCTTGAGGCCCGTGCCGGCCGCAGCGAATTCGCCCGCCAGCCGCTGGCTGACATCGGCGTGGGCCGCCTTGACGAGGGATGATTTGCCCATACCCCGTGCGCCCCAGAGGAGGGCATTATTGGCGGGCAAACCGCGCGCGAACTGCTCCGTATTGGCAATAAGCTGCGGCGCGACACCCGCGAGTCCCTTCAAAAGACCGAGCGGAACCCGGTTCACCTTCGCCACCGGTTCGAAGCGCTTGCCCTCCGCAGACCACACGAAAGCATCCGCCGCCTCGAAATCCGCAGGCACCGGTTCGGGGCCCGCAAGGCGCTCGAGGGCCGCTGCGAGACGGTCCAGGCGTTGCGACAGAGCAGCTTCGTCGTTCATCATCACGTCCCGTATTTTGCGGTTTGGGTGCGCTTTTTGCTTGCCGGAGCAGGGCGGCTGCTTCTATAGCGCCGCCAAGCACTAAGTCACACCAATTGTGTGGCATCGCACCATGGGGCACTGTGTTGCAAAGACGCAGCCGGACATTATAGTCGCGGCACTTTTCTCACAGGGCAGACGCGCCCATCTGCGTTCACGCGGATAAGGCTGGCTATTGCCCGGTATTCGGCATAGGGGACGCAACGGATGTTCATAACGCCAGCATATGCCCAGGCGGCCGGCGGTAGCGACCAGTTCATGGGCCTGCTGGTCCCCATGCTGATCATGATCGTGATCTTCTATTTTCTGGTCATTCGCCCTCAGCAGCAGCGCGCCAAAGCCCATCGTGACATGATCTCCCAGGTGCGCCGCGGCGACACGGTCATCACTTCCGGCGGCTTTGTCGGCAAGGTGATCAAGGCTTCCGACACCTCCGACGAGGTCGAGGTGGAGCTGTCCGACAGCATGCGCGTGCGCGTCTTGAAGTCTACGCTGATGGATGTGCGCGGCAAAGGCGACGTCGCCGCTGCCGCAAAAGAGACGACGTGAGACCCGCGCTCTCGCGCCCCATCGCAAACGAGATCGGTTGACAGATGCTGCATTTCGAACGCTGGAAGATCATCGCCATCGTCCTTACCTGTCTGGCCGGCGTGTTCGTCACGTTGCCGAACTTCTTCTCCAAGGAGACGGTGGACGCCTGGCCGAGCTGGCTGCCCCACCGGCAGCTGCCGCTCGGCCTTGACCTTCAGGGCGGCGCGCATCTGCTTCTCGCCCTCGACACCAACGAACTCCAGAAGGACTGGCTGGGCACGCTGCGCGACGACACGCGCAAGCAGCTTCGCGATGCGAAGATCGGCTTCACCGGCCTCGGCATCGTCGGCAACACGGTACAGGTGAAGGTTACGAAGCCGGAGGAACTGTCGAAGGCGAAAGCCGCGCTCGACAAGCTCATCATGCCCATCGGCAACGCGATCCTGGGCAGTGGCGGCAACGATATCTCCGTAACGACGTCGGGCACCGACACCATCAACCTGGCGCCGACCCCCCAGGGCATCCAGCATCGCGTTTCGAGCGCGGTGAGCGCCGCCATCGAGACGGTGAACCGCCGCGTCAACGCGATGGGTACGGCGGAATCGACCGTGGTCCGCCAGGGCTCCGACCGAATTCTCGTGCAGTTCCCTGGTCTGCAGGACACCAAGCAGCTCAAGGACCTCATTGGCCAGACCGCGAAGCTTACCTTCCACGCCGTCCACCCGGACATCACCGCCGAGGAAGCCAGCCAGACCCGCGCCCCCGTCGGCTATAAGATCTACCCGAGCGGCGAGGGCGAAGGCGGCCGCAATTACCTGCTGCGCGAATCCCCGGTCGTTTCCGGAGAGGATCTGGTGGATGCCCAGCCCGGGTTCGACCACCGCACCAACGAGCCCATCATCTCGTTCCGCTTCAATCAGTCCGGCGCGCGCAAGTTCGGCAATTTCTCGAAAGACAACGTCGGCCAGCCATTCGCCATCGTGCTCGACAACAAGGTGCTCTCCGCCCCTGTGATCCGCGAGCCGATCCTCGGCGGATCGGGACAGATCTCGGGCAGCTTCACCGTCGAGAGCGCTAACACGCTCGCCGTTCAGCTCCGGTCGGGTGCCCTGCCGGCGAAGCTAACCATCGTCGAAGAGCGCACTGTCGGCCCCTCGCTCGGCGCCGACTCCATCGAGGCGGGCAAGCTTGCCGGTATCGTAGGCTGCCTTTCGACGGCGATCCTCACCATCACCGCGTACGGCACGTTCGGCATCTTCGCCGTCATCGGCCTCATCGTTCACGGCTTCCTGATCGTCGCTCTGATGACGATGCTCGGCACCACGCTCACGCTGCCCGGCATCGCCGGCTTCGTGCTGACGATCGGCATGGCCGTCGACGCGAACGTGCTCATCTATGAGCGCATGCGCGAGGAGCTGCGCGCGGGCAAGTCGGCGATCGCTGCGATCGATCAGGGCTTCCAGCGCGCCTGGATCACCATTCTCGACAGCCAGCTGACGACGCTGGCCGCCGCCATCATCATGTTCTGGCTCGGTTCGGGTCCCATCCGCGGGTTCGCCGTCACGCTGACGATCGGTATTCTCACGTCGATCTTCGCTGCCGTCACGGTAACCCGCCTGTTGGTGTTCTTGTGGATCAAGAGCAAGGGTAAAGCCCGCATACTCGAAGTGCCGGTCTAGAGAGGCAAGCCATGTTCTTTCCCATCCCAGACTTCAAAGGCTTTGACTTCTTCCCGCACAACATGCGGGTGCCCTTCATGCGCTATAAGGGCGTTTGCCTCATCATCTCCATCATCTGCATGGCGGTGTCTCTCGGCCTCTATTTCGTCGTTGGCCTGAACTACGGCGTCGACTTCAAGGGCGGCTCGCTCATTGAAGTGCAGCACAAGAACGGCCCCGCCGATCTCGCCGACATGCGCCAGAAGCTCAACGCGCTCGGCATCGGCAGCGTGCAGATCCAGAGCTTCGGCAGCGACTCGGACGTCCTGATCCGCGTCGAGCAGCAAGCGGGTGACGAAATCGCCCAGCAGCACGCGATGAAGAAGGTCATCGAGACGCTGGGGCCGGAATACACCCAGCGGCGCATCGAGGTGGTTGGCGCGGCCGTTTCGAGCGAGTTGCGGCGCACCGGCATCATCGCCGTCATCGCCTCGCTCCTCGCCATTTCGGCCTACGTCTGGTTCCGCTTCGAATGGCAGTTCGCGGCCGGCTGCGTGATTTCCCTTCTGCACGACGTGCTCGTGACGGTGGGCGTCTTCTCGGCCTTCCAGCTTGAATTCGACCTGTCGATCGTCGCCGCGCTGCTTACGATCCTCGGCTACTCGGTCAACGACAGCGTGGTCGTCTCCGACCGCATCCGCGAAAACCTGCGCAAGTATAAGCGCATGGACCTGACGGAGCTCTTGAACCTGTCGATCAACGAGACGCTCTCGCGCACGATCCTCACCGGTCTAACCACCATCGTCGGCATCATCGCGCTCCTCGTTTTCGGCGGTGAGGTGATCCGCAACTTCTCCTTCGCCATGCTCTTCGGCATCGTCATCGGCACCTATTCCTCGATGTTCATCGCCGCGCCGCTGCTCGGCTATCTCGGCGTGAAGCGCGAGGGCGTCGGTGTGCACCCGTCGGTCGCCAACAAGGAGGCCTCGGGCGGCAGCGCGGCCGCCGCGAAGGTGCCCGCCGCCGGCGCATTGGCGGCCACGAACAAGGCGGGGCGGCAGGCCTGACCTGCTGCTCCGTCCAGCAATGACTGGCCGAGCGCAGTTTCCGGGCCGCGCGCCCATCGATGCCTATGGCAACGGTGGGTTCCGCTTTGCCGACATGAGCCACCGCGGATCGCTGCTCATCGTGCCGAGCGGCATCTACGGCTGGGACGTCGCCGATCTGGCCCAGCTCACGCCCGCCAGCTGCATCCGGATTCTCACCGAGATGTCCCGCGGCACGTTCGTGCTGCTGGGCACCGGCGTCGAGCATCGGCTCCCGCCCGCCACCATCACCCGCATTTTCGCCGAAGCCGGAATCGGGCTCGAGCCCATGAGCACCGGGGCCGCGGCGCGCACATATAACGTGCTGCTGGCGGAGGGACGGGATTTTGCTGCGGCCCTGATCGCCGTCGATTGAACGCAGCGGGTTGATCGCGATACGCCCGGAGGGCCGAAGCATGGACGAGGCGGGCCGACGCAATTCGGCGGCCATAGTGCGGTCCGAGGCGCGCGACCTCGACTACGACCGCTATCTCGCCGCGCTGCTCTCGCCCGCCGATGCACGGGACGATCTGCTCGCCCTCGCCGCTTTCCACGGGGAGATCGCGCGCATCGCTCTCACAGTGCGCGAGCCTGCGATCGGCGAAATCAGATTGCAGTGGTGGCGCGATGCGCTGGAGGCTTTTGCGCCGGTGTTCGAGACCGGCGCGCCGCTTGCCGATGCCGTGCGCGCGATGCCGGCCCGCACCGGCCTTCCCGCGGGCGACCTCATCGCCATCATCGATGCCTACAACGGTCTTCTCTACCCCGGCGCGCTGGCCGATGCCGGCGCGGTTTCCACCTTTGCGGGTGCGGCCCAAGGTGCGGCCTTTCGTCTGGCAGCGCTCCGGCTCGAGCAGATGTCGCCAACGCAGAGCGGCGAGAACGCCGCAGCCGCCCAGACGCTTATCACGGCGGCGGGCCAAGCCTACGGACGCGTGCAATTACTTCGGGCGCTGCCGGCATTATGCGCCCTCGGGCGCAATCCCTTCGGCGATGGCGCGGTTGCCGGCTGGCAACCGGCGGTGCAACCGGTGATGGCCGAGGCGCGGGAATGGCTTGGCAAAGCGCGCAGCGCCAGCCGCACGGCACCTGCATATGTGCTCCCGGCCGTGCTACCGGTTGCCCTCGTGGGGCCCTATTTGGCGGCTTTGGAGAGGCTCGGTGCCGAAGTCGCTTCCGAAGAAGCCGCGATCTCACCGCTGTCACGCGTATGGCGGATCTTCTGGGCACGGAGACGCGGGCGGCTCTAGGCCCCCCGCGAAGGGCAAGGAGAGAAGCTGATGTCGCGAACAGCAGCCCGGGCAATGGCGCTGCTCGTATCGATGGCGGCGCTGGGCAACTCGGCCCTGGCGCAGATGGCGCCATTGCCGCTGCCACAGATCTCCTGGCGTGTCGAAAATTCCTTCCGCTTTTTCTCCGACACCTCCGACACGGAGGTGCACCGCGCAACCTTCCTTGCGCTGCCCCCCGCCGACCAGCTTCAGCGTCCCATCCTCGCGGCCGAGCAGGCATTGGCGACACGCCACGAGAATGGCTGGGCGGAGACGATGTTCCGTGACACCTGCTGGAATGCGCGCACCAACCGCTTCTCCTGCAAGGACGGCAAGAGCTACATCAATCCCACGTCCCATCGCGTCATCCTCCGTATCGACAATGTCGATGAGGCGAGCGGCCTGAGCTGCACGTGGCTCACCGCGCCGCGCGGAGGGCCTGTGCGCGGCGATGCCGTCACGCAGCCGTGCAGCGAGGAAGTGCGTTTCGATATCCCCTATCCGGCGGGCGCCACCGTGAGCGTGGAGATCGGTGGCCGTGAGGTGGCAACCCAGGACGTGCAGGTTCGCGACCTGCTCATCGTCGGCATGGGTGACAGCTTCGCCTCCGGCGAAGGTAACCCCGATGTTCCCGTGCGCTTCTCGCGCGACCGCGCCGCCGATTATGGCTCGCGCGCCGGTGCCGATCTCGGCGGCTATCCCGCGCGCATCGGCCCCTGGAAGCAGATCGGCGACAAGGCCTTCATCGAGGAGAATGCCCGCTGGTCCGATCAGGGCTGCCACCGCTCGCTCTATTCCCATCAGTTGCGCGCCGCGTTGCAGCTCTCCGTCGAGGATGACCACCGCGCCGTCACCTATGTCGGTGTCGCGTGCTCGGGCTCGGAGGTGACGTACGGTCTCTTCCTCAGCTACGCGGGCAACGAGTGGGTGCCGAACCCCACGGACATGTCGCAGATTTCCGCGATCGCGACGGCGCAGTGCGACACGCACGAGGCGCCGATGCAGGATCTGCCCGAGGCCTACCACATGCACGGCACCATCGCCGAGCTGAAGGGTGGCCTCGTGCTGCGCAAATGCGATCCCATCAACGCGCGCAAGATCGACCTGATGCTGGTCTCCGTCGGCGGCAACGATGTCGGTTTTTCGCGTCTGCTCGCCAACGCGGTGCTCGCCGATGAATCGACGCTGCGCAAGCTCGGCGGCTGGTTCGGCCAGGTGCACGATCTCGACGATGCGAGCCTCGGTCTCGAGGCGCTGATCCTGCGCTACAAGTCGCTCAACCGTGCAATCCACTATCTGCTGCACATCCCATGGGAGCAGTCGGATCGCGTTCTGCTCACCGCCTATCCGGGGCTCGCGCTCCAGGGCGATGGCACCAGCACATGCCCCGATGGCGTTGCCGGCATGGACGTGCTGCCGGACTTCGCCCTCAGCGAGACCAAGCTGCGCGTCGGCACGTGGATCGCCGATAAGCTCAACGGCGCGATGAAGGATGCGGCGGAGCACTATCAATGGTCGTTCGTCGATGCACATCGGCGCGAGTTCCTCGGCCGCGGCATCTGCGCGGGCACGACGTACGACGGCGCGAACATCGCCGACGACCTGCGCCTTCCGCGCAAGACGGCGGAGGGCTGGCGCCCTTACAACCCGGCTGACTTCAAGGCCTATGCGCCCCGCCAGCGCTGGTTCCGCACGCCGAACGACGCCTTCATGACCGGCAACTTCCACGTCGCGGCATCCCTGCTGCAGAAGGTGCTGAAGCTCGACGCGTTCGCCTGGTTCCAGCTCGTTCTGGCCTCGACCTATTCCGGCGCGTTCCACCCCACGGCGGAAGGGCAGGCGGCGATTGCCGATGCCGTCGTGCACAAGGCGCGCGGCGTGCTGGCGAAGTACGGCCAGGGACCGGGCCAGCCCTTGCCGGCGGCGAACCTGCCGGCGCGGGATGGCGCCCCGGGTGCCGCGATGACGGGGGATCTCGACCTGCAGTAGCGGCGGCGTCGGACGCGGCGGTTCGCGCTCACTCCGCCGCGGCCGCCGGTGCGTTCCCGTTGAGCCAATGGCCGATGTCGGCGAGTGCGCGCAGGCTCATGGCGCGCTTGCGTGCGCGCCCGCGCTCCTTCGCCTTGAAGCGCTTGCCGTCGGCGCCCGTGAGTGGCGCCTCCATGTCGGGCAACAGGCCATAGTTGATGTTCATCGGCTGGAACGAGCGCGAACCGCCGCCCTCGTCGTCGGCGGAAAGATGCCCGCCCGTGATGTGGCCGATGAGGGCGCCGAGTGCCGTCGTCGCCGGCGGTGGCGGGCAAGCGCGGCCCAGCCGCTCGGCGGCGGCGAACCGCCCGGCGAGCAAGCCGATGGCGGCGCTTTCGACGTAACCTTCGACACCGGTGATCTGCCCCGCAAAGCGCAGGCGCGGCATCGCCTTCAGCCTCAGCGAGCCATCGAGCAGCTTCGGCGAATTGAGGAAGGTATTGCGATGGAGCCCGCCGAGCCGCGCGAACTCCGCCTCCTGCAAGCCCGGGATCATGCGGAAGATGCGCACCTGCTCGGCGTGCTTCAGCTTGGTCTGAAACCCAACCATGTTCCACAGCGTTCCGAGGGCATTGTCCTGGCGCAGTTGCACCACCGCGTAGGGCCAGCGTCCCGTGCGCGGATCATCGAGCCCGACGGGCTTCATGGGGCCATAGCGCAGGGTGTCACGGCCGCGCTCGGCCATCACCTCGATGGGCAGGCAGCCGTCGAAGTAGGGCGTCGCGGCTTCCCACTCCTTGAAGCTCGTCTTCTCGCCGGCAAGGAGCGCATCGATGAAGGCTTCGTATTCCTCGCGGTTCATCGGGCAGTTGAGGTAGTCCGCGCCCGTACCCGCCGGGCCGGCCTTGCCGTAGCGCGACTGGAACCAGGCAATCGAGGTGTCGATGGATTCGCGATGGATGACCGGCGCGATGGCATCGAAGAAAGCCAGATCGCGCTCCCCCGTCAGCTCGCCGACCGCCGCGCTGAGCGCCGGCGAGGTGAGGGGGCCCGTCGCGATGACAACGCTCTCCCATTCGCCGGGCGGAAGCCCCGCGACTTCACCGCGCTCGACCGTAACGAGCGGGTGGCCCGCGAGGCGCTGCGTCACCTCTGCCGAGAAGCCGTCGCGGTCGACGGCGAGCGCACCTCCCGCGGGGAGCTTATGCACGTCGCCCGCGGCCATGATGAGAGACCCGGCGCGGCGCATCTCCTCGTGGAGCAGGCCAACCGCATTGTACTCCCAATCGTCCGACCGGAACGAGTTGGAGCACACGAGCTCGGCCAGCCCCTCGGTGCGGTGGGCTTCTGTCATCCGCGTGGGCCGCATCTCGTGGAGCACGACCGGAACGCCTGCACTGGCGATCTGCCAAGCCGCTTCGGAGCCGGCAAGGCCCCCGCCAACGACGTGAATGGGTTTCATATGCTGCATGGGGCGGAAGGCTAGAGGAAACTGGCCCGCCTCTCAATCGGACAAGCTTAACACCCCGCCGCCCCCGGCTGCGGCGGTAAAATCGGGACTCTGCAGCCGAACAGAACCCGCCTCCGGCGCAGGCCCGATCGCCGCCGACCGGCTTCCGTGGAGGATTGCGGACACAGTTTCGCAACCGGTGGGGGGCTATCTTTGCCCCGAAGATTCTCGGAAGTTGCACCGCCCTCCTTACCTTCAGGAAATGCCCCGATGTCCCGTTACGCCAAGCGCCTCGACCGTGATCTCGTGCGCTGGCGTGAAGCCGGCTGGGTGAGCGCCGACGGCGAAGCGGCGATCCGGCGCGATCTGTCCGCGGCGGAAAGCGGCAAGCTCAACCTCGCCTCCGCCCTTGCCATTCTCGGTGCCGTGCTCATCGGTTTCGGCATCATGAGTTTCGTCGCCGCCCATTGGAGCGAGATGCCGAGGCTGTTTCGCCTCGCGCTGATTTTCGGCGGCCTGTTCGCATCCTATGGAATTGCCGGCGTGCTGTTCGAGCGCCGGCATCCGGCATTTGCTCACGCTGCCGTCCTGGCCGGCGTGTCGATCTTCGGCGCCGGGATCATGCTCATTGCGCAGATGTTCCACATCGAAGGCAATCCGCCCGACGCCGTGTTGACGTGGGCGCTGGGCACGCTCGCCGCCGGCATCCTGCTGCATTCGAGGCCCGCGCTCGCGCTTGCCATGCTGCTGGTGTGCCTATGGAGTGGCTGGGAGACGTCGATCACAGGTGACACCCATTGGCTGTTCCTCCTCGGCTGGGCTGCGGTGGCCGCCGCGATCGCCAGCGAGCGCTGGGTCGGAGGGTTGCACCTTGCCGCCGTCGCGCTCGCTGTCTGGATCATCAGCCTCGGCTACACGCTCTTCGCCAACGACGGCGCCGGACATAGTGTCGTCGTGGTCATCGGGCTGCTGATCGGCGGTGCCGGCTTGGCTGTCCCGCAGATCGACGAGCGCTTTGCGGATTGGTCGATACCCGCCGTCGCCTATGGCATGACCATCGCCTTTGCGGGTCTCTTCGCCTTGCAGTTCATCGAGGAGGCGCCCCTCGGCACCTTCATCCTCCTGGCCATCGCCGCGCTGGTGCTCGTGCTGGGCGGGATTGCGCTCGGGCTCAGGGAGGGCAGCAGAGCGCTGCTCTGGCTCGGGTATATCGGCTTCTCCGTCGAGGTGCTGGGGCTTTATTTCAAGACGATCGGCACGCTGCTCGGCTCCTCGCTGTTCTTCCTCTCCGCAGGCGCGATCGTCATCCTGCTGGCCTATGTCGCCTATCGCTTGCACGCGCGCGTGCATCCCGCCAACGAGGTTGCGCCATGACCGCTGCAAACGAGAACGCCAGTACCGGTTCGGCTCCCCCGACGCGCCGTAACCTGTGGCTTGCGATTATCGCCCTTGCGCTGGGACAGGCGGCGGTGCTCGGATGGATGATCTGGGACCGCGCCTCGCTGCTCGCCAACGGGCGCGAGGTGGTGCTCGACGTGATTCCGGTCGACCCCCGCAGTCTCTTCCGCGGCGACTACGTCATCCTGGGATACGATATCTCGCGCTATACGCTTCCCCCGGGAACGGAGGCGCCTCGCCAGGGCGCCCCGTTCTACGTCACCCTGCGCAAGGGCTCCGGCGATACGTGGCAGACCGTTGCCGGCTCCAGCACGCCGCCGGCCAGCGTCGAGCCCGGCGATGTCGTCATCCGCGGGAAGGTGGTCTACGCCTCGGCCGATTCCGCGGGCGGGGGACCCGTCGTCTCGGTGAGCTACGGCATCGAGAGCTTCTTCGTTCCCGAAGGCACGGGCCGCGAGCTGGAACACATGGTTCGCGACAAGAAAATTTCCGCCGTCATTGCAGTGAATGGAAGCGGCGAAGCCGCCATCAAGGGCCTGATGTCCGAAGGAAAACGGGTCTACGAGGAACCGCTCCTCTGATCGGCATCAGAGAATGCGCGGGCCTGTGACCGGATTGCCGCTCAAAGAGCGCATTTTCCGCCGTGCGCTGACGGTACCTATCGAGAATGCAAGTGGAATCTGTCAGTCTCCCACAACAACTGGCAAGGGTTCTACACACCTGGGGGGTGAAGATGTTGCCCAAGACTATACTGGGGCTGACGACGGCCGTGATCGTAGCGGCGATGCCGACGATTGTTTCGGCAGCCACTGAAACCGGACTGGCAACGGCATTGCACGCGGTGCGCCGTGAAGGCGGCCGCCTGTGCATGACCGATCATTGGCACTATGGCAGCAGCAACGGCAAAGCCACGAAGGCTGCCGCACAGCGTGCTGCGATCGCGTCCTGGCAGGACTTCACCGATCTCGAATACGGCAGCGTCTGGGCGCGGTTCAGCCGTGCGGCGAGCAAGAAGATGGGCTGCTCGCGCGCATCGGCCGGCTGGAGCTGTGACGTCGAAGCGCGTCCCTGCAAATAGGACGGCTTACCCCGTTTAATTATCGCCGTGTGGGCGGTTGCGCAGTCGGCGCAGCCGCTCATGCGCTTGCGTGCCCGCCGAATGGAGCGTCGACGCGCTCCACAGCTGCAGGCGCGTCAGCCACGGCGCATACCGGGCGCGGACACCGAGGCCCTGGGCCATGATCCGCCGGGTGGCCCCGAGCGGATCGTCCCCATCGGCCGACGCCCCCGCGCGAATGCGATCCGCGAGATCGCGATAGAGGGCTTCCCGCTCCGGATTTGGACCGCTGCTGGCGGTTGTCAGCGTGAAGCCATTGAAGAAGCCGCTGCTGCCGCGCCCGACGGGAAGCTGAATTGCCGGAACGTCCACCTCGGGCTCAGCCTCGGCCGCGCCATTGACCTCCGCGTTGCGTGCCAGCGCCACCAGCTGCCCGCGCGTCTTCGCCGCGAGAGCACCCAGGAACATCGCTGCCACGACCGGCAACAGGTATTCGGCGACCGTCTGGCTGATGCCAGCCACCGCGGCGGCGCGGCCCACGAGACGGGCGCTGGCCTGGGGCCCCACGAGCGTCGTCAACGCTTCGTTGCCGATCGCCTGCGTTTGCGGATCGCCCATCAGTGTGGGCGTTTCGAGAAACCGCTCGTAGTCGTTTTTACCGAGCAGCTCGACCAGCTTTGCCAACGTCTCGCGCGTCAGCGTCTGCTCGTCGAAGGATTGCGTTAGCCCCCCCAGCATGACCAAAATTGCAGTCTTGGCCTGCGGGCGAGGCAGGTGGAAGGCTCGCGCCAGATTGCTGACGGCTTGCCGGTGTTGCGCGCGCGTGAATTCACCCCAGATAGGGCCACGGTTGCGCGGGTCGGCGCTCAACATCACGAGCGCGCTTCGCTCTGTACCAGAAGGGTTGGCACGGCGTTGTCCTCCATGTTCGAGGTTTTCGCCCGGCGCGAGGCCGAACGTCCAACGTCGCGCTGTCCCTACCATAACAATCGGGTCTGTAAGCAAAAAATTAGGTCTTGATCTTCAATCGCAGTGATTCGCTGTGACGCATGGGTGTCACACGCGAGGACAACTCGCCCATTTTCGGGCCTCGGCGCACCGCTGTGGATAACCTGTGGAGATCCCGGTTGCGGAGCATGGCGATGCAACCCGAGGCGGCGGCGCAGACGGTCAGCGCCCTTTACGCCTTTGGTAGGGACAGGCGCAGGAGAGGGTCCGAAAAGCGCGGAAATGGCCATTTTTGCGGCCCGCCGGCGCCGCTAAGCAAGTGCGTAAGAATGGTTCTGCCGTGTTGCAAGGCGTCCACGCTTTTGGCATGGTCCGCGGCGAATTGCGCATTGAAAGCCTGGGCTGGCAACACCCGTTGCCGGCGCTAAAGGGGATCCAAAAATGACGGAAGTGTTGTGGGGGATCGTCGCTTGCGGCGTGTTGGCGCTCGCGTACTCGGCGTACACCATTCGATCGGTGATGAGCGCTGATGCCGGTACGGCGAGGATGCAGGAAATTGCCGGTGCCATCCGAGAGGGCGCGCAGGCTTATCTCAATCGCCAATATACGACGATCGCCATGGTCGGCGCCGTCATCTTCGTGCTCGCCTGGGTATTGCTCGGCTACCTCGTCGCCATCGGCTTCCTGATTGGCGCTGTGCTTTCCGGACTGGCCGGTTACGTAGGCATGAACGTATCGGTGCGCGCGAACGTACGCACCGCGCAGGCCGCCACGCATTCGCTCGGCCGCGGTCTCGATATCGCCTTCAAGTCGGGCGCCGTCACGGGCATGCTGGTTGCCGGCATGGCGCTGCTCGGCGTCGCGGGCTACTACTTCTTCCTCACCGCTGGCCTCGGCCACGCCCCGGATTCGCGCACCGTCACGGACGCGCTCGTCGCGCTGGGCTTCGGTGCTTCGCTCATCTCCATCTTCGCCCGTCTCGGCGGCGGCATCTTCACCAAGGGTGCGGACGTCGGCGGCGATCTCGTCGGCAAGGTCGAGGCGGGCATCCCCGAGGACGATCCGCGCAACCCGGCGACCATCGCCGACAACGTCGGCGACAACGTCGGCGACTGCGCCGGCATGGCGGCCGACCTCTTCGAGACCTACGCCGTGACCGTCGTCGCGACGATGGTGCTGGGCTCGATCTTCTTCGCCGGCCAGCCGAACCTCGAGCTCCTGATGATCTATCCGCTCGCGATCTGCGCGGCGTGCATCGTCACCTCGATCATCGGCACCTTCTTCGTGAAGCTCGGCACCAACAACTCGATCATGGGCGCCCTCTATCGCGGCTTCCTTGCGAGCGCGGTGCTCTCGGTCGGCGGTCTGTGGGCGGCAACGCACTACGTGCTCGGCGGCTTTGGCGAAGTCGGCACCGCTGCCGGCATGACCATCACGGGCTACAACCTCTTCATCTGCGGCATCATCGGTCTTGCGGTGACGGGCCTCATCATCTGGATCACCGAGTACTACACCGGTATCGGCTACAAGCCGGTCCGTTCGATCGCCCAGGCCTCCGTCACCGGCCACGGCACGAACGTCATCCAGGGTCTCGCCGTTTCGCTCGAGTCGACCGCGCTGCCCGCCATCGTCATCGTCGGCGGCATCCTCTCGACCTATTCGATCGCCGGCCTCTTCGGCACGGCGATCGCGACGACGACGATGCTCGGCCTCGCCGGCATGGTCGTTGCGCTCGACGCCTTCGGCCCGGTGACGGACAACGCCGGCGGCATTGCCGAGATGTCCGGCCTGCCGAAAGAGGTGCGCCGCTCCACCGACGCGCTCGATGCCGTCGGCAATACGACGAAGGCCGTCACCAAGGGCTATGCCATCGGCTCGGCTGGTCTCGGCGCGCTGGTACTGTTCGCGGCCTACAGCTACGACCTGCAGCACTTCATCGACGAGGCCAACCGCGCGGGTGCGACGGGCTACGCCTACTTCAAGGACGTGAAGCCCGACTTCTCCCTCTCGAACCCCTACGTGGTCGTCGGACTGCTGCTCGGCGGCCTCATCCCCTACCTCTTCGGTGGCATCGCCATGACGGCCGTCGGCCGTGCCGGCAGCGCCATCGTGCAGGAGGTTCGCCGCCAGTTCAAAGCCAAGCCCGGCATCATGCAGGGTAAGGACCGCCCCGACTATGCGGCGGCCGTCGACCTGCTGACCCGCGCAGCGATCAAGGAGATGATCATCCCCTCGCTGCTGCCGGTGCTGTCGCCGATCGCGCTCTACTTCGCCATCTACGCCATCGCTGGCGGCGGTGCTGCAGGCAAGAGCGCGGCGTTCTCTGCGGTCGGCGCGATGCTGCTGGGCGTCATCGTCAATGGCCTCTTCGTCGCCATCTCGATGACCTCGGGCGGCGGCGCCTGGGACAACGCCAAGAAGGCGATCGAGGACGGCTTCGTCGACAAGGACGGCGTGAAGCACAACAAGGGCTCGGAAGCCCACAAGGCCGCCGTGACCGGCGATACTGTCGGCGATCCCTATAAGGATACGGCGGGTCCCGCCGTGAACCCGGCGATCAAGATCACCAACATCGTCGCGCTGCTGCTTCTCGCGGTGCTGGCGGCGACCGGCTGATCGGGCCGCTAAATTCACGAACGAACGAGAAAGGGCCCGGCATCACGCCGGGCCCTTTTCTTTCGGCGCGCCGCCGCGCGGAACCGCGCCCTTCCGCGCCGGCAGTCACCGGTTCGCGATCGCCTTCAGCAGCGCCTTTGCATCCGCCGCGACCCTGTCGCCCTCGCCCGTCATCTCGGCGCGCACGATCGCCCCGTCGACCACGATCAGCGCCAGCCGTCCCGCCTCCGCCGGGCGCGCGATGCCGTCCTTGCGCGCCTGCTCGACCAGCAACGCCAGCAGCTCGTCCTTATGGCCGCGCGCGATGGTGCGCTCGCGCGTCGAGGTGCGCTCCGTCTCCGCCAGGATGTTGATGAACGCGCAGCCGTGAAAATCGGGCGCCGCAAACCAGGTGCGCAGCACGTCGGCGACGCCCGCGAGATTGGCTCCCGGCTTCGCAGCGTGCGCCTTCAGCGATGTCTCGAACCACGCCATCCAGCGCCTGTGCCGTTCGTCCAGAAACGCGGCGACGAGATCGGCCTTCGAGGGGAAGTGATTGTAGAAGCTCATCTTGGCGACGCCGGATTCGGCGATGATGCGATCGATGCCAACGCCGCGCGTGCCGTGGGCGTAGAAAAGGCGCAGCGCGGTCTCCAATATCCGCTCCCGCGCGGATGCGGGCCTTTCGGCTTGGGCGCTGGCTTTCGTCTTCGGCATATCGATCCTTGCAGTGCGATTGACTTGCCAAGATAGACAGCTCTGTCTATCAATATAGACAGGTCTGTCTATATGGGGTTCGCCATGGCGGTCAAGCAGGGTTTTCGCTTAGGCATTTACATCTGCAAGGATCTGGAGATCGTCGACTTCGCGGCGCCCTATGGCGTCTTCTCGGTGGCGCGCCGCTTCGACCCGGAGCTCGATGCATTCTTCATCGCAGAAAGCATGCGCCCCACCCAGGCCCAGGCGGGCTTCACGGTGCTGCCGAACTACAGCTTTGCGGATCGCCCAGATATGGACGCCTTCCTCATTCCCGGAGGATTCGGCACCCGCCAGGAGGTGAACAACGCCCGTCTGCACGAGTTCATCCGCGCACTGCCTGAGAAGACGCTGCTCGTTTCGGTGTGCACCGGCTCGTGGATCTACGCGCGCATGGGGCTGCTGGACGGCCGAGCCGCCACCAACCGCAAAGAGCCCGACCGTCTCGAAGCGTCGAACATGGGCAAGGTGCCGATCGACCGCCTCGCCGAAATCGCCCCCGCGTGCCGCATCTCGCGCGTCCGTGTCGTCGACAGCGGCCGCATCATCACCGGCGGCGGCATTGCCTCGGGCATGGAGGTCGGCTTCCACCTGCTCCGCCGCGCCGGCTACGACGAGGCGTTCATCACCGATGTGGCGCGCGTGATGGAATACGCCAAGGCCTACGACGGCTATCGCGACGACATCCACTACGACGAGGCGAATGCACAGCGCTCATCCAGCGCAGGCCCTTAATCGCCGAAGATCTGCTTCGTGCCGAGGTTGCGGAAGAGCTGCTTGATGATGCCGTCGTCCTTGCCGCCAGGCGCCGGTGTCGTGCGCGAGACGTAATCGAAGACTCGGCCGTCCTTCATGCCGTAGTTGGCGACGCGCTCCACCGTTCCCGCTTCCGAGAAGTAGACGGCGACGACCTGGCGATCCTGCTCCGTCGGCAGCATGAACGAGGTCTGCGTCGCCGTGCTGGAAATGTAGTAGTAGGCCTGGTTCGTGCCGACGACCGCCGTCGTCGACGGCGTGCCGAGATTCATGCGCACCTGCTCCTGGCTCATCCCCGGCTGGATCTGCTGCAGGTCGCCTTCATGGAATTGCACGCCGTGCTTGATGATGTTGGAATCGCACGCGCCGAGCGCCAGCGCGCCGGCGAGGAGAGCGGCGAGGGCAACACTCTTCGCGCTCAGCCTCTTCGCGCTCAGCTCCTTCACGCTCCTGCCACGCGGGCGCTGCGCTAGTCTCGACAGGCCCGTGCGGCGCTGGCGGTCGTTCATCTCTCGGCGCATTATGGTATGTCTTCCCGAGACTGGATTGAATGGTGGCGCAAAGTGCGCTTAGCCTGTGGTCCGGACGATTGCAACGGCATGAGCCTAAAGCGGCGCCGTGTTCCCCCGATTGGTTTTCTTATCCACGTAAAGGCCCGGCACCATGCTGGAATCCCTCAGAACGCGCGCCGAGACCCGCCGTAAGGCAGGCGAGCTTTATGGCGCCGTCGTGGCGCAGGCGCGCCGCACGGAATTCTACGCAACACTGGGTGTGCCCGATACGCCCGTGGGCCGCTATGAAATGGTGGTGCTTCACCTTTTTCTGGTTTTGGAGCGTCTGCGGCGCGCCCCTGACCGGGGCGCCCCTCTGGACCGGATGCTGGTCGAGGCATTCATAGAGGACATGGACGATTCCCTGCGCGAGCTCGCGACCGGCGATCTTTCCGTTCCGAAGAAGGTGCGCCGGGCCGCCGCGGGTCTCTACGATCGCTCGATGGATTATCGCGCCGGGCTGGCGGAGACGGCCGATGCGCCGCTCGCCGCAGTGCTCGCCCGCCACATCCACGATGTCCCCGATGATGCTGAGCCGGACGCGCGCCTCATCGCGCTTGCGTCCTATGTGCGCGAGGGCGCGCGCGCCTTGGCTGAGATAAGCCCCGCCGGCGAAAGCGTACGCTTTCCCGATCCGCCCAATTCCGCCGGGATTTCGCGATGACGACGCCCGCACTCGACTGGTCCTACCGCACGACGGAAATCCCCGAAACGGGCCTGCGCGAAACCCGCGTCGCTACACCCGGCGAGAGCGCAGCCCTCGCCGCCGAGCTCGAGATCCTCTCCTGCGAAAGTCTGACGGCCACGTTCACCATCCGCGCCACCGGAAAAGGCCACTATCGCCTCACCGGCGGGCTGAAGGGGCGCGTGACCCAGCCCTGCGTCGTCACGCTCGAGCCCGTTTCGGAGGCTGTCGAGGGAGATTTCGACGTCGAATATTGGCCACCCGCCAGCATGCCGGAGACGGGCGAGGAGGAGATGGAGGCGCTTTCGGCCGCCGAGATCGAGCCCATCGAGCACGGTCGCATCGACGCCGGGCGGATCGTGTTCGAAACCCTCGCCGCCAGCCTTAACCCTTATCCGCGCAAGCCCGGTGCCGAGTTCGAGGAACGCGATCCCGGGCCGCCATCGGGCGGCGGCGCAAGCGCTTTCGATGCCCTGAAAAAACTCAAGGACGGGCGGTGAGCAACGGTTCACAGCCCGCGGGACTGCGGCAGAATAGGGCGAGAATCCGGTTGTCTCGCATCTGCAAAAGAGTATGTTCCGCGAGTTCAGGGGTGGCCCGGCGCGATATTCTCCGCGGCGTCCTACCAGGGAATAATTTGTGAGGCGAGCCGCGCATGTCTCAGCCGCGGACAATTGCGCTTGACGCCATGGGCGGCGACCACGGTCCCGCGGTCGTGGTTCCGGGCGCAGCGCTGTCGTTGGAGCGCTATCCTGCGCTCAACTACATCTTCTATGGCAATGAAGCGCAGATCAGGGTGGAGCTGGATAAGCTGCCCGCGCTCGCCGCGAAGTCGCGCATCGTGCACACCGATCTCGCCGTTGGCATGAGCGACAAGCCGAGCCAGGCGCTGCGCCGGGGCAAAGGCTCGAGCCTGTGGCTGGCGATCGACGCCGTGCGCGCGGGCGACGCCGATGTGGCGGTGTCGGCAGGTAACACCGGCGCCTTCATGGCCATGTCGAAGCTCATTCTGCGCCCCATGGCCGGCATCGAAAGGCCGGCCATCGCCGCCATCTGGCCCACGGTGAAGGCCGAGTGCATCGTGCTCGACGTTGGCGCCAACATCGGCGCATCGGCACGCGAGCTTTGCCACTTCGCTTTGATGGGCGCCGCCATGGCGCGGGCACTGTTCCACATCGAGCGCCCGACCGTTGGCCTGCTGAATGTCGGCGTAGAGGAGATCAAGGGCGTCGAGGAAGTGCGTCAGGCGCACTCCTGGCTGAAGAGCACCGCCGACCTGCCGCTCGATTACCGCGGCTTCATCGAAGGCGACCAGATCGGGCAGGGCGTCGTCGATGTCGTCGTCGTCGAAGGCTTCGCGGGCAACATCGCACTCAAGACCGCCGAGGGCACCGCCAAGCAGATTGGTGAATACCTCCGCGCGGCCATGAAGCGCACGCTGCTTTCCAAGCTCGGCGCGCTGCTGGCGTCCGGCGGCTTCCGCGTTCTCAAGGAAAAAATGGACCCTCGCCGCGTCAACGGCGGCATGTTCCTTGGCCTCAATGGTATCGCGGTCAAGAGTCACGGGGGCGCCGATGCGCTGGGCTTTGCCAGCGCTGTCGATCTCGCGTACGAGATGGCGCAGAGCCGTCTCATTCCACGGCTTGCCGCCGATCTGACGGCATTTCACCACAAGCTCGAGGCGACCGCCGCGGGCTGACGCGACCAGCGCCCGGGCCCGCCCTCCGGCCCCATGCGATGGCCCGTCGAAGCTGGGACAAACCATAAGAAGCAAGGCAGCTCAGTGGCAGTCATCCGTTCAGTGTTTCGCGGTGTCGGTTCCTATCTTCCCAAGCGTGTTCTGACCAACGCCGACTTGGCGAAGATGGTCGACACCAGCGACGAATGGATCGTCGAGCGCACGGGGATCCGGGCCCGCCACATCGCAGCGGACGGTGAGCTGACGTCCGATCTCGGCATCGCGGCCGCGCGCCAGGCGCTCATTCGCGCCGGCATCGATCCCGTCGATATCGATCTCGTCATCTGCGCCACCGCAACGCCCGACCGCACCTTTCCCGCAACGGCCGTGCGCATCCAGCAGGGCCTCGGTGTCACCAAGGGCGCTGCGTTCGATGTGCAGGCCGTATGCTCCGGCTTCGTCTACGCGCTGACGATCGCCGATAATTTTCTCAAGACCGGGCAGTTCAAGCGCGCGATTGTCGTCGGCGCGGAAACCTTCTCGCGCATCCTCGATTGGGAGGACCGCACCACCTGCGTGCTGTTCGGCGATGGCGCCGGCGCCGTCGTGCTCGAGGCGCAGCCCCAGCACGGCGAGCGCGAGGATCGCGGCATACTCGCCACGCGCATCCGTTCCGATGGCCGCTTCGAAGATCTGCTCTATGTCGATGGCGGACCGAGCTCCACGCAGACCGTCGGCCACCTGCGCATGAACGGTCGCGAGGTGTTCCGTCACGCCGTGCAGAAGATCTCCGGTGTGATCGAGGAGACGCTCGTGATGACCGGTTACGCCGCCGATGAGATCGATCTCTACGTGCCGCACCAGGCTAATCAGCGCATCCTCGACGGCGTGCTGAAGAGGCTCGGCGTGCAGGCCGAGAAGATCATCGTGACGCTCGATCGCCACGGCAATACGTCGGCCGCATCCATCCCCCTCGCCCTCAACCAGGCGTTTGAGGACCACCGCATTAACGAAGGCTCGCTTGTGCTCATGGAGGCCATGGGCGGCGGCTTTACCTGGGGTGCTGTGCTGGCGCGCTGGTAACACCCAGTTGCATATATCGCACCGTGCCATGTTTCTTTCTTTGATTTCAGCTAGTTGAAATGTGCTCTCGATTGACGATTGCCTCGCCCGCAAGTAGCATTGAAAAAAAGTGAGCGGAGCGGGAGGCAAAATGCCATGGGAGGCAAGACGTTAACGCGTGCAGACCTTGCCGAGGCGGTAGTCCGGAAGGTCGGTTTGCCGCGCAACGAGAGTCAGGAACTCGTTGAGTTGGTGCTGGGGGAGATCTCCGCGAGCTTGGCGCGCGGGGAGGCGGTGAAGCTCTCGTCCTTCGGATCATTCGGCATTCGCCAGAAGGGCGAGCGCATGGGACGCAATCCCAAAACCGGGGATGAAGTGCCGATCACGCCGCGCCGGGTCTTGGTCTTTCGACCGAGCAACATTATGAAAGAGCGCATCAACCAGGGTCACGTCCGCCGCAAGGCAGCCGAGTGAGCAGCCTTCCTCGGCGGCGCGGTGGCGCAGCGGGTGGAGGCGTAATTGACGAAGACGGCCGAGGCCTTTCGCACCATCAGCGAAGTTGCCGACGAGCTTGATGTCCCTAAGCACGTCCTGCGTTTCTGGGAGGGCCGTTTCCCTCAGATCCGACCGATGAAGCGCGGCGGTGGCCGCCGCTACTACCGGCCCGAGGACATGGCGCTGCTGCGTGGCATTTGTCAGTTGCTGCACGCCGAAGGTTACACCATCAAGGGTGTGCAGAAGATTCTGCGCGAGCAGGGCGTCGAGGCGGTCAAGCGCGTCGGCATGGACACGCAGGCCGTGGCGGAGGTCGTTCCGGTACCCCCGGCACCGCCCGCCAAGCGGGTCGTACGCGGTAGGGCTTCAGCGGCCGCCGCCGCCAAAAACGAGATGCGCGAACGCTTGCTCGCAACCATCGCCGAGCTTGAAAACTGCCGCGGCATCCTGCTCGGCACGCCGCCCGAAGCGGCACGCCGTCCGGCAACGAAGGCGCGCCGCAGCGCGCGCGTGTGAGCCGCTTGCGCTTCGCAACGCCGATCGAGCTCTGGTGCGTCGATCTCACCGTGGCCGCACCGGCGTTGCACGCAATCGAGCACGATACACCGCGGCTCAGCGCGGAAGATCGCACACGCGCATCGTCTTTCAGCGACGCCACCGTACGCCGCGAATGGACGGCGACGCACATTGCGCTGCGTCTTCTCATCGAGCGCTGGGATGGCGCACGCTGGCGCGGCGTTCCTTACGCGGTCGCCGAGCGTGGAAAACCGCACCTGCCGGATGCGCCGCTCAGCTTCAGCATCTCGCACGCGCGCGGCATCGCGCTCATCGGCGTTTCCCGCATCGGCAGCATCGGCGTCGACATCGAGCGCATCCGCAACGTTCGCATCGGCGCGCCACGGCGTGGGCGGATCGAGGCGGCGGGCGCTGCCCTGAGCGCCGACCCGTTGCCCTCGGCGGAAGAAGGCCGTTTCCTGCAGGCGTGGGTGCGCCTCGAAGCTTATGCGAAGGCCGAAGGGTGCGGGATCGGCCGCCTGCTGACCCGCCTAGGAATTCTGGGCTCCGCCAGCGCCGCCTGGCCGGCGGGCCAGGGTGCGGCAGGAGAGATAGCACCAGTATCGCTCCTGACGGAGCCTGGCGCAGGCCAGCCATCGGGCGGGCCGCTGAGCGTGCGCGATCTGCAACTCGGCGACGGCATCTATGCCGCAGTGGCCGCGTGCGAGGGGGCCGGACTGGGCGATATCCCGTGGTTGCCGAGCGATCGGGAGGCTCTTGAGAACCTTATCGATTGAAGAGCCGCTGCCATCGCTTGACCCGCATGGCGGCGCTTGGCAAAAGGAGCGCTTCGGAGCGTGGCGCAGCCTGGTTAGCGCACCAGTCTGGGGGACTGGGGGTCGTGGGTTCAAATCCCGCCGCTCCGACCATTTCACTTACAGCTTTGGCACGATCGCCATTTCACCGCAGCCGCGCGCACAACCTGCGCATCCCCGGCGGCGAGCCGCATGTGTGGTCGCGACCACGCGCAGGTCACAAGGCGGTAGCCGCGCAGAGCCGGTCCAAGCTACTCTTTCCTACCCTCGACAGACGTGGCCATCCGGAGCCGTTATTGGCCGTCCACGAGCCAACGTCCGTTGGCTGTAGGCAGACCACCTCGACACTGAGAGCCCCTGGCTCGGGCGCCGTCACCTCACTTCATCAATTCTGCGGATCGTATTCATCGCGATCAGCCCCTTCGAGGCGGCTGTTGCAGCACGCGGCGTGTTCTCGCTCCCTCGAAACGGCAACTCCTGCGAGCACCTCCGGCTTCGGGCGGAGCTGCCCGCGCGCTCGCTCTACTTAGACGCGCGACCTAGGTCCTTGGCCGATGAGCGTGCGCCGACGCGTAGCCTGCGCGGCGGCGACGCGCACCGACATTCGCCGCCGCGACCGCAAAGACTCCGCTGATCGAGGAGACGTGCGGTGATATGCGCTTTCTATCCGCCGCCAGCGCCATCAGAACCCAATTGAATAAGAAATCGATATTAGCTTATACGCAAAATACGAAATGCTTTCGACGAGACGTACATATGCAAATGCGCACATCTTCATATGGCCGCTTATCCGTATTTCACCAAAGAATATCGAAGGTTTTGGATTGCCAGCGACGCAAGCTTTTGAGGCGTGTTGTATTTGGTCAGTGGCACAAAGATCGCAGATCGGTAGCCAGTCCTTGGATGCCGCGTAAGCCACGGAAACAACAATTAAAAAGGCGAAGACTATCTTCTGCACCAAACGAATTGCGCCGTTTTCCGTATAAGCACAGCATCTAATATTGGTTCGTTCGGAAAAACCCCATCGATAGTCCTGACGCTCCCGCCGAAGCGAGAATGAGAATTTCTCCCGGCGCGGAAATGGGTCTCGCCATTGTGGCGTAACAGTAGCGTTAGGAGTGCGTGATGTTTGGGGGTGTTAGAGGCGGAGCCAGCATTGGTCTGGTTCTGAGCGCCGGCTTGGTGCTGGCCACGGTGCCGGCACTTGCAGCGGACCTTGGATCCGGAGGCGTCGAAGATTTGGAGGAGCGCATCGCCGAGCTCGAGGCGACGACGGCGAGAAAGGGCAACCGCAAGGTGTCGCTGACGATTTCGGGCTACGTGAACGAGCAGATCCAGTGGTGGGACGACGGCAACGAGCAGAACGTCTACATCGGCACCAACGAAAGCAGCCAGACACGATTCCGCTTCGTCGGTAAGGCGAAGATCAACGCCGATCTCTCGGCGGGTTATATCATCGAGGTTGGTCTTCGCGGTGGCGACCAGGGCAAGTGGAACCAGGACGATATCGCTTCGTCGAACAGCTTGAACCTGCGCCACAGCGCCTGGTACCTCGAAAGCAACAGCCTCGGCAAAGTCACGGTTGGCTACACGTCCGCGGCAAACGATGGCATCACCGAGCTGACGCTGGCGAACTCCATCACCGTTGCCAAGCCGATCCAGATCTTCACGCCGAACGGCGGCTTCAATCTACGTCTCAGCGATGGAAGCCGCGCCAACGCGACGTGGAAGAGCCTCTCGCGCATCAACGCGGCGGGTGAAGGCGACCGCTTCAACGTCGTCCGCTACGATTCCCCGGAAATCGCCGGCTTCACGGCGTCGGCGTCGTGGGGAGATGACGATCTGTGGGCCGTTGCTCTGCAATATCAGGGCGAGCTTCACGGCTTCAAGCTGGCGGGCGGCATCGGCTACTCGGAGGTTGCCGGCACCGTACGAGGTTTCGGCAACTCGAACCTCGGGCACGGCAGCGAGCTCGGCCTGTCGGTGAGTGCGCTTCACAAGGAAACCGGTCTTTTCGCGACCTTCGCCTACGGCGAGGCCAACGACGAGGGCCGGCCCGAGGACAACGACTATGTCGGCTGGAATATACAGGCCGGTATTCAGCGCAAGTGGAGCACGCTGGGTAAGACGACACTCTATGGCGAGTACTACGAAGGAAACTTCGGCACCGCAGGTGCAAACCTCGTCAACGCCGGCGGCGGCCTTGGCGCAACCACCATCGCCGGTTCCGACGTCAATGTCTGGGGCTTGGCGGCGATCCAGAGCATCGATGCAGCTTCGCTCGATCTCTACGTCGCCTATCGCCACTACGAGGTCGATCTGGCGCTCGCCGGAGAGCTTGGCGGCGGTCGCGGTGACCTGACGGCGAAAGACTTCGACACCGTGTTCTCGGGCGCCCGGATCAACTTCTAGACGCTACGTGAAATCGCCTGCTGGTTTTCCCGAGCGGCTAGCAGGCAACTCCCCCTGTGTCGCACCATCTCCGACGGGGTGGTCGGCCAGGGGGAACTTTGTTGTTGTTCAACGCCCGTCACACCCGAGGTCGAATGGCAGACGACCATAAAAACCGAGCGCAACCCGTACGGAGCTGACGTGCGAGAGCGAAATTTTTCGGAATAGCGGCCCGGCCCCGGCGAAGTTTAAACGCGGCCGGTCGAGTGTCGGCTCTAGCAGCGAGCCCATCGAAGGCCCTTGCGAATGCGGGGGGCAACCGGCCTCAGGAGCGCTTAGCTGAATTCCAGAAATGGATTGCCGCTTTTGTTGGTTCGTGACGGTGTGCCGAGGGCCTAGCTGTTGGTCGGTACCTTCGCCGGATCATTTGCCATGCCCACGATGAAACTTGCGTATTGGACGGGGCTCGTGTTCAGCTTCGCGTTCATCTCATTTATTTGCTTGATACATTGACACCCCGCGACAGGTGCACTGTCTGCGAATTGTTGCTCGCGGCCTCCGTGTGTGGGCTGCCGCTATCGCGAAAAATCGCGCTTCTGCGGCGCGACGCGTAAAATCCAGAGCGAAAAATATTCTCCCGAAAGCAGCTTCGCTGGCGCTGAATTTCGCGCCGGTCCGTGACGAAATTCGCAAAAAATTCACGTCGCGAAATCCCGAAAACGTGGGTGCAGCCGTCACCCAAGGTCCTTTCCCACAGGGCGCATTTGCTTTGCGGGAAGCGCGACTTCTATCGCCCCGAGAATCGGCCCACCAAACCTCATATTAGTGAGCAAAAACAAGACGTTATGGCGGAATTGCCTCCAATATATTGGAGGGCCTTTGACGCTTGTTTTCAGTTCGAACCGGTCCCGCAACCGACCGCGGAGGCCGATTGAAACAATGGGGGACGGTAATGAAAAAGGGCGTCAGCGTCGGATATCGCGCGAAGGTGACGGGAGGAGTGTTCGCCGTTCTCACGGCAGCCTGCGCACCTGCCATGGGCCAAAGCGTCGATAAACTCGAAGCGGAGCTGCGGCAAATGCAGGAACAGATGCGCGTGTTGCAAGGAAGGGTCGATGAAGCGAAGGAAGCGGCCGCCGCGGCGCAATGGGCCGCCGAGTCGAAGTCCGCGAAAAGCGAGAAGAAGGGCGATGACATCGACCTGAAAGTGAAATGGAAGGGCGCGCCCGAGCTCTCCAGCCGCGACGGAAAATTCAAGATGAAGGTCCGTGGCCGTCTCAACCTCGACTACAACGCCATCAATCAGGACACGGCGATCACGACAAGGCCCGACGTCAGCTCAGCCGAAATCCGCCGTGCGCGTCTCGGCATCGAAGGCCTCGTCTGGGGTGACGTCGGCTACCGCTTCGAGGTCGACTTTGCCAACGACCGCACGGCCATCAAGGACGCTTATCTCGAATACCTCGGCCTGATGGATGGCCTCACCATCCGCATCGGCAACTTCAAGACCTTCAACTCGCTCGAGCACCTGGAGAGCGCGAACTACATCACCTTCCTGGAACGCGCGGCGTTCATTGAAGCCTTCACCTTCGATCGCCAGATCGGTGTAGGCGCGATTTACGAGCAGAAGCACTATACGGCATCCGCGGGCATCTTCGGGCCGCTCTCCGCGAACGACGAAGTTTGGCTCGATGACGTCAAGACGGGCGCCGCCCGCGTTACGGTGGCACCGATCAACGACGATGCGCGCGTGTTGCATTTCGGCGCGAGCTGGCGCAGCCGCTACGGCGCCGACGATCTGCGCGCCAATCCGATCCCCATCAACGACGAGCACTTCCTCTACCGTGCGCGCGGCGCCGATCTGCACCTCGCCGATCGCTTCATCTCCACGCCGGCGATTTTCAGCCAGGACACTTTCTGGGGTTTGGAAGCGGCATTCGTCTGGGGCCCATGGTCGGTGCAGGGAGAATACGGACAGGCGACGCCGGACGTCGCCGCGAGCTTCCTCGGGCCGAACCCGACCTACAACGGCTGGTACATCGACGCGAGCTGGTTCATCACCGGCGAGACTCGCCCTTACAAGGAGGGCGTGTTCGGCCGCCCGAAGGTGCTGGCGCCGGTCTTCGAAGGCGGGCACGGCGCATGGCAGATCGCTGCGCGCTATGATCAGCTGGATCTCAACGACAAGGCCGCGAACATTCCCACCTGCACCATGTGCGGAAACCAGAATACCTGGCTGATCGGCGTGAATTGGTGGCTGAACGACTACACGCGCCTGATGTTCGACTACAGCGAGTCGCTCATCACGGGCGGTCTGGCAGACACCGCCAATGTCAATGACGGCGCCCGGATCAGAGGCTTTGGCACGCGCGCCCAGGTCGACTGGTAATTGGCGGCGGCTGCGCACCTTCGCAGCGAGCAATATCGATGGCCGGGGTGCGAAAAACCGTCCCGGCCATCGATATACTTGTCGTGCGCTCCGGGCCCGGCATCGGAATGTCGGACTTGCGTTCCCGAACCCGTCCGCGAGCCGATATGCGGCATTGATCCACGATAGCGGCGTCTGGATGCGATTGGCGTGTGTGCGATCAGCAGCAGCACGGAGAAACATCGCTTGCGTGTAACAAGCACGTCAGACTTTAGCGCTCCGGTTTCTCCGCCTCCTGCGATTTCTTCGGCAGGCCGCTCAGCGAGCGCACGTAGGCGGCGAGCTGCCAGACCTGATCGTCCGTCACCATGGCGCGGAACGAAGGCATGCCCCGCGGCCGTCCTTCCCGAATGCTGGACGCGACGTTCTCCATCGACGATCCATAGATCCACTGGTCGTCCATTAGGGCCGGGCCCATGCCGCCGCCGCCGTTGAAGTGGCATCCGACGCAATTGAATGCCGAATAGAGCTGGTGGCCGGCGGCGATCTGTTCGGGGTTGCCGTCGAATTTTGCGGCCTCGGGACAGTTGCCGCGCTCGGGCAGCACCCCTCCCGGCGCGATCGCGACCATTGCAATTTCCTTGCAGCCCTCGGGTAGCGCACCCGTCTCCGTAACGGCGGGCTTATCGGCGGCGGCCGCCGGCGCCCTGTTGGAAGTGTCCCACGCCGCGAAGGTTATGAGCCCAAACACGACGATGAGGGCGACGAGCGTTTTCATGGCATGCTCCCTACGACGGAGGCGGGCGCGGGATTCGGCATGTCGGTTCGCGGCACGCCATAGGATTGGAGAACGGCGTTGATGTCGTCGCGGCGATGTCTCAGCGCGCGGTCGATTTCATCGGAAAATTCCAGCTCGCCCTTGCGTACGCCGACCGCGATATCGAAGGTCATTGGCTGCGAGAGCAGCGTGCTGTCGAAGAGGATCGGCGTCAGCTTCAGCGGGCTTTTCTCGCGCGCCGCGAAATAGCCTGCGGTTGGCCCCCAGACCACGGCAACATCGATCGTTCCTTTGCTCACCGCATCCATGATCGGTGCCAGCGGCGCGTCGGTTCTGTAGTCGCCGTAGACGGGAAAGCCGTGCACATTTGCCGTCATGCCGCGCTTTGCCAGGGCCGCGACCGGCGGCGTATTGGCGCCGTCATCGCCGATGAGCTGCACGCCGATCTGCATTTGGCGCAACGCCGGATCGTCATATCCGGCTATCGGCTTTTCGTCCGCGCGCTGCACGAAGACGTAGCTGGAGCGGTAGTACGGCCGCGTGGAACGCAGGATCTGATAGTTGCGCGGGTAGCCGATGACGACGTCGCATACTCCTGCGTTCAGCGTGTTGCGCAGGAACCCCCGCCGCTGGGCGAACCACGTATAGGTGACCTTCGCACCGAGCTCTTCTGCGATGATGCCGGCGATCTTGTTCTCGAAACCGGAGCCATCCTGCTTCGAGAACGGCAGATTGTTGGGATCCGCGCAGACACGCATCTCGCGCGCGGCAACCGGCGATGCCGCAGCCCCGGCAATGAGACAAAGCGCGACGGCTCTAGGGAAGCGCGAAGACATAGAGCGTGCCTCCCTTTGTTGTCACGGAGGGAAGATCCTTCATCGCGTTGACGAAGCCGAGAGCCGCGGTGCCGTCCCGCGGATCGAGGTCGCCGGCGACGATCGCACCCGACCACCCGCCGACGCCGGAGAGAATACCGATGTATTGCTTGTTATCGGGTCCGCGCCATGTCGTCGGCTGGCCGATGATCCCCGAGGACGTCTTGAACTGCCAGAGCGGCTCACCGGTGTTGGCGTTGACTGCCTTGAACCATCCGTCCATCGTTCCGTAGAAGGCGACGTCACCATCCGTGACGAGCGCGCCGCTCCACACGGGGAAGCGCTCCTTGATCGACCACAGCGCCTTACCGGCAACGATATCCCACGCGGTGAAAGCGCCGCGGTGGCCGCCCGGACCCGCTTTCATCAAGACCTCCGCGCCGACATACGGCGTCCCGGCGATATAGCCGACTTCGGTCTCCTTGATGTCCATGCACAGATTGTTGTGCGGCAAGTAGAGGCGGCCGGTCTTGTGCGAGAAAGCGGCGGGCTGCCAATCCTTCGCGCCCGGCGGGGCAGGGCATATGTCCTTCACGAACTTGTTTGGCTGCGGCCGCTTATCTTCATTGTAGATGAGCCGCCCCGATTTGAGGTCGACGCCCTTGGTCGACGTGATGTGATGGAACGGCTCGGCCGACAGCAGCTCGCCCGTCACGCGGTCGATGACATAGATGTGGCCGTTGCGGTCGGGGTGCACGAGCGCCTTCCGTGCCGCGCCGCTTGCCGACGGCAGGTCGATGAGAATGTTCTCGTTGACGCCGTCGTAGTCGGAGAGGTCGTGCGGGCTGAATTGATAGAACCAGCGCGCCTGTCCGGTATCGGCGTCACGCGCGAAAATTCCCGCGGTCCAGAGATTGTCGCCGGGCCGCATCGTCGAATTCCACGGGCCCGGATTCGACGTGCCGTAGTAGACGAGGTTGAGTTCCGGATCATAGGAAACCCAGCCCCACACCGTGCCGCCGCCCTGTTTCCACATGTCGGCCGGCCACGTGCCGACACCGAGGTCGGAGCCCTTATATTGCGCGTAGTGCGGCTTGAAATCGGGGCCGATCAGCACTTCGTTGTCAGGGCCGGTGCTGTACGCTTTCCAGACCACCTTGCCGGTGTTCTTGTCGAGCGCTATCGCCCAGCCCCGGACGCCAAGCTCACCGCCCGAATTACCGACGATCACCTTGTCCTTCGCGACGAGGGGCGCCATCGTCATGGTCTCGCCCATCTGGATCGTCGCGAGTTTCGTACGCCACGCTTCCTTGCCCGTTGCCGCGTCCACCGCCACCGTCGAGCCGTCCAGCGTGTTGAAGTAGAGTTTGCCGTCCGAGTACGTCGCGCCGCGGTTGACTACGTCGCAGCACGCGACGCCCTGGGCCGCCTCGTCCTGCGGCGGATCATAGCGCCACTTCATCGGCGCGCCCGGCTGCGTGAGATCGAGTGCGTAGAGCGTGTTCGGATAGGGCGACACAACATAGAGCGTGTTCCCGACGACGAGGGGCGCGGCCTCCTGGCCCCGGTTCACCCCCATCGAGAAGGTGAAGACGTTGCGCAGGTTCTTGACGTTGCTGACGTTGATATCGCCGAGCGTGCTGTAGCGCGTGAGAGCGCTGTCACGGCCAGGCGAAGTCCATTCGGCATCGCCTTGCACGGGACCTGCAAACGGTGGAGCGACGGGCGGAGACTTTTCGGCCAACGCGCCTGTCGAGATCGGCGCGGAGGGCGGCGATGCCCCGGCTGGTGCCTGCGCGATCGCGAGCGTTGCGGTCATCGGGAGCGCGGCCAACACCGCGAAAATTGGACTGAAATTGCGCATGCTGCTCTCCTCGGCCCCGACCGCGAAACCGTCGGAGTGGGAATTGGTTCCGCGATAAAGGAGGAGCGCTGAGCACGCGCCGGTGCCACCCGTTCTAGGCACCAACGGGCTGCGGAAGTAGCGTACGCACGCGCTTCGCTCCTGAAGCGCAGCGCTATCGCCGCGTAGCTCCCGTGCGCACTGACAAAGCTCGGGGGAGCGCGTCCTCTGCGCCCGTTTCGGATGTGCGCGGCCTCAGACGCTCATCGTCGCGAAATTGTATGCCGCGGCTGAGATTGTCGTGCCTTTTGAGATAAAAAGCAGAACGCACTTTTGCGCATAAGCTCATAAGTTCTTCTTGGTTCGGTTCGCCCTGACGCGTCGCTAATCCTGGTTTCGTGACTTTCATCAATGGGGTCAGGCAAGCAGAGGATTTTGCGATGAAACTCGAATTTTCGCGCCGGCAAGTGGTTGCACTGGCCATTGCCGTGGGGATGGCGGGCGGCGCGTCCGTGGCGAGCGCAGCGGAGCGCACGCTGCTCAACGTCTCGTATGACCCAACGCGTGAATTCTACCAAGCTTACAATGCCGCCTTCGCGAAGCATTGGAAGGCGAAGACAGGCGAGGACGTCACCGTCAAGCAGTCGCACGGCGGCTCCGGCAAGCAGGCTCGCGCTGTGATCGACGGACTTGAGGCGGACGTCGTCACCCTGGCGCTGGCGCGCGACGTCAACGCCATCGTGGACAAGGCGAAGCTGATCCCGGCGGATTGGCAGAAGCGCCTGGCGCACAACTCATCGCCTTACACCTCCACCATCGTCTTCCTCGTGCGCAAAGGCAATCCGAAGGACATCAAGGATTGGGATGATCTGGCGAAGGAGGGCACCTCTGTCATCACGCCGAACCCCAAGACCTCCGGCGGCGCCCAGTGGAACTACCTCGCGGCCTGGCATTACGCCGATAAGAAGTATGGCGGCGCCGAGAAGGCGAGGGAGTTCGTAACCAAGCTCTACAAGAACGTCGCTGTGCTTGACTCGGGCGCGCGCGGTTCGACCACCACCTTCGTCGAGCGCGGTGTCGGCGACGTGTTCATTTCCTGGGAGAACGAGGCGTTCCTTGCCCTCAAGGAGCTTGGGCCGGACAAATTCGAGATCGTCGTGCCCTCGCTGTCGATCCTCGCCGAGCCGACCGTCGCCGTCGTCGACAAGAATGTCGAAAAGCACGGCACGCAGGAGCTGGCGCAGGAGTATCTCAATTATCTCTACTCGCCCGAGGCGCAAGAGATAGCGGCGAAGAACTTCTATCGGCCCACGGACGAGAAGGTGGCTGCCAAATTCAGCGACAAGTTCCCCAAGATCAAGCTGTTCACGATCGACGAGGGCTTCGGTGGCTGGACGAAGGCCTATGAAACCCACTTCAAGGACGGTGGCACCTTCGATCAGATCTACAGCCCGAGCTGACACCTGACCATGCTTCGGAGCGGACGCCTCCCACCGCTCCGGAGCGTGATCGGTCGGCCTTGGTCTCCCCGCACAGCCTATCGACCAAGGCCGACATCAGCGATGGACCGTAGTCTGACAAAACCACGCGCCACATCAACCAAGCTGTTTGGAAACGGAGCGCACCATGGCTATGAGCCTCATCGTCCCCGGCCTCAACGGCAGCGGGCCCGGCCATTGGCAGTCGTGGTTGGAAACTCTTATCCCCGATAGTGTCCGCATCAACCAGGATGATTGGGCGAAGCCGGACCTCGATGTCTGGGCGCAACGGGTTCAGGAGGAAGCCGAGCACGCGGCCGAGCCGGTCTTCATCATCGCGCACAGCTTCGGTTGCCTGGCCGCGGTCGAAGTGGCCTCGCGCCGTCCCGATCTGATTGCCGGCCTGATGCTGGTCGCGCCCGCCGACCCGGAACGCTTCGACATTGGAGCCGAGACCCCAGCCGATCGGCTCTCCGTACCTGCAGTTGTCGTAGCGAGCACGAACGATCCCTGGATGTCCTACGGCGGGGCTGAACATTGGTCCGGTGCTTGGGACGCGGAGCTCATCAATATCGGTGCAGCAGGGCATATCAACGTCGCCTCCGGCTTCGGCGTCTGGCCGCGCGGATACGATATTTTCGATGCTCTCCGCGGGCGCGCAGCACGTGGCGGAAAAGGAATCGCCGACGGTGCTTCTCATCATCGCCGGGCCAGGCATTCTCTGGCGATTTGAGGGGCGCCGTCGCGCGTAACCATTGCCGTCGCGGCAACATGGGATCGAAGGTCTGACCGGCAGCGCATGCACGCGATGCACTTGGAGAGAGCCAAGCCGTGGCTCTCTTTCTTTTGCCGGAATATTGCTGCTCTGGCGCTGTGCCAATGTTGGCCGCCGCATAAGCTCAGCAGATTTTCTTGGTTCGAACCGCTGCACGCGCTCGGTAGCGTTGCTGACTGTCACGGGCGGCGATGTTCTGCGCCGTGTCATCGGGGGCGGCGTCCAAATGCGCTGGCTGGGGGCGAATGGTCCAGAAAGACGAGCCACGGGATCGAGCGCGCACTGTTGTTGCTGAACGATCGGCGGAAGCGGACGTGACGCTTTCGACGGTCATCGGGACGCGCGTCAGAGCGCTGCGTGCGCGCCACCGCTATTCACTGGAGCGGCTCGCAAACCTCGCCGGCGTCAGCCGTGCCATGCTGAGCCAGATCGAGAACGGACAAAGCGTTCCGACGATCGTGCTGCTCAACAAGGTGGCGGACGCACTCGACGTTCCCCTGGTCACGCTCGTAGCGTCCCCGAATATTCGCCAGACCGTCGTTCTGAAACGCAGCACGAGCAAGGTGATCGCCTCCGCGGATGGAAAATTCCAGTTGCGGCCGCTCTTTCCCAGCGAGAACGAGCTGCGCGCGCAATTCTATGAAGCGATCATCGCCGCCCAGCACAGCGAACAGCTGGAGACACGCACCGGTGGCACGAAGGAGACCTTCGTCGTCGTAACCGGGCGGATAGAATTGACCGTTGGAGACGATGCCCCGCTCCTGCTCAACGAGGGCGATGTCGCCTTCCTGGAGGAGGCGGATCGCCCCCGCACGGTCCACAATCCAGACACGCGCGATGCGATCCTCCACGTCGTGATCGATCGCCTCGGCGCACCGGTTCGTTAGCCCCGTTTCCAGGATTGCGAATAAGCAAATCGGAAAATGATGGTTCGCGTGGGATAGACCCATCGCTACTAAATTGACGGCAAGGGAGCCGGGGTGACGACGTTTTGGCGATCCGGTTGGTCTGCGGCGGACGTCGCATTACCGGCCGGGAACGCGCGTCTTCGCGCCAAGCCTCCCGCGCACATGGAGGAGGCTTGGAGGCCGCAATGCTAGGCACACGACGTCCGCGGGTTCTGCCTGGTTTCGGCCTCTCGATTGGATTTACCCTCTTTTACCTTTCGCTGATCGTGCTGGTGCCGCTCGCGGCAGTGTTCATCAAGAGCGCCGAGCTGAGCTTCAGCGAGTTCTGGCGCGTAGTGACGGCGCCACGGGTGCTCGCATCGTATCGGCTGAGCTTCGGCGCCTCGCTGCTTGCGGCGGCGGTTAACGTCGTCTTCGGGCTGCTGCTCGCATGGTCGCTCGTGCGCTACACCTTCCCCGGTAAGCGGATCATCGACGCCCTGATCGATCTGCCTTTCGCGCTGCCGACGGCCGTCGCCGGAATTGCGCTCACCGCTATCTACGCGCGGAACGGCATGGTGGGGCAGTACCTCGAGCCTTTCGGAATCAAGGTCGCCTATACGCCGCTCGGCGTGCTCGTCGCACTCATATTCATCGGCGTGCCCTTTGTGGTACGCACCGTGCAGCCGGTGCTGGAGGACCTCGATCTCGAATTCGAGGAGGCCGCCGCAAGCCTCGGAGCATCGCGCTGGCAGACACTCCGCCGTGTCATGCTTCCGATATTGGCGCCGGCGCTCCTCACAGGCTTTGCCCTCGCGTTCGCGCGCGCCGTCGGCGAATACGGATCGGTGATCTTCATCGCCGGCAACATGCCGATGGTGTCGGAGATCACCCCGCTCATCATCATCACCAAGCTCGAACAATACGATTACGTTGGCGCGACCGCGGTCGCCGCGGTGATGCTCATCGTGTCGTTCGCCCTGCTGCTCATCATCAACCTGTTGCAGGCGTGGACGTCGCGGGCCACCCGGAGTGCGCGCTAATGGCTGCTGTCGCCCAGATGTCCGTTTCCAGCGGCCGGGCCGAAAGGTTCGAGAGGAACCCCGCAACGAGCGAGCCCGCGGCGGTCAAATGGATCGTCATCGCGATATCGCTGACGTTCTTCGGCGCATTCCTGTTGCTGCCGCTGATCGCGGTGTTCACCGAGGCGCTGCGCAAGGGGTGGGAAGCCTATTGGGCTGCGCTTATCGAGCCGGATGCGGTGGCTTCGATGCGCCTGACCCTGCTCGCAGCCGCTGTCGCGGTGCCGCTCAATCTCGTCTTCGGCATCACGGCCGCATGGGCCATCGCCAAGCACGATTTTCGCGGCAAGCAAATCCTCGTCACGTTGATAGATCTGCCGTTCTCCGTATCACCCGTTGTCGCAGGTCTCGTCTACGTGCTGGTGTTCGGCGCGCAGGGCTGGTTCGGCCCCTGGCTTTCCGCGCACGGCATCAAGATCGTCTTCGCGGTGCCGGGCATCATCCTCGCCACCATTTTCGTCACGGTTCCGTTCATCGCCCGCGAGCTGATCCCGCTGATGCAGGCCCAGGGACGCGAGGAGGAGGAAGCCGCACTCGTGCTGGGCGCCACCGGCTGGCAGACGTTCCTGCGCGTCACGCTCCCGAACGTGAAATGGGGGCTGCTCTACGGCGTCATCCTCTGTAACGCGCGCGCGATGGGCGAGTTCGGCGCCGTATCCGTAGTGTCCGGCCACATTCGCGGCCAAACGAACACCATGCCGTTGCAGGTTGAGATCCTCTATAACGAGTACAACTTTGCCGCGGCGTTTGCAGTGGCGTCTTTGCTCGCGCTCCTGGCGCTGGTGACCCTCGTCATCAAAGCGACCATCGAGTGGCGGACGGGACGCGAACCTCAGCCGATTGGGGCGCCATGAGCATTGAAGTCGAAAATATCCGCAAATCGTTTGGCTCCTTCGCGGCGCTCGACGGTGTCAGCCTTAGTTTCCCCACCGGGCAGCTCGTAGCGCTTCTGGGGCCGTCCGGCTGCGGTAAGACAACGCTGCTGCGCATCATCGCCGGACTCGATTTTGCCGACAGCGGCAAGATCGTGCTCGAGGGCGAGGACGCGTCCGACACCCATGTGCGCGAGCGCAAGGTCGGCTTCGTGTTCCAGCACTACGCGCTCTTCCGGCATATGACGGTATTCGAGAACGTGGCATTCGGACTGCGCGTCAAACGCCGGGATCGTCCCCCGGAGGATGTCATCCGCCGCAAGGTGACGGAGCTCCTGGAGCTCGTGCAACTCGCCTGGCTGCGTGACCGCTATCCCTCGCAGCTCTCCGGCGGCCAGCGCCAGCGCATCGCCCTCGCGCGCGCGCTTGCCGTCGGCCCCCGCGTACTCTTGCTCGATGAGCCGTTCGGCGCCCTCGATGCGAAGGTGCGCAAGGAGTTGCGCCGTTGGTTGCGCCGTCTGCACGACGAGCTGCACATCACATCGATCTTCGTCACCCACGACCAGGAAGAGGCCCTGGAGCTTGCCGACAAGATTGTGTTGATGAATCGCGGAAAGGTGGAGCAGGTCGGCAGCGCCCATGACGTGTATGCCGAGCCGGCCACCCCCTTCGTCTACGAATTCCTCGGTGCCGTTAACGAGTTCCGTGGACATGTCGAGAGGGGCGCCTTGCGCATCGGCTCCGCAATCATTCCTGATGTTGGCGGCGAGCGCTACGATGGCAAAGACGTCGTAGCATTCGCCCGTCCGCACGAGCTGGACATCGTTGCCGACCATGGAAATTCCAACGTAGGCGTGCCGGCACATGTTACCCGCGTCCTCAGCTTTGGGCCCACCGCTCGCATCGAGCTCTCAAAGCTGAACGGAAGCGGCGGCACGGAGGAGCAGTATTATGAAGTGCAGCTTTCGTCGCAAAAACTGGCGGAGCTCAATCTGACGACCGGGCAGCCGGTACGTCTGCTGAGCACGAGACTGCGCATTTTCGATTAGGAGCACGCACGTGAATTTCCAGCAGCTTCGGATCATTCGCGAAGCCGTCCGCCGCAACTTCAATCTCACCGAGGTGGCCAACGCGCTCTATACCTCGCAATCGGGCGTCAGCCGGCACATCAAGGATCTCGAGGACGAGCTAGGCGTCGAGCTGTTCGTGCGCCGGGGCAAGCGTCTCCTGGGTTTGACAGGGCCCGGACAGGAGCTGGTTCCGATCGTCGAGCGCCTGTTGCTCGACGCCAAGAACATCAAGCGCCTGGCCGACCAGTTTTCCCAGCGGGATGAAGGGGAGCTGACGATCGCGACCACGCACACGCAGGCCCGTTACGCCCTGCCGCCGGTCGTCGTGAAGTTCAAGGAAGCGTTTCCCAACGTGCGCCTGATCCTCCATCAGGCGAGCCCCAAGGAAATCATGTCGATGCTGCTGGAAGGCAGCGCCGATATCGGTGTCGCCACCGAAGCGCTGGAAGACAACCCCGAGATCGCGGCATTCCCGTACTACTCGTGGGAGCATGCGGTCATCGTTCCGGCCGGCCATCCGCTTGCCGATGACGAGCCGATGACGCTCGAGAAAATCGCCGCGTGGCCGATCATCACCTACGATGCGGGCTTCACCGGCCGCCCCCACATCGACGCGGCCTTCCAGGCCGCCGGCATCGAGCCTGACATCGTCATGACTGCTCTCGATGCTGACGTCATCAAGACCTATGTCGAGCTGGGCCTCGGCGTCGGCATCATCGCGTCCATGGCCTATGACGGGTCGCGGGATTCCGTGAAGCTGCTCGCCTCCAAGGGGCTCTTCGCGCGCAATACCTCGCGCATCGCCGTGCGGCGCGGGCGGTACCTGCGGGGCTATGCCTATAAGTTCATCGAGCTGTGCTCGCCGGAGCTGACCGAGACGGCGGTGCGCACGAAGCTGGCTCCGGAAGACACCGCCGTCGCGAGCGAATAATCCATTCAGCGTCATCCGAGCGACAGGTGGGAGGCCAGCCGGCGTGCCTCCCGGCATTGCATCGCGCGGCGTATCAGACCGGCGCGGGATTGCGCTCGAGGAAAGTGTTACGCTGGTGCCAGTAGGGATAGGTGAGCGGCACCTCGCTCGCCTTGTCGAGCCTCGCCACCTGTTCAGTGGTGAGGTTCCAGCCGACGGCACCCAGGTTCTGCTTCAGCTGGTCTTCATTGCGTGCGCCGACGATGACCGAGGAGACGGAAGGCCGCTGCAGCAGCCAGTTGAGCGCGACCTGCGGGATCGTCTTGCCCGTTTCCTTGGCCACTTCATCGAGCGCGTCGACGACGCGGAAGAGGTATTCGTCCGGCATCTGCGGGCCCGATTCGGCGGAGCCGTGCAGGCGGCTTTCCTTCGGAATGCCTGTGCCGCGGCGGATCTTGCCCGTAAGGCGTCCCCATCCGAGAGGGCTCCAGACGACCGCCCCTATGCCCTCCTCGATGCCGAGCGGCATCAGCTCCCATTCGTACTCGCGGCCTATGAGCGAATAGTAGGTCTGGTTCGCGACATGGCGCGGATAGCCGTAGCGATCGGCAACGGCGAGCGACTTCATCAGATGCCAGCCGGAGAAATTCGAAACGCCCGTGTAGCGGATCTTGCCGGCGCGCACGAGGGTGTCGAGCGTCGACAGCACCTCCTCCTGCGGCGTCAAGGCGTCGTAGCCGTGCAGCTGGAAAAGATCGATGTGGTCGGTCTGCAGGCGCTTGAGCTGCGCATCGACCGTTGCCAGCAGATGCTGACGCGATGAGCCCAGCTCGTTCGGCCCATCGCCGAAGCGGAACGTCGCCTTCGTGGAAATGAGCGCGCGGTCCCGCTTGCCCTTTAAAGCCTCTCCGAGGATGCGCTCCGACTCCCCTCGCGAATAGATGTCGGCAGTGTCGAACATATTGACGCCCGCATCGAGGCAGATGTCGATCAGCCGCCGCGCCTCGGCAACGTCCGTGGTGCCCCAGGCGGCGAAAAACTCGCCCTTGCCGCCGAAGGTGCCAGTGCCGAAGCTCAGGGCGGGCACGTTGAGGCCTGAGCGGCCAAGACGGCGGTATTCCATGGGCAACCATCCTGCGTTTGATAAACCTTGGCTGAGATAGGGCGCTGTGACGCGCTTTGACAAGGCGCAGCGCCGATGGGGGATGGAGCGAGCGTAACATCGGAGATTGAACGCGGGGCGCCGGGCCGGCAGCACCATTGTCGCAATCGGCAACCAAGGCTGCCGCAAAACGTTGACGTGCGTTGAGGGTAGGGGCGTTGCGAGGGAGCGGCAGATGTCCGCCAAAAACGGCAAGGCCAAGCACTACGACAAAGACGATTTTCCCGTGAGTGATGTGCGCCGCTTTATCGAGCCCGGACCCGTCGTGCTCGTCAGCTCCGCCCACGGCGGTGAAACGAACATCATGACCATGGGCTGGCACATGATCATGGAGTTCGAGCCTTCACTGATCGGCTGCTACATTTGGAGCGAGAACCACACTCGGGAGCTCGTCCGCAAAAGTCGCGAATGCGTCATCAACGTGCCGACGCTCGATATGGCCGCCAAGGTCGTTGGCATCGGCAATTGCTCCGGCCGCGATACGGACAAGTTTGCCCGCTTCAAGCTGACCGCCGAGCCGGCCGCGAAAGTCGTGGCGCCGCTGATTTCGGAGTGCTACGCCAACTTTGAATGCCGCCTCTACGATGGGGGCCTCGTAAGCAAATACAGCCTGTTCGTCTGGGAGGTGGTGAAGGCCCACGTGGCGCGGACCCCGCGGTTTCCGCGCACCATCCATTATCGGGGCAACGGTGAATTCATGATCTCCGGAGAGAATACCGCCCGCTTCCAGCGCCTTTTCAAGCCGGAAATGCTCTAAAGGCGCCCCGGCGAGGGTCGGAATAGCCCTCTGGCGGGCTTGGCTGCCGGCCCCCGATCATCCCATTATAGGCGAACACCCCGGCGCCGCCGCCGGGCCTCAAGCGGAGAGACGTAAGTGAAGCCCACCCAAGAGTTGCACGGCACCGGACAGAGCCTGTGGATCGACGACATCACACGCAGCATGCTGGATAGCGGCCGCCTTGCGAAGATGATCGCTGAATTCTCGGTCACGGGGCTCACTTCCAATCCGACGATCTTCGAGAAGGCGATCGGCAAGGGCACCGACTATGACGCGGCCGTGGAGCGTCTTGTGCGCGACGGGCTTGCGGACGAGGCGCTGTTCTTCGAGCTGGCGCTGGAAGACCTGCGCCGCGCAGCGGATCTGTTCCGCCCCGCGTACGACAGGACCAGCGGCGTCGACGGCTGGGTCTCGCTCGAGGTATCGCCGCTGCTCGCCTATGACGCGAGCGCAACGCTCGCGGAGGCGAAGCGGCTTTATGCGAAGGGCGCCCGCCCGAACCTCTTCATCAAGATCCCCGGCACGCGCGAAGGCTTGCCGGCCATCGAGGAGGCGACGTTCGCCGGCGTCCCGGTGAACGTGACGCTCCTGTTTTCGACCGCTGATTACCTCGCCGCGGCGGAAGCCCATATGCGCGGCCTGGAGCGGCGCGTTGAAGCTGGGCTCGATGCCGACGTACGCTCCGTCGCCTCCGTGTTCATTTCGCGCTGGGATCGCGCCATCGTCGAGGAGGTGCCGGACGCCCTCAAGAACCGGCTCGGCATCGCCATCGGCCAGCACGCCTATCGCGCCTATCGCGACCTGCTCGCTTCCGACCGCTGGCAGCGGCTCGAGAATGCAGGCGCCCGGCCGCAGCGGCTTTTGTTCGCCAGCACCTCCAGCAAGGACAAGCGCGCCAAAGACACCCTCTATATCGAAGCGCTGGCGGCGCCGAACACTGTCAACACCATGCCCGAGGATACCTTGCGTGCCTTCGCCGATCACGGCGTGTTCGCCGGCGTGCTCGCGCCGGATGGCGGCGACTGTGATGCTGTGCTTGAAGCGCACGCCGAGGCAGGCGTCGACGTCGAGGCGCTGGGCCGTAAGTTGCAGTCGGACGGTGCCGAGGCGTTCGTTGCGTCCTGGCGCGATCTGCTCGCCTCCATTTCCGCCAAGAGCAAAGCGCTGGCATAGGGGCCCGCGCGGAAGCCGCGTGCCATGCGGATGTTTGAACGATAGCGCGCCCGCTGGAGCGGGCACTGTAAACTTCCTCGTCTTGGATTAGGAGAGCCGATGACGCGCGATGAGGCGGCAGCGCCCCTGACCTCGATCCCCACGTGGCAAGCGCTCGCCACCCACTGCGTGGCCATGAAGGACGCGAGCCTGCGCACCCTGTTCGCGAACGATCCGGGCCGCGCTACGCGATTTACGGTCGAGGGCGGCGGCCTCATCCTCGACTACTCGAAGAACCGCGTGACCGCCGAGACGATGGAACTCCTCTTCAAGCTGGCCGAGGAGCGTGGTCTTTCCGAGCAGCGCGCCGCGATGTTCCGCGGCGACCGCATCAATGTCACCGAGAACCGCGCCGTGCTGCATACCGCGCTGCGCGCGCCTCCCGATGCGGTTATCGAGGTGGATGGGCGAAACGTCGTGCCGGACGTGCATGCCGTTCTGAGCCGCATGGGCAACTTCGCGAGCCGCGTGCGCTCCGGCGATTTCACCGGCCACACCGGCAAGCCGATCCGGAACGTCGTCAATATCGGCATCGGCGGCTCGCACCTCGGCCCGGAGATGGCCTACCTGGCGCTGCGTGCCTATAGCGCGCCGGATATGCGCTTCCGCTTTGTTGCCAACGTCGACGGCGCGGCCTTCACCGAAGCAACGCAAGACCTCGACGCCGCCGAGACGCTTTTCATCGTATCGTCGAAGACCTTCACCACCCTCGAGACCATGAGCAACGCGCAGATTGCGCGCGCATGGCTGATCGAGCGGCTGGGCGATCCCGCGGCCGTCGCGAAACACTTCGTCGCCGTCTCGACGAACGCGGCGCGCGTTGCCGAATTCGGCATCGACACCGGCAACATGTTCGAGTTCTGGGATTGGGTCGGCGGTCGCTATTCGCTCGATGCAGCCATCGGGCTATCGACCATGCTCGCTATCGGGCCGGAGAATTTCCGCGCCATGCTGGCCGGCTTCTACGACATGGACGTGCACTTTCGCACGGCACCGGCCGATCAGAATCTTCCCGTGATCCTCGGACTGCTTGCTGTCTGGTATGCGGACTTTTTCGGCGCGGCGACCCAGGCGGTCTTGCCGTACGCCCAGAACCTGGCGCGGTTTCCCGCCTATCTGCAGCAATTGCAGATGGAGAGCTGCGGCAAGAGCGTCGATCTTTCGCGCCGGCGCGTCGATTACGCGACGAGCCCGATCCTTTGGGGCGAGCCCGGCACCGACGGGCAGCATTCGTTCTACCAGCTTCTCCACCAGGGCACGCATCTCGTGCCCGCCGACTTCATCGGCTTCCTGCAGCCGCTGAGCCCGCTCGCCGATGCGCATGATTTGCTGATGGGCAACCTTTTCGCCCAGGCCGAAGGGCTCGCCTTCGGGAAGACGGCCGAGGAGGTTGCAGCCGAAGGGCTCGACGCGAAGGACGTGCCGTTCCGCGTCATGGAGGGCAACCGGCCGAGCAACATGCTGCTCGCCGACCGGCTCGATCCGCGCACGCTCGGCGCGCTGATTGCGCTCTATGAGCACCGCGTGTTCGTGCAGGGCGTCGTCTGGGGCATAGGCCCGTTCGACCAGTGGGGCGTAGAGCTCGGCAAGGTGCTTGCCGGTAAGGTGATCGGTGAGCTGCGCACGGAAGGCGAGCCGCTGCTCATCCATGACAGTTCCACCAACGCTCTGATCCGCCGCTATCGGGCCGCGCGCCACGGAGCCTGATCGAGGATTGTTCTAAACCTCCGGCGCGGCCGATAGATCATCCGCGCCGGAGAGATCGCCGTCGAAATGCGGCAAGGACAGCGGGAACGCGCTCCCGGTCATCCTCGCCGCATTTTCTTATGAGCGCGCCAGCACGCCCGCGAGAGCTTCGGAGATGAGACCGAAGATCGCTCCGGCGATCATCGACAGCGCAACGACCACCGCCGGATTGGCGAGCGTCGGCTCGACGAGCGCCGGCACCGAATTGGTGAGCAGCGCGAACGCGGCGGTGGCCGCAAAGCCGTAGACCGTTGCAGGGATCGCGGAGAAGATCGGGATCTTGGATCCGAGGATCATCAGCGCGACGCCGACGCCGACGCAAATTCCCGCCCACACCGGCCCGGGAAGGCCCACGTCCAGGTTTGAGAATACGATGAGTGTCAGCGCGGCCCAGAGAACGCCCCACAGGTTGGCGAGGATGCTGGATATGAAGCCCTGCACCTTGCCGCCGCAGTTATAGAAACTCGCCCACGCAATGAATGCGGCCCAGATCTGCAAGCCGAGCACCAGTGGATCGGATAGATGAAGGTAGGTCGCAACGCCTCCAAGGAGACCGATGCTCAGCGCAAGTGCCGTAACGAGGTCCATGAATTTTCTCCCCTATGTTTGATATCGGCACCCTTGTGTTCGGGTAGCCTGGCAACGGGGGAATGTTAGACCGCAATCGCGTGGCAAAGGCGCAACACGGCAATTGTCTTCTGCCTGTTTGGTGGGCACTCCTCGGGAGCGGCGGCGGGAATTCCCGGGAATGACCGTCAATCCCCATCCAGGGAGTTGAAGCCTAAGGTCTGACCGGTCAGCTCACCGAGCGTCGGGCGGCTCACGGCGTCGGCATTGTCGAGGGCGGTGCCCATGGCGACGAGCTTGCCCCGCAGGATATCGTCAGCCTCCCCGCCCGCCGCCGCTAAAGCTTCGGCGGCTTCTCCGGCGCGGGCTGCAAATCCCAGATCCGTGGCGGCGCTTTCGAGAATGGCCCGGGCGGCCTGAACGTCCTCGTCTGTTGAGGGATCGTCGGCCAGAAATCCGCCCTCGCCCAGCATGTCGCGCGCCCCCTCGATGCCGGCCAGAATGAACGCGATGGCCAGCCCGCTATGGCGAAGCAGCGGCGGCGATTTGGAGGCTTTTCCGCCCGCGCCGAGCATCGGCGCGAGGCGATGCAGCCGGAGCACGTCGAGTTCCGTCACGTAGGCGCGGTAGAGCGCCTGCGTGGTTTCCGCCGCCGAGAGGAATGTTCTGTTGTCGCCGCCGGGCTCCAGCCATGTGCGGGCATAGACCCCTGACCATTCCGCCTGAACGTCCGCGGCGATATCCGCGATGCCGGCAGCGAGCGCGGAGAGATAGCGGCAGCGGAATTCCCCCGCGGGATCCGCAGCGGCGAGCCCGTCCGAGCCCGGACCAAAGAGCGCCACGTCGACGGCGCCGAAGCCCTGCACCGCGACGCTCGCACCCGTCAGCCGTTCCCGCGTGATCGCATCGTCGTTTTTCGCCGTAAGCAGCCGTGCGATCTGCCGGTCGGCCACGTGGTGTGGGTCGGGAAAGAATAAAAGCCGCTCGAGGCGCTGGTTGGCCGTGATGGGGCCAAAGCGGATCGGCTCGATGCGGCCCCAGGCGAGCAGCGCCGATTTTGCCGCCGCCCGCGCATCGGCGAGAGCCGCTATCGACGGGGCGCGGCACAATGCATCCGCGTGGTCCGCGAAGACGCGCGCCGTTCCGGCAAAGCGCGCATAGCCGGGAAGAATGAGCTGATCGTAGGCGCGGCGCGCCAGTGCGGCGTTGTCGTAGGCCAGGGCGGGAACGGCGGCGGCGAGGGCGCAAAGCACCGAAATGGTCCGCGTCAACGTCTGCACTGCGGAGCGAAGGAGACGAGGGCCTCTCACAGTGACTCCACGAATTTGATCAGCGCTTCGCGATCTTCGCGTGGCAGCGCCGCGTAGCCGTCGCGCGCCTTCCGCGCCTCTCCGCCGTGCCAAAGAATAGCCTCTTCGAGATTGCGCGCCCGGCCGTCGTGCAGGAACAGCGTGTGGCCGTTGACGAGCTGCGTCAGGCCGATGCCCCACAGCGGCGGCGTGCGCCACTCCCGGCCATCTGCGACGCCCTCGGGACGGTTATCGGCAAGGCCCTCGCCCATGTCGTGCAGCAGAAGATCGGTGTAGGGCCAGATGCGCTGATTGCTGAGGTGCGGCTGGGCCTTCACCACGCCCGTCGTGAACGACGGCGTGTGGCAGCCCTGGCACCCCAGAGCATGGAACACCGCCTTGCCGCGCGCCACGGTAGCATCGGCAAAGTTGCGTCGCGGCGGCACGGCGAGGTTCTGCGAATAGAAAACGACGTGGTCGAACAGCTTTGGTCCGACCTCGAAGCCGCCGTCGCGCTCGCTGTTGCCGTTCGGCGCGTTGAGGCAGGCTGGCTGCGCAGCGGTGCAATCGCCCGACGGCTTCGGCACCAGCGGATTGGAAAGCCCCATGTCCGAGGCGAATGCGCTCGCAGACTGATCCGCGATGCTGGCTTTGCCGGCTTTCCATCCGAAGCGCCCGAGCGCGACGGTGTTGTTCTCCAGCGACCAGACCTTGTTCGGACGCCCCGAGATCCCGTCGCCGTTTGCATCGTCCGGGTCGGCGTTCGCGAGGATCTGGGATTCGGGGATCGCCTCCAGAAGGCCCATGCCGAGCATCTGCGGCGCAACGCGCGGCGAGAGCATGGTGTCGGGGTGCAGCGGGCCGTACTTCAAGCCTTCGATGCTGTAGGTGGGGCGGCGCAGCTTGACGATACTGCCATCGCCGAGCGTCACGGGAGCTTCGGCATAGGTAATTTGCATGTGACCTTCGTTGTCGAGGCCCTGCACCGCCATGTTCTGCAGCTGATCGCCATAGGTCGGCTCTTCGATGGTATTGACGCGGTGTTCGGCCAACAGCCGCCGCTGCTCGCCGTTTTGCGGTGGGATCGACAGGCGCAGGAACATCGATTCCGCTGTCTCGTCGGGAAAATTCGCGGACGGCGGATGGCCGCGTCCATCCTTCAGGTGGCAGCTCTGGCACGAGCGCGAATTGAACAGCGGACCGAGGCCGTCCGAGCTGGTGGTGGATGAGGGCGCCGAAACCCAGAGCTTGCGAAAGATTGCGTTGCCGACCTTGAATTTTGCTTCGCCCGCAAGCCCGATACCCTCCGATGCGTGGGAGAAGGCCTCGCGCGTATCGATGCTCTTGCGCGTCGTGGCGCTGCCGCCGGGGCTTTCCTCGCCGGTCTCGTTCGGGATGGGCACGATAGCCGGAGCGGCGCCCGGCGGATCAGCGAACGCCGAGACCGTCGCGGCGAGGCAAATGCCGACGAATCCCGGCAGCAGAATCAGCGGGAGCCGCGAGCCGGATGGCTTGGTATGCGAGCGCCGGATCATGCGCGCTTATAGAACTCCGCGGTGCCGCCGCCGGGGCGCACTCCTGTCGCATCGTCCGCATTTTCCCCGTCACGTTTTGCCATGCCGCGCACACCGCAGCGGATGGGCATAACGGGGCACGGCGTGAAGGGCGATGTATCCATCACCTGACGCTGCTCGGATTGTCGAGGCTGTCGGAGCCCTCGAACTGGATCGCCTTGAGCGACAGAACCGCAATGTCGCGCTCGAACTCCTTCGCTTGGGCAATGAGCGCCTGGATCGCCGCATCGACGAGCGCATTCCCCTCATCGTTGCCTTCACCGATCATCTGGTCATAGGCTTCACCGCCTTCGGCGCGCTTCACAATGGCACCCATGCGCTGCATCGTTTCATCGAGGGCAGCGCGGGTGCGCTGATCGGCCTCGGCGGATTTCGCACGCACGAGGTCCGATGGGCTGGGCCCCGAGACGACCGAGCCGTCGATGCGCTTGTAGCTGCCGAGGTAGACGTTGCGGATGCCGAGCGCGTCGTAATAGTGTGCGTTATGCGTGTTGTCGGAGAAGCAATCGTGCTCCTCCTCCGGGTCGTGGATGAGCAGACCGAGCTTCATGCGCTCACCCGCCATCTCGCCGTAGGAAAGGCTCCCGAGACCGCGGAATATCGCAGAAAGGCCGGCATTTCCGTTGTCCATCATCACGCTCTTCCGGGCTTCACCCGCAGCGCCCCACTGCTCCACCATCCACGCGAGGTCGTCGATCAGCAGATCCGTGACGACGGAGAGATACTGCGCACGCCGGTCGCAATTGCCGTTCGAGCAGTTTGCGGTGTCATAGTCGGTCGCCGGGCGCGCTCCGGCGCCGGGTCCGGTGCCGTTGAGATCCTGTCCCCACAGCAGAAATTCGATGGCGTGATAGCCGGTCGCTACGTTCGATTCGATGCCGCCCGCCTCCTGCAGCTTGTCGGAGAGCAGCTCCTTGGTGATGACGGTGGCATCCACCGGCTCGCCGCCGATCTTGATCGACTTATTCGCGATGACGTTGGCGACGTAGAGATCGTTCGGCAGCGCCTGATCGACGTAATCCTGCGACACGTAATCGATGAGGCCTTCATCGAGGGGCCAGGCGTTCACCCGCGGCTCCCAATCGTCGACGATCTTGTTGCCGAAGCGGAACGCTTCGGTCTGCATGTAGGGCACGCGTGCCGCGATCCACGCCTTGCGCGCAGCGACAAGGCTACCCTCGGTGGGCCTGGCAATAAGGGTGTCGATGGCCGCTTTGAGTTTGCGCGCTTCCGCGAGAGCATCCGAGTATCCGGCTTCCGCGATGTCGGCATAGGTCTTGACGACGGCTGCGACGGGCGCACTCTCTGCGGTAGCATGGCGCACACCCGGAGCAAGGTTGGCGAGGACAAAGATCGCGACTGTCGCCACGATCGAACCCAGCCGCATCACCATACCCATACCCCCCAATAGCTTGTGTTTCGCAGACCGATCGCGCTGTGTGTGCGTCCGCCCGACTTCGGTCAGTCCGCTGGTCTCGCACCGCAGCCGATCTCAAGGATTTCCGAATTGTGAAGTCAAGAATATTTTTCCTCTCCCGCCCGCGATGAAGACCCGCGAATATGGCGGTCCGACGAAAGCCGGAGAGCGGTGCTAGACTTTGCCCGGAGCACGGGTCTTGCATAGCTTGCCGGAGCGGGTGCCAATCACTTGAGAATGACCCAAGCAATCCTGCGTGGCCTTGCCACACTCGTGCTCGGCCTGCTGTTGCCTGCCATTGCCGCTCGCGCGGCGACGACGGCCGCGCCTGCATTCACCGCCCTCAACAAGCGCGTGATCGACGAATATGTCCTGCCGCGTTTCGCCAAGCTGGCTGAAGCGAGCGGCGGCCTCGCTCGCGAGCTTGCCCGGACCTGCGACGGGGAGGCAGGCGCGCTCGCCGCCACGCGTAAGAGTTTCGCCGACACGGCGCTCGTATGGGCGCAGGTTGAGTTCCTGCGCTTCGGTCCGATGGCGGAAATCGGCCGCGCGGAGCGCTTTTATTTCTGGCCCGATCCGCGCGGCGTCACGCAGCGGCAGGTGAACGCTCTCATCGCCAAGCGGGACCAAAGCGCACTAGATCCTGCTACCCTCGTGGGAAAGAGCGCGGCGGTGCAGGGCCTGGGGGCGCTGGAGCTGCTCCTTTACGACGATGCGCACCCCATCACCGGAGACGATGAGACGGCGCACTATCGTTGCCGCCTTGCGCTTTCGGCGGCGCGGTCCATGCAAAGGCAGGCCGATGCGGTTGTTGCAGGCTGGCAGGGGAACGAGGGTTGGCGCCGGCGCATCCTGGAGCCCGGCACCGCCGGCGGTCCGTATAAATCCTCCGAAGAACCCGCCGCAGACTTTGCCCGCGCGCTGCTCACCGGGCTGCAGATGATCCAGGACCGGCAGGTGGCCCCGATGATTGCCGCCGCCACGTCGAGCCTCGATCGCGCGCCGCGGTTGCCGTTCGCGCGCGCGCAGCTCGGCGCACGCTATATCGCCGCCGGCATACAATCCGCAAAGGCGCTGTACGAAGTTATGGACCTCGGCCACGGGGTGCCCAAAAACAAGCGCTGGATGCCCCGCTGGATCACGGCGGCATTCGGCAGGCTGGCGAATGATGCTCCCGCCGCGGTAGAAGACATTGGGCGCGAGAAGCCCGCGGAGGATCGCGCGCGACAACTGCGCATGGTGCGCTTCCACGTTGAAAACATCCGTAAGCTGGTGGGGCGTGAGCTCGCGCCCCTGGCAGGATTGACGATAGGGTTCAATGAGCTCGATGGCGATTGATCGACGCAACTTCCTCATCGGCAGTACACTGACGCTGGCTTCCGCGGGCGCAAGCAGCGCATTCGCCGGGCTGCTGGACGATGATACCGGCAGCGGCATCATGCCTGGCGATTTCATCGCCGCCTGCCGCCGGCCCGACGGCGGATATTCCGTTGTGGTGCTCTCGCTCGACGGCACCGTGTTGCGCGAGCTGCCACTCGAGGGACGCGGCCATGACATCGCGCTCGACCGGGCACGCGGCGAAGCCGTGGTATTCGCGCGCCGGCCGGGAACGTTCGCCCTCGCGTTCGACATCCATGGCCGCCGCGAGCCTGTGCTCTTCACCACGCCGCCGAACCGTCACTTCTACGGTCACGGCTTCTTCTCGCGCGACGGACGGCTGCTCTATGCAACCGAGCACGACAACGATACGCGCGACGGCCTCATCGGCGTCTACGATGCGACGGGCGGCTACCGGCGCATCGGCGAGTTTCCGAGCTACGGCATCGGTCCCCACGAGGCGATCCTCCTCGCCGACGGCAAGACGCTGGCGATCGCCAACGGCGGTATAGAAACTCACATCGAAACCGGGCGCGAAAAGCTCAACCTGTCGACGATGGAGCCATCGCTCGCGTTCGTCGACAGCACCAATGGCCGGCTGATCAGCCAGCACAAGCAGAGCCGCGCGCTGCATAAACTGTCGATCCGGCATCTGGTGCAGGATGCCCGCGGTGCGGTGTGGTTCGGCTGTCAGTGGGAAGGCGCGGATGCCGATGCGCCCGAGCTCGTCGGATGTGCCGGTCTCGACGCGCCGCTGCGTATCATCGAGCCTTCACGGCCGATGGGCGTTGCGCTCGCCGGCTATATCGGCGCCGTCGCAGTGAGCCCCGACGGCCGGCTGCTCGCGGCCTCTGCGCCGCGTGCGGGGCGCATTGTCTATGTCGACACCGAAACCGCCGCCGTCGTCGGCGAGACGCAGCTGATCGATAGTTGTGGCGTGACCGGCGCCGAGGGCGGGTTCGCGATGACGTCCGGCCTCGGCATCGTGCAGAAGGATCAGCCGGATCACACGCATCTGGCGACAACGACGTTCCCGGGCCGCTCTTTCGACAACCACCTGCGCATCATCGGCTGAGCCAGCAGCAACAGCCTCGCAATCGGCCCGCCGCGGGCTCAATCTTTCAGGCCCGCGCGGCGACGATGGTCGGATGCCGCCAGCTGGCGACGACGTCGACCGGCGGCGTAAGGATGCGCGGGCCGCGTCGCGGCGGCGCGGTGGCCGCGCGCTCCGGTGCGGAAGCGGACGCCGGTGCGGTCCGCGCCGTCATCATTCCCCAGATCAGCGCCATCAGCAGGTAGAAATGCCGCCAGTGGTCGCTGTCGATGATGATGCCTTCCCCCGCAATGGCGACGAACGCCGAATAGACGACCAGGAAAACCGGCCGCAATTCGCCCGCCTTGACGGCAAAGCGGAAGCCGAAGACGAGCGTCGCCAGCACGAGGATGATATACATGCTGCCGCCGAGCCAACCGGAGCTGAGCAGCGACGTCAGGTAGACGTTATGCGCGGCCTCAGGGTGGTAGCGCTTGGCGAACTCCAGCGCACCGATGCCGAGCGGCGTTTCGGCGATGAGCCCCGCGGCCTTCTGCTGCCCGCCGAAGCGCCCTTCCGCGCCGACGTCGTAGGATTGCTCGAGGCTGGCGCGCTGCGCGAGCAGCGAGGAGACCTGGTCGGAGCTGAGCGCCGCCAGCACGGCGATGGCCGCGAACACGCTGCCGAGCACCAGGAGCGAGATGAGCTTGAGGCGCACGCGCGATTGGCGCGTGGTCGCCATCAGCAGGTAGCCGTAGATCGCCGCTGAGAGGCCGAGGTTTATCCATGCCCCGCGCGAGAAGCTGAGAAAGACGCCCAAGGCGAGAAACGTCGCCAGAGCGAGCGGCATCACCATGCGATGAAGCGGGCGCTCCAGGGCGCCGTTGATGAGATAGAGGAACGGCGGAATGAGGAATGGCCCGAAGACGTTCGGATCCTTGAAGGTGCCGCTGGCGCGGTCATACTCGGTGAACATTTCATACCCGCCAGGGATCACACCGAAATATCCGAACACCGCTGCCGCGCATGCGATGAGCGCGGCAACAGTCCACGCGGAGAGGATGAGGCGCGTGTGGGTCCGGGGATCGTAGGCGACGAACGCCGCGAAGACGACGCACGCGGCGTAGAGATAGAGCGTCACGGCGACGTGGGGCCCCGTCGCCGGCAAGTCCTCCGAAAAGGAGGCCGCGATGAGAGCACCCGCGCCCGCGAGCAGCCACAACGCTGCAAACGCAACGAGCGCCGGATTGAAAGCGACGAGACCGATCACCGGAAGCAGCACGATGAGGCCGATGGTGAGCGCATCGACCGGCGCGGGCTCGGAGAACACGATGCCGCTCACCGCGATGGTCAGCGCCACCGCTGCGAGCGTGAGCAGCGTGGTGAGGCTGCGCGGGGCAGGGCGCACGTCGAGCGCGGCGCCGTCCCTATACGCAGTCGCAGTCATGCGGCTCATCCCTCTTCACGTTCGCCACCGGTCCGATCAGTAGGCGTTCTCGGACTTTAGCAGTGCGAACGGCGTCTTGAGCAGGATGTAGGCGTCGAGCACCAGGGACCAGTTCTCGATATAGTAAATGTCGCATTCAACGCGCTTCAGAATCTTGTCCGACGTGTCCGTCTCACCGCGCCAGCCGTTGATTTGTGCCCAACCGGTAATTCCGGGTTTCACTTTGTGAC
>JBIQJE010000016.1:0-75042 GCA_044507625.1 Hyphomicrobiaceae bacterium | reverse complement strand
GAGACGTCCTCCTCGCCCATGATGTCGAGACGCTGCTCGAAGATGACCTTGCGCTGGTCATTCATCACGTCGTCGTACTTGAGGATCTGCTTGCGGATGTCGAAGTTGCGCGCTTCGACCTTCTTCTGCGCCATCTCGAGGGACTTGTTCATCCACGGATGGGTGATCGCCTCGCCCTCCTGAAGGCCGAGCGTCTTCAGGACGCTGTCCATGCGGCCCGAGCCGAAGATGCGCATCAGGTCGTCTTCGAGCGACAGGTAGAACTTGGAGCGGCCAGGGTCGCCCTGGCGGCCGGAGCGGCCACGCAGCTGATTGTCGATGCGGCGGCTTTCGTGGCGCTCAGTGGCGAGCACGTAGAGGCCACCCGCTTCCAGCGCGGTCTTCTTCTGCTCGGCGACCTTCGCCTGCAGCTCGGAGCGCTTCTTTTCGATCTCGGCTTCGGCCGGCTCGCGACCGGCTTCCTTCTCCGCGGCGACCCACTCCTTGAGGCTCGCATCCACGTTGCCACCGAGCTGAATGTCGGTGCCGCGGCCAGCCATGTTGGTGGCGATGGTCACCGCGCCGGGCACGCCCGCCTGGGCGACGATGCCGGCTTCCTGCTCGTGGTAGCGCGCGTTGAGCACCTTGTGCGGGATGGGATCGGTACCGGGCTTGGCCTTCGCGGCCATCTCGATCAGGTAGCCGCCGATGCCAGCGAGGTAATCGTGCAGCTCGTGATCCTTCGATCCCTTCAGCTTGTCGGCGAGGGCGAGCGCTTTGTGGCCGAGCTCCTTGATGTATTTCTTGTCCTTCAGCAGCTCGGACAGCTGCTCCGACTTCTCGATGGATACCGTGCCGACGAGGATCGGCTGGCCGCGGCGGAGGCAGTCGGCGATGGTCTGCACGATGGCGTCGTATTTTTCGCCGGCCGTGCGATAGATCTCGTCGTCCTCGTCGACGCGCTGCACCGGGACGTTGGTCGGGATCTCGATGACGTCGAGGCCGTAGATGTCGAGGAACTCGCTCGCCTCGGTAGCGGCGGTGCCGGTCATGCCGCCGAGCTTCTCGTAAAGGCGGAAGTAGTTCTGGAAGGTGATGGAGGCCAGCGTCTGATTCTCGGGCTGGATCTCCACGCGCTCCTTGGCCTCCAGGGCTTGGTGCAAGCCTTCGGAGTAGCGGCGGCCCGGCATCATGCGGCCGGTGAACTCGTCGATGATGACGACCTCGCCGCCCTTGACGATGTAGTCGCGGTCGCGCTGGAACAGCTTGTGCGCCTTGAGCGCCGAGTTGATGTGGTGAACGAAAGAGACGTTCTCGATGTCGTAGAGCGAGCCCTTCATCAGGCCCTGCTCGGCGAGCATTTCCTCGACGCGCACGTTGCCGCTTTCGGTGAGCGAAACCTGGCGCTGCTTTTCGTCGAGCTCGAAGTCCTCGGCGGCCAGCTTCGGAATGATGTTGTCGACGGCCTGATAGAGATCGGCGCGATCTTCGAGGGGGCCGGAAATGATGAGCGGCGTGCGCGCCTCGTCGATGAGGATCGAGTCGACCTCGTCAACGATGGCGAAGAAGTGGCCGCGCTGGACCATCTCCTCGCGATCCATCTTCATGTTGTCGCGCAGGTAGTCGAAGCCCAGCTCGTTGTTGGTGGCGTAGGTCACGTCGCAGGCGTAGGCGGCCTTGCGCTGCTCGTCGTCGAGCCCGTGCACAATCGTATCGACCGTGAGGCCGAGGAAGCGATAAACGCGGCCCATCCATTCGGCGTCGCGCTGTGCGAGGTAGTCGTTGACGGTGACGACGTGCACACCCTTGCCGGTAAGGGCGTTGAGGTAGACGGGGAGCGTGGCGACGAGCGTCTTACCCTCGCCCGTCTTCATCTCGGCGATCTTGCCCTCGTGGAGCACCATGCCGCCAATGAGCTGCACGTCGAAGTGGCGCTGGCCGAGGGTGCGCTTGGCGCCTTCCCGGACGGTGGCGAAGGCGGGCACCAGGATACTGTCGACCGAAGCCCCCTCGCGCAGCTGGCGACGGAAATTCTCCGTGCGCTGACGCAGCTCATCGTCGGTCAGACGGGCGACCTCGGGCTCCAGGGCGTTGATCTCGTCGACGCGCGATTGGTAGCTCCTCACGCGGCGGTCGTTGGAAGAGCCAAAAATCTTTGCTGCGAATCCGCCGATCGTCGAAAGCATCGGAAGTGTTCCCTAAATTCCGGGCTGGTTGCCGGGATGTCGTGGCATGCCGCCGCGGACAAACCCCGGCGCGGACCGTCTTTCATTCGCCGAGGCGACGGATCCCACACACCCCAGGACGGCTATGGTGTGCGTTTACAAGCGTCTTCGACGCGAGTGGTTCAGTCGCGGGGGAGAGATAAGGACCGCACCATAGGCTTGTCAACGCATTGGAAACCGTCCCCCAGACCGTTAAATCTCGGAAAAATTGGCCTTCAACTCTCCAATTCTTAACTTGGCAGCCGATACCTCCCCCACTATCCATGGGCCCGCAGCCGGGCAATGAGCCGTTCGGGTTGCATCACGCCGCAATTGCGCGGGTAGCCGCCAGCTCCTCCGGCCCGCCACCAGTCAAGAGATTGAGCATGCATCGAGCCATTACGAATTTGCGCGCCTTCGCGGGCCTCGCCGTCAGCGCCGGCCTTCTTTTGACGTTGCCGGTCCACATTGCCCTCGCCGAGGACAACGCCGACAAAGTCATCGTTACCATTGACGGCAAGGCTATCACCGAGGGCGACCTGAAGCTCGCCGACGGCGAAATCGGCTCGGAGCTGGCCAATCTTCCCGCCGAGGTGAAGCGCCGGGCGCTCGCCGAATATCTCATCGACAATCAGCTTTTCGCCAACGCCGCGGAGGCGGATAAGCTGGCGGAGACGGCGGAATTCAAGAAATACATGGCATATCTGCGCGAGCGCGCGCTGCGCGAGCAGTATTTCGAGAAAGTTCTCAAGAGCAGCATCGACGAGAACGAAGCGCAGAAGATCTATAACGCCCGTGTCGCCCAGCTGAAGCCGGAGCCGGAGTTTGCCGCGCGCCACATTCTCGTCGACAGCGAGGAGAAGGCGAAGGAGCTGCGCGCCAAGATCGTCGGCGGCGAGGACTTCGCCAAGCTCGCGGAAGCAAACTCGACGGACCCGGTCTCCAAGAAGGACGGCGGTTTCCTCGGTTACTTCGGCATCGGCCAGATGGTGCCCGAGTTCGAGGCCGCCATCGTCAAGATGCAGAAGGGCGAGCTCTCCGAGCCGGTGAAGACCGCCTACGGCTGGCACATCATCAAGCTGGAGGACCGCCGCAACAAGGCCCCGCCGCCCTACGCCGACGTGAAGGACACCATCCTCAACTCGCTCGCGGTCCGCAAGGCGCAGGAAAAGTCTACCGAACTGCGCAGCAAGGCGAAAATCGAATACGTCGACGCCGACATCAAGAAGATGGTCGAGGAGCACAAGAAGCAGCAGGAAGAGGCGCTCGAGGCTGCCCGCAAGGCGGCTGCCGAGAAGGAGAAGGAAGGGGCCGCGAAGGCTGCTCCTGCCGCGCCGGCCGAGACCGCGCCTGCCGCGAAGCCCTGAAACCGACGTCTGTAGCCAGACACCGACGCAAATTTCGGATCGGGCCGCCTCCACGGGCGGCCCGATTTTTTTATGGCATGCGTTTGCCGGACTACGCCGCGGATGGCCGCTTGACCCGTCCCCTGGGTCCTGCCGGATAAAGGCCGCGGCAAGCAACCGGCCGAGGCGATTCCCGTGAAACAATCCTCTCGATACCTGCGCCCCAGCGAAGCCGCGCGGCGGCTCGGCGTGTCGATCAAAGCGCTGAGGCTCTACGAGCAGGCCGGGCTCATCGCTCCGGCCCGCACGGGGCCCGGATGGCGCGCCTACGGGCCGGAGGACATGGCCCGCGCGGCGAACGCCGTCGATCTGCGCCGCATCGGGCTCAGCCTCGCCGAGATCAAGTCGATGCTCGGGACGGACGCCTCTGGCCGCGAGCGCGCGCTCGCCACCCACCAGGCGAACCTCGAAGGACGCATCCGCGACATGGCCGCGGTGGTCGAGAAAGTGCGCCGCCTGCGCACCGGGCTGCTGCGGGAAGACGGGCCCCCATCGGGGATCGCAGGGATGGCGCAAACCCGCGCCGACGCGGCGACGGTCTCGTTCTCTCTCCCCTGGCCGTGGGGCGGGGAGCGCTTCGATCTCGGTGAAATCTCGCCGCTCACCTACATCATCGGGCCATTGGGCAGCGGCAAGACGCGCTTTGCTCTCCGCCTGGCCGCGGCACTTCCCGGCGGCGTCTTCCTCGGCCTCGACCGCATTGCGGACGATGGTACGGCCGCCGAAGCGAGGCTCGCGAGCGATCCGCGTCTGCGGCGGCGCGTGGAGCAAACCTTGGAGCGGCTCGGCCGTGATGGCGCATCGCCCTCGCCTGCGCTTTTCGCCCTCGTCGTCGCGCTGGAGGCGGCAACGGCGCCCTACCTCGTCATCGATATGGTGGAGCAGGGGCTCGATCAGGCGGCGCAGGAAGCCGTCATCGCGCACCTGAAGCGGCGACCGTCCGGCAGCCAGCCCCTCTTTCTTCTCACCCGGTCCAGCGCCGTTCTGGATCTCAGCGGGGTGGGTCCGGACGAGGCCATCATCTTATGCCCCGCCAACCACAGCCCGCCGGTCCGCGTCGTCCCATGTCCGGGCGCGCCGGGCTACGAGGCGGTCGCCACCTGCCTTGCGCCGCCGCACGTGCGGGCGCGAACCGAAGGCGTGATCGCCTGGCGGCCCTAAGCTCCTTCTTTTCACCTGCACTTCTTCAGCCGCACAGGTGACCTCTATCCGCTGACACGTGGCGAGCGTATTGACTTGCCGCTCCGCCTGGGATTTCCCACACGGGGCCTCACCAACCGCTGGAGCCGACACCCGATGGGCAAGCCCGCCCCCGTTTCTCCCTTCGCCCCCGATCGCCTGCCCGACGTGCCGGAGGTGGCGGGTGTTGCATTTGCCACCGCCGAGGCCGGCATCCGCTACAGGGGACGCACCGACCTCCTGCTCGCGACCTTCTCGCCGGGGACGGAAGTGGCGGGCGTGCTCACGCGCTCCAAGACGCGCTCGGCGCCCGTCGACTGGTGCGCGCTCGGCCTGCGCGAGGGCAAGGCGCGGGCGCTCGTCGTCAACTCGGGGAACGCCAACGCCTTCACCGGCAGGAAGGGGCTCGAGGCCGTCGTCATCACGGCCGATGCGGCTGCCGCGGCCGTCCATTGCACACCGCGCGAGGTGTTCATCGCTTCCACCGGCGTCATCGGCGAGCCGCTGGAGGCGGACAAGTTTGCGCACCTGCTCGCGCGTCTCGCCGGCGAGACGCGCGCGGATGCATGGCAGGCGGCCGCGCGCGCGATCATGACGACGGATACATTCCCAAAACTCGCCACGCGCACGGCCAAGATCGACGGCTGCGAGGTCGTCATCAACGGCTTCTGCAAGGGCGCCGGCATGATCCAGCCGGACATGGCGACGATGCTGTGCTTCGTCGTCACCGATGCGCCGATCGCAGCAGCAGCATTGCAGACGCTAGTCGCGGATAGCGCGGACCGCACGTTCAACTGCGTGACCATCGACGGCGATACCTCGACGAGCGATACGCTCCTCGTCTTCGCGACGGGCGAAGCGGAAAAGCGCGGATGTCCGCGGATCACCGACGCCACCGATCCGCGCATCGCGGACTTCGCCGCAGCGCTGCACGACCTTTTGCGCGAGCTGGCCATCCTCGTCGCCAAGGATGGCGAAGGGCTCACCAAGTTCGTGACGGTGGAGGTCGAGGGCGCCGAAGACGACCGCGCGGCGCGGCGCATCGGACTTGCGATTGCGAACTCACCGCTCGTCAAAACCGCCATCGCGGGAGAGGACGCCAACTGGGGGCGCGTGGTGATGGCAGTCGGCAAGTCCGGCGAAGCCGCCGACCGCGACAAGCTGTCGATCCGCTTCGGCGACATTCTCGTCGCCCACGAAGGCGAACGGGCGCCCAGCTATAGCGAAGCCGCGGTTGCGGCTTATATGAAGCGCGCGGAGATAACGTTGGGCGTCGACCTGGGCATCGGTCCGGGGCGGGCGACCGTTTGGACGTGCGATCTGACGCACGGCTATATCGACATCAACGCCGATTACCGCAGCTAGCGGGAGGATACATGGACCCGACTTTCTGGCGCGAGCGCTGGCGCAAGAGCGAGATCGGCTTCCACCAGCCCGACTATCATGGGCTGATGGTGAAGCACTGGCCGCAGCTGGGGCTTTCGCCGGGGACGGGAGTGTTCGTGCCGCTGTGCGGTAAGAGCCTCGACATGGTCTGGCTCGCCGAGCGGGGACACCGGATCATCGGCGCAGAATTGAGCGAGGTCGCGGTCGACAGCTTCTTTGCGGAGCGCGGGCTCGAACCCAAGGTCCGCAGCGCGGGCGGATTCACGATCAAGTCCGCCGGGCCGTATGAGATCTGGTGCGGCGATTTCTTCGCGATGCCGAAAGCGGCGGTGGCGGACATTGCCGGTGTGTTCGACCGCGCGGCGCTGGTCGCGCTGCCGCCGCCGATGCAGCAGCGCTACGCACAAAAGCTCGCCGAGATTTTACCCGCATCCGCTCCGATCCTGCTCATCACGCTCGACTATGATCCTGCGCAGATGTCAGGTCCGCCGTTCTCGACGCCGCGCGCGCAGGTGCGCAAGCTCTATTCGGAGCGCTATCGGATCGAAGAGGTCGAAAGCCGCAACGTGATGGAAACCCATCCGCATTTCCGCGCCCGCGGCCTTACCGCGCTGGAAGAGGATGCTTTCATCCTGCGGCGCATCTGATCGCGCGGGGGCGCCACTTACCGGCCCGCGTGCGCCCTGAAAATGTAATCAGCCCGCCCGCATCGCAGCAAAGGACGCGAGGCGGCCGGGCTGGATCGGAAGCCTTGAAGCGATCTGCCTTAGCACTCTCGCTCGGGTTTCCCGGCTAGAGCACCCGCTTTTCTGGGAATCGCGATGGCGCTCGCGCCTTTTGCTTAGACCGATGGTTCATGCTTCAGCCCGGCAGGGCCCGAAGCGACCAAGGGTCTAGCGGTGGTGGCGGTGATGATGGCCACGACGGTCGCGACAGACCTTCACCCACTTCGTGCGCTTCTTACCCCACGACCACACACTCTTTTTCACCATGTGGCAGCGGTAGCCATCGCGCGGCGCCGCATCGGCGGACGTCGGGACCGCAACCATGGCGAGGGGGGCAGCGAGCAATGCCATCGCAACAAAATACTTCATGATCATCTCCTTATTCTTCTTCGCTCGCCAACTCGGGGGGTTCCTCATCATGCGCGAGCATTAGGGGAACGCGCGTCGCGCTGATAAACCGTCGCCGGTCGAGACGATTTTCGGCGAACTGTTGCCGCCACTCCACGGAAACGAATTGATATCCGGCGTGTTTACCTGCGCGTAGGACGCGGACGGGAAAATAACCGGGAAAAATGCGCGAGCGGATCAGCGCCGGTGTGACGAAAATCCGTCAAACGGGCCGCGGGATTTGTGCCCAGCCCGTTTGCGGGCTGACATTCGCGCTCAAGTGCGCATACTCTGCAATCGAGGAATCAATAAGTTAGAGGACTTACGCGTCTTGGCGAGGGACGTAGGCATCATTTCATTAGCTGCGCTGCTGGCGTGGGCGTGCTGCGCCCAGACCGCCAGCGCCGGCTCGACGGTGCTCTTCGACTTCAAAGACGGCCACGTGCTCTATGCGGAGGATATCGACCAGCCCTGGTATCCCGCCTCGCTCACCAAGATGATGACGGCCTATCTCTCGTTCACGGCCATTCGCGAGAAAAAGGCGACGAAGGACACGAAGATCTTCATCTCTCCGGCGGCGCATAAGATGCCGCCGACACGGCTCGGCCTCAAGGTCGGCAAGGACATCACCCTCGACGATGCCTTGCGCGCCCTGATGCTGCGCTCGGCCAACGATATCGCCGTCGCGATCGCCGAAACGCTCGGCGGCGATGAAGCGTCGTTCGTCAAAGAGATGAACCAGATGGCCGCGCGTCTCGGCATGACGCACACGCACTTCATCAATCCGCATGGCCTGCCGGAGGAGAACCAGGTCACGACCGCACGCGACATGGGGCTTCTGGCGCAGGCGCTGCTGCGGGACTTCCCTGAGGAAGCGCCGCTCTACTCGCTGACGAAAGCAACGATCGGCGACATCACCATCGGGTCGCACAATGCGCTGCTGACCTCGTTCCCCGGCGGCGACGGCATCAAGACGGGCTACACCTGCGCGTCCGGATATAACCTCGCCGCCAGCGCGACACGGGACGGCCGTCAGCTCATCGCGATCGTGCTCGGGGAGCCGAGCAACAATGCCCGTACGGCCCGCGCGTCGGCACTGCTCGAAAATGGATTTCGCACGCACGCATGGAAGACCGCGTTTCCCATTGCGCGCATCGACAATTATCCGAGTGACGTGGTGGGATCCGGCTTCGAGCCCGACGCGCTGATGCTCGAGCGCTTCCGCGCCTGCAAGGCGCCGCCTCCACCGCCGCCGACGCCGGCGGAAACTGCGAACGCCGCGAAGCCGGGGGCGAAGGCCGAAGCGGGTGCCGCGGTGCGAAAGGTGTCGACGAAGCCGGCGGCGCCGAAGAAGGCGCAGAACAGCAAGAAGAAGCACAGGCCTCACCAGTAGCCGGCAACGGCTGAGCGCATCTCCCGCGTGCTCTGGCGAGCGCCCGCGCATGGTGCCCGTGGAACGGGCTCATCTTCCGGCGCACCTGGCGCGGTCCGGGATCATCACGAAGCCGTCACGGCCTGTTCCCGCTCCTCGAATTGCACTGCGTCCGCGCGGCGGCCTACGAACGCTTTTGCTCGATCGCATCCCAGATCAGCGCAGCGATGTCGGTGCCACCGAAGTCCTTCACCTGGCGGATGCCCGTGGGCGAGGTGACGTTGATCTCGGTGAGATAAGGCCCGATGACGTCGATACCGGTGAAGAGAAGCCCACGCCTTTTCAGCTCCGGACCGAGACGGGCGCAAATCTCCCTTTCGCGGTCGGTCAACTCCGTCGGCCGCGCGGTGCCGCCGACATGCAGGTTGGAGCGCGTCTCGCCCGCCGCCGGCACGCGGTTCACCGCACCGGCAAACGCGCCATCGACGAGGATGATGCGCTTGTCGCCGTCCTTCACTTCGGGCCGGTACTGCTGCACCATGAAGGGCTCGCGGAACACTGTCTGAAACAGCTCCACCAGGGAAGCGGCGTTCGTGTCCTCGCGGCTGAGGCGGAAGATCGCTGCGCCGCCATTGCCGTACAGCGGCTTTAAGATCACGTCGCCCATCTCGCGCCGGAACGCCTGCACGTCCTCCAGCGAACGCGTGACAATGGTCGGCGGCATCAGATCGAGGAAGTCGAGAACGAAGATTTTTTCTGGCGCGTTGCGCACCTCGGCGGGATCGTTGACGACGAGCGTCTTCGGATGGACGCGCTCGAGCAGGTGGGTCGTCGTGATGTACGCCATGTCGAAGGGCGGATCTTGCCGGAGCAGGACGACATCCCAATCGGCGAGGTTCTCGACGCGCGGATCGGAGAGCGCATAGTGCGCGCCGAGCCGGTCTTCGACCTGCAGCGAATGTCCGCGCGCGAGCAACCGGTCGCCGTGGAGGGAGAGGTTGGGCGGCGTATAATAGAACAGCTCGTGCCCGCGCCGCTGCGCTTCGAGCAGGATCGCGAAGGTGGAATCGCCGCGGATGTCGATGCGGTCGATCGGGTCCATCTGGCAGGCGACGCGTAAAGGCATGGTGGGCTCGCTCCGGGGAAGGCGTGTGACCTAGACTGTCTTGCGGGGGAGCTGTCAATGCGCGGCCGCAAGGAGAGCCACCGCACCTCGATGCGCTCCCGCTCTAAAGTCCGTTCTCGATATGGCGGGGCCAGCGACGCGGCACCAGCAGCATGAGATCGAAGCCCTGCTCATGGGCGTGATAGTGCGGACGCTGTGCGAGCCAGTAACCGGCCGCGTTGCGGATGCGCGCCGCCTGGCGGGCGCCCACCGCCGCCTCGGCGGCCTCGCCCGTGGGGCGCCGCTTCACCTCGATGAAGGCAATGCGTCTGCCGCGCACCGCGATGATGTCGATCTCGCCCGCGCGCGTTTTCACATTGCGGCCGACGATCGCGTAGCCCCTGGCCATGAGCGCCGCCGCGGCCATCCATTCGGCGAGACGGCCACGGCGCAGGCGCCTGCGCCGCTCGTCTGCTCCGATCGGTGCGCGGCGCGGGTCCGGCTTCACGTCGGAACGTCTCCGGAAGCCTCCCGGCGCACCTTCAGGCCCAGATCGTAGACGCGGCTCTTGGGCACCCCGAGCGCGTCGGCCACCGCCTTGGCGGCATCGCGCAGGCTCATGCTCTCCATGGCGGTTGCCAGGCGGACGGAGATTTCCTCATCGCTGACATCGGCGAGCTGCGGCGGGCCGACGAGGATCACGGCCTCGCCCTTCACCGTCTTGCCGTCGAGGTCGGCGGCGAGCTTGTCCAGCGGGGCGCGGAGGACCTCCTCGTGGAGCTTGGTCAATTCCCGGGCGAGGGCGCCTGGGCGGGGCCCCAGCACAGCGGCGAGATCCGCAAAAGCCTCGGGCACGCGGGAAGGCGCCTCGAAGAAAACCAGTGTCGCCGGCACCTGCGCCAACTCCGCGATACGCGCACGCCGGGAGCCCTGCTTCGAAGGCAGGAAGCCGGCAAACAGGAACGCATCGGTGGGGAGGCCGCCCAACGTCAGGGCCACCAGCGGCGCCGAAGCACCGGGCAGGGCCTCGACATGGCGCCCGGCTTCCACCGCCTCGCGGACGAGCTTCCAGCCGGGATCGGAGATAAGGGGGGTGCCCGCGTCGGAAATGAGCGCGATACGCTTGCCCTCGGAAAGCTCCGCCAGCACGCGAGGGCGCTCCTTCGCGGCGTTATGCTCATGGTAGGGGCGCGTCGGCACCGGGATGGCGAAGTGCGAAAGCAGCGTGCGGCTGTGACGCGTATCCTCGCAGAGGATGAGGTCCGCCTGCGCCAGGACAGCGAGCGCCCGCAGCGTGATATCGCCGAGATTGCCGATCGGGGTGGCCACCACGTAGAGGCCGGGGGCCAGCGGCGTCTTGAGTTGCCGCCGCATCACCTCGCCGGCCCGGGCGATCAAATGGCTGGCATCGGGCTCAGCCTCACGCGTCTCATCCATCACTTCCTCGGGGGTCACCGTCGAATGTTCACGATAGTGGCAGAGGGACACTTTTCGCCGGCGAATCGACGGTCTAACCAGGGACTTGGTGATTCGTTACACCCTTACGCCAGCCAGCACCACCGGCAGCGCGGAAGGCGTGAAAACGCGCGGGGACCCCGGATCAATGCGGATGGACGTGCAGCGGGCAAAGCCGAGCGGGCGCGTAGGCGCCGGCATCTTGGCGGCGCTCTCGGCGACGCTCCTCGCCGCCTGCTCGACGGGTGGCGGCACCGGGCCGGGCCCAACCGCCGCGCTCGCGCCGGCTCCCGGCCTCAGCCAGGGCCAGATCCGCGCGCCGGTGAAGATCGCGTTGCTGCTGCCTCTAGCGGGCATGGGCGAAACGGCGACGGTCGCCAAAGGCATGAAGCAAGGCGCCGAGATGGCGCTGTTCGAGCTCAACGATCCGAACGTCGAGCTGATCACCAAGGACGACGGCGGCACCGCGCCGGGCGCTAGGGCGGCAGCGGACGCCGCCATCAAGGAAGGCGCGGAGATTATCATCGGGCCGCTGCTCGCCGACGCGGTCACCGGGGCCGCCCCGGTTGCGCGTGCCGCCAACGTGCCGGTGCTGGCCTTTTCGAACAACACGCAGGTCGCCGGAAACGGTGTCTATCTCCTGAGCTTCCTCGCGGAGCAGGAAACCGAACGGATCGTCTCCTACGCGGCGTCGCAGGGTAAGCGCCGCTTCGCCGCCCTTATCCCGGACAACGCCTACGGCACCGTGGTCGAGACCGCGTTCCGCCACGCCGTGGCGCGTCACGGCGGCATGATTTCCGCGCTCGAACGCTATCCCGTCACCGCGAACGGCATGCTCGCGCCGGCAAAGCGCATCGTCGAGAGCATCAAGACCGCGGACGCCGCCATGGCGCCCGTCGATGCGCTATTCCTGCCGGGCGGACAGGAATCTCTACCTCAGATCGGTCCGGTGATCGCCTATTCGGGCCTCGACACGGCGAAGGTGAAGCTGCTCGGCACGAGCGCGTGGGATTTTCCGGCCGTCGGACGCGAGCGCGCCCTCGCCGGCGGCTGGTATCCGAGCCCCGATCCCGTCGCCTGGCGCTCCTTCTCCGAGCGCTTTGCAAAGACGTTCGGCACGGCGCCGCCGCGGATTGCTTCCGTCGCCTATGACGCTGTCGGCCTCGCCATCGGGCTCGCCAGCAACGCACCCGGCGCCCGCTACACGCAGGCGAACCTGACGCGCCCGAGCGGGTTTACCGGCGTCGACGGCATCGTGCGCTTCCAGCCCAACGGGCTGAGCGAACGCGGGCTTGCGATTCTGGAGGTGCAGCCGTTCGGCTCCGCGGTGGTCGAACCGGCGCCGGGAAGCTTCGAAGCGACGAAAATCTCCGCTGCGAACCCGACCCAGACGGGCTCCATCCCCACGGCCAACTGAGCGCCGAGGCGCACGGGGCATGCGTGCGTGCATGCGCGTCGCGGAAGCCTGCGCGTCAGAGACGCTGTAGCCCCGTGTGAAGCTTCAAACCCCGTGCGGCGAGTGATGGTCGCGCTATGCCGCGACCAGGGCGCTGCGGCGCGGACGCGGTGTCATACGCTCGGCCTCAGCCAGAATGGCGCGCAGGCCCGAAACGTCGGTCGGCAGGGCCATCGCCGGACGCAGATCCTGCAATAGCTGGTTGAGCGCATAGTCGGCCGAATCGAGCTGACGCGCGGCGGCGACGTGCAGGCTCTTGATCCGCTGGACGCCTGCCACGGCGGCGGTGAGAACATCGATCGCCCGCTGCCAGTGATCCTCGATGCGCACCCGCTTCGGGGCCGCGGCGATGGCGGCATCGCGCCGGGCGCGAACGGGCGCTTCGTGCAGGGGTAGCACTGCAGCGACGCTGATAACGGCGATCTTGGCCGATGCGAGAATGCTGCGGAGCATGTCGAGACGCTGCGTTGCCTGTTGCCTGATTGACGTTGCATACGCGCCCAAGGAGGCCGCGCACTGCATACCGTGACTACGCACAACGCCCGCTGCGGACCTGGCCGGCAGCGACACATCCAAGCTCCACTTATTCGCTTTTAATGACAATAGGTTCGTGCGCTTTGCTGACATTGCGTGGCCTTTACGCGACGGATTCTGCTGCGCCCCCGACGTTATCTTTTCCTACAAGGTTTAATGAATTGCTTACCGTACCTGAAAAAGAAACATCAATATCCGTGGCTTGCGCCGTCGCGCTCGGCTTTCGGGTCAGAGTTGGGAGACCCCTAGGCCACGCCGCAAAGGCGGCGCACGTCGGCGGGCGTGGCGCCGCCCGCCCGCAGGGTCGCCAGGCCGATGTCACCGGCGCTCTTTGCGAGCTTGCGGCCTTCGGCATCGGTCAACAGCCGGTGGTGGTGGTAGCGCGGCTCCGGCAGATGCAGCAGCACCTGCAGCAGGCGATGGAGACCGGTCGCGTGGTAAAGATCCCGGCCGCGCGTCACGTGCGTCACGCCCTGGCGGGCGTCGTCGATGACGACCGCGAGGTGGTAGCTCGCGGGCACATCCTTGCGCAGGATGACGGCATCGCCCCAGGCCTCGGCGTGAGCTTCGATGACGTGGGGCCGCCCATCCGCATCGAGCTCCGTGAATGTGAGCGGCGCGCCCGCCAGCCGTTCGTGCGCCTTCGCAAGCGCCCGCTCCATATCGAGCCGCAGCGCAAACCGCTGCCCCGCGTCTATGCGCGTTGCGATCTCTTCCGGAGCCAGATTGCGGTGCAGGCGCGGGTAGAGCGGCGCACCGTCGGGATCGATCACACCGGGGCTGGCGGCGGCTTCGATCTCACTGCGGGAGGCAAAGCAGGGGTAGAGAAGCCCTTGCGCCTCGAGCCATTGGGCGGCCTGCGCATAGTCCGCAAAGTGCCGGGACTGGCGCAGCACGGGCTCCTCCCAGGAAATGCCGAGCCAGCACAAATCCTCGAAGATGCCGGCGACGTATTCCTCGCGGCAGCGCGCAACGTCGATATCCTCGATGCGCACGAGAAAGCGCCCGCCGGCACGTTGGGCCAGCTCGAAGCCCGTGAGCGCCGAAAGGGCATGGCCGAGATGCATCGGGCCGTTCGGGCTGGGGGCGAAACGGAAGACCGGAGATGTCATGGGGCCTAGGAGCGTGCGGGCCTGGATCGATCGCGATTTCGAGGGCAGCCATAGTGCCAGATAAGCGACGCGGGCCGGCAGGGGCGCGCGTTTCCTCGGTGGGCCGCTTATAACCCGCGCCGCCATCGCGCGGACCCAATAATTGACGGCCGCAAAGCGGCTTGCGCTTGCACCCGCTTCGCCATCGCGGGCACGCGAACCATCACGCGGCACGTGCGCAGAAAAGCCACGCGCAGCGGACTTTGCGCAGACGGGATTATGGGCATAGGCTGCACCGGCGCGGCCCTGCAGGCGGCCGCGCACCGCACGCGCATGAAGAAAAAACAGCAGACACACGTCATCATCGATGAAACGGGCATGCGGGCCGGGGTGCGCGCGCTGCGCCGCAAGTGTCCGCACATGCGCGCCATCCATGACCGCACGGGCGATCCGCCGCTGCGCGATTACCTCCCCGGCTTCGCGGGCCTGGCGCGTATCGTCGTTGGCCAGCAGGTGTCGCTCGCGAGCGCGCTGGCGATCTGGGGACGCCTGCAGGCAGCCGTACAGCCGCTGACGCCGGAAACGTTTCTCCTCGCGGATGACGCAACGCTGCGGGCCGTCGGGCTATCGGGCGGCAAAGTGCGGACGCTGCGGGGCATCGCCACCGCGATTGCAAACGGATTCGATCTGGAAGGTCTGACGACCGCCCCCGAAGCCGTGGTGCACGAGCAGCTCACCTCGCTTTCCGGCATCGGGCCGTGGACCGCCGATATCTACGCGCTGTTCTGCCTCGGCCGGGCGGACGCCTTTGCCTCCGGGGACCTCGCACTGCAGACGGTGGCACGCCTCGTGATGGAGCTCGATGACCGGCCTTCGCGCGATGAGCTTTTGGCCATTGCAGAGCGCTGGCGGCCCTGGCGCGGGGTCGCCGCGCATCTTCTGTGGGCATACTATAAGGTCGCAGACCGAACGCTGCTGCTTCAGAAAATCACGTGATTCCAGCTCGTTAGCGTTGCCAAATCCCCGCTTGGCGCAACCTTTATGGAGCCCTTCACAGAGTTGATATGCATCGCTAGTATCCCCGCCGGACATCGAGGAGAGCGCGATTCGTAGAAGACGAAACCGATAGGACATCAACGAGTGGATGCACACGCCGCCATTCCGGACAGCCTTCCAGCCCTGGTCCTAAACGCCGATTTCCGGCCCTTGAGCTACTACCCACTTTCGCTCTGGAGCTGGCAGGATTCGGTGAAGGCGGTTTTCCTTGATCGCGTCAATATCGTCTCCGAATACGACCGCTACGTGCGCAGCCCCAATTTCGAGATGCGGGTGCCGAGCGTCGTCTCCCTCAAAACCTATGTAAAGCCCGCGCTCTATCCTGCGTTCACGCGCTTCAACGTGTTCCTGCGCGACCGGTTCACCTGCCAATATTGCGGCTCGCGCGACGACCTCACGTTCGATCATCTCATTCCGCGCTCGCGCGGGGGCCTGACGCGGTGGGACAATGTCGTCGCCGCGTGCGCACCCTGCAATCTCGCCAAGGGCGGCGAGATGCCGGATCAAGTAGGGATGCATCCGAAGCAGTCGCCCTATCGGCCCACCGTTTTCGAATTGCACCGCAATGGACGGTTGTTCCCGCCCAACTATCTGCACGAGAGCTGGCTCGATTATCTCTACTGGGATACCGAACTCGACCCGTGAGCGCCCGGCACCCAACGGCGCAAACAAGAAAGGCCCAGGCAGCGACTGCCGGGGCCTTCGTCTTTTCGGGAGACGAAATTTTGAGATCGGCGAGGCGATCTGTACGTGCGTCAGGCGGCGCGTCGCATCGGAGCGGCGCAGAGCGATTCTGCAATCGCCTCGACCGCGCGGCTCCAATCATGCGCTGCACGGTCGTCGACCGGCAGGCCGAAGGCGAGAAGTGCGTCTGCGGGCGCTCCGCCGTCGCGGAAGAAGCGCGCGCACGAGGCGCGGGCAATTCCGACGGCCTGATGCCATTGCAGCGGATTGATATGATTGAAACTCATAAGACACCTCCTCGTTGGCGCGCCGTCAAACACCCCGACGCGAGGGCTCTGCATCGCTCCGAATTGGTGGGGGGCGCGGAACGACGCTACGCAACTATGTCTGTCGTGCTTCCGGCCGGGAAACCGGAAGCACTCTATTGGTTGGCAAGCACACAGAGCGCGTAGCACCACAACGCGAGACCAGGTCACGTGGTGCATCGGCGGAGGTTTGAAGGTCTCCTACGCTCCATATGCTTGCCAGCTCGTTGGAAGGAATTTCCCATCCCCTTCCGAAACGAATACGCGGCGCTGCTACCTTGCCGACACCGACGCTATGGGAACGTCCGTCGCTGGAGACGGACTGCCGATAGCCACGAGAACTTCACCGACAACTTCTGCAAGCGAACGCCAATCACCTGACTGAGACGCCACAACACACCTCACAAGCTACGTTCGAGACAAACGCACGGGACACAACGCGACGCGACACAACTGAGACGCTACACAAGTCGAACGCTACGCGACGCTTACTGGCCTTCCCGCTACGCCACTCACTTCTGCGGGGTGCTACCGCCCGGAGGTACGCTGAAACCTCTGCCTCCGAGCGGCGCTTCGACTGGGTTGCACGCTCGGGGGAGCGTGCTTGGGGGAAGTTGGCGTACGCACTTTCCTACGCAACAGAACGCAACACGGACGCTTACTGACGCTACCGACGCAACACCTACGGAACGCGATACTGGAGTGAACTGACGCGAGACGACTGAGACGCAACAAACGCGGCGGGCGGGATGCGGGAGTTCCCGAAAGACCTTGACGCGGAACGCTAAGCAGGGCTGAGACGAAACTCGAAGAACGCGACAACGCAACGGACTGGTGCAACGGACAGAACGCAACTGACGCAACGCTACCTGCACATCTGGCTTTGCAATCCGCTCTCGCTACGCTGAGAACTCTGGGCTCTTGGATTGCTCGGCCCCGTTCGCTGTCTCTTCAACTCCAACTCGTGACTGCGTGTTCCGCGAACGAGAGGAATAGACCGTTACTTTTTGACCACGGAATGGCGAGCCCGTGACCTACCCACGGTATTTTGCTTGACAGTTGCTGAACGAAAGGCGCGCGCACGCGCATGCAATTGTTCTGTGGAAAACTTTTGCGTTCGCGCGACGTGTGCGCGAGTCAGACCGCGCGTGCGGTGTCGCGTGCAGCGCGGATAGAGAGCCACACGATCAGCAGCGAACAAACAACGTTCCAGCCTGCGAACGAAATGCCCATGAAGCGCCACGCCGCTTCATCGCAGCGCACGACATTCGTCTGCTTCAACGCTTCGAGCATATTGCCGGCCTCCGCCGTCAGCGCCTGCGATCCGGTGCAGCCGGACGGCCCTGCCCAGAAGTGCCACTCGACGCCGGCGTGATAGACGCCGAGCACGGCATTGGCGACAAACGCCAGCGCGACAACGGCGAACAGAGCCATCGCAGCGCGGCGCTGACCGGCACTGAGCGCGACGAGCGCGAGAAAGAGGCCGGGCGCCCCGGCGTAATAGGCGTAGCGCTGCAGCAGGCACAGCTCGCAAGGGGCATAACCGCCGAGGTACTCGAAGGCGAGGGCGATGAGAATGGCCGCCACCGCGAGGAACAACGCCAGCGCACCGGCACGGTAGGCGGAATGGCTGGTCGGGTCAGGTGCGGCTAGGGTCATCGCGATACCAGGGCCTTAGCTAGTGGTCGTCCTCCCGCCCCAACCTTCTTACAGCGGGCCGGCCAACGGCGGGATTTGCTAGAGAAGGTACTTAACAGCCACGAAGCCGCTCACCAAGACCACGACGAAGACCGTCGTTACCAGGGTCAGTCTCTTTTCGATGAATTCCTTGATCGGCTGACCGAAGAAATAGAGCAGCCCCGCCACGAGATAGAAGCGCATGGCGCGCGCCACGATGCTCGCGCCCACGAAGGCCAGCAGGTCCATCTGGGCGACGCCGGCGGCAATGGTCACGACCTTGAACGGTATCGGCGTTGCGCCCTTGATGATGATCGCGGGCACGCCGTACTCGTGCACGAACTGGATGAAGGTATCGAGCGCGTGCTCCTTGCCATAGAAGGCGAGAATCGGCTTGCCGATGGCCTCGAAGGCAAAATAGCCGATGGCGTAGCCGAGAATGCCGCCGGCGACCGAGGCGATGGTGGCGATCGTCGCGTACCACCACGCCTTCTGCCGGTCGCTGAGCACCATCGGGATCAGCATCACGTCCGGCGGAATGGGAAAGAACGAGCTTTCGACGAACGCGACCGTGGCGAGCGCCGCGGGCGCACGCTTGCTCGACGCTGTGCGCATCATCCAGTCGTAGATATTTCGCATGGGGTTCCGTTATCCGGCGGCGGGTGAAAGGGCTGCCGCGGCGCGCGGCGTCCGATCATCGGTAAAACTCATGGCAAGACGTAGCACGATCGCATTGAGGATGAAGCGGCCCTCGGCGGTGGCGCGGATGCGTCGCCCTTCCGCCAGCGGCTCGATGACGCCGTCAGCGATCAGCTCGGCCACAGCATCGGCGGAGGGGCGCAGGCCCGTCCGGCGCTGCAGACGGTCGAGGTCGATGCCTTCGAGGAGACGCAGACCCATGAGCAGCGCTTCGTCGGCCTGCTCGGGGAGGGTGAGGGGCGCGGTCTCCACGAGGCCATGGCCGTGCTCCTCGACGCGCGTGGCCCATACCTCGGGGCCGCGCTCGGTGCTCGTCGCACGGCGGGCGCCGTCCCAGTCGAGGCGGCCATGGGCGCCCGGGCCGATGCCGGCGTATTCGCCATAGCGCCAATAGAGCAGGTTGTGGCGGCTTTCCTCGCCCGCCGGGGCATGGTTCGAGATCTCGTAGGCGGGCAGCCCGGCAGCCGCGGTCAGCTCCTGCGTCACCGCATAGAGCGCGGAAGCTGCATCCTCGTCGGGCACGGTGAGCTTGCCCGCGGCATGGAGCGCGGCGAAGGGTGTGCCCTGCTCGATGGTGAGCTGGTAGAGTGAAAGGTGCGGCGCGCCGAGACCCAGCGCTTCGCGCAATTCGGCGCGCCATTCATCGGGTGTCTGCTTCGGGCGGGCGTAGATGAGGTCGAAGGAGAAGCGGTCGAAGGTCGATCGCGCCACCTCGATGGCCGCCTTCGCCTCGGCGACGGAATGGATGCGGCCGAGCGATTTCAGGATGTCGTCGCGCAGCGACTGCACGCCGAGCGACGCACGGTTGACCCCTGCGGCGCGGTAGCCGCGGAAGCGCGCAGCCTCCACGCTGCCCGGGTTGGCCTCGATGGTGACCTCGGCACCCGCATCGACACTCCACAGCGCCGCGATGCGGTCGAGGATCGCGCCCACCGTTTCCGGCTGCATGAGCGAGGGCGTGCCGCCGCCGAAGAAGATGCTCGATACGGTGCGGGGCCCGATGCGCGCGGCGGTGGTCTCCAGCTCGCGGAGGAAGGCCGCGCGAAATCGCGCCTCGTCGATGCCGCCGAAGCGGACGTGGCTGTTGAAGTCGCAGTAGGGGCACTTCTGCGCACAGAAGGGCCAGTGCACGTAGACGCCGAAGCCGACCCCGTCAGCCGGCGCCATCGAGGACGGCGCGCTTGAAGTGGTCGAAGGCGCGGGTTCGGTGCGAGATCGCATATTTGCTGGCCGGCTCCATTTCGCCGAACGTCTCGGTCTCACCGTCGGCTACGAACATGGGATCATAGCCGAAACCATTGCCGCCGCGCGGCGGCCAAACGACGTGACCGTAAACCCTGCCCTCAAAGAAGCGGGTTTCGCCGTCGGGCCACGCCAGACACAGCACGGAGACGAAGTTGGCCCTCAGCGGATCGCCCTTCCAGCCCTCCTTGGCCACGAGCTCATCGTTAACCCGCTGCATGGCAATGGAAAAGTCACGGCCCGGGCCCGCCCAGTCGGCGGTATAGACGCCCGGCGCCCCGTCGAGCGCGTCGATCTCGATGCCGCTATCGTCCGCCAGCGCCGGCAGATTGGCGCCCTTGGCGGCGAAAACGGCCTTCAGCGCCGCGTTGCCCTCGAACGTCGTTTCGGTCTCGACCGGCTCCTCGAGGCCAAGCTCGCCCGCGGAGACCGCCGCAAGCCCGTAGGGCTCCAGCAGCTTGTTGATCTCCCACACCTTGCCGGGGTTATGGGTGGCGACGACCAGGCGGTCACCGCGCTTCAGGCGGCGCGTCATTTCTGGCTCCAGATGCGGGGCTCGGCGAATTCCAGGCAGTTACCCGCCGGATCGCGGAAGTAGATCGAGCGGCCGCCGCCGGGCCATTCGAAGTCCTCCTCGATGGGAATGCCCTGGCTCTCGAGGTGCGTGCGCCAGGCGGTGATCTCGTCGCCCGAGGCCGCGAAGCATACGTGCCCTTCGCCATCGGCGCCGTGCGGAGGAACGGGCAACGCGCCCTCGTCCGGGGCGCGGCTGGTGACGATCGGGTTGAATATCAGCAGCACCTGCTCGCCGAGGCGATAGAAAACCTGGCGGCCGTCGGCCTTGGAGAAGGGCTCGAGACCCAGCGCGCGGCGGTAGAAATCCTCGGTTGCGCCGAGATCGCGCGCATAGAGAACCGTTTCGAGAACACGCTTTGGCGGAGAAGGGTTGGTCATATCATAGCCCAGATGAAGACTGCGGTAGCGGCGGCGCCGAGCGCGGTTCGCACCGCGTGCAGCCTGCCCCAACGTTCGAGTAGTGCACGCGACCGACCTCCGGCCGCATCCAGCGGTGTTGCCATCAACGCGCTATTGACCGGCATGATCGCGAGGAGCGTGAACGGCCAGTTCGCGACCAGCAGCACAGCGCCAAGCAACCATGTGAGCTCGCCGGAGATCAGCCACTGGGAGAGACCCAGGACGAACCCGGCCACCGCCAGCGAGGCCTGCATCGCGAAGCCCGCCTCGTAGCTCGGCTTCCATTCCTGCAGGGCGGCGCGATCGTCGAGACCGAGGCGCGCCGGCTGCTCGGCGACGTTGATATAGAATGCTGCTCCGGTGAAGATCGCCGCGACCGTCAGTGCAAGCAAACCGACGAACATGGCCAATGCCTCAGGAGACCGTCAGCTTCTGCAGGGCGACGAGCTCGCCGATCCCCTTTTTTGCCAGCGCCATCATCTGATCGAAGCTTTCCTGGCTGAAGGCGACCGTTTCAGCGGTGCCCTGCACCTCGACGATGCCGCCCGAGCCCGTCATGACGAAATTGGAATCGGCCTCGGCGGAGGAATCTTCGGCGTAATCGAGATCGAGCACCGGCGTTCCACGGTAGAGACCGCAGCTCACCGCGGCGATCTGGTCGCGCAGCACGTCATCCTTCACCATGTCGCGCAGCTTCATCCACTGGATGCAGTCGTGCAGAGCCACCCACGCGCCGGTGATGGACGCAGTGCGCGTGCCGCCGTCGGCCTGGATGACGTCGCAGTCGATGCTGATCTGGCGCTCGCCGAGCTTATTGAGATCGACGATGGCGCGCAGGGCGCGGCCGATCAGGCGTTGTATCTCCTGCGTGCGGCCGGAGGCATGGCCCACCGTCACCTCGCGGCGCGTGCGCTCGCTCGTGGCGCGGGGCAGCATCCCGTATTCGGCCGTAACCCAGCCACGCCCCTGGCCCTTGAGCCACGGCGGCACGCGCTCTTCCAGGCTCGCGGTGCACAGCACGTGGGTGTCACCGAACTTTATGAGACAGGAACCTTCAGCGTGCTTGGATACTGCGCGCTCGATGGAGACGCGGCGTAGCTCATCGGGATTGCGTTTCGAAGGGCGCATAGCAAATGTCGGACCGCGGCTGCTGCATGGGAAATTCCGGCGAACCTACGGGAGGGCCGGGCTGGCATCAACCAAAACCGCGCACCGTTTGACGAAGATGGTGCCGCATCCATAATCTTGGCCAACCTTAAGGCGAGGTCGATTCCCCGCAATGAACGAAAGCGCCAGCGGACTTACGAGGCTCAGCGACCGCTCCCGCACCATCCTCCGGCAGATCGTCGAGTCCTATCTCGAAACCGGTGAGCCGGTCGGATCGCGCAACCTGTCGCGGGTGCTGCCGATCAATCTATCGCCGGCGTCGATCCGCAACGTGATGTCGGATCTGGAGCAGCTCGGGCTGATCGTCGCCCCGCATACATCGGCGGGGCGGCTGCCGACGCAGCTCGGACTGCGGCTCTTCGTCGACGGGCTGCTGGAGGTGGGCGATCTCACCACCAAGGAGCGGCGGCAGATCGAAGCCCACATTTCCGGCCGGGGCGCCTCCACCGTGGACGATGTTCTGCGCGAGGCGGGCGAGCTGATCTCAGGCCTTTCGCACTGCGCGGGCGTCGTTCTCGCGGACAAGCAGGTGACGCGCCTCAAGCACATCGAGTTCGTGCTGCTGGAACCGGGCAAGGCGCTGGTGGTGCTGGTTGACGAGGATCAGACGGTCGAGAACCGCATCGTCAACCTGCCGCAAGGATTGCCGCCGTCCGCGCTCGCCGAAGCCGCCAACTACCTCAACGCGCACGTGCGCGGCCTCACCATGGCGGAGGCGCGGGCGCGCATCGAACAGCAGCTTCAGTCCTCGCGTGCGGAACTCGATGAGCTCACCAAGCGCTTTATCCAGTCAGGGCTGGCGGAATGGTCGGGCTCGCTCGATGACCGGAAGAGCCTCATCGTGCGCGGACAGGCGAACCTGCTGAAGGACGTCAATGCGCAGGACGACCTGGAGCGCATCCGGCATCTGTTCGACGACCTGGAACGCAAACGCGACCTCGTACAGCTCCTCGGCCTGTCGGAAAGTGCCGATGGCGTAAGGATTTTCATCGGTTCGGAGAACAAGCTGTTCTCCCTTTCCGGCTCCTCGCTGATCGTTGCGCCCTTCCACGACGAGCGGCGCAAGGTTGTCGGGGTGCTCGGGGTCATCGGCCCCACGCGCATCAATTATGCGCGTATCATTCCGATGGTGGACTACACCGCGAAGCTCGTTAGCCGACTGTTGACTTGATTTTTGCCATACATCGCCTGATATCGCGCCCGAATCATTGGGCCCTGTCGCGGAGAGATCATGGCCGAAGACGAGAAGAAGTCCGACCCGAACGCAGCTCCAGGTGGTGAGCCGGCTTCTACGCCTGGCAACGGCGAGGCGACCGGAACGGTCGCCGTGCTCGAGGCACGGATCGCCGAGCTGACCGACCGGCTGCTGCGCGCCCACGCGGACATGGACAATCTACGCAAACGCACCGAGCGCGAGCGGGAGGAAACGGCCAAATACGCCATTTCCAAGTTTGCCCGCGATGTGCTGACGGTGGGCGACAATCTGCAGCGCGCCACGGCCGCCGTGCCAGCGGGCGCCGCGGACGCGGATCCTGCCCTCAAGGCGCTCATGGACGGCGTTTCCATGACGGAACGCGATTTCCTCAATGTGCTGGAGCGCAACGGTGTGACGCGGATCGATCCGGCGGGTGAAGCATTCAACCCGCACCAGCACCAGGCGATGGCCGAAATCGAACAGGCCGGCGCTGCGCCGGGTACCGTTGTACAGGTGTATCAGCCGGGCTATCTCTTAGAAGGACGCGTGCTGCGGCCTGCGATGGTCGTCGTGGCCAAGGGCCCCGCACAGCGCCCCGCGGACACCGAAGGGGCCGCGGAAGCAAAGGCGTCGGGCGGCGACGCTTAGTCGCCCGGTTCGCTGGCATTGCGTGATTCAAAGTGCGCTTTACTGGGGAAAATTGAACGTGCGGCTCTCACCTGGGACCGTTGCGCCCCGTAAAAGCCACCTTATATAAGCGGCGTTTACCGTTTGGATGCTCCATAGGGGACCGCACCGGCGCGTGCTTCGCGCCGCGGATTCTCCGGACGCCGGAACTTCGGGTCCGGACGGTCTGCCGCAGAAGAATGAGGATAGGCACCATGGCTAAAGTTATCGGCATCGACCTCGGAACCACGAACTCCTGCGTGGCGGTGATGGAGGGCGGCAAGCCGAGGGTTCTGGAAAACGCCGAAGGCGCCAACACGACGCCTTCCGTCGTGGCCTTTGCTGCCGATGACGAAAAGCTCGTCGGCTTGCCGGCCAAACGTCAGGCAGTCACCAATCCGCTCAACACGTTTTTCGCCATCAAGCGTTTGATCGGACGCCGCTACGACGACCCCACGGTCGAAAAGGACAAAGACCTCGTACCCTATAAGATCATCAAAGGCCCCAACGGCGATGCCTGGGTCGAGGCCAACGGCAAAGAATATTCCCCGCAGCAGATCTCGGCGTTCATCCTCCAGAAGATGAAAGAAACGGCCGAGGCAAAGCTCGGCGAGAAAGTCACGCAGGCGGTCATCACCGTCCCCGCCTACTTCAACGACGCCCAGCGCCAAGCCACGAAAGACGCCGGCAAGATCGCCGGTCTGGAGGTTTTGCGCATCATCAACGAGCCGACGGCCGCTGCGCTCGCTTACGGCCTCGAGAAGAAAAAAGATTCCCAGACCATCGCCGTCTATGACCTCGGCGGCGGCACGTTCGATATTTCGATCCTCGAGATCGGCGACGGCGTGTTCGAGGTGAAGTCGACGAACGGCGACACCTTCCTCGGCGGCGAAGACTTCGACATGAAGCTCGTCGAGTATCTCGCCGACGAGTTCAAGAAAGAGAGCGGCATCGATCTGCGCGGCGACAAGCTCGCCCTGCAGCGTCTCAAGGAAGCTGCAGAAAAGGCAAAGATCGAGCTCTCGAGCGCAACCCAGACCGAAATCAACCTGCCCTTCATCACGGCGGATGCCTCCGGTCCGAAGCATCTCACGATGAAGCTCACCCGCGCCAAGCTGGAGAGCCTCGTCGACTCGCTGATCAACCGGACCCGCGGTCCGTGCGAGAAGGCGCTCAAGGACGCTGGCCTCAAGGCTGCAGACGTCGACGAAGTCGTTCTCGTCGGCGGCATGACCCGCATGCCCAAGGTGCAGGAGGTCGTGAAGAACCTGTTCGGCAAGGAGCCGCACAAGGGCGTCAACCCGGATGAGGTCGTCGCCGTCGGCGCCGCGATCCAGGCGGGCGTGCTGCAGGGCGAGGTGAAGGACGTTCTGCTTCTCGACGTGACGCCGCTTTCGCTCGGCATCGAGACGCTGGGCGGCGTGTTCACGCGTCTCATCGAGCGCAACACCACGATCCCGACCAAGAAGAGCCAGACCTTCTCCACCGCCGAGGACGGGCAGAACGCCGTCACCATCCGCGTCAGCCAGGGCGAGCGCGAGATGGCTGCCGACAACAAGCTGCTCGGCCAGTTCGATCTCGTCGGCATCCCGCCTGCACCGCGCGGCGTGCCGCAGATCGAGGTGACGTTCGACATCGACGCGAATGGCATCGTGCACGTCTCGGCCAAGGACAAGGCCACGGGCAAGGAGCAGTCGATCCGCATCCAGGCCTCGGGCGGTCTCAGCGACGCCGAGATCGACAAGATGGTCAAGGACGCCGAATCGCACGCGGCGGAAGACAAGAAGAAGCGCGAGCTGATCGAGGCGAAGAACCAGGCCGAAGCCCTCGTTCACAGCACCGAGAAGCAACTCACGGAGAACGAGTCCAACGCCGCCGTTGCGGCCGCCAAGCCCGACGTCGAGAAGGCGATCGCCGACGTGAAGGAAGCCGTCTCGTCCGACGACGCGGACCGGATCAAGTCCGCGACCACGGCGCTTGCCCAGGCCGCGATGAAGATCGGCGAGGCCATCTACGCCGCCCAGCAGGGCTCGAGCGGCGAGGGCGCCGCATCGGATGGCGGCACCTCCTCGGGTTCGGGCGACGACAACGTCGTCGACGCGGACTTCGAGGAAGTGAAGGACGACAAGAAGAAGTCGGCCTGATCCCGCGGGTGACGCTTTGCAATAGACTGGAGCCCGGCGGCAACGCCGGGCTCTCGTTTAGCGGGGCACCCGTCCCAGCTGTCTTGCGGCACCAGCGCACCCTCTCCACATAGCGATCGGGACAGGCTTTACCCTTCCCCCACGCCAAAAACATCGCTATCTCCCAGTCACGGGGTATCCGCACCTTGGACCAATCCGAAGGACCCGCGCTGAACATGGCCAAGCGCGACTACTACGAAACGCTCGGGCTTTCCCGGGGGGCGAGCGAGCAAGAGCTCAAATCTGCCTACCGCCGGCTCGCTAAAGAGTGTCATCCCGATCGCAATCCGGGCGATACGCGCGCCGAAATTCGCTTCAAGGAGCTGAACGAGGCCTACGAGGTCCTGAAGGACCCGCAGAAGCGCGCCGCCTACGACCACTTCGGGCACGCCGCCTTCGAGCAGGGCGGTGGAGGACGCGGCTTCGGGCCGGACTTCGCCTCATCGATGTCCGACATCTTCGACGATCTCTTCGGGGAGTTCATGGGCGGCCGGCGCGGACAGCGCACTCGCTCCGCACGGGAGCGCGGCGCCGACCTGCGCTACAACCTGGAGATCACGCTCTCGGACGCCTACGTCGGGAAGACCGCGCAGATCCGCGTTCCGACCTCCGTTTCCTGTGAAACATGCTCCGGCAGCGGCGCGCGGGCAGGCACCAAGCCGACGACGTGCCCGACCTGCGGCGGCCACGGCAAAGTGCGCGCCAGCCAGGGCTTCTTCACCATCGAGCGGACCTGCCCGAACTGCCAGGGCCGCGGCGAGACCATCGAGGATCCCTGCCAGTCCTGCCACGGCGCGGGCCGGGTGACGAAGGAGCGCACGCTTTCCGTCAACATTCCACCCGGCGTCGAGGACGGCACGCGCATCCGCCTAGCGGGTGAGGGCGAAGCGGGCCTGCGCGGCGGACCGGCGGGCGACCTTTACATTTTCCTCTCGATCAAGCCGCACGAGTTCTTCCAGCGCGATGGCGCCGACATCTTCTGCAAGGTGCCGATCGCGATGACGACTGCCGCGCTCGGCGGGCAGATCGAGGTGCCGACGGTGGAAGGCGGGGCGACGCGCATCAAGATTCCCGAGGGCTCGGAGAGCGGCAAACAGTTCCGCCTCAAGGGCAAGGGCATGCCGGTGCTGCGCTCGAAGGTGCACGGCGACATGTACATCCAGGTCGAGGTCGAAACGCCGAAGAACCTCACCAAGCGCCAGCGCGAGCTGCTCGAGGAATTCGAGCAGGAGAGCCACAAGGAAACCAGCCCCGAGAGCGCAGGCTTCTTTGCGCGCGTGAAGGATTTCTTCGAGGGCAAGGGAAGCTGAGGGGCGTGCGATGATCGAGAAGCTCGCCACCTTTGGCGGTAACGTGCCGGGCGGATCTCCCGATTTCAATCGCAGCAACTTCAGAAACCGGACGATCGCCAGCGATTGCGAAGCCCGCCCTCGCGCCGCGGTAGAAGCTTTCGCGGGTTTCGAAATCGGGACGCTTCCATGACGGCTGGGGTGAGGCTTCTCTTTTTTGCCGGCTCCGAACGCACCGGCTCCTTCAATAAAAAGCTCGCGAGGCTCGGCTCCGTTATCGCCGAGGTCAACGGCATCGCAGCGACGTTCGCCGATCTCGGCGACTATCCGATGCCGCTCTTCAATGGCGATATCGAAGCTCTCGATGGCTCGCCGGAGAACGCTCACAAATTCAAAGAGCTGATGGCGGCCCACACCGGCATCTTCATCGCCAGCCCGGAATACAATTCGTCGATCACGCCGCTCTTGAAGAACACGCTCGACTGGGTGAGCCGCGTGCGTGCGCCCGAACCGAGCGGTGCGGATGTCTACAAGACGCGCGTGTTCGCGCTCGGCTCGGCCTCGCCGGGCGGCATGGGCGGGCTGCGCAGCCTCACGACGGTGCGGCAGGTTCTGGAGTTGGGCCTCGGCGCGCTCGTGCTGCCGGACCAGTTCGCGGTGCCCCGGGCAGCGGATGCATTCGGCGAAGACGGGCACCTCAAGAACAAAGACAGCCAGGAAATTTTCAAGGCGCTGATCCAGAAGCTCGCGCGGGCAGCCCATGTGCTGCACGGCTAGCGCGCGTTGCGTCCCCCTGTGGATCTCGGCAAGGTCTCGACCAGCGGTTTGATCGTACGGCCGGCGGCCACCGGGCAGTCCGCTGGACTCCGTCGATCTCACCGCCAACAGCGCGCGGATCGGCATCAACTACAGCTTCGGCAACTGACGCGCCGACCGGTTCGCCCGCCCTTGCGCTCGCCGCTCGCGTTCTGCATGGCTAACGCTGATCCTGGCGCCGATCCCTCCCCACCCGGGATGAGGTTACAGGGCTCCGCGGATGCTTCTCCCATACGTCCTCCCGCTGACAAGCGGGGCCGCGCGAGCCACGACGGGCTCGACGCCGGCCGTTTCGCGCTCTAACAGAAGTTCCAAAAGGACAGCTTCATCATATGGGCTCACATTCCGCCAAGGACCGCCTGATCGTCGCCCTCGACATGCCGACCGTCGAGGAGGCGCAGCGTCTCGTCGCCACGCTCGAGGATGCGGTCTCATTCTATAAGGTCGGACTCGAGTTGCTGTTCGCAGGCGGCCTCGACCTTGCGCGCGCTCTGAAGCGCGAGGGCAAGCACGTCTTCCTCGACATGAAGCTGCTCGACATCGGCAACACCGTCGAGCGGGCGGTTGCGAACGTCACCGAGCTCGGCGTCGATATGCTGACGGTGCACGGGCATGACCTCAAAACGATGCGCGCTGCCGTCGCCGGACGGGGCGGGGCCAAGCTCAAGCTGCTCGCCGTGACCGTGCTGACCAACCTCACCGGCGACGACCTCAAGCAGCAGGGCTCGTCCTTCAGTCCGGCCGATCTCGCGGTGCAGCGCGCCAAACTCGCCTACGAGGCGGGTTTCGATGGCGTGATCGCGTCGGGCCAGGAAGCGGGGCGCATCCGCGATGTCGTGGGTTCCCATTTTCTCATCGTGACGCCCGGCATCCGCCTCACCGGCAGCTCGACGGACGATCAGCAGCGCATCACGACGCCCGACAATGCCATCAAGGCGGGCGCCAGCCACATCGTCGTCGGCCGCCCGATTACGCAGGCGGACGATCCGCGTGTCGCGGCAGAAACATTCGTCAACCACATTCGCGAGGCCGAAGCGTCGAGCTGACGCCGGCAGCACCAAAACGGGAGGAGTATTGCGATGGCCAAGGGCTATGTGATCGTGCGCGCCGAGGTGACGAACCCGGAGAAGTGGGCCGAGTATGTTGCGAAGTCGAAGATCCCGCTCGACATGTTCGGCGGCAAGCCGATCGTGCGCGGCGGTCAGGCGAAGATCATCGAGGGCGATGGCCTTGCGCGCAATGTCGTGATCGAGTTCGAGAGCTACGACAAGGCGCTCGGCTATGCGACCTCGCCCGAGTACGCCGAGGCGCGCAAGCTGCGCGAGGGCGCGGGCGTGCTGCACATGGTGGTCGTCGAAGGCGTCTGACGCGACGATGGCCCGGCGCCGTGCACGCCAACGCGAATTGGGGGGCACGGAGCCGAGCACCACAAAGGGGTGCACGGTGCGGGCGGCGACCGGTAGTGTGCAACGACGTTCCAACGCCGGCCGCTTCGGGCGCCCGTTGCAAGAGACAGCGGTGGTGAGTGGTGGCGCACTTTCCTGAGAAAAGCGATCGGCCTTCCTGGCGCGCGACCGTGCTGACGCTGTTCCCGGAAATGTTTCCCGGGCCGCTCGGCGTGTCGCTCGTCGGACAGGCGCTCGATGCGGGACTGTGGTCGCTGCGGACGCTCGCCCTGCGCGGGTTCGGCATCGGACGCCATCGCGCGGTCGATGACACACCGGCAGGCGGGGGCGCCGGCATGGTGATGCGCGCCGATGTGCTCGCGGCGGCCATCGATCATGCGCGCGTCGACGACCCGTCAGCGCCGCTCATCTACCTTTCGCCGCGCGGAGAGCCGCTGACCCAGGCGCTCGCGGCAGAGCTGGCGGAAGGGCCGGGCGCCATGCTGCTCACGGGCCGCTTCGAAGGGGTCGACGAGCGCGTCATCGCGGGGCGGCAGATGCGCGAGGTTTCGATCGGCGATTACGTGCTTTCCGGCGGGGAAATCGCCGCCATGGTTCTGATCGATGCCTGCGTGCGGCTGCTCCCGGGCGTCATCGGCGGAAACGCTTCGCTGAGCGAGGAGAGCTTCGAGGGCGGCCTCCTCGAATACCCGCAGTACACCAAGCCGCGGGAATGGGAGGGCCGGACGATCCCGGAGGTGCTGCTATCGGGGGATCATAAGCGGATCGCCGAGTGGCGGCGCGCGGAGGCCGAGCGGATCACGGCCGAGCGGCGCCCGGATTTACTGCATCGCCGGCCGGTGGCGCGAAAGTCTTAACGGGGCGGCATCCCGCTCGTTCGCGCGGCTTCGGGCAGCGTGCGCCACGCGGGGCGTCCAGTTAACGTCCGGAAGCGTCGTGGTTCAGCTGCGCCATATAGCGCCCCGCGACAATGGCACGCCCACGCGCGGACGCAGCGAGGCGACAAATCGCCTCCGACCATATCGACAACCCCCGGCATTTCGTCTATTACCGCCGCAAATTCCCCAATGCTGCCGTTAGGGGGTGCCGGCCGACCGCCGAGCCTCGACGGCCTGTTTCTACGGTTTTTACGGTCAAGGTGCCCCATGAACGTCATCCAAGAGATCGAGCGCGAGCAGATCAGCGCCGTAACGGCTAAGCGCGCCGTGCCCGAGTTCGGCCCCGGAGACACCGTCAAGGTGATGGTGAAGGTGATCGAGGGCACCAACGTCCGCACCCAGGCATACGAGGGTGTCGTGATCAGCCGGTCCGGCGGGGGCATCAACGAGAGCTTCACGGTCCGCAAGATCTCCTACGGTGAGGGCGTGGAGCGCGTGTTCCCGATCTACTCGCCGTACATCGCCGAGATCGAGGTCATCCGCCGCGGTAAAGTCCGCCGCGCGAAGCTCTACTACCTGCGTGGCCGCCGCGGTAAGGCCGCCCGTATTCCCGAGCGCTCGGATGCGCGCGCCCGCCGCCTCAACGCCGCCTGGAAAGGCTTCAAGAAGCAGAAGGGCGAGCCCGACGATCTCACGCAGATCAAGGGTATCGACGCGGAACTCGCGATCCGCCTGCGTCACCTCAACGCCGTCAAGCTGGAGCAGATCGCCAATCTCTCCGATGAAGACATGGCCAACCTCGATGAGACGCTGCAGCTCGGCGGCCGCATCGAGAAGGACAACTGGATCAGCCAGGCCCAGGCGCTGATCGCTGAAGCTTCCGCTGCGGAAGTTCCGGCCGAGGAAGAGGCCAAGGCCTGACACAAGGCCGGCTTTCCGGAACAATTCGAACTTTTGCTGCGGCGCGCTTTACCAAAGGCGCGCCGCACGTTTATTGCGTGCGGCCGTTTTTGCACTACATTCACGCCATTGGCCCCACCTCTACCGGTCTTTCGGCGGCCCAGGAAATCAGATGTCGAATGTCGAAGTCGATCGCGCATCCGCGCGCGACGGAAAGGTGAAGCTGCACGGACCGGACGCCTTCGCAGGCATGCGCAAGGCCGGCCAGCTTGCGGCTGCCGCGCTCGACATGCTCGCCGAGCATGTGCGCCCCGGCGTCACCACCGAGGAGCTGGACGAGCTGGCGCTCCAATTCGCGCTCGACCACAACGCCTACCCCGCACCGCTGAACTACCGCGGCTTTCCGAAGGCGATCTGCACCTCGATCAACCACGTCGTCTGCCACGGCATTCCGGGCCCCAAGCCGCTGCGCGAAGGCGAGATCATCAACATCGACGTGACGCTGATCGTCGACGGCTGGCATGGCGACACCTCGCGCATGTATCCGGTGGGCAAAATCTCCCGCAAGGCCGAGCGGCTCATTGCCGTCACCTACGAGGCCCTGCAGCGGGGCATGGCGGCCGTGCGTCCCGGGGCAACCACTGGGCATATCGGCGCCGCCATCCAGGCCTATGCCGAGAGCGAGCGCTGCTCCGTCGTGCGCGACTTCTGCGGCCATGGCCTCGGGCGCATCTTCCATGACCGCCCCAACATCCTGCACTACGGGGAAGAGGGCGAAGGCATCGTGCTGGAGCCGGGCATGCTGTTCACCATCGAACCGATGATCAACCTCGGGCGGCCCCACGTGAAGGTCCTGCCCGACGGCTGGACGGCGGTGACGCGCGATCGCGAGCTCTCGGCGCAGTTCGAGCACAGCATCGGCGTGACGGAGACGGGATACGAGGTCTTCACGCACTCGCCCGCTGGGATCTACTTCCCGCGCTTCGAAGAATAAGCGAGCAGGCGCGCGCCATGCCGGATCGCGACAGGAGCGAGGAAGGCCCAGACGCCAGCCCGCAAGGATCGTTTCTCGAAGCGCCGCTGATCGACAACAGCGGCCACCGACAGCGCCTGCGCGAGCGCTTCCGCAAGGGTGGCGCCGACGCGCTACCCGACTACGAGCTCCTGGAGATGGTGCTGTTCCGCGCCCTGCCGCGGCGCGACACGAAGGGCATCGCCAAGCGGCTGATCGCGCGCTTCGGCACGTTCGCGGAAGTGGTGAGCGCGCCGGAGGGCCGCCTCAAGGAGGTACACGGCGTCGGGGATTCCGTCGTCACCGAACTGAAGCTCGTGCGGGCAGCCGCGCTGCGGTTCATGCAGTCGGAGATCGTGCAACGCACCGTACTCGCATCATCGCGGCAGGTGATCGACTATCTGCTCGCCGCGCAGCGCTATGAGCACCGTGAGCAATTCCGCATCCTGTTCCTCGACAAGCGCAACCGCCTCGTCGCCGACGAGGTGCAGCAGCAGGGCACGGTCGACCACACCCCCGTCTACGTACGGGAGGTCGTGAAACGCGCGCTGGAGCTTTCGGCGACGGCGATAATTCTCGTTCACAATCACCCGTCGGGCGATCCGACGCCTTCGCGGGCCGACGTCGACATGACGAAGCATATTGTCGCGACTGCGGGCCCGTTGGGCATTTCTGTCCATGATCACATCATTGTAGGCCGCGACGGACACGCCAGCCTCAAGTCGCTCGGCCTCTTTTGAAGCACGTTTTCCGGCCAATCTCTTGTGCGATCCGGGTTGTTCTGGCAACGATCCGGCCGGCCGGCGCCCTTTTGCGACGTTGCGTAACCGGCCCTTTACCTGGTCCAGGTGCATTTAGAACCCTGGGCCGATTCGCGCCCATCCCCGACCTATACGAGGACTTATGTGCGGCATCGCTGGAATCATCGATCTGACGGGCAAGCGCCAGCCGGAGACCGGCGCCGTGCGGAGAATGGCCGACGCGCTTTTGCATCGCGGTCCCGATGAGGACGGCTATCTCTTCCGCCCCGGCATCGGCTTTGCGAACCGGCGGCTCTCCATCGTCGGGCTCGGCGACGGCTCACAGCCGATCTTCAACGAGGATGGCAGCGTCGGCGTCGTCTATAACGGCGAGCTCTTCAACTATCCGGAAGTGAAGGCGGAGCTGGAGGCGAAGGGTCACGTCTTCCGTACGCACACCGACACCGAAATCATCGTGCACCTCTATGAGGAATACGGCGAGGACGTCTTCGAGAAGCTGCGCGGACAGTTCGCGATCGCGCTCATAGATTTCTCCAAGCGCACGGTGTTCCTCGCACGCGACCGCGTCGGCATTTGTCCGCTGCACTGGAGCCGCCAGGGCGACTGGGTCTACTTCGGTTCGGAGATTAAGGCGCTGCTCGCCTCGGGGGGTGTGCCTGCCGCATTCGATCCGCGCGGCATGGACCAGGTGTTCACGTTCTTCGCCATGGGCACGCGCCGCACGATGTTCAAGGGCGTCAATGCGCTGCTACCCGGCCATTACCTGAGGATCGCTTTCCGCGCCGACGGCCGCCCCGCGGAGGTCGTCGAGCGCCGCTATTGGGATCTCGACTTCCCCGATGCCGGCCAGGAGATCGACGCGCGCGATCCCAAGCATCTCATCGACGAGTTCGAAGCCCGCTTCAGCCGCGCCGTGGATATCCGGCTGCGCGCCGATGTGCCGGTCGTCGGCTATCTCTCCGGAGGCGTCGATTCAGCTTACGTGCTCGCCACCGCTTCGAAACTGCGCGGCTCGCCGGTGCCGAGCTTCACCATCCAGGTTCCCGGCAAGGGACTCGACGAGACGTCGGATGCGCTGTTCAGCGCGCGCGCCATCGGCAGCCAGCCGACGATCCTGCGCTCCGACAGTACCGTCATCGCGAACACCTATCCGCAGCTCATCGCTTCCGCCGACAGTCCGGTGATCGATACCTCGTGCGCGGCGCTCTGGCGCTTGGCGCAGGAGGTGCACGACCAGGGTTACAAGGTGGCGCTGACGGGCGAGGGTTCAGACGAAGCGTTCGCGGGCTACATCTGGTTCAAGCTGCGCAAGCTCAGCTACTTCATGGACATCGGCGGCACGCATGCATCCGATGCGCTGAACCGGCTGTTCCGGATGCGCATGGCGCCGCACATGACCAACGCGCAGCTGAAACACATCGATGAGAAACTCGGCCGCGCCCATGCGCAGACGCTGCTCTACCACCTCGTCGCGCAGTCGCGCGCGCGCTACTTCAGCGGCGATACGAAAGCGCAGCTCGGCGACTACATCGCCTATGACGACGTGCCGGTGGATGCGGAGCGCGTGCGCCGCTGGGATCCGCTCAACCAGTCGCTCTATTACGGCTACAAGGTGCACCTGCCGGGGCTGTTGCTGAACCACAAAGGCGACCGGGTCGCCATGGCGAACAGCGTCGAGACGCGCTATCCGTTCCTCGACGAGGACGTGATTTCCTACGTGTCGCAACTGCATCCGCGCTGGAAGCTGCGGGGCCTGTTGCGCGACAAATACCTGCTCCGTCTCGCGGCTTCGCGGCTGCTGCCGAAGGAAGCGGCATTCCGCAAAAAGGGCATGTTCCGGGCGCCGCTCGCGGAATCGTTCTTCATCGATCCGCCGCCCTACGTGCGCCAGCTCATGACCCGCGAGGCGCTGAACCGTACGGGCTATTTCGATACCGAGGCCGTGCTGCGCGACTACGAGGCGATCGGCGCGGGCAAGGGCGACAAGATCAACGTCTTCCTGAAGATGGGTCTCACGGGCGTGCTTTCGACGCAGCTCTGGCACCAGATCTACATGGGCGGCGGGCTATGCGAATTGCCCGAGCAGTGGCCGCGGCCCCAGGTCGACCGTCCGCAGGCTGCGCCGCTGCCCACCGCAGCGGCCTAACGCGTTCGCATCGCGCCGGGCGTCACCGGGGCCTCCATCTTGGCGCTGGATAGCGGCCTGCGCCACCATGCTGCGATCTGGTGAGCGCAGGGAAACCCGCCGACTTCACCGCTTCGGCGTTTCCGCCCACCTCCGCAGGCTTCAAACGTGTGCAGGCTTCATGCGTGAGGCTTGCCTGGATGGGCCTCGGGCATGCCGGTGTTCGCCGCGCGGTGCCCTCGCATAAGGCAAGCTTGGCTCTACGCCGCCAGGAGCCTTAGCTCCGCGGTCTCAAACGGGCTGCGATCTCAGTAGTAGGGGCAGATCAGCCGGCCACGGCGCCAATAGCAGTCGTCGTCGTCGTAGTAGCCGCCATAGAAGTACGGGCCAACGAAGCCGCGACCGCCGCGGTAATGGCCGTATCCGCCGCCACCGCCGCGATAGCCACGGATGCCGCCTCCTGGGATACCTCCGCCGTGGAAGCCGCCACCGCCGCCTCCGTGGAAGCCGCCGCCGCCACCGAAGCCCCCACCTCCGTGGCCACCGCCGCCGCCACCTCCGCCGCCGCGGGCTGCGACTCCGACCGCTGAAAGTCCGAGTGCCAGCGCCGCGATACTTCCGATGAGTATTTGATTTCTCAGCATCGTCGTTCTCCTTGGCAACAGAAGCACTTCAACGCGTGCACGTGCCGGGAGTTCGCAGGCTGCGCCAGAGAACCACAACGCTCGGGCATGAAACGCCGTTCAACCTTCGCCGAGGCGCGCGCCCGTTTACGGGACAGCAAGCACGTTCGGCGCGCTGCACGGCTCGAATTGAAATGCTGACGACGATGAAGTGCCGGGGGGCATCTTGCGGCAGGACGTTACGGCCGACGCGGGAAGCCGGAAGCCGCGCAACTCAGCGCACCGTAGAAATGGCCGAGAGGCCGCGCACGCAGCCCCCGGCAAAAGGTGCGATCAGCCCTTGCGGTCACGCTGGCCAAGGGTGCGCAGGCGCAGCGCGTTGAGCTTGATGAAGCCCGCCGCGTCCTTCTGATCGTATGCGCCCTTGTCGTCCTCGAAGGTGACGAGCGTCGAGGAATAAAGGCTCTTGGGGCTCTCACGGCCGATGACGATGACGTTGCCCTTGTAGAGCTTCAGCGTCACCTCGCCTTCGACATGCTCCTGGGATTTGTCGATGGCGGCCTGCAGCATCTCGCGCTCGGGCGAGAACCAGAAGCCATAATAGACGAGCTCGGCGTAGCGCGGCATCAGCTCGTCCTTGAGGTGCATGGCGCCGCGGTCGAGCGTGATGGATTCGATGGCGCGGTGCGCATGCCAGAGGATGGTGCCGCCGGGCGTCTCGTAGATGCCGCGCGACTTCATGCCGACGAAACGGTTCTCGACGAGATCGACACGGCCGATGCCGTTGTCGCGACCGTAGTCGTTCAGCGTGGCGAGGATGTTCGCCGGGCTCATCGGATTGCCGTTGATCGCGACCGGATCGCCCTTCTTGAAGCTGATGGTGATGATGGTCGCCTTGTCGGGCGCTTCCTCCGGCGAAAGGGTGCGCTGGAACACATAGGGCGGCGGCTCGACGTTCGGATCTTCGAGCACCTTACCCTCGGAGGAAGAGTGCAGCAGGTTCGCATCGACCGAGAACGGAGACTCGCCGCGCTTGTCCTTGGCGATCGGGATCTGGTTCTGCTCGGCGAAGGCGATGAGGTCCTCGCGGCTCTTGAACTCCCAATCGCGCCACGGGGCGATGATGCGGATCGAAGGCTCGAGCGCGTAGTAGGACAGCTCGAAACGCACCTGGTCGTTGCCCTTGCCGGTCGCGCCGTGACAGACGGCGTCGGCGCCGGTGGCGCGCGCGATCTCGATCTGCTTCTTGGAAATCAGCGGGCGCGCAATCGACGTGCCGAGCAGGTAGATGCCCTCGTAGAGCGCGTTGGCGCGGAACATCGGGAAGACGTAGTCGCGCACGAACTCCTCGCGCAGGTCCTCGATGTAGATGTTCTCCGGCTTGATGCCGAGCATCAGCGCCTTCTCGCGCGCGGGCTCCAGCTCTCCGCCCTGGCCGAGGTCGGCGGTGAAGGTGATGACCTCCGCGCCATAGGTCTGCTGCAGCCACTTGAGGATGATCGAGGTGTCGAGGCCGCCGGAGTAGGCGAGCACGACCTTTTTGATCGGCTTGGGATGGGAGGTCATGGGAAGCTCGTATGGATTGCGGACTGACCGCCTGTACGAAATTTCGACCGCCAAGGCCATAGGGACACCGCGTCGCCCTGCACGCGCGCGGCATGCGGAAAAGCCGTTTGCGACGGGCTTGGCGCCACTCTCGGGCGCCGCCTCATCGACCTCGCGGGCTTGCCGCGTCGTGCCGGAGACGGGCGGCGGTTGCGCGGTCAACCATGATCGGCGCAACCGAATGGCGCCTGCCCGCGCCCGGTGCTAAACCTTTCGCAATGGGTGTTGTCTTTTCGGGGGAGTTCCGACGCATGGGTACCCACTTCTGGCGTGTTCCTGCAGCCGCCGTCGCGATCTGCATTGCGCTCACGGGCGCTGTTTCGGCCGCCGACAATCAGACCGCCGCAAAGAAGCCCGTCGAGAAGAAGCCGCCGTCGGTCTGCGTCGGCCTCGACATCAACGCCTGCGGGACCAAGGCCGAGTGCCTGTGGCGCAAGCAGGTCACGACCAAGGCCGGCAAGGTGCGCCGCGCGCACTGCCGTCTGCGCCCACACCATCAGCTGGCAAAAAAAGCAGCCTGATCGGCTCCGGAGCGCTTTACCGGAGCCGGCAGCGGGCAGCGAACGCCCCGCGGCTGGCTGGCGTTCTATGCGCGCGGTCAGGACAGCTTTAGCGCCGTAAACATGGTGCCGATGTTCAACGGCACCATGGCCATCAGCGCGAGGAAATTCGCCTGCGGCGGCCAGGCACCGCCGCCTGCCGCATGCCCGTCGCCCGCCTGATGGCTGGCGAAGGCCTGCTTGAAGGACTGGCGCGCGGCCTCGGCCGCATCGAGCGCTGCGATGTTGGCCTCTGCGGTCGGCCAGGCAACCGCATGGGGCACGCCTGACGACATCATCACGATGGCCATCGGCCAGGCGGCCGATTGCTTGGCAAACGGAAACATGGACAACCAGGCCGTCATCGGGTTCGAGACGTCGGCGACGGATTTGACCGGCGCCCCGCTCATGGCGCTCATCGCACCGGTGACCGTCTCGGCAAACATCGCTATGGCGGCCATAGGCCCCGCCATCATCGGATTGGCCATCATCGGATTTTGCGACGGGGGCGGCGGTAGGGGCTTGGGGGTGGCCGGGAGCGCCCAGGCAAAGGGATTGATGGGCAGGCCGGCAAACGGGTTCGCTGGGGCCGGGGCGGGCTTGGGCGCGGGCAAGAGGTCGGCCGGCACCAGCGGCATGGGCCAGCGCCAGAACTCGTTGCGCGGCTCCGCGCTGGACGGGGTGCCGCCCAGAACCGAAGACCAGAACCCGAGCACCTGGTTGGTGAACGCGGCGTAGGCGGCGGCGCTGGCGGCCGAGTAGCCGAAAGCGGCTTCCGCGCAGCTACGGGCGAAGCGCTGCTGCAGTTCTGGGTCGACGAGCATGCGGCGTGCCTTTTTCTCTATGCCTGCCCCGCGCAGCCACTGGCGAGAGGCTAAACCTATTGTTGCGTCGCAACAACAGCTTTACGCGGCCCCGATCCGGCGGGCCCGCACTTGGCAAACAATCCCACAACGGAAGAAACGCGCCGCGGCGAGGCTCAGGTTGCCTGGGCCACCGGCTCCGCCTCACCATTGTCCTTGCCCTCCGCCGGGGGCGGCGTACTCCCGCGCCGGGGACCAGCGCGCCGGCCGGCAAAAAGCCAGTAGGCAAGGCCGCCGAAGACGCCCGCGGTAAGGAAAGCCGCCAACGCGTAGTTGTTCAGGATCGACGGCTCGCCGGGGACCTCGTTCAGGTACTCGGCCGAGAAGCCGCCCAGCGCGACGATGACGCCCACCGAGGCGTAGTAGATCCAGGAGCGCAGGCGCCAAAGCTCGGCGGCGCCGATGGCGAGCAGCGCGAAGGGGAACGAGAAAATCGCCGAGTGGGTGGCGGTGAGCAGGGCCAGCACGCCGGCATTGCTGAGCCGTTCGGCCTGCGCGTCGGCGGGCAAGGCGGCGAGATCCCCCGGCGTGACGATGAAGGCCACCGTCACGGCGCCGGCCACAAGGCAGGCGATGATGAAGCCGAAAAGAACGCGCAGCAACGTGAGCATGGCCGAGATTCCCTGCAAGTTGGCGGCAGCTTACAGGCGTTAAGTTGCTTATCTCAACGAAAAACGCCGCATCTGCCTAATGGGAGGGCCGCACCGCGCCGCGCTTCCGAGCTGACGTTCATATCGACCGCGCGCGTGCTGGGCACAGGGCGGCCAATGCGGTCTGACTTGGCGCTGGAGGCTCGGGGGCGCTCGAGGCCCAGGGGGAGGCTCAGGGCGCTGGAGCTCAGGCGCGCTGGAGGCTCAGGCGTTGCGGCCAGCGATCAGCCAATAGACGAAGCCGCCGGCAAAGCCCGCGGTGGCGAACACCTGCCAGACCAGCGCCTCGGGCGCGTCGATCGCGCCGCCCTGGCCGTAGCGGGCGAGCAGGGGAATGGCCGCGAGCGCAATTCCCCCGCCGACCACGTAGTAGGCGAAGGAGCGGATGCGGGCGACCTCGCCGACGATTACGATCAGCAGCGCCGGAATGATCGTGACGCTCGCCGCCAGCATGAGCCCCTGGTCCATCATGGCGAAGATCGTGTCGACGTTTTCATCGCCAACCGGATGGACGTGGAGGAACGCCGTTACCCGCTCCAGGCCGAGCGTCACCAGCACCGCAAGGGTAGTGAACATCGCCATGATCAGCGCGAAGGGGATGACGATCAGGATGCGTCCGGCGGACTTCCAGAACACGTTCGGTCAGGCCCCGCTGCCACTCGTCGCCACGTCGGTCAGGCCGCGCGCGCTCGCGCGCTGCTTGACGCTCTCCGACTTGAGCTGCCCGCAGGCGGCGTAGATATCGCGCCCGCGCGGGGTGCGCACGGGGCTCGCGTAACCGGCGCGGTTCACCACCTCCGCGAAGCGCTCGATCTGGTCCCAGTCGGAACACTCGTAGGGGGCGCCCGGCCAGGGGTTGAACGGGATGAGATTGATCTTGGCAGGGATGCCCGCCAGCAGGCGCACCAGCTCGCGCGCCTCGGCGAGGCTATCGTTCACGCCCTTCAGCATCACGTATTCGAACGTGATGCGCCGTGCGTTCGACAGCGCGGGGTAGTTGCGGCACGCATCGAGCAGCTCTGCGATGGGGTATTTGCGATTGATCGGCACCAACTCATCGCGCAGGTCATCGCGCACGGCGTGGAGCGAGATCGCGAGCATGGTTCCCGTCTGCGCACCCCAGCGGGCGATCTCCGGCACGACGCCGGAGGTCGAGAGCGTGATGCGCCGCTTGGAGACCGACAGCGCCTCGCCGTCGGCGGCCACTTCCATCGCCGCCTTCACGTTATCGAAGTTATAGAGCGGCTCGCCCATGCCCATGAGCACGATGTTGGTGATCTTGCGATCGGACGCCGGCAGCAGGCGGCCATCGCCGGGCGGCTCTGCGCCCGGCCAATCGCCGATGCGGTCGCGGGCGAGCATGATCTGCCCGACGATTTCCTGGGCGGTGAGATTGCGCACCAGGCGCTGCGTGCCCGTATGGCAGAACGTGCAATTGAGCGTGCAGCCGACCTGGCTCGAGATGCACAGGGTGCCGCGATCGGATTCTGGGATGTAGACGGTCTCGACCTCGGGGGGACGGCCGTCGCGTCCCTGGGCGGGCAGGCGCAGGAGCCACTTGCGGGTGCCGTCGATCGAGACCTGCTCGGAGACGATCTCCGGGCGGTCGAGCGTGAAACCCTCGCTCAGGCTGGCGCGCAGATCCTTGGCGACATCGGTCATCGCGTCGAAGCTCGAGACGCCGCGCACGTAAAGCCAGCTATAGAGCTGGTTGACCCGCATCCGGAGCTGCTTTTCGGGCACGCCCGCACCGGCAAGAGCCGCGCGCAGCCCCTCGCGGCCGAGGCCGGCGAGCGAAGACTTGACGGAGGCCGGCGCCGGGAACGGCGGCGCGCTGGCGTCAGCGGACAGATCGCGTGCGAGAACCATGGTCATCCGGATCGGAGGAATTTGCGCCTCTATCTAGCGTTGCCCTCCCGATACGGCAAATCCCCAGGCCCTTTCGGGCCTGGGAGAGATCCAGGCTGAGTGCGGGATCCGCCCGCACCGGCTACCTCAGGCAGCCGGCACCCAACGGCCGGCGACGAAGCCGAAGGCAACCGCGTCAGGATGCAGCCGGGTGGACTGCAGCAGCTCGTGGGCTTCCTTCACATCCGCTTCGTCCAGGACAACCTGGGGGCGAGCTGCTTTGACCGTGTCGTGAAATCCGCTGAGCAAGATGACTCTCTTTCCGCGGACCTCGATCTTCGGGCATGCCATGCGTCACCTCCTTCGCAGGGGGATCAGCGATACGGAAAGGCGGTTCGGGGGGAGCTCGTGCTGCCGCAGCGGCAGTACTCACAACCGATGCTGATCACCTACAACCAGCACTATACGTGCCTGTCGGGCCACTGGAAATAACTTTCCATTGCATGGGCGAAAGGAGAATGTTGACAAAATTGAAAGCGTTTCTGCACGCGCGGCATTGCGCAGCAATCAATTGCCGAGCGGCATGTTGAGCTGCAAACGCCCGCGCCAATTCTCCGGCCCATTCGCAGCGCCACTTTCAACGCCGCCCGTCGCCTGCAGCGTGGAGCCATCTTTCACGCCCAGCGCGACGCCCGCTTCCGCTTTCAGCTGCACATCGGTCGGGCGTGTCGACGATGCCGTCGGATTGAGTGCGCCGAGCTCGTCGAAGCCCACGAAAGCACCCACGGCGGCGCGCGGCTCGATGAACGTCGTGCTGTCGAGATTGAAGCGGCGCGAGACTTCCGGAAGCACCTCGACCTTGCCGGTGCCCGCCCCCTTCGTCGCGCCCGTCGCTCCGTCCCGAACGGCGTCCTCAATGTAAACGAGACCCACGCTCGGGGCGACTTTCCAGCCGCTGTATTCGCGCGTTCCGGTGAGCTTACCGCGTACCAGGCGCCGCGGCGTGAGACTGTCGTCGATATCGCCGCTGGATATGATGTTCGCCGTCTGGCCCCAGGCGGCGCGGCCGTCGAACACCACGCCGGAGCCGAGCTTCATGCTCATATAGGGGCCGACCATCCAGCCCCGTGCCGCCATCGATGGCGAATCGTGCGCGGAGCTTTCCGTGCCGCGATCGAGCTGCGCCAGCGCGCCCATCATGATGTCCGGCGTGACCATCGAGCGCGTGCCGAGATAAAGCACGCCAAGATTGCCGCCGGTTTCTCCCGTGCTGAGGGACGAGGCTGCCGCATAGTTCTGCATGCGCCCCTCGAGCCAAAAATCGATGATGCCCGGCTCCACCTTCGAGCCGTGCGTGGCGGCGGCGATCTCCGACAGGCTCACCGAGAACTCGACGTTCTTGGCGCGGCCGTCGTCGCCCAGGTCCACCGTGCTCGAAAGCGGCTTATCGGGATTGGCGAGGGGTGTCGGCGCGCGGTCGATGCGGAGCCGGTCGGGCTCGCGCGCGCTCAACAGCGCCTTGCGGCGATCGAGGAAGGCGGCGTTTGCAGCCTGCGTGCGCTTCGAGGTGCAGCTCGCGGCAACGCTCGCGGAGGTGCCCTGCGCACCTGCGAAACGGAACGTGTATGTGCCGGTGACGGGTGCCTTAAACGTGGTGGTCGAGCCTGCCGCATCCATCAACGCCAACGGGGCGCCGGCGCCTTCCACGAGCGAAATCACCGCGCCGTGGGCGGAGAAGCCGATCATATCCTCGGCTTCGAGCATAACCTGACGTGTGGTGGCGGGTGCGCCGAGCGCGAGGTCGACATCGACGGCGCCGCGGTTGACGGCGGCGCAGCCATCGGCGGCGTGGGCCGGAGCGGCCGCCGCCAGGACTGCCAGCCCGCAGACGATCCCCGCAGCATTTGCGATGCTTGGCACGGCCCGCAACGGACCGCGCGTCCGGCTTTGCATATTCAGTCCCCGCTTTACGCACGCAACGCGACTCGCCCCGTTGCTGGCCGCGAAAATCGACGGAAGTAAGGTCGGGCCGTCAATATCTTAGCTGTCTTGCCGAGACTGCATGACAGGCGACGGCGAGTCGGTGCCGGCAGCATCGTATCCATGATTTGCCGCGCGTCGACCACACTCTCTCCGGTTGCATGCAAGGACCGGTCCTTTGCGTTTCCGCTGCCGCGCCGTTTTGTGGCGCAATGCTCAGCGCGGGCGCTTGCGACGATCAGCTAGACGCGAGCTCCGGGATCGCAACGCGGGCGCACCGGGGGCCCGGCTCTGCCTCCATTTCGACGCCGCCGCACCTTGAGGCGGCCATGCCGATTGGCTTTCGTTCCGGTGCACGCTTCGATTTTTCATTGGCCTCGATCTCAGGGCCAACCGGCGCCCACTTCGCCGGAAAGGCGCCAGGACCCGGTTGGGGCGCGTTCGCTGTCATGCTAGATCAGCTCTCAATGTTGTGTGGGGGAGACGCTTTCCGATGTCCTTGCCGAAAAAATTCTACGTCGCGGCCGCCTGCGGTCTCGCTGTCATCGCCGGCGCGCACGCCGCTTCTGCTGCCGAGTTCACCTACAATGAGAAGACCAACGCGGACCTCGCCAAGAAGCTCAAGATCCCCGTTTACTTCGCCGTGCCGGCCAGCGCGCGCGCGCCGCTGCCGAAGGACATCAAGACCACCGACAAGCTCTATGACTTCAAGCATCCCGATGCGCTGAAGGCGAAGGGCGACGTCGGCCTGCGCCTCGTGGTGGCGAAGCGCGCCGGCCTCGCCAAGCGCCTCGGGCAAAGCGGCCTCGTGCAGACGGGCGACATCCTGCTGACGTTCCGCACCGAGTGGGGCGGCGCCGGCGCCTATCCCAATATCCAGATGGGCATCAGCCACACCGGCTTCGCCTATGTCGACAACACGGGGACGGTGCGCAATCTCGATAACCCGCTCGATGGGGAATACGTCGGCCGCGGCGACCTCACCAGCGAGCACTACCGCACGCTGAACTTCCTGCACGTGATCCGCCCGCGCAATCTCACCGCCGCGCAGAAAGCCAATCTCGTCGCCTGGGCGAAGCGCCTCAACGACAACCAGAAGAAAATCTATCCGAGCCAGATCAGCTTTAACCAGGACTACAACGCGCCGAAATACAAGCCCGGCGCCGGTCTCGGCTTCGTCAAACAGTTCGGCCAGATCGCGCTCGGCCAGGGCAATTCCCAGAGCAAGCCGCTCGATATGTACTGCTCGGAGTTCGTGTGGTCGCTGCTATCGCTGCGCAATTGCGATCCGGAGAAGACCGCCGGCGATTTCAAAGGCAGCCGCGTACCTTCATGCGTGAAGGAAGTGATGGAGCCGATGAAGGCCACGGGGAACATCCTGCCGCTGAAAGGCCGCAACGGCTATTCCGGCCTCGCCGACGGGCCGCTGCTCGTCGTCGACCAGCTCGAGCTGCCGGAGAAGGAGCGCCGCGCGCTCATCGACGGCATCTTCACGGAAAATCCGAGCGGGCTTGCGAAGATGTCGGTCGGCCATCGGCAGGTCGCGCAGGAGATGCAGCCGCGGTTCGAAAACCTCAAGACCTACTACGTCGGCATGACCGGCCGCATGTGGCAGAACTGGCGCGCGCGCCTCATCGGCACCGGCTTCAACTGGGCGGGGATCGCCGAGAACTACTCGCCGACATCCTATCTCGTGAACACGCTGCTGCCGGCGAACAACAACAACCGCACCATGGACTACGTGGCAACGATCGCCATCGAGTAGCGGCGGCGAACGGAGACTGCCCCTTCATGGAACTCGACCGCCGGCAGTTCGCGCTCGGCGCGCTGGCCACTTCGTGCGCGCTGACGCATACGGCTGCCGGCGAAGGACGCAAGCCCGTCTACGTCGGGGACATGCACGCGCACCTGTTTTTCTTCGGCATGGGCGCCTCGCCGCAAAAACAACCGCTCGGCCCCACGATGGCGGCGGGCAACGCGACACTCGTTGCGTGGTCGCTCGTGGGCGACGTTCCGTGGCTGCGCATCACACCGAAGGGCATCAAGCAGAAGGGGCTGCCGAAGCGCGGCGAGGCCATCGCGTGGTTCGAGGACGACATCGCCCGGATCAGGCAACACATTGCCGAGCAAAAGCTGAAACTCGCGCTCACACCTGACGATGTAGACCGGGCGCTCGGCGGCGAGCCGCATGTCGTCTTGACCGTGGAGGGCGCAACGCTCGTCGAGGACGATCCTGCCCCGCTGGAGCGCGCCTACGAGCTCGGCGTGCGCAGCGTGCAGCTCGTGCACTACATCGAGAACGCACTTGGCGATTTCCAGACGGAGCGCCCGCAGCATGGCGGCCTCACGGATCTGGGGCTGAAGGTCGTCGCTGAGTGCAACCGTCTCGGCATCCTCATCGATCTTGCGCATTGCACCGACGCGGCGACGCGGCAGGCGCTCGCGGCTTCGACGCAGCCAGTCATCTGGTCCCATTCCTCGGTGACGCGCACGCGCCAACCGAACTGGAAAATGCCCGTCTGGCAGGCGCGCCAGATCACGCTCGAAACCGCGAAGATGATCGCGGCCAAGGGCGGCGTCGTCGGGCTGTGGCCGATGCGCTCGGATGTCGGCCCGTCGCCGGAATCCTACGCGGAGCGGCTGTGGGAACTGGGCGAGTGGCTGGGTGTCGATCACGCGGGGATCGGCACGGACATGAACGCGATCTCGCGGCCGGCGATCGGCAGCTACGGTGACGTGCAGAAGGTGATCCGCGCCTGGCAGCGCGCGGGCTTCGACGACGCCAGCATCACCAAGCTCGCGATCGGCAATTTCGCGCGTGTGCTGAAACAGGCGATGGCCGCTCGGCAGGCATAGCGGGCGCTCGATGCGGCGCGGGCGTCGGCGGCTCGGAACTTCCAACAGGGCGGAACTGGCCGCCCTAATTGGGAGCCACCACCTGCCGGACCTTCGCGGCGAGTTCTCGAGCTTCGGCTTCGCTGTTCAACGTCAAGAGGAAACCCTGCGCCCGCACCGGATCGAGTATTTTGGGCGCCATGACTATCTTGCCGTCTACGATGATCGCCAGCGTCCTGCCTACGTTGTCGGTAGAGATCCGCTCATACTTCTCGGCGCCGGCCGGTGTGAGCGCGACGTTGAACCCGGGCTTGCCTTCGACCCATTCCACCTCGCCGACGCTGACAAAATCCGCCGGGCTCAACAGCGTCTCGGGTTCGACCGCAAGCGTTCGCTCATGGCCCGCCACAGCGACCGCGGCGCCACCTTGGGCCTCTTTGGCGACCAGCCTGATTTCGATGGGAGCAAATCCCGCAGATGGTTGCGAAACCGCAGGCGCTGCAAGCCATGCGATCAGCGTGAAAATGATGCCGAAGACTTTGGTCAGGTGCATGCGCTCTCCCTCAATCAACATGCGCGTGGAGCTAGGTTTCGCGGCCGCGAATTTCAAGTTGGCCGTTGAAGCTGGCGAGCCGAGCGGCTGCACGCGCAAGCTGGCGTCGATCCGGGCCTGCGCCGGGATGACGTTATGCCGTGCAGATTATCCGATGCCCCGCAGCGCCTGCCGGGCTCGAGCACGGTCACGCTTGGGCCGAAAGGTTCCAAGCGCCCATGGCCTAGAGGATGAACTTCGACAGGTCGGCGTTCTTGGCGAGATCGCCGATGCGGCAATTCACGTAGGCGGCATCGATCGCCACCGTGTGGCCGCCGCGGTCCGACGCGTCGAACGAGATCTCGTCCAGCACGCGCTCCATCACCGTCTGTAGCCGCCGCGCACCGATGTTCTCGACGGTGGAGTTCACCTGCACCGCTGCGTCCGCCAGCGCGTCGATGCCATCGTCGGTGAAGCTGATCGTCAGGTTTTCCGTCGCCATCAGCGCAACGTACTGCTTGATGAGGCTCGCCTGCGGCTCGGTGAGAATACGGCGCATATCCTCGCGCGTCAGCGCGCTCAGCTCGACGCGGATCGGCAGGCGCCCCTGCAGCTCCGGCAGCAGGTCGGAAGGCTTTGCCACATGGAAAGCGCCGGAGGCGATGAACAGCACGTGGTCCGTCTTCACCGGCCCGTACTTGGTGGAGACCGTCGTGCCTTCGATGAGCGGCAGCAGATCGCGCTGCACGCCTTCGCGCGAAACATCGCCGCCCACACGTCCGGCATCGGCGCGCGAGCAGATCTTGTCGATCTCGTCGAGGAACACGATGCCGTTGTTCTCGACCGCGGCGATGGCTTCGGATGTAATCTGGTCGCTGTCGATCAGCTTGTCGCTTTCCTCGGCGATGAGCACGTCGTAGCTGTCGGCCACCGTCACCTTGCGCGGCTTGGTGCGCTGACCGAATGCCTTGCCCAGCATGTCGCCGATGTTGATGGCGCCGATGGAGGCGCCCGGCGCGCCGGGGATGTCGAACATCGGCAAGCCGGAGGCGGGAGAATCGGCGACCTGAATCTCGATCTCCTTGTCGTTCAGCTCGCCCGTCCGCAGCTTCTTGCGGAAGCTTTCGCGCGTGGCGGGAGAGGACGCCGGGCCGACGAGCGCGTCCAGCACACGCTCCTCGGCGTTCTTCTCGGCGCGCGCCCGCACCTCCTTGCGCTTTCCATCCTTCGCGAGCGCAATCGCAACCTCGACGAGGTCGCGGATGATGCTGTCGACGTCGCGGCCGACGTAGCCGACCTCGGTGAACTTCGTCGCCTCGATCTTGATGAAGGGTGCGCCCGCGAGCTTGGCGAGGCGGCGGGAGATCTCCGTCTTGCCGACGCCGGTCGGCCCGATCATGAGGATGTTCTTCGGCAGAACCTCCTCTTTCAACTCGCCGGTGAGCTGCTGACGGCGCCAGCGGTTGCGCAGGGCGATTGCGACGGCGCGCTTGGCATCGGCCTGGCCGACAATGTAGCGGTCGAGCTCGGAGACGATTTCGCGGGGAGAGAAGTTGGTCATTGCGTATCCTGCGGGAGCGCGCGCGAGGGCGCCGAGAGGTATATGGCGTCCGCCTGCGGGTTCAGGAAGCGGGTGGGACGAGTCGCCTGAGACCACCCAGCGGGAGCCGGGCGAGGGCTGCGCGGCGCAGGCTGCGCCATTGGGCGGAAAGCAGCAGCACGAGGACTGCCAGCCCGAGCAGGGTCAAGGAAACGGAAATATCCTTGGCGATGCTTTCGGACAGCAGGTAGCCGATGGCGAGGCCCGCATAGGAGAGTGCCGAGACGAGGAGCGCACGGCGATCGAGCACCAGCGCCACCAGCCCGAACGCGGCGAAGACCACGAGAATCCCGATCGCCTGGCCGACACCCAGCGTGCCTTCGGGACCGAAGAACAGCGAGCTGATGGCATTGACGATCATCGGCGCGGCGAGCAGGTGGAGCCAGAACGCGACGTCCGAGCGGCGCGTCGTGCGCAGCGGGTCGGTGGCGTCGATGCGTACGGCGAGCAGGAAAATCAAACCGCCGAAGAAGGCCCACAGGAGCGGGCGATAGGCCTGCGCCCATTCGGGACCGGCGAGCTCGATGCACCCCATGATGGCGCACACGAGACCGCCCGCGGCAATGGCCGTGTCGATCGGAACGCGGAAGCGCCAAAGGTGCAGGGCGGCGGATAAGGAAGCACCCAACCCAAACAGCGCCCAAGCCGGTTTCAGCGATTCCGTTTCCGCGACGCCAGCCACCTGCAGCAGCCCGCCGACAACCATGTAAGTCGCGATGCCGCCGGCGCCGGCGAACATCAGCGCCAGCGCGATGGCGGGCAGCGCGAGCTTGAGGCGGCGGGAGAAAACTTCCGATAGCGCCCAGGCTGCCCCCATGGCGATGAAGGCAAATCCGGCGCCGAAGCCGAGGGTGCTCGAAAGGCTGAACAGCGCGAAGACGAGCAGCAGCACGCCGATCGCGACGAAGATGTCGTTGAAGCCGCCGATGAGGCGGAAGCGCTCGTCGTCGGGATCGAAGGTCGCGCCCCGCTCGCCAGCCAGTGGCGGCGCCGTCGAGGCGAGCCCCGCAAGCGCGCGCAGCTTTGCCGCCTGCTCGGACGTGATGATGCCTTCGGCGATGCCGAGGTCGAGGTGTTCGTCGCGGATCATGGGTGGACCATAGGGCACGTTATCGATCTACGCGGAGACGAATTCGAGGCTGGCTGTGCAGGCGGGAAAGGCGGCTTCCCCAAATGGCGGAACGCTGGCGGCGCCGCCGCACCCCCCGGTGCTCCTGGGGCCGCTGCTCCCGCCAGAGGCCAGTTGCTCCGCCTTGGGGCGGCAAATCCACGCCATAACTCGAACGCTCCTTAGCGGCGGCCGACTGCTATTCCTGCCGCGTCGAGGGCAGGCTTTCGATCACCAGATTGTCGTTGGTGTAGACGCAGATTTCGGCGGCAATGGCCATCGCCTTGCGGGCAATGGTCTCGGCGTCGAGTGGCTGGTCGAGGAGGGCGCGGGCCGCGGCAAGCGCATAGTTGCCGCCCGAGCCGATGCCCATCACCTGCCGTTCGGGCTCCAGCACGTCGCCGGTGCCCGTCAGCACCAGCGTCGTTTCGGCGTCGGCCACCAGCATCATGGCTTCCAGGCGGCGCAGGAAGCGGTCGGTGCGCCAATCCTTGGCCAACTCCACGCAGGCGCGGGTGAGCTGGCCGGGATACTGTTCGAGCTTTGCCTCCAGGCGCTCGAAAAGCGTGAAGGCGTCTGCAGTTGCACCGGCAAATCCGCCGATGACCCCGCCCTTCCCGAGGACGCGCACCTTGCGGGCGTTGCCCTTGATGATGGTGGCGCCGAGGCTCACCTGGCCATCGCCGGCGATGACCACGCGACCATTTTTACGAATGGTGAGTATGGTGGTGGCGTGCCAGGAGCCGGAGGCTTCGGTCGAAGGGCCGGAGGTTTGCATGGCGTGGCACCCGGGAGTGTGGGCCGCCGAGCCGGATGGCGCGGCCCTTTAATGGAACGGTCCAAGCTGATAAACGCTCGATTCCCACGAGGCAAGCTAGCCTGAAGAGGCCAAAATTGAAGCGGCAGGCGACAATTTCCCGCAATACCAAGGAGACCGAGATCACCGCGACGGTGAACCTCGACGGAACCGGCGCGTTCGACGTGTCGACCGGCATCGGTTTCCTCGACCACATGTTGGAGCAGCTGGCGCGCCATTCAATGATGGACATCACCCTCAAGGCGAAGGGCGACCTCCACATCGACTTCCACCACACGACCGAGGATTCCGGCATCGTGATCGGCCAGGCGGTGGCGAAGGCGCTCGGCGACAAGAAGGGCATCACACGCTATGCGGACGTGCACCTGCCGATGGACGAGACGCTGACGCGCGTTGCCGTCGACATCTCGGGCCGGCCCTACCTCGTGTGGAAGGTGGCGTTCTCGCAGCCGAAGATCGGCGAGATGGATACCGAGCTGTTCCGCGAGTGGTTCCAGGCCTTCGCGCAGAACGCCGGCATCACGCTGCACGTCGAAAACCTCTACGGCGAGAACAACCACCACATCGCCGAGACCTGCTACAAGGGCCTCGCCCGGGCGCTGCGGACCGCGATGGAAGCGGACGCACGCCAAGCGGGCCGTGTGCCTTCCACCAAGGGCTCCCTCACGGGCTGAGCCGAACGCCAAGAGAACCGCATGGTCACCTACTCCGTGCTCGAGCCGCCGGACGCTTCCGCCGATCGGATGGAAAGCGCGGAGGAGCTCGTGTTCATCCGTGACGGGTTCTCGTTCTATGCAGCGGCGCTGCCACCGGTATGGATGCTCGTGAAGCGCATGTGGCTGGAGCTCGCCATCTACATGGGCGCCGCGGGGCTCATCGCGTGGGCCGCCAGCGCGGCGGGGCAAATCGAGCTGGGCAATGCGATCCTGCTCGCGGCGCAGATCATCTTCGGTTTCGAATCCGGGGCCTTGCACTGCGCGTCGCTGGAACGGCGCGGCTGGCGCCACGTCGGCACCGTGACGGGGCGCAGCCGCGAGGACTGCGAGCGCCGCTTCCTCGAGGTGTGGCTGCCGACGCGCACCGAGATTCCCCCGCCGGCGGCGGCCAGTGCGCCGGTTGCCTCGGCGCCGCCGAGCTGGACCCGCCGCGCATTCACGCAGGCGAAGGACGCCATCCTGCGAGGGCCGAATGCAGCGGCGGCGGACAGCAAGGCGTAAGGGCACTCACACAACATGCAGCGCGTCGCCATCATCGATTACGGCTCGGGGAACCTCCATTCCGCGGCCAAGGCCTTCGAGCGCGCCGCGCGGGAAAGTGAGGCGGATGCCGACATCGCGGTGACGAACGATCCCGCGGTGGTCGCCGCTGCGGATCGCATCGTGCTGCCGGGGGTCGGCGCCTTCGCCGACTGCAAGGCGGGCCTCGAAGCGGTTGGCGGTATGCGCGAAGCGCTGGAAGAGGCGGTGCGCGGCAAGGGGCGCCCGTTCCTCGGCATCTGCGTCGGCATGCAGCTCATGGCGAGCCGTGGGCTGGAGTTCGCGGTGACGGACGGGCTCGACTGGATCGCCGGCGAGGTGCGCCCGATCGCACCCGCCGATCCCACGCTCAAGATCCCGCACATGGGCTGGAACACGCTCAACGCGGCGCATCCGCATGCGCTGCTCGACGGCATTCCTACGGGGCCGGATGGCTTGCACGCCTACTTCGTGCACTCGTTCCACTTCGTGCCGCAGGATCGCGGCGCCGTCGTTGCCGAGACCGATTACGGCGGGCCGCTCACCGCGATGATCGCTCAAGGCAACATGGCGGGCACACAGTTCCATCCCGAGAAGAGCCAGACGCTCGGGCTCAAGCTGATCGCCAATTTCCTGAAGTGGCGGCCTTAGGGACTGTTGCGGCGGGTTCGCCGGCAGACGTCAGCCAAAACCCAGGAACCGAAATTGCGATCAACTCGGTTAACCTGCATCGAACCTAAATCGAATCTGGAAGCGGAAATTATCGCTTACCAAGGGCCCTTCTAACGTTCCGGCGTGTTTTTGGTGCTGACCATTGGCTCAACGGTCGAGTGTCAGCCCCAGGAGCACAGCGTGGAACACCACACCATTACGCCGGCAGCTTGCGTAGCCGCACTCCTCGTTTCGATAACTGCGGGCATGGCGTTCGCACAAGAGACCGACAGCCGTAAGGATGCGACCGCCGACACACGGGCTGCCAACCAAACCCTGCTCGACACCCTTCCGTTTGCCGATAGGTCGGACTTTGAAGATGCCAGACGCGGGTTCGTGGCGGCGCTGCCGGATGGCATCATCAAAGGCGCGGCGGGCAATGCTGTCTGGGACCCGCAAAAATACGCCTTCATCAAAGATGGCGCACCGGCTCCAGACACGGTGAACCCAAGCCTCTGGCGGCAGGCACAGCTCATAACGCTCAGCGGTCTGTTCAAGGTTGCTGACCAAATCTACCAGGTCCGCAATCTCGACCTCTCCAACATGACGATCATCGAGGGCAAGGACGGCATCACCGTCGTCGATCCCCTGGTGTCGAAAGAAACCGCCAAGGTAGGCCTCGACCTCTACTTCGCAAACACGGGCGGGCCAAAGCCGGTCAAGGCCGTCATCTATACGCACAGTCATGTCGACCACTACGGTGGCGTGCGCGGCATCGTCGACGAAGCGGACGTGACCTCGGGCAAGATCAAGATCTATGCGCCGGAAGGCTTTCTCGAAGCTGCGGTCGCCGAGAACGTCATGGCTGGCAACGCCATGAGCCGACGCGCCAGCTACATGTACGGCAATCTCCTCCCGCCCGACGCAAAAGGACAGGTCGGCGCGGGCCTCGGCACAACGACATCGACCGGAACCGTTACGCTCATTCCACCGACGGACATCATAAAGAAGACCGGCGAGAAGCGCGTCATAGATGGTCTGACCTACGAGTTTCTCATGGCGCCCGGCTCGGAGGCACCCTCCGAGATGCTCTGGTACATCGAGGAGCTGAAAGCGATCGCCGCGGCGGAGGATTGCACCCACACGCTGCACAATACGTATTCGCTGCGCGGCGCGAAGATAAGAGAGCCGCTGCCGTGGTCGAAGTATCTCAACAAGGCTCTGACCATGTGGGGCGACAAGGCGGATGTGATGTTCGCCCAGCACCATTGGCCGACATTCGGAAATGCCGGCATCGTCAAGCTGCTGAAGAGCCAGCGCGACCTCTACCGCTTCATCAATGACGAAACGCTTCGCCTCGCCAACCAGGGCAAGACGGAAGTTGAAATCGCCGAGGAGTTCAAGCTGCCGGCAAGCCTCGCGAACGTATGGGCCAACCGCGGGTACTATGGCTCGGTGAACCACAATGTGAAGGCCACATACGTTCTCTATCTTGGCTGGTTCAACGGCAATCCGGCTACCCTGCACGAGCTGCCGCCCGTCGAAGCAAGCAAGAACTACGTGGACTTTATGGGCGGCGCTGACGCGGTGCTGGAGAAGGCGAAGCAATCGTATGCGAAGGGCGACTATCGATGGGTGGCCCAGGTGGTGAATCACGTCGTCTTCGCGGACCCGGCCAACCAGCAGGCCAAGGATCTGCAAGCCGATGCTCTGGAGCAGCTCGGCTATCAGGCGGAATCAGGACCCTGGCGCAATTTCTATCTTTCAGGCGCCAAGGAGCTGCGCGAAGGCGTGAAAAAGCTACCTACGCCCGACTCGGCGAGCCCCGACACGGTCCGGGCGATGACACTGGAGATGTTCTTCGACTATCTCAGCGTCCGCCTCGATCGTCCGAAGGCCGGTGAAGCGCAGTTCATGCTGAACTTCGATTTCGGCGACACCGGCGGCAAGTATCTCGTGGAGCTGGAGAACGGTGTTCTCACCCACACCGCCAATCGCGCGTCCGACCAGGCTGAGGCGACGATAACCCTGTCGCGTCCTACTCTCGATAAAATCATGCTCAAGGAGACGACACTCGATCAGGCGATCGACGCAGGCAGCGTCAAGGTCACTGGCAATAAGGATCGCCTGACAGAGCTCGTCTCCTACCTCGATACCTTCGACTTCTGGTTCAACATCGTAACGCCGCAGGTCAGCTCGAACGCCTCGGGCGGCGCCAGCACGGATGGCGGAAGATAGTGGGGTCGAACGGCGCGACGTTCGCAACGCTCACCAACCGAACGTATGCCCGCGGGATTATCGCGCTTAAACTGCATCCATCGCGCCCCGCGGGGGAGGCTCGAGACCGTCTGATGCTTGGGAGCGGGCTGCCGGGCGCTGCTCCCGTCAGCAAAGGGCCAATCGCTGCCGAAGTTCGACCGCCGCGCCAAACCGGGGACGTAGAATCCCATCGCTCTCCGATCGTCGCTTCAACCGCGACCAACGCCCGGCCGCGACGGACTCTCTCAACACACGCATTGGCGAACTTGATCGGCAACGCCGCACCCATCACTGATTAGTTAGCCATATGGCTAACATTCATTGACGGAAGCTAGCGCTCCACCCTATAGTTAGCTTTATGGCTAACCGTTCAATGCAACTCGATGACGTTTTCGGGGCGCTCTCCGACGCAACCCGTCGCGCGATCGTCATGCGGCTATGTAAGGGCGAGGCATCCGTCGGGGAGCTGGCGAAGCCGTTCGATATGGCTCTGCCGAGCCTGATGAAACACATCCGCATTCTAGAGAGCAGCGGCCTTGTTACGTCCGAGAAGACCGGGCGCGTCAGGACTTGCTCATTGCAGATGGGAACTCTCGCAACCGTCGAGGTTTGGCTGGCGGCTCAAAGGGAGATCTGGGAACAACGACTTGATCGACTGGAAGTGTACGTCGAGAAGCTGAAAAAAGAGGAGAAGGTCAGTGCCCGCCGACGCAAGCCAAAATGAATCGCCCCTGTCCACTTGGGCGCTCGATCGGGAGATCGTGCTCTCGCGCGTGATCAACGCGCCACGGGAGTTGGTCTTCTCAGCCTGGACTGATCCGCGCCATCTCCCCCAATGGTTTGGTCCCGCCGGATTCAAGGTCGAGACAAAATCGATTGATATTCGCGTCGGCGGCGAGTGGCGGTTCGATATGATCGCCCCCGACGGAAAGCGGTATACAAACCGGATGCAATTCCGGCGCATCGAAAGGCCGCGCCTGATCGAGATGGATCATGGCGCCGACAAAGACGACGATCCTGGCATATTCCGCGTCACCATCACGTTCGATGAGCAGAGCGACGGCAAGACAGTCATCACTTTGCGGCAGTTACATCCGACGAAGTCCCAGCGCGATGCGGGGATCGGATTCGGCGCGGTCGAATTTGGCTATCAGACCCTCGACAAGCTGGCGCGGTACGTTGAAAACAGCAAAGCTACTTAGCGACACCGGACAAATCGGGAGCGCGTTTTCCGCGCCGGGCGGGGGCCGAGGATAACAGCCGCTACAGTCACCGGCCGAACTAATCCCCGTCCGATTTTCCGCGCATATGCTTCACCCATCCCGCCCCATGGGGGACAGGCTCGAGACCGTCTCAGGTTTGGGAGCGGGCTGCGATGTGAACAAGCCGGTTGGCGAGGGGTAACGTCCCGAAGCCGCCGGTGTACCGAGCCGTCAGGAGCCGGAACCCAACCGGTACGGGAGTAAGGCACCCGAAATCGGACGGCCGCGCCACTCTGCGCGACGGGGCGTGAAAGCGCCGCCACTAAAACAAACAGATGCGGTGCCTTTACGCCCCGTCTCCCCCAGCTCTTTGAACACCTCGGGGCCAACGGCCCGCGAGGGTATGAAGCCGTGCGTCGTCCCGCGCCTACCGACACGCGGGCGTATCAGGCACGGGACGTATCGAAGCGCGGCGAACGCACTCGGAGGCTTGCGTCGATCCCGATCCGCAGCGGGATGCGTGGAACAGGCGGCTGTTCCGCCGGACTCCCTCGTGGCGATGAACCGCCATCAACGCCAGTCGCCGCGGCCCGCGCCAGGCTCAGCCGCCAGCCGCCCGGCAAAGAAAAAGGGGCCCGATCGGGCGATCGGGCCCCGGCGCTTCACGCATTACCGGAGGGGCTGAGGGGAAGAGGGAACGCGTACGCAACTCAACAGGCTTCGGCGAGGGCGAGCGGCAGCTCCTGCTGATCGTCCTCGGAGGGCTGGGGCATCGGGAAAGCGATCACGTTGCTATCGCCGCCCATCTCGATCCCGGCGCGCCGCTGGCGGAACCAGCGCAGCGCCGTGTTGGTCATCACCGCCTCGTCCTTCGTCGCCTGGATCAAGAGGCCGTCCTCGGGATCGAGCAAACCGCGGAGCTGCGCTTCGATCTGCTCCTCGCGGGCATCGGTGCGCACGTACCAGGTTTGCTCCAGGGGGCGCGCCCAGGACTGACCGATGGTCATGATCTGCTGGGCGAGGACGTGCTTGTTCCGGTGCGGCTGGGCGAGGTCGTAGGAAATGATAAGGGTGCGCATGGCGTCTCTCATGGCTGTCGATTTTCACGGGGGATGACGCGAAAACTAGACCCAGAATACGCTGCATTTGCGGCTGCGAACGTAGGGAGAACATCGCACGATTCACTTCTTGTGTCCAGGTTTTGTTCTCGTGGTGTTCCCGCACGTTCTACACCGTTAGCGTTACCGGCGCGTCGTAAGCGATCACTCGAACATTGAAAGCTGGGCGGGATGGACGCTGCGCGACACGGACCGGTGCGGTCCGAAATCCACGCGGTCGAGAAGGCCCGGATAGCGCGCGGCGAACACTGCGAGAGCCTTGTGGCGGGCGCCGGCGAAGCGTTCCTCCTGCCAGATCTCATAGAGCCGGCGCGGATCACACCCGTAGCGGTCGATCAGATCTTTGCGACGGATGCGCAGCCAGCGCGCGATCCAGATATCGATGGCATCCGCTTCGGTGAGCGGGCGGCGCGCGGCGGCGGGAACGCTATCGAGGAACGCTACTGCCATCTTCGTCGAACTCGTCCGGGACTCCAGCATGGCGGCCTTGACTTCTCGGGCCGCAAAATCTCTATCGCGCACAATAACAGCGATCTGATGGCCGCCGCCACGGCCGAGGATGCGCAAAATTGCGAGAGGCGCTCCCCGTGATCCTTTTTCCCGCCATCGACCTCAAAGACGGCAAGTGCGTGCGCCTGAAGCTCGGCGAGATGGACGCGGCGACCGTTTTCAATGACGACCCGGCGGCCCAGGCGCGCACATTCGAAGCCCAGGGCTTCAAGTACCTGCACATCGTCGATCTCAACGGCGCGTTCGCGGGCAAGCCGGTGAACCGCGACGCCGTCGATGCGATCCTAAAGGCGATCACCATTCCTGCGCAGCTCGGCGGCGGCATCCGCGACATGGAAACAATCGAGGCATGGATCGACAGCGGCATCGACCGCGTCATCCTCGGCACCGTCGCGGTGCGCGATCCTGAACTGGTGCGCCGGGCGTGCGCGGAATATCCGGGCCGCATCGCGGTCGGCATCGACGCCAAGGGCGGGAAGGTAGCGGTGGAGGGCTGGGCGGAGACCTCGGAGCTGACGGCGGAGGAGCTGGCGAAGCGCTTCGAGGACGCGGGCGTTTCCGCCATCATCTATACGGACATCGAGCGCGACGGGATCCTTAAGGGTCTCAATCTGGAAGCCACGGCGAAGCTCGCGCGCGCCACGGACATTCCCATCATCGCGTCGGGCGGGCTCGCCTCCATCGAGGACGTGAAGGCGCTCCTGGAGCCCGCGTATGCTATGCTCGAAGGCGCCATCAGCGGCCGCGCGCTGTACGATGGCCGTCTCGATCCCACCGAAGCGCTCGCGCTTCTCTCCAACCGGCGCTGACGGTGTAGCCCATGCTCAAGGCACGCATCATTCCCTGTCTCGACGTGAAGGACGGCCGCGTCGTCAAGGGCGTCAACTTCGTCGATCTCATCGATGCCGGCGATCCGGTGGAGGCTGCCGCCGCCTATGATGCAGCGGGCGCGGACGAGCTGTGCTTCCTCGACATCACGGCAAGCCAGGAGAACCGCGACACGATTTTCGACATCGTGGAGCGCACGGCCGAGCGGTGCTTCATGCCGCTGACCGTCGGCGGCGGCGTGCGTACGGTGGAGGACATCGGGCGGCTGCTCAACGCGGGCGCCGACAAGGTCTCGATCAACACCGCTGCGGTGAAGAACCCGCAGTTCGTCAAAGAGGCGTCGGAGAAGTTCGGCGCACAGTGCATCGTGGTCGCGATCGACGCCAAGCGGGTGTCACAGCCCGGCGAGCCGCCGCGGTGGGAAATTTTCACGCACGGCGGGCGCACGCCGACCGGCATCGATGCGATCGCGTTCGCAAAGGAAGTGACGGGGCTCGGCGCGGGGGAAATTCTTCTCACGTCGATGGATCGCGACGGCACGAAGTCCGGCTTCGATCTGGAACTGACGCGCGCTGTCGCCGATGCGGTGAGCATTCCCGTCATCGCGTCCGGCGGCGTCGGTACGCTCGATCATCTTGTCGAGGGGGTCACCGAAGGCCATGCGAGCGCGGTGCTCGCGGCTTCGATTTTCCATTTCGGCACGTATACGATCGAGCAGGCGAAACGGCACATGGCGGCGGCTGGTATCGCCATGCGCCAAGCGAGCTAGATCGGCCGGCTTCCAGCCGGCCGAAGCTTTGACCCAGGCGCGTAATTTACTCAAGCGGCGAACGAGTGACGCAGCGCGCACTCCGATAGCATCGCGTCGAGTTCGCTCATCGGAACCGGACGGCCGATGAAGTAGCCCTGCGCCCGGTTGCACCCGGCGAGCGCCACTGTGTTGAGCTCATCCAGCGTCTCGACGCCTTCGGCCACGGTGCCCATGCCGAACGTTTCGGCGAGCATGGTGACCGCGCGCACGATGGCTGCGTTCTCGTTGCTGCCCGGAATTTCGCGCACGAGGCTCCCGTCGATCTTCACCTTGTTGAAGGGGAACGAACGCAGCGAGCTGAGTGAGCCGCTGGCGCGGCCGAAGTTGTCGAGTGTGATGCCGACACCGAGCGCCTGCAGCTCCTCGAGCGTTGCGCGCATCTTTCCCTTATCACGGCCAAGCAGGGACTCGCTGATTTCAAGCTCCAGGCGCGAAGCGGGGAGCTTGGCACTGGTGAGCGCTTCCTGCACGACGTTGGTGAGGTCGCCGTTTTCGAATTCGAGCAGTGAGAGGTTGACCGTCACCGTCAGCTCGTCGGCCCAGCGGGTCGCGTCCCGGCAAGCCTGACCGAGCACCCAACGGCCCATATCGACGATGGCGCCAGTCTTCTCCGCCAACGGGAGAAACTCCGATGCCGGCACGAGGCCGTTCGTCGGATGGCGCCAACGCAACAGAGCTTCGCAGCTCGTCACGTGGTGGGTGCGCAGGCTCAGGATCGGCTGGTAGTGCAGCTCGAGCTGCTTGTTGTGGACCGCGCACTGAACGTCGGCTTCAAGGCGGCGGTGCGCCTCGGCCTCGCGGGCGCAGCCGGGCTTGTAAATCTCGTAGCCGCAGCGGCCCGCCGATTTGACGTTATAGAGCGCGACGTCGGCATTCTTCAGCAGCTCGTCCGGGCAGCCGCCGTGTAGCGGCGCGCGCACGATGCCGAGACTGGCGCTGATACTGATGGCGTGTCCGAGAATGTTATAGGGTCGACAGATCGAGGCGAGCACGCGCTTTGCAAGCTTCTCGCACTGCTCTCCATCCACATTCACCATCTGAATGATGGCGAACTCGTCTCCGCCCAGGCGGGCAACAAAATCCGTTTTGCGAATGCTCGCACGCACACGCTCTGCAACCGCTTTCAAAAGCGCGTCACCGATCGGATGGCCATAGGTATCGTTGACCTCCTTGAACTCGTCGAGGTCGAGCCAGTGCAGCGCCAGCGATTGACCTTTGCCCAGGCCCTTGAGAGCGGATTCAAAGGTCTCGCGGAAGTGGAAGCGGTTCGCGACGCCGGTCAGCGCATCATGGTGCGCCAGCCATTCGATTTTCTCTTCCGTGCGCCGCTTCTCGGTGATGTCTTCCTGAATGTCGACCCATCCTCCGTCGGCAAGCGGCTGATAGGTGACGAGCAGCGTGCGCCCTGAGCGAAGATGCTGGATCTGAGAGAACGAACGGCCCTCGGCAATCTTTGCGAGATGATCATCGAGCCAATCGAAGAAGCGCCCTTCTTCGCCGGTGTTGTGACGCCCCGTCTCCTGGCGGATGTGATAGCGCACAATGTCGGTCAACGTGGTTCCAGGCCGCGTCAGCTCTTCGGGCAGCGAATAGATCTGCCGATAGCTCCTGTTGCAGACAACGAGGCGTTGATTGCTGTCGAACATCGACAGCCCACGGACCATGTTGTTGAGTGCAACCTCGAACCAGGTGTTAATCTGCTCGAGCGACCGCTTCTGCTCGTCGAGCAGACCCGTGGTCGCCCTCTCGGTGCCTAGCGAGGATGTATCGATCGTCGTAGTCTCGCAGCTGGCAGTATCGGATGCGGGTTTCGTACCCATTGAAAAAAGTGCCCCTCCACAAAAATGTCTGTGGCCCATACCCGCGGACGATACGCATCATCCGTATTCGGTGGCTTAAACAGACGCAGGGGCTTTCGCTAAAATGCGAACCTCCGTAGTAACTTTTGCGGGCGAGCGCTGTTCAGCAACGCCTGCAAATGCTGGGGTTCGACGTGGGTATCATGCTGTAAAGGTTAAGCGGTCGCGCTTCCTTCAACCTTCGTAGCAATCACAATTTATGTCAGCGAATTTTCCTCAATCAGCTCACTGCGTTTTGGGCTCAAAAAGGCAAATGTCGCGAATGAGACAACGGGGGCATTCGGGCCTTCGCGCTTTGCAGACATAGCGCCCGTGGAGGATCAGCCAGTGGTGCGCGTGGAGGGCATATTTGGGTGGTATGACCCGTAGAAGATCCTCCTCTACCTCCAAAGGCGTGCGGCCGCTGGACAGCCCCGTACGGTTCGCGACGCGAAAGATATGCGTGTCGACCGCCATGGTCGGCTCACCAAAGGCAACGTTCAGAACAACGTTCGCTGTCTTGCGACCGACGCCCGGAAGCGCCTCCAGGGCTGCGCGGTCGTGGGGAACATTGCCGCCGTGATTGGCGATGAGCTGGCGCGAAAGCTCCAGCACGTTGCGGGCCTTGTTGCGATAGAGACCGATGGTCTTGATATACTCGCGGATGCCCTCCTCGTTGAGGCGCACCATCTTTTCCGGGGTATCGGCGACCTTGAACAGCGCCCGCGTAGCCTTATTCACGCCTGCGTCCGTCGCCTGGGCCGACAGCACCACCGCCACGAGGAGCGTAAACGGGTTGACGTATTCGAGCTCGGTCTTCGGATCGGGATCGGCCGCGTGGAAGCGGCGGAACATCTCCGCGATCGCAGCCTTGCTGAGGCGCGTACGTCCCCCCTCCACTTTGCCGGCGGAAGTTTCGGCATGTGGGAGGAGCTTTTCGTTCCCGCCTCTTGCCCGCTTGGCAGGCCTGGCCGCCCTATTAGGAGCCTCCGCGCGCCCGCCAACGCCCGGTTTCCCAACCGGTTTACCGGGCTTTGATTTGCTCGCCTTGAGCTTGCCTGCCACTCGCCCATGGCCCTTCATAACTTCGATCCCCCGCGCTACCTTTGTGAGATGAGCGAAAACACCGAGCTGACACAAGCTCCAATCATGGCCGAAAGCGAAACCGCCGGGCACAACGCGGCGGATGGCGACAACACCTTCAGGGCCGTCCTCTACCCGCATCGATCGCTGGGACCGAGAGGCTTTCTCATCCTGATGCTCGGCATCGGGAGTGTCAGCTTCATCACCGGCCTGTCGTTCCTGCTCATGGGCGCCTGGCCCGTGTTCGGTTTCTTCGGCCTCGACGTCGCGCTGATCTATTTCGCATTTCGTCTCAACTACCGTGCGGCGCGGCTCTACGAGACGGTGGAGCTTACACCGCGCCTCCTCACCCTTACGCGGGTGCAGCCTTCCGGCGAGCGGGAGAGCTTTGAATTCAATCCATACTGGGCGCGCGTGAGGCTGGAGGAAACCCCGCACGGCCAGACGGACCTGCGCATTGCATCGCACGGGCACGAGTTCGCCTTCGGGCGCTTTCTTACCGACGATGAGCGGCGGGAGCTGTGCAGCGCGCTTTTGGGTGCTCTCGCCGAGGCACGCGGCGCTCGCGTCTAAACTCCGCCGGCCTCGAAGCTAAGTGCTCCAATTAACGGTCCATTGCGAAATCTACGCGCCTTTGCACCAAACCTTCGCATCGCTCCGAGCGTGAAAACAACCTCGACCACGTAGGCTCTGAGAATGCCGGCTTTCCCGGCTAGAGCTCATGGGTTGGAGAGTTTGATGCGTACGTTGATTGCCAGCGCGCTGGCGCTTGGCCTTGCGGTCGCCCTCGGCGTGCCCAGTGCCGACGCCGGCCGGGAATACCGCTCCTATCGCGGCGGAGACTGCAAACCGTATAACGGCCCCTTCGGTTTCTACGGCAATATCTGGTGCCAGCCGAGCGAGGGCTCATACATGCGCAATCTCGGCGCCCAGTGGCCTCAGAAGACGCCGCCGAGCCTGCGCAACCCGCCGCCGCGCTATGGATATGGATACGGCTCCGATTGGTAAGGCAACCGGCGGGGGCACCGGCTCTGCACTGCAGCCTAAAAGCAAAAGGCGAAGCGTCTCTGCTTCGCCTTTGGCATTCAGGGCAGGGCACTTGCCGTCAGCTGAAGCGGCCGCCGCGCTGCAGGACCTCGATCTTGTAGCCGTCCGGGTCCTCGATGAAGAAGAACTGGCCGAAGGGCTTTCCTTCGTGCGTCATCTGCCGGATGTCTTTCGGCGCGAGGCCGGCCGAGGCCATGCGCGCATGCTCGGCGGCGAGATCATCGACGGCAAAGGCAAGATGGCCATAGCCGTCGCCCTGGGCGTAGGGCTCGGTGCGCCCCTTGTTGACGGTCAGCTCGACCTCGAAGGGTGACTGGTCGCCCTTCATGTAGATCAGCGTGAAGTCCGGGAAGTCGACACGCTGGGAAATCTCAAGGCCGAACGCCTTGCGGTAGAAGTCGACGCTGCGCGCTTCGTCGAGCACGCGCACCATCATGTGGATCGGCTTTGACATCGGCATCTCCCCGCTCATTTCCTAGCGCACGTCTCTCAACGCACACGCTCCTTCGCCGGATCATCGCCGCCGGGCTTACAGCCAGGGGCGCTGCGCGGCGGTCGCCTCCTCGAACTTCTCGATCGCAGGCTTTTTCTCGAGTGTCAGACCGATGGCGTCGAGGCCGTTCAACAGGCAGTGCTTGCGGAACGGATCGATGTCGAACTTGATCACGCCGCCGTCGGGGCCGCGGATCTCCTGCGCCTCCAGGTCGACGGTGAGCGTCGCGTTCGAACCGCGGCTCGCGTCGTCCATCAGCTTGTCGACTTCCGACTGCGGCAGCTTGATGGGCAGAATGCCGTTCTGGAAGCAGTTGTTGTAGAAGATGTCGGCGAAATCGGCTGCGATGATGCAGCGGATGCCGAAGTCCAGCAGCGACCACGGCGCGTGCTCGCGCGAGGAGCCGCAGCCGAAGTTCTCGCCGGTGACGAGGATCGTCGCCTTGCGATAGGCCGGCTGGTTGAGCACGAAGTCCGGGATCTCCTTGCCCTCCTGATCGTAGCGCATCTCATAGAAGAGGCTCTTGCCGAGCCCGGTGCGCTTGATCGTTTTCAGGAACTGCTTGGGGATGATCATGTCCGTGTCGATGTTGCGCAGCGGCAGCGGCGCGGCGACACCGGTCAGGGTGGTGAACTTCTCCATGCTGGCCCTTCAGCGCCTTTCACATTCTGAGGCCGTCGGCGAGGGCGCGAAAATAGCCCTCGGCGGAGGCGAGGCGGTCGATATCGATGGGCTTACGGCCGGCCACCACGGTTTTGTGAAGCTCCCCGGGCCGAAGCGTCTCAAGCCGCCTTTTAACCCCTGCGAGCTTGCGCCCGTCAAGCTGGTGCTCCAATGCCTCAACCATGGTCTCGATATAGCCGCTGATGCGGCCGAGCTCGCGCACCGCGCGCGAGCGGGACGTCCGGTCGCCGGGCGCGGCCTCCAGCCGGCGCAACGCCTCCCCGGCATGCTCCAGGGTGGTGGCGATCTTTTCCGCGTAGCTCGCGAGGCGGCGGCGGCGGGCCTCGTCGAGCCCGGTCATGGCCGAGAGCCAGCAGTGCACCGTTTCAGCGATGGCGAGGAGACAGCGGGCGTAATCGACGATTGGCAAGGCTTGGGCTCCGGGGATCATCCGGAGCATAGGCTGGCCCAGCGCACCGGGGATTTCCCGTCGCGCTCGTCCGCCCGACAGCCGCGTGCCGCAGCCCTCAACATCCGGCCCACTTGCCCTGAGGGCTCCTGTCATGGGCTACCAAGTTGGTTGCGCAAGGGAAAAGACGGTTCCGAACCGCGCGCCCGTCCACCAATTTTTAACCAGTTTTATTCACCCTCCGAGGCAACGCCTGTGCCCTATCCCCTTCGTGCCGCGGAGATGCGTAATGTACCGAGTTCTTGCTGCCGTCCTGCTAGCCGCCGTCGCCGTTCAACTGTCCGCCTGCACCGGCTCGCTGCGCCTGGGCAGCAGTGTCCCGGTCGTCGAAAACGACGTGGTCACGGCGAACGTCTGAGCCAACGCGCGTTCCGTGCGCGGCATGCCCAACGGCTCACGAACGGCCTTCTACCCCGTAGACGCTTGAGCTTCCCGCCGCTATTGGCAGCGGGCTGCACTCTCGCGTCCGCACGCCTTTCGGTAGATCGCCATGACCCTGCCATCCGGCCTTTCCGCGCTCGCCAACGGCGCCGTGCTCTCACCTTTCACCCAACTGCGCCGGCTGCTCGGTGATGCGCCGCCCGGCCTTCCCGACATCATCGACCTGACGATCGGCGAGCCACGGGAGCCGATGCCGCCGTTCGTCGTCGAAAAGCTTCTCGAGGCGGCGTCGAGCTACGGACAGTATCCGCCGATCCGCGGCACAGTGGCATTGCGCAATGCGATCTCGGCGTGGGCCGCGCGGCGGTTCGGTCCTGCTGCGGCGCCCGATCCCGAGGCGGAGATTCTTCCCCTCAACGGCTCGCGTGAAGGCCTGTTCCTAGCGGCTTTCCCGGCGGTCGGCCGGCGCGCGGACATTTCCCGACCCGCTGTACTGATGTGCAATCCGTATTACAGCGCCTACGTTGGCGGCGCGCTCGCCACCAACGCAGAACCTGTCTACCTCAACGCGACGGTTGAGACCGGACACCTGCCCGACCTCGAGGCTCTGGCCGCGGATCGCGCGCTGCTTCAGCGCACCGCTGCGCTTTATCTGTGCTCGCCGGCAAACCCGCAGGGTGTAGTCGCCAGCGCCTCTTACATCGCGCGTGCGCTGGAGCTCGCGCGCACCCATAACTTCATGCTGCTGTTCGACGAGTGCTATTCGGAGATCTACGCGGACGTGCCGCCAACGGGCGCGCTGGAAGTGGCGGCTCAAACGCCGGAGCGGTTCGCCAATCTCGTCGTCTTCAACTCGCTGTCGAAGCGCTCGAACCTGCCGGGACTGCGCTCTGCCTTCTGCGCGGGCGACGCTAGGTTCATCGAAAGCTTTGCGGAGATGCGGAACATGGTCGCTCCGCAGATGCCAGGGCCGACCCAGCACGTCTCGGCGGCGGTGTGGGCCGATGAAGCGCACGTCGAGGCGAACCGCGCCGCGTATCGGGAGAAATACGATGCCTGCGACCGCATTCTCGGCGGGCGCTACGGTTACCGCCGGCCGGCCGGCGGTTTCTTCCTCTGGCTCGATGTCGACAAATTCGGCGGCGCCGGTCAGGCAACAGTAACCTTATGGCAACGGGCTGGTGTCAAGGTGCTACCCGGTGCCTTCCTGGCGCAAGCCGGACGCGATGGGACCAATCCAGGCGCGAACTACCTGCGCCTGGCGTTGGTCCGTGACGTAGCGACCGTCAGCGAGGCGCTCGAACGATTAGTAGTAGTTCTTGCGTAACAGAGTACGTTCGAAATGTCGCTCGAGTCGCATGACCCGAGACGCCTGCTTCCGCCTGAGGTGGAGGACAGGCTGATCGGCTGGATGATCCGCGCTGGAGGGCTGCTGACCCTCGTAAGCGTCGCTGCTGCATGGGCAAGCCTGCTCACCTGGTCGCAAGCCGACCCGAGCCTGACCCACGCCGCCGACGGCGCGCCAACCAACGCACTGGGTGCTGTTGGCGCCATCTTTGCCGACGTCCTGCTCAATACTCTCGGATTTGCCGGCGTATTCCTGCTGCTCTGCCCCATGTTCTGGGGCATCGAGCTGATGCTCGCCGAGCGCATCTCCGCCAACCGCAAAAAGACGAGCCTCTTTCCGCTCGCCGTGCTGCTGCTCGCCGCCGGCTTTGCCGCGCTTCCGCTCTCGGGCACCTGGCCGTTCGGCCACAGCTTCGGCGGCATCGTGGGCGACTGGGTCTACAAGCTCACCGCAACCTGCTTCGATCTCGTCGGCGCCGGCAGCGCGATGCCCGTCGCCGGCCTCATCTACTTCCTCACGGGCTTTGCGCTGCTGGGTTACAGCGTCGGTCTCGAGCGCGACGATCTCAACCGCCTCCTGGAGCGCAGCCGGCGCATTTCGCGCAGCCGCGGCGCGCTGATGCCCGAGTGGCTCGGACAGTATTTCTCGCGCGCACCCATCGTGTTCGAACCCGCGACCGGGACGCCGCTGCGCCCGCGGTATGCGACGGATGCCGGCACGGAATTCACGGCCCGCCGCGAGCCGTTCCTGCCGGGCCCCGCAGCATTCGATCGCAGCACCTCGCCCGCCGTTTCCGCATCTCGCGCGCCGCAACGCGACCGCGTCCCAGCCGACGAGCTTACCGGCGGCCGGGAACCGGAATTCGACGACAGCACCGATGCCGAGAGCCGCGCCATTGCCCGCCGCTTTGCACCGGCCAACGGCGCGCGCCAGCCGGACGAGCCGCAGGTGGTGGAAGTTGCGCCGGAAGCCCCGCATCGCCCCGCAAAGGCGAAGCGTTCCTCGCTGCTGGGCGGCATCGCTTCGACGCGCGCCTCCGGCGCCTATCGACCGCCGGCTCTCAGCCTTTTGCGCCGTCCTTCGGGCGGGAAGCAGGGACCGACCTTCACGCAGTCGGTTCTGCGCGGCACCGCGCGCCTGCTCGAAGAAGTCCTCGCCGATTTCTCCATCAAGGGCGAGGTGCGCGAGATCAAGCCCGGTCCGGTTGTCACCCTGTTCGAGCTCGAGCCCGCGCGGGGCACCAAATCTTCGCGCGTCGTCGCGCTGGCGGAAGACATCGCCCGCTCGCTGAGCGTCACGTCGGCGCGCGCCGCCATCGTGCCCGGCCGCAACGTCATCGGCATCGAGCTGCCGAACGTGCGCCGCGAGACCGTTTATCTGCGTGACATTCTCGAAGCGGAAGCGTTCACGGCATCGGACGCGGCGCTGCCGATGGCGCTCGGCAAATCCATCGGCGGCGAACCCATCGTCGCGGATCTTGCGCGCATGCCGCATCTGCTCGTCGCCGGCACCACCGGCTCGGGTAAGTCGGTTGGCGTCAATGCGATGATCCTGTCGCTGCTCTATCGGCGTGCGCCGGAAGAGTGCCGGCTGCTCATGATCGACCCCAAGATGCTGGAGCTGTCGGTCTACAACGGCATTCCGCATCTGTTGACGCCCGTCGTCACCGATCCGCACAAGGCGGTCTCGGCGCTCAACTGGGTCGTCGGGGAGATGGAGGAGCGCTACAAGCGCATGGCCGCACTGTCGGTGCGCAACATCGAAGCGTTCAATGCCCGCGTGAAGAAAGCGCAGAGCCGCGGCGAGCAGCTGACGCGCACCGTGCAGACGGGCTTCAACGAGGCGACCGGCGAAGCGGAATACGCGCAGCAGGAAATGCCTGCCGAGACGATGCCGTACATCGTCGTGGTGGTCGACGAGTTCGCCGATCTCATGATCGTTGCCGGCAAGGAGATCGAGGCTGCCATCCAGCGGCTCGCGCAGATGGCGCGCGCGGCGGGAATCCATCTCATCATGGCAACGCAGCGCCCGTCGGTGGACATCGTCACCGGCACCATCAAGGCGAACTTCCCCGCGCGCATCAGCTTCAAGGTGGCGTCCAAGATCGACAGCCGCACGATCCTCAACGAGCAAGGGGCCGAGCAGCTCCTTGGCCAGGGCGATATGCTCTATTCGCTCGGGATGGGGCAGATCGTGCGCGCCCATGGTCCCTTCGTCTCGGACGAGGAAGTGGAAGCCATCGCCGAGGCGCTGCGCCGTCAGGGCACACCCGACTATATCGACGGCATCACAGATACGCCGCCGAGTGCCGCCGACGGCGGCGCGGATGCGCGCGAAGCCAGCGAGGACGACATCTACGACATGGCCGTCGCCATCGTCATGCGCGACCGGAAGGCCTCGACGAGCTACATCCAGCGCCGGCTGTCGATCGGCTACAACCGGGCGGCGGACCTCATCGAGCGAATGGAAAGCGAAGGCCTGATCGGCCCCGCAAGCAGCACAGGCAAGCGCGAAATCCTGATGACCGGGCGGGAGGGCCGCGCGGCGTCTGCCTAATGGCATACAGCCACCCGTCAACATCTAGACGTAATGTTCGGCAACGAGTGCTGGCTGGGTGTTCCCGCGCGCGCAGGGATATCCTATCTAGGGCATAATTTCGGGGCGATTCGGGAGACTTTGGGGGCCCATGCAGGAGCTGAGGACAGTCGCAATCGCGGCAGTGGCATTGCTTGGCCTTTTCACCGCGCCTCTGAGTGCCGTTGCAGAGGATGCCGCTCCGCCGATTGCCGTTCCCGCGCCAATGCCGGCGGCTGCCCCTAAGGCTGGCGAGCCGGTTGCAGGCTCGAGCTCCGCGTGGAGCGCGCAGGTTGCGCCCAATAAGCCCGGCGAGGGCCTCGTTCTCAACGATCATCAGACCGAGCTGGTGCACAAGGTTTCGGGCTATTTCAGCGAAATCAGCACCTTGCAGGGCAATTTCGTGCAGACCAGCGCCGACAACAAGCGCATGCGCGGCAAGTTCTATGTGAAGCGCCCGGGGCGTTTCCGCTTCGACTATGCGCGCCCCTCGCGCCAGGTGGTGGTTTCCGACGGGCGCTATCTCGCAATCCAGGATCTCGACCTCAACAACGAGGATCGGGTCGCGCTGGACGATACGCCGTTCCGTCTGCTGCTGCGCAGCGATGTCGACCTCGTGCGCGATGCGCGCATCATGGAGGTTCAGGAATCGGAGGATCTGCTGGTTGTCGGCATCGTCGACAAGAACCCGGACACTCCTGGCCAGATCAAGCTTTTCATGTCGACCAAGCCCACACTCGAGCTCAAGGAATGGGTAACCAAGGACGCGCAGGGCCTCGATACCCGCGTCCAGGTATCCGACCTCACCAAGAGCGCGGAGCTCGACGCCGCTTTGTTCAAGATTCAGGCCATGGGCCGCCCGCTGGGGACGCCCTGAACATCGCCCACTGTGGCTGTTCGGACTCTTGGCAATAGCCCGCTGGGGAAAACCCCCGAGCGGCTGGTAACATTTTTGTGATGCGGGGGGCGCGCCACTATTGAAGTTCCCGGCTTTGCGCTTAACTCAAAGCAGTCAGGTGGTGTCACCCTGTATCGGTAGTGCCCCCCGTCTAGCCGAAAGACACCGCCTGGGGTGCCGGCTTCCCTCCCGGCACCACGCGCGAAAGCGCTCTCGACGCCCAGCCCCTCCCCCCCGGGGTTGGGCGTTTTTTTGTCGCGCGTGCCGTGCCCTTAGCCTGCGGCCTGCAGCGGCTCCGGATCTTTCGCGGTCTCCGGGGCATCCACCTTTTCCGTGCCAGCGGGCTCCGCCTGGGCCAGGAACTCGTCGGCACGCCGCAGGATGGCTGCCGTCTGGGCCAGCCGGTCCGCCAGGTTCTGCATGAGGCGATCGGCGAGGCTCGGATCCTCCAATATCAGCTCGTGCAGGCTTTCGCGCGTAATGTGCACCGCGCGGACGCGACTACGGGCGACGACCGTCGAGCCGTAGGTGGTCTCGACCAGCATTGCCGCTTCGCCCAGCAGCGAGCCTGGCGCAACCGCCTCCGCGTGGGTCACCAATTCTGGGCCGCTCACGCGGACAGCGGCCCCCGCGACGATCAGGATCGCCGCGTCGGCCAGTCCGTTCTCCTCGATGATCGTGGCGCCGGGCGTGTAGGAGACACGGTCGGCACGGCGCGCGATGGCTGCAAGCTGCAGAGGCGTCAGACCGCGGAAAAGCGGCAGCACCGCCAGTTGTCCTGCGAAGAGTTCCAATGCGTTCCGCTCGTGCTGCTGGGGCTGCGTTACCGTTTACAAATTGCCACCAGACATTCCACATGCCACCCGGCCCAACCGGGATCATGCAACCCTCGATAATCTCGTTTGATTCGCCGTCGAGGGCTATTGCGGGCGCACAACAGGCGCCCGCCCAGTCCACACGATGCGCACATGCCTTGTGGAGAAAGACACTAGGGTACCAGGCGATAGCCGCCCGTCTCGGTGACGAGCAGCTCCGCGCTCGAAGGATCCTTCTCGATCTTCTGCCGCAGCCGGTAGATGTGCGTCTCCAGCGTGTGCGTCGTCACTCCGGCGTTGTACCCCCACACCTCGTGCAGCAACGTATCGCGCGAAACGACCTTGTCGCCGGACCGGTAGAGATACTTCAGGATCGACGTTTCCTTCTCGGTGAGGCGGATCTTCGTGCCCTTATCGGTAATCAGGAGCTTGGAAGCCGGCTTGAACGTGTAGGGGCCGATCGCGAAAACGGCGTCCTCGCTCTGCTCGTGCTGGCGCAACTGCGCGCGGATGCGGGCCAGCAGTACCGCGAACTTGAAGGGCTTGGTGATGTAGTCGTTCGCGCCGGCATCGAGCCCGAGAATCTGATCAGCGTCGGATACGTTGCCCGTCAGCATGACGATGGGCGTCTTGAAGCCGGACCTGCGCAGCTGGCGCACCGCCTCGCGGCCATCCATGTCCGGGAGCGATACGTCGAACACGACGAGGTCGAAGTGATCCGCCTTCGCCGTCTCCATGCCTTTTGCGGCCGTGCCGGCGGTCTGCACTTCGAATTCGTCGTGGAGGATGAGTTGGTCTTTCAGGGTTTCGCGCAGTTCCTCGTCATCATCGACGATGAGGATGCGTCGGGCCGTGCTCATTGTGGTTTCTTTCGCTCCCGCAAACGATCAAGGTGCTCCATGCCGCAAATACCTTGGCCGCGGCCCACACCCGCTCTATCTGACGGATGCGATAGCACGTGCGCCGGGAAGCTCCAATGAAGACACTAGGCGGGAAATCGCGGCGGGCACCTAAAATCGTCGTGAGAACGCTGTCGGCGCGAAACACACGGGGCATCCTGACCTACGGCAACCTGCGGTTTCCCTGCGCCCTCGGGAAGACGGGAAAGCGCGTCGGCAAGCGGGAGGGCGACAACGCCAGCCCGGTGGGCGATTTCCCGCTGCGCGCCGCTTTCTACCGGCCCGACCGCGTAATGCGGCCGCGCACCCCCCTTTTGCTCTCGCCGATGCGCCAGGACGATGGATGGTGCGATGCGCCGGCCGACCGCAACTACAATCGCCCCGTGCGCCACCCTTACCCGGCGAGTGCCGAACACATGTGGCGGAGCGATGGACAATATGATCTCGTCGTCATTCTCGGCCACAACGATACTCCGCGCGTCCGGGGCCGGGGCAGCGCGGTATTTCTGCATGTTGCCCGTCCGGGGCTGACGCCGACCGAAGGCTGCATCGCCCTCGAGCGCTCGCATCTCGAGCGCCTCCTCGCCGCCATCCGACGGCGCACGCTGATCCGCATCACGCCATAAAAAAGACCCGGACCGCCGAGGCGCCGGGCCGAGTTTGAGTGCGCCAAGGGGAGAGCGCACACGCGGGAGAACGTCAGGCCGCGACCCATCGGATCGCGGCCTGCGGTTCGCGGCTACTGCACCGACTCGCCGTGCAGAGCGACGTCGAGGCCTTCGACCTCCGCCGCTTCGCTGACGCGGATGCCGATGGTGAACTTCAGCAGCATGAGGATCACGAAGGTGGCGATGGCGCACCATGCGATCGTGGCGAGCACGCCGTAGATCTGGATCGGCACCTGGGCGAAGTTGCCTTCGATGAGACCGGACTTGCCGCCGATCGCCTCGACCGCGAACACGCCCGTCAGGATGGCACCGATGATGCCCCCTATGGCGTGCACGCCGAAGACATCGAGGCTGTCGTCGTACCCGAGAGCCTTCTTCACACCCGTCGACATGATGTAGCAACCGACACCGGCGGCTGCGCCGATGACGAGAGCGCCTTTCACGTCGACGAAGCCGCAAGCCGGGGTGATGGCAACGAGGCCCGCAACGGCGCCCGACGTGATGCCAAGCACGCTCGGCTTGCCGTGCACGAGCCATTCGGAGAACATCCAGGCGAGCGCCGCGGTCGCGGTGGCGACCTGCGTGGCCGCCATGGCCGCACCGGCGGTGCCGTTGGCGGCGAGGGCGGAGCCTGCATTGAAGCCGAACCAGCCAATCCACAGCAGCGAAGCGCCGATAACCGTCAGCACGAGGTTGAACGGCGCCATGTTCTCGGTGCCGTAGCCCGAGCGACGGCCGAGGACGAGGCACGCGACGAGACCGGCGATACCGGCGTTGATGTGGACGACCGTGCCGCCGGCGAAGTCGAGCACGCCATCATTGCCCAGGAAGCCGCCGCCCCATACCCAGTGGCAGACGGGGACGTAAACGACGAACAGCCACACCGTCATGAAGATCAGCAACGAGGAGAACTTCATGCGGTCGACGATGGAGCCGATGATCAGCGCGGGCGTGATCGCGGCGAACGTCATCTGGAAAGTGGCGAAGACCAGCTCGGGGATGGTGCCCTGCAGGGAATCTTTGCCGATACCGGCGAACATCGCCTTGCTGAGACCGCCGATGTAGTGCTGGTAGGCGCCGCCGTCGCTGAAGGCCAGCGAATAGCCGGCGACCACCCAGAGAACGGACATGAGGCACACGGTGGCGAAGGTCGCCATCAGAACGGAGAGCACGTTCTTCTTGCGCACCATGCCACCGTAGAAGAGCGCCAGTCCCGGGATCGACATCATGAGGACGATGGCGGTCGAGATCAGCATCCAGGCGGTGTCACCGGTGTCGAGCGTCGGAGCCGCGTCCTGGGCGAACGTGGGCAGAGCCGAACCGGCGTAAAGGGCGGCCGCCGCACAGGCGGAAACTGTCAATTTTCTCACTGCGTTGAGGTGCATTTCCAAAACTCCCCATCCCTTCCTGTCTTTGCGTGAAGCGCGCGCGGGTGAAGCCCGCTCAAAGTGCGTTCTCATCTGCCTCGCCGGTGCGGATGCGTACGGTGTGGTCGACGGGGGAGACGAAGATCTTTCCGTCACCGATCTGGCCGGTTTTCGCGGCCCTCTGAATCGCGTCGAGGGCCTTGTCGACCTCGCCGGAAGGGACGACGACCTCGACCTTGATCTTGGGCAGGAAGTTCACGGCGTACTCTGAGCCGCGGTAGATCTCCGTGTGCCCCTTCTGCCGGCCGTAGCCTTTGACTTCCGTGACCGTCATGCCCTGCAGCCCGTGGTCGGTCAGCGCGGAGCGCACCTCCTCGAGCTTGAAGGGCTTTATGATTGCGGTGATCAACTTCATGCGGATCCCAATCTCCCCTGACGCAACGCCGCCCCAGGGAGCGACCGACGCGCCTTCGTTTCGACCTGCGGCACACGCGTGTGCGCGACCGCCGTCTCAAACGGAGTCAAGACCCGTGCCAACTCAAATCAGCAGAGGTAACTGGCTGTTTTTACTTGCTAAAACTCTTTGCCGCCGTGCACAAAGGCTAAGCGGCCCGACTTTTTCTGCCTAATAGATCAGCATACAAAAGTGAATGCCTATTATCTGGGCACGAAGGCTGACGTACGCTGGCGCATCAGTCCCTCCTGCACCACGGAGGCGATCAATGTGCCCTCACGGGTGTAGATGCTGCCGCGGCAAAAGCCCCGCGCGCCGAACGCGCTCGGGCTGTCCTGGACGTAGAGCATCCATTCGTCGGCGCGGAATGGCCGATGGAACCAGAGCCCGTGATCGAGACTGGCGAGCTGCACGTCGACATCGAAGAGGAGCTTGCCGTGGGCAATGAGCGCGGTGTCGAGGAGCGTGAAGTCGGACGCGTAGGCAAGAACCGCCTGGTGCACGATGGGATCATCGGGCAGGCGCCCGGCGGCCTTGATCCAGATGTTCTGCAGCGGGGTTTTCTTCTCGCGCGTGAGGTAGCGGGACAGATCCGGCACGCGCATGTCGATGGGGCGCTCGCGGCTCCAATAGCTGCGCATGGCGGCGGGCAGGACGTCGAGGTGCCCGGCGATCGCGTCCTTCGGGTTCGGCAGCGCCTCCGGCGACGGCACCTCGGGCATGGTGGACTGGTGCTCGAAGCCCGCCTCGGCCTTGTGGAACGAGGAGCTCATCGAGAAGATCGGACGGCCGTGCTGGATCGCCTTCACGCGGCGAGTGGTAAAGCTGCCGCCGTCGCGGATACGCTCGACGTCGTAGACGATCGCGCGGGAGGGATCGCCTGCCAGCAGGAAGTAGCCATGGAGCGAGTGCACCGGCCGCTCCGGATCGACCGTGCGCGCCGCCGCGACCAGCGCCTGGCCCAGCACCTGGCCGCCGAATACCCGCTGCCATCCCTCGATGCCGCGCGGGCCGCGGAAGAGGTTGTCCTCCAGCGGCTCGAGGTCGAGGGTGGCGAGCAACGCGTCGAGGGCGCTCTGCGGCGTATCGGGGATCGACATGGGGCCTCTGTGCGGG
>JBIQJE010000033.1:0-15025 GCA_044507625.1 Hyphomicrobiaceae bacterium | reverse complement strand
CGCAAACTATTTCCGGAACGCCGGATACGCTTCTACCCAAGTTGAACGTGCTCTAAGGCCGATGAACAGCAGCGCCGGCACGGCGATGCGGTCGATCTCGTAGATCACCGGCTGGGACAGCACCATGTCTGAGGTGAGCGCCTGGTTCCAGGCGACGAGATCGCCGTCTTTGCCCGCATACATGGAGGCGAGCATGTCGACCCAGCGGTCGTACTCGGGCTTCCACTTGCCGTCGTAGTAGACGGACTGCTGATACTTCTTGATGCTCTCGCGCGTGGTTTTCAGCTCGCGGGCGTAAAGCTCGTCGACGGTTGGAAGTGTGACGCCCTTTGCTTTCCAGTCCTCGAGGCCGATGGGATTGACGACGACGAGCGCTCCGGTTTCACCGGGATACATCAGCGCATAGCGGATCGCGAGCATGCCGCCCATCGAATGGCCGATGACGATCGGATTCTCGACACCGAGCTTCCCGAGCAGCGCGCGGGTGTTGGCGGCGAGCTGGTGCAGGCTGAACTGATAGCCGCGCGGCTTGGCTGAGCGGCAGAAGCCGACCTGATCGGGTACGATGACGCGATAGCCGGCGGCGCTCAGGGCGTGGGCGGTACTTTCCCAGGTCGCGCCGCAGAAGTTCTTGCCGTGGAGCAGGACGACGGTCCGGCCGTTGGCCGCGCCTCCAGGCGCGACGTCCATATATGACATCCACAGGTCCTGGCCCTGGGAGCGCAGATCGAGACGCTCCACTGGGAAAGGATAATCGAAATCGGCGAGATAAGGGTCGGCGCGCGGCGCTGTCAGCGGCGGGGCGATGCCCGCGAGGAAGGCGAGCGCCAGAGGGCGGATACGGCTGAGTGACATCTGTTCCCTTCCTGGCGGTCGCCATCGAGATGGAGTGTGGACAGGGCTATCACGCCCGGCCGGCCGTCGGGCGGCGATGCGAACAGGGTCCGGCAATGCGGGCACGGCCCGCCGAATACGACAATAAACGTCGAAATGTGACGATCGCCGCACCACCGCGAAGCAATGCCGCGGCGATGTTCCGGGTGGAACATCCGGCTCCCTGCATACCTTGTCTAAGGAGGCGCGCCTGACGTCGGCGCATGGATGAAATTTCATAGGTGCACAAGCGGAGGACTTAAGGACTCCGTGAGCATGATAGGGTAATATGCTTTTGCGCTCACATGGGGCTCACGGTATGCGACGTCCGTGTCTCGTTCGGATCGGTCTGGCGGCAATCGCGCTAGCAGTCGCGCCCGTTGGGATGGCCGCCGCCGGAGACGGCGGCGATACGTTCTCGGTCGCACCTCAGCAGGCAGTCTCGTTCGGTGATGGCGATGGCGACAGCTTCGCCGTCGAGAATATTTCGCGTCACGAAAACGCAGTCACCGTTCTGCTGCGCCCGAAGGGCGAAACCTGTCTCTTCCGGTTCCAAGTCGGTGTCGGACGCAGCGTGCAGCTCCGCTCGGATGCGCCGTCGGGCCAGTCGATGCTGTGCAAGGCGACGCTTCACCCGATCAAGACCGACGGCAACGCCGAGTTCGAGGCGGAGTGCAACGAGGAGCCGGTCTCGCAGGAGCGCAAGTGCCCGCCGGACGGCGATACGGCATCGGTCGACTCGGTCAACATATACCCGCAGCACTGAAGCTTCCCGTAGCACTGAAGCTATCCGCCGCCTTCAAAAGGCGGATGCCTCGCTTCAGGCCGGATCTCCGTGCGTAAAGCGGCCGTTCATCATCGTCATGTCGATGCGGGTCGCGGCGACCTCGTGAAGGTCGAGATCGAAGATGTTTTTCTCCAGCACGATGAGGTCGGCGAGTTTGCCCGGCTCGATGGAGCCGACGCGGTCCTCCATGCGCAGCTGATAGGCGGCGCCGAGGGTGTTCGCGTGGATCGCCTGTGCAAGATCGAGCCGCTCGGCAGCGGGCTCCAGCACCTGTGCATCGGGCTTGCCGATGAGCTGGCGGGTGGTCGCGATCTGAATGGAATCGAGCGGCTTGTAGGTGGAGAAATAGCCTGCCGCCGGCCAGTCCGTGCCGAAGGAGATGCGCCCGCCCGCTTTGAGCATCGTGTGCGGACGGTAGAGCTTGCTGTGTCGTTCGGGGCCGTAACGCTCGGGGAGGATGCCCATGGTGTCGGGATCGGCGGTCATCCAATTGGCCGAGAACTGCGCCGTTACGCCCAGCTCCTTGAAGCGGGGCATGTCCGCGTCGTCGACATAGACAAGATGCGCGATGGCGTTGCGCCGTTCGCGCTTCGGGTTGGCGATCATCGCCGCTTCGATGGCATCGAGCGCAACGCGCGTGGTGCGCTCGCCGCACGCATGGACGTGGACGTCTACGCCGGCGCGGTCCGCTTCGGAAACCATCTGCTTCCACTCGTCGAGCGAGAACGGGGAGGCGCCGATATAGCCCTCGCGGTCGGCGTAGGGCTGCAGCAGCCACGCGGTGTAGCCTTCCTGCGTGCCGTCGCCGACGATCTTCAGCACGTTCACATGGACGAGCTCGGTATCGATGCGTCCTTTGAGGTCGAGCAGGCCTTGCGTTGCGCCAGCGACGGGAGGGCCCTTCACGGAATAGGAGGCCACCACGCGGAACGGCAGGACACCGCGCCGCTCCAGATCGGCGTAGAGCTGGATGAGCTGGCCCTGATCGTCGCCAATCGGGGGCACACCGGCATCGAACACGGTCGTGATGCCGGCGGCGGCTGCCTTGGGAAGCCATTGGGCGAGCATATCGCTCATCCCGGCGACCGAGATGGCGGCAACGGCATTGACGATCGTGAGGACGGCGGCGACCTCCAGCACGTAGCCGGTCGCGTCGCCGTCCTCGTTGCGCGCATAGTAGCTGAAGCCGGGGATGGGATCGGGCGTATCGCGCGTCACGCCGGCCATCTCCAGCGCCTTGGAGTTGGCCCACAGGCTATGGGCGTCGATGGCGAAGAAATAGGCCGGCCGGTCGGGCACGATGGCGTCGAGATCCGCTTTCGATGGGCCTTCAGGGGGGAACATGTCGACCCGCCAGCCGAAGCCGCGCACGGGACCTGTCGGGTTAGCCTGGGCGTATTCGGCGATGGCGGCGAGGGCGTCCTTCCCCGTCGGCAGCTGAAGATCGACGCCGTTGGTGAAGAAGGCGCCAAGAAAAGGATGGGTGTGGCCCTCGACGAAGCCCGGCAGCATCAGCCGTCCGTCGAGGTCGATGACGCGCGTGGCGGGGTCCGCGAGCTTTTCGATCTCGGCACCATCGCCCACGGCGAGGATCTTCTTGCCGCGCACGGCGACGGCCCCGGCCCAGGGCTTATCGGGTGCCTGGGTGAAAATCCTGCCACCGCGGAAGATCACCTGCGGCGGGCCATCTTCGGGCTGTTCCTTAGGGGCCGCTCGGTCCTGGGCCAAGGCAACGGTCGGGAGAGGCAGCGAAGCGGCAGCGGCGCCTGCAAGGCTGCGCTCCAGGAACCAGCGGCGGTCGAACAGGGGACTAGCGGCGACACGCGGCTTGGCGCCTGTCAGATGCCCAATCGCTTCGGCCAGGCGGCAGTTGATGCACACGGTTTCGACCCGGATGGTTGTTTGGGGCGAAGCTAGCGATCAAACATTTCCGTCTGCTGAAGGGGCAGGGTCTGGCGTCTCAATGTTCGGCGGGTGCCTTGCGGAATGGCGCGCGAGCGATCATTACGACAAGCGCCGTCAATGCTCCGGCAATGAGGCCGAACAGCCCTGCGCCGGTTGCGGTCAGCACCCATGCGACCACATCTCCGCCGAACGGCGCGAGCGTGCCCACGGTCTCGGCAATGTCGTGGATGAGGTGCTCGGGCGCGGTGATGCCGAACTCGGCGAGGCCGTGCACGAGGATGCCGCCCCCGACCCAGAGCATCGCGAGCATGCCGATGAGGCTCAGCGTCTCCAGAAACGGCGGCATGCCGTAGACGAGCGCGCGGCCAACGGGGCCGGAGATGACGCCGCCGCGCTGGGCGAGCCGCACGCCGACGTCGTCGGCTTTCACGATAAGCGCCACGACGCCATAGACGGCGACGGTGATCACCACGGCGACGGTGGCGAGCACCAGCGTTTTGGTGAGGAGGCCGGGTGCGGTGATCGAGGCGAGGGCGATGGCCATGATCTCGGCGGAGAGGATGAAATCGGTGCGGATGGCGCCGGCGACCTTTTCCTCCTCAAGGGCTCGATCGCCTTTGCTGAGGTCGGCGACGACCTTGAGGCCCTCTACCCCTTTGGGCGGCACCATCACCATGTGATGCACCTTCTCGTAGCATTCGAAGGCGAGGTAGAGGCCGCCTAGCATCAGCAGCGGCGTGATCGCCTGGGGCAGAAAGGCACTGAGGAGCAAGGCGGCGGGCAACAGGAACAGAAGCTTGTTGCGGATCGAGCCGACGGCGATGCGCCCGACGACGGGCAACTCGCGCTGGGCGGAAAGGCCTGTCACATAGCGCGGGGTAACCGCTGCATCGTCGATGACGACGCCGGCCGCCTTGGCGCTGGCCTTGGCGGCCTGTCCCGCCGCATCATCCAGTGTGACGGCGGCGAGCTTCGTCAGTGCGACCACGTCGTCCAGCAGCGCCAGCAGCCCGCTCATCGTTCACCAATCCCCCGGATAGAGGTTCAGGCCGGCAAACGCCCGGAACCTCGATGTATTATTTTCCGTTCCCGCCAAACCCGCGCCGGGCAGAAGAACGGCGCGCGTTGCGCCCGCCACGGGCAACAAAGAGAAGTGGATGACCATGCGCGGGTAGGCAAGCGTTACCCGCGGGATAGGGGGCGCGGGGGCGTTCCACAGGCTCAAGTGCTAGTCTGCCGCGCCGCTCGTTGCTTCCCTCCCCACGAGTCCGGTGCTATAGGGCTGCCGACATCGTTCCCGTGCTGGGCCTGGAACTGTGTCCCCCCAGCCATCAGGAGACTGTCGCAGATGGCCGTACGGAATGGCCCGCTCACTATCGATTCCAACGTCGCGCTCACGTTCGACGACGTGCTGCTGGTGCCCGCCGCCTCCGAGATCATGCCCAGCCAGGCTGACGTCGGCACGCAGATAACCCGCGATATCCGCCTTAAAATTCCGGTCGTTTCCTCGGCCATGGATACCGTGACCGAGGCCCGCCTCGCCATTGCCATGGCGCAGGAAGGCGGCATCGGCGTCATCCATCGGAACCTCACGCCCGAGGAGCAGGCGCGGCAGGTGGCGATGGTGAAGAAGTACGAATCGGGCATCGTGCTCAATCCGGTCACCATCAATCCCGAAGCCTCCCTGCGCGCGGCGCTGGGGCTGATGGCCGAGCATGGCATTTCGGGCGTCCCGGTCGTCGAGCGGGCTGACGGCGGCGGCAGGGGCCGTCTCGTCGGCATTCTCACCAACCGCGACGTGCGCTTTGCGACGAACCTCGAGCAGCCCGTCTCCGAAGTGATGACGAAAGAGCGGCTCGTGACGGTGAAGCGCTCCGTTTCTCAAGAGGACGCGAAGCGTCTTCTGCACGAGAACCGGATCGAGAAGCTGCTCGTCGTCGACGAGGAAGACCATTGCGTCGGCCTCATCACCGTAAAGGATATCGAAAAGGCGCTGAAGCACCCGCACGCATCGAAGGACGGCGAGGGGCGTTTGCGCGTCGCCGCCGCGACGACGGTTGGCGAGGACGGCTATCTGCGTACCGAGCTGCTGATGGATGCCGGGTGCGACCTGATCGTGGTCGATACCGCGCATGGCCATTCGACCCGTGTCCTTGCCGCGGTGGAGCGCATCAAGAAACTTTCCAACAGCGTGCAGGTGGTTGCGGGCAATGTCGCAACCGCCGAGGCCACCAAGGCGCTGATCGATTGCGGCGCCGACGCGATCAAGGTCGGCATCGGCCCAGGCTCCATCTGCACGACGCGCGTCGTGGCGGGCGTCGGCGTTCCCCAGCTCACGGCCGTGATGAACTGTGCCGAGGAAGCCTCGAAGCACGGTGTGCCGATCATCGCCGACGGCGGTATCAAGTTCTCGGGTGATGCGGTGAAGGCTCTCGCGGCGGGTGCGTCCTGCGTGATGGTGGGCTCGATGCTCGCCGGCACCGACGAGGCCCCGGGCGAGACCTATTTTTACCAGGGCCGCACCTACAAGGCGTACCGCGGCATGGGGTCCATCGGCGCCATGGCGCGCGGCTCGGCCGATCGCTACTTCCAGCAGGAAGTGACCGACAGCCTGAAGCTGGTGCCGGAAGGCATCGAGGGCCAGGTGCCGTACAAGGGGCCGGTGGAGAACGTGCTGCATCAGCTCGTTGGCGGTCTGCGCGCGGGCATGGGCTATCTGGGCGCCAGAACGCTCGAGGAACTGCGTGCAAACGCGCAATTCATCCGTATCTCGCCGGCATCGATGAGTGAAAGCCACGCCCACGGCGTGCGGATCACGCGCGAGAGCCCGAACTACCCGGGCGCCGTCTAGAACGGCGTCACCGCAGACCGTTGAGAGGGAAGGAGCCCCGGCAATGTCGGTGTCGAGCTTGCTGTTGCCGGTGTTCGTACAGATTGCACTCACGTTCGCCATCATGTTCCGGATGGCGGTTCTGCGGCGGCGGGCGCTGAGCTCGGGCGCGGTGAAAGAGCACGAGATCGCGCTGCGCCAACCCGCCTGGCCGCCGCGCGCGCTGCAGGTGGCGAACAGCTTCCACAATCAGCTCGAGCTGCCGATGCTGTTCTATGTGCTGGTGGCGTTCATCCTGATCACCTCCACCAACAGCGTCATCTTCGTTGTGCTGGCATGGGTGTTCGTCCTCTCGCGCATCGTGCACGCGTATATCCATACCGGTACGAATGAGGTCCTGCCGCGCTCCATGGCGCTGGGCGTCGGTGCCATCGCGCTCGTCGCCATGTGGGCGATTTTCGCCGTGCGCATTCTTGCGTCCGGGGCCTGATGCATGCGCACAGGGGCGCGGATTGCGGCGGCTGCCGAAGTTCTGGACGATATCCTGAACCGCCACCGGCCGGCGGCCACGGCACTTTCCGATTGGGGCCGGGCGCATCGGTTCGCCGGCTCGGGCGATCGCGCGGCGATCGGCACGCTCGTGTTTGATGCCCTGCGGCGGCGGCTTTCGATCGGCGCACGCATGGGCGCCGATACGCCGCGCGCGCTGGCGCTCGGCGCGGCCCCGCGGGCGCTGGGGCTTGCGGCGGAGGCCGTCGCGGCGTCGGCCGACGGCTCCGAGCATGCGCTTTCGCCGCTTTCGGAAACGGAGCTTGCCGGTCTTTCCGCAGAACTGCCCGCTGAGGTTCCGGCGCACGTGGCCGGTGACGTTCCCGAATGGCTGTGGCCAGCCTTCGAGCGCACCTTTGGAAAGCTTGCCGCCGCGGAAGGCGCAGCGCTCTCCGAGCGCGCGCCGGTGGACCTGAGGGTCAATACGCTGAAGGCGACGCGCGAGAAGGTGCTGAAGGCGCTGGACCGTTACGGCGCAGAGGCGACGAGGCACGCGCCGGACGGGGTGCGTGTGCCCGCACCCGAGGGGGCCGGCAAGGCTCCGCACCTCGAAGCGGAAACGGCGCACGGCAAGGGCTGGTTCGAGGTGCAGGACGAGGGCTCGCAGATCGCGGCGCTGCTTGCCGGTGCCGGGCCGCGCATGCAGGTGCTCGATCTGTGCGCCGGCGCGGGCGGCAAGACGCTTGCGCTGGCTGCGGCGATGCAGAACACCGGTCAGATCTACGCCTACGATGCCGACAAGCGGCAGCTGCGCCCGATCTTCGAGCGGCTGAAGCGCGCGGGAGCCCGCAACGTGCAAGTGCTGGATGCCGGTGATGAAACCGCGCTCAAGGCGCTCGGGGCGCGTTTCGATCTCGTCCTCGTCGATGCCCCCTGCACGGGCTCGGGGACGTGGCGGCGCAAGCCGGATGCCAAGTGGCGGCTCAAGCCGGCCAATCTAGCCGAGCGGCTCGGCGATCAGGCACGCGTGCTCGACCTTGGCGCGGAACTGACGAAACCCGGCGGCGCGCTTCTCTACGTAACGTGCTCTGTGCTGCCGGAGGAGAACCGCGGGCAGGTGGAGGCCTTCCTGGCGCGCCATCCGGACTATGCGCTCGAGCCGATCGCCACGGCCTGGGAGGCGCGCATCGGAGGTCCTCTGCCGGCGTCCGCGGACGGCCGGAGCGACACGCTGCAGCTCACGCCCGCGCAGCACGGGACCGACGGCTTCTTCATTGCGTTAATGCGCCGACACAATCGTTGATCGTGCAGGCGTGCGCCAGGGGCGGAAAATTTGCGGCCGCCTCTTGCAAAGACGCAATTGGCCAATAAGTTCGCCGTCTATTGAGGCCACAGGGGCCTTGCAATGGTTCGGCCGATCGCCGGCTGAAGGGGGCGCAAAAGGCCCCGGGTCAGAGCGCGGCCCTTTGAGGACATACGTCCATCATGGCACCTGTTGCCAAGGCGAAGCGCCCAAAGCGCATTGCGCCGCGTTCGTGCCTCGGTCCGGTTGCGGATCTCGAAGCGCATCTTCCCGCCGAGTGGTGGCGTAAACTCTTCAATGCTCTCTACGTGAAGACGGACGGTGACGTCGTCGAGAACGTGGAGAACACGCGCCGCGACGTCGATTTCATTCTGGCCGCTGCGCCGGTGCAGCCGCACAGCCAGATCCTCGATCTATGCTGCGGGCAAGGACGCCATTGCCTCGAGCTTGCCCGCCGCGGCTTCAGGAACGTGACGGGCGTCGACCGCTCGCGCTACCTCGTGCGCCTCGCCAAGAAGCGGGCGCAGAACGAACGGCTGCATGTCGTGTTCAAGGAAGGCGATGCGCGCAATCCGCGCCTGACCGAGTCGAGCTTCGACTGCGTTGCCATCATGGGCAATTCGTTCGGCTACTTCTCGAACAAGCAGGACGACGAGAAGGTGCTGACGACCGTCGGCAAGCTGCTGCGGCCTTCGGGCCAGCTCGTTCTCGACATCACCGACGGCGCATACATGGCCGACCACTTCGAGCGCCGTTCCTGGGAGTGGATCGACGAGCACCATTTCGTCTGCCGCGAGCGTTCGCTGTCGGGCGACCGGGAGCGGCTGATCTCGCGCGAAGTGATCGTGCACGACGAGCTGGGCGTGATCGCCGATCAGTTCTACGCCGAGCGGCTCTACACGCGCGAGAGCATCGCCAAGCTTCTGGAGAAGACGGGGTTCCGGAATGTGCGCCACCACGGCAGCGCGGAGGCGTTGTCGGACCGCGACCAGGACCTCGGCATGATGGCGCGGCGGATCCTGCTTTCGGCGGATGCGCCGGTCGTGAAGCGCAAGCCGCGGGGCAAGGTGCACAGCATCGATGTCACGGTCGTGATGGGCGACCCGCGGCTGCCGGATACCGTAAAGCGCGGCGGAGCCTTCCAGGCGGAGGATTACGAGACGATCCGCCGGCTCAAGGATGCGCTGTCGGAGCTGGGCGGATTCCGTTTCCGCTATCTCGACAATCACGCAACGCTCGACCGCGATTTGTCGGAGCTGCGCACGGATCTCGTCTTCAACCTGTGCGATGAGGGCCTCAACAACGACCCGTTCAAGGAGCTGCACGTTCCAGCAATGCTGGAGGCGCTCGACCTGCCGTACACGGGGTCCGGGCCGCCCGCGCTTGCCGCGTGCTACGACAAGGGGCTCGTGCGCGCCGTCGCCATGACGCTCGACGTGCCGGTGCCGCTGGAGACGCACGTGCGCCCCGGCGATCAGGGCGCGACGCTGCCATCGGTGTTTCCGGCGCTGCTGAAGCCGAACTACGGCGACAGCTCGCAGGGCATCACCAAGGACGCCGTCGTCTCAAACGAGAAGGCGCTGCTCGACTATCTCGACAAGCTGCGCATCGCGTTCCCGAAGCGTCCGGTGCTGGTGCAGGAGTATCTGACGGGAGCGGAATATTCGGTGACGCTGATCGGCAACCCCGATCAGGGTTTGCGCGCGCTGCCGATTTTGGAGGTCGATTACACCAAGCTCGATCCCAATCTTCCGAGGATACTCGGCTATGAATCGAAGTGGGAGCCCGACAGCCCCTACTGGACGCAGGTCTCCTATCACGAGGCGGAGCTTTCCGAGCTGCAACAGCAGCAGCTCGTCGAGCATTCGACGCGCCTGTTCGAGCGTCTCGGCTGCCGTGACTACGCGCGCTTCGACTTCCGTGCCGATGCCAAGGGCGAAATCAAGCTGCTGGAGGTCAATCCCAATCCCGGCTGGTGCTGGGACGGGAAGGTCAATCTAATGGCCAGTTTCGCCGGTATGCGCTATTCGGAACTTCTCGGGCAGATCCTGGCCGCCGCGGTCGAGCGTCTGTCCATCGTGGGTAAAGGCGCATCGATACAGACAGAGGCGGCACAGTGACGAAATACTCAGGTCTGCTCGTATTCCTTCTTCTCGTCGCGGGCGTGGCCTACATCGGCATGAACTATCTTCCGGGGCCGTTTTACGCGGCCCTGGAAAAACCTGCGTGGACGCCCCCGAACGAGGTGTTTGCGCCGGTGTGGACGGTCCTCTACGTGCTGATCGCCATTGCGGGGTGGATTGCATGGCGCGCGCAGGGATTTGGGCCGCTGCTTTGGCTCTGGCTGTTGCAGCTCTGCCTCAACGGCGCGTGGTCGTACCTCATGTTCGGGGAAAAGCAGATCCACTACGCGCTCACTGATATCGCGGCGCTGTGGCTCGCCATTCTCGCTTTCATTCTCGTGGCTTGGCCGGTGCGCCGGTCCGCTGCGCTGCTGTTCGTTCCGTATCTGCTGTGGGTTACGTACGCAGCGGCGCTGAATTTCGAAATCTGGCGGCTCAACGGTTAGAGCCGTTCGCCGGCACCGATCCCCACTTTCCCGAAGCGATGTCGCCGCCGCGTCCTGGGCGGCGGTTTGGCGCGATGCTAAAGTCGCGCCTGGCGCATGGGCGCCAGCGGGAGCGCAGCTTCGATCTGGGGCGGGGATGGTTCACAGCGGAAGCTCGATGGCCGGCGCAGCCACCGCCGGAAGCGCATGCGCCGATTGCGGCGCGCCGGCGTCCGGCAATTTCTGCTCGGCATGCGGCGCTGATCTGCGTGCCTCCTCCCTGAGCTTCCTCGGGCAGGCGGCTGCGCCCGTGAGGCGCAGCTTTCCCGCCGTCTATCTGAAGATACTGCGCGCACCGGTTCGGCAGACTGTCGCCTTCGCGGAGGACCCGGCCTACCGCGGCTATCTTTCGTTCGCGCTCGCGGGGATCGCGATCTACTGCCTGTTCTTCGTGCCGATCGTGGTGCGCATGGCGGTGCCGGCGGATGCGAATACGCATATCAGCGAGAGCATGCAGACGCTGATGAAGGCGCTGTCGCAGACCGGCATCTATGTGGGCATGATGATCACGTTTGCCCTCGCCTACGGGATGTTCCGCGCGTTCTCGCCGGTGCGCCGGTCGTTGGCCGCCTATTTCAAGCTCTATGCGATTGCCATCGGCTTCGTGGCGCCGATCTACGGTATCTACGAGTTCGGCGTGCGTGCACTGTTCAACGGCGTCGGCATGTCCGCGCTCGGAACGATCACGGTGAACGACTGGCAGAGGCCGACCGCCATCGCATCGATTGTCGTGTCGCTGCTTCTCTGGGCGTATTTCGTCGCCATCCATCGCCGTTTCTGGTCGATGTCGATCTGGGCGGCGACGGCACTCTATTTCGTCGCGTCCATGGTCTCCAATCAGGTGGGCTATCACCTGATGTGGTGGGTCGGGTTCTATACGGCACGCGTCCTCATCAGCGCGGGCATCGTGACGCTCTGATCGGTGCTGCTTCGCCGGTCAGCCGGCCGCGATCGTGGCGAGATCGGTTTCCACCACCCACTTTTGCGGGGCGGCGGTTTCGGCTGTGGCGTGCTCGGCGAGAATGGCTTCGAACGCTGCGCGGGGGATGGTGCGGAAGCCCATGTCGCGCAGCGTCGGTGTGTAGTCCTTGCCGTCATTGAGCACGAAGCCCCACTTGGCGAGGTGGTGATTGAGGCACGCAAAGCCGATCTTCGAGGTGTTGCTTGCGCCGCTGAACTGGGATTCGGTGTAGAAGACGCGGCCGATGGCGATGCCGTAGCCGCCGCCAACAAGCTCATCCTCTTTGTTCCACACCTCGAACGAATGCGCGATGCCGAGATCGTGCAGCGCGGCGTAGAGGTGCATGATCTTCGGCGTGATCCAAGTGAGCATGGGGCGGCCCTTGCGCGGCGCGGCGCAAGCCTTGATGACCGCATCGAAGGCTTCATCGAACGTGACGCGGTAGTCGCCTCGGCGCATCAGCCGCTTGGCATCCTTGGAAATGCGAAAGTCACCCGGCGCCACGACCATACGTCCATCGCGTGTCCACCACTTCAGCGGGCCGCAATGGCACCACGGAAAATACCCGCGCCGCGCGGCAATGACGATGCGGCGCGGGTTGATGTCGCGGCAGACGCCGGCGAAGCCTTCGGGCCGCGCTTTGAGGCTTGCCAGCCCCGGATCGCGCGTCCCACCGCGGAGCATATCGGCGGCGGTGTTCCACATCAGGAAGGGCAGATCGCGTACGCGCTTGGGCTGGCAGGCGTAAGCGGTGCCCAAGATCCAGCGCGTTGCGGTCTGCTGCGGCGTTTCGCGAAAGAGCTTACGGCGGCGTGCGGCGGCGCTTTCATCGCCTTCCTCGGCGATAATCTCCAGAAACGATGCTGCGACGTTGGCCATTTTCTTTCTCTTCCTTCAGACCCGCACCTTTCACGGCGCAGGTGTTGGCACGCTGCCCACTGCGGGCTTACGAAACTCCAAACAATTTGCGTGCCAGTGCGCTCAGCCGCGATCTCCGGGACGGTAGGGTTAACAGCAGTGGAGTTAGGGGCGACGCTAGGCTGGCGGAGTGCAGGCGGCGGCGCGCTTCAGCAGCAGGTTCTGCTCAGTAGCGTTTTGCGTCAGGGTTGCGGCGCGCTCGAATTCGATGCGGGCTTCCGCATGGCGGCCGAGCTTGACGAGCAAATCCCCGCGCACGCTCGGCAGGAAATGGTAGGATTTAAGGAGCGGCTCGCGGGCCAACGCATCGACGATGCGCAGGCCGGCCTCGGGGCCCATAAGCATCGAAAGCGCGACGGCGCGGTTCAGCTCGACGATAGGCGAGGGCATTCTGCGGCCAAGCTCGCCATAGAGGCCGACGATGGCTGACCAGTCTGTTTCCTCAGCCGTGCGCGCGCGGGCGTGACATGCGGCGATGGCGGCCTGCAGTGTGTAAGGGCCGAGGCTTTCGGTGAGCGACCGGGCGCGGTTCAGCGCGGCAAGTCCGCGGCGGATGAAAAGCCGGTCCCACCGGGCGCGATCCTGATCGAGCAGCAGGATGGGCTCGCCATCGGAATCCCGGCGGGCGCCCAGGCGTGAAGCCTGCAATTCCATGAGGCTGACGAGACCGTGCACCTCCGGTTCGTTGCCGGCAAGCCCGGCCAGAATGCGCCCGAGCCGTAGCGCCTCCTCGCATAGCTGGGGACGTACCCAATCGATGCCGGCGGTGGCGGAGTATCCTTCGTTGAAGATGAGATAGATCACGGCGAGCACGGCGGCGAGGCGTTCGCTGAGTTCTTCTCCGCGGGGCACCTCGAAGGGTATGCGCTTTTCGGCAAGGGTGCGTTTGGCGCGTACGATGCGCTGGGCGATCGTCGGCTCCGGCACCAGGAACGCGCGTGCGATCTCGTCGGTCTTGAGGCCGCCGATGAGACGCAAGGTGAGCGCCACCTGCGCTTCCCGGCCGAGCACGGGATGACAGGAAACGAACATCAGGCGCAGGATCTCGTCGCCGATCTCGTCATCGAGCGCGGAATCGAAATCGGGGGTACCGGCTTCGCCGAAGACGCTCTGCTCGCCCGCCAGCTCGGCGTGCTTGCGGTCGATGAGCCTGGCGCGCCGAAAGCGGTCTATTGCGCGGTTTCTGGCAGCGGCTAGCAGCCATCCACCGGGCTTGCCGGGGATGCCAGTACGCTGCCACTGCTCCAGCGCCGCCAGAAAAGCGTCCTGTGCCAGTTCCTCAGCGAGACCGACGTCGCGAACAACACGCATCAGGCAGGCGATCAGCTTCGCCTGCTCGATGCGGAACACTGCCTCTATGGCGCTGCGTGGATCGGTGGCCGTCACAGCCACCGATCACAGCATCATCATGGGCTTGCGGCAAGTCGTTCAGCGGCGCAGCTATTCTGAACGCTCGCCCATGGCCCTCTTTTCGCGTGTCCGGGCCTCGCGAGCCTTGCTCCTCGGGCGTGAAGACATCGGCCGGGAAATCTTCGGCTTCCGAGATCGGCCGCAGTACGGGTCGGCCCGCGACCGGTTCTCAACCCTTCAACTCCCGATCGAGGCGGCGGTGGTGCTCGACGGCGTCGCTCTCGCCGAATTCTTCCAGCTCGAACAGCTGCCGGATCTCGATCTCGCCGTCGTCCTCGTGCGGATTGGGGCAGCGTTTGATCCATTCCACGGCTTCGGCGAGGGATCCCGTCTGGAGGATCCAGTAGCCCGCAATCAGCTCCTTGGTTTCCGTAAACGGACCGTCGATGACCGTGCGCTTGTCGCCATCGAAGCGGATGCGGGCGCCCCTGGAACTCGGGTGCAAACCATTGCCGTCGAGCATGACGCCGGCCTTGACCAGTTCCTCGTTGAACTTGGCCATTGCGGCGAGAAGCTCCTCGGAGGGCATGACCCCGGCTTCGGAATCCTTGGTCGCCTTCACCATCACCATGAATCGCATCGTTTTCTTCCTCCTTTGCGTGCGGTTTGCGAGCCGGGCCGCATGCCCGCTCTGCCAACACGTCGAACGGCAGGGGCCGAGATCGACACGAGCGGACAACTTTTTTGGGGCGGGGGGCGAATCGCCCCAGAATCGCGGCGGTTCCGCGCCTTGACGCTCCCCCCGGGTGGGTGTCTATGGGGCCGCTCAGGGACCCTCGAAATTGTGGAGATCACGTGAGCAACCCCGTCGCGGACACGGATACCGTCCTTATCATCGACTTCGGCAGCCAGGTGACACAGCTCATCGCGCGCCGCGTGCGTGAGGCGGGCGTCTATTCCGAGATCGTGCCGTTCAACCGCGCCGAGGAGGCGCTGGAGCG
>JBIQJE010000032.1:0-16181 GCA_044507625.1 Hyphomicrobiaceae bacterium | reverse complement strand
TCCTCGGCCGCTTCGATGCGGGCATCGTCGTCAGCGAGGCGCGCCGCCGCGGCATTACGGTCGACAGGCCCGGCAGCTTCCTGGGCTTCGAGGTGACGGACATCGAGCTGTTCCGGCTCGAACGTACCAAATCGGGCCAGCTCACGCGGGACCGGCTTGCGCGTCTGGCGTCGAAGGCCGGCCTCGAGGCGCACGTGGGCTGAGGCTTCGCGCCAATGGGCCCCGATTTAATGGGCCATTAGCCAACCGCCGTTCTTTGGCGGGGAGTTAAGCTTCCCGCCAACCCAGCTGCACGAATATTGCTGCGCGCTGTGCACTATGGCGCACGTTTCGGTGCGCACGTGCTTACGCATGAGGATGGGGATGAGCAGGCGATCTACGGCGCTTTTGAAGACAGCCCTGGCCGCTGTTCATTATACCGGCGCGGGCAATCTGCTGGCCCCCTATACGCGCGGCGCCGGAGTCATCTTCATGCTGCATCAGGTCGATCCCCATCCGCCGATGGAGTTCGAGCCCAACCGCATCCTCAAGGTGACGCCGCAGTTCCTGGACGAGGTCGTCCGTGAAGTCATCGAGGCGGGATTTGACGTCATTCCCCTCGACGACGTGCGCGAGCGTTTGCAGCATCCCGATCCCGCGCGCCCATTCGCCTGCTTCACACTGGATGATGGCTATCGCGACAACCGTGACTACGCCTATCCGGTTTTCCGTCGCCACAAAGTGCCCTTCACCATTTACGTACCCACCGACTTCGCCGACGGAAAGGGCGACTTCTGGTGGCTCACCTTCGAGAAGGTGCTGCGGGCCGCGCCGCAGATCACGCTCGCGATGCGCGGTGAGACGCGCCACTTCCGCCTTTCGACCGCTGCCGAGAAGCAGATCGCGCACCATGAGATCTATTGGTGGCTGCGCGAGATCCCCGAACGCCAGGCACGCGCACTCGTTGCCGAGCTGGCGTCCGACCACGGCATCAATCCCGAACGCGCCCACGCCGATCTCATCATGTCGTGGAACGAGCTGCGCGATCTTGCCGACGACCCGCTCGTGACCATCGGCGGACACACGCGCCGCCACTTCGCCCTTGGCAAGCTCGACGAGTCCGAGGTACGCGCCGAGATGACGGAAAGCATTCTGCGTATCGAGGCTGAGCTGGGGCGGCCGTGCCGTCACTTCAGCTATCCCTTCGGATGCGCCCGCAGTGCCGGCGAGCGTGAGTTCCGCATCGCCGAGGAGCTTGGGATCGAAACGGCTGTGACGACGCAGAAGGGGCTGCTTTACCCCGAGCACGTCAACGAGCTGACCGGCCTGCCCCGCCTGTCGCTCAATGGCGACTTCCAGGACCTGCGCTACGTGAAGGCGCTGCTGTCGGGGGTGCCGTTCGCCCTGATGAACACGCTTAAGCGCTATTCTGGCGGCCGGCTTTCGGTCTAAGGGCAGCCGCCTGCGCTGCCCGTAAGTGCAGTGCAGCAAGCGCCGCGGCGTTCGGAGACCTTGATCGCCGGGCCCGCGCCCGGTATCAGGCGCCCGGCACTCGAGTAGGGGACATCCGAACCTTGGCCGCATCCGTTTCAGATTACGCGGCGGGCACGATCGCCGGCGCGCAGAGCTCGGCCGGCGTGCGCGTCTGGCTATGGTTTGTCGCAGCCCTCGTCTTCGCCATGATCGTCGTCGGCGGCGCAACGCGCCTCACCGATAGCGGCCTTTCGATCACCGAATGGCAGCCGCTGCTGGGCGCTATCCCCCCGCTCAACGAGGCCGATTGGCATACGGCCTTCGAAAAGTACAAGGCCATCCCACAGTATTCGATCGTCAACGCCGGCATGGATATCGAGGCGTTCAAGGCGATCTACTGGTGGGAATGGGCGCACCGTTTCCTCGGCCGCTTTATCGGCGTCGCCTTCGCCCTGCCGTTTCTCTTCTTCTGGATTACCGGCAAGGTGCGCGGCCGGTTCGCCCTCATGTGCCTTGGCGTCTTCGCGCTCGGCGGCCTGCAGGGCGGCATCGGCTGGTACATGGTGAAGTCGGGACTGGTCGACCGCATCGACGTCAGTCAGTACCGCCTTGCGCTGCACCTGGTGACGGCGTTCGCGATCCTGTCGCTGGTCGTTTGGCTGGCACTGACGGCCTCACCGACCGGTGAGCGCATCCGTTTCACCGTAACGGCGGGGCAGCGGCGTATCGCCCTTGCGCTGTTCCTTTTGGTCTTCGCCCAATCGGGACTTGGCGCGCTGGTGGCGGGACTCAACGCCGGGCTTACCTACAACACCTGGCCGCTGATGGACGGCAAGCTCGTCCCGGATGGGCTGCTCGCCCATAACCCGTGGTACGTGAACTTCTTCGAGAACGTGACGACCGTGCAGTTCGACCACCGTGTCGTGGCCTATGCCGTTGTGGCGCTGGGGCTGGTGCACCTCGTATCGCTGATCCGCTCAGCCGACGATGAGCGCGTGGTCGCCTCCGCGACGCTGCTCGCGGTCTGTCTCCTCGCGCAGATGCTGATCGGCATAGCGACGCTGCTGATGGGCGTCCCGCTTGCGCTGGGGCTCGTCCACCAGGGCGGAGCAGCCGTCGTCATCGCCGCGGCGACGCTGCATCTCCATCGCGTCACGCGCGCAGCTCGCGTTTAGGAGCCGCGCGCGGTGCCCTAGCCCATGATCGCTTCGGGCCCTATCCGCCCGAAGCGTGAATCATCGGGCTGAGGCGAATGCCCATGATCGCTTCGGACCCTATCCGCCCGAAGCGTGAATCATCGGGCTGATCGAATGCCCATGATCGCTTCGGACCCTATCCGCCCGAAGCGTGAGCCTTCGAGCCCATTACAAGCCTAGAGCCGCATCGCGTTTCGAAAACCAGGATCGTGCTCTAGATTCCGAGCATTAGGCGAATATTCTGCACCGCCGCACCCGCCGCGCCCTTGCCGAGATTGTCGAGGCGGGCGAGCAGCACGGCCTGCCCGAGCTCGGCCTTGCCGAACACGAACAGCTCCAGCTTGTCGCTGCCGTCGGCCACCTCCGCCGCCAGGCGGGAGAGCTTTGCGCCCGGCTCCTGCGAGACCGTGACGATTTCGCTGCCCTGGTAGTGCTCGTCCAGGATGCGCTCGATATCGCGCAGGCAGGGCTTGCCCGGCAGCGTGTCGAGGTGCAACGGCACCGACACGATCATGCCCTGGCGGAAGTTGCCGACCGACGGCACGAAGATGGGCCGCCGGGTAAGCCCGCCATAGCGCATGAGCTCGGGGATGTGCTTGTGCTCGAGCCCGAGCGCATAGAGCTCGAAGGCCGGCGCCGTACCGGCCTCGTAAGCCTCGATCATCGACCGCCCGCCGCCGGAATAGCCGCTCACCGCGTTGACGGTGATGGGATAGTCGGCCGGGATGATGCCGGCGTCGACGAGCGGCCGGATGAGGGCGATCGCGCCGGTCGGGTAGCAGCCGGGATTGGCGACGCGCTTTGCGGTGCGCACCGCTTCGGCCTGCCCGGCGCTCAGCTCGGGAAAGCCATAGGTCCAGCCGCTGCCCGTGCGATGCGCCGTGGAAGCGTCGAGGATGCGCGGGGCTTCCCCGCCAAGTGCCTCGCACATGGCGACGGCCTCGCGCGCGGCATCGTCCGGCAGACACAGCACGACGAGATCGGCCTTGCGCAGCATCTCCCTGCGCGCGTCGTTGTCCTTGCGCAGCGCAGGGTCGATGCTCAGCACCGCCGCGCCCGGCAGGTTCGCGAGGCGCTCACGGATCTGAAGCCCCGTCGTGCCCGCTTCGCCGTCGATGAAGATCTGCGCTTCTTTTGCCGTAGTCATGGCTTCCGGACCGATGCAAGGGTTGTGGGCGACTCGCGCCGCTGGCGCGGGATTAGTCCCCCGCGCACCCCTTGTAAATATGGCGCTGTTTGCGCGGAGTGCGCCTCGAGTGGCTTATGAGAAGCCCAGTCGGTGCTTGATGCCCTGCCACAGGGTCTCCGAGCATCCGAAATTGAAGGCGTTGCACGTCACCTCGTGCGAGCCCTTGTAGATCATCTCCAGCGCGACCCAGAGGATGATGAGAAGGCCGATCCAGGTGATCCAAGGATACTTCACGAGCAGGTTCGCGATGTAATGCGAAGCGACCGCCATCAGTATGATGGCGACGGCAAGTCCGATGACGAGCACCAGGATCGAGCCCTTCGCCGCGCCGGCGACCGCCAGCACGTTGTCGAGCGACATCGATACGTCAGCGAGCGTGATCAGGCCCACCGCCGACCAGAAACCCATCTCGCCGTCGTGGTGGTGCTGTTCACCGCCTTCGACATCGGGATGATGGCTGCCCGTCGTGATCTGCAGGTACATCTTCCAGCACACCCACAGCAGCAGGATGCCGCCGGCGAGCGTCAGGCCGATGACCGTGAGCAATTGGACCGTTATGGCCGCGAACAGAATGCGCAGCACGACCGCGGCGGCAATACCCCAGAAGATGACGCGGCCGCGGATTTCCTTGGGGACGCGCGAGGCGGCGAGACCGACGATGATGGCGTTATCGCCCGCCAGCACCAGGTCGATCATGATGATGTTGAGGAGGGGGACGAAGTTCTGGCGGTACCAGTCGATCGAAACGAGATGCTGCGCTTCTTCGCCGATCACCCCGAGCAGATAGCTCAGGTCGTTTAGTAGCCAGTCCATCTCACACCCTGTGCGCGCCGCCGGCGGGAGCCGGGGCTGTATTTCCCACCCGGGCGGTATGTGGCACTCCCGCGAACGGCGGGCAAGTGGCCGGTAACCCAAAAATGCGACGGGCCGCCCCGAGGGGCGGCCCGTACGTGACATTCGATGCCGGCAAGCGCCGTGCCGCTTAGCGCTTCGAGAACTGGAAGCTGCGGCGGGCTTTCATGCGGCCGTACTTCTTGCGCTCGACCACGCGGCTGTCGCGGGTGAGGAAGCCGCCCTTCTTGAGGATCGAGCGCAGATCCGGCTCGAAGTAGGTGAGGGCCTTGGAGATACCGTGGCGCACCGCACCGGCCTGGCCGGAAAGTCCGCCGCCCGCAACCGTCACGAGGATGTCGTACTGCGTCGAGCGGTTGGTCGCCGACAGCGGCTGCTGGAGCAGCATCTGCAGCACCGGACGGGCGAAGTAGGCGGTGTAGTCCTTCGCGTTGACGGTGATGACGCCCTTGCCCGGCTTGATCCAGACGCGGGCAACGGCGTTCTTGCGCTTACCCGTAGCGTAGGCGCGGCCGAGGCTGTCCAGCTTCTGGACGTGCTGGGGCGCGGCCTGGGCCACGGCGCCCTTGATCTCTCCGAGGTCTTCCAAAGACTTGGATTCCTGTGCCATCGTCCTTAGACCCTCTTGTTCTTGCGGTTGAGGCCGGCCACGTCGAGCTTCTCCGGGCTCTGCGCCTCGTGCGGGTGCTCGCCGCCCTTGTAGATCTTGAGGTTGCGCATCAGCTTGCGCTGCAGGGGGCCGCGCTTCAGCATGCGCTCGACGGCCTTCTCCAGGACGCGCTCGGGGAACTTGCCCTCGAGGAGGCGGCGCGGCGTGGTCTCCTTGATGCCGCCCGGATAGCCGGTGTGGCGGTAGTAGACCTTGTCGGTGTGCTTATCGCCGGAAAAGACGACCTTCTCGGCATTGATGACGACGATATTGTCGCCGCAGTCGACGTGCGGGGTGTAGATCGGCTTGTGCTTGCCCTTGAGGCGAGTGGCGATGAGAGCGGCAAGCCGACCGACGACGAGACCGTCCGCGTCGATCAGAATCCACTTCTTCTCCACCTCGCTGGGCTTGGCGACGTAGGTCGTCATAGTCGGAGGCTCCCATTGGATCGCCGCGCGGGTGCCGGAGCATCGGCCGCAACAGGCGTGAGTGGCGCGCTTGAATCAGATCGCGCGGGCGTTGTCAATTGGAATGCGTCGCAAACTAGAAAAACAAAGCAAAAACAGGTAGTTATAAAATGTGGTATTATAATACCGCATTAAAGCTTGCCTTCGCGGTGTCCACTGCACTAGGCCGCACTCCTTTGGCTTGCAGGGGCCGCCGCTTTGGGGCACTTGGCAAATGCCGGCGAATCCCGGCGCCTCGTGTTCCGGGCGCGAATTCGTCGCAAACTCTTGATGGCATCCGCCTACAAAAACCGCTCGCGCGGACACATAAATCCTGAGGGAGGAAAATAATGCGGCAGTTTCTGACCGGTTCGTTCTCCAAGCTTCTGCTGCCTTGTCTTGCAGCGATGGTGGGCATCTTCGTGGCCGCCACCGGGGTATCGGCGGAGGATCAGGACGCAAAGGACGAGCCGATCAAGCAGATCCGGCTCACCGAGACCCAGGTGAAGAATTTCATTTCCTCCCAGCCCGACCTCGCGGCCGTCGCCACGAAGCTTCAGGACGCGGGCGACGACATCGACCCGGCTCTGCAGGCCGAGCTCGACGAGCTGGCCCGCAAGCACGGGTTCGCCAACTTCTCCGAGCTGGATGACGTGGCCGCCAACATTTCCATCGTCATGGCCGGGCTCGATTCCAAATCCGGTGAGTTCACCGAACCGGTCGAAGCGCTGAAGAAAGAGCTGGAGGACGTCACCGCCGATGCCACCATCCCCGAGGATGACAAGAAGCAGCTCATCGAAGAGCTGAACGATGCGATCAAGACCACACCGCGGCTCGAGTACATGGAGAATGTCGAGCTGGTGAAGGCGCACCGGGCAGAGATCGAGAAGGCGCTGCAATAGGCATCGAGAGGCCATAGGCGCCTGAAGTGGGTGCCGGGATGAGGCCGGAAAGAGGATTGACGCAATGCAGGATGCAACGGTTGCAAACGCTGCTTCCGCCGAGCCGCTGCTGCTGGAGGCGCGGCCGCATCCGCGCATTGCGCTCCTCACCTTGAATAGGCCCGCGACGCGCAACGCGCTCTCGCTCGCGATGATGGGCGCGCTCCATGAAGCCGTGCATGCTCTGAGCACCGCCGATGACGTCAGCGCCATCGTGCTCGCCGCCAACGGTCCCGTGTTCTCCTCGGGCCACGATCTCAAGGAGCTCACCACGCACCGCGCGGACGCCGACAATGGGCTCGCCTTCTACACCGAGGCGATGACCCGTTGCGCTGCGATGATGCAAGCGATCGTAAGCTGTCCGAAGCCGGTTATCGCAGCCGTGACAGGCACCGCGACCGCAGCCGGATGCCAGCTCGTCGCCACATGCGATCTCGCCGTTGCCGCGGACGGCGCGCACTTCGCGACACCCGGCGTCAACATCGGTCTTTTCTGCTCCACGCCCATGGTGGCCCTGTCGCGCAATGTCTCCCGCAAACGCGCCATGGAGATGCTGCTCCTCGGCGAGATGCTCACGGCGTCCGAGGCCGCCGAATGCGGGCTCGTCAATCGCGTGGTGCCGGCTGCGGATGTATTGCCGGCGGCGCTCGCCATGGCCGACAAGATCGCCGCCAAGTCGCCGCTCACCGTCGCCATCGGCAAGCGCGCCTTCTACGCCCAGGCTGAGATGCCCCTTGCAGACGCCTATGCCTATGCGGCGCAGGTTATGGTCGACAACATGATGGCGCGCGATGCCGAGGAGGGGATTGGCGCATTCCTCGGCAAGCGCAAGCCCGAGTGGAAGGGCTGCTGAGGCAAACAACATGTGACGATGCGTGCGCTGCGTAGCGCTGCGCAATCTGCCATTGTGTCGATCTCCGTTATGAGCGGCAGCACGCCGCCGCAGTTTTTTTCGCGACATTCGGGGCACGCCTTTTTCAAGCCCATGGACCACGACGGCTATAGCGACGAATACATTGCCGGCATGCTCGGCACCGTCCGCGTGTTCGCTTTCATCGGCGCCTCCGCGAACACGTCCCGGCCGAGCTATTTCGCGATGAAGTATCTGCTCGGCAAGGGTTATACGGTGCAACCTGTCAATCCGGGCCATGCAGGGCAAACGATCCTCGGGCAGCCCGTTTACGCCACACTTGCCGATGTGCCCGCCCCCGTCGATGTGGTCGACATCTTCCGCAACTCTGAGGCCGCGCTCGCAGTCACGCGCGAGGCGATCGCCCTCAAGGGCAAGCTCGGCATTAAGGTCGTCTGGATGCAGCTTGGCGTGCGCAACGATGAGGCCGCCGCCGAAGCGGAATCCGCAGGTCTGCGCGTGGTGATGAACCGCTGTCCCAAAATCGAATACGGGCGTCTTTCCGGTGAAATCGGCTGGGCCGGCGTCAACACCGGGCAGATCAGCAGCGAGCGCCCGAAACTGTCGCCCCGCGGCGTGCAAAGCCTGACCATCGCCAGCAAGTGGTAGCGCTTCGGCACCGCTTTAGACGACTTCCAAACATTGCAGCCACACTTGCCCGCGCCCACACGCTCCCTACCTAGCGGATACGAAATCGCGAGGGAGCAGAGCATGATCGACGCAACGCGTATTCTGGATCTTCTGGTCGGCGGCCAGCCCGGAGATGGCGTATCGGCGCCGATGGACAATCGACCGCAGGCGCAGCCATCGGGTGATGCCGGCGATCTCCTCCAGCGCGCGCGTGGCATGCTGGACGGCGTCGCCGGCAACATTCCATCCGGCCTCGGCGGTGTCGCCGGGGGCGTGGCCGCCGGCGCCATTACGTCGCTGCTGCTCGGATCCAAGGCGGGACGTGAGTTTGCCGGCGAAGCCTTGAAGCTCGGCGCGGCCGCGGCGCTGGGTGGCCTCGCCTATCGCGCCTATTCCAACTACCGCACCGGACAGCCCATCGGCGCCGATACATCGGCGAGTTCCGTGCCAGCGATCAAGCCGAGCACGCTCCCGGCCGTGACGCCGGCGAATGAGCACGCGCTCCTTCTCGTGCGGGCGATGATCGCCGCGGCGCTCTCCGATGGCCACCTGGATGCGACCGAGCGCAACGCCATCGTCGGCAGGCTCGGCGCGCTGGGCGTCGGCAGTGAGGAGCGGAACTTCCTCGAGGCCGAAATCGCGCGTCCCTGGTCCCCTGCGCAGTTCGCCGCCGCTGCGGAGACGCCGGAGCAGCGTGCCGAGGTTTATCTCGCCTCCGCGATTGCCATCGACGCCGATACCGACGCCGAACGGGCCTACCTCAAATATCTGGCAGCAACGCTTCAGCTCGATGGAAAATTGATCGCCCATCTGGAGGATGCCGTGCGTCAGGCGAGAGCCGGTGCCGGCGCCGAGCTTGCCACGTCGGCCGCTGCGCCATCCCAGCAGCGCGCAGCGATCTGAGCCACCGGCGCGGTCGGATCGCATCTGCGCATTGCGCTCGCCCGCGCTGCCGATTGCGGAATGCTGCTATTCTCTCGTGCATTCGCTTCGCGCGATCATGAACGGTTGCGCCGCCTTCAACTTTGCCTGGCCCACCCCGCCTTGATGGATTTTGCGACTTCGTCGACGAACAATCGCGTCTTCGCGGGAATGAGTCGCCCTGGCGGCAACACGGCGTAGACGCCGCCTTCTCCCTTTCCGCCCCAGCCCGGCAACACCTCCCGCAACTTGCCTTCGCGCAGTGCCGGACCGGCGAGCCAATCCGCCGTGAACGTTATGCCGGCGCCCGCTATCACCACCGACAGCACGGCCTCGGAGTTATCGGCGGCGAGTGGCCCCTGGGGGCGAATTGTCTTCCGCTTTCCCGCTTTCGCCAGCGACCAGTCCGGCCAGTTCGCATAGCCCGTGAAGCCGATACAGGCGTGCTTTTTGAGGTCGTCAGGCGTGCGTGGGCGCCCATGCGCCTCGATATAGGCGGGAGACGCAACGAGAAGGTTTCTATAGGAAGCAATCTTGCGCGCCGTCAGCGTGCTGTCGCGCAACCGTCCCACCCGGATGGCCTCATCGAAGCCCTCTGCGACGACATCGACGAAGCGGTCGGAAAAGCGAACGTCCAGTCTGATGTGCGGATGGCTCGCGATGAACTGCGGCAGCAGAGGCGCGATCCACTGCCGTCCGAACGTCACCGGCACGGAGACCCGCAGCAAGCCCTGTGGGCTTGCCGCAATATCGCTCGATTCGCCGCTGGCCTCCGACAGCTCTTCGAGCAAACCGTGCACGCGCCGATGGTAGCGGGCCCCGACCTCGGTGAGCGCGACCGCCGCGTCGTCCGCGAAAAGAGACTGACGCCGAGCTCCTCCTCCAGCTGGCTTACCCTGCGGGAGACGACCGACGCGTCGCGGCCGAGCCTTGTGGCCGCCTCGGTGAAGCTGCCACTGTCGGCTACGGCCACGAACGCCGCAAGCAGCTCCAATCCACCGCGCTCGAACAGTTCTTGCATGATACGCACGAATGTAATGCGCCGAGACCCGATTATCCGCCGCACGAATTCGGATATCCCATCGCCATCGCAGCGTAGAGGAGCAACCGACATGAAAACGTTTCTCAGTATCGGCACCGGACCGGGGATGGGGATTGCGACGGCGGAGCGCTTCGCCAAGGAGGGCTTCCGGATTGTCCTCAGCGCCCGCAACGAGGCCAGGACCAAGGCACTCGCCGATCAGCTGAAATCCAAGGGCTACACGGCAGACGTTCGGACGGTCGATGCGGGCGAGGCAGGCAGCGTGGCGACGCTCATCGCTGGCGTTGAAAGGGACTTCGGCGCAATCGACGTGCTGCACTACAACGCCGCCTCGATGCGCAAGGCGACGCTTACCGAACAGCCCGCGGAGACGTTCAATTCGGATCTCGCAGTGAACATCGGCAGCGCGCAGGCCGCGATTAAGGCGGTGGCCGGCAAGATGATCGAAAAAGGCTCAGGCTCGGTGCTGCTAACGGGCGGCGGCTTCGCTCTCTTCCCGCACCCGGACTATCTGTCGCTCAGCATCGGCAAGGCAGGCATCCGCGCGCTGGCCCTGGGACTGTTCGAGAGCTTCGAGAATAACGGCGTTCACATCGTCACGGTCACCGTCGCTGGATTTGTCGATCCCGGTTCGAGGGATGCCGAGGCGGTGGCCGAAGAGTTCTGGCAGCTCCATCGTCAGCCCAAGGGCTCCTGGACTGTCGAAACCACCTACACGTCGTAGGAGTGGAGAACTTCGAGAGAAGAGAGCCCCGGGCAAAAGTGACGCTTCGGCCTCGGACGCTGCGCCTTATGCATCTCCGTCCAATGCTGCGATCAATATTCACAATCTCGTTTCGAATTTCGCGGACCACCCCGAGAGGAACCCTACCCGCTGTCGGCCGTTCGATGAGCATCGGCAGCAGGGGCGCGATGAGGCCAATGGAGGCCTGTGATGCACACAACATGGAAACCTCACGAGAAGCACGGTGACCTTACCGAGCGCAGCGATTTGCCCGACAGCGTTTTCGCCTTCCCCAAGCAGCGCAAGGAACCGCTAACCGACGCAAGCCACGTGCGGAACGCAATAGCGCGCTTCGACCAGACCATCGGCGTATCGGACGAGGAGCGGGAGCTGGCTTTCGCCAACATCAAGAAGGCCGCCGAGCATTACGGGGTGGACATGACGGAAAAGAATTGGAAGGAGCTCGGCAGCCGCCCCAGCACAGGCCGAACGAAGGAGGATCGGGAAGCCTCGGCCCGTAAGGCAGCGCGCACGCGCGAAGCCCACGAGCACGAGCACCGTCACAAATAGGCGCGAGTATCTTCCGGTCGGACGGGAGGCGGAGCGCTCTCGCCCGTCTCAAAGCTTACCCTGAGTAAGATTGGTCTGGCGGCATTCGCCGCCCAGATTGCGGTATTCGTTGCTTCTGATTCCCGCCTCGAGCGGCCATGTCCCGGCCGCCCCCAGCTTCAGGCCGTACAGTACGATCCGGTTGGCACCATCCTGTGAGGTGATCGTTGGCTTGCCGTCGGCATCGAGAGCATAGCCCCAGGCAGGGCGATCGTTACCGGTGAAGTTCGTGCGCTTGCCGTCGCCGGTGACAATCGCACGCTCATAAAATCGGGGCTGATCGGGCGTTGAAAGGTCGACGTCGAAATAGAACGACACCACCGCGCGCGTGCGCATGAAGTCATGGAACGCGCAATCCAGGGAGGGAGGCAGGCTCTCCTCGGTCGGCTCCGTGGGCGCCTCTGCCGTAGCTTGCGCTGGTCGCGGCGCAGCGTCTCGCCCAATCAATTGCACGGTGATGATGCTGATCGCGACTGCGGCAGCGATGCCGGCGAACGCAAGGACGAGGGACTGTCCGGATGGGCGCGCTTTCATGGGGATGGTTCCAACGCGCTTGTGATCAAAGCCGCGAAACGAAATCCTCGCCGGGCATGGAGATCACCCGGTCGACCGATGCGGGCACCATCTTTCCCGGCGCGCGCGGCCAAGTCCACGATTTTCCGGCAGCAGGCGATCGCAGGGATGACTGCGCAACGCTATTTGCCAATGGGATGAGATAGCGCCCGGCGTCTACTTCCGGCCTGCCTTCCACCTCTCCACCGCCGCTAGCGTATTCGCCACGTGCTCGTGTGGGTTGAGATCGGTGTATTCGTAGAAAATACGGCCCTCCGGCGTGATCACATATGACGTGCGGTTGGCGTATTCCGGTTTGCGCGCGAGCACCGCATCGTACGCCTGCATGATCTTGCGGTCGGCGTCGGCCGCCACCGCGAATTTGCTGCGGCACTCGCTCACAGAGAAGCGGTCGAGCGTGTCGATGTCGTCGGCGCTGACGCCGATCACGGTGGCGCCCAGAGCCGCGTATTTGTCGATCGCCTCGGCGAACTCGTGCGCCTCGAGCGTGCATCCGGGCGTAAAGGCGGCCGGATAGAAATAGAGCACCACCGGCCCCTTCTTCAGCGCGTCGGAGAGGGAGAAGCTGAACTGCTTGCCCCCGAGCGAGGCGGGAGCGGTGAAGTCGGGCGCCGCATCGCCGGGCTTGAGCGCGGCGAGCGCGGGAACGGCGAGCAGCGTTGCGGCGAGGATGACGGCGGGAAATCGCATGGCGGCTCCTTCATGGGATCGCGGGATGATCTCGTGCCATTTGAGCACCATTCGGCGCCGCGCGCATCAGCCCGCGCGCCATTCATCGCCGGACGCCGGGAAGGCTTCAGCTCAGCGCCACCGCGTCGACGACGGCGGCGAAGTGGAATACGGACGCCGTCAGCACGAAGCCATGCCATATGGCGTTGTTGTACGGCAGCCGCTCCCACAGGTGGAAGACGACGCCTACCGTATAGAGGATGCCCCCGATGAGCAGCAGCCAGAGCGCACTGCTCGATAGCGCCTCCATGAGCCACGGAAGCGTGAAGACGCATGCCCAGCCCTGTGCGAGGTAGAGCACATAGCTCGTGCGAACGAGCTGCGCGGGCGCAATGAGTTTCGCCGCCGCGCCGAAGGCTGCGATGCCCCAGACCGCGACGAGCAGGCCGATGCCGACGGCGCCGCCCATCTTGATGGCGGCGAAGGGCGTGTAGGTGGCGGCGATCTTCACGTAGATGGCGGCATGGTCGCAGCGCCGCAGCAGCCAGCGGCGCGGCCCGCGCGAAAGATTATAGGCGGCGGAGAAACAGAACACGGCCAGCATGCCGACGCCGTAGATCAGCACCGCGGTGGCCGACGCCGGATCGAGATGCGTCAGGCTGAGCACGACGAGCGCGGCGATACCCGTGAGGCCGAAGGCGATGCCGAACGCATGCACGACGCCATCGGCGATCACCTCGGAGCGCGTGTAGGTGGGGAAGGGCTGACCCATGCGACGCCTTTACTCAACGCAATCTGATCTTTGCGCAGCCGCGGCGAGCCGCTGCTTCGGATTTGGTGGACGGATTGCAGCAGCGCAAGGCTTCCCACGGTCCCCCGGGAGAAAGCCTACCACCCTGGGGGTAAATAGCGGTCTATTACAGCGACCTAGGCTTAAGCCGACGGCACAGCTTCTTCCGGGTCGCGTCCTTGGGCCACTGCCGCGGCACCGCGCGCGAGCGCCGGACCTCAAAAGGGCGTGAGGTCGATGCGCCGAAGCCTCTTCCGGCTGTGTCTGCAAAAGTGCCGTGCATGAACAACCTTAGGCTTGCAGGCCGCCGCGCCGCGCGCTAGCCACGGGCTATGACCGAAAAACCGATTCTGCCTGGCCCTGACGGCATCGAGCCCGTCAACCTCAAGGAAGCGCTGGAAGAGCGCTACCTGAAGTACGCGCTGTCGACCATCATGCATCGCGCGCTGCCCGACGTGCGTGACGGCCTGAAGCCCGTGCACCGGCGCATCCTCTACGCGATGCATCAGCTGCGGCTTTCCCCCGACGGCGGCTTTCTGAAGTGCGCCAAGATCGTCGGCGACGCGATGGGCGACTATCACCCGCACGGCAACCAGGCGATCTACGACGCGCTCGCGCGCCTCGCGCAGGACTTTGCGGTGCGCTATCCGCTGATCGACGGACAGGGCAACTTCGGCAACATCGACGGCGATAACCCGGCTGCCGAGCGCTACACCGAGGCGCGCATCACGCAGACGGCGGCCGACCTGATGGAGGGGTTGGAGGAAGATACCGTCGACTTCCGGCCCAACTACGACGAGCGCAAGCAGGAGCCGGTGGTGCTGCCGGCGGCGTTCCCGAACCTGTTGGCGAACGGTGCTTCCGGCATCGCCGTCGGCATGGCGACGAACATCCCTCCACACAACGTTGACGAGCTGTGCGCGGGGCTTCTGCATCTCATCAAGCACCCGAACGCGACCGTCGACAAACTGGTCGAGATGATCCCGGGACCCGATTTTCCAACCGGCGGTATCATCGTCGAGCCCCGCGATCAGATTCTCGAGGCTTACAAGACCGGCCGCGGCGGGTTCCGCATCCGTGCCAAGTGGGACAAGGAAGATACGGGCCGCGGCGGATATCAGATCGTCGTCACCGAGATCCCCTATCAGGTGCAGAAGGCCAAGCTCGTCGAGCGCATCGCCGAGCTGATGACGGAGAAGAAGCTGCCGCTCCTCGGCGACGTCCGTGACGAGAGTGCAGAGGAAATCCGCCTCATCCTCGAGCCCAAGAGCCGCACCGTCGACCCCCTGCTGCTGATGGAGAGCCTCTTCCGCGTGACGGAGCTTGAGGTGCGCTTCGGCCTCAACATGAACGTGCTCTCGGCGGGGCAGATTCCGGGTGTGCTCTCGCTGCGCGACGTGCTGTGGCAGTGGCTGGAGCACCGCATCGAGGTGCTCGTGCGCCGCTCGCAGTATCGTCTGAAGAAGATCGAGCATCGCCTTGAGGTGCTCGACGGCTATCTCATCGCTTACCTCAACATCGACGAGGTGATCCGTATCGTCCGTTTCGAGGACGATCCGAAATCGAAGCTGATGTCGCGCTTCAAGCTCAGCGAGGTGCAGGCGGACGCGATCCTCAACCTGCGCCTCAAATCGTTGTCGAAGCTCGAGGAGATGGAGATCCGCACCGAGCACGACAAGCTTTCGAAGGAAAAGCGCGAGCTGCAGCAGCTTTTGAAGTCGGACGATCTCCAGTGGGAGCGTATCGCCGCCGAGGTGAAGGAGGTGCGCGCGCGCTACTCCAAATCAACCCCGCTCGGCCGTCGTCGCACCGCCTTCGCCGACGCGCCGGTGATCGATGTCGATCTCGATGCTGCCCTGATCGAGAAGGAGCCCATTACGGTCATCCTGTCGGATAAGGGCTGGGTGCGCGCGCTGAAGGGCCATGTCGACGATCTCTCGAAGCTCGACTTCAAGCAGGGCGACAAGCTCAAGAGCGCAGTGAAGGCGCACACCACCGACAAGATCCTGCTGCTGGCGACCAACGGTAAGGTGTTCACGCTCGAAGCGTCCGCGCTCCCCGGCGGCCGCGGCCACGGCGAGCCCGTGCGGCTGATGATCGACCTGGAAGAAAATCACGATATCGCGGAAGCCTTCGTCTACCAGCCCGGACGCAAACTGCTGATCGCATCCACCGGCGGTTACGGCTTCGTCGTTCCGGAGGACGAGGTGGTCGCCTCGACCCGCAAGGGCAAGCAGATCCTCAACGTGACGGAGCCGGACGAGGCGCGCGTGATCGTGCCGGTCCCCGAGGGCGCCGACCGCGTCGCCGTCGTCAGCGACAACCGCAAGATGCTCGTGTTCAAGCTCGAAGAGGTGAACGAGATGACGCGCGGCAAGGGCGTCATCCTGCAGCGCTCCAAGGGCGCGAGCGTCTTGGATGCACGCGTCTTCAAGAAGAGCGACGGCCTCACCTGGACGGATAGCGCGGGCCGCACGTTCACCCTGACGTGGGCGGAGCTCAAAGAGTGGGTCGGCCAGCGGGCGCAGTCGGGCAGCACCGTGCCGAAGGGCTTCCCGCGCTCCAACTCGTTCGGACCGGCGTTCTAG
>JBIQJE010000031.1:0-18183 GCA_044507625.1 Hyphomicrobiaceae bacterium | reverse complement strand
GAGGAGTTTCTCCAGGGCTACGAGGGCATGCTGCTGATGACCTCGCACGACCGCGAGTTCATGAATCGCATCGTAAGGAAGATCATCGAGATCGATGGCGGATCGCTCACCACCTACGCCGGCAACCACGAGTTCTACGAGCAGCAGCGTGCGCTGAGCGAGAAGCAGCAACAGGCCCAGTTCGAGCGTCAGCAGGCGATGCTGGCGAAGGAGCTGAAATTCATCGAGCGCTTCAAGGCGCGGGCGTCCCACGCGGCGCAGGTGCAGAGCCGCGTGAAGCAGATCGCGAAAATCGAGCGCGTGGAGCCGCCGAAGCGGCGCCAGAGCGTGAAGTTCGAGTTTCCGCCGGCGCCCCGCTCCGGCGAGGATGTCGTCACGCTCAAGGGCGTCGATAAGCGCTACGGCGCGCTGACGATCTACGACCGCCTGGATTTCCATGTGCGCAGGCGCGAGCGCTGGTGCGTGCTGGGCGTGAACGGCGCGGGCAAATCCACGCTCTTGAAGCTGGTTGCGGGATCGTCCGCGCCGGACGCCGGTACTGTAAACGTCGGCGCGAGCGTGAAGATGGGCTACTTCGCGCAGCACGCCATGGACCTGCTCGATGGCGAGCGCACCGTGTTCGAGGAGCTGGAATACGCCTTCCCCCAGGCCGGCACCGGATCGCTGCGCACGCTCGCCGGATGCTTCGGCTTTTCCGGCGACGATGTCGAAAAGCCCTGCCGTATTCTATCGGGCGGCGAGAAGGCGCGGCTCGTCATGGCGAAGATGCTCTACGATCCGCCGAACTTCCTCGTGCTCGACGAGCCGACCAACCACCTCGATATGGCGACCAAAGAAATGCTCATCGAGGCGTTATCGACGTATGAGGGCGCGATGCTGCTGGTCTCCCATGACCGGCGGTTCCTCGCCGCGCTCACCAACCGCGTGCTCGAGCTGACGCCGCAGGGCCCGCACGTCTACGGCGGCGGCTATACGGAATACGTCGAGCGCACCGGCCAGGAGGCTCCGGGCCTGCACCCGTAGGCCGCGGCGGCGCGCCCTGTGACACGCATTATTGCACCGCAGCAGGTTTCGCGCCGCGTGCGTTGCCATTGGCAGCGCGGCCGCGTGGAACCTATGGCACCAATTGTATGGTTGTATTTCTTGTCCGCCCGCTATCATCGTTGCTGCGGGGAGTTGCCGCTGTTCGCGGCCAAAAACAAAAGAGCGCGGCCATGGGCGAAAAAGCCGAACCGCTGTACGACGATGACACCATGCGGATCATGTCGGAGGCCTACGCGGCGGCCGACAGGAAGCTGGGTGTTTCCGACAAGGCCCTCCAGGTGACGGTGGCGGTCGCCATCATTCGCGCCCTCAACGATGGCGAGCGCGATGCCGCCCGACTGGCCAGCCTCGCGCTTGCAGAGGTCGGTATCGAGGCAGATGCGAATGACCTGCGCGCCGATGCGCGTGCCGCCCTCGCCGAAGATGCAGCTGGCAACGCGGACGAGCACGGCGCGGGCAGCATGACCGTATCCGAAGGTGAAGCCGCGGAGGGGACCGATACCGGCGCCGATACTGCATCCGACGGGGAGGCCGGCACCGCCGTCGGAGCGAACACAGGTCCTGGGACCAAGAAGGCGGCCCCCACGCCGCCACTCCGCCCCGGCTGGATCAACCTGATGTCACTGATTGGCTGAGCTTGCCGAGATCAGCGCGATACGCAGCTCGGATAAGGCGCGCTCTCGCCGGGAACGATACGGCATAGACGTATCGGCCCGAGATCGCGCAACCGCTTTTCCCACGCCGCCTTGTCGAATGCCGGCGGCTTGTCGGATGCCGGGCCACGGACTGCCCATTGGATGGTGTAGTAGTCGCTTTCGCCCTTGATGGCCGTGATCAGCGCTTCTTCGCTGCGCGGCGCCCCATCGCCGGTGACGGTCCCGCATCCGACGACGGCGGTGAACGATTTGAAGCCGGCCACGTCCGGCGGCGGCAGCACCGTGGCGGCGAACGACTTCGGGCAGAACTTCTTGTAGCCGTTGGCGATAGTGCTGGCGACCGCTACCGGATAGACCTCACGCTGCTGCGCCAGCTCCTTGGCGCCGGTGACGGTAATCATCTGCGTCCACTTCTCGACCGACTCGCCGCGTGGAACGACCTCGCGGATGTAGTTGGAGCCATCGGCGTTCTCGAAGCCCAGCACGAAATTCGACGGCTGCGAGAAGGCGACGAGCTGCCCGAAGATGGGTGAGACGACGGTGACGAACGCAGGCAGTTTCTCGGCGGCGGTGCGCAATGACGTTACAGGGGCCACCGGAAGCGCGAGCAATGCGGCGATCGTCGCGAAAAGGAAAAGGGTGCGCCTTGTCGAGATCATGAGGTCTCCGACCCGGAAATATGCGTCGAGCCGTTCAGCGGCAGTCCGAACAAAATGACGGATGGCAAATGAATGTCGTCGCGAACAGGTTGCCGCAGCTCGCACGGTCCACGCTATCGGGCATCATGCTTCTCCTCGCGTGTCGCGGCAAGCCAATGCGCCAGCTCGAGCCATGGAGCGATGTCCCAGCGGGACCGCGCCGCACCGGAAGGAGAGGTGAGTACGAAAATTTCCGGCAGACCGTCGCGCTGTGCCTGGCGCCCATACGCGACGTCGTGCGTGCTGTCCTCGCCCAGTGCGAGTGCGGCGGCCTTCTTGCTCGTAAAGGCAATCGCTCGCGGCCGGAAGTGCGCGAGGTTCGCCTTGAAGTGTGCGAAATCAAACTCTTCCGGCCGGATCTCGTGATCCATTCCGGCACCGAGTTTTGACAAGTCGGTCAGCCCCATGCGCAGGCCGAGAAGCTCGCGAAACTCCTCCGGCCGGAAGCAGCGCGGCGTGAGGCCGACCTCGTGAAGCGTTGGCCAGAAGCGGTTGCCGGGACCTGCATAGTAGTGTCCGGTCTCCGCCGATTTCTTGCCGGCCGCCGTTCCGATGAAAATGACATTCAAGTCCGTGTCGAGAACGTCCGGCAGCCGGTGGCCCGTCATCGTGGTGTCTCGCCCCTAATCGCCCTGCGACTCACTGTCGGCGTTAACGTACACCTCTCCGCCCATGTCGCGGAACTTCCGGCTCATCTCGTCCATGCCCGCCTGCCGGGCTGCCTCGCCCACACCAGCCGCCGGATCCACCTGCGTCGTCTCCGCCGCAAGCTCCACCGCGCCCTCGTTCAGCCGCGCCGCGTAGTCGCGCACCTGCTGCGTGATCTCCATCGAGCAGAACTTCGGCCCGCACATGGAGCAGAAGTGCGCCACCTTGTGCGCGTCCTTGGGCAGCGTCTCGTCGTGATAGGCGCGCGCGGTGTCGGGATCGAGCGACAGGTTGAACTGATCCTCCCAGCGGAATTCGAACCGCGCGCGGCTGAGCGCATCGTCGCGCAACTGCGCCGCCGGATGACCCTTCGCGAGATCGGCAGCGTGCGCGGCGATCTTGTAGGTGATGACGCCGGTCTTCACGTCGTCGCGGTTGGGCAGGCCGAGATGCTCCTTCGGCGTGACGTAGCAGAGCATGGCAGTGCCGAACCAGCCGATCATCGCCGCGCCGATGCCGCTCGTGATGTGGTCGTATCCCGGCGCGATGTCGGTGACGAGCGGCCCGAGCGTATAGAATGGCGCCTCACCGCATTCGGCGAGCTGCTTCGTCACGTTCACCTGCACCTTGTGCATCGGCACGTGGCCTGGGCCTTCGATCATCACCTGGCAGCCCTTCGCCCACGCGATCCGGGTGAGCTCGCCGAGCGTCTCCAGCTCCGCGAACTGCGCGCGGTCGTTGGCGTCGGCGATGGAGCCGGGACGTAGCCCGTCGCCCAGCGAGAACGACACGTCATAGCGGCGCATCAGATCGCAGATTTCGTCGAAGCGCTCGTAGAGGAAGCTCTCGCGGTGATGCGCGAGGCACCACTTCGCCATGATCGAGCCGCCGCGCGACACGATGCCGGTGACGCGGGCTGCGGTCAGCGGCACGTAGCGCAGGCGCACGCCCGCGTGGATGGTGAAGTAGTCGACGCCCTGCTCGCACTGCTCGATCAGCGTGTCCTTGTAGACTTCCCAGTCGAGCTTGACGGGATCGCCGCCGACCTTCTCCAGCGCCTGATAGATCGGCACCGTGCCGATGGGCACCGGCGAATTGCGCAGGATCCATTCGCGCGTCGTGTGGATGTTGCGGCCCGTCGAAAGGTCCATCACCGTGTCGGCGCCCCAGCGGATCGCCCACACCATCTTGTCCACCTCCTCTTCCACCGACGAGGTGACGGCGGAGTTGCCGATGTTGGCGTTGATCTTCACCAGGAAGTTGCGGCCGATGACCATCGGCTCCAGTTCGCCGTGATTGATGTTGGCGGGGATGATGGCGCGCCCGCGCGCGATCTCCTCGCGCACGAATTCCGGCGTGATGAACGGCGGAATGGCGGCGCCAAAGCTCTCGCCGTCCTTCAGCGCCGCTTGCGCACGCGCCAGCATGGCGGCGCGGCCCATGTTCTCGCGGTGGGCGACGTAAGCCATCTCGCGGGTGACGATACCAGCGCGCGCATATTCGAGCTGCGTGATCGGTGCATCGCCGATGCCGCGCATCGGCTGCGGCTTGTTCGGAAAGTCCCGCGCGGCGCGCGCGCCGGTGACGTTGCCGTTGTCCTCCGGCTTCACGTCGCGGCCGGTATAGATCTCGAGCCCGCCGCGCTCTTTGATCCACGCCTCGCGGTGGCGCGGCAGGCCATTTGCAACGTCGATGGCGGCGGCATCATCGGTATACGGCCCCGACGGATCGTAAACGCGAACGGGCGCCTCGCCGCTCTTCTCGGAGAGGGCAATCTCGCGGAAGGGCACGCGGAGATCGGGGAAGGCCTCCGGCGCGGAATAGACCTTGCGCGAAGCGGGAAGCGCGCCCGTGGTGACCTTCGGCAGGGTGAGCTCGGACTGGCGCGTTGGCTTGTTCATGGCGTCACCTCGTCTGCTGGGCTGGAACGGAGACGGCAACGATCGGCCCCAGCGGAAAGCCAAAATCGCTGCGATTGAGTTCGGGTGCGTAGAGACGGCAGATGGAGCCGTCGAGATAGAGCGCGTTCGGCGTCTTGAAGACATCACGGAAGGCGCGCGCGAACTGATGGAAGGTGACGGGATCGTCGGCGATCGCGAACACCACGCGCTGCCCGTCAATGCCGACGCCGTTGCGGCGATAGCGCGAGGTCGCGTCCTTGAGAAAGCGCGGATGCAACTTGCCGTCGATGACCAGCATCGGGCCTGACTGCGTTGCAAACCGCGGCCTGATATTGCGGCGAATGTATTGCTGGGTCTCGACCACGCCGGCGCCCTTGTCGGTCACGTAGAAAACGCCGTTGGGCTTCATGCTGAAATTACCGGGGCCGTCGGAGGTCGAGACGCGCTTCAGCTCGCGGCCGTTCTCGACATAGAGCCCGACGGGTGAGCGGTCCTCGTGATACATGCCCGCATTCATCGCGAAGACGAGTTGCCGGCCCCGTGCCGCCAGCGTCTCGCGCACGCGATCGAACTGCCCGAGCGTCGCGCCCGCGCCATCGCGCAGAAAAAGCTCGATCGTATCGCTGAACTTGAACTCGCAGACGACGTAACGCGCGTCTTCGATCTTCGCGGACCGGCACGCCGCACGTGCCGATACCGCGCTTGCAGCGAGTGCAAACACAGCACATAGGCAGAGGAAGGCCGTCCTGGCGCGAGTGGCGCTGATCATATTCCGTCCCTTCGCCGGTACGAACCGGATCAGGTTCTAAGGGTGCTCGCGCGCCAAGCGCGATCTCAGCCGGTCACATCCGGCGCCCCTCGGAACTGGAGGCAATCTGCGACGTCCAGCCTGCGGAAGCAAGGCCTCGGCCCGTCGCTGGCATCGGGCGCACGGCTTCGCCTGCTATTCAGCGCCCGGTTGCAGGCGGTGCGCGGGCGCATTTTCCGGCGGCTTGGATGCGCTCGGGCGCGAAAAAAAGGCAAACCGCCCTAGGCGAGATAGCCCGCGTAGGTCAGCCACAGGCCGATCAAGCCCTCGATCACGCCAATGGTGGTAATGGCCGATGTGTTGCTCAGCATGCGCTCGCCGATGCCGATGACCCGTTCGGGCCAGAGCATGCGGAAGATGCCGCCGATGACCGCCATCCAGCCCAGGATGGTGATGATCACCGGCCAATGGGCAACCCACACATTGTGCGTGTTGACGATGGCAAGACCGGCGAGGAGCGCCAGAAATCCGGTGAGATAAACGAGCGCGCGGTTGGCCAGGAAGTCACTGGCCATCGGCCGCCAGGACGTCTGGCGTAGAAGCAAACCCGCAGCGATCACGAGGAGTAGCGGCCCGATCAGGCGCGCAAGGAAGATCGATGTATCCATGTCCAAGCCCAACGGTAGCTGAAAGTCACACGACTGAGCTTGTGGTTTGGCCGCCCCGCAGGCAAGCGCAAGCCGGCATCTCACGCAAAGGTGAGGGGATTACCCCCCGCCCCAGGAAACCCAGAAGCTGCCTTTCGGTGTTCAGCGGCCCTCGCGCCACCAGGCGAGCGAGACGAGCATCAGCAAGGCGGCGAGCGCGCCCAGTCCGGTGAACATCGGCGTCAGCTTGACACCGCGCGTGACGAACGCTTCCCGATCCTTGAGGCCCATCCAGCCCGATCCGGCCAGCACCTTCGCGCCCGAAAGCATCGAGACCCTCGGCACGGTGACGGAGGAAGGATTGGCCCGCGTCGCCTCGGCCGACGCGCTCGTCCAGAACGCGCCGCCGCCCGTTGCGTCGGTGATGGGCGAGAGCTTGGCATCCGTCGCCGTCACTTCGCTCATTTCGATCGGATCATCGATGCCGGCGTGGGCCACCGCCTGGAGCTCGCCCGTACCCGAGTGGGTCTCGGCTTTGTAGAGGCCGGGTATTTTCACGTCGATCGTCGAGCGCCAAATGCCGTCGCCCGCGGGCTCCAGTGTCACCTCGGACGTTTCGCCGCCCGGCGCGGAGAGCTTCACCGGCTCGACCTTCTCCTCCATGGAGTGCCGTTCGAGGGTGAGGTGCAGTCCGCGCGCGCTGGCGATGAGGCGCTCCTCTTCGAGGTCGGGCTCTTTCATCAGCCAGTGCGAAAGCCGGCGCAGCAGATCGCTGTGCGGACCGCCGCCTTCATAGCCGCGCGCCCACAGCCACGCCTGGTCCGACGTGAGCAGTGCAACACGCCCCTTGCCCTTGTGATCGAGCACGAGCAGCGGCTCGTTCTGCGCGCCGTCCATCAGCGTGCGGCCCTGCTCGGGCTGCACTTCCACCTGACGGAACCAGCGTCCCCACGTCGGCTGGCCGTTCACCGGCCCGGCGCCGGTGAGCCCCTGTGTGACGGGATGCTTGCGCCCGTCCGCCGTGAGCTTCGCCTTGAACGGCTCCGATAGTACGCGCCCCGTGGGCACTGCCGGCAGCACGGGAGAAAGCGGCGTGCGGAACAAGGACAGGTTGCCCGCATAGTCATCGCCGGCCGCCACGAGCAGCGCGCCGCCGTGCTCTTCCACGTAGCGCGCGATGTTGTCGTAGTAGGGAAGCTGCAGCAGCCCGCGATGCTGGTAGCGGTCGAAGATGATGAGGTCGAACTCGTTGATCTTCTCAGAGAACAGCTCGCGCGTCGGGAAGGCGATCAGCGACAGCTGGTTGATCGGCGTCCCGTCATGCTTTTCCGGCGGGCGCAAGATCGTGAAGTGGACGAGATCGACAGCGGCGTCGGACTTCAGAAGATTGCGCCACGTGCGCTCGCCCGCGTGGGGCTCGCCCGAGACCAGCAGCACACGCAGGTTCTCGCGCACGCCCTCGGCTGCGACCACCGCGCGATTGTTCGCGGGCGTCAGCTCGCCGGGCGCGGTGGCGAGATCGACTTCGAGAACGTTCTGCCCGGCGTGCGGGAACGGCATCTCGATTTTCACCGGCCGGTCGACCGCCGTGACGACGGTTTCATCCGGGCGACCCTCGCGCCGTACGTTCAGCGTCAGCGGCTCGGTTGCGGCGCCCTTGCGTCCGGCCTCGCGCACGACAACCTCGATGTCGCGCGATTGGCCGACGATCCCATAGCGCGGCGCCGACAGAACTTCGATCCGGCGGTCAAATTCGTTGGGCGCGCCGGTGATGAGCGCATGGACCGGCGCATCGAAGCCGAGCGCCGCAGCAGACTTCGGCACATCGTGCACCTCGCCGTCGGTCACCATGACGACACCGGCGAGGCGATCGGGCGGCGTATCGGCGAGGGCCTTGTTGAGGTCGTCGAAAAGGTGCGTGCCGGGGGAAGTCGTCTCGCCGGGGCGCGAGGCGGCGACCCACTTCACTTCCAGATTGGGAATTTTTCCGAGCTTGGCCTCGAGGTCGGCGCGCACCGCCGCGGTCTGCTCCTTGCGCTGGGCGAGCGTCTGGCTGGCGCTTTCATCGACGATGACGATGGCGACGTTGGCGAGGCTCTCGCGCTGTTCTTCGCGCAGGATGGGGTTGGCGAGCGCTGCGAGAAGGGCGGCGATGGCGGCCGCGCGCAGAAGCGCGCCGCGCGAGCGGCGATAGAGGAGATAGGCGATGAGCAGAACCGCAAGCGCGCCCGCGGCCCAGAAGAACGGGGCGGGCAGCATCGGTGCGAAATCGATGGACCAGTTCATCGGCGCCTCACTGTCCCAGCCGTTCGAGCAGCGCCGGCACGTGCACCTGGTCGGCTTTGTAGTTGCCGGTCAAGGCGTGCATGACGATGTTGATGCCGGTGCGGAACGCCATCTCGCGCTGATCCTCGCCGCCGCCAACGGTCGGATAGATCGGCCGGCCGCCTTCATCGAGCGCCCAGGCCGCTGCGAGGTCGTTCGGCGTCACGATGATCGAGGTGACGCCGTCGGACACGCGCGCGCGCCGGCCCTGATCGCCGCTGTCTTCGAGCGCCTCGACCCAGAGCTGCCCACCGTCCCAGCGGCCGGGGAAGTTGCGGAGCAGGTAGAAAGCCTTCGTCAGCACGTGGTTCTCCGGCACCGGTTCGAGCCGCGGCACGTCGAGCTTGCCGATGATCCGCTGCAGCGCCGGTTCGCTGAGCGCCGCACCGCCGCTACCGCCAAGTCCGCGGCCGTAGTCCTGCGTGTCGAATACGATGAGGCCGCCCTGCTTCATGTAGGCATCGATCTTCGCGAGCGTTTCCTCCGGCAGCGGCTTGGCATCCGGCAGAACCGGCCAATAGAGGACCGGGAAGAACGAGATTTCGTCGGTGAGGATGTTCACCGCCATCGGCCGGCCGGGCTCGATGGCCGTGCGCACCGCGAGCAGGCGGCCGAGGCCGTCGAGCCCCAGGCGGCTGATCTCGTCGACGTTGGCGTCTCCCGTCACGACGTAGCCGAGCGTGACTTTGCTCGTCGCTTCGATGGCGCGTTCGTCGGCTGCCTGCGTGCTCGTATAGCTTTGCGAGGTAACCGCAGCGGGTGGAGGTTGCTGCGCATACGCGCTGGGCGCCGTTGCGATCAGCAGACCGCCAGCGCCCGCAACGGTGAGCATCAGCACCGCCGCGGTTGCAGGACGGCGCATGCCCCGGCGCAGTCCGATGCCGCCGGCTTTCAGCAGGATGACGGCGATGATGTCGGCAAAGAGCAACCCGAGCGCCGCCAGCAGCAGCCAGGACTTCAGTGGCTGTGCGCTTTCGCTTTCATAGCTGAGGCGGTCGGCGCCCGAAGGAAGCGAGGGTAGCGGTGCAACGGTGCTCTTCGGCCCGAGAACGTTGATCGCGCGCGGCGAGGCGCCGGCACCATAATATCCCGGAGGATGGTCGAGGCTCGGCACGAGGTCGTGAGCCTTCTCGGCAGCAACGGGCTGAGCCGTGGGCGGAGGCGAGCCGAGCACGCCGAAACCGTTGAGCGTCTGCAGCGGCGGCAGCACGGCCGGTGTGTCGGCACTGGCCTCGCCGCCCGTCGACGGCGCCGTCCCGGTAGCATCGGGAACGCCGGTGCCGAGCGCCGCGATTCGCCTCAGCATCTCGACGAAGAGGCCTGACAGCGGCAGGTTCGACCAGTCCGAGTTGGCGGTAACGTGGAACAGGATGATGCGGCCTTCGCCGAGCTTGCGCTCCGTCACCAGCGGCGTGCCGTCCTGCAGGCGTGCCCACACGTTGACGTCGGGGCCGAGCATGGCCGGATCGGCGAGTACCTGGCGGCTGACGGTTACCTCCGGCGGTACCGTTGCGCCGGCGAAGAGGCTCTTGTTCTCGATCGGCCCGAGCTTCTGCGGCGTCGACCACGAAAGCGCGCCACCCAATGTGCGGCCGCCGACGCGCAGCGGCACCGGCAGCAGCTCATCGCCGCCGTTCTCGAGGCGTGGGCCGGCGAAGCGTACGAGCACGCCGCCTTTCTTCACCCAGGCTTCGACGTGCTTTGCCGCTTCGCCCGACAGGGTGCCGATATCCGCCAGCATCAACACGCTCGCGTGTTGCGATAGCGCCTGCGCGATGCCGGCAGCGAGGTTCGATCCCTTCGGCTTGATCAGCTCTGCATACGGCCCGAGCGCCTTCTCGATGTAGTAGTGCGGCGCTAGCAGAGGCTGGGACTGCTCGCGGCTCTCACCGGAAATCAGCGCCACGCGGTGCCACTGCGAGCGCGCATCGATGAGGCTGACCGCGCCCGCAGAGCGCTCGCCTGCGATCTCGACCCGGCCCACCTGATTGCGCAGCTCGAGCGGCAGGTCGAACGGCGTCGTGACGGACGTATCGCCCGCCGAGAACTTGAACGGCGCTTCGGCGAGGCTCTGCCCGCGCGTCGAAATGGCGTGCACGAACCCCTCCCGCGCGCCGCCGTTGGGCCGGAGCACGCGCGCCTCGAGACGTCCGCTTTCCGCACCGATGCCGGCCGAGACGCCGAGCGGCCCGTGGGCGCTTCCGTCCTCGACGACGGCGAACGTGCCGCCTTGCGTGAGATCGCGCAGCTTCGCGGCAGCCTCCGCCGCCTTGCCATCGTGGTCGATGTCGTCGCTGAGCCAGACGATGCTGTTGCCGCCGCTCGCGCCCTCGAGCGTTGTGGCGAGAGCACCCGCCGCAGCGAGCCGGTCCGGCGCGAAGGGCTGCGGCGCGAGCGCGGCAGCGGTGGAGCGCGCCTCTGCCGGCGCTTCGATGCGTGCCGTAAAGCTCTTCACCGTGCTCGCGGTCGGAACGATCACCACCGGACGGCTCTGGCTCTCCGCTTCGGTGATAACATGCTCGATCATGCGCGTGCGCTCGTCCCAGTGGGCGGCCGAGGCCCAGCCGTTGTCGACGAGGATCGCAACGGGACCGCTGCCCTTCAGCGCTGCCTCGCGCGAAGGGTTCAGCACCGGCTCGGCCAGCGCGAAGATCAAAAGCGCAGCGGCGAGGAGGCGCAACAGCGTCAGCCACCACGGCGAAGACGCGGGCGTCTTGTCCTGGTTTTCGATGCCGACGAGGATGCGCGTCGGCGGGAAGGTGATCCGCTGCGGGCTCGGCGGCACCGTGCGCAAAAGCCAATAGATGATGGGCAGCGTCGCGAGCGCCGCCAGCAGCCACGGATTGAGAAATGCGAGCGCGCCGAAGCTCATGGCCGCGCCCCCGTGTCCGTTTGCACGGCGCCCGCACCCTGATCCGGTCCGTTCCAGCGATGGTCGGCGACGCCGCCCTGCATGCGCATGATCAGCGAGAGCAGCGGCTCTGCGGGCGAGCGGTCGGTGTGATGCACGAGAAACGTCCAGCCGAGCCGGTGCGCCATCTGTTGCAGCTCGGCGCGGTGGGCGGCGAGCCGCTCCTGATAGCGTGTGCGCAGGCTCTGCACCCGGTCGGCGACCCAGCGTTCCGAGCCGTCGGGGCTCAGGAACTCCGTGCGGCCCTCGTAGGGCAGCGTCTCTTCCGCCGGATCGACGACTTCGATGAGGTGCCCGGCGGCGCCGTCGGCGGCGAGCGCTTCGATGTGCTCGCGTGTGCGCGCGATAGGATCGAGAAAGTCACTGACGACGACCGCGCCCGAAAAGCGCGCCAGCTGCACCTTCGGCGGCTGCGAGGATTGCGCGACGCCCGCGGCGTCCTGCGCCAGCACCGCCTCGGCCATGCGTGTCGTCGCCTTGCGGCTGGCGGTCGGCGGCGTCAGGCCGAGCAGGGCCACGCGCTCCCCGCCGCGCACCAGGAGCTCGGCCGCGGCGAGCGTCAGCAGCAGCGCGCGCTCGCGCTTCGTCGTCGGCGCGAGATGGCTGCGAAAATCCATCGAGGGCGAAAGGTCGGGCCAGAGCCACACCGTATGGGCGGCTTCCCACTCGCGCTCGCGCACGAAAAGATGGTCGGAGCTGGCCGAGCGGCGCCAATCGATCTGGCGCAGCGTGTCGCTCGTCTGGAATTGGCGGAATTGCCAGAACGTCTCGCCCGGCCCGGAGCGCCGCCGCCCATGCAGGCCGTGCGCCACCGTCTGCGCGATGCGCTGCGCGTCGATCAGGATCTCCGGCAGGCGATCGGCAAGGCCGTGCGCTTCGCGTTCGAGCGCCAGAACCCCGGCGCCTGTTGCGGCATCCGGGCGAGCGTGCGTGGCGTCCGCCATGCGTTACTCCACCGCCGCGACGAGCCGCTCGATGATGGCGCTGAGGTCCTTGCCCTCGGCGCGCGCGGCGAACGTCAGCGCCATGCGGTGCTTGAGGATCGGTTCGGCGAGCGCCATCACATCTTCCACGGAAGGCGCAAGGCGGCCATCGACAAGTGCTTTGGCGCGCACCGCCAGCATCAGCGCCTGGCTGGCGCGCGGGCCGGGGCCCCAGGCGACGTAGCGGTCGGTCTCCTCGTTGGCGCCGGTGCCCGGACGCGCCGAACGCACGAGCTTCAGGATCGCATCGACGACCTTATCGGGCACGGGGATCTGCCGCACCAGCCGCTGGATGCTCATCAGCTCCGGGCCGGACAGCACGGGCTCGAGCTGGCGGCTGTCGGTGCCGGTGGTTGCGAACAGCATGCGCCGCTCCGCGAGCACGTCCGGATACGTGACGTCGATCTGCAAGAGGAAGCGGTCGAGCTGCGCCTCGGGAAGCGGATAGGTGCCTTCGTGCTCCAGCGGGTTCTGCGTCGCGAGCACATGGAACGGCGAGGGGATGTCGTGGCGCACGCCGGCGACGGTGACGTGATGCTCCTGCATGGCCTGCAGTAGCGCCGACTGGGTGCGCGGAGAAGCGCGGTTGATTTCGTCGGCCATGAGAAGCTGCGTGAAGATCGGCCCCTTCACGAGACGGAAGGAACGTGCCTTGCCCGGCACATCCTCGAGCACTTCCGAGCCGATGATGTCGGACGGCATGAGGTCCGGCGTGAACTGCACGCGCTTGGCGTCGAGACCGAGCACCTTGCCGAGTGTCTCCACCAGCAGCGTTTTGGCGAGGCCCGGCACGCCGATCAGCAGCGCGTGGCCGCCCGACAGGATGGTGACCAGCGTCCGCTCGATCACGACATCCTGACCGAAGATGACCGAGGCTGCCGCCTTGTGAGCCCGCTGCACCCGCTCGGCGGCCGCCTCGAGGCGTGGGACGATATCGGCGTGCGTGTCGGTGACGGTGCTCATGGCGAATTGGGCTCGCTTGTTGTTCTGGGTTTCGCTTGTCTTTGGGCTCAGGGCGTCTTTTGGGCTTGGACTGTCGTCTGGACTTGGACTGGGTTCTGGCCGGCGGTGCGGCCGGTGCGGCCGCTACGACTTACATAGGCAATTGCCCAGGAGCCCGCAGCTTAACAAAATTTATGAATGCGGACGATCCAGGGCGGCATGCGTCGGGTCAAGTGAATGTTACGTTAGAATGGCCGCGCGGCGCCAGCGGCTCCAAGCGGCGCCAAGTCGGCGGAACGGGGCCGTGACCGAGCCGATGCGGAGCGCGGAACGCGGAAGATGGGCGAGACGAGGGCGGAGGCATTGGCAGATTTGGGCAAACTCGAGGATCTGACGCGCGCGGTGCCCGCGCGTGGGCCCGCGCCGGTCGAGACCTGGAACCCTCCCTATTGCGGCGATATCGGGCTGAGGATACGGCGTGATGGAACCTGGCTTTACCGCGACAGCGCGATAGCCCGGCCTGCACTCGTCAAGCTATTCGCCAGCGTTTTACGAAAAGATGCCGACGGGCGCACCTACCTCGTAACGCCGGCCGAGAAGGTGGATGTCGCGGTCGAGGACGCGCATTTCATCGCCGTGGGGATGGAGGTTCGCGGCGAAGGGAAGTCGCAGCAACTCGTCTTCCGAACGAACGTCGAGGACGAGATCGCCTGCGGGCCCGCGCATCCGCTGCGCTTTGTCGAAGCGCAGCCGGGCGGAGGCTTCAAGCCGTACATCAATGTACGCGGCCGCCTCGAGGCGCTCATCGCACGTGCGCTCGTGCACGATCTGGTCGCGCTCGCTGAAGAGCCGCATAATGGAGCGCCGGCGCCCGGTGTTTGGAGCGGCGGCGCTTTCTTTCCGTTCACCGCTGATACCGCGGCAGACTCTAGTGCACCTTGAATTCCGCACCCACGAGACGCACTTCCGCGGGTGTCAGAAGCTTGCTGTGTGAAACCGTTACCTTGAACAGCTCCCCGTCGAGCTTCGAGGCCCAGAAGTCGAGAAAGCCTTTCAGCTTCGGAAAGCGCGGGTGGAGGTCGTAATCCTGCCAGATGTAAGCCTGCAGGAGCGCAGGATGATCGGGCAGTCGGTAGAGTATTTCAGCGGTGGTGAGGCTGTATCCTTTCAATAGCCTCGACATTTCGGGCTCGTGCATGAGATCCCCCAAATTGCCTTTCGAGTCCCCCGAGACTCCCCGTGGATGATAGACGAGCGAAAGCCTCTGACAACGAATTTGTTCCATGACTTGAGTGCGTTAGCAGCCGCCAGGCAAGGCTGCTGATAAGAGCGCGCAAATTCCGGCAGCGCTCTGCCACTCCCTGCACCCGAGGGGCCGATGCTTGAATTCGCACTGACCAGCTTCACCACCTTCTTCGCCACCGTCGGTCCGGTGGAAACTGCGGTGCTGTTCGCCACCCTCACCCCGAAGATGCCGCAAGCCGAGCGCGCGTCCATTGCCCTGCGCGCAACCGCAATAGCCAGCGTGCTGTTGCTGGTCTTCACGCTGCTGGGCCGGCCGCTGCTGGACGAGCTGGGTGTCAGCATCGCCGCGCTGCAAACCGCCGGCGGCATCATCCTGCTGATGATCGCGCTCGACATGATCTTCGCGAAACCGACGAGTGCCTTCAAGCTCACCCAGCCGGAAGACGAGGAGGCGCACACGAAGGACGATATCGCCGTCTTTCCATTGGCGATGCCGTTGCTGGCGGGCCCCGGTGCCATGAGTGCGGGAATTCTGCTGGCGGCGAATACGGAAGGCAATCCGCTTGCGCTCGGCGCAACCGTTGGCGGCCTCGCGGCTGTCATGGCAATCACGCTGATCTTGTTGCTGCTCTCGCACCAGATCAATCACATGATCGGGATCACCGCGCAGCGCGTGCTGATGCGCGTGTTCGGAATTCTGCTCGCCGCCATTGCGGTGCAGGCGGTGTTCAACGGGTTGAGCGCGAGCGGCGTGATGCGCCTCGTCCCATAGGTTTCCCGGCACGGCACGGCGATTAGGCCGCTATTAACTATGATCGTCCAAGATTGGGACAGTCGCGTTTGTTGAACAGCGAGTCCCGTCAATGTCGCGTTTCATGTCCTTGTGGCGTTTGTCGATGCGTACCGGCTGTTCCCCCACGGCCGGATTGGGAGCGCCATGCGCCCGCATGGCGCTCCTCTTTTCCTGCGCCGCTCTCAGCCTCGGTGGATGCAGCGCAGCAGCGCCGCAGCCCGAAAGCGGCCTCGTCAGCGCGCTCGTCTCCCAGCCCGCGTCACGGCTCGTCTGGCCGGCGGTCGACATCGAGGAGGACGGCCGCGAAGCCCAGCGTCCGCCGCGCATGCGCATGTATCAGCGCGACGATGATCCGACACAGCCCTTCAGCCCCAACTATGGCGAGATCCCGCTGCCGCAACAGGCGCTGCCGGATACCGCCGAGGACATGCCCGCCGAGCCGGCCTGACGCGGAGGCGCCGATCGCCTCGCGGATTGGCGATCGCACACCATATGAAAGAGTGGTGTGATAATCGCCGGGCGCCCTAGTTGGGTGCGTCTATCGCGGAGGTGGTTGGTGACCGTGCGCAATCTCGCTTTGACGGCAATCGCCGCCTGCATCGCTATGCCGGTGGGCGCGGCCCACGCTGCGCCGAACAATAAGCCCTATGCGAGCGATGCCCACCGCGGCCTGGGCGGGGCCTACGGCACCATGAAGCGCATCCCGCAGCCCCGCGATCTGGCGCCGAGGCGGGGCGAGCGTCGCGAGCCCTATCCTTACCGCTATTACAGCGATACCGATCGCTCCCCCAGTTCCTGCCGCCGCTACGCGCAGCGCGCCATCGCGACCAAGAACGCGAACTGGTGGACGCGCTACCGCGCCTGCCTGAACTGATCGGACAATCAGCCAAAGCTGCGCGGGCTTGGATTTCCAGGGCGGCATAGCCAACTATGGTAAACGTTCTCCTGATCCCCAGCCGCGGCGGAGCCGTGGGCACACAAAAAAGCAAACGAAATCAGTGGATATAAATTTGGAGGCCCCTCGATGAAACGAGCTTTGTTCGCAGCAACGGCCGCAGGCGGCGCGTTTCTGATGCTCGCCGCTGCGACCCCCGCCAGCGCCCTGCCGCTCGCGAAATCACAAATTCCAGCGACTGCAGGCATTGTCCATCAGACCGCTCCGGGTCACGGCGGCGGCGGTGGTGGTGGCTTCGGTCGCGGCATGGGCGGTGGCGGCGGCCATGGAATGATGGGCGGCCGCCCTGGCGGCGGAGGCCGCGGAATGATGGGCGGAGGCCATCCGGGTGGCGGTCGCGGCATGATGCGCGGCGGCCCCGGACCTAGCCGGGGCATTGGCGGCGGGCGCGGACATGGCGGCCCCCGTATGCATCCTGGACCGCGCGGCCCCCGTCATGCGGGACCAGGCCACCACCACGGCCATCACCATCATCACCACCGGAGAGGCTATCGCGGCTTCTACTACGGCGGTTTCCCCTCCTATTACTATGGATACGGCGGCTACGACGATTGCGGCTGGCTGCGCCGGCGCGCCCTCGTCACCGGCAGTCCCTATTGGTGGGACCGCTATTACGCGTGCATCGGAGATTAAGCACTCCGATAGAGGATGCGCAGGGCCGGACCTATGTCCGGCCCTTTTGCATTCCGGTCGAGATGGGCAGGATCGATTCATGATGTCCGAAGCGAGCGCTCCCGACACCTGCGCCATCACGATCCGCCGCTGGAGCGAGATCGCGCACCGGGAACGCCTCGATGACGAGCTCGACGCCATTTTCTTCGAGGCGAGCGGCACAAAATCGTTCCCCGACGAGACCGCGCGCGCCATGTTTCGCGATCGCTGGCTCGGCCGCTATCTGAAGCTGCATCCCCAGTGGGCCTATCTGGCCGTTGCGGACGGCGGCGCTCTCGCCGGATATCTCGTCGGCGCGCTCGACGAAGCGAACGGCTTTGAGGATTTCGCGGCGGCAGCCCGGCAGTTTCCCGCCCATCTGCACATCAACCTCGCGCCGCGGTTTCGCAGCCGCGGCATAGGTGCTGCGCTGATCGAGAGATTTGCCGCCGACGCGACCGCTGCGGGTGCGCGCGGCGTGCATGTCGTCACGTCGGCCGACGCGCGCAACGTGCATTTCTATGAGCGCGTCGGCTTCAGGCCGCGGGCGCGCACCGCCGTAAATGGCCGCGACCTGGTATTCCTCGGCCGTGAGCTCGGCCGCGACGACGGCAAGCGCCACTAGAGTGCTTCCGGAAAAGTGGGCACCGGTTTTCCGATGAGAAGCACGGGTGGATAGCGAGTGCTTCCGGAAAAGTGGGCACCGGTTTTCCGATGAGAAGCACGGTTGGATAGAGAGTGCTTCCGGAAAAGTGGGCACCGGTTTTCCGATGAGAAGCACGGTTGGATAGAGAGTGCTTCCGGAAAAGTGGACACCGGTTTTCCGATGAGAAGCACGGTTGGATAGAGAGTGCTTCCGGAAAAGTGGACACCGGTTTTCCGATGAGAAGCACGGTTGGATAGAGAGTGCTTCCGGAAAAGTGGACACCGGTTTTCCGATGAGAAGCACGGTTGGATAGAGAGTGCTTCCGGAAAAGTGGACACCGGTTTTCCGATGAGAAGCACGGTTGGATAGAGAGTGCTTCCGGAAAAGTGG
>JBIQJE010000015.1:0-93114 GCA_044507625.1 Hyphomicrobiaceae bacterium | reverse complement strand
GGTTGCGAGAATACCATTTGTTAACCAGCTCGCTAGGGCGTTTGTTCTATTCAAGTACTTGCGGCCGGAATGTCACGCAGATGTCCACATTAAATCATGCATCGCAACCGTCTGATGCCACTTAGTTTTTTCGATTTCTATTTCATCCCCAATTTTCATATGGAACAACTCAGGCACAGGTGATGCGATAAATCTGCGACGGGAAATCGGTGGGTTCAAATCGCCGAATTGCAGCGGCACTGATTCGTTATCCACACCCCTTCCCCAGACCTGTGACGCACCCTTCTCGAAGGACATCCGGCCCCCGGGCGGGAATCGCGCTCTCGACCCCTGCCCAGGGTATGGTAAAGGCTGTTCCGGTCCTCTCGATGGCGGTTGCGCTCGCGCCCATGCGTCAGAAGGGCACCGAGCCCACGGCACACGGTTCCAAGAAGGCGCAAGCTGGCAAAAATTTCCCGCTCTGGCGGCCAATGGGAATGTGATCCTATTTTTATTTCATGCTGACGCTTCAAGTAGAAAAGCATTTCCACTATTTTCGAGGTCCGAGACCAGGGACCAAGATGACGATCAGAACCTCACCCCGGCGCGACGCCACCGGCACGTCGAGCGCCCCAAACCCCCTCAATCCGACCGACGGCCTGCAGCGGGCAACCGACCGGGTTGCCGGCGCATCTGCTCTCGACCGCCGACTGGCGGCACTCTCCACCCTCGAAGACCGTCTTTTGGAGATTGTCCGCTCCATCGAAGGCCGGGTCACCTTCTCCACCAGCCTCGGCATCGAGGATCAGGCGGTGCTGAACGGCATCGCGGCAAGCGGCGCGGACATCGACGTTTTCACCCTCGACACGGGGCGCCACTTCCCCGAAACGCTCGATACGCTGGAAGCCAGCGAAAACCGGTACGGCCTCAAGATCCGCGTCATGTTCCCGGACGCGCACGAAGTCGAGGAATTGGTGGCGCGGGATGGCATCCTGGGGTTTCGGCTCTCCATCGACAATCGCAAGTCCTGCTGCGAGGTGCGCAAGGTTCGGCCGCTGAAGCGCGCCCTCGCCGGCGCCGCGGGCTGGGTTACGGGCCTGCGCCGCTCGCAGTCCGCCGGCCGTTCCCATGTGCCCTTTGCTGCCTGGGACAGCGCCGACGGGCTCGTCAAGCTCAACCCGCTGGCCGATTGGACCCTCGAGCAACTCGAGGAATATGTCACTGCCAACAACGTGCCCGTGAACCCGCTGCACGCCCGCGGGTTTCCTTCCATCGGGTGCCAGCCTTGCACCCGTGCCATCAAACCCGGCGAGGACATTCGCGCCGGGCGCTGGTGGTGGGAGAACGAAGACGGTAAAGAGTGCGGCCTGCACAATCGCCCCCGCCAGAAGGATGCCGCCGCATGAGTGCGCAATTTTCGCATCTCGACATGCTCGAGGCCGAAGCGATCTACATTTTCCGGGAGGCGGCGGCGCAGTTCCGCAAGCCGGTGCTGATGTATTCCATCGGCAAGGACTCGACCGTCCTGCTGCACCTCGCCCGCAAGGCTTTTTGGCCGCAGAAGCCACCGTTCCCGCTGCTGCACATCGATACCACGTGGAAGTTCCGCGACATGATTGCCTTCCGCGACAAGACGGTCGCGGACTTCGGGCTCGACCTCATCGTGCACACGAACCAGGATGGCCTGAAGAAGGGCGTCAATCCCTATGACTACTCGCCGTCCGTCTACACGGACGTGATGAAGACGCAGCCGCTCAAGCAAGCACTCGACAAGTACGGCTTCGATGCAGCCTTCGGCGGCGCGCGCCGGGACGAGGAAAGCTCGCGCGCCAAGGAGCGTGTGTTCTCCTTCCGCTCGCCGGGCCACCGCTGGGATCCGCGCCGTCAGCGTCCGGAGATGTGGAACCTGCTCAACGGCCGCCTCGGCCCGGGAGAGACGGTGCGCGTATTCCCGCTCTCCAACTGGACCGAGCGCGACGTATGGCGCTACATCGCCCGCGAAGACCTCGACGTGGTACCCCTCTATTTCGCGGCTCGCCGCCCCACCATCGTGCGCAACGGCCAGCTTCTCGTCGTCGATGACGACCGCCTGCCGCTGCAGGCCGGGGAGGTTCCGCAGATGAAGAGCGTGCGCTTCCGCACGCTGGGCTGCTGGCCCCTCACGGCCGCCGTTCCTTCGACGGCTGCCGATCTTGAAAGCGTCGTCGCCGAAACGCTGGGCGCTCGCACCTCGGAGCGTCAGGGCCGGCTCATCGACCATGATCAGACGGGCGCCATGGAGCGCAAGAAGCAGGAAGGCTACTTCTAATGACGGCGCTCACGGCTGTACGGCGCGAGGATGTCGCGCCCGCTTTCAACCAGGAGCTCAACGGCATCCTGCATCTTCTCACCTGCGGCTCGGTGGACGACGGCAAGTCGACGCTGATCGGGCGCCTGCTGTGGGACGCCTCCGACCTCTATGACGACCAGCGCGAGACGATCAACAAGTCGTCGAACGCGGCGACGGGCGGCGCTCACCCGGATTTCTCGCTTCTGCTCGATGGCCTCGTTGCCGAGCGCGAGCAGGGCATCACCATCGATATCGCATGGCGCTATTTCGACACCGAGCGGCGGCGCTTCGTCGTCATCGACAGCCCAGGGCATGAGCAATACACGCGCAACATGGCTTCCGGCGCCTCCCACGCCGATGTCGCCATCATGCTCGTCGATGCGCGCGCCGGCATAAAACGCCAGACGCGCCGCCATGCTGCGATCCTCGACATCGTCGGCGTGAAGCGGGTCGTCCTGGCTGTCAACAAAATGGATCTCGTCGACTGGTCGCAGGAGAAATTCCGCGCTATCGAGGCCGACTTCCGCGAGCTCACGCTGCGCTTCGGCTTCCGCGAGGCCATCGCCATTCCGGTCTCGGCCGTCGGCGGCGACAACGTTGCCTCCAAGTCGGAGCACATGCCCTGGTATACGGGGCCGCACCTGCTCGAGCACCTGGAGCGCATCCCTTCGCGCGACGTCACCCCGCGCGGCTCCTTCCGCATGCCGGTGCAGACCGTGCTGCGCGACGGCCTCGATTTCCGCGGTCTTGCGGGCACCGTTTCCTCCGGTTGCATCAGCGTCGGCGACCGCGTCACCGATGCACTCAGCGGCCAGAGCGCGCACGTGCTGCGCATTGCGACGATGGATCGCGACCTCGAGGTCGCCAAGCAGGGCCAGGCAGTGGCGCTGCAGCTCGATACCGACATCGACGTTGCGCGCGGCGCGGTCATCTCCGCCGCCCATCAGCTGCCGACAGTCGCCTCGCAGCTCGAAGCGCGGCTCGTGTGGCTGTGGGAAACTCCGTTCGAGCCCAGCAACGGCTACTTCCTGCGCACCGTCACGGATCTTGCGCCCATTTCGTCCATCACGATCAAATCGCTGCTCGATCTCGAAACGCTGGCCGTGCAGCCGTCCGGCACCTGCGCCGTCAACGACATCGCGAATGCGTCGATCACTCTGGGACGCGAAGTTGCCGTCGACACCTTTGCCGATAACCAGCAGACCGGCATCTTCCTCGTCATCGATGCGCTCACGGGCGCGTCGGTTGCGGGTGGTGTCATCACGGCTGCGAGCCAGGGCGAGGCAAGGGACGGCAAGACCTTCAGCCTGACGCGGGAGCTGCTGGAACGGGGGCTGTGCCGCGACCTCGGGGACAGCGAGGAGGACCGCCGCGAGTTCCAGCGCCGCGCAAGCGAAACGGCGCTGCTGCTCCACGCGGCGGGCGTTCAGGTCAAGATCGAGCTCTAACTCGATGTGGGAAGACGTTCTGCTGTTCATCGCCGTAGGCTTTGCGGCGCAGATGGTCGACGGCGCCATCGGCATGGCCTATGGCGTCACATCCTCGTCCGTATTGCTCAGCCTCGGCGTGCCGCCCGCGACCACCAGCGCGTGCGTACACGCGGCGGAGACCTTCACCACCGCCGTCTCGGGTGTCTCGCACTGGAAGTTCGGGAACGTCGACCGCAAGCTTTTGGTGCGGCTCGCGGTGCCGGGCATGATCGGCGGCGCGCTCGGTGCCTACGTGCTGACGAACGTCGACGGGGACATGATCAAGCCGTTCATCAGCGCCTATCTTCTGCTCATCGGCGTCCTGATCGTGTGGAAAGCCATTACAGCGCGCGTCGTCGAGGGCGCTGAGCCGTCGCGGGTTGCCCCGCTCGGTTTCGTCGGCGGCTTGCTCGATTCCATCGGAGGTGGCGGCTGGGGGCCCATCGTCACCTCCACCCTCATCGGACAGGGGACGACGCCGCGCTATGCGATCGGCTCGGTGAACATCGCCGAGTTCTTCGTCACCTTCACCATCTCCGCAACCTTCGTCGCCACCATCGGCCTCGAATTGTGGCCCATCATCGCCGGTCTTATCATCGGCGGGGTTGTGGCCGCTCCATTCGCCGCGTACGCAACGAAGGTTCTGCCCGACAAGGTGCTGATGATCCTTGTCGGCTGCATCGTCGCAATTCTAAGCCTGCGCACCATCGTCACAGCCCTTACCTAGGCGCCTTGGGGGCTCGCCTCGCGGGTTCCCCTTGCGCCGCTTGCAACGTTCAAGATAACGGATAAGGCTGCGCACGAGGCGCCTACGCGATCACCGGTCTGACCTTGATGGAATTTCTGTACTCAGGCGCCTGGCCCATCGTCGTCTTCGGTGGCTTCGCCGTCGGTTTCCTGGTCGGCCTCACGGGCGTCGGCGCGGGCTCACTGATGACGCCGTTCCTGATTTCCGGCATCGGCATCTCGCCGGTGCTGGCCGTGGGGACCGATCTCCTGTTCGCCTCGCTCACGAAGGCGAGCGCCGCCTGGCGCCACCACGCGCTCGGCAACGTGGACTGGCCGATCGTGCGCTGGCTTGCGTTTGGCAGCCTTCCGGGCGCCGCGGCGGTGCTTTCCTGGATCTATCTCGCCAAGCCCGATCTCCACATGCTCGCGGTGATTATCCGCGAGGTGCTGGCGTTCACGCTGATCGCGAGCGCGCTGTGCGTTGCCGCCTACCCGCTCATCAAGCGCTCCACCAATCGCAACGGCGATGCTCCGGCGTCGCCCGTGGTGCGCCCGCTGCCGACGATGCTGCTCGGCCTCGTGCTCGGCGTGCTCGTCGCGCTGACTTCCGTCGGTGCGGGTGCGATCGGCGTCGTGGCGCTGACTGCGCTCTACAATGCCCTTGCGGCGCGGCGGCTCATCGGCACGGACATCGTGCACGCCATCCCGCTTACGTTCCTCGCCGGCGCCAGCCATTTCGGCATGGGGAACGTGGACCTCGGCATCCTGGGACTGCTGCTGATCGGCTCGGTGCCGGGCATTGCGCTCGGCTCGCGCATCACCGGCATGATGCCGGACTGGGTGTTGCGCATCGTGCTCGCGATGGTGCTGTTCTGGGCGGCCTACTCGCTGCTCTCGCCGATGGCCCATTGAGCGGCGAACTTCGTCCGTAAATCTATTTGCTCCCGCTTCGCCTCCACGACGAGAGACGGCGCGCACCATCTCCGCGCGCGCCGCACCTTCGTATCGGATAATCTCGGGAAGCCCGCCAGCCGCGCGCCAGAAAGATAACTGACACGCGGCCTTGTTGGTCTACTCCGCGGCCTCGACCTTCACCGGGTTGAGGTCGGCGTGGAACGCGTTCGGCGCCGATGTCGGGCGCACGTAGCCTGCGCGCACGGCGAAATCACCGAAGTGCTCGCCCTTCTCGCGCTCCTTGGCGTAGCGCACGAAGATCGGATCGAGCAGGCGCAGGATGCCGGCCTTGTCGACATCCTCGGCGTAGAGCTTGTTCATGCGCTCGCCGTTGAACGCGGCGCCGAGGTAGAGGTTGTAAAGGCCGGGATTGCGGCCGACGAGACCGATCTCGGCGAGATACGGCCGGGCGCACCCGTTCGGACATCCGGTCATGCGGATGACGATCTCGTCATCCCTGAGACCCGCGCGCTCGAGTGAATCCTCAAGCGCGGTAATGAGCTCCGGCAGGAAGCGCTCGCTCTCCGCCAGCGCGAGCCCGCACGTCGGCAATGCCACGCACGCCATGGAGTTGCGGCGCAGGCCCGACAGGTCCGCGCCGATGGCGATACCGTGCTCCTTCAGGATCGCTTCGATCTTCGCCTTACCCTTCGCCGGCACGTTGGTGACGATGAGGTTCTGGTTCGCGGTGACGACAAAGCCGCCGGGATGGTTCTCGGCGATCTCGCGCAACGCCGAGCGTAGCGTCCAGCCGGGCATGTCCTTGATGCGCCCGTTCTCGATGAACAGGGTCAAGTGCCACTTCTTGTCGGCGCCCTGGACCCAGCCGATGGGATCGCCTGTCGATTCGAATTTGAACGGGCGCGGCGGCTGGAGGTCGTAGCCGAGACGGCGGTTGATCTCCGCAACGACGTTGTCGAGCCCGCGATCCTCGATGGTGTATTTGAAACGCGCACGCTTGCGGTCCTCGCGGTTGCCCCAGTCGCGCTGCACGGTGACGACCTTCTCGGCAACATCGACAGCTTGCTCGGGCGTGCAGAAGCCGATCACGTCCGCCGTGCGCGGGAACGTATCAGTATCGCCGTGGGTCATGCCCATGCCGCCGCCGATGGCAACGTTCCATCCGACGAGCTTGCCGTCCTCGACGATGGCGATGTAGGCGAGATCGTTCGCGTAGATGTCGATATCGTTGGACGGCGGAACGGCGATTACGGTCTTGAATTTGCGCGGCAGATAGTGCTGGCCGTAGATCGGCTCCTCGTTCTTCGGCGCAGGACCGGAGCTGTCGATCACCTTTTCGCCGTCGAGCCAAACCTCGTGATATGCGCCCGTGCGCGGCAGCAGGTGTGCGCTGATGGCAACGGCAAGCTCGTGTGCGGCCGCGTGCACTTTCGACAGGTATGGATTGGCGACGGCGAGAACGTTGCGGTTCACGTCGCCACAGGCCGCGCGCGTATCGAGCAGCGCCGCATTGATCGCCTGCATCGTGCGCCGCATGTTCGTCTTGATCACGCCGTGGAACTGGAAGGTCTGGCGCGTCGTCAGGCGAAGCTGCTCGTTGGCATAGGTGCCAGCGATCGCATCGAGCTGCAGCCACTGCTTGGACGTCGTCACGCCCGCAGGCAGGCGGACGCGGATCATGAAGCCGTAGGCTTTCTCGAGCTTCTTCTTCGAGCGCTCGCCGCGGACGTCGCGGTTGTCCTGCAGATAAGTGCCGTGGAACTTCGTGAGCTGGCTGTCGTCCTCGGAGATGGCGCCGGTCGAAACATCGGCGAGGCCCTCGGCGATCGTGCCGCGCAACTGGCGGCTCGCCTCCTTGATGAACTCGTTCTTGGAGCGCTTGTCGGTCATGGTCGTGGATCCTGTCGCACGGCCCTCGGGCCGGCCTCTCAATAAACGTCGCGCTGATAACGGCCCGCCTTGGCGAGCTCCTTCAGCTTGGCGCGCCCTGCTTCGTCATCGCCGCGCGCCGATTCGGCAAGGATGCGCGAAAGCATGACGTCGACATCGCGCGCCATCCCCTTTTCGTCGCCGCACACGTAGATGTGGGCACCCTCTTCCACCCAGCCGAGAAGCTCGTCGCGCGCTTCCCACAGGCGCTGCTGCACGTAGATCTTCTCCGGCTGATCGCGCGAGAACGCTACGTCGATGCGCGTCAGGAAGCCGGAGGCCAGATGCTCCTGCCATTCGAGCTGATAGAGGAAGTCGTTGGTGTAGTTGCGGTCGCCGAACACGAGCCAGCTCTTGCCCTTCTGCTCCAGCTCCGCGCGCTCCTCGATGAAGGCGCGGTAGGGCGCAACACCGGTGCCGGCGCCGATCATGATGATCGGGCGGTTGCCGTCCTCGGGCAGGCGGAAGTGCCGGTTGGCCTTCACGTAGACGCGCACGGCGTCGCCCACTTTGCGCCGGTCGGCGAAATAGGTGGAGGCAACGCCACCGCGCTTGCGGCCGTGGGATTCCCAGCGCACCGCGCCGACGAGCAGATGCGCCTCGCCCGGATGCGCCTTCGGGCTCGAGGCAACGGAATAGAGACGACCGGGAAGCGGACGCAGCAGGCCGAAGAGCTGCTCCGGGGACAGCTTCTCCGCATAGGTCTCGAACAGGTCGACGAGCTGACGGTCGGCGGCGAACCGCGTGAATGCTTCCTGCTCCGCCAGCTTCGCGACATCGGTGCGGCGGGTGAGCTTGGCGTAAGCCTCCACCAGCGGCCGCGAGAGGGTCGTGATGTCGTAGCGCTCGCGCAGCTTCTGCACCACGGAGCCGTCGGAGCCGAGGCCGACGGCCTCCGCCACTTCCAACGAAAGCTTGGGATCGTTCTCCGGCACCACGCCGATGGCATCGCCCGGCAGATAGGAGAAGCCCCGCGCCTCGGCGGCGATCTCCACATGCCAAGTCTCGCGCGTCGAACCGCTGCCGTTGAGATTGACGAGCGCGGAGATTTCGCCGGTCAGCGGATTTTCGACGGTGAACTGCGGCTCGTCATCCTCGGCAAGCAGTCCGCTGCCCTTGAAGTCCACGTGGACGACGGTCGCCGTACCTGCGGCGTCCGCTGCCGGCGCCAGCTCACCCAGCGCCTTCTCCGTCCACTCGGCTGCCTGCTTGGCGTAGTCGAGGTCGAGGTCGACGCGATCGAAGGCGCGGGTCGCGCCCAGCGCTTCGAGGCGGGCATCGATGGCTTTGCCAGTCGCGCAGAACTGCGCGTAGGCGGTATCGCCCAGCGCGAGCACGGCGAAGCGCACCCCTTCGAGACGGGGGGCCTCCTCGCTCATCAGCGCGTTATAGAAATCGACGGCGCGGCTCGGAGGATCGCCCTCTCCCCACGTGGCTGCGTAGACGATGATGTTCTTGGCCTTCGAAAGCGTCGCGAGGTCGGCATCGGCGAAATCGATGACCTTGGCGTCGAGCCCGTGCTTCTGCGCCAGCTTCTTGGTGCGCAGGGCGAGGGCTTCGGCGTTGCCGCTCTCGCTGGCGTAGAACACGGTCAGCGGCAGGCGCGGCTTGGGTGCGGCGGCTGGCTGCGCGGCTCCGCCGGCCTGCGCTGCCTCGAAGCCGGCGAAGAAGCCCGCCAACCACGCCCGCTGCTGCGGGGTGGTGCGCGCAACGACGCTATTGAGGACGTCGATCTCCTCCGGCGTGAAGGGCGCATTCTTCGGTAGCAACGGCTGGGCGGTCACAAGCGCCTCCTCGATCTTCTCATTCCGTTCCGCACGCGGGCGGATTGTTCAAATTCTTGTCCCGCAGTGCGGGGCACATCCTTATTCCGGCGTGCGCGGATACGTCTTTGTCCCGCGTGCACAGGCACGGTTTCATCCCGCGTGCGCAGGCACGACGGACGCTGCAACAGGGGAAGCCTCCCGAACGGGAGCGGCCCCATATACCTCCACCCTCGGTGGACGCGACAGCCCCGCGCTCGCCCAGTCGAGGCCAACGAAGATCACGGCGGGACCGCGGATGCCCGTTTCATGGATAGCTGCCGAGAGAGACGCAAGGTCCGTCTCGACGCAGCGTTCGCTGGCGAGGGTGCCGTTCTCGACGATGACGACGGGTGTCCGGCCCGCGGCGCCGGCAGACAGCAGCCGCTGCTGGAAGTGCTGGGCAGTGCGAACACCCATGTAAATGGCGAAGGCCTGCCCCGGCTGGGCTAGCGCGGTCCAGTCGAGCTCGACCGGTCCATCGGCCGACGCTCCTGTCAAAACGGAGAACTGGCGCACCTTCGAGCGCAGGGTCACCGGCAGGCCGACGCTGGCAGCGCATGCATGGGCCGCCGTGATTCCGGGCACCACCACGACGGGAATGCCCGAAGCACGCACCACGGCCATCTCCTCGGCGGCGCGGCCAAAGACAAATGCATCGCCGCCCTTGAGGCGCGCCACGCGGTGACCTTTCAGGGCCTCGCGCACCAGAATGCGGTTGATCTCGTCCTGGAGGGCGGAATCCCCCTCCGAGCCTTTGCCGACGTCGATGCGAACGGCATCACGCCGGGCATATTCGAGTACGCCCGGGTTGACGAGCCGGTCAACGACCAGAACGTCGGCGCCTTGCAAATACTGCTGGGCTTTCAACGTGATGAGGTCGGGCTCACCGGGTCCACAGCCGATCAGGGCCACACTGCCGACGGGGTGCCCGTTCGCGCGTGCGCCTTCGATCTGGCGGGTGAGCTCACGATCGGCCGCGGTCTCGTCGCCGGCGAGCGCCGCTTCACGCCACGGCCCTTGCAGCAACGCCTCCCAGGTGCGACGGCGCATGACGGGGTCGGCGATGGCGTCCTGGACCTGCCGCCGCAGCGCCTGGGCGCGGCGGGCGATGCGTCCGAACTGCGCCGGCAGCCAATCTTCGACGCGCGCCTTGATCTCGCGGGCGAGGATGGGCGCGGCACCCTCGGTGCCGATGGCGACGACGACCGGATCACGGTCGACGATGGCCGGCATGATGAAGCTGCTTTCGGAGGGCCCGTCGACGACATTGACGGGAATGCCCCGCGCGCGGGCCGCGGCGGCAACGCGCGCATCGAGCCCGGGATCATCGCTGGCGGCAAAGACGAGCGCGGCGCCGGTCACGTCCGCCTCGGTGAATGCGCGGCGCTCGATCGCGACGTTCGCAACGCCGGCCTGGAGCAGGTCGGGGCTGATCTCCTCGGCAATGACGCGCAGGCGGGCCGACGTCTTGCCGAGCAGCCGCAGCTTCTGCAGCGCCTTCTCGCCGCCGCCAACGACCAGCACATCCCGCTGATCGAGATCGAAAAAGATAGGAAAGTATCGCAACGCCTTGCCTCTCGCTGCCTTCGCGCCGAACTCGGGTGACTATTACGGTGAACCGGCCGTGCGCGGCAGCCCATGCGCCAACTCGGCGGGTGAGCCCTTTTATAATTTATGGAAGTAGATTTTTCTATTGCGGGAGAGCGTCCGGCGTAAAATAAGAACAGCATTTCGTCATATCGCCCGTGTTTGGCACTTTTTTGCCTTCACTGGCGCTTTCTGGTGCCCAAGACACAGGCACACCGCACTCTCATGTCCGCGGATCAAAGTGGCGCCCCGTCAAGCCACCCGCGCGACACTGGCGCGGCCCCTGCACTTTGGTCCTAAGCCCCCTGGAATCGGGTGCTTTCAGACTCTCCGGGATGACGGGCGACACACGCGTTTGTGAGAGCCTTTGACTTTCGTTCGGCCAGTGCATGTGGTTTATAGCTGCACATGGCGGTCCGGGCTTGCGTGTCCTGGATCCGCGGACTGGAGCGGGCCGAGAAGGTTAACGCTTCAGTGGGTGGGCCCTCGGCGGGGCCATCCAATTTTGGACGGCATCTTGCCGAATAGGAGGAAGTTATGAAGGTTTGGACGAAGCCCGCAGTTCGTGAGCAGGAAGTTGGCCTCGAGGTCACCTCGTACATGCCGGCTGAGATCGACATCATCTAACGACTGTCGATCCACTCACTAGAACTGGTGAGTTTCCGACAACGGCGGTCGAAGCATCGGCCGCCGTTGTTTTTATTGGGCGTTGCTTTGAGACGTCTGCACGCCCGTAGCTAGACTGCTTCAATGATCATAAAAATTCTCGGATCGTCCGCAGGCGGCGGCTTTCCGCAGTGGAATTGCAATTGCCACAATTGCGTTTCTGTGCGCGCTGGAACCCCGGGCTTTAAGGCACGGACGCAGTCCTCCCTCGCGGTGAGCCGGGATGGGGTCAACTGGGCGCTACTCAACGCTTCGCCTGACCTGCGTCAGCAGATCAACGACACCCCACAGCTCCACGCCGATCCAAAGGTCGGCCTGCGCCATAGCCCCATCAAGGCGGCGGTGCTGACGAACGGCGACGTCGACCACATCATCGGACTCATCAATCTGCGCGAGGCGCAGCCCTTCTCCGTCTATGCCTCGGACCGTGTGCTGGCGACGATCAAGGCCAACTCGGTGTTTCAGGTGCTGGCGGAGCCGACGGTGCCGCGTATCGAGATGAAGCTCGGCGTGCCATTCGAGCTGACCGGCGGCGGTGCCGATCTCGGCCTCACGGTCGAAGCTTTCGCCGTTCCCGGCAAAGTCGCGCTCTACCTTGAGGACAAATCCTCCGCCGACTTCGGCAGCCAGGAGGGCGACACCATCGGCCTCAAGATTACTGATCCGGCCGAGAAGAAGTCCTTCTTTTACATTCCCGGCTGCGCGGCGGTAGATGAGATGCTGGCCGCCCGTCTCCGGGGGGCGGCGCTCGTCTTCTTTGACGGAACCCTGTTCACCGACGGCGAGATGATCGAGCAGGGCCTGCTCGACAAGACCGGCGCCCGCATGGGCCATATCAGCATGTCGGGGGAGAACGGATCGATTGCAGCCTTCTCGAGCCTTGGCGTCGGAAGGCTGATATATGTCCATATAAACAATTCGAACCCGGCGCTGGATGAGAACTCGCCCGCCCGCAAAGCCATAAATGGCGCGGGATGGGAAGTCGGGCACGATGGGATGGAGGTACGCCTATGAGCCAGACGGTTAGCCTGGAGCGTGGGAGTGACGGGCGCACAGCGTCCGAGCTCATGCCGGTGGCCGAATTCGAAGCAGCGATCCGCGCCGTGGGCGCCGAGCGCTACCACGACAAGCACCCCTTCCATCACATGCTGCACGGCGGCCAGCTGAAGAAGCCGCAGGTGCAGGCGTGGGCGCTCAACCGCTATTGCTATCAATCGGCGGTTCCGCGCAAGGACGCAGCCCTCATCAGCCGGCTCTACGACCGCGAGCTGCGCCGGGAGTGGGTGCACCGCCTGCTCGACCATGACGGCTTCGGCGAGGAGGAAGGGGGCATCGAGCGCTGGCTCGTGCTCACCGACGGCCTCGGTCTCGACCGCAACTACGTGACCTCCATGAAGGGCGCGCTGCCGGCCACGAAGTTCGCGGTGGAATCCTATGTCACCTTCGTGCGCGAGCAGCCGATCACCGTTGCGATCGCTTCCTCGCTCACCGAACTGTTCGCCCCGAAAATCCACAAAGAGCGGATCGCGGGCATGCTCGAGAACTACCCGGATTTCATCGACGACAAGGTGATGGCCTACTTCAAGCGCCGCCTGACCCAGGCGCCGCGGGACGCTGATTTCGCGCTCGGTTACGTCTTGAAGAATGCCAAGACGCGCGATGAGCAGGAAGCGTGCGTCGATGCCGTGCGCTTCAAATGCAACGTGCTGTGGTCGCAGCTGGACGCACTGCAGCATGCTTACGTCGAGGGGCACATTCCGCCCGGCGCATTCCGGCCGGAGGCCTGAGAAATGGGTGAGACCACACCACGCCAGCGAACGGTCATCACGACCGACAGCAAGCCGGTGATGCCCCCCTATATCAAGATGCGGCACGACGCGGGCCGCAATCGCTGGCTGATCCTTGCGCCTGAACGCCTTTTCGACCCCGACGCCATCGCTGTCGAGGTGTTGAAGCTTTGTGATGGCGCGCGCTCTGTCGGCGACATCGCCGGCATACTATCTAAAGAGTACAATGCGCCTGCGGAGGACATCGAGGTCGACATCATCGCGATGCTGCAAGACCTCGCTGACAAGGGAGTTGTGAAGGCATGAACGAATCTGCCCCATCCCACGTCAAAGAAGGTACGGTGACGATGGACACCGGCGAGATGCGCTGCGATGCAGCATCGGGGTCAGAGGCGTCTCCCGATCCCTCATGCGCCGTCCGCGCTCCGATCGGTCTTCTGGCGGAGCTCACGCACCGCTGCCCGCTGCAGTGCCCCTACTGCTCCAATCCGCTCGAGCTCGAAAAGGTGAATGTCGAGCTGACGACGGAGGAGTGGCAGAAGGTCATGCGCCAGGCGGCGCAGCTCGGCATCCTGCAGGTGCATCTGTCGGGCGGCGAGCCGACGGCGCGGCGCGATCTGGAAGAAATCGTCAAGACCGCGTCGGAAGCGGGTCTTTACACCAATCTCATCACGGCGGCCGTGCTGCTGAAGCGCGACCGGCTGGAGAAACTCAAGGAGTGCGGGCTCGACCACGTGCAGATCTCCATCCAGGATGTCGACACGGAGGGCGAGAACGCCGATCGCATCGCCGGCTACAAAGGCGGCAGCGCCAAGAAGAAGGAAGTTGCGGGCTGGGTGCGTGACCTCGGCATGCCGCTGACGATCAACGCGCCGATCCATCGCCACAACATCCACAGCGTCGAAGCGATCATCAACTATGCGGTCGAGCTGGGCGCGGGGCGCGTCGAGATCGCCCACGTACAGTATTACGCCTGGGCGCTGAAAAATCGCGCGTCGCTGATGCCCACCCGCGAAGCCTTCATGGAGGCGGCACGGATCGTCGAGCGCGAGCGTGAGCGTCTCAAGGGCATCATCGTCATCGATGCCGTCGTCCCCGATTATTACGCCAAGTACCCGAAACCCTGCATGGGCGGCTGGGGTAAGGGCATCATCAACATCACGCCGTCGGGGCGCGTGCTTCCCTGCCATGCCGCCGAATCGATCACGCATCTTGAATTCGACAACGTGAAGGATCGTCCGCTGGCGGACATCTGGCTGAACGGCTCCGCTTTCCAGAAATATCGTGGCACGAGCTGGATGAAAGAGCCCTGCCGCACCTGTCCGCGTCGCGAGATCGACTACGGCGGGTGCCGGTGCCAGGCCTTCGCGCTCACGGGCGATGCGGCCAATACCGATCCGGCCTGCTCGCTTTCGCCGATGCACGAGGCGTGGGCAAAGGTGGCAGAAGTCGAGTCCCACCAATCCTCGCCGGCTTTTGTTTATCGTCGTCCAGGGGGCGCAACGCCGAAGCCGGAGACCAAAAAAACTCCCGCTACCAGCGACGCTTAGGCGCTCGTCTACAACACCGCGGCGCATCCCGACCTACGCACTCAAAAATGCGGGGTGCGTCATCGTGTTCAGTCCAAGTTCACAAAAGACTTGGCAAATTCACGACTGCCATCCGATGATACGCGCGCCATCCAAACGACGTGCCATCGTCATAACCAGGGAGAAAACGGGATGCTGAGATGGGTTGTTGCCGCGGGTGTCATGCTGGCACTGCCGTCGGTCGCTTCGGCACAGGATGCCGAAAACGGAAAGAAGCTTTTTAGCAAGTGCGCGCCGTGCCACTCGGTCGGCCCGAACGCGAAGAACAAGGTCGGCCCGGAGCTGAACGGTCTTGGCGAGCGCACCTCCGGCTCGGTCGAAGGTTTCAACTACTCGCCGGCCATGAAGGCTGCCGGTCTGAAGTGGGATACCGCCACTCTCGATGAATATCTCGCCGATCCGAAGAAGAAGGTCCCTGGCAACAAGATGCTGTTCCCGGGCGTGAAGGACGACATGGAGCGCGCGGATCTCGTTGCGTATCTGGAGTCGTTCAACGCAGACGGCAGCCAGAAGTAAGCTATCCCGGCTCCGGTTTTGACAGCGCCGCCGATCGAAAGATCGGCGGCGTTGTGCTTTTCAGACACGGGTCTGGATGGTGGCAAGGCCGTTAGGCAGCTCTACGCGCGGGGCCCGCTGTGGCCTTGCTCATGGCTGGTGAATGCGGTCTGCCGCTCAGTCGAGCCTGCGCACGCCGGCGCGGTCCACCGCATCGTACATCGCGCGCACGCTGCGCCCGCCGATGAGGAGATCGGGCGCGATGTCCATCAGCGGCGCGAGCACGAAGGCACGGGCGCCGATATGCGGATGCGGGAGCACGAGGTCGGGATCGTTGAGGATCGTGTCACGATAGACGAGCACGTCGAGGTCGATGACGCGCGGACCCCAGCGCTCGATCTCCACCCGGCCCATTTCACGCTCGATGTCCTTACAGCGGACGAGAAGCGCGTGGGGAGAAAGCTCGGTATTGACCGACATCGCCGCATTGACGAACCAATCCTGGTCCGTCTTGCCCCAGGGGGGCGTCGCATAGTTGCCCGAGCGCGCCACGGTCCGGACGTCGCCGCGCGCGGTCAGGAGGGCGACGGCGCGGTCGATGTTCGCGGCCTTGTCGCCCATGTTGGATCCGAGTGCGATGATCGCATCGAAGGTCGGACGAGCGGCCAGCGAGGGGCCGGCGGTTTCACCGCTCGTGCCCGGGCCGGACACTTGCTCTGGGCTGGCGTGGGTCGGCTTCGACATTGGCTGCTCACGAGGCATATTCGAGGGGTGCTCGTTATCGCGGCACTCCCCCGGAGGCAAGGGCAGCGTGCCCTATGCCTCCTTGCCTGGGCGGTCGTCGATCCGTTCAGTCGTATTTGATATAGGCAAACCGCTGGTCGCCATGGGGGGTACCTTCGAGGGCTCCCCCTTCCTTTCCGGGTTGCCAGTGAACGACGTCCTCGATCTTCTGGGCCAACTCCAGGTCCTTCGAGGTGATTCCCTTGGCGGTGTGTGTCATTAGGCGCACCTCGACCCACGCATAGGAGGCTGTGATATCGGGATGGTGCCAGGCCGCTTCCGCAAGATGCCCGACGGTATTTATAACCATCAGCGTCCCCTTCCAGCCGCCCGTCTTGTATGTTCGCCTGATCCAGCCGTTCTCAAGATGCCATTTCGGCAGGTTTTTTTGCAGCCACGCGTTGACTTCGGCGTCGGGCATGGGCTTTTCGCGCTCAGCCGCCATATTGTGCTCTCCTTATCGGGCACGCATCGCACCAGCAGGTTTGAATCGTAATGCCACTGGCCGACGCTACGCAATCTGACGTGCACACGAAACGCGCCCGCGCCCATCCGGGTGCCGTGCGGGTCGTCGCGCCCGCGCGCCTGCACCTGGGCTTCCTCGATCTCAATGGCAGCCTCGGCCGCATGTTCGGCAGCATCGGCCTTGCCATCAACCGGCCCCGGACGGAGCTGGTGGTCCGCCGTGCGCGCTCCTTCAAGGGTTCGGGCCCGGACCACGCCCGCGCGATTGCTGCGCTGCAGCGCTTTGCCGAGGTGTTCGAGGTCGGCGGCGCCTACGAGGTGGATGTCATCTCAGCCATCCCGGCCCACGCGGGGCTTGGATCGGGCACGCAGCTCGCCGTCGCCGCGGGCGCAGCGCTGGCGGCGCTCGAAGGCATCGACGCCACCCCGACCCGTCTCGGTGAGATTCTCGATCGCGGTGCACGTTCGGCCATCGGCATCGGTGCATTCGAGCGGGGCGGGTTCATCGTCGACGGCGGCCGCGGGGAGCGCGACCGCGCGCCCCCGGTTGTTGTGCGCGCCGACTTTCCCGCCGCCTGGCGGGCGCTACTGGTGATGGATAATCGCAGCACGGGCGTCCATGGCGATACCGAGACGAAAGCATTCGCGGCGCTGCCGCCGCTGCCGGACAGCGCAGCGGCGAATATATGCCGCCTCGTTCTGATGCAGCTCGTGCCCGGGCTGATGGAAGAGGACGTCGATGCTTTCGGGAACGCACTGACGGAAATCCAGAAAATCGTCGGCAACCACTTCGCGGGCGCACAGGGGGGCAGCCCCTGGGCGAGCCCGGCGGTGGGCCGCGTCGTCGAGACGCTGCGCGCCGCTGGCGGCTTCGGGATAGGTCAGAGCTCCTGGGGTCCAACGGGGTTTGCCTTCGCCCCGACGCAGGAAATTGCCCAGCGCCTCTATGATTCCTCCATCGAACTCGCTAGAGGCGAAGGTCTTGAGATCATGATCGTCGAAGGGCGCAACAGGGGCGCCGTCGTCGAGAAGATTGCGAGCACTTAGTCGTAAAGAGCCAGGGAAATACAAAAAATGAGCGACGCCACCCCTATTCTGCACATGCTCTCGCCGCAGAAGCACATGTCTCCATTCGACGTAAACATGGCGGCGGACGCCGGCTGGAAGGTCATCGTCCCCTACATCAACGTCACGCTGGAGGAGGTGACCGCGCTCACCCAGGACGCAATCTTCTCGCGCCCGCCGAACTACGGTGTGCGCACGGGGCTTTTCATCGGCGGCAAGGATGCCATCCTGGCCCTCGACATGCTGGACGCCGCGCAGAAGGCGCTCGTCCCGCCGTTCGGCCTTTCGACCTTCGCTGACCCGGCCGGCTCGTTCACCACGGCCGCCGCCATGGTCGCGTGCGTCGAGCGCGTGCTGCGCAACAAGTACAACCGCGGCTGGAAGGGTACGAAGGTCGCCGTGTTCGGCGCCACCGGCGTCGTCGGCTTCGCCTCCTCGATCATCGCCGCCCTCGAAGGCGCAGAGGTCACCCTCGTTGCCCACCGCGGCGTCGACCGCGTGATCAAGTCCGCTGAGGTGTCCAAGCAGCGCTTCGGCGTCGATCTCATCGCCAAGTCGGGCGAGACGGAAGAGCAGAAGCAGGCCATCGTGGACGAGGCCGAGGTCGTGTTTGCGGCCGCCGCTGCGGGCGTGCGCGTGCTGAGCACCGCCAACATGGCGCGCGCGAAGAACCTGCTCGTCGTCGGTGACGTCAATGCCGTTCCGCCTCCGGGCGTCGAAGGCATGGAGCTGTTCATGGACGGCGCGGCGCTCCCGGGCTGCAACGCACTGGGCGTCGGGCCGCTCGCCATCGGTGACATCAAGTACAAGACCGAGTCCGGCCTCTTCAAGCAGATGATCACCGCGACCGAGCCGGTGCACTTCGACTTCCGCGCCGCCTTCGCGCTGGCGCGGACGCTGACGGCTTGACGGGCAAGCCCGTCCTCATCGCGGCTCTTTCCGGGCGGGGGCTTTGTGCCTCCGCCCGTCGGGCCGGATACCTGCCGCTCGTCGCCGACGCGTTCGGCGACAGCGATATGCGCGCGACAGCCGCCCACTCCTGCCGCATCGCGGATGCCGTACGCATCGGATTACGCGCCAAGGCTGTTTTCGCCGCGCTCGCGGAACTCACAGCCGCCTCGCCGCGCGAGCCCATCGGGCTCATCCTCGGCTCGGGTTTCGAGGACCGGCCGAAGCTCGTCGCGGCGCTCGCCCAGCGCTACCGTCTCATCGGCAACGGCGCGGTGGCAATCGCGGCCAGCAAAGATCCCATCGCGCTTGCGGCGCTGCTGGAAGCGCGCGGCATTCCCCATCCCGAGACGCGCAAGCTGCCGCCCGCTTCAATGGACGGCTGGCTCGCGAAGCGCATCGGCGGCAGCGGCGGCACGCACATCGATCCGGCACCGGTGGGGCCGCCGGGCCCACGGCGCTACTATCAGCGCCACCTCCATGGCGAGGCGGTCTCACTGCTGGTCCTCGCTGCGCCGGGCGGGGTGCACTCCGTGGGCTTCAGCCGCCAGTGGACCGCGGGCACGGGGCCGCGCCCTTTCCGCTACGGCGGCGCCGTGGGGCCGGTCTCCCTCGGACTCCGCGTCGAGGCGGCCATGCGGTATGCCGCCGTAGAAGCATGCTCAGCGCTCGGACTTTCGGGCCTCGTTTCGCTCGACTTTCTGCTCGCCGGAAACACCCCTCACCTCCTCGAGATCAATCCGCGGCCCGGCGCGACGCTCGACGTCTTCGACGACGATCGCGGCACGCTGTTCGAAGCGCATCTCGCGGCCTGCCAGGGCCGGCTGATCCCGCTCTCGACGCCGGCCGGCGCGCGCGCGGCAGCTATTCTGTATGCTGATCAGGGTCGGCTGCACATCGGCCACACTCCCTGGCCCGATTGGGCAGCCGACCGCCCCGATCCCGGCATGCGCATTCCGCGCTATCGCCCGATAGCGACGGTCTATGGGGATGGACCGGGTCCGGATGAGGCATTGCAACGCTGCCGGCAGCGCTTGGAGGAACTGGGGTCGATGCTGTATGCACAGGCGCAAAACAGGGAGCGTATAAAAAATGCAGAAGTACAACGGTCCAGCCCCCAGTGTCTCGGCGCGCGCCGCCAAGCTCGTTGACACGATCGTCGCCGATGCCAGCGCACTGCGTTGCGCAGTCACCACCGGGGCTGCCGGCGAACGCTGCATCGATCTCGGCGCCAGGGTGCCGGGCGGCCTTGAAGCCGGGCGCCGTCTCGCCGAGGTCTGTCTCGGCGGCCTCGGAACCGTTACTCTGCATATGGAATCGGGCCTGAAGCGCTGGCCGCTCGGCGTCACGGTGCACGCGAGCGATGCGGTCATCGCCTGCCTCGGCAGCCAATATGCAGGCTGGCAGATCACCGATCAGGAAACGGGCTTCTTCGCGCTCGGCTCCGGCCCCGCCCGGGCACTTTCGCGCGTCGAGGCCCTCTACAAGGATCTCAACTACACCGACCATTTCCACCGCGCGATCCTCGTGCTCGAGGGCGATAATGCCCCGCCGCCCGCAGCGGCCCGCTCCGTGGCTTCGGCCTGCGGCGTACAGCCGGAAGATCTCACGGTTCTCTATGCGCCGACGGGCAGCCTTGCCGGCACCGTGCAGATCGCTTCGCGCGTTCTCGAGGTGGCGCTGCATAAGGCGCATGAGCTGCACTTCCCGCTCGATCAGATCGAGGACGGAATCGGCACTGCGCCGCTCGCCCCGCCCGTGCCCGACTTCATCCGCGCCATGGGCCGCACCAACGACGCCATCATCTACGGCGGACGCGTGCAGCTCTTCGTGCGCGGCAGCAACGATGCGGCCGAGAAGCTCGCCCAGCAGCTCCCGTCGAGCACCTGCTCGGCCTATGGCGAGCCCTTCGCGGACATCTTCGCGGCGGCGGGCGGCGACTTCTACAAGATCGATCCGATGCTGTTCAGCCCGGCCGAGGTGATCGTTTCCAACCTCGACACCGGCACCACCTTCCATGCGGGCCAGCTTGCTCCAGATGTCGTCGACAAAAGCTTCCGCTGACAACGGCGGAGGCGCACGGGGCTTGCGCATCGCGCTTTTCCTCGAAGAGGAAAGCGGCAACTGGCACGTGCGCAGGCTCGAAGCAGCACTGCGCGCACGGGGCGCCGATGTCGTCGTCACCTCGCTGCCGCGGTGCGCCTTCGATACGCGGCTTGAAAGCGGCATCGACATTCCAGGGTTCGACGGCGCGCTGCCGGACGCGGTGTTCGTGCGCTCCATCTCCGCCGGCACGCTGGAACAGATCACCTTCCGGCTCGGCATCCTGCACGCGCTGCGGGAAAGCGGCGTGCGGGTGTGGAACGATGCGCGCGCCATCGAGCGCTGCGTCGACAAATCGGCAACGACCTTCCTTCTGCAGCGCTCGGGCGTCCCGACGCCGCGCACACGCACGATGGAGACGAAGCCCCCGGCCGATGCCTATGTGGGCGATGCGGGCCGGCCGCTGATCTACAAGCCGCTCTTCGGATCGCAGGGCAAGGGTCTGCTGCGCGTCGATGATGTCGCCGGCCTGCCGGATCCCGCCGCCGCCGACAACATCTACTACCTGCAGGACTTCGTTGCGCCCTCGGGTGCGACCTTCGAGGACTGGCGCGTGATCGTTACCCGCCATCGCGTCGTTGCGGCCATGGCGCGCCGTGCGGGCAACTGGATCACGAACGTGCATCAGGGCGGCGCGCCCATCGCACACGTGCCGAGCGAGGAGATGGCACTGCTTGCGCGCAGCGCGCTGGCGGCGGTTGGCGGAGACTATGCCGGTGTCGATCTCATTCGCGCGCCCGACGGCCAGCTCCTGGTGTTGGAGGTGAACAGCAATCCCTCCTGGCGCGGACTGCAGACGGTGGCGGACGTCGATATCGCTGAGGTCATTGTCGACGATTTCCTCGCCACGGTCGCCGAGCATCGCCAGCGTCAGGCCGACGGCTTACCCGCGAACGGGCCGCGCCCGGAGCTGCCGCTCGCGGCTGAGAGCGAATCCGCACAAGCAGGATTGAAGTCCGAACCATGTCCCGCGTGAGCGAAGCCGATACGGCGGCGATGTTTCTTGCCGCCTGTCGCGCCGAACTCGGTGCGCTGAAGCCCGGCAACGTTCATATTCACGCGGGCGGGCACGGCATGGACGTGGCGCAGTTCGAAGCCAGCGCCGTCGCGTCCGCGCCCCACATTGCAGCGCAGGACGAAAAGGTCGGAACGCGCATTCTTCGGGCGGTGGAGGATTCGTTCGCCGTCGCCGGCTGCAATACGAACCTCGGCATTCTTCTATTGTGCGCCCCGCTCGCCGCTGCGGCCCAGCGCGGGGACGGTACGGATCTGCGCGCACGGCTGCACGGCGTGCTCACTACGCTCGATGCGGATGATACGGCGGCGGTTTACGCTGCGATCCGCCTCGCCAATCCGGGCGGGCTCGGCTCGGTCGATGAGCAGGACGTCGCCGCTCCACCGAGCGTCGGGCTGCTCCAGGCGATGGCGATGGCGGCGGAGCGGGACCGGATCGCGGCGGCGTACGTCACCGACTACACCGAGATTTTCGACTTCGGGCTTCCGGTGCTCGCCAACGCAATGCTGGCGACGGGCGATAGCCGCTATGCCATAACAACGTTGCATATGGCATATCTCGCTTTCTTTCCCGATAGTCACATTGCTCGCAAATACGGATTGGAGACGGCGGAAGCGGTTCGCGCCGAGGCACACGCGCTCGCCCCCTTGTGGCAGCCCGCCGCGCGGCCTGATACGGCTCAGGATTTGCTTGTTTTCGACACCGAGCTGAAGGAGCGCGGAATTAACCCCGGCACGACCGCGGACCTCGTTGTAGCAACCCTTTTTGCTGCGTCTTTGTGCACTGCCCTGCGGCCTGCCGGCGCCGCTTAGCCCCTTGTCTCGGATGGGCGCCTCGCGCTATCTAGGGGCGGTGCTTAAAGGCGCGCCGCTATCCGGCCAACCGGTTCGAGGACATCGTCATCGGACGCAGCAACAAAGGATGGCTTTTCGAATTGGGCAGAAACCGGTGCGCCCGGCCTCGGCGGGGTGGCGTTGGTGCTCGTGGTGTTTATAGCTTGGGAGAAACCCCGCAATGACCAAGATTAACAAGGTGCTTCTCGGCGAGTCGCTCGTCGGTGATGGTAACGAGGTAGCCCACATCGACCTGCTCATGGGTCCCCGCGGCTCGGCCGCTGAGACTGCGTTCTGCAACGCTCTGACGAACAACAAGGACGGCTTCACCACCCTCCTCGCCGTCATCGCGCCGAACCTGCCGTGCAAGCCGAACACGATCCTGTACAACAAGGTCACCATCAAGGACGCCCGTCAGGCCGTTCAGATGTTCGGACCTGCTCAGTACGGCGTCGCCAAGGCCGTTCAGGACTCCGTCGCCGAGGGCGTTATCCCGGCTTCCGAGGCTGACGACATCTTCATCTGCGTCGGCGTGTTCATCCACTGGGAAGCTGCCGACGACGCGAAGATCCAGGACTACAACTATCGCGCCGTGAAGGAGTCGATTGCCCGCGCCGTTGCTGGCAAGCCGACCGCCGCCGAAGTGACCGCGCAGCGTAACTCGGTTCAGCATCCGTTCGGTGCGAAGTCTTGAAGCGGACACCGTCCACAGCAGGATGATGCCCCACCTATGAAGAGGGGCCTGCTGCAGCGATTGGGTAGACTGCTTTCCGGCCGTTGGAACGGGTAGAACACCCGAAGGCGCGTTCTGCTCTTCCCCTTCGTGCAACGCTATTAAAGGCCGGCGATCTCTTCGAGGTCGCCGGCCTTTAACGTTCCACGGTGCAGCGCAGTCGCGACGAGCACGCCCGTGGCACCGGCGCGGCGCAAGGCTTCGATATCGGCACGGTCGCGCACGCCGCCCGCCGCATAGATCCGCCGCCGGCCGGCGCGCGATACGATCTCCGATAGGCGCTCCACGTCCGGACCTTTGCCCGATCCGACGCGGGCGAGCGTCATGACGATCACGCTCTGCGGCCAATGCCCGGCTTCCGTCAGCACCGCTGGCGGGCCGGAGAAGCGATCGCCCTTGAAATCGAGCGACAGGACATAGGCGTGCGCAGGAAGGGCACGCAGTGCCGCCGCATCGGCATCGCCAAGGCTCTCGCTGCCGATGACAGGCGTCGCAACACCTTCGGCAATTCTCTTTGCAGCTTCGGCGGGGCGAACGCCTTCGTCGAGCCATACGCGCGCGTGCGGCACGGCGGATGCGAGTTCCTGCGCAAGGCGAGCGTTACCGCCGCGGCCTTCGATGCCATCGAGGTCAGCGACATAGAGCACGGGAAAGGCGAACAGCCCGGCGTATCCGCGCGCGACCGCGACGGGATCGCTGCAAGGCGCAAGCGGTGTTTCCAGCGGGCGGTAATTGGCGCGCTCACCACGGGCCGCGGCCACGGCCACGCCGTGGCGAACGTCAATGACCGGGATCACATCCATGTCGGCTTGCCTCCGTGGGCTCCCCGTGTAACACGCCCGAGGCCGTGGGTAAGCCCGCGGCCCGGAGGTTTCATGGCGATCACAGCCGGATATGACATTGGCGGCGCCCATCTCAAGGTGGCGCTTGCGGAGGGGGGCCGCACCGTCGCGGTGCGCCAGATCCCCTGCCCGCTCTGGCGCGGGATCGATGCACTCGATGCCGCGCTCGCGGAATCCGATCTGCTTACGGCGGGCGCCGATATGCATGCGGTTACGATGACCGGCGAGCTGTGCGAAGCTTTCGCGGACAGGCTTGAGGGCGTTGCGGCCATCCTCGACCGTCTCGAAAAGCTGCGCGGGCGGAACGTGCGCGTCTGGATGGGCCTGCGCGGCATGGGCTCTCTCGACGAAGCCCGCGCGCATCCGCTCGATGTCGCATCCACCAACTTTCTCGCGAGTGCGGTGTGGATCGCATCGTGTCTGGGGAATGCGCTGCTAATCGACATGGGATCGACCACCACCGACGTCATTCCCGTCGTGTCCGGCAAGGCCGTCCCTCGCGGTTTGAGCGACGGCGACCGGCTGCGCACGGGCGAGCTCGTCTATACCGGAACGACGCGCAGCGACGTCTCGACGGTGGCACAGCGCGCGCGTCTCGACGGCGTCGAACAACGGCTCGCGGCGGGATCGTTCGCCAACATGGCGGACGTACGGCGCGTGCTCGGCACGCTGGCGCCGGACGTCGACCAGCACGCGACACTCGACGGGCGGGGAAAATCCCGGACCGAGAGCCTCGAACGCCTCGCCCGCTGCTTCGGGCGTGACGCTTCCGATGCGACGGACGCCGCGTGGGCGGCGGCAGCTTCCGATATCGCAGGTCAGCAGATGGACGACATCGCGGATGCGGCACGGATGGTCATGCAAAGCGCCGGGTTGGGACGAGATGCGACGCTCGTCGCGGCTGGAATTGGAGCCGGAGAGATCACTCGTCTTGCTGCGCAACTCGATCTGCGCTGCACGCCGTTCGGCGCCCTGGCCAATGCCTCGCCCGACTGCGTCACCTGGGCTACGCACTGTGCACCGGCGACGGCGCTCGCGCTCATCGCCGCAACCGCTTAAAGCTCGGAAAAGCGTGCGGAGTAGACCACCGCGCCCGTGTTCGGCGCCGCAGGCGACAGCCGCAGCGCCATGAAGTGCGGACCGGCATAGGTGCACTCGAAGTTCGCCGCCGCTTCGACGGAAAAGCCGAAGCGCTGATAATAGCCTGTATCACCCAGCACGAAGACGAGCGACGCGCCCGCCGTCCGCGCTCGCGCCATGGCTGCCGCCGCGAGCGCCGAACCGAAGCCGGAACGCTGATAGCCGGGGCCTACCGCCAGCGGGGCGAGCGCCAGCGCATCGGCGGGCGCGCGCAGCGATGACAGCGCGATAAATCCCGCAACCTCGCCGCCCTCTTCCGCAACGAGCGCGACGGGGAGATCGCCATCCGCGCGCAGCGCTTCGACAAGCCGCGCCTCGCCGTCGCCGCCGAACGCCGCGATCAGCAGATCGCGCACTGCGTCGTGGTCTTCAGTGGTTTCGTCGCGGATGATCATGCGCTCTCCGCACGCCAGGCATTGATCTTTTCCATCAGCCAGCCCCACGCCTCCTCCTCGCGCGGGCCGGCTGTTTTGGAGATCGCGATCTCGAGATACTTGAGCTCGTTCTCGATCTTCTCCGGCGGCAGCATCTTAAGGCGCGTTACGAGCACGGCACATTCGAGCACCGCCGCCTGCGCGCGGTTGAAACCTTCCCAGGGGCGATGGCTCTGGGCATTGACAATGCGGCACGAAAAGCGCGGACGCTGTGCGTCATCGATGAGCCGATCCACCGTCAGCTCCCAATGGGAGACAGCGCTGGCGAGGCGCGCACCGGGCACGTGCTCGACCGGCACCGTGGGCCAGGACTTTCGGCCCGTAACGCCGCCCGCGAACACGCGCACATCGTCTGTGTGGCTCGCCACCGCAAAGGGCCGGCGCTGAAGGTTTTCCAGGGTGCGCGATGGGCGGAATGGCGCGATGACCCAATTCTCGCCCTGGGCGATCAGGCCGAGCGGCGCGATGTACGGCTCGCCGTTCACATCAAGGGTCGTGACGATGGTCTCGACAATCCGCGGCATTCCGATTCTCCTCGCCTTAAGTCAATGGCGCTCCGCCCAGCGCCGTATATAGGCGGTGCCGGTTGCTATTTCCCACGCCGAATAGCACGGCGGCGGGGCGCGCTCGGACGCGCGACGCCCACCTCGACACCGAGCAGGTCCGCCAGCTCGCCTTCATCGCCTGCGCCCAGCACACGCCAGGCGAGCTTCGCGCGGGCGACGATCCTGGGGAAGGCTGCGTCCACGATGCCGGCGCGGGAGAGCGCGGCCGCCGTGGTCTGCGGATCGACGGGACAGGATTTCACCAGCACCACCGGCGTCCCGCCGAGCCGCTCTGCAAGCCGCGCCGCCAGGCCATCGGATGTCGTCTTCCAGTCGTGGGTTATGTGCGCGTCATCGGCGCTCAGCTTCAGGGGCATCCATACCGGGACGCGACTTTCGCGCAGGGCGCGGCGGATCGCGCTCAGGGTTTCGACGCAAACGAAACGGCTGTCCGAAGCGGCCAGCATCATTCCCGTCTGATGCATCGCGAGCAGCGCCATGCGATGGGCGACCGCCTGGGTCAGTCCGTGGCTGCGATAGGCATCGCGCACGGTATCGGCAAAAGCGCCTCCGCCCGGCACGACCACGCATGGACGCGTCGCAGCGCTGACGATGCCGAGAATGGTCGAAAGCCGCTGCGTTTCGCCCTCCGCAAGACTGCCGCCGAGCTTGACGACGGTGGGAGCGGCGTTCGCGGTCACGTTGCGCGCGGGCGAACGATCTCCACGCCCACCGCATCGGGGCCGCGCTCGAGCTTTTCGACGCGCACGCGCACCGAGACGATGCGCTTGTCGGCGAGGCAGCGCTCGGCGATGCGCGCGGCAAGCGTCTCGACGAGATTGATGTGTCCGGCGGCGACCACCGCCTTCACGGCGCCGGTCAGCTCATCGTAGGAAGGGACCTCGTCGAGATCGTCGCCCTTGGGTGAAACGCCGGCGGCGACCTCGGCCTCGATGCTGAAGCCCACCTTCTGCGTGATGCCCTGCTCCTCGTCGTAGACGCCGATGGCGATGGGCAGCACAAAATTGCGCACGAAGATGCGGTCGAGAACGACGCCTTCGCGCCGTGCGGTGCTCTGTTTTTCGCTCATGCCACGCTTTCCGTCTGATGGGGCGCCATAGCACCGGGCGCCACGCCGCGGCAAGCATCGCCGATTGCTGCATCGCACACCGGGATCGCGCGCCGCACCGCCTCGATCGCGTCGGCGTCGAGCTCGCCCGTGCGCTCGCCCTCGCGACAAAGCCCGCCGCGGAACCCGATGACGTCGGGTTGCAGCGCCAGCAGTTGCGGCACGTGGCCCACGCGCAGCGATCCGGCGAGCCCTGCGAAAAGCCCAGCCGCATGCACGGCGGCAACGAAGCGGGCAAGATCGTCGGCGGAGACGATATCGGGAAGCGCGCCGCGGCGTTTGTCGGCGGTATCGAGCATCAGCCCGGCGAGACCGGCATCGCGCGCGTGGGTGACGAGCCCGAGGTCGACGCCGCTGTCGGCAAGAAGAACGCCGACGAGCTGTGCGCCGCCGAGGTCTAGCGTGCCCAGCCGCGCGAGCGTGCGCTCGGGCGCGCAATCGAGGCTCAGTCCTACCTTCACGATCTCAATGCCGGTATCGGCCATGGTCACGGCCGCGGCGGCAACGGCTTCGACGTCGCCGGTCGGATCGCCGACCGTGGCGCTCACCGGCACCTCGGCCGGCAGCGCGGCGCGGATGGCCGCAACGCGCGCGAACGGCAGCGCACCCAGCGCGCCTGCGCCGGGATCTTTCGCATCAACGATGTCCGCGCCGAGCGTTGCAACGAGACGCGCTTCGCGCTCGTCCGTCACGCTGGCAAGCATCCTTGCCATCTGCCGGATGTCCTATTCGATCTGGCTGAGGGTTAAGCTTCGCCGAAGATGCGCCGCTGCTCCGCCCGCACCTTCTCGCGGTCGGTCCGGTCGGCTACCGAGAGCTGCACCGGCACATCCTGGGTGATAGTTGCAGCTCCGCTGGAGAGGCGCAAGATGCGGGTCCCGAGCATCACCGCCTCGGAACGGTCATGGGTGACGAAAAGGACCGTCGTCGGCCGGCGGGACCACAGCTCCACCAGGACCTCGCGCAGGCCCTGGGCGGTGGGCTCGTCCAGGGAGACGAAGGGCTCATCCATCAGCAGGATGTCCGGCTCCAGCACGAAGGCGCGCGCCAGCGCGGCCCGGCGCTGCATGCCGAGGGAGATCATCTCCGGGTAGGCATTTGCGGCTTCCGCGAGCCCCACCCGCTTCAAGAGCTCGGGGATGTTGGCGAGGCGTGGATCGTCCGGCGGGAGAACCAGCGCAATATTCTCATAGACTGTGCGCCAGGGCAGCAGGCGCGGCGTCTGGAAGACGAAGGCCATGCGGCGGTCGGCGCCGCCGAAATCAATCGCACCCTCGTAGTCTTGGTCGAGACCGGCGATGATGTTGAGGAGCGTCGACTTGCCGCCCCCGGAAGGTCCGGTGATGACGACGAACGACCCCGGCTCAACCTCGAATTCGATCTTTCCGAGCACGTGATTCTCCGGGCGGCCCCCGACGGCGGGGAACACTTTCCGGTCGACACGCACGGTGAGCGGATGGGTCACCTGCGCCATTTGCTGGCCCTTGCGATGAGCGGTTGCAGAATGGCGAACTCGATGATCTGCACGACGATGATGAACGCCAGCGCGTAGGCGAGGATCATCTGAACGTCGAAGAGCTGGAAGGCGATGTTGAGCTGGTGCCCGACGCCCTCCGAACGGCCGAAGGCTTCCACGACGAGCACGATCTTCCAAACCAGCGCGAGGCCGGAGCGGGCTGCGGCTGCGAAAAACGGCGCGAGCTGCGGCAGCGTCACGTGGCGCAGCGTCTTCCAGCGGCCGAAGCGATAGATGGATGCCATCTCGTTCAGGTCTTTGGAGAGGCTACGCGCACCTTCGCGCATGGTGACGGCGACATTGGGGATCTTGTTGATCGATACGGCCAGGATGGCCGCGACCTCCGTCAGCCCGAACCAGATATAACAAAGCACGATGATGACGAGGGCCGGCAGATTGAGGAAGAAGATCAGCCAAGCATCGAAAAAGCGGTCCGCCATCGGATGGCGGCCGAGCGCAAGGCCGATCGCCGAGCCGATGAACATCGCGAAGACGAAACTAAAGGCGACGCGAAAGAGCGTCGCCCAAATGTTCTTCCAAAGCTCTCCGGTTTGCGCTTCGCGCACCATCGCTTCCGTCACCGCCAGGGGGCCGGGAAGATACCGGCTCTGCGCGATGACAGCCGCCAGCTCCCACAGCAGCACGAGTGCCAGCAGGGAGACCAGTGTCCAACCGAGGCGCCCGACCTTGAAGCCGCGGGCGGGCGCGTTAACTGCCTGCCGCATGGAATAGCTTAGGATCGAAGGGCGTATCTTTGCCAAGAAGCTGGGCGCCGCTCACGTCGACCAGCACCTGCGTGAGCTTTTCAGCGGCGTGCGTCTCCGCATCGGTCCAGGGTTTTGGAATGCCGGCCCGGTAATAGGCCTTGATGGCGGCGAACTCGGCATCCGATTCCGGACGCACGAGATGGCGGATGTGGTCCCAGGCGGCATCGGACTTGGCAAGGATTGCATTGCCCTGCTCGATCACGGAAAGGAACGTGGCGAGCTCAGCCGGTTTCTTCGCCTCGATATCCTCGCGCCAAATGAAGCCGACGAGCGAGGGCACCGGCTTGATGTCGAGCGCTTCCAGCACCTCGTCCATTCCGATGAGCGTGCGGTAGTTCTCGCCTTGCATGCGCGCGGCGTAGGTCCAGAAATTAAGGACCGCATCGAGACGGCCCGCCTCCGCCTCTGCCGTGAGCAGCGGCGCGGCGCCGTAGGACGGCTCTGCCAGGGTTGCAATATCGGCGCCCAGGACGCGCCGCGAATAGGCCCGTAGCAGAAGCCAGCTCTTGTCGATGGCTCCACCGGCCACGCCGAGGCGCTTGCCCTTGAGGTCGGCGAAGGTCTTGATCGGGGAATCGGGGGCGACCATCACCGCGCCGAGAGCGGAGGAATAAGGGGCGAACCTCAAGTGCTCCCCCATGGCGCGCTGGCGCAGGGCCCACGGCCAGTCGCTGACGATGACCTCTGCCTCTCCCGACAGCAGCGCCACCGGACCGGCCTGATTGGTCGCCACCTCGACGACGATGATCTGAAGGCCAGCCCTGTCGGCGAGGCCTTCCGTACGGATGGTTTCCAGCAGCCAATTCAGCGAGCCGAACTTCAGGGAGGCGACACGGAGCGAGCCCGCCGCGCTGGCGCGCCCGGCAGGGAGGCCGACACCGGTCATGCCCGCAACGGCAGCCGCACCGCCGGCAAGCAGCAGTCGGCGACGGTCGATCATTTTGCACCTCTATCGGCATATAGGCGCCGGTCGACGATGTAGTTCACCGCGCGCAACCACATCTTGTCGGTATTGCCGTAGATTTCGCTCGAGCCCTGGTGGATCACCTTTTCACTGGCGACGTCGCGGACGTAGATGCTCACGGTAAACAGTACATCCGAAGCCTTGCGCACCGTGCCGATGAAAGCAACGTCGGCGCCGACTTTCTTGGCCAGATCATCCTCGCAGCCATTGCATTTATAAATCGGCGCCTTGTCTTCGATATCCTTGGCGATGGGCGCGGGATCGAGAACCTCGTAGCGGCCGCTTTCCTTAATCAGCCGTGTAAGCTCGTCGGTGATGACACCGAGCCGGCGCTTGTCCTCAGGGTCGAGCCCCTTGGGCATGAGGCCGATTTCGAACTGCTGCTGCTGATCAATCAGGTCGAAGGGAAAAATGATCGCTTTTTGCGCAGCAAAAGCGGCACCGGGGTACAGTGCCAAGGCCAGCACAAAGATGACAATCCGTTTAGCAATCAAGACGTTTCCCCTGCCACGCACAGTAGACTGCTTGGTCTGTTATAGTGTTAGGGGTTAGGTGTGCCGAACGGGGTGCTAATTGCAAGGGGTTAGTTGCCACTTGGTGGCATGGGAAAGGTCACAAGTGCGCGAGTAAAATCGGGAGCCCTTGACAAGGGTGGTACCCCATCCCCTTTTACTGCAACATAGTAACAGACTGCCCCTCAATAAGGCCCGGACAACGGAGCCCGGGTGGTGTTTGGAGGAAAAAAGCTTGATGGCGACAGGTACAGCCGATCGGAGCCGCTGCACCCTCTTAAGGCGCGGCGCCCGGCCGATCCAGAGCATGCTGCTCGCGTGCGCTGCGGCACTCGTTCTGGCCCCCGCATCCGCCCTTGCCCAGGATCCCGCTGCCCCGCCCGGTGCCGAAGCCGCAAAAACCGAGCCCGCGAAGCCCGATACGACCGTCGTGCCGATTTTGCTCGCGCGGGAGTTGCGCGATGAGCCGCTGCCGCTCTCGCTGCTCGACCTGCCGCCGAAGGATCTCGGCGTCGCCGGCGCCAAGCTCGCCATAACCGACAACAATACCACCGGCCGCTTCATGAATCAGGAGTTCACCCTCGATACGGTGGAGGACTCCGATCCCGACAAACTGATCGCGGACGTCGTCAAAAAGGTCGATGAGGGCCAGCACTTCGTTCTCGTCGACGCGGCCCCGGCCACGCTTCTCAAGATGGCGGATGCGCTGAAGGGAAAAGAGGCGCTGCTGATCAACTACAGCGCCCCCGACGATAGCCTGCGCGAGGAGGACTGCCGCGCCCAAGTGCTGCATACGGCGCCGACCCGCAGCATGCTGGCCGACGGGCTTGCGCAGTATCTCGCCTGGAAGAAGTGGCCACGGTGGCTGCTCGTGCTCGGCCCCACCGAGAAAGACAAGCTCTATGCCGACGCTATCCGCCGCGCCGCCAAGCGGTTCGGCGCCAAGATCGTCGAAGAGCGCGTCTTCACGTACGATTCCGGCAACCGGCGCACCGACGGCGGATTCGAGCAGGTGCAGCAGCAGATCCCAACCTTCACCCAGGGTGCGCCCGACCACGATATCGTCATCGTTGCCGACGAGAGCAACCTTTTCGGCGATTATCTGCCTTACCGGACCTGGGAGCCGCGTCCGGTTGCCGGCACGGCGGGCCTCACCGCGCAGAGCTGGCATCCCGCCATCGAGCTATGGGGCGGCACGCAGTTCCAGAACCGTTTCAAGCGGCAATCCGTCCGCGACATGCGTCCGATCGACTATAACGCGTGGCTCGCCGCGCGGATGATCGGCGAGGCTGCCTCGCGCACGAAGTCCGGGAAGTACCAGGATCTCGTCAACTACATCAAATCGCCCAAGTTCGACATCGCCGGCTTCAAGGGCGTCGGCCTGTCGCTGCGGAACTGGAATGGCCAGTTGCGCCAGCCCATCCTCATTGCCACGCCGAAGCTGCTGGTGAGCGTTTCGCCCCAGCAGGGCTTTTTGCATCAGTTCAGCGAACTCGACACGCTCGGTGTCGATAAGCCGGAAACCAAATGCCAAGCGTACACTCAATGACCGTGCAAAGAGATGAGCGCCGCGAACGGCACGTGAAATCCTCAGAAGGAATGTTCCTAATGCGCTTCAAGGTTGGCATCGCCGCGCTGCTCGGCATTGCTTCCGCATTCACGCTGCCCGCGCCGGCCGCGTTGGCCTATACGGCGTTCGTCACCAACGAAAAGGACAACACCGTCTCGGTGATCGACACGGAAAAAATGGAGGTTATCAATACCTTCCCCGTGGGCCAGCGTCCGCGCGGCGTCATCCTCTCCAAGGACGGCAAGTGGCTGATCGTCTGCACCAGCGACGACAACATCATCCAGGTCTACGACACCAAAACGCACAAGCTGGTGAAGACGCTGCCCTCCGGTCCCGACCCTGAGCTGCTCGTGCTGCATCCTTCGGGTAATCCGCTGTACGTGGCGAACGAGGACGACAATCTCGTTACCGTGGTCGACATCGAACAGGGCAAGATCATCAACGACATTCCGGTGGGCGTCGAGCCGGAGGGCATGGGCATGAGCCCGGACGGCAAGGTGCTGGTGAACACCTCCGAAACGACCAACATGGCCCACTTCATCGATACCGAGACGCACAAGACGTTCGACAACGTGCTGGTGGATAGCCGCCCGCGCGTCGCCATGTTCAACCCGAAGGGCGACCAGCTCTGGGTGAGCGCGGAGATCGGAGGCACCGTCACGGTCATCAATCCTGCGGACCGGAAGATCATCACCAAGATCCATTTCGAGATCCCCGGCATCACACCGGAAGCCATTCAGCCGGTGGGCGTGCGCATCACGCCGGACGGCAAGACCGCCTTTGTAGCCCTTGGGCCGGCCAACCGCGTTGCGGTGATCGACACGTCGACGTTCAAGGTGATCAAATATCTCCTCGTCGGGCAGCGCGTCTGGCAGCTCGCATTTACTCCGGACGGCAAGAAACTTTTGACCACCAATGGCGCTTCCAATGACGTCTCTGTCATCGACGTCGACGCGCTCAAGGTGATCAAATCCATCCGCACGGGCCGCTATCCGTGGGGTGTGGTCGTGGCGCCGTTCTAAGACGTCCGCCGTCTCCGAGGCACGGCGGCCTCGCTGACTCGATGAGGCTTATAGGAGCAAAAAGGACGAGACGCGGTCGCCTCAGCGTGGCCAAGCCCTGGAGAAACACAGAAGTTCTCTAATGGCTTGAAAGCGAGCGGCCGATAGTTCAATCGTCGCATGGATATGGCAGAAAACATTCCGCCCACCGCCGAAGCACCGGCTCTCGTCGTCAAGAACGTGAGCCACAGCTTCGGCGAAAACCGCGCGCTCAGCGATGTTTCACTCGAGATTCCGCGTGGCCGCTTCGTTGTGCTCCTCGGACTCAACGGCGCCGGCAAGTCGACGCTGTTCGCTCTCATCACGCGCCTTTACGACAACGTCACCGGCGAGATCCGCATCTTCGGCGAAGACATCCGCCGGCGCGCCATGGCAGCCTTGCAGCGTCTCGGCGTCGTCTTCCAGAGCCGTACGCTCGACCTCGACCTCACGCTGAAGCAGAACCTGCTCTATCACTGCGCGCTCCACGGCATCAGCGGACGGGAGGCGCGCAAACGCACCGAGCGTGCCCTCGAGATCGTTGGCCTCGCCGATCGCGCAAAGGAGAAAGTCCGCAATCTTTCGGGGGGGCAGGCGCGGCGCGTCGAGATCGCCCGCTCATTGCTGCATCAGCCCTCGCTGCTGCTGCTTGACGAGCCGACGGTCGGCCTCGACATCGGCTCGCGCGAGAGCGTCATCCAGATCGTGCGCTCGCTCGTCGAAAAGGAAGGGCTGGGCGTTCTCTGGGCGACGCATCTCTTCGACGAGGTCCAGCCTACGGATCTTGTCGTCGTGCTGGACAAAGGGCGCGTGCTGTTCACCGGATCGGTGCCCGAGCTTCTATCCGAAACACGAACGCAGTCGGTGAGCGATGCCTTTCGCAAGCTGACCGGCACTGAGGAACTCGCCGCATGACCGCCATGAGCGCAACCGCAAGCGCGCAGACTGGCGCTACCCATACCATCAGCAACCGCTCATGGACCGCGGCGCCGCCGCGCCTTGGTCCGCGCGCTTACCTCACCTGCTTCAACGGCATCGTCTGGCGGGAGGTGCTGCGCTACCTGCGCCAGCGCGAGCGCTTCATGTCGGCGCTCGTCCGCCCGCTCATCTGGCTGTTCATCTTCGCGGCCGGCTTCCGGCAGACGCTGGGCGTCTCCATCATACCGCCCTACGAAACCTACGTGCTTTACGAGGTCTACGTGGTGCCGGGTCTGCTCGGCATGATTTTGCTGTTCAATGCGATGCAGTCGTCGCTGTCGATGGTCTACGACCGCGAGACGGGCGCCATGCGCACGCTACTCGTCAGCCCGTTCCCGCGCTCGTTCCTCTTGATCTCAAAGCTCGTAGGCGGCGTCGCGGTGGCGGCTATCCAGGCCTACGTGTTTCTCGCCATCTTCTATTTCTGGGAGGCAGAGCTCACCGGCTGGGCCTATCCGCTGCTGCTGGCGGCGCCGGCCATCCTCGGCGTGCTGAACATATTCAATTCGGCGACCGACTGGTTCTCGGAAACCTTCATGCGGCGCGCGCTGGTATTGGCGGCCGTCGTGGAGCTCGGCGTCATCGTCGCCGTCATCTACCTCTGGAACATGACGACGCCGTCGATGAACTATCTCACGGTCGCGCCGGCGCTCGTGATCTCGGGCCTCATGCTCGGATCGCTGGCCCTTTTCATGTCGTCGGTCATCCGCCAGCTCGAGAATTTCGCGGGCGTGATGAACTTCGTCATCTTCCCGATGTTCTTTGCATCCTCGGCGCTCTACCCGCTGTGGCGCGTGCGGGAGTCGAGCGTGCTGCTCTATGAAATATGCCAGATCAATCCGTTCACGCACGCCGTCGAGCTCATTCGCTTTGCGCTCTACGCGCAGGTCGATTGGCCATCGCTCGGGATCGTTCTTGCCTGCACCGCGGTGTTCCTCGGCGCAGCCATCTTTGCCTATAACCCATCGAAGGGCCTCATCGCCCGTCGCGGCGGCCCGGGAGCGGGAGCATGAAAACAATGACAAAAAACCGAGACACAAAAATGTACGTGGCAAAATCGAACCTCTTGCTGCAAAGCGCGGCCGCAGTTCTCGTCGGCCTCGCCGCAGCGGCCCCCTCCTATGCGCAAACCTCTCCGCCACCGAAGGTCGAGGGCGCGCCCGATGTTGCGCCTGGCATCGCACCGGGCGTGGTACCCGGCGCACGGCCCGGCGGCATGGAGCCCGGCACGGCGGCTCCACCCGCGGGCGCAAGCTCGCATCCGATGTTCGCGCCCGGCGCAGCTGGCTCGCCGGACCAGCAGCAAGCCGATGTTTCTCCATCGGCCGTTCTCAGCAGCCCCGACTGGCCGTGCGTGCAGCGTAAAGTGCCGACCATTTCCCCCGCGCAGGTGTGGGATGGGCCGCCTATCGACGGCATAACCGAGTTCGACCCCAGCATTCGCGATCTCACCAGCGTCCTGGAAAGCCGGCGTGTCTCCGCGGAGGATGCGGAGAAGGCCATCAAGGAATACGCGGACTCGATCCCCGAGGCCGATCGCGACCGTAAGCTGACGGAGCTGTTCGCCAGCGTCTTCAGCCACATCAATGCCGACCGCAAATTCGTAATCAACCGCGTCGAGGAATTCCAAAAGCGGCAGAAGGCGCGCGCGGCCGAACTGGAGCGCGAGGGCCAGAAGCTCGCCGAGAAGGGCCTCGCCGCGACGGACGAATTGCTGCCGACGGAGACGAAAAACCTTTCGCCCGAGCAGCAGGAATACAACTGGAATGCACGCATCTTCCAGGAGCGCCAGCTCAACCTGACGATGGCTTGCGAGGTTCCGACGCTCATCGAGCAGCGGGCCTATGAAATTGCGCGCCTCATCCGGGAACAGATGAAGAGCTGATCCGACGCTTTGCCGAGTAGTTCTGGCCGGTCATTCCGAAATGGATGGCCGGCCTTTCTTATCTGCGCTGCGCGCTACTTTGCGCTGCCTGGGCGACTTTGCGCTGCCTGGGCTGCGCCTTCGACGCAAACACCGTTTAGGTCGAAAGACCCCGCCGTCACGCAATGCGCATGCCAGTTATCTTTAGCGCGCGCTCGCAATGTCCCGCCCGCGCAATTTGCATCGATTTCGTAACAACGTATGGGGGAACTTTGCGCCAGCATGCCTGTTGCCTCTCCATACCTATGGAGGTTGCTATGGCTCTTTACGATCGCCCCCATGACCGGCGTTACGACTATTCGCGTCAGCCACGCACGTTCGATAGCTGGGGCAGCAGCGCGATGCCGCTGATCTTCGCCGCTGCGGTCGTCCTTGCGTTGATGGCTCTGTTCTACGCCTTCGGAGACCGCACACAGGTCGGAGACACGAACTCGGGTCCTTCGGTCAGGACCGTGACGCCGGCTCCTACGCCGTCGACGTCGCCGGCGGTGCCGAGCCCCAATCCGACGACCCAGCCACGGCCGACGCCAGCACCGGTTCCATAGTGGGCTAGCGCCAGCGCGTGCGGGAGAGCGGTGTGATGAACACTGGCGCCTGCTCGCACTGCGCGCATGGATCCCCGGTGGCGCTTACGGCAGTTTTTTCACCACAACGAGCGGGTAACCGAGTTCCTGCCATCCGTCCGTACCGGTAGGAAACCACAGGACGTTGGTATAGCCGTATTCGAGCGCCCGCTTGGCGGCATTCCACGACATCCAGCAGTCCTTGAGGCAAAAGAAGACGAGCGCCGCATCGCGCTTGCCATGCGAAAGCGCATCGAGGCGGGCGCGGAAATATTCGTCCATCTCCGGCGAGAGCGCCCCGTAGCCCACATTCGGCATCCAAACCGCGCCTTCGATGCTGCGGTGAACGGGATCCCGCCAGAACGTTCCCGCGGGCAGGTTGGGCGGCTTCGGCGCCTGGGGATAGACATCGATGAAGACCGCACCGCTGCGGTTCCAAAGATCCGCCGCATCATCGCTTGTCAGCACACGCGCGCCGCGGAGTGTCGCGGGTACGGGGGTGCGAAAATCCTCCATGCGATAGCCTGCGGGTTCGTCGACGTGTGAGGACGCCCCCGAGCCCGGCGAAGGCGCAGGCGGAACATCCGGATGCGGTGCCGGTCCTTCGGGCACCGGCCCTTCGATCGCGGCGGACGACGGCGGCGGGGATGACCGCTCACGCGCCGACGCTGCAGATGGTGACGCTTCGCCCGCGTAGGACGGTGGCGCCATCGACGCGGAGAAAAGAAACGAGACGCAGAACACCAGCTTGCACAGCTCCAACCGCCGCGCGCGTTGGCGCTCCGTTATAGGCACGCGATAGCGCAGCCGGTCAGTCGTAGCCGTGGGGAGTATCCTCACCGGGGACAGGGAAATTACGGCCGGAGATGCCGGAGCGGGATTGCGCGGGGCGCTGGCGATTTCGTCCATCCCTTCAAGATCGCGCGGGATGCCGATGTCTTCAATAGGCTTCCCATGCCGGCACGGCATCCTATGACGGCGCTGCGCCCGCGACGCACCCGGCGGGGCGACAGCGATCGCTTGCTCCGGCATGGGTGGAACACATCAGCGCTGCCAGCTTGCGATGGCTGCAGCTTACGGGCGGCGCGCTAGATGTGTCAGTCCATGCGGCGGTCCAACGTGTGTTACGCGATCTGGCGTCGAGGGGTGCAGCGAATCCGTCCATTGCAGAGCTTGTCTTTCATCTTTCCCATGTGTTCGGCGCGGCCGCCGGAGTTGCGAGATGGCGTACGTTCGCCGCGAAGCGCCGCACAGCAGTGCTGCTCGTCGTGGACACCCGTTCTGCGCGCGCAAAAGAAAAAGCGATTATCCGGTTGACAAACCCAAGCCGTTGACTTACATTCCTCGGTAACAACGGGGATTGTCGTTATGTCCATTCTCAGCAAGCCGTACTTTCACGATGAGGCGGCGGCTTTTGCAAAGCTCGAAAGCATTATCTGGCCGAACGGCCCTGCATGCCCTCACTGTGGCGGCAACGAGCGCATCTATACGTTGAAGGGCGTACGCTCCAAGCCGAGCAAGACGCACCCGGAAGGCGTCGAGCGCCACGGCCTCAAGAAGTGCGGCCACTGCCGTAAGCAGTTTACTGCCCGCGTCGGTACGGTGTTTGAGAGCAGCCACATCCCGCTGCACAAGTGGATGCAGGCGACGCATCTTCTCTGCTCCAGCAAGAAGGGCATCAGCTCGCACCAACTGCACCGCGTGCTTGAGATCACCTATGAAGCGGCTTGGTTCATGACCCATCGGCTTCGCGAGGCGATGCGCTCTGGCGATCTGGCGCCTATGGGCGGCGCTGGCGGCTCTGGCATCGTTGAAGCCGACGAGACGTTCATCGGCACGAAGCCCGGCAAGAAGAAGCGCCGGGGCTACGGTCACAAGAATGCAGTATTGGCTCTAGTGGAGCGCGGCGGCAAGGTTCGTAGCGTCCACGTTGCCGACGTGTCGGCCAAGACGCTGGTGCCCATCGTCAACGAGAACATCGCCCGAGAGGCCCGCGTTATGACCGACAGCGCTGCGGCCTATGTTGGCCGCATCGACGCAGCGTCCCACGAAGCGGTCAATCACACGGCTGATGAATACGTTCGCGGTGACGTTCACACCAACACGGTTGAAGGCTACTTCTCGATCTTCAAGCGCGGCATGAAGGGCGTATACCAGCACTGTTCGGAGAAGCACCTGCACCGATATCTCGCGGAGTTCGACTTTCGATACAACAGCCGGAGCGCGCGGGGCGTGGAGGACGAGGCTCGCGCTTGCAAGGCACTTCAAGGCGCCAGCGGTAAGCGCTTGACCTACCGAACAGTTAGTCCGCCGCTGGGCGCTTAACTTGAAATTTAGAGCGAACAGCATTAGATTCTCGTCTGTCATCAGTTACGAAGCAGCGCCCTAAGGGGCGCGTGTTGAGCCTACCGGTTCCCAAAAATGGGGCTCATCTAGTGCTGGTGGCGGCCACTTTCCTAAGCGTCCCTTGCCAGTTCCAAATAGAGTGCCGCCGCTGACCCTTCGGGGTGCTGAATGCGAAGCTGGCTACGCCGAATTTTTCGCGCACGTATTCGGCCAGTTCGGACTTGTGGGGTGATGCTCCGTCGAGCAGGTGCCTGCCATTGCGATGCGATGCTATGGCGCCGAGAACGATATCGTTCATCTGCATTATAGCGATGCTGGTCGAATCAATCAGATCGATTGAAGCGATAGGTGCTGTGTCAGTCCTGAACCGTTGGCGCGCCTCTTGGTTCAGTGCGTCTCTATAGCTCGGCAGTGCCTTTGTGCAATCACCTCGGTCCGCTCGAACGTGAATTCGAGCTTGACTGCCATAAAGGGCACAGCATCGATGGAGCAGCAGTTGGTAGTAGGTCTTGCTAACGCTCCTGTTCCGATCTCCATCATTTAGCGCCTTGTGATCGTAGTGTCTGAAGTCGCATATCACGACGTGATAGTGGGCGGAGTTCGCGCTCATCAGCGAGAATAGGTAGTCGCAGTACGCCTTGTACACGGGCAAATCGTGACGATTGACTTTCTCCCACTTAAGTTCTGATGATGCGTTTTTTCGATAGGCGCATTTGAGTGCAGCAAGTTCCGCCGAGATGACCTCTAGTCGCGTCCGGTTGACGAGGACGCCACTAACTGCAGCAAATCTATGGCCCCTATGGCTTGTTTCATCGCAATAAAAGTGAAGATCGGAGTTGATCATGATCAAAAAGGGTATGGAGTTACCGACTGCCGCGGATGATCCGGGTCACTCGAAGCGATTGAAAAAGATGATGTCTAGCCTGGGTGGAACTAGAGACCAAAACAGAGGTCAGGCGAGAAAGTTTGCGGCGGCGGCTCGTGAGTTCGGGTGTGATGATACAGAAGACGCCTTCGATACCAAGCTTAAAAGGGTGGCAGCATCGCCACCCAAGCCCACATCGGAGAAGCGGGCAAAAAAGACCGCAAAGTGAGCGCGTATCACCCTTGGGATACTCTATGGCCAATATAGCGAAGCTCCGGCTGCGCCTTACGATGGCGTTTGCCAGAGCCATGCGTGTAGCGGTTGACGTTCATTCCACTTTCTTTGCCTTCGGGAAGAATGACAGAAGCACGCCTACGTGCTGCACGTCCCCGAAGTAACAGGCGGACATATCGGTCGGGTCGAAGATGAACACTAAGTCCTCCTTCGCAAGTCCCTGGACGGCTCGCCGACTGAACTCATTTGTGTCGAGCGCGGGCTCTACGAGCATGAAAGAAGTCGGCTCGTCCCAGAAACCAAGAAACCAAGCTGCTCAGCCCTAACATTCTCTACGAGCCGATCTCGCCGGTCGTTATAGGTTTTGCCGTTGATCGTCTTATTAGCGATGCGGAACGTAACCGAGTAGTTGGAATGAGCCATGCGCATCCTCCGGTTGAGGATGATTTAGTTAACAATGGCGTGGTTTGTCAACCGGATAATCGCCAAAGAAAAAGCCGGCGGGAGCCGCCGGCTTTGTTGCTGCTGGGGGACGTGCGCTGCCGCGCTGGAAAAGCGGGCGCACGAAGGCGCCTCAACTCGCGCCAAGCCTTTAGCTGCGCGGCGCCGTGATCGGCTTGTTGTCCTCATCGATCATCGGCACACCGTACTGGAGGAGAACCTTGTCGATGTCGGCCTGGCGCTTGCGGATCACGTCATTGAGCTGACGTTTCCACAGATCGTCGCCCTGGCGGACGCCCATGGTGATGCGGAAATCGATGCGTCCGGCTTTGCCCGCATCCTTGATGAGCGGCACAACGGTCAGCTTCTCGCCGCCGTGCGTGGCGTAGTAACCCGCGATCGGACCCCACATGACACCGGCGTCGATCGATCCATCGCGGATGTCCTTGACCATCTCGGCGGAAGGATCCTCAAAGCGGCGATCGACGACGAGGCGATAGGGGCGGGCCTTGCCCATCAGCCCGGCCTTGGCAACGAGATCGGCGGAGGGCGACCCCTGCACAGCACCGATCGTCTTCCCTTTCAGGCGCGGATCAAAAATGCTGTCGACACCGTCGAGGCCGGTGCCGGGCTTGAAGACGAGCGCATAGGCCGAGCGATAAAGCGCGTTGGTGTTGAGGACGAGATCGTCGCCCTGACCGGTACTGATGATGACATCGCAGCGCTTGGCCAGCAGCGTATTGCGCGTGAAGCCGACAGCCTGCGGAAACCAGGTGTATTCGACGGGAACCTTGAGTTCGTCGCCAATGATGTCGGCGATCTTATTCTCAAAGCCTTCCCGCTTCTCGTTGGAGAAAGGCATGTTCGCCGGGTCGGCGCACACGCGCAGAACCTTGCGGTTCACGAGGTCGGCGCGATGCCCTTCAGCAGCGAGCGCACCGGTGGCAGCGCAAAGGAGGGCGAGGCCGCCGATGGCGGCCCCTGCCCATTGCACGATGTGAAGTGGATTAGCCAAGGCAATCCTTCTCAGCTTGTTTGGCCTCTTCGGGCTTCTCGTCGCGGTTGCGTCCACCCAGCTGACCGGCCGGAAGCGCATCGGCGAAGGAGCGCGCCTTGAGGTATGAATACAGATCGTTGATGAAGCACATCACGTTCTTGTTGTCGCCGAACGCGGGCATCACAAACTTGGTACCGGCTTCATCGCGCGTGCGGCCGCTGGCGACGACGCCGAGGAATGTTCCGTAGTCCATCGTCTTGAGAGAATCGGCGAGGGCAGGTGCATACGTCGAGCCCAGACCATTCGGACCGTGGCACACGTGGCACTCGCCGTGATAGCGGCGGTAGCCGTTGTAGGTGGCCCAGTCGACGACGATGTTGCCGTCCTTCTTGCAAACGCGGAACGTCGGCGTGCCATCGGGCAGGACCCACTTCCCGTCTTTGAATTCCGCTCCCTCCTGCGAGATGCAGCCATCCGGCAGCGTCACCTCTTTTTGCATGCCGGGCGCAACGTCCTCAGCATTTGCCGTCCCGAATGCGCACGCAAGTGCAATCCCGGCAACGGCAGCGGCAGCAAAGCTGATCCTTCTCACGCGTTTCCCCTATCTTCTCAGGCTTATGGGCAAAGATATGTGCTCATTTGGGCTGCAGATTGGAAGAGTGCAACGGGCAAAATGTCATAGTCTTCCGTATGTTGCGTTGCGAAATGACAGCCGCAGTGCACAGCGCCTCATGGGCCAGGGTCGTGCCCGTTCACAGAATAGACCGGCGCGGGAAACCCGCGCCGGTCCAGTTTCAGAGGTCACCCTCAACTTATGGCAGCGTCCACACGGTCAGCGAGCCACCGAGAGCGGTGTAGCTGTTGAGACCAGCGTAGCCACCCACAGCACCCAGACCGTCGGTCGGGTTGGTCAGACCAGCAGCCAGACCGATGCCGGCCCAACCACCGACGCCCGAGAAGACGCCGACGTACTGCTTGCCCTTATGGCCGTAGGTGAAGACGTTACCGATGATGCCGGAAGGCGTACGGTTCTTGTACAGCTCCTTGCCGTCCTTCTGATCGACGCACTTGAAGTAGCCCTCGAGGGTGCCGACGCAGGCGATGCCGCCAGCGGTGGTGAGAACACCCGACCACACCGAGAACTGCTCCTTGTTCGACCAGACGATCTTACCGTTGGCAGCATCCCACGCGATGAAGTTGCCCATGTGGCTCTCGCCCTTCGGCGGATACATGGAGAGCGTGGCGCCGACGTACGGCTGACCGGCGGTGTACTCGACCTTGAAGGGCTCATAATCCATGCAGACGTGGTTCGTCGGCACGTAGAAGAGACCCGTCAGCGGAGAGTAGGAAGCCGGCTGCTGGTCCTTCGTTCCAAGAGCGGCCGGGCAGACGTCGGTGGTGTTGACGTCGGGACCGTTCAGGAACGTCGACTTGGAAGCGACGACCGACGGGCGACCGTAGGTCGGGCTCTTGGGGTCGAGATCGACGCCAGTCGTCCAGTTGACGGCGGGGTCGTACTTCTCGGCAACCAGCGGGATGCCGGTCGTGCGGTCGACGGTGTAGCCGAGACCGTTGCGATCGAAGTGCACAAGCACGTTGTGCTTCTTGCCCTTGATCTCCATGTCGTCGACGAGAATCATCTCGTTGACGCCGTCATAGTCCCACTCGTCGAACGGGGTCATCTGGTAAGCCCAGGCGGCCTCACCGGTCTTCGGGTTACGGGCGATGATGGACATCGACCACTTCTGGTCGATCTGCTTGCCGTCCGGTCCAGCGCGCTGAGCCGGGTTCCACGTCGACGGGTTACCCGTGCCGTAGTAGACGAGGTTCAGCTTGGGATCCCAGGCGTACCAGCCCCAGATCGAGCCGCCGCCCAGCTTCCACTGGTCACCGGTCCAGGTCTTGAGCGAGGAGTCCTTACCAACCGGCTTGCCGAGAGACATCGTCTTCTCGGGGTTGAACAGGATCTCATCATCCGGGCCCATGGAGTAGCCGCGCCACAGCATCTTGCCGGAGTTGATGTCGTAACCGGTGAAGAAGCAGCGGACGCCGAACTCGGCACCCGAGATACCAACCATCACCACGTCGTTGACGACGAGGGCGGCAGCCGTACCGGTCTCACCGCGCTTCGGATCGCCGTTGACGGCTTTCCAAACCTCTTTGCCGGTCTTGGCATCGAGAGCGACGAGCGTCGTGTCGGCCTGGTAGAGGAACAGCTTGCCGTCGGCGTACTGCAGACCGCGGTTAACGGTGTCGCAGCACATAACGGGGATCACCGACGGATCCTGCTTGGGCTCGTACTTCCAAACGATCTTGTTCTCGTCATCGAGGTTGAGAGCGTAGACGATGTTCGGGAACGGCGTGTGGAGATACATCATGTTGCCGATGACGAGGGGAGAGCCCTCGTGACCGCGCAGCACGCCCGTCGAGAACGTCCAGGCGACCTTCAGGCTGCCGACGTTCTTCGTGTTGATCTGGTCGAGCTTCGAATAGCGGGTTGCAGAATAGTTCTTCTGCTGCATGCACCAGTTATTCTCGTCCTCAATACACTTGAGAACGCTATCATTGGCCAACGCCGGTGCCGCGAGGGCAGCCGTCGCAACCAATGCACCTGCGAATACGCTTTTGCGCATTGCGCTTCCTCCATTTTAAGGTTCTTGCCACGCTTGCAAGCGGTGGTGAACAGCAGCGCCTCACACCCTACGTTCTGGGATCGGGGTTTCCCCTTCTTTGCTCCCTTGGCGATCGACCCAGATTGCTGGCTGATGCCAGTCTCGCCCTGGATGCCGTGTCACACCGCGGCACATCTACGCACTTTTTTTTCCCGACCGCAAGACGATCCGGTCACGAAAATTCACGCGTCCGTGAATAGGACAAGATGGTTGACGTAAATTCTGTCGTATCCCATCGCGTGTTGTTGCGTCGCGGCAAAAAATGTTGCGACGCACGACAACTCGCAAATACGGGCCTATTTCCACTGCTCAGCGCGTGCGCGAGGCTTCGCCATCGCGCCGCGGAGCCGCTAACTTGCGCACCACGACGGATGGATTCTCTCCGCCAGCAGGATCGGCCGACATCACGGAGCGCTCGCGCTTCCGTGATCGAAGATGAGGTTTCGGGCAGGCATCCGGAAGGAGCGAGTTGATGGACCTTCATCCACGCTTTGGAGGCAATTTTCGGGAATATTTCCCAAGCCTTAAGGTACTTTTTGCGCTGGCTTCATTGCTCGCATTCACCTCGCCCGGGTGGGCTATCGAGCCCCTTCCGGTGCGGGAGATCGCGCCCGGCGTGTTCGTGCATGAGGGCCGGTACGAGATCTTCACGCCGCGCAACTCCGGCGACACGTCCAATGCCGGCTTCATCATCGGACGGGACGGTGTTGCGGTGATCGACACCGGCGGCAGCCCGCGGGTTGGCGCGGCGCTACTGGCGGCCATCCGGGAGCGCACGAAGCTGCCGGTCCGCTATGTGATCAACACTCACATGCACCCCGATCACATTTTCGGAAACGCCGCCTTCGCGGGGGAAAATCCACAGTTCGTCGGTCACGCGAAGCTGCCGCGGGCGCTCGCGGCGCGGGAGGACCGCTATCTCACCATCAACCGCGAGCTCCTGGGCGAAGCCTTCGACGGCACGCGCATCCTGCCTCCGACAGAACTCGTGAAGGACCGGCTCGAGCTGGACCTGGGAGACCGCAAGCTGCTCGTAGAAGCCCACCCGACGGCACATACGGATAACGACGTCACCGTCTTCGACGAGAAGACCGGGACGCTTTTTCTGGGTGATCTGCTGTTCGCCCGGCATGTCCCAGCGCTCGACGGCTCGATCCGGGGCTGGCTGGCGCTCCTCGATGATCTCGCTACGCGCACCAACATAAAGCGTGCCGTTCCCGGGCACGGGCCGGAACAAATGCCCTGGCCCGCGGCTATCGCTGCGGAAAAGCGCTATCTTGCGAAAATCGCTCAGGAAGTTCGCGCCAAGATCAAGGAAGGGCGAACACTGGCCGAGGCCGCGGAAACGGTTGGGCTTTCCGAAAAGGATGCGTGGCTGCTCTTCAAAGAGTATCATGCACGCAACGTTTCTGCTGCTTTTGCCGAACTCGAATGGGAGTAACAGGCAAGCGGACGCGGGACGCGGAGGAAGCGATGAAAGCGACGCCCATAAAAAGAACCGGGTTTTCTCTGGCGCTGGCCGCCCTGCTGGCGCTCGGCGCGAGCATTGCGATGGGCGTGGGCACGAGCACGCCCGTCTTTGCCGACGATGATCCCTGGAAGGACATCCATCGCGACGTGTTCGACAACCGCGAGGTCATCGAAAACGACGGCGTCGTCGAGCTGGAGGCCCCCTACCGCGCCGAGGATGCGGCGGTGGTACCGCTCACCATGCGCCTCCCCGCCTCCGCCGGCGAAGTGAAACGTCTGACGCTCGTCATCGACAAGAACCCAGCGCCCGTCGCTGCGAGCTTCGTCTTCGGCGAAGCGGCCGGCAAGGGTGACCGAATGTTGTCGACCCGGGTGCGGGTCGACACCTACTCCAACATCCGCGCCATTGCCGAGACAGCCGACGGCAAGCTGCACATGGCAACGAAGTTCGTGAAGGCGTCGGGGGGCTGCTCGGCCGCCGCTTCCAAGGACGCGGACGAAGCGCTTGCCAACCTCGGCAAGATGCAGATCCGCACGTTCACGGATGCACAGGCGAAGGATCGCTCACCCGCACAGCGCGAGGCGCAGGTGATGATCCGCCATCCGAATTTCACGGGCATGCAGATGGATCAGGTCACGCGCCAGTATACGCCGATGAAGATCGTCCAGGAGATGGACGTGAAGCGCGACGGTGAGCGGATTTTCAAAATGGAAGGTGGAATTTCCATCTCCGAAAATCCGAACTTCCGCTTCACCTTCGCGCCCGGCTCGGAGGACGCTATAGAGGTGACCGCGACGGATAGCGATGGGAAGGTCTTTACGGCCTCATCGGCGGGTAAAGCATCCTGAAGGAGCCTGGCGACACGCCAATCAGGCGATGGGTTCGCAGCGGCTGGAAAAGATAAAGGGCGCCGCGATCGGCGCCCTTTTCTTATTCCGCTCGAGTGCCCGAACCGCCGCCCATCGAGCGGCGAAGCTCCGCTCTAGGGCGAGCGCAAACAGCGAAGCTCCGCCTTCCTAAAAGCAGCGAAGCTCCGCCTTCCTAGAAGCAGCGAAGCTCCGCCTTCCTAGAAGCAGCGAAGCTCCGCTTCGACCTGCGCCCGCTTGAGGTTTTTCACCTTCTCCAACAGCGGCGCGTAGCTGTTGAACATGGAGACGCTTTCGCCGCCCTTCTGGCGCACCGACATGATCGTCTCCGCCGCCTCGTACTCGGAGTAAGGCAGCAGGGCAGCTATAGCGTCGATGGAGCAGGCGCACTTCTCCAGCACGACACGATTTTGACCATTTGCCTGCATGCAGGCGAAAACGTAGTCTGCGCGCGCCGCGGTCGGATAATCGTTGGCGGGCAGTTCCACGGCGTGGGCGATGCCGGCGCTCAGCCCGGCAGCGAGGGCTGCGAGGCAGCCGATGATGCGCGTTCGTTTGCTCATTCCGGATTCTCCAATCCTGTGACGCCGTCGAGCGTGGTGCGCTCCGACAGCTTCAGCGTCGCCGGAGGATAGCGGTTGCGATAGGTGGCAAGCATATCGACAATCTCGCCGGGCACCGCATCACTGACGATGAGCTGATACTTGGCGCCTTCCCACCCCTGCATCTTGGTTTCGTATCTGTCGCCGACAAACGGCGTCATCGTGATGCGATAGGCGTCGACCTTATTGCCCTTGTAGTCGACCTTGATGGGCTCGATCTTGGATTTCATCCAGCCGTCCGCATAGACGCGCTGGAGGTAGTTCATCTGGCCACCGGCGAGCTGGCCGAATGTATTGACCGACTGGGCGAAGAAAACTGCGAAGACGGGATTGATCGTGAACTTCTCCAGCTTCTGGACGTCGCGCGCACGATCGCCGGTGTAGATCTGCAGCTCCAGATCCTTCTGGTGGTTCCCTTTGTCGGCAACGACCTTCAGCGTGATGGTATCGGAGAAGGGAACGCCGAGGACCTTGGGATCGGTCACGGTACGGTTGAAGTTGTATTTGATCTCCGTGCCCGGCTCGACCTTGTCGAGGTGCTTGTGCTCGAAAATCAGGTCTGTGGCTTTCGGCTCATCCGCAGCGGCTGCCGGAACGACAAAAGTGCCCAAAAACAGGGAGACGGCCAAAACGGCACTCCCCAAACCGTGAAACCGCATGCGAACGCTTCCTTCCTAGTCGTTACGACGCCATTCGGGGCATCGTTTGCCACTTTTTCCGGGTTGGTTTTACCAATGCTCGCACGGCCCCGTAAACAGGGGCGCACCTTAACGATTAGTCATGCAGCTTGGAGCGCTCCGGCCCGCACCCCGGCGCCCGCCGGATGGCATTTCACAGGCCGTGGCCGGGACGGGGTAGCGAGGTAAAGTCCTTAGCGAAGGAACAGGCCGAAAGCGCGCGGGCCATCGCCCACCGCGGCCTCGCCGTTTACGGCGAGCGTGGCGGTGTCGATGCGCATCAATACGTTATCGAACCAGCAGGCGACGTAGATATTGGCCCCCGCCGGATCGGCCATGATGCCTTCGGGATGGTCGCCGACATCGATGGTGGCGAGCGTTTCGAGGCTTCCGGTGTCGATGACGCTTACGGTGCTCGCGTACTGATTGGTGACGTACGCCCGGCCGCCCGCCAGGGCGACCGCATAGGGGCGATGGCCGACCTTCACCGTGCCAATCGCCTTGGCCGCCGCGATATCGATGATGGTGATGTCGTCGCTCGCGACGTTGGCGGTGTAGGCGCGGGCGCCGGCGACATCGATCGTGATGCCGAAGGGCCGGGCCCCCACCTCGACCGTGCCGATGCGCTCGTTCCTCGCCGTGTCGATGATGGAAACCGCGTCGCTGTCCCGGTCGGCGCTCAGGAGCAGCTTGCCGTCGGGCGTCACGGCAAGCCCCGACGGCGATTCCCCGACCGGGATTTCAGCCACTACCTCTCCCGCTGCGGGATCAACGACCGAAATTTTATGGGTGTACCAGTCGGCGACGTAGATCCGCCCGTTGCTGGGGTGGGCGGCGATGCCGAGCGGCGCCTCGCCCACCTTGATCCGGCGCAGGATTTTGCGCGCCGCAACATCGACGACGACGACGTCCTTTCCCTCGGGAGCCGAGAGGTAGGCGCGGCTGCCGTCGGGGGAGACCGCGATACCCGCGGGCTTGCCCCCGATGGCGATCTCGGCCACCGCCTTCATATCGCGAAGCGATACGATGCTGAGGGAATCGCCCGTCTGGTTGGTGACGAGCGCCTCGGTCACCGTCGCGGGGCCGGCAATGCCCGGCGCAACGGCGGCGCACCAGAGCGCTGCCGCCAGAATTCCCGCGATGAGATTATGAAAGCAGCGCTGCATCGCGCCGGCCTTAGCCGCCGGCTTCGAGCTTTGTCTTCAGCGCGTCGAGACCGGCGCGATAGACACCGGACACCGCCTTGACGGCCGCTTCGTCGTTCAGCTCCGGCGGCGGGTCGTTGTTCATATAACCGCGGTAGAACGCGCCCTTCCACTCGACGAGGGACTTGCCGCCCTCATCCTTCACGCTGAGCGTCGAGGAGTAATTGTTGACCGGCAGCACCTTCGGATCGACCTTGGAAATCTCATACTTGTAGAGCATCTTGGTCGAATCGTTTTGAAGTAGCTTCTCGTTGATCGTCCCACCCGAGGTGAGCGTCAGCGTCCGGGTTGCGTTCGGCTCGTTTCCTCCGCTGCCTTCCAGCTTGGCGACGGCCGGATGCCAGCTCATGTCCTGAAAGTTTCCGATGACTGCCCAGACCTTGTCGGCCGGTGCGTTGATCTCGACCTTTTCCGTCACCTTCTGCCGCGTAGGACCGTGTGCGGATGCGAAAGACGGCAGTAAGGCCAGGGCCGCCACCCCGAAGACAAGCGATCTCAGCATTCGAAATTCCTCCGGATATCGGTTTCTTAGCGTGCTTCGGCGGCGAGGATAGTGGCGTGCCGGAGGCTCTGCAATTGGCATTGCCCCGTCAAACCGCCGCATTAGTACGAGTGTTGTTTTGCTTGGGAGTCCGTGCTTATTTGCGGCCCCGCGAAGGAGACTGCAGCGAATGACAGCACAGGCCGAGGGCGACCATCTAGGTGAGCCCGCTGGTACCCACACCTACACGAACGTATCCTGTCCCTTCTGCGGCCTCCTCTGTGACGACCTGCAGATCACACGCACCGGCTCTACGCTGAAAGTGAGCAACGGATGCCCGCGGGCGACCGCCGGGTTCCAACGTCCGCTGCCGCCGGCTACACCGCTCGTGCGCGGCAGCGAGGTCAGTTTCGAGGAAGCCGTGAAGGCCGCCGCCGCCCTGGTACGCGGCGCGAGCCTGCCGCTCTACGGGGGCATGGCGGGTGACGTCTCCCTTGCCCGCGCCGTTCTCTCGATCGCCGACCGCACCGGCGGCGTCGTCGACCACGCGCTCAGCGAAGGCCAGTATCGTAATTTCCGCGTCGTGCAGACGAGCGGCTGGATCATGTCCACGCTCACCGAGACGCGCAACCGCGCCGACCTCATCATCATCGTCGGCAGCGACGTGCATAAGCTGCACGGACGCTTCTTCGACCGCATCGTCACCAACGAACATACGATGTTCGAAGGCATCGGCGGCAAGCGCACGGTGGTCTTCATCGGCGAAGGGCTCGATACCTCCGCCGCCACTGGCCCGCGGATCGAGGAAGTGATCACGCTGCCGGTCTCCAAGGACCGCATCCCCGAGGTGCTCGCAGCGATCTCCGGCCTCGTGCGCGGACATACGCTGCAGGTGCCGGAAGGCACGGTCGAAGGCGCGCCGAAGCGCAGCGGCATCCTCGCCACGCTGCTCTCGGGCGGCAAGTCCGCCCCGTCGGCTTCGGTTCCCGAAATCGCGGGCGCCAAGTTCGCCGACATCGAGCGCATCGCGGAGAAGTGCAAGAAGGCACAGTACGGCGTGATGGTCTGGTCACCGCCGGCGCTCAGCATGCCGCAGGCCGATCTCTCCGTGCACATGATGACGGAGATCGTGCGCGAGCTGAACCTCACCACGCGCTTCGCAGGCCTTGCGCTCGGCGGCAACGAGGGCGCGCCGAGCGCTGCCTCGACCTGCACCTGGCAGACGGGCTATCCGCTGCGGGTGAGCTTCGCCAGCGGCGCTCCGGAATACGATTCCTACCGCTACAACATCTCGCGCATGCTTACGGACGGCGAAGGCGACATGCTGCTGTGGGTGGCCTCCATCGGCACCGACATCGGCCTGCCGCAGACTTCGCTCCCGACGGTCGTCCTCGGCACTCCAGGCCTTCGCCTCGCCCAGCCGCCGACTGTCTATATCCCCGTCGGCACGCCGGGCATCGACCACACCGGTCAGATGGTACGCTGTGACAACGTCGTGTCCTTGCCGATGCAGAACCTCGGCCGGTCGCAGTTGCCGAGTTCGGCCGACGTGCTGGCCGCCATTGAAGCCGCCCTTTAAGACGTGAGCCCCGCGCTATGATGATCAAGCTGACCGGCGGCAAGGTCTATGACCCTGCGAACAATGTGAATGGAGAGGTGCGCGACATCTACGTCCGTGACGGACGTATCGTCGCCGCCGATCCCAGTGCCCGCGTCGATCAAGAATACGACGTCCGCGGCAAGGTCGTGATGGCTGGCGGCATCGATCCGCATACGCACATCGGCGGCGGCAAGGTGACGATCGCCCGCATGCTGCTGCCGGAGGATCACGAGAAGGACGAGGTTGCGCACACCGACCTCACCCGCTCGGGCACGGGCCATGCTCTCCCTTCGACGATGATCACCGGCTATCGCTACGCGGAGATGGGCTACACGGCCGCGTTCGAGCCGGCGATGCTGCCCGCGAACGCGCGCCAGGCGCACATGGAGCTGGGCGACACGCCGCTGCTCGACAAGGGCGCGTTCGTCATGCTCGGCAGCGACGACTTCCTGCTGCGCTCGATGGCCGAGAAGAAAGACTTCGAGTTCATCAAGGACTACATCGCCTGGACGATGCACGCCGCGCAGGCGATCGCCATGAAGGTGGTGAACCCCGGCGGCATCAGCGCCTTCAAGTTCAATCAGCGCAAACTCGATCTCGACGAGAAGCACGTCTACTACGGCGTCACTCCCCGCGACATCATCCTGACGCTGACGCGCGGCCTTCTAGAGCTCGGCGTCGCGCATCCGCTGCACGTGCACGGCTGCAACCTCGGCATTCCGGGCAACGTCGAGACGACGCTCGCCACCATCCGCGCCACCGAGGGCCTGCCGCTCCACCTGACGCACATCCAGTTCCACAGCTACGCGACCGAGGGCGACCGGCACTTCTCATCGGGTGCGGTGCAGATCGCGGACCTGCTGAAGAAATATCCGAACATCTCGATCGACGTCGGCCAGGTGATGTTCGGTGCCACCTGCACCGCCTCGGGCGACTCGATGCGCCAGTACAATGGCGCGAAGAACGCAGACCCGAAGCGTTGGGTGGTGATGGACATCGAGTGCGATGCCGGTTGCGGCGTCGTCCCATTCCGCTACCGCGACAAGAGCTTCGTGCACGCGCTGCAGTGGGCTATCGGCCTCGAGACATTCCTGCTGTGCGAAGACCCCTGGCGGATCTTCCTCACGACGGACCATCCGAACGGCGGCCCGTTCTATACCTATCCGCATCTCATCCGGCTGCTGATGGATCGCGACTTCCGTCGCGAGACGATGCTGCACGTCAATCCCGAAGCCCTGAAATACTCGACCCTGCCGCACCTCGACCGCGAATATTCGATGTACGAAGTCGCGGTCCTCACCCGGGCGGGTCCGGCGCGCAGCCTCGGTCTCAAGGACCTCGGACACGTAGGTCCCGGCGCCCGCGCGGACATCACCGTCTATACGGAGGACGGCAATCGCGAACGCATGTTCGAGAAGCCCGCGATGGTGTTCAAGAACGGCGAGCTGGTGGTGCGCGACGGCAAGGTGATCAAGGTCGTTAACGGCGCGACGCACGTCGCCCGCCCCGAATACAACCGCGACATCGAAAAATCGCTGAAGCACTACTTCGACCGCTATCACACGGTGCGTATGGAGAACTTCCGCCTGGCCGATGAGGAAATCATCGACGGCGGACGCGGGGAGATCATCGTGCAGCCGACGAGGGCCAGGACGTCGTCATGAAGGTCAACGGCATAGAAATCGACGACACCTTTGCCGAAGCCTTCGGCATGGCGGGCACCGGTGTCGTAATCACCGCCGACACAATGAAGTGGGCGCGCATCGCGGCAACGACGATGGCCGGGTTCGGTACATCGGTCATCGGCGCGGGCGCGGAGGTCGGCATCGACCGCGAGCTCTCGCCGGAGGAGACGCCGGACGGGCGTCCGGGCGTGCGCGTCCTCCTGTTCGGCTTCTCGCCCGACGCGGCGGCCGCTCAGCTCAAGACGCGTGTCGGCCAGTGCGTGCTGACGAGCCCCGGCTCGGCTTGCTACGCGGGCGTTGAATCGGACAAGCGCATCGGCCTCGGTCAGGGGCCACGCTTCTTCGGTGACGGCTACCAGACCGCGAAGCGCCTCGGCAATCGCCGCTTCTGGCGCGTTCCGGTGATGGATGGAGAGTTCGTCATCGAGGAAACGACAGGCGTCGTTACGGAGGCCGTCGGCGGCGGCAACCTGCTCATCCTTGGCAACGACCGGACGGGCCTGCTGGAAACCACCGAGGCGGCCGTCGAGGCCATCAGCACGGTGCCGGACGTGATCACCCCCTTCCCTGGCGGGATCGTCCGCTCGGGCTCGAAGGTGGGCTCCAAGTACAAAGGCGCCATCGCTTCGACCAACGACGCCTTCTGCCCCACACTGCGCGGACGCGTGAAGAGCGAAGTCGGCCCTGACACCATCGCAGTGCTGGAGATCGTCATCGACGGTCTCACTTCCGATTCAGTTGCGCAGGCGATGAAGGTCGGCCTCAAGACGGTGCTCGATCAAGGCGCCGCCAAAGGCGTTACGCGCGTCACCGCCGGCAACTACGGCGGCAAGCTAGGCCAATATCACTACAAGCTCCGGGAGCTGCTGCCATGAGCGGTCTCACTTTCCGTCTCACCTCAGCCCCGAGCGAGCGGCTGGATCTTTCGCACCTGACCCCGCACAAGGTGGCCTCGATGCCGCTGGCCGAGGTCTTGAAGCTCAATGTCGGCTCGACCAAGAACGGGCTCAAGATCGGCGATATCTTTGCCGTATCCGGTCAACCGGGCGATAGCGTGCGCATCGAGGGCTCGACGAACCGCTTCGACTTCATCGGTGCCGATCTCAAGCACGGCTCGATGATCGTCGAAGGCGATGTCGGCGTCGGCGCGGGCCGCAGCATGCGCGGTGGCCGTCTCGAAATCCGCGGCGATGCCGGCACCCTGCTCGGCTCGGGCATCAGCGGCGGCGAAATCCTTCTCAAGGGCTCCGCCGGCAGCCAGGTCGGCGGACTGACACCGGGCGATAAGTTCGGCATGACGGGCGGGCTCATCGCCATCGAGGGCGATGCGGGCGACCGCGTGGGCGAGCGCATCCGGCGCGGCACCATCTACATTCGCGGCAAGTGCGGCGACTACGCAGGCGCGCGCATGGTCGGCGGCACCATCTGGACCGAGCTCGGCTTCGGCGCGGAGCCGGGGATGCTGATGCGCCGCGGCACGCTCATCGCCCCTTCCGTGGCGCGGATGCTGCCGTCGTTCGCCGATTCGGGCCGGCACGACCTTGTCATACTTCGCATTCTGTCGCGGTATATGGCATCGGCGCTCGGGCCGCTGGCGCCGCGGGCACTACCCGGAACCGTGCGGAAATATGCCGGCGACCTCGCCACCATCGGCAAAGGCGAGATTCTCCTCACGGCACCGTGATCGCCTTACGCAGCTCCGACGTGTAACGGACCGCTCAGCCGTAGCGTATTATACCGCTTGGTGCATGAGTGCGTCCGTGCCCGTCAATCTCCGCCGGCCAATGCAACGAGAATGCGCTGGCCGGCCAGGTCCGGGGAGCCGTGTATGATCTCGATCGTCATTTCCGCCTGTCTCGTCGCCGATCCTGCCGTGTGCAGGGATCATCGCGTTCCCCTCGCGGCGACCGTCAGCGCCAAGGGCTGTCTATATAATGCGCAGCCGCACCTTCCCCGCTGGGCTGAAGAGCATCCCAAGTGGCGGATCAAGAGCTGGCGCTGCGCCTCGTCCGACTATCAGGATCTCTAGCCCCTGGAGGGCGCCGTGCGCTTTGTCACGCGATGCGCATTCGTTGTTGCAGCGGCAGAGGCTCGCGCCTTTCAGGTCGGCGTTGCTGAAATCGGACTTGAGCCCCCAGGCCTGGTCGAGAACCACGCCCTCCAGGTCGGAGCCGGAGAAATTGGCGCCGTTGATACGCGCGGCCTGCAGCTTCAGCCGCCTGAGGTCGAGGCCCGACAGATCGAGACCGTTGAGGCGACGGCCGGAAAAGTCGGCAGTCCCATTTTTTCCGGCCTGCGCAATCGCCGCCAGAACATCCTGGCGGGTGACATCTGCTTTGGTGAAATCGTCGGACTTGAGGTCGAGCTGGTCGACCATGTCGGCGCGCGCAACGGGCGCGGGAGGCGAGATCACCAGTCTTCGCCACTCAGCTCATGGACGCCAAGCTACCGGGCGCGGACTTCTCCCACGCGCGCGTCGCCGCCGACTTCTCACGCGCCGATCTGCGCGGTGCCAATTTCGCGGGCGCGAACCTCGCGCGATGCCGACCTCTCGGGGGCCAACCTCATGGGCAGCGAGCTGGCCGGTGCCGACCTCACCGGCGCCAATATTGCCGGTGCGAACTTCAACCAAGCCGACGTCAACTCAGCCCGCCTCGTGTCCCTGCGCGGCAAGGACACGGCCCGCCATTTCGACCACGTGATGAACCTCGACCGCGCCTATCTCAAGTGAGGTCTACGGCGTGAAGAAGTCCGGGCGCGCGGTGGCGTAATCCCTGCGTACGGGGCTGGCGTTCTCGCTCACCTCGAGCACGAACTTCTGCCGGATCGCACGGCCGAAATCCGCATATCCATGGGCCGGCAGCACGAACGAGCCGGGACCGCCCTTCACGCTCTCGCGGTACCACTCCTCGAGCGGATCGACGTCCTGCTTGGAGGGCAGATAGGATTGCGTAGGGGCTGCTCCCGGCGTCACCACATCGGGGCCTTCGCCCTCGAGGATAGGCAGGCCGTTCACGGTTACGCCGTACTGGACGAGCTCGTCGCGAACGGCCTCGACGGGCTCGGCGCTATTGCAGTTGTCGCGGCCATCTCCCGAAATATCCAGCACCACCTTCGCCGCCTTGGCCGGGATCTGCGGGACGATCTTGTCAGAGACGACGCGCATCATGCGGGACATGCAGGTGAACTCGCCGCCCTGGCGCGGCAGGCTGCGCACCTTGCTCGCCGCCGCTTTTGCGTCCGCGGCGGTCGCGATGTAGGTCCAGGGAAGGTTGACCTTCGGCTGGTCCGCCCAGGTGACGAGCGAGAACAGGATGCCCTTCTTGGGTCCGCCGACGATCGCCTCGATGACGCTGGGATCCTCCAGCGCCTGAGCGATGCCTTCCATCTGCAGCTTGTAGCGGGCGTCATCGACCGAGTTCGACACATCGATGGCAACGATCAGCGCCGTATCGACATCCTCGCCGGCCGCCTCCGGCGCCGTCGATGGCACCATCGCCAAGCACAATGCCGCGAGACCAGCCAAGATCGCGCCGAGGGTGCGCCGCAGCCCTACCCGTGCCAGTCCGCGTTTTTGCCATTGCTGCATGCCGACCATGCCCCTGTTTTTTCTTTGCTCCCAAGTTGTAAGCCATGCCGGTGATTGGGCAAGCCTGAGAAAGACTCGCACCCCGCCTCAGCGGCTCGGCCAGCCGCCGTTGACGGCCATCAATGCTGAAACGCCGTGAATGTTCGTAAAGTCGCGGTAGTTTAAGGTTGTAACTATCGCGGACGGACCTGCGACCCTCTCATCGCCGCAAGATCATGGAGTCAATTATAATGTATCGGCACATTCTCATCGCCACGGATGGATCGGATCTCGCCCAGCGGGCCGTCGAGCAAGGCCTGGAGCTGGCGAAGGCATTGAATGCCAAGGTGACGGCCGTAAACGTGACGGAGCCGTGGACCGCTGCGATCTCGGGCGAATGGGCCGTCGCATTTCCGGTCGAGGAGTACGAGCGCGCTGCGGAGGCTAATGCCGCAAAGGTCATCGGCGCGGTGCAGGAGGCGGCGGAACGCGTCGGGGTCACCTGCGATGGTGTGCATGTGAAGGATCAGTATCCGGCCGAGGGCATCGTCGAAGAGGCGAAGGCGCGCGGGTGCGATCTCATCGTCATGTCATCCCACGGCCGGCGCGGCATCGCGAAATTCATTCTCGGTAGTCAGGCGACGCGCGTTCTCGCGCACTCGACCATCCCGCTGCTGATCGTGCGCTAGAGTCGGACTGCGTTTTCGTTGAAACGCTGCATGCCTCTATTCTCTTAGGTTGTCCGTGCTGCTCACCGGAAAGCCGGTGCCCACTTTTCCGGAAGCACGCTCTTTGATTGCCGTGCTTCGCATCGGAAAACCGGTGCCCACTTTTCCGGAAGCACTCTCTTTGATTGCCGTGTTCCTCATCGGAAAACCGGTACCCACTTTTCCGGAAGCACTCTGAACGCGGCGTGAAACGCGACGACGACACGCGGGCCGGCACATCGCCGGCCCGCGTCCCCGTACCCAATCAGTGGTCGTGGTGCATGTGCCCGTGGTGGCCTTCGGATGCGGAGCCGCCCGCCGCCTTCACAGGAAACTCGACGTCCACATCTCCCGCGTTCTTGAACTTGAGCTTCGCCTTCAGGGTCTCGCCCTCTTTGAGCGGCGCCTTGAGGCCGATGAACATCAAGTGCATCCCGCCGGGCTTCAGCTCGATGCTCTTGCCGGGTGCGATCTCGGCGTTGTCGACTTTTTTCATGCTTGCGACACCCTCCGCGTTGATCGAGGTCTCGTGCAGCTCGACGCGCTCGGCCGCGTCCGAGCTGCCGCCCAGAAGCACATCCGCTTTCTCCTGCCCGTTGGTGATCGTGCCATAGCCTGCACCAACGCCGCCGGCGTTCGCGACGGCGCGCGTCCACGGCGATGTCAGCGTGATGCCGTGGGCCGACGTCGAACCGGTATGGCCGACGTGGTCACCGTGGCCGTGGTGGTGCTCGTCGCCCGCTACGAGAAGCAACTGGGGAGCGGGATATTCGAGCGCATGGGGATCCTGGCCTTCTGCGGCCACCTCATTCCAGCGCATCTCCGCGCCTGCGCACTTCTGCGTGACGGGGAAGGAGAGTTTCGCACCGGCTTCGAGCTCGCCCGCGATGAAGGTCGAGAGGACGAACTGGTCGAAGTAGTCGTCGGCCAGCTCGCCGCCGCTCCAGGTCACGCTACGCACACCCTCGCTCTTGGTCTCGCCGTGGTGGAAAGCATAGCTGCGCGCATAGGGCCCTTTTTTCAGCGACAGCTTCCAACCCGGCTTCGGCATCGGCTTGACCCCGATGACGCCTTCGGGAATGTCGATGCGCACCTCGGTGGTGGCTGCGCCCTTGCAGCCGTGCGGCACACTGAACACAGCCTTGTATCCGGCGCCGAGCTTGGCGTCCTTCTTCTCCAGCGTCACGTGCGCGTGCGCCGCGCCGATGCCCAACGCCGCCGCGCAAACCGCAACGGCAAGGCGACGCGCGAACCCGGTATCCATTTCGTTCTCCTCTCGCTCAATCGTTCGGTGGTTTTCGTCAACAGCCAGCGGCCGCTCAGTCTTCATCGGAATGTTTGCCGGGCCCGTGCTCGCCGCCATCAATGTGCACCACGCCTTCGAAAGTGGAGAACAGCGCCACCTGACGCGGTGGCAAGATGCTTTCCGCTTCCTTAAGCCGGCGTGCGAGCAGTTCGGCCGTCGCGCGCGGAACGCCGGTCTCGGCAATGGAGGACGCGCTCTTCAGCGGGTCGCCGCTGCAAAGGATGATCTTCCACTTGCCATCCTCCTGACGCAGCAGCGCACGGCCTCCGCGCTCACCTTGCGTCCAGGACGCAACGGCATATCCGCCGGCCTCGACGACCGGTTCCACGAGCAGGCGCGCATCCGGTTTGTCCCATGTTGCCGCCATCAAGGATTTGACGGCGGCGCTATCGGCTAGGGCCGGTGAACTGTCGATGGCGCCGAGGAGCGCCATCGACATTGTCAGCGCTCCGAGGCTGCGTGCCATCATTACGCGGGAAGGCTGCATTTTCTCACCACTTGTACTGGATGCCTGCGTAGACGGCGCGTCCCGTGCCGGGCTCGAAGACCGCTGCATCGTTGCCATGCATGTTGGCGGTCGTGCTCGCGCTGGCGATGTAGGCTTCGTCGGACAGGTTGCGCCCCTCGATGTAGGCGGTAATGGGACCGCCATCATCGAAGCCAAGCTTGGCGCCCCATATCGCGTAGGCCGCCGTCTTCACCGTGTTGGCGCTGTCGACATAGTAAGCCTCCGGCACCCATTCGACGTTCGGGCCGAAGTAGACACCCGTCGGGTGCTTGTAGAGCAGCTCGGCGCGCAGAAAGTGATGGGGTGCGCCGGGCAGGTCGTTGTCGCCATACCGGCGATCTCCGTCGTAGCGGAAATCGTTGTAGGTGTAGGCGGTGTTGAGCCACAGCTCGTCGAATGTGCGGCCGCTAGCAATCAACCCACGCGCGACTGCGAGGCCGAACCCAAGCTCCACACCCTGGTGCACAGTCTTATCGGCGTTCGCGACCTGGCAGGTGTTGTCGGGCTGGTTTGGCGCGGTGAAGCAAAGGAGCTCGTTGTCGATGTTGGCGCGATAGAGGGAGAGATCCCAGGAGTAATCGGCGGTGCGGCCGCGCGTTCCGATCTCGTAGGTGGTCGCGTGCTGCGCCTTGATGTCGGCAAAGGTCAACTGGCCCGCCGCTACGGAGTTTTCGCCGAAGCTCGGCGCCTCGGCGGAGCGGGAGATGTTCGCGAACACTTGTGCCTCGCGCGTCACGTCCCACAGCAGGCCGACCTTGGGGCTCCACAGGTCGAACTTCGTGCTGGCGGATTTGGAGTTGAAGCGTGCCTCCCGCTCGCGGGTTGCATGCAAGAACTGCAAGCCGCCGACGAGGGCAACATCGCGCATGAAGTAGAGCGAGTTCTCCGCGTAGACCGAAAGGTTTTCCGATTGGTCCTCGGAGCTGGAAAGCAGCTTGCCTTTCACGGCGCCCGGCAGGTTCTGGTATTGCCTGTTGTCGATCTTGCCGTTGTGCAGATTGACGCCGCCGACGAAGCGGTTGCGCATGCCGGAGACGCGGCTCTCGTCCACGATGCGCGCGAATCCACCGTAGTCGCGGTATCGATAGTCGAGCCACTGGTAGATCGGATGCATCAGGTGGCGGTCGACGCCGAAAGCGCCGAACTCCACGAGCGTTCCGGGCGCAATGCGCAGCGTGGTCTTGTTGGCGATGCGTACGGTGTCGATGTTGCGCTGCTGGTCGAGCGTGATGTTGCCAGCAGCAGCCTTCTCGGGTGTCGTCAGCGCGCTCTCTTTCGTCACCGAGCCGGGAATGCGCTGGCGCACCCAGTTGGCGTTGATATAGAAGCGCGTCTCCGCGTTTTCCGAGAGGCGGTAGCCGACGTTCATGCTGCCGCGCATGCTCTCGCCCCAGGAGTGCTCGCGGAAGCCATCCGCTTCCTGCCACGTCCCGGCGATGAAGTAATCGACGGGCCCGGATACGCCGCCCGAACTCGCCGAGAACTTGTGGAAACCGAAGCTGCCGAAATCGACGCGGGTCGAGAAAGCATCGGCGTCATAGCCCGTGGGCATGACGAAGTTGATGGCGCCGCCGAGGGAATTGGCCCCGAAGCGCAACGCGTTGGCACCCTTATAGACTTCGGTATAGCGATAGACAGACGGATCGATCTCCTGGAAATCGCCGTAGCCATCGGCGGTGTTGATCGGGATGCCGTCCATGAAGAGCTGGATCGAGCGCAGGTGGAAGTTGCGCGACAGGCTCGACCCGCGGATCGACAGGCGCGAGTCGTCCCCCCATTTGGGTTGCACGAACACGCCGGGCACGTAGTCGAGCACATCCTTCACGGAGGTCGCCGGGGTCGAGCCCTTGTAGGCGGTGTCCGGCACTAGCTCGACACCGCCTGGCGTCTGCTGCATCTCCGCGCGCGCCTCGGCGGTGTTCGCCACCGAGAGGCTGCCCGCGCGGGCGGTGGTCCCGACGCCATTGCTGTTGACGGCGGGTTCGGCGGGCGCCGCGGCTACGGACGGGACCGGTGTCGCCGCTTTCTTGGTTGCTGTCTTCTTTTTGGCCTTCGGCGCGACCGCGGCGCTCTGCTCCACGACGACGGGTGGCAGCGAAATGGCCTCGCTGTTGGCCGATTGAGCTTCGACGCGGCTCACCGGCACGGCAAGCGCAACAGTTGCGGCGGCTGCACATGCGGGCAGCGCCTTGATACTCCGGAACATTGGTACTCAACTCCCCCAACACACTTTATCTCCCGGCGCCACGCGAAGAACGCGATGCCGGAGGTTCAGCAGTGCGGTGAGCGCGGTTGCGCACACGGGCCGGCATACGGCGCGGCCTTAAGCGTGCGCTGTGCGCTCAGGCTGGGAGAGGTGGACCGCGACTGCGCGGTGGCGGGAGATCGGCGGCGGCAACGTCTTCCCGCTCGAGGGCGAGAACGGGTGCCGCGTGGGGCATTGCGGGAAGCGCGACCGCTTCCGGCGCCACCAGAGCCAGCTGGTAGGCGGCGACGCCCTTACAGATCGGGCAGTTCGTCGCCGGCATCGCCGGGTGGCCATCGGGCGTACACATAGCATCGGCGAAGATGCCGATGTCGGCACGCTGGAGCTGCGTGTTGAATTGCGAGGTGAGGTGTCCGGGAAGAAGCAGCGCATAGAAGGCAACGCCCAGCAGCGCAAACGCTGCCGCGACCTTCCTCCGCATACTCTCTACGCTACCCACCATGTGCTAACCGTACCTGCGATCCTTACGCTCCTCAAGCGCCAAAGCCGCACAGCGGACTAGGTACTTTCCCTGCGGCCGCCGCTCGTCATCCCTGAAAAGGCGACGGGACGTTCCAGCTCCGACGTCGTGTTCTAGATGGGCATCACGGCCCCGAGGTGCTCCGCCAAGTTGTCGGTCGGCGTTTTGACGAGGTCCTTGTCGAGCTCGGCGTAGATCGCATGCTTCACGGGCTCGGACAGCGCGGCGCGCAAATCACCCAGGGCAGAGGGCGGCGCAACGAGAACAAGCCGGTCATAGGCTTTCTTCGCCAGCCCCTGTTCGAGCACCTTGCCAAGGTGCTTGGCGAAATCGCGCTTCAGCTCGCGGTGAGGATCGGTTCTCGGCGTGATCGCGTGGCGCGTATCGCCGACGGATTCAAAGCTGCGTCCGAGGCTGTCCCGAACCAGCTCGCTGTCGGGGCGGTGATCGCCGTTAATCACCTGAAGCTGCTCGACGCCCTTGCCCGGCCCGCGGTTGGCGAAGAGACGCGCGTGCGCGCCGTCGGCGATCAAGATCCAGGTGACTGTCGGTTTCATGTGGGGCTTCTCCCTTTGCGTCGCGGCGCCACGAAGGCGACTACGGAGTGTCTCCGCGCAACCCTCACCAGGGTGTTGATGCGCGGTAGACACAATTTTAGCCAAGCTATTTCAATCGGCGGCCAAACACGAAGATCGTTGCGACAGGTACGACGAGGCCCATCACGAGGCTCACCCCCACGATGTAGGGCAGGTTTTCGTAGTGGCCACGGGAAATCACGAAGATCTCATTGAGGTATTTCGTCTGCAGCGATCCCGCGACGAGGGCGAGATTCATGAGCGATGCCATGAGCGCGAACCATGTTGCGCGGTGACCGGCGGGTGCATAGATCGCGATCAGCGTGAGAAGCGGGATCATGCTGAGCTGGGCGAAGGGCGAGGTGGTTGCCGCATCGATGATGGCGATGGTGCGCGCGCCGAAACCGAAGACGCGCTCGGTCCAGTCGGCAAGGCCGAGGGTCAGTCCGAACGCGGGCAACGAAAGCAGCGTCGTTATCACCGTGAGCCATAGCAGCACCTGCGCGACGGGGCGGCGCGTGATGGCGTCGGAGAACAGCCACATGCCGAGCAGCGCGAGCGCTGCGCCGATCTGATTGAGCGTGCCCTGAAACGCTTCATCGAAGCCGAGAACGTCGATGACGAACCAGGTGTAGCCCTGCCCCGCGAGCGGCATGGCGCGATAGACGAAAATGATCAGCGCTGCAAAGAAGATCGTCCGCTGCGTTTCGGGATCGAGCTGGCTGATGATCCGCCACAGCATGGTACAGATCACCGCCATCGAAACCGCAAACACAATCTCCTGATTGTACGGCACCGAGGCGCCTGCCAGCGCCAGCACGAAGATGCCGAACACGATGCCGCCACCCAGGATGCGCCAGTCGATTCCGCGGCGCTCCACGGGGCGCAACTTGATCAGCAGCGCGCCGCTCACGGAGATCAGCGGAATGATGAGCCCGGCGAGGAAGACGTTTTCGTAGCTGTAGATGCTGGCGATCCAGCCCGCGAGGCCGGCGACGCAGAACATACCGAACGACAGCGCGAGACGCCCGAGCACCTGCACCATGCCGAGGTCGCGGTCGACATCCTCCTTGAGACGCGGTGTGCCGTCGGGGTTCGTGCGATCGACGACCTCGGTGCTCATCGCATCGGCGACGACATCCTGGATGACGACGCCGAGCACGCTCACGAAAGCGCCGAGGCGGTAGAGGTTCTCAGGGCTGGCGAAGGTGATCCATCCGCCCGCGGCTCCTGCGAGCAGCAGCATGCCGGCGGCGATGAACGTGGCTCCGATGAAGACGTAGACGCGCCGCTGGGAGCCGAAGATCGGCACCGCATCGACGAGCTCGCCGAACACCATCTTTACCGTCCATGGCAGCGTGATCCAGACGTTCAGCGCGGCAAGCTCGGCGGGGCTGAGCGTGAGCGCACCCTTCACCCAGAAGCTTTCGGCAACGGCGATGAGGCCCAGCGCGCCATAGGCGAAGTAGACCATCAGCAGCGGCAGGTAGCGGGGCCGGAATGCGCGAATGGGATTGAGCAGCGCCGCTTCGAGCTGGCGCTTAACGTAGCCGCCGCTCCATGCCTCCGTTGCCACCTCCATCGCGCTCCCTCCAGAAATGTCCGCCCGCTATAATCACACGGACAGATAAACAAGGCGGGGACAGCCGTGGTCGAGGAAATACGCGGGTCGGGCGTCCAGGGCGAGGCCAAGCTGCAGCGCTCGCTAGGCCTGTGGTTGAGCGTCCTTTACGGGCTTGGCGTCACCATCGGGGCCGGCATCTACGTGCTCATCGCGCCGATGATTGCCCGGGCGGGCGTGCATGCGCCGCTCGCCTTCCTGCTTTCGGCGCTCGCCATGGCGCCTTCCGCGGCGACGTTCGCGGAGCTGTCCTCCCGTATGCCGCGGAGTGCAGGGGAGGCCACCTACGTGCACGCGGCTTTCCACTCAAATGCGCTCGCGCGCCTCGTGGGACTGCTCGTCATTGCCGTTGCGATCATCTCTGCGGCAACCGTAAGCCGTGGTGCTGCTGGGTATATTTCGGTGTTCGTCGATGCGCCCGCGGCGCTCATCACGGGCGCGGTGGTCTTGCTGCTCGGCGCGGTTACGGCGTGGGGGATCAAAGAGTCCGTCGCGTTCGCGGGTGTCATGACGCTGATCGAAGTCAGCGGATTGTTGCTGATCGTCGTCATCGGCACGATCCACCACCCGTGGGAGTTCGTTCATCGGCTGCCCGAGACGTGGAGCGGATTTGGCGAAGCGGGCGCATGGGCGGGCGTGTTCGGCGCGGTGCTGCTGGCGTTCTTCGCCTTCACGGGCTTCGAGGGCCTTGCAAACATCGCCGAGGAGGTGAAGCACCCGGCGCGTACGCTGCCGGCGGCGATCTTCCTCACCCTCGGAATCGTAACGCTGCTCTACATGCTCGTCGTGTGGGTGGCGCTGGTCGCCGTGCCGCATTCGGAGCTCGGCTATTCGCCGGCGCCGCTGAGCCTCGTCTACGAACGCGTCACGGGCGCCTCGCCCGCGGCCATAACCGCGATTGCCATCGCCGCTACCGTCAACGGCATTGTCGTTTTCATGGTGATGGGGTCGCGCGTCATCTATGGGATGGCGACGCAGGACCTGCTGCCGGCGTGGCTGGCGAAGGTGAACCGGCGGACACACACGCCTATCGCAGCGACGGCGATCGTCGTGGCCGCGGTGCTGATCCTCGCCCTCGCCTTCCCGATCGAGGATCTCGCCGAAGCCAGCTCGCGCGTCACGCTCGTGGTGTTCGCGTTCGTCAACGCTGCGCTGATCAAGCTGAAAATGGATGCCGTGCCGCCACCCGCGGACAGCTTTACCGTCTCGACGTGGGTGCCCGTGGCGGGACTGGCGGCCAGCCTTGCCCTGTTAGCAAGCGAGCTTCTGCCGCGATTGTGAGGCGCGGCAGAAGCCCGTGGCTAGGTGCAGGGTTTTATGCAGGGTCCGTGAGAGAAAATGCGAATGGAGTGTGGAATCAATCGCGGCCAGCGCGCGTGCGCGGTACGACCCAGGGGCGCTCATCGAACCCCATGGACGATGTGTTGAGCGGGGTGCCTGGGCCGGTGAATACGCCGCCGCCAAACTGCAGGCCCGTACGGCCCGTGCTCGCGGCGGCCTTATCTTCGGCAAGGCCGAGTTGTGCGCGCAGATCGGTATCGAGGCTCACGCCCGCTGCCGACGGCGCATCGGGCGCGAGATTGGCCGATCCGCTCGCCGGGGTGCCACCACCGTTCTGGATGTCGAACGCCAGCGCCGGCGGCGCCAGTAGTGCAACAGCCAATAGCGCAGCTCCAAGGGTCGACGCAGACCGCATAGATCTTATCCTCCCGCAAATAGAAGCCTTATTCTGCCGCCAATATTGGGCAGGTACATGGCCACGGAAGTGGCGCCGCGCATTTGACTGAACGCTGTGTCAAAGAAGCAACGCTTAAAGGTCGCGGACCGGGGTCCATAGGCTCTGGCTTCGCTTTCACCAGGGAAAGCACAACCGGTAGCTGCTGCGATGCCTGGCCGGACACGCATTCTCGCCGTTGCCCTGATCCTGCTGTTCCTGCCGGGCGCTTCCTCGCGCCCGCTGGTCCACTATATCTTTGACGCCGCGCGGACCGAGGTGCACTTCACCTACAGCCTGCCGCTGTCGAAAGGGCGCGGGCACTTCACCGACGTCAGCGGCTCCGTTTACATCGACGACCTGGCGCTGCAGCGGGCATCCGTGGAGGTGGTCATCGGTACGCGCTCGCTGCGCGCCGATACGAAGACCGCCCAGCGGGAGTTGGCGGGAAAGAACTTCTTCTCGGCCGCGGCGCATCCAAAAATTCACTTCAAAAGCCGGCGCGTGCGGGCGATTGGCCCGGCGCTCGCCGAAGTGCGGGGCGATGTATCCATTCGCGGTATCACGCGGCCGACCGTTTTGCGTGTGAGGCTCGAGCCCCGGCAAGCGTCGGGTGCGCGCCGAATGCGGGCGACGACACGCATCCGGAGGAGCGATTTCGGCATGACCGCCTATCCGCTGTTCGTCGCCGATTGGGTCGAGATCCAAATCGATGCGACGCTTTTTCCTGCGCCCTGACGTCGTGCACGGGTTTTCCGCAGCCGCCGATACCTCCCCGGTCGCTGATTACCTATGTCCCTCACCGCTTAAAATCCGCCTGCGGATCATATCCCGGTAACGATTGCACGCTACCGTTTCGGCCCGTGCGAGAGGGTCGATATGCAATCTCCCGGTGATACCGGCGGCCAGGACGCCGCCCTCGATTTCGAAATCTCGATGGCGTTCCAGCCCATCGTGGACCTCGAACAGCGAAACATATTCGCCTACGAGGCCCTCGTGCGCGGCACCGACGGCGCGCCCGCAGAAAGTGTCCTGGCGCGCGTCAACGATCGTAACCGCTACGCATTCGATCAGCGTTGCCGCGTACGCGCGGTGGAGCTTGCCGCAGCGCTCGGCATGCAGCAGATGCTGAGTATCAATTTTATGCCAAATGCAGTTCACGAAGCGGCGCGGGACTTGCGCGCCACGCTCGAGACCGCGCTGCGCAACGGCTTTTCCGTCAGCCAGATCATCTTCGAAACAACCGAAGATCATCACGGAGTTGACGATGAGGTGCTACGCAACATCTTCTCCACCTATCGCATGCACGGCTTCAAGACGGCACTCGACGGTTTCGGCGCGGGGTATGCCGATCTCAATCTGCTGGCGGACTTCCAGCCGGATTTCCTGAAAATCGATCGTGGACTGGTGCAGGGCATCGAACGGGATCGCGCACGGCAGACGATCGTCGGGGCGATCGCGGCCATCGGAACTCTGCTCGGCATCCGCGTCATCGCCAAAGGGATAGAGGACGCCCGCGCGGCGTCCGTGCTGCATCACCTTGGGATCAACCTCATGCAGGGTCACCTGTTTGCCGAGCCGGGTTTCGAGACGCTGCCGCGGGTGGATTTCAATGCCGCGCTCGCCGGGGCCGCGCGCTACACCGGCAGCGGTGCGGTTTAGCTTTCCCTCGCGAGATCGCGACGCCTCACCTGCCGATCGGCACCTTGGCGAGCACCCGCCCGGAGGCATCGGCGATCTCGAATGTCGAACGGGTGGGCGGGTGCTGCTCGTCGACGGCCTCGTCCAGCAGAAGCTCAGCGCCCGCCTGCCTTGCATCGGCAATGGCCTCGTCAAGGGTGTCGAACTCCAGCCCCAGGCGGTCTATCTCGACGCCGGAAGCTGATCTCACATGGAAGTAATAGCGCGGCATCCATCGTCCCTTCTGGATCAAAGCTGTAACCCGATGCCAAGCCCTCGGTTCCCGGTTTCGCGATCCCTACGAACGTCATACAGGGCGGGAACTTCCTGGGCCACGCCGGACAAAACGGCACCCATACATAACCGGCCGCACGGCCGACATCTTCCCGCCGTAGGTCATTCCTGATGGCGTGTTGGAGCGGTCAGCGTACTGCGTTAGCATGACCGCACCTCGGTTCCGGAGATCCCCATGGCTGCCTCGCAGCTATCCGCAATACGCTGCCGCGCGGCCGCCGCGCACGTCGCCCTGCTCGCGTTCGCATGTGCTCCCGCGCAGGCCGGTCCGGGGGACGAAATCGGCGATGCGCGAACGATCGTCAGCATCGTGACGGCCGACTACGAGCAGGAGGCACGCGAGCTCACCATCGGAGACATCGTACGCCAGAACGAGGTGATCGAAGTGGCGAACGACGGCCGCGGCGAGTTCCGTCTCAACGACGATACCAAGCTGGCGCTCGGTCCCGGCGCGCGCATGGTGCTCGACAAGTTCGTTTACGACAGTGACAAGAAGGCGGGATCGATCGTGCTCGATCTCACCAAGGGCGCCTTTCGCTTCATCACCGGCATCGCGAGCAAGCCGACATATCTCATACGCACGCCCAATGCGTCGATTGCCGTGCGTGGCACGATCTTCGACGCTTTCGTATTGCCCGATAACAGTGCGTGGCTGCTACTGCATGAGGGCGTCATCGAAGTAACGGCCGCGAAAGACGTCTGTCATGTTCTCGACCGGCCCGGTCAGCTCATCCAGATCGACGCCGCCGGCACGGTGAGCAAGCCGCTCAACTGGCGTGACATGCAAGGCCGGGAGGCGGCCGATTTCGATGTCGCATTTCCGTTCGTCGCCACGGCGCCGCAGATCGAGCCGGTCCCGCCGACGACGCGCAACGGAGTGATCGAGGCGGCGCTTCCGGAAGAGGAACCCAAGACCTGCTCCAGCTCGGCCAAGCCGAAGATCAGGAAGGCTGACGACAGCAAGCCGACGCGGAAGAAGAAGCGCCAGGCGAGCAATGACGATAAGCCGCGCAGGAAGGCGCGCACCCCGGACTACGATGCGGACGACTACGGCGGCGGCGCGCGCGCCATGGACATCATCATTGGCGGGGGCGGCGGATATCGCCCGGGCGGATACGGAGGCGGCCGGCCCGGAGGTGGTGGCGGCTATGGCGGCAGCACTGGAGGATCCCGCGGGCGCTAAGGCGCCGCGGTCGCCAAAGCTGAATACCCGCACACTTGAACAGGACAGTACGGTCTGCCGGTAAAGCGGCGGGCTATTTCTTCTCCAGCAACGCCTTCGTGCGTCCGAGCAGTACCGTCTTCAACGGCTCCCATAGTTTCCGCAGGAGCATCGGCAGGACGACCTCCAGCTTCACCGCCTCGTCCTCGACCTGCAGCGAACCCTCGATTGCCTGGCCGAACGCGCGCACGGTGAAGGGCATGCGGTCGTTCACCCACGGCTGCTGCTCGAGCGTGAACATGCTCGACGCCGGCACGCCCTCGAGGCCGGACTTGAGCCGCTTCAGTGCTTCCTCCCGCCCGAGGGAGTGGGGAATGGAAACCGTCAAAGGCGCCGCCATATCGTCGATCCTCGTCGATGGTCCGGCCGGTGGGCGATAGCGTGAATGCCCGCACACGGCATAGTCTCAGCTAGCATATAGCGGGCCGGTGCCGGGTTCACCACGAGGGTAGACCTATCTATCCAGCCTTCCGTTGCCCCGGAGCTTTTGACCATCCGGCCTGCTAAAGTGATCCAATGCAACGATCAGCCTCCGGGTGAGCCATTGACCACCACGAAACCTGACGCGAAGTCCGCCAAGCCTGACGGGAAAACAGTCGACCAGAAGGCGGCCGAAGCTGCCGAGGGCCTGAGCCGGGCCGAGGTCAAGCACATCAAGGAATCGCGGCGTCCGCGGGCGGCGGTGGTCTACGAGATCGTGCGCACGGAGGGCGAGGCCGAGCTGATAAGACCCTTCTCGGCGCTGTGGTGGTCAGGGGTAGCCGCGGGTATCTCGATCGGTTTTTCATTCCTTACCGAGGCGGCGCTCGCGGCGCATCTGCCCCAGTCGGAATGGCGGCCGATCATCGCCAAGCTCGGCTATGCGGTTGGATTCCTCATCGTCATTCTCGGCCGACAGCAGCTCTTCACCGAAAACGTGCTGACCGCCGTGCTGCCGGTCATCTCGCGGCGCAAGCTCGACTGGTTCCTCTCGATGGTGCGGCTGTGGGGAATCGTTTTGCTCGCAAACGTCGTGGGCTGCTTCGTGTTCGCGCTGGCGCTCTCCTCGCTGCCCATCGTCGGCGCCGATGTCGGCCGGGAGATGCACGGGATCGTCGTGCGGCTGATGGAGAACTCGCCGTTTGAGATGTTCGCGAAGGGCATCGGCGCTGGATGGGTGATCGCGGCGCTGGTGTGGATTCTCGCTTCCACCGACGATCTGCAGTTCTTCGTCATCGGGCTGCTGACGTACCTCATCGCACTGTTCGGCTTTACGCATATCGTGGCGGGATCGGCCGAGGCGATTTATGGCGCGCTGACGGGCGCAGCGACGTTCGAACAGGCCTTCGCGGGATTCTTCCTGCCGACCCTCGCCGGCAACATCTTCGGCGGCACCGTTCTGTTCTCGGTGCTCAGCTATGCGCAGGTCCGCGAGGAGATCTCAGCGACGAAGAGACGGCGCAACTGAACGGCGCAAAGTGCGCCGAACGCCCCTTGCGCTACTTCGATGTCCGGAACGCTCAGGCGCTGCGGCGCTTGCGCGTTGCGGCGGCCTTCTTCGCCGAAGCTGATCGGGCCGATGCCGGACGCGCTGCCGATGCCTTACCGCCCAGCCGACCGCCCCTATGGGCTGCGGGCCGGCCCGTGCGCTTGCCACGTCCCGATCCACCGGGTGCTTTCCCGCCGGCATCGTCCTTGTTCACCGTCGCCCATGCACGGCGCTCGGCTTCCTTCTTGCCGACCCCGCGCTTCTCGTAACCTTCGGCGATGTGGTCGGCCTTGCGCTCTTGTTTGCCGGTGTATTTCGTCTTAGCTCCGCGGGGCATGGGATCACTCCTCAGTTCCATGCTGCATCCAGCGATGCTAACCCGCATCCGATTGTAAGGGTTCCGCGTTTCTCCCGCAGCGCCTCTGCTAGACTGCAGCGAATCATCAAGGAGATGCCATGGCCCGCCGATCCGGCAGCGCCGATCTGCCCCTGCATTCGGGGCGCGTGCCGCACTGGCTTGCGGCGCGCATGGCCGACCTTGGCGCTGTCATCACAGAAGCCATCGTCCACCATTACGGCCGCGACGAGTTCCTCAGCCGCCTTGCCCATCCGTTCTGGTTCCAGTCGTTCGGTTCGGTCATGGGCATGGACTGGCACTCGTCCGGTATCACGACGAGCGTCATCGGCGCCTTGAAGCGCGGCCTGGCGCCCCGCTCGCGGGAGCTCGGGATCTACGTGTGCGGCGGGCGCGGGCGCCATTCGCGGCGCACACCGGATGAGCTGACCGCGCTCGGAGAGCGCGTCGGACTGGACGCAGCGGAGCTGACACGCGCGAGCCGGCTCGTCGCCAAGGTCGACAGCGCGGCGGTACAGGACGGCTTCGACCTTTATCTGCACGGATTTTTCGTAACGGACGACGGCAAATGGACGGTGGTGCAGCAGGGGATGAACGGTGCAGCCCGGCAGGCGCGGCGCTATCATTGGCATTCGGAGGAGGTGCGCGATTTCGTCGATGCGCCGCATGCGGCCATCGAGGGGCGGTCGCTGGGGAACATCGTCAACCTCACCGACCGGCGGGCAGCGCCCTCGCGCAGCGCCCAGCTCGATATGCTGGCCGAGCTCGGGCCGGATCGCATCGCTGACACGTATGCGCGCCTCACCGATGCGGAGATAACACCGGACAAGGCTTCCGCCCAGCGCGCCGATCAACCGATGCTGCCGCACCTCGTCATGCCGGAGCATCACGACGTGCGTTCGTCGGACGTGTTTACGCGGCGCCTGCATGGCACGCTCGCGGCTGCGGCGGAACGCGGCCCGATCGACTTCCCCGACCTGTTGCTGACGCCCGGCGTCGGCGCGCGCACGGTGCGTTCGCTCGCGATGGTCGCCGAGGTCGTGCATGGCACGCCGTGCCGCTTCCAGGATCCGGCGCGCTATTCGCTCGCGCTCGGCGGCAAGGATCGCCATCCCTTCCCCGTGCCGGTGAAGGTCTATGACGAGACGATCCGCGTCTTGAAGGGGGCGGTCGAGCGCGCGCACATGGGGCGTGAGGAAACGCTCGCGGCGCTACAGCGGCTCGATGCGGAAGCGCGGCGACTGGAACGCACCGCGACTGGGCCTTTGCTCGACGCCTTTATCGCGGGTGAACGCGAAGCCTCGCCGGACCTCGGCGGCCGATCGGTGTTCGGCTGGGAGACGGACACCGGGCGCATGGCGCGCAAGCGCTGAACCCAAGCGCTTTTCGCGCCAGCATCAGACCAGGGCGTGCTCGCGGTTCGCCGCGGCACTCGGCTCGCCTGCCACCCACGTTTCCAGCACATCGATCTCCACCGGCTCGAAGGCCACCATGTCGGCGCGGAAGCCCGGTGCGAGGCGCCCGAGCATCGTGCCGAGGCCGAGGAAATCCGCCGGCTCGGTGGATGCAAAGCACAGCGCCGTAGGGAGCGGAACCTGTAGATCGCGCACGGTGTTGCGCACGCAGCTCGCCATGTCGATGGCGGCGCCCGCGAGCGTACCGTCGGCGCGCGTACACCGGCCATCGCGCGCGGTGATCGTCTGTCCGTAAAGCTCGAACGTCGCTTTCTTGCCGCCGACGGGGGGCATCGCATCGGTGACGAGCATCGGATGCCCGGTGCCCCGCACGGCGAGCCGCAGCACCGCGGGCGCGACGTGCACGCCATCTACGATCATGCCGAACCATGCAGCGGGCGCTTCCAGTGCCGCAGCGATGGGCCCCGGATCGCGGCTCGCGAGCGGGCGCATGGCGTTGAAGAGGTGCGTGAAGCCGGTGAGCCCCGCGGCTAGCGCGGCCTGCGTCTCACCGTAGGTCGCCATCGAATGGCCGAGGGAGACGCGCACGCCCGCGAGCGTCAACGCGGTGATGAACTCAGTTGGAACGCGCTCGGGCGCGAGCGTGACGAGCACGGTTCCGCAGGGCCAGCCTTTCAACAGCTCGAGGTCGCGCGGCTCGGGCGAGCGGAACATCGCGGCATCGTGCACGCCGGGCTTTTCCGGCGACAGGAACGGGCCCTCGAAATGGATGCCGAGCACGCCCGGGTTTGCCGCAGCGGCCGCCTGTGCGGCAGCCAATGCGGTGCACATCTTCTCGTACGTGTCGGAAATGAGCGTCGGCATCAGCCCCGTCGTGCCATAGCGCCGGTGCGCGGCCGCGATGGTGTTGATGGCGGCAACGGTGGGATCGTCGTTGAGGAGCACGTCACCGCCGCCGTTCACCTGAACATCGATGAACCCCGGGGCGAGCCACGTGTCTCCCGGGAGTTCCATGACCGGCAGCGACGCCGGCACCTCACCGCGCGGCACGACCTCGACAATGTGCGCGCCTTCGACAATCACCGCGTGGTCTTCGAGCACGGTGACACCGTCGAAGACATTGCGCGCAGCAACGGCATGGCAAGGATTGATCGTCGTCATAGAGTGCTCGTCACCTTGCTGAGATGGCGGGGGCGGTCCACGTCGATGTCGAGGCGTTCCGCGAGCTGCACCGCCATGGCGTAAAAGCTCTGGATGAGACAGACGGCATCGGTTTCCGGCTGATCGGGCGGCAACACCGGAAGGCGCGCCGGACTGGCGCCGCCGGGCTCGGCGACGAACAGTGCGGTTCCCATGCGCCTGAGGTCGGCCGCGAGCTGGCGCATCCCGGGCGCGGCTGCGTCGTTCGGCATGAACATCAAAATCGGATAGCGCGTTTCGACGAGTGATACCGGCCCATGCATGAACTCCGCGCCGCTGAAGGCCTCGGCGTGGAGGTTGCACGTCTCCTTCAGTTTCAGGGCTGCTTCGCGGGCGATGGCGAGCGTCGAGCCGCGGCCGATGGTGACGAGACTGTCCGCTTCGGCGAGCACCGGCACGGCAGCGCTCCAATCGAGCCCCGCGGCGGCGCCAAGGCGCTCGGGCAAGCGTTCGATCGCCTCCTCCAGCGCAGCATTTCCGGCCCAGCGCGCCGTGAGCCGCGCCAACGCGCCTACCGTCGCGATGAAAGTCTTGGTCGCGGCAACGCTCAACTCCGGACCCGCGCAGATGGGCAGTACGACATCGCTCATATTCGCGAGGGGGGAATCCTCCGCATTGGTGACCGCGACCGTAAGCGCGCCGGAGCGCTTGGCGCTTTCGGTTATGGCGAGCAGATCATCGCTGCGGCCCGATTGCGAGATCGAGAGGACGAGCTGATCCTTGAGGTGCAGTCCGCCGCCATAGATGCTGGCGATGCTGGGCGCGGCGGGGGATACGGGAATGCCGAGGTAACGCTCGATCAAGTGCTTCGCGAACGCGGCGGCGTGCCCGGAGCTGCCACGGGCACACGTGACGACGACATTGGGCGGGTGCTTCTGCAAGCGCCGTGCGAGGTCCGCCAGCGGCTCGGAAAGCACCTGCTCCTGGCGGAAGATGGCGAGCGGCGCCTCGCTCAGCTCCTGCGCCATTTTTGCTTTCGCCGTTCCCATATCCGCCGTGCCCTTGTCGCAGGTTTGCGTTGTCATCATCGATTGTCATGAACGGTTTGCCGCCACCTGCGGCGCCACCATGTGGAGTGCGGCGTCGCGCGCGAGCTGCAACGCTCCGCTCAATGCATCGCCCTTCGGTGTGACGAGAAGCTGGCGGGTGTCCGGAGCCAGCCACGGCTCGATGCTCGCGGCAAGACCACCCGACAATGCCAGTCTCGGCACGCCCAACGTAGCGAGGCGACGGGCAATGGCATCGATGTGCTGCCCCGCTGCGGTGAGCAACTCGCGCGAGGCGGGATCGTTGCGGGCAGCATATTCCAGGACGAGCGGGGCAAGAACCGCGAAGTCCCGCGGCCGGGCCTGCCCCATCCAGCGCACGATCGCATGGGGGTCGCCGTCGAAGCGCTCCAGCACACGCTTGAGCATATCCGTCCAGGGTGCGCGGCCGTCGTAGGCCCACAGCACGCGCCGCGCGACCTCGCACCCGAGCCATGCGCCGCTGCCCTCGTCGGACACCGGAAAGCCCCATCCGCCGACGCGGTACTCGCGCCCGCCAACGAGACCCCAGCCGACGCTGCCGGTGCCGATGATGATGATGCCGCCGTTCTGACCGCCGTGCGCGCCGATGCATGCGGCATGCGCGTCCGTCGTGAGGATCGTTTGCATGAATGGCAGGTTGTATGTGCGGGCGGCTGCGAGATGCGTCGGCTCGCTCGCCCCAGCCAAGGCCAGGCAGGCGACGATGTCGACCTCGTCCGCCGAAAGGCCGGCTTCCTCGAGACAGTCCTCGGTGGCGCGCACCACGGCATCGAAGCTCTCCTTGAGGCCGAAGCGGATGTTGGCCGGACCCGCCGTGCCCTCGCCTAGCACCTGCCCGTCGAGATCGGTCAGGCGCGCGCGGCAGCCGGTTCCGCCACCATCGACACCAAGAAGTAACGCCGTTCGGCCCATTGGATGCAACTTTCCGAGCACCTACGTTATGACAGCGAGACAGTATAGACGCTGGCCAAGGGGCCCGGAGCCGACGCTGCCTGCATGCATACGGAACAGTTAAGTCCGCGCTACGCCGATATCGACCTGTGGCAGCCCGGAGATATTCTCGATGCCATGATCGATGGCCAACTCGCCTCGGTTGCGGCCGTGCGCGAGGCGCGCCAAGCCATCGAAGCGGCAGCGCTTGCCATCGAAGCTCGCCTGCGCAATGCCGGACGCCTCGTCTATGCCGGTGCAGGTACGTCCGGGCGCCTCGCCGTTCAAGACGGCGCCGAGCTGCTACCGACGTTCAGTTGGCCGAAGGACCGGCTGTTGCTGCTGCTGGCTGGCGGCGAAGCCGCGATGACACAGGCAGTGGAAGGGGCGGAAGACGATACGATCCGCGCTCGCGAGCTCATAGCAGACCATCGGATCGGACCGGAGGACGTGCTCATCGGCGTCGCGGCGAGCGGTACGACGCCCTTCACGCTGACATGCCTGCGCGAAGCCCGCCAGCGCGGTGCGCTGACGGTCGGCATCGCGAATAATCCGGACACTGCGCTTCTCACGGATGCGGAATATCCCATCTACCTCGCGACCGGCCCCGAGCCCATCGCCGGCTCGACGCGCATGAATGCGGGCACGTCTCAACGCATCACGCTCAACCTGCTCTCGACGCTCGTCATGATCCGCCTCGGGCGCGTCTATCGCGGCATGATGGTCGAGGTCCAGGCGTGCAACGCCAAGCTCGCCAAACGGCGCGAACGCATGGTTGCGCATCTCACAGGACAGACCGGCGAGCCGGTGCGCGAGGCCCTCGAACGCGCCAGCGGCAGCGTGAAGCTCGCCGTGCTTCTGCTTCAGGGATACGACCTCGCTGAAGCCGAAGCCGTTCTGGAACGTGTCGGCGGCGGACTTGGTGCAGCAATCGATCATCTTGCCAAGGCCAGCGGCGGAGAAGCGAGCGAGACCGATGGGCTCTGATGCGCCATCGCGCGGCGCGCAGTGGACGGAAGTTCACCGATTGGAGAGTTTTACGCGGGCGCCGATTGCGCACTCCGAACGCGGGCGTTGCCGCGCCGATGGAGCTCTGAACCCATCATTTGCGGGGATCTAGATGCATCGGCGTGCTTCGCAAACGCCATCGCTGCCGGTTCTTCCCGGACCATCCTGCGCGTTGCAGACGAGCTATTCAGCAGTATGAATTAAATCGCGCCAATCCAGTTTGGCCTGCGTAAACGCGCTTGAAGCGTTTCGGTTGAGATCCACTGACAATTATCAGCTGATGCATGCCCGCGCTTGCGGATGGAGTTCTTTTCGAACTCTGAAGTCCATCGACGAGGGCACGATGTCGGTAGCCACAGACGCTGGCGGAGCACTCATCTCGGCCGGCGAACCTGAAGCGAGACAGGGGGCGATGGAACCGTTCCCGCAACGTAGTTGGCGCAACATCGCCGACACACGGCTCGCCCGCTATGCCGTCAACGCCGCGCTGGCGCTGGTTGCCGTGGCGTCTCTCGCCTACATCGCCCTGCAGATCGCGTTCCTGAGACTGGGGCCGCCGCCGATCACAAATCTTTCGGAGGTGGTTACGGCGTCGAACAATGGCGCGGGTGGCGCCGAGCAGCGCGGGCGCGCTGCGAAAGGGCTCGTCGTCCCGTTCGATCCCGACAGGGTCGATCCGCGGTATCTCGAAATGCTGTTCGCATTCGAAGACCGGCGCTTCTATTCGCATTTCGGCGTCGACCCGGTGGGTCTTATGCGCGCGGTGCGCGATCTGTTCGTGAAGCAGCGCATCGTCACCGGCGGCTCGACGCTCACGATGCAAGTCGCGCGTCTTCTCGACAATCAATACAAGCGCGCGGCGTCGGTGAAGATGCGCCAGATCGTGCGCGCCATACAGCTCGAAACGCTGCTCACCAAGCGCGAGATCTTGAGCCTGTACCTGGCGCTGGCGCCGTTCGGCGGGCGTATCAAAGGCGTCCGCGCCGCATCGATCCAATTCTTCGGCAAAGAGCCCCAGCATCTCACCAACAGCGAGGCCGCGCTCCTCGTCGCCCTGCCCCAGGCGCCGGAAGCGCGCCGTCTCGACCGCCACGCAAAAGCCGCCCGCCGCGCGCGGGACTTCGTGCTGAGGACCGTCGCCGCTGCCGGCATCCTCAGCTTGGACGATGCTCGCACCGCGTCCCTTGAACCCCTCGCTGCAGAGAGTAGTAACCAGATGCCTCCAAAGCCCCTGCAAAAGCCCTCGATCAAAGTCGCAAGCGTGTTTGCCGGACTGACGCTCGGCCTCAACTTCATTGCCACGCCCGCCGCCGCCGCGCCGATGCAGCCCGAGCCACCGCGACCGGACTACTTCCTGGGGTCGGACAACAAGCTCGTGCTCGATGTGCGCAAGTTGCTCCTCGGTCCCCTCCCCGATGGCACGGTGCAGGCGGACCGCGACGCGCTGTGGATGTTCTATGCGGGCCGCAATGCACCGGTTTGGGTTACCCGCTCGGGTTGGACGCACGCGGCGACCGCGGCGATCGATGAGCTGAAGCGTGCCGACGACTGGGGACTTTCGGCCGCCGATTTCCAAGTGCCCGAATTACCCGCAGCAACTGAATCCGAGCACCTTACCGACAAGGAGCTAGCCGCGGCGGAAGTCGGCCTTTCGCTCGCCATACTGAAATATGCACGCTACGCCCGAGGCGGGCGCATCGCGGATCCTGCAACGCAGCTCAGCTCCTACCTCGATCGCAAGCCGCAGCTGCGTCCGCCCTATCTCGTCATGGCCGATGTGGCTGCGACCGGCGTGCCCGACGCCTTCCTGCGCAAGCAGCACCCCCAGCATCCGCAATTCGAAAGATTGCGGCAGCAGTACCTCGCCCGCCGCAACGCCGGCGAGGACGGCGCACTGACGATCCCCAAGGGCAATCAGCTCAGCCCCGGCACGGCGGATGAGCAGATCGCGCTCGTGCGCGACCGGCTGGGCGTGCCGGCGTACGGGGTCGACAAGACCTACTACGACGACGCGCTCGCCGAAGCGGTGAAGCGCTTCCAGACGAAGCGCGGAATCTCACCGGCGAACGGCACCATCAATGCCAAGACGCGCCGTGCTTTGAATGACGGCCAGAACGTTTCGCAGCGGACCTTGCTGGCGAACATGGAAGAATGGCGCTGGATGCCGGAAGACCTCGGCGAGACCTACGTCTGGATCAATATCCCCGAATACCTGGTGCGCGTCGTGCGCAATGGCGAAGTGAAGCACGAGGAACGGGTCGTGGTCGGCACCAAAAGCACGCAGACGCCGATCTTCTCAGAGGACATCCAGACCATCTACTTCCATCCGCGCTGGATCGTCCCCCAGAGCATCAAGATGAATGAGGTTTATCCGAGCCTCATGCGTGGAGGCGGATACTTCCATCGCCAGGGCATGAAGCTCGTGCGCAACGGCCGCGAGGTCAATCCGTGGAAGGTCAACTGGGGCAAGTCCGACATCCGCAATTATGATGTCTACCAGCCGTCGGGCCCCGGCAACGCACTCGGGCAGTTGAAATTCACCTTCCCGAACAAGCACGCGGTCTACCTGCACGACACGCCGAGCAAGAAGCTGTTCAACTCTTCGCAACGCACCTTCAGCCACGGGTGCGTGAGGGTACGCAATCCCCTCGTGCTGGCGCAGGTTCTGCTCGACATCGACAAGGGATGGAGCCCCGAGACGGTGGCCGCCCTCGTGAAGGGGAAGGCCGAGGAAAACGGCATTCAGCTCGACAAGCACATCCCGGTGCATATCACGTACTTCACGGCCCAGGTCGATGAAGACGGAGACGTCAAGACCGAAGAAGATATATACGGCCACGAAAAGCGCATCACCCAGGCGCTCGAGGGCAAGTGGGGACAGATCGACAAGGGTACCGATCACCTCGCGCAGGTCGAGCTGGCGCGGCGTCTTGAGCGTTCGTCGTCGTCACGCAAGGCGAGCCGCAGCGCTTCGAGCCATTCCAGCCGCCGTACGGCAAGCCACGCAAGCTCTTCAAAGTCGCGCAGCGGCGGCGGAGGCGGCGGCAGCTATTCGACGCGTGTCAGCAGCAGCGGCTTGTCGGCGAACGATGTGTTCCGCCGCAGCTTCGGCAACTGATGGAAATGGTGATCGAAGCTCAAGGCTTGCCCGCAGCTCCTGCACCATTTGATCGTGAACGACAGTCGCGGGCCGTGCCCGAGCGCGGCCTAATGCGTCCGGCGAGCCCGCGTCCCGCGTTGCGTGTCCCATCCAAAATTCACGCCATCGAACAAGCGACAAAAGGGCGGCATTTCGTTCGCCAAACATAAAGTCTACGGCGCACCTTTCATTGCTTGTGGGCATATACGGTGATCACCTCCAAGCGGCAGAAATCTCATCTGGCAGCGTGTGAGGTCATGGCAATGTCGAACCGTGCTAACCGAGTGCTCGGGGGCCTTGCGGCTCTCACCGTACTCGCCCTGGCGCAGCCCGCAGACGCACTGACGATGCAGCAGTGCAGCGAGAAGTATAAGGCGGCGGAAAAAGCCGGAACGCTAGGCGGCAAGAACTGGGCGCAATTCCGCGCTGCCGAATGCGGCGCCGGCGCGAGCACGGCAGCGGAAACGACAAAAGCGACACACGCTGCGGCGGGACCCAGCACGAAAGAATGCAGCGCCCGCTATAAGGCAGCAAAGGCTGACGGCACGCTCGGCGACATGACATGGAACGCGTTCCGGTCCGCGGGCTGCGTCACGAAAACCGCAGCGCCGGCGCAGCCGGCACGCACCGAGAAAGAAGCGCGCACTTCCGGGCATGAAGCAAAAGCGGCCGCCGCGAAGAACGGTGCCGACTCCCATGCCAAGGTCACACAGCGCGAATGCAGCGCCCGCTACAATGCGGCGAAGGCAGACGGCACGCTGGGCGACATGACGTGGAATGAGTTCCGGTCCGCGGGCTGCGTCAGCAAAACCGCAGCGACCAAGGGGCCCGCGCAAAAGAATGCAGCGGCGCCTGCAGCGGCGCCGATGGAAAAGCGCGGTGCTGCGAAGTCCGCTACGGAGCGGACGAAGACGAAGGTGAGCGAGCAGGAATGTAGCTCGCGCTACCAGGCGGCCAAGGCCGCGGGCACCCTCAACGGCATGACGTGGAATGCCTTCCGCTCTGCAGGCTGTCCGACTGTTACGGCGCAGCGCTCCGGCGGAATGCAGCCGACGGCGGCCGGGGCCTTCCCCGATGCCGTTTCCAAGAAGTATTCGCACCTGCCCGGCGGGCAGGCGCGCATGCTGACATGCCGCGATCAATACCAGGCCAACAAGGAAGCGGGCATCGCCGAGCCCAAATGGACCGAGGAAGGCGGCGGCTACTACAGCGAGTGCAACAAGCGGCTCAACGCACACTGAACCGCACGTCGGCGCGATACACGCGCAACGCAAAGGCAGAGTATAGGAGAGCAAGTTATGGGTTTTCTCGACGATACGCTCCGGCAGCTAGCTCAGAACGGCAACGTGCCCCAACCGCTTGTCGTGATCTTCCAGGAGCTGCTGACGGGACAAGCGCCCGATGATCAGGGCCAGCAGTCGGCGGAGGCGCCGCAGCAGCAGCGACAGCAGCAAAGCCAGACGCCGCAGGCGGCCAATAATCCCGCTGCCGGCCAACAGGGACAGGCCGGGGGTGTCGATCTCGGCGCTCTGGGCGGGCTCGGAGCACTTCTTCAGCAGCTGCAGTCCGCCGGTCTCGACGATGCGGTCCGCTCCTGGATTGGCAACGGCGAGAACAAGCCGGTGCAGCCCGATCATCTCGGACAGGCGCTCGGCAAAGACACCGTCAGCCAGATGGCCGACAAGGCCGGCTGCAGCCAGGATGATCTCCTTTCACAACTCGCCAAGGCGCTGCCTGGCCTAATCGACAATCTGACGAACGGCAATCGGGCGGGCTCGCCGGGCGGTCCAGGCCAGCGCCTCGGAGGCCACTGACGGCGCGCGTTGCGACCCGATCGCGCGGATTCCAGTCTCGGCCGGTGCTCGCGATCAGCGGCGCCGGCCGTTTGCTTGTGTGATGCTGGAACTACGACCCCGCAAATTGCGCCGCCAAGCGGGCACCGTTTGCGGGGGCGCGTGAGCCCAACCTTCGCTCGCCAAGCTGGGAGCCGGGGTCAGGGTGCGGGCCACCTACACGGGGCGCAGCGCGCCTGTTGCATGGAGCAGCTTGTATAGAACAGCGCCAACCAGCACGTGGGAAGGACCCGGCCGCCGGAGGTTCTGGCTGGCTTTAGTGATGGGCTTTCCACGATGGCGTTTCGCCGCGCTGGCGGGTTGCTTGCGCGGGGCGCAAATCGCCCCTATACCCATCGGCCTGCTGGTCCCTTCGTCTATCGGTTAGGACGTCAGATTTTCAATCTGAAAAGACGGGTTCGACTCCCGTAGGGACCGCCACGCCCCCGAAATCAGCAAGCAAAATCAACGTTTTGCAATCAGTGGTGGGACACTCCCCTAGGGGCCGGCGGACACTTCGGTCAAGCTTTTGTCCCCTTAGTCAGAACTGACTTCAACGAAATTCTGTTCGCGCACTTCGCATGGATCAAAGCGCCACCCTTCTGCATTAGCTTCTTCCAGGCGCCGCCTAAGCTCGTCAGAGCAGAAGCGATAAGGCCAAAACGGATCTCCTCCACCTCCCCATTTTCCAAGTCCGCCGCGCCAGAGATGCTTTCCCGCGATCAGGCGGCCGTCGAGAACTGCCTCGACTAAACCAGGCGCTTGGTTGAAGCCCGCACTACCTCGACCATCCCGAAACACCGACTCTTCAATCACCACGGCGTCGATCACTTGCCCGACGTAGAGAAGAAAGTAAGTTCCAAAGCTGCGCCCAGAACCACGAACGATGGGCTCGACCGGAACGTGTGGATGCCAGGCTCCAGGTCTTCGATGATAGCTTTGACCTTCTCGCTGACAGTCCAGACATGCTTTGCATCGAACATGTCGGGCAGGCCGCCTCTTTCAGGCGGGTCGATGTAGTAGGGATCGGGCTTATGAGCGAGAAGCTCGGGTGTTAGCGGCTCTCCACGCGCAAAGGGTGCGAGAAACGACAAGAACTGGTCCTGCGTACAATCTGGCCCGGCGAGTCCCTTGTGGTCGAAGGGTTCTCTGATGAGCTAGGCCACGTCGGCTCCGGTGCGGGTTCGAACATTTGTCGTCGTGCGTTGGTTCGTGGCACTCCTCTAGGGGTCGGTGGGACACTTCGTCCACGTTGTCTTCATGCGCCAGCGCCACAGCGTCGTCAGATAGCCATCCGTTGGTGTTCGGGCCGTTCCCGACCGCACGCGGAGTTAGCGGCCTTGCGGTAGCACTCCAAGGCGCCAGATTTGCCCGGCTACGAAAGCACCGCTGGTCCGGCTCGGTGTTTCCGCAACACTTTGCCGACGCCAAGCGGAAGGAAGCCGCGCTCGCGATCAATGTGCGGCGCGGCGGATCCTCTTCCGAAGACGCTCATTGCGCCAACTACAGCGTCACAAGGGCAGGCAAAGCCAAGCGCCTAAGCAGGTGTGGGGCGCGGTTGCCGTGCACGCCGTCTGCCAGGAGCGGCACGTCGTTGTGGCCGAGCCATCGACGCACTTCGTGTGGACAGGGCCCTTACCCACGCGACCCTTCCCATAAATGATGTTTGCAAGACCGTGCGTGGCGAACACCTCGGCGATATCGTGGGTCACGGCTTCGCCGAGCGCCTCGACCTTGATGCAGTCGGCATGTGCTGTCGCCGAAAGTGCGTAAATCAATGCGGTGGCGGCTAAGCTGAGTTTCAAAGAACGCATTCGCCCCTCCGGAAAATGATTTGTCGAAGTCTGGAAAAATAATTGAGCGCGTAGCCGTCGACAACGGCATCGGCCTGCTGCAAGCGGGGGAATTCTACGATGGACCGGGCAGCGTGCCGCATTTGTCACTCGTCTGACGATGCCCGGTGCGCTTCCACGGCAACAGGACGGCAGTCTGCGCGAAGCGCCTCTGGGCCAGAACTGATCGTTCAGGAGCGGGCAACTTCCGGCGACTCGCCGCAGCCGGCGCCAAGCGGGATCGCTCGCCTGCGAATCGCGATGCGGCTTTCGTCTTTGCCGAGAACGATGGCTCGCGCGTCGTACTGATAGCCCCCTATTCATTGTCATCGCGTGCTTCGACGTCAGCCCTGGCGTCGTGGATCGGCGGCGTCCTCGATATGGACCTCAAGCCGCTCGCGCCCGTTAAAGGACGAGCGTTTGACGCTGCCAGCAACGTGGAGCGGCAGCCCGCCCGCACCCAGCAGCATGTCACCCAGGGGCTCGCCAGCCGCGCGGAACGCGATGCCCTCCAGCTTCGTGCCGTCGGCCGACTGCAACACGCAACGGACGTGCGCCTCGCCCACGATCTTGGCGAACTTCACGTTGACCGCCGGAAAGGCAAAGCGCGGCGCAGGATTGCCCTGCCCGTACGGCCCCACCCGCGCGATGAGATCGATGAGATCATCGGTGACACCGGCTGGCGTCAGCGCGCCGTCGATTTCCAGCGCGTCGCGTGCGCGCGCCTCCCCTACGCTCTCGCGCAGGCGCGCATGCATGAACGCCTCGAGGACCTCGAGATTGGCGCGCGCCACCGTGAGGCCCGCCGCCATCGAATGGCCGCCACCCTTGATGAGATGGCCTGCCGCAACCGCGGCACGCACCGCGCCGCCGATGTCGGCGCCGGGGAGCGAACGCAGCGAACCGGTGCCTTCTCCGCCCGTCTCCTCATTCCACGCGATGACGCACGAGGGGAGGCGGAAGCGCTCCGTCAGGCGGCTGGCGACGAGGCCGACGACGCCCTTATGCCAGGTGTGCGAGCCGACGAGCAGGAGGGCGGCGTCGGGATTGGCGATGAGCCGCGCCTCGGCCTCGGCAAGCGCTTCCTCCAGCATCTGCTTTTCGAGGGCGCGGCGTTCCTTGTTCAGTCTGTCGAGTAGCGCCGCGATGCGCGCGGCTTCCACCTCGTCCTCGCCGGCAAGGAGGCGCGCGCCCAGCCCGGCATCGCCGATGCGCCCGCCCGCGTTGATGCGCGGGCCGAGGATGAAGCCGAGATGGTAGGGCGTCGGCGGCTCGTTCAATCCGGCGGCATCGATGAGCGCCTTGAGGCCGATATTCCGCCGCCAGCGCATCACCTGAAGCCCCTGGGTGACGTAGGCGCGATTGAGCCCGACCAGCGGCACCACGTCAGCGACGGTGGCAAGCGCGACGAGGTCGATCTCCGCCATGAGATCCGGCTCGGCCGTGCCCGCGCCGTAGAAGCCGCGCCGGCGCAGCTCGCGGGTCGTCGCCACGAGCACCATGAAGGCGACGCCGGCTGCACAGAGATGGCCGAGGCCCGATACATCGTCCTGGCGGTTGGGATTGACGACCGCGCATGCGCGCGGCAGCTCCTCGTCGGCCTGGTGGTGGTCGATCACCACCACATCGCAGCCGAGCTCGCCGGCGCGCGCCAGCGGCTCGCGGCTCGTGGTGCCGCAATCGACCGTGACGATCAGCTGCGCGCCGTCCTTCACCAAGCCTTCGATGGCGGCGGGGTTCGGTCCGTAGCCTTCGAACAGACGGTCGGGAATATAGATGCGCGGGTTGAGACCATGATGCGTGAGAAAGCGCGACATGAGTGCCCCCGACGACGCGCCGTCGACATCATAATCGCCGAAGATCGCCACCGACTGGCGCTTTTCGATCGCGTCGGCGATGCGCACAGCGGCGGCGTCCATGTCGCGCACCGTGCTCGGATCGGGCATCAGGGCTTTGAGCGTCGGATTGAGCACCACCGGCACGTCGTCGATGGCGACACCGCGTGCGGCGAGCACGCGGCCCAGCAGCTCGGGCAATCCGTGGCGCTGGCTGATCGCGCCGGCGCGGAGCTGCGCCTCGCCCGCGAGCCGCTCGCGCCAGGTGAAGCCCTTTGCCGATGCCGCTATGCCAAGGAATGGCGCCGCGTCCGCCGCTGCATCCCGCTGCCTGCGTACCGCGACCATGCTCTGCCCCCGGATTTATTTTCGATTCGCCTCAAGCGAATTTGACCATCCGGCGGATAGGTTGGCGATGCGAGCAAGGGGTTTATCCACAGCCCCGCGCGCATGCGGTGGCACGGTCAGCTGCGGTAATGGCGCCAAAGCCGCAATAGCGTTCGGTGCACCTCGTCCGGCTCCTTGTTGAACGGCTCGAGGTTGACGCCGACGACGTTCGTGCGCGCCATCGACCAGGGCAAGCGCATCAGCGAGCGATAGAACGGCTGCTTGCGCCAGTCGGCGACGAGCGCGCTTGAAAGGCGCTCCTTCAGGCCGAGCTGCAGCTCGTGGATCGTGCTCGCGCGCACCGCGACCTCCACGAGATCAATGCTGTCGATCGCGCGCCAGCGGATGAGCCCCAGACCCTGAATGAAAATGCCGTACTGGTTGGCGCCCATAGCTGGGCGCCGCTCGAGCAATGGAATGTTGTAGTAGGTCACGCCGACGGCGGCGAGGCCCAGCGCCAGCCAAAGCATGCTGCCGGTGACAATGCCGGCGGCGAGCAGCACCGCGGCCAAAATGGCGATGACGTAAACCGGCGCCTCGATCTCGTCGCCGCCGTACGTGACGGAATAGCCGCCGACATTTCGCTCTTCCACGCCAGCTCCTTTGGTCAAGATGCCCGCGCCGGACATCCATTCTTCAGGAACGGAAGGCGATGTTCAAGGCGCCTTACGCTTGCCGGCCGCCCCGTCGCAGCTCAGGCGCCAAAGCGGGCCAAGTCGCGGCAGCGGGTGCGCATGCGGCGCACGGTTCCCGACTTGGAGCGCATGACGATGGAATCCACTTCGGCGTAGTCGCCGTCGAAGTGCACCCCGTCGAGCAAGGAGCCGTCCGTTACGCCCGTGGCGGAGAAGATCACGTCGCCGGCCGCCATATCTTCGAGCTTGAACTTTCGGTTGATGTCGGAAATGCCCATTGTTGCGGCACGGGCGCGCTCTTCCTCGTTGGCGGGCATGAGGCGGCCCTGAATCTGCCCACCGATGCAGCGCAGTGCCGCCGCGGCGAGCACGCCTTCGGGGGCGCCGCCGGAGCCGAGGTAAATGTCGATACCGGTCTCGTCGGGGTCCGTCGTCCAGATGACACCGGCGATATCGCCATCCGGGATGAGCTGCACGGCGGCCCCTGCGGCGCGCACCGCCGCGATCAGCTCGGCATGGCGCGGGCGATCGAGGATGCAGGCGGTGATGTCGGAGACCGGCACGCCCTTCGCCTTGGCGAGGGCCTTGAGGTTCTCCTCGGGAGAAGCGTCGAGATCGACGAGATCCGGCGCATAGCCAGGGCCGATGGCGATCTTATTCATGTACATGTCCGGCGCATGGAGCAGCCCGCCGCTCTCGGACATAGCGAGCACGGCGAGCGCGTTCGGCATCGCCTTGGCGCAAATGGTGGTGCCTTCCAGCGGGTCGACGGCGATGTCGACCTCGGGCCCCTCGCCCGAGCCGACCTTCTCGCCGATGTAGAGCATCGGCGCCTCGTCCATCTCGCCTTCACCGATGACGACGGTGCCGCGAATGGCAAGTTTGGAAAGCTCGCTGCGCATGGCGTCCACGGCTGCCTTGTCGGCGGCCTTCTCCGCACCGCGCCCGCGCAGGCGCGCGGCTGCAATCGCTGCCGCCTCGGTGACGCGTGCCACTTCAAGGACGAGCACGCGCTCTAGACCCGATCTGGCGCCCGGCTCTGTCATGGTCGCTTTCCTCACGGTCGCATTGGTCATGGTAACGCCTTTCAGCGGCTACGGCCCTTCGCCTTCGCCAAGCTTCTCGATACGAATAACCTGCGGGCGCTCGGCCACCTTGCCATCCTGCTCGATGGCGTCGACCGCCTTGCGGATCGCCGCTTCGGTGGTCTCGTGGGTGATGAGCACCACGACTGCGGGGCCCCCCGCCCTGTGGCGCGTCGCTGCCCCCGGCTGGGTGGCGCGGGGTCGGCGCTGCACGATACTTTCCAGCGAGACGTCCTGATCCGCCATGCGCTTGGCGATGGCCGCCATCGCGCCGGGCTGATCATGCACCAGAAGGCGCACGTAGTAGGCTCCGTGGTGAGCGCCAAGCTTCGATTTGACGTAGGGCTTCAGGCTCCCGGTGCGCGTGAGGAGCGGCGTCGTGACGATGCCGCGCGCGATGTCGAGGATGTCGCTCGCGACGGAGGAAGCCGTCGCGCGTCCGCCGGCCCCCGGGCCGATCAGGAGCAGGCTGCCGCAGAAGTCGGAATCGATTGCAACCGCATTCGTGGCGCCCCAGACCTCCGCGATCGCGGATTCCTCCGGCACCATTGCGGGATGCACGCGGGCCTCGATGCCACCTTCGGTGAGTGTCGCGACACCGAGCAGCTTGATGCAGAAGCCCATGTCGTTTGCGGCGTCGATGTCGGCCTCGGTGATCTGCTGGATGCCCTCGACATCGATCTGATCGCAGTTGATCTCGGTGCCGAATGCAAGGCTCGTCAGGATCGCAAGCTTGTGCGCGGTATCGAAGCCGCCGATGTCGAATGTCGGATCGGCCTCGGCATAGCCCAACTCCTGCGCTTCCTTCAGTGCGTCGGCGAACGAGCGGTCCTCGTCCGTCATCGACGAAAGGATGAAGTTGCAGGTGCCATTGAGGATGCCGTAGATGCGCCGTACGGAGTTGGTGGCGAGCGACTCCCGCAGCGTCTTGATGACGGGAATGCCGCCCGCAACCGCAGCCTCGAAGTTGAGGGCGACGCCCTTTTCCTCGGCAAGCTTTGCGAGCGCGATGCCGTGCTTGGCGAGCAGCGCCTTATTGGCGGTGACGACGTGCTTGCCGGCGTTGAGCGCTGCTTCGACGGCCTCTTTCGCGATGCCATCGGAGCCACCCATGAGTTCGACGAAGACATCGATGCGCGCGTCCTTCGCGAGGGCGACCGGATCATCGAACCAGGCAAAACCCGAGGTATCGAAACTGCGCGGCTTGTTCTTGGCGCGGGCGGAGATGCCCACAATTTCCACCGGCCTGCCGCGCGCGGCGATCTGCTGATGGTGCGTCTGAAGCAATTCGATGAGGCCAGCGCCGACAGTGCCAAGGCCGGCAACGCCCAGGGTCAGTGACTTTTGCATGGATTGCCGGAAGCTAGCGGTCAACTTTTTGCTGAATCGGGATCACGTTATGCATCGTTTCCGGGGCCTCTGCGAGGAAGTTTTTGCAGTTGCGAGCTGTCGCGGCGGCCAGATGGCCGCGCGAGGGCGGGAGGGACACCTTATAGGGACATTGCACCCCGGCGGCCACTATCCCACGGGGCGCGGCTCTGGGCAAACCGGGGCCCTGCGGCTTTCTCCGCGCGGCCAAGGAGAAGGGGCTCCATGCGCGTCCTCATTCTAGGCGCCGGCGGCTTTCTTGCCGGTTGGATCGGCACGTCGCTCACGGCGGCCGGCCACACAGCTATTGGCCTATCGCGCAAACCGCCATCGGAGCTGAACGGGCTCAATGCACACGTTGCCGCGGACCGCACCGATACCGCGGCGGCCCTCGGTGCTATCGACGCGCATAGGATCGATACCGTCGTCGACCTCCTCGCCTTTACGGAAGCCGAGACCGCACCTCTCCTGGCGGCGCTCGAGGGCCGGATCGGGCGCTACGTGCTCGTCAGCTCGTGCGACGTCTATCGCCAATATGGGCTTTTGCACCGCACGGAGCGCGGCGCGCCCCCAGCGGAGGCGATCGACGAAAGCGCGGCCGTGCGCGCTGCACTTTATCCCTATCGGGGGACGCAGCCACGCTCCCCGGACGACCCGGCCCGATGGCTCGACGACTACGACAAACTCCCCATCGAGAGCCGGGTTGCGGCAGCGGACGGCTTCGATTGGACCGTTCTCCGCCTGCCCATGGTTTTCGGTCCGGGTGATCGCCAGCGCCGCTTCCGCTGGATCATCGAGCCGATGGCGCGCAACGCTGCGACTTTGGCCGTTCCGCGCGCGTGGGCCGGGTGGCGGACCAACTACGGTTACGCCGAGGACGTGGCCGCCGGCATCGCGCTGGCTTCTGTCCATCCTGGTGCGCGGCGAGGGATATTCAATCTCGGCCTCGACGATGCACCTGCGCACCGGGAATGGATCACGCGCTTCGCTACCCTGTGCGGCTGGAGCGGAGAGGTCATCGACGACTGCGACGGCGCAACAGCGCTCAGTCAACTTGTGGAACGCCTCGATCTCAGCGTACCGCTCGTACTTTCGACAGAGCGCATTCGCAGCGCGCTCGGCTATCGCGAGGCTTTCGACATTCAGACAGCACTGCGCCGCACGTTCGACGACGAAGTGCGGCGCGGCTGGGATTGACAGAGCTGCGTGCGTTCGGCGGCTCAGCGGCTCGCCTTCTGCTGCATCGGGATGACGTTGTGCATCGTCTCCGGCGCCTGCGAGAGGAACTTCTTGAGGTTGCGCGCCGCCTGGCGGATGCGATGCTCGTTCTCCACGAGGGCGATGCGCACATACCCTTCACCGTATTCGCCGAAGCCGAGACCGGGCGCGACCGCGATCTCCGCCTTCTCGATCAACAGCTTGGCGAACTCGACGGAGCCGAGATCCTTGAAGGGCTCGGGCACCGGCGCCCAGGCGAACATCGTTGCGGGCGGCGGTGGAATATTCCAGCCGGCCCGGCTGAAGGATTCCACCAGGCAATCGCGGCGGCTGTGATAGGTGGCGCGAATTTCGTCGACGCACTCCTGCGGGCCGTTGAGCGCTGCGGCAGCGGCCACCTGGATCGGCGTGAAGGCACCATAATCGAGGTAGGACTTGATGCGCGCCAGCGCCGCGATCAGCCGCTCGTTGCCGACCGCAAACCCCATGCGCCAGCCGGGCATATTGTAGGTCTTGGAGAGCGAGGTGAACTCCACCGCGATGTCCATCGCGCCCGGCACCTGCAGCACCGATGGCGGCGGATTGCCGTCGAAGTAGATTTCCGCGTAGGCGATGTCGGACAGGATGATGAGATCGAGCTTCTTTGCGAGCGCGACGGCATCCTTATAGAAGTCGAGATCGGCCGTCATGGCCGTCGGGTTCGACGGATACGACAGCACCAGCGCCAGCGGCTTGGGGATCGTGTGCACGCACGCGCGCTCGACCGTGCGCAGGAACTCCTCGCCCGTGCCGGCGGGGAGGTGGCGCATGGCGGCGCCGGAAAGCAGAAAGCCGAACTCGTGAATGGGATAGGTCGGGTTCGGAACGAGGATCACGTCGCCCGGCGCGGTGATCGCCTGCGCCATGTTGGCGAAGCCTTCCTTCGATCCGAGGGTGGCGACGATCTGCGTCTCGGGATCGAGCTTCACGCCGAAACGGCGCTCGTAATAGGCGGCCTGTGCGCGCCGCAGCCCAGGTATACCCTTCGAGGCCGAATAGCGATGGGTGCGCGGCTTCGCGATCGTCTCGACCATTTTCTCGACGATGTGCTGCGGCGTCGGCAGGTCGGGATTGCCCATTCCGAGGTCAATGATGTCCGCCCCGCGTGCGCGAGCTTGCGCCTTGAGGCGGTTGACCTCGGCGAAAACATAGGGCGGCAGACGCTTTATGCGGTGGAAGTCCTCGTGCACGGGACGCCTCTCGGTGGTGCCGGATCGGGGTAGCGGCGACCGGCCATTGAGCCTGGCAAATGAGCGATGGTGCGTGTTTACGCCCCGCCGGTGGCCTCCGTCCAGGCCTTGGGGTTAAAGAGGTTATACGTATCAGCCTGCTCGCGACAGGGGGATTGCTGCGGCTGCTAAGTATAAGCCTTCGCGATCCCCTACTTTGCGCCTTCGATCTGACGCTCGGCTTCTTCCTCGTGCGTGTCGCGCTTGTGGCTGAGCTCCTCCATTGCCCGCTGATGGTCCTGTTGCGACATGGCGGTGGGCGTGCGCGGGCGCAAATCGGGCAACGGCGTCGTTATCGATGAGCAGCCTGCGGCCAACAGTGCCAATCCGAGGAAGACGGCCAGGGCGCCGGCGCGCGCAACGCCTGCGCCGGAGGCATGGCCCGCACGCTGCAGCGGGCCCGTTCCGGCAGTTCGGGCTTCCCACGGCTGCGTATGTTGCATACCGTCTCCCTATGTTCCGCGGGATCAGGTGATACGCGATTCGGCTTCCGGCGATAGCGGTCCTGCGGTCCACATTGTCCACACGTCCGAGTGACACTACCCGCGCAATGTCGCAAAACCTTGGCATAGAATAGTGGCCCGCTTCCGGGGCTTTTCAGAGATTTTAAGGGTCAAATGCCCAAAACCAAAAATGAGCCTCAAGACGAGATGTCGGTCTATCCGCCGGTGAATGCGGAGGAGTTTGCGCGCAACCTTTTGCGCCTGTTCGAGCAGGGCGGAAACGTGCTCGCCGAATTCATCGAGCGCAACGACGCGAAAATGGGGCCCTATTCCGCGGCCACCGAAATGACCGAGGCGACCACCACGCTGTCGGATCTCACACGCCAGTGGCTTTCGGACCCGGCCCGGTTTGCCGAAGCGCAGGGCGAGCTGATGCAGACCTACGGCGAATTGTGGAATAACACGGTGCTCCGCATGTTCGGCGAGGATGTCGAGCCGGTCGCGAAGCCGGAGCCGAGCGATGCGCGCTTCAAGGATCCCGAGTGGTCCTCCAATCCTTACTTCGACTTCTGGAAGCAGGCCTATCTCGTCACGGCCAAGTGGGCCGAGGACATGCTCGAGAAGACAGAGGGGCTCGACGGCAAAACGCGCCAGCGCGCAGAGTTCTACCTGCGTCAGGTGGCGAGCGCGATGTCGCCGTCGAACTTCCCGCTGACGAACCCCGAAGTGCTGCGGGAAACGCTGGCGACGAATGCGGAGAACCTCGTGCAGGGCATGACGCTGCTCGCCGAGGATATGAAGAAGTCAGGCGATCTGCTCAAGATTAGCCAGACGGACGCAACCGCGTTCGAAGTGGGCCGCAACCTCGCGATGACCCCCGGCAAGGTCGTCTTCCAGAACGACATTCTGCAGCTCATTCAGTACGCGCCGACGACCGACAAGGTGCGGGAGATCCCGCTGCTGATCGTTCCACCCTGGATCAACAAGTACTACGTGCTGGATCTCACGCCCGCCAAGAGCCTCATCAAGTTTCTCGTCGATCAGGGCTTTACCGTATTCGTCGTCTCCTGGGTCAATCCGGACGCTTCCCTCGCGCACAAGACCTTCGAAGACTACATGCAGGAGGGCATTCTCAGCGCAGCGGATGCGGTGAAGCGGGAAACCGGCGTCGAGAAGATCAACGTCACGGGTTACTGTGTGGGCGGCACGCTGCTCGCTACGACGCTCGCTTATCTCGCCGCGCGCGGTGAAGACGTATTCAACGCGGCGAGCTTCCTGGCGACGCAGATCGACTTCACCTACGCGGGCGACCTTCTGCTCTTCACCGATGAGGAGCAGCTCGAGGCGCTCAACGCACTGATGAGCGAGCGGGGCTATCTCGACGGATCGCGCATGGCGAACGTGTTCAACATGCTGCGCCCGCGCGACCTCATCTGGCCGTACATCGTCAACAACTA
>JBIQJE010000014.1:0-93613 GCA_044507625.1 Hyphomicrobiaceae bacterium | reverse complement strand
CCGGCTCCACGGCGGGCGCACTGGTGATCACCAGTGCCATGGACATTCCATTGTTATCAGGATGAAGTTCGACAGGCCGCTCGCGGCTTGTCGCGAATGGGCCGCGCAGTCAGAAGGGCTGCGGGACCGCCAGGGGGAGACGGCGGCCCCGCTTCAGCCTCGCGGGGGAGGAACCGCGAAGCGAACGGTTGCTGGCCGACTAGTCGCCGAACTTCAGCAGCTTGATGGCATCGAAGTCGGCAACGCCGCCGCCGACGCGCTTGGTCGTGTAGAACAGCACGTAGGGCTTAGCGGAGTAGGGATCGCGCAGCACGCGGATGCCCACGCGGTCGACGATCAGGTAGCCGCGGCGGAAATCGCCGAAGGCCACGCTCAGACTGTCGGCCGCCATGTTCGGCATGTCCTCCGATTCAGCGATCGGATAGCCCATCAGCGTCGGCGCCTCACCGGGTGCGCCAGAGGGCTGCCACAGGTAGTTGTCGTCGCCGTCCTTCATCTTGCGGATCGCCGACTGCGTGGAGCGATTCATCACGAAGTGCGCGTTCGCCCGGTATCCGGCCTTCAGCGCATAGATGAGATCGATCAGCTTATCGGCCGGATCGGCGGCAGGGAAAGCCGCGTCGGTGCCGGTGAGGATGTGACCGAGCTTACCCCACTCCCACGACGCATTCGCCACCGTCGTATAGGCGAGGAAGCCCTTCGGCTTGTTCGTGCCGTTGCCGGTGACGAACGCAGTGCCTTCCTGCTCGGCGAAGGCGATGCGCACCTCCTCCGCCAGCCACTCGTCGATATTGACGGCGCTGTCGTCGAGAAGAGACGACGTCGCGGCCGGCATCGCATAGAGCTCGGTCGTCGGGAACGAGAGCTCATCGAGCGTCGGGGCATTCGTCTGCGTGCGCGCCGCCGTCTCCGCGACCCATCCGGTCACTGGGCCTGCGACCGAGAACGGGCGCTTGTACACCGAACCCGAAACCTGGCGGATGCCTGCAATGGCGCGGATAGGAGAGATATCACGCAGCGCGCGATTGACGGTGCGCTCCGTCTCGTCCGGCACCAGATAGCCGCCGTCAGGGTCGGAGCCGACCGATAGCGCCTTGCGCTCCAGGTCCCGCAGCGCGCCGGGCTCGCCCTTGCGCACGTAGGCGTCGAATGCCGACTTGTGCGCGAGCGCGGCGCCCGTGCGCGGGGCCGCTCCGCCGATGGCCGGGCGGGCCGATTTCAGCGCCAGATCATCGACGATGCGGCGATGCTCATCGAGAGCGCGGTCGATGCGCGCCAGCTTCTCCTCGACCAGCGGATCGGCCGCAGAACGGCGCTCGAGCTGATACAGCCGATCGTCGTTCGTCTCCTTGAACGCCTCGAAGGCGCGCATGAAGTCTTCGAAGGCGGCGCCGACGTTGCCGCCGCCCGCCTTGGTTTCCAGTTCCGACATACTCACTCTATCCTTCACCAGGTGTTGCTGCTCAAGGATTGCGCCGCCGCCCGAATACGCGCGGCCAGATCGCTCTCCTCGCCCGTTACCCGGCTCGCATCCCGCAGAGCCTTCAGGCCTTTGAAACCCGTGCCCATCAGGGCGCGCGCCTCACTGCGCTTCAGCCCAGCATCCCGCGTGAGCCAGCGTTCGAATTCCCGCTCCGTCGGCAAGCCGCCAGCGAAGGGTGACGATTTCATTGTCGCGATGCGTGCTTCCGGCAGTAGCGGAAAGGTCACCACCGAGATCTCCCAGAGGTCGATCTTCTCCAGCCGGCGCTGGCCGCTGGCGCGATCGCGGCGCGCTTTGACGGTGCGAAAGCCGATCGACAGGCCGTCGAGAGCGCCGGCGCGCATCAGTGCATGCACCTCGCGTGCCTTCGTCACCTCGGGCATCAGCCGCCCCTCGGCATAGAGACCGCGTGCGTCCTCGCGCAGTGATGTCCACACGCCGATCGGCTGATTGGCGTCGTGCTGGAACAACAGTTTGACGCCCGATACGCCACGCTGCACGAGGCTGTCGGAGAAGGCCCCCGGCAGAACGACGTCGCCAGCAAGATCGGCGCGATGGAACAGGCTCGCGTAGCCGCCGAAGCTTCCATCCACCTCGACGGCCTTGAGGTCGAGCCGCGTGAACTTCACCTCATGGTGTTGGCGCGCACGATCGCGCGCGCCGGCCTGCCAGGCGCCTGCGTTTGCCAGCATCAATTATCTCCGAATTTGTCGAGTTCTATTCTGCTAGGGCCCGATTGCCTACAGCGTCGGTGGCCGTCACCGTCGCCACCACTCGCAGCCCCGTCGATCAAGAATGCGATCGCATATCTGGCTGCCCAGATCCGTAACCAAGATGTCGACCCAGCCCGTGGCGTACTGCGGATCCGCATCCAGCGCGGCATCGACGTCGGCAAGGATGGCTAAGGAATCCTCTTTCGACATCGACCAAGGCCGCGCGCCCTGCTTGGCGATGGCGCTGAGCTGTGCGCCGCTTCTCAACGTCCTCAGCTTTCCAGCGTGGGATGCGTCCAAGGAAACTCGGACTTGATCAAGTTCGATCAGGCCCACCAGCGCCTTTCTCACTGATGGCCAATCAACCCGGGCCGTATCTCTTTCCGCAGCCATCGCCGCGTGTGCTCATCATCGAGCAGAGCCTCGTCCTGTGCCACGGCCATGCAACGGAATTGCTCGACGAGCGCTTCCACGCTCAGCGTCTTCAAGGTCGCGCTGAACTCCTTGCCACAACTGCTATTCCGGAACCGCTCGCAGCTGCCGTCTCATTTCTGTCAGAAGTGCTATGAGGTTCTTTACGTCTGGAATAAAGACGTCGGCGCCGGAGCTATTCCAAAGCTCCATTAGTTCGTCCTCCGTGTACTCGCCACTCAACAAGCAATCGAGGTACTCCGCGAGCGTTACGCGCTCGGCTTCCTCGACCCGCTGCAGCGCGAAAGCGGCCATAAGCTCAAAGGTCGGACAGGTATCCGCAATATCTGCATGGAACATTCGGCAAACCTGAAGGAAGAGCATTGGAGGAGAAGGTTTGCCGATCATTCGAGGTTTCCTCGGATATGCTGGAACCACCGGATCGCAAAGGCGCTAAGTCTAGTACGCTTTCTCTTGTAGCTTCACAAAATGGTTCGTAGCGCTCTCGAGCCCACGCAATAGGGGTGAGTCCGTCTTCGCGTCCTCCAGTCTCATGGCCAACGGCCATTCATCGCTTTCGGTAAAAATGGGCTCGTAGTCGTCGAAGTCGCGGTTGCTGATCAACCTCAACTTCGCCTCTTTATGCTTGAACAAATAGTAGTCGCCCCCCCAGCGCTGCACTCTCTCTACCTTCGCCGGTCACCCCCGTCGCTTGTTCAACCCACGCAGGGGCAATTTCCATATCGTCGGTTTCACACCATATACGACGCACATCCGCATCGGTCGGCTCCCTCAATCCCTCGGCACAGCGGCGCGCGCGGCCCTGGAACACCTCTTTCAGCTCGGCCCCGGACGCTTGAACTGCTCGCCGGTCAGCATGACGTTCCCCGACCATACCGGCGTTCAGGACGGCCGCGCCGAGTTGTCCTAGCTCGGCACGTATGATCCGTCGTCTATTGCCGTCATCATGCCCCGTGCATCGGCAGCTTCCGGGTATATATTGCTATCACTGATTTGCTGGAGGCACTGGCGCGCTGCCGCAGCGTCAACAGCCAATGTCGCAATGGCTGCTTTGAGACGCACTTGCATATTCTTGTGCTTGAGAAGCGGCAGTAAAGCGCGCCGCTGATCGCCGTCGCGACTCTTGAGCTCTTTCTTCAGCGTGTCCATCTCACGGAATAGACGGTTATACTTTCCGTTCTCATCGTTAGATATCGCGTCGTCTTGCTCTAGAGCAATTGCTTCGAAACGAGTCACCAATTCCTCGATGCTCATCGCTCCCAGGTCTTTGGATTTCATTTCAGAACCCGAATTCTCTCATGGCGGAGCCATGCTCCGCGTGGATGCGCGACTACTCGCTGCGATCAGTCTCCAGAACCTCGCGTGTCACGAACCATAGGTATTCCCAGGGTGGATCGCCGCCTCCGTTGCAGCCATTCGGCGATGATCGCGTCGGCGATTTGCTCCTTCGTCGTCCCGTACTGCGTTTGCTCCTTCCACAGCATGGGCTCACCCTGCGAGCTGTGCCGCACCGGCACCGCGCCAGCATCAAGCAACCGCAGCACGCATAGACGTACGAACTCCGCGAGATCGTCGCCCTCGAACCCGAAGCTTCGCCCCCAAGGAACGATGCCCCAGAAGCCCGCCTCGTCGCCATCGATGTCATAAGGCCGCGTTTCGATATAGTTGGCCGCCTTATCGTCGGGATCACCTGAGCGTCCGCGTCGTTGCAGATCAATCATCTCTGCACACGGCCCATTACTATTGAGGCTTGAACTGCGGATGGGTCTTGAGCAGATCGCGCACAAGACTCAACACTTTGACGGCGCCTCGAGCGTCGGTGAAGTAGATGTCCGCCGGCATCCTGTGCCAGATCGCCTGAATCTCCTCGTCGCTGTAGCGGCCGCTCAACAAATCATCGAGGTAGGCAACCACAGGCGGGATGTCGTCAAGGGTGAGAAACCCAAGCGCCTCCTGTGCGATCGCCTCAGGGGTTTGCGCGTACTCAAACATATCCTGGTGGAAGCCTCGGAAGAGATTCTTCACTGACTCGGTCACTTCCATGGTTGCGCCTTAGTCGGAGTTTGATGGGAACGCAGATTCGACATAGTAGCCTTTGGGAACGCTATCGCTTCTTATTATGCGGCCAGTCACCGAGTAGGTGATACGCTTTTCCGGCTTTCGTTCCGCTGGCCCTACATTTCGTATCCCGTTGGCCTATCAAAGGCCTTGTATAAGTACTGAACGTTCAACAGATGCCAAAATCCGCGTGCAACAAATGCCTTGATATTCTGCTGATTTATCGGGTCGGCAATGGTCGCGTTCACAAGTTTGTTCGCAGCTTCGAGCGAAGTGAAGGATCCGGCCCTTTTTTCTCCTCCTCCGCCGATCCAAGGTATGTTGACTCGGTTTCGGAGAATCCTAGCGGTTAGATATTCGTCCGGCTTGTTGACGTGGCGCTCGAACGTGTGTCCGCGGAGGCTATCTTCTTCCAGTATATCAATTGGTCTTCCTGACGAACCATCTGCCTGCGCCAGATGGACGAGGCTTTCCTCCTCGCCTGCGTCATTCCGTGTCCCCGTTCCCGCCAAGGCGACGCGCACGCCGCCCGACGAGCCACCACTGCCACCACCATCCGTCCATTGCCCGCCGTCTGCGTTTCCGGCGGCGACCCGCGGCTGATCGGGGTTGTACTTGACGAAGTGCGCCGCTAGTCGGTCTTTTCTTCAACTTCCGCGGACGCGCCCGGAATCTATCTCAATTCTTGCCCCAGCCGATTGTCAAGATTGAGCGCCGCATCACGCGTTCCCCCTTTGCTCGGATCGACATAGAAAGACAGATCGAAGTCCGACGGCTCGAATACGTTCTCACCGGCAACCGCCGTGTCCGAGCGCCAAAGATCGATGTAGACTATATCCTTCTCGGGCTTAAGGTACGCGATCCGCGCGCCCACAACGCCTCAAGCGCTCGCGCCATTCTGGTTTCGGCGTGCGCGCTCGTACACTGCCACACAGCCTTTCGCACTACAGCTGGTTGCGGATGAGGCGTAAGAATACGCGCAACTCCTTTTCGTTCGGAATAAGAAAATCAGGGTTCGCCGACTCCCAAATGATCCCCAGCTCAGCATCGCTGATACCGCCACTCAGAACGTCGTCCAAGAACTTCCGAACTGCCTTCTTCCTCGCTTCACTCAGATAATCGACTGCCGTTGCTATCCATTGCTCTTCGTTGGCGGCTCCCTCCAAGCTGTCTTGATGGAAGCACGCGACGAGATAACGAAACTCGGATGGAATATTGATCACAGGTGCCTACCGATCTAATTCGCCGGGCAGTGGGTTGAAGGGAAATGCCGTTAGCACCCGATAGCCTGTTGGCGATCGTTTGTCTTTCTCCATAACAACTTTGACGCTGTAGGTCGGGCGTATGTAGGGATCTGTAAAGGCATCAGGTCGAAAAGCCTCCTTGCCTGTTATGGATCCAAATCGTTTCATCACAACCGCCCTCTTATCGTCGCCCTGGACGAACGCTTCGATCTCAGTAGCAGAATTCTTGAGCGTGCGTTTTACTAGATCATTAGCGGATTCCTCTGAATCGAACGACCCGAGCCTGGGGCGAGCGATTGTAAATGAGAACGTGTCGAGGCGATCTCGTTGAAGTGCCTCTAGGAGTTCTTCGTCCTTCCTACCAACATGTTCGCGTACCGTGTGGTCGCCATATTCTACGTCGTGCATTCGGACATCGATTAGAGGCTTACTGCCATCATTCGCCTGCGCCACGCGCACGCCGCCCGACGAGCCACCACTGCCACCACCATCCGTCCATTGCCCGCCGTCTGCGTTTCCGGCTGAGACGCGTGGCTGGTCGGGGCTGTACTTGACGAAGTGCGCCGGCGGCCGACTCCCCGGAGGGGTGTCGCCGGCGCCATCAAAGGCTACGACTTCACTGCCGAACGACGGCGCCGCGTCTCTTGCATCGTGCTCGGTCGCCACTTCCTCATGCGGCGCTGGCCCATAGCCAACTGCAGCGCGCTTCTCGTCCAGCGTCAGGAAGCTCGCCCGCTCGATGCGTGCCCACAGAGCTTCCCGCTCGCTGCTCAGCCCATCCACCTGGTCGAGATCCGGCCGCAGCTCCACAACTCCGCCGTACGCCGGCGAAAGCCACGTGGAGAACGCCCGCGCCATGCGGAAGACCAGGGGCAGGACCGTGCCGCGCCAGAAGGCTCGCTGCGCCTCCTGGTAGTTGGCGTACGTATTGTCGCCGGGGATGCCGAGCAGCATCGGCGGCACGCCGAGCGCAAGGGCAATCTCGCGCGCGGCTGCGTGCTTGGCCGCGATGAAATCCATATCCCTCGGAGACAGCGACAGCGGCTTCCAGTCGAGCCCACCTTCGAGCAGCATCGGCCGCCCGGCGTTGCGCGCACCCTGAAACGCTTCCTCCAGCTCCCCGCGCAGGCGGCTGAACTGCGCCTCGGTGAGATTGCCGCCGTTCGCTGCATAGACGAGCGCGCCGGACGGCCGCGCCGAGTTGTCGAGCAGCGCCTTGTTCCAGGCACTCGCCTGATTGTGCGTATCGATAGCCGACGCCGCCGCCTCGATGGGGCTCATCCCGTAGTGATCGTTATCGGGATGGAAGAGGCGCGTGTGCAGGATCGGCCGCACACCCGCAACGCTCTCGTCAGCGAAGCGGACGGACGTCCCATTGGCCGAATACTCGAAAGCCTCCGGCCATCCGTTCGACCCCGGGATCACCTTCATGCGATCGGGGCGCAACACATACAGCTCGCGCAGCTTGCCGCCGACGCCGACGGCTTCCACGTAAGCATTGCCGGCGACGAGCAGGAAGCCATACCAGGCCTCGAGGAAATCCGTTGCCGTGTGATCGGGTGAAGGCTGCGCGATAAGGTCGAGCAGCGGATGGCTCTCGATTTCCTCATCGCCGCGATAGAGCAGCAGCGGCACGGAGCCCGCCGCCTCCGCCACCATGCGCACAGACCGGTAGACGATGGCGTTTTGCATGAAGCCTTCGCGCGCGAAGGCGGCGTAATCGCGCGGGCTCCAGACCGGCTGGCCAAGGGGCTCCCACGCAATGAGCGGGCCCGCCGCGCTCGCCTTCTGATCCCGTCGTGGCGCGCGCGCAGGCAGCAGCCTGCCGAGCGCATCGATGATGCGCGACATGCGTTTCCTTTTCGGTTGGCGCCGGCGTCTCCCCTGCGGGAGCCGGCCCGCCGGCTGATGGTGTTTTGCTAAGTTGCCGAGCGCGCGTTCGAGCGCGTCATCGCCCCGTCATGGCGCAGCCATGCAATGCACAAGCATGCGGACATCCCGTAACGATTGCTGCGGCTGGCGTGGATATCGGCCTTCGCCGGAATGACATTTGGAACTGCATGACCTGCTGTCATCCCCCGGCGAAGCGAGCGGGCGCGAGCGAGACCCGGGACCCAGCGTGAATGCATCATCGATATTGCCAGGCTGGCGCCTCACCTCCCGCTGGTCCCGGATAGCGCCTCACGTCGTTCAGCGCTTCCGGAATGACAGACTGCTCAGTCCGCCATGGCGAAGCCATGCTCTGCATGGACGGCTGCCATCCGCCCAAACTTCAACAGGCGCAGCTGCGCCGTCCAGCTCACAGTCTTCGCACCAGCGGGCGGCGGGCGCCGTCCACCATCAAATCGGTGAGCGCCCAGACAAGCGCGTCGAGCCGATCGGGCGAGCGACCCTTCACCAGCCCATCGGCGCCGAACGCGCACATCTGATCTTCAAGAGCATCGAACGCGCCAACGTGCGCAACACGGCCCTCGGCATAGAGCGCCGCAACCGGCTCGGCGCGCAGCCACTTGCCCCGCGTTGCGCGCACCGTGCGCACGGCAACGCCGTCATCGATCTGCCGCAGCACCGCCGTCACCAGATCGCCGCCCTGGTTCACCTCGGCGACGACGCGGTCGGCGAGGTATTCACGGTAGGCGCTCACCACCGCCCGCGCCCAGACCTGCGGCTCGCGCCCCTGCAGCGTGCGATCGGCCAGCACATAGGCGCGACCGTCCTCGCCCAGGCCGGCGACAACAATCCCGCACGCATCCGATGAGACCGTCGCCGTCACCGGCGGATCGACCGCCACGACGACGGCCGCCAGCTCGGGAGCCGCCGCAACGCGGTGCGTCTCGATCCAGTCGCGCCGCCACAGCGCGCCGGACGTATCGTCGACGAGTTCCCCGTAAAGCTCCTGGCGGCCCAGTGCCGTGCCCGCATAGCGCCGGGTCATCTCGGCGACGAACGATGGCGCCAGGTTGTCCGCATTGTCAACGGTCGAAGCGCGCGTGACCACGGTCCCCGCATCGGCCATCAGCTTCTTTAGAAACGCGGTTGCGCGCGGCGTCGTCGTCGCGACCATCTGCGGATGCTCGCCCAGGCGCAGCGCGAATTGTAGCATGTCCCAGGTGTGCTCGGCGTTGCGCCACTTGGCGACCTCATCGCACCAGGCGGCATCGAACTGCGGGCCGCGCAATCCCTCCGCATCCTCTGCGGAGAAAATCTGCGCCAGCGCGCCGGTGCGCCAGACGAGCTGGCCCTTCGAAGGCTCGAAATGCGGACGCTCGCTATCGCCATGGACCTCGAGAATGCCGGAGACGCCCTCCACCATCACGCGGCGCACCTCGCTATAGGTCTCGCCTACGAGCGCGATGCGCCGCGCAGCGGGACTGCCGTCGTGGGTGCGTCCCAGGGCCTTGGCGCGAACCCACTCGGCTCCCGCACGGGTTTTGCCCGCACCGCGTCCGCCGAGGATGAGCCATATGCGCCAGGGCTCGCCCGCAGCATTCGCTTCCGGGGGAAGCTGATCGGGACGCGCCCAAAGCGGCCAGTGGCCGAGGATGAGCGCCAGATGCCGGGGCGAAAGCTCGGCCGCGATCTCAGCGAGGTCCTGCCTCAGCCGCCCGGCGGCGCTCGATCTGCTCAAAGCGCTCGACAATCTCGCGCTGAAGTCGCTCCACCTCATCGGTGTCGGCGACTGCGGCGGGTCGGACGGCATCAAACTTGCTCACCTTGTCTTCTGTTGGGACCGGGCCGACCTTCTGCATACCGCCGATCATCGAGGCGATCGTCTTCGCGTCGCGCTCGAGGTCGGCGGAGCTGAGCGCACCGCTTTCCATATCCTTCTCCATTTGATCGAGCTTCCTGTTGATCACGCCGCATAGCCGGTGTGAGATGAGCGCGCGCCCTGCATTGCTCATCGGCGACGTTGTCCGTGGCCGCCGGCCCAGCCGCTGGGTGCGCAGTATCCAGCCGCGCTCGCGGGCAATGCGGGAGACGTACGGCGCCGAGATGCCGTATTTCTCCCCGATCGCCGCGACCGTGAGACTGCTTTCCTCGTAATCGATCTTGATCAATGCGATCGTGGCATTGCTCAACGCCGCCATGCGCCGCTGTCACTCGCTGCAATTTCTGGGAGAACGCGAAGCCGTCCGAACTCACCGCCGGCGCAACTGTCGCGTTATATCTGAAGCATACGCCGGCAGCGTCACGCTGGGGATAAGTTCGCTTCGCGGGCCGCGCGCAAAATCCCGGCGGCGTAACGGTTGGCGCAGTGGCGAGGCCATTTGGATGCCATGCGGTGTGAAGATCGGCAGCTTTAGAAAGTCTTTCGACAGCAGCCGCCCGCACGTTCGCCGAGCGCCTGCCGCCCGGGCAGCCGTCCTCCGGCGAGCGGACGGCGCAGGCAGTAAGCCGTGGGTACGCAGTAAGCCGTGGGGCGCCTGGCTCGCATTCGCCACGCGACACTCTTCTCGCCCTCCCCGCCCCAGAGGCGCCGCAATTGCGCCGTCCTAGGCTGTTGCAAAACTGCATCAAAGGATGGCGGCCCAGCATTTCCCCCGGGACGCGGGCTTGCGCCTTAACATCACCACCCCGGCGCAGCTATAACCGTGCGGGATTCTCATCGAATTGCCTCCCTGGGCGCCTTGCGCCCGGACGCCTTCAGCGCGGGACAGGATCGACGTGCACGATTGGCTCTTCAGACGCGGACGCCGCGAACGGGTCATCGACTGGCTCGGGCTCGATTCCAAGCTCGATTCCACGATCGCCGAGAGCTGGGCATGGGTCCGGGATGCCTGGGATGCCGGCACAAGCTTTTTCGCGCGCTTCCGCCTCACCGGCTGGAAACGTCTGCTGAATGAAGCGGCATCGGAAGGGCTGACGCTCGGCGCGGGCGGCTTCGTCGTCATGTTCGCGCTCGCCATCCCGGCGTTCGAGGAATTCAACGAGGGCAAGTTCCTCACCGGCCAGTACGCCGTGAAGTTCCTCGACCAGAACGGCAACGAGATCGGCAAGCGGGGCATCCTGCACAATGACTCCGTGCCGCTGGACGAGATCCCCGATTCCCTCATCAAGGCGACACTCGCCACCGAGGACCGGCGCTTCTTCGAGCATTGGGGCATCGACGTACTCGGCACCCTGCGCGCGCTCGCCACCAACCTGCAGGCGAACGAGGTCGTGCAGGGCGGCTCCTCGATCACGCAGCAGGTGGCGAAGAACCTCTTCCTTTCGTCCGAACGCTCGATGCAGCGTAAGATAAAGGAGGCATTCCTCGCACTCCTCCTGGAGAGCCGCTTCACCAAGCGCGAAATCCTGAAGTTCTACTTCGACCGCGCCTACATGGGCGGCGGCGCATTCGGCGCCGAGGCTGCGTCGCAATTCTATTTCGGCAAGTCCGTGCGGCAGATCAATCTTGCCGAGGCTGCCATGCTCGCCGGCCTCTTCAAGGCGCCGACGAAGTACGCCCCGCACGTCAACCTGCCCGCATCGCGGGCGCGCACGTCCATCGTGCTCGACAACCTCGTCGAGGCGGGCTTCTACACCTCCGGTCAGGTGCATTGGGCGCGCATGCATCCGGCCAAGACGATCGAGAACCGCGATCCTTCGAGCCCCGACTGGTTCCTCGACTGGGCGTTCGAGGAAGTGCAGCGCATCGCGGCGGGGCGAGGCCACTACGTTCTGACCGCGCGCACCACGGTCGATCTCAACATGCAGAAGGCGACCGACGAGGCACTGAGCTCGGCGCTGCGGAAGTATCGGGGCAACCGCGTCACCAGTGGCGCCATCGTGCTGATGGAAACGGACGGAGCCGTGCGGGCGATCACGGGCGGCCCGGACTACGGCGAGAGCCAGTTCAACCGCGCAACGCATGCGCGGCGCCAGCCCGGCTCCTCGTTCAAGGTCTACGTCTATGCGGCCGCGCTCGAGAACGGATACACGCCGACAACGAGCGTGCGCGACGCTTCGCGCAGCTGCGGGCGCTGGCATCCGCAGAACTACGGCGGCAGCCATGGCGGCGGCGGGCGCATGCCGCTGTGGATGGCGCTCGCGAAATCTCTCAACACCGTTGCGGCTGAGCTGTCGTTTGCTGTCGGGCGTGACAAGGTCATCGAGCTGACGCAGCGGCTCGGCATCAACGGCATTCGCAAGACCTGCTCGATGGCGCTCGGCGACTATGGCATCAGCCCGCTGGAGCACGCCGGCGGCATCGCGACGTTCGCGAACGGCGGCAAGCTCGCCAAGCCCTATGCGATCCTCGACCTCGTCTCATCGCGGGGCGATCTCGTCTACAGCCGCGATCGCGACGAGCCCGAAGCTCCGCAGGTCATCGAGCGGAAAGTGGCCGAGGGCATCAACTGGATGATGAACAAGGTCGTTACCGACGGCACCGCGCAGCGGGCGGCGCTGGACTTCACCAACGTTGCGGGCAAGACGGGAACGTCGACGGGTCCGAAGGACGTCTGGTTCGTCGGCTTCACGGGCAAGTACGTCGCGACGGTCTGGCTCGGCAATGACGATAACCGGCCCATGGCGAGCGGCACGACGGGCGGCCATTTCGCGGCGCCGGTCTTCCAGTCGTTCATGTCGGTCATCCACACCGACATGAACATCCCGACCATTCCCGGGTTGCAACCGCATCCGGTGCAGGTCGCCGAGCAGCAGCGCATCGCCGCCCTCCGCCCCGAAGGACAGAGCACGGCCGCCGAGCCCCAGCGTACCAGATCCAGCCTGATGTCGGATAAGACGCGGGATGCGCTGCGCAGCGTCGCCCAGGCATTTCGCAAGGCGGGCGGGATCGAGCAACCGGAGGGCGTGACGCCGGCGCTAGGGAGCACCGGCAGCACCACACCCCCGCCAGCGACACCGCCGCCGGAAGCACCGGGCCGACGCGCCAATCTCGGCATCACCAACGAGGGAACGCCCCGTGCTGTCCCATAGCGCCCTCGCGCCCGCACACCTGGCGCTGCATCGCCTGCAGAAGCGCATCAGCATGCTGTTCGGCATCCTGGGCGACTGGGCTGCCTTCACCGGCGCGGTGCTGATCCTCGGGCTCGGCACGAGCTGGTACATGATCGATGTCGGCACGTCGCTGACGACGGAGCAGCGCGGGCCGTGGGTGAGCTGGACATCCGCCGGGAAGGCCGACGCGGATCCTTACACGCGCGCCCACTTTGCGCGGCTCGGCGCGCTGCCGGTCACGTCCGATCTGGCGCTCACCTACATCGCCTACACCGACAGCGAAGGAAATCGGCTTCACTCCTCGTGCGACTATGTCGTCGAGGGGCGCAGCCCCGGCGACAACTGGTGGAGCATCACGGTCTTCAACGATCGCGGCGAACTCATCGCCAATCCCGCCGACCGCCATGCCTATACGAGCCAGTCGATCGCCATCCGTCCCGACGGCACCTTCGCCGTCGCACTCGGCCGCGAGGCCAGCCCCGGTAACTGGCTGCCAACGGGCGGCGCGGGCCGGCTCGCACTGAAATATACCATCTTCGATGCAGGAACGCCGATGCTTGAAAAAGCCGAGGAGGCGCCCGAACCTCTCCCTGTCATCCGCCGCATGCATTGCCGATGAAAATTCCCAACCCGCTCCGCAACGCCAACTGGCAGCTCATCCTTGCGGCACCCGTCGCTGCCGGCATCCTGCACATCTGCGCGACGTTTGCCGCGCCTTACCTCACCGCGGCTTCCGCCTATAGCCGGCTCGCGCCGGGTCTGCCCGTCAACCGCATGCAGTTGCTGCCGGTAGCCGCTGCCGGCGCCGAACCGCTCCCCTTCGCATCGCCCGATGCGCGCTATGCCATGTGCCGCTTCAATACCTCGGCGGGTCCCGTCGATGTCTCGGCAACGCTGCCGCCGGATCTGGGCTGGACGCTGACGGTCGTTACGCCTGAAGGCGACAACATCTACGCCACGGCTTCGGTCCCGTCGCGACCGACGCCGGTGTCGCTCGTGCTGGTGCCATCGGAGGATGCGTTCCTGGGCGTCACGACAGAAGCGCGGGGCATTGCCAATAGCGCAACGCCGCCCACCGCGGTTGCAGCAACGCGCGGCATCATCGTCGTGCGTGGACCAGACAAGGGCTTCGCCTATCAGCAGCAGGTCGAGACAATGCTGCGCGATGCGAAATGCACGGCCCGTTCATTCTGAACGTTTGCAGCCGGCGCAAGCGGCGGGGCTCGATCACCGTCGCGGTCTTTCGATCAGACTGATATTCATCGCTTCGGACCGATAGGGTCCGAAGCGATCATGCTCCAAGGTTCAAGCGTTGCCTATTCGGCAAGCTCCAACACATCGCGATCATCGCCACGGCCGTCTGCTGCCGGTGGTGGCGTCTTGCCCTCGTTCCAGCGTTCGTAGCGCACGCCGGGAAACAGGATGACCTCGGCAGGCACGGCGTCGCGGCGCTCTGCGCTGTCTGTGGACCGAAACTCCGGGGTACGAAAGCTGAGTATCTGTGCCATGTGCTTCCCCCGTGACATGGCTTCCCTCTGATTCGACCGCATCGTCAAGCTTCGCCGGTGCGGCCCGGTAAGAATCATAGTGTACAAGTTGAGGACGCCAACCGTTACTAAAAGGTAAAGCTGTGCGCGCGGTTAGTCCGACGCTGTGACGAGACTGTCATCCAGGAAGTGCCGGCCGCGCCGGTCTTCGACCTCGACCACCCACAAATCGGAATCGAAGCGTGCCTCGCGCGCAAGAAATTCGTCCGCCTTATCGGGCGAAGTGCCCGCAGGGAGGTGCGAGACCCACCGGCGGTCCCACTCCACGCTTTCAAGACCTGCGGGCGCGGGGCCGAGCAACTGACAGGTGCCGTCGAGACGGTCGATGCGGATGTAGATCGCCCCGGCGTCATCATCGCCGTGGCGCACGACAACGGCCGACGCGCCTTCGATTGCGCATCGGCGGATGTATGCCTTGACCCAGAATTCCGCCCGTAGACGCATGGCGCCTTCCGCTATGCGCGCGTCAGCGCGCCTCCTCGTCGGTGGGATCGCCTCGCGATCGCCAACGACTGATAGGCGCTACGGCCGCGCGGGTCCAGGACGGTCGCAGAGCGGGCTCGGCTATTTGCAGCGGCGAAGCACGGGCCGCGCGAGGGCCTCGTGGCCAGGGCAAGTATAAATCGTGACGGGGACGGAGTGTCCTGGAGATCAGGGCGCCGCCGCCACACGCCCTTCGCCGGACAGGCGCGCCAGGCGCGAGATCAACGGTCCGGAGATGCGCCCCGTTTCGGGCAGCGCCTGGTCGCCCTCGAAGGCGCGGATGGCGCTCACCGTCTGCGGGGTAAGCTGGCCGCTTACACCGCCGGCCTTATACCCAAGCTTCGCCAGGGAGCGCTGCACGGAGCGGATGACGTCCTTGGCCTCCCGGGTCTCTGCGCTCGTCGCTTTCTTCCCGGGCTTCCCAGCCTCTCCCAGGATGATCGCCTTCAGCAGGTCTTCGCTGGGGCGCGCCGTGAGCGGCAGATGGTGATCGTGCTCATAGGCCATGATCGCGCCGCGCGTCATCACACCGACGATCCCATCGCGGGCGCCGGTTTCGTAGCCGCGGATCTGCAGCTCGCGCTGCACGGCCCGGGTCATGTCGGTGTCCGAGCCGGCAGGCGTGGACGCTTCGGTCTGGATCGCCATCAGATCGAGGCCGTTGACGGCCGCATTACCGTTCGCGGGCGCGCCGATGGAGCCGGTATCGCCGAACTCGGCGGCCTCAATGGCGGCAATATTCCACGCGGTCCGGTCGCTCGTCTGAGCGAGGATCGTGCGGCCGCTCGATTGAAGGAAGAAAATATTGGCAGCAACACCCCCGCTCAGAAACAGAAAGGCCAGGAGTTGCACAGTCACTCGCCTCGGCAGCATCACCAGACCCCTCGAACGCGCTGCTAACGATGAACGGGAAGTATGCCGCAAACTTTGTAAACGATCTCTTAACCCTCGTTTAAAAAGTGTTTCTAATTTGCTGCGTACGGTGTCCGCGGTGCCCTCTCCCACGCCGAAGTTTTGCAGGAAAATCGACGCAATTTTACCGATTGCATGAGGCAGTTTGTTGATATCGGCCTGTTATCAGTGGGACAGATCCGAGACGGTTGGAGAGGCCAACATGTCTATACTCAGAACAGGAATTCTCGTCGCGGTGGTGGTCGCCATCCTGCCGGCCGATCGTGAGCAGCAAGCTGCCCTCTATGATCGGGCGGCGAGCGCGGTGCACTGGACGGCGACTTTCTGCGAGCGCAACGGCCCGACATGCGAGCAGGCCGGTGTCGTTTGGGAAGGCTTTGTGAAGAAGGCGCAGTTCGGTGCGGCGATGGCGTATGAGCTCGTCACGAAAAATTCCGGTGAGGCACGGCCGATCGGCCTGATCGAGCCCACCGTCGACATTACCCCGCGCGGTACGCTGCGCTCGGAGGATCTGGAGCCGGTGTGGCGGGGCGCGACGCCCGGCCGCATCTGAACCCGTCATTCCCCGCGCAAGATAAAGGGCCAGCGGCGCGTGCTGGCCCTTGCGCGTTTGCAATTCGGCAACGTATGTGAATAGCTGCATCAGCTGACATCGGAGCTTGCCGTAGCGTGCCGACCCTTTCGGATATCACCAGCGATTTCGCCGTCCTCGACGATTGGGAAGACCGCTATCGCTACCTGATCGAGCTGGGCCGCGAGCTGCCGCCGCTCCCCGACGAGCTGCGCACCGACGCCAACAAGGTCCGCGGCTGCGCGAGCCAGGTATGGCTCGCGACGCAGGTCCGATCCGAAGGCGGCGATCCCGTGCTCCACTTCGTTGCCGACAGCGACGCGCACATCGTGCGGGGACTGATCGCCATTCTCTCCGCCATCTATAACGATCGTCCGGTCGACGAGGTGCTCGCGATCGAGGCCGATCCCATTTTTGAGAAGCTCGGCCTCAAGGAGCATCTCACCCCGCAGCGCTCGAACGGGCTGGCTTCGATGGTGGCGCGCGTCCGCGCCGATGCCACGGCCAGCACACAGGAAGCTGCGGCTTCCTGAGCGCGCGAGGCGCTGAGCCTGCGCGTTCTCCGCGTGACGCGTGATCACCGTCGCGGGTGACGGCCGCCGCGTCCCCTACTCCTCGTCCGGCACTTCGAATGCCGGCCGGTAGCCATCATCTGCCCAGTGGCGTGGCGGACACGGGCCGCGCGCGGCATCGGCGCCTGCCCGGCGCCGTCGATACCGTAGTGACGGGCGAGGCGCGTCAGCGCGAGTTGCAGCACGATCTTTCCCGATCGCTGCGGCCAGCCGGCTGCGCGCTCGGCCTCCTCGAGCCCCTTGAGGTGACAGCAGACGTCGATGAGCACGCCGGAAAGCTCCGGGCCCACCGCGGCGAGCACGCGGCGTACCCTTTCCGCGGCGGCAGCGGCGTTATCTAGCATATCGCCCACGGCAGGACGGGTTGCGCCGTAGCGCCGTCCCCGTTTCGCCGGCGACAGGGCCGACCAGTTGGTGGTCGTACGCGGTGTCATCTGCGCGAACCAGAAGTCGGCGCGCAGGCGCTCGCCGGCATCGAACTGCACCTGCGAGATCATGGGCTCTCCGTTGCGGTCCTTGCGGCGGCGCAGCCAGGCGAGCGGGCTCTCTTCGTCATTGATGACGGCAGCAGCCCTCGCCGCCGGAACTGCCGTCCGGCGCCTCGATTTCGATACCGACATGGGATTTCAGCTCGCGGCTGGGGTTTCAGGATAATCGCGAACCGCGAGCAAGGGCACGGCCCACTCCAAGAGGTCGAGCGCGCGGTCGAACAGCGGGTCATCGCGGCGGTCTTCAATAACACCGCAGGCGTGGGCGACCGTCGTGCGGTCGCGTTCGAAAAGCCGTCCGGCTTCTGTCAGCGACAGGCCGCACCCGACGTGGGCCAGGTACATCGCCACCTGGCGAGCGAGGGCGACGTTGGCGCGGCCGCGGGAGGCGCGCCGCAACTCATCGCCGGCAACGCCGAACACCTGAATGACCGCATGCTCGATGGCGTGCCGACGCGCATCGCGCACGCCGAACGGAAGGTGCGCAGGCGGCGCCTGATAGGCGGCGGCAGGGGTGCGGGGACTCGAAAACTGTGGCTGCATCTCGGCTTTCAGTCGCAGGAATTGGTGACGGCGCTGATCATAGAGCTGAAGCACTGCTCTTCGGTGAGCAAAGTACCGGTCGCGTGAACGGAGGGGATAATTCGCAAGCCGCGAGAAGTCCCCGCAGGCAAACCGCGGTGCGAAAGTTGCCGGATCCTTTCAACAGCCGCTTTCGCTTGCATGTCCCCCAAACACTCGACCGCACCTACGGACGCGCCGCGTGGACGTCCCGCGCACGCTCAGGCATCCGCCCAGACCTACGATCGCCAGCGCGACCTGCCGCGGCTCCTGCCGCTGTGGCCGCACGAGATCGATGTCGCCGACGGGGCTGCGCACGCGCGGCTCATCGCACGCATGCGTCGTGCGCTACGCATAGAGCGCCAGCGCGGACTGGCGGGGCATTGGGCATACGATCTTGCGCGCCATGCCGCATTGCTGCGCGCGTACCGGGCCGAGATCGCAAGCTATCGCCGGCGCCCGGCCGGAAGCTGAGCGCAGCGATGCTCTGCAAAGGGCGGCGCGAGTTCTAGAGCGTCTTGCGATCCGATGGAATCGGATCGGACGCTCTAGGTTTTTGATTGGTCGCATTTTCTTGCGACGAGCCGGCATCCACTTCGTCGGAAAATGCTCTAGCGGCGGGTGCCGAGGCCCATTTTCTTGGCAAGGTCCGAACGGGCGCGTGCATAATTGGGCGCGACCATCGGATAGTCGTGCGGCAGGCCCCACTTCTCCCGGTACTCCTCGGGCGACAGGTTGTAGTGGGTGCGCAGATGCCGCTTGAGCGACTTGAACTTCTTGCCGTCCTCCAGGCAGATCAAATAGTCGGGCATGATCGACTTCTTGACCGGCACCTTCGGCTTCTGCTCCTCGCGCTCGATCGGAATCGTACCGCCGCCGCTGGCGCGGCTCAGTGCGGCGTGGGTTTCGCTGATCAAGTGCGGCAGGTCGCTGGCGACGACGGAGTTATTGCTCACGTAGGCTGATACGATCTTCGCGGTCAGCTCAACCAGCTCAGGTCCTGTTGTATCTTCCAACTCGCCCTCCCCAGGCGATGCAGGTTAAATTTTTCGCGCAAATCCAATGTTATATTTGGCCGATGTTGTATTGAGCGAACATCCAGGCCTAATAGACCTTGCGCACAATGAACTCGTGATAACTAGAGCAAGATTGTGCGGGCTCGCTGATCTCGCATTTAGACGTAGTAAAGTCAACAACAAGACCGTGCCATACACTTGCTATGGCTAATGTTGAAGGATTGATTTGCGGCGCCCCTGCATCTCAATGCCATTCACAGCTGTGATAACAGCAACCAATCCCTAAGTTCTGACGAATCGAAGAAATCGCGGCAGGCTTTGGCAAGCCTATGCAGCCGTGGTCGCATACAACGCTTGGTGTCTCTTATACTTTACGCGGCAAACTAGCTGTCGGGTGGATTATTTACTGTCCTATCCTTATATGCTCATTCTGATTTGATGTCGGGCAGGTCTGCCAAAGTTGACAAGCCCACGCCCTACCCATCTGATCAGCAGATCCCTCAGACGGCCAACCCCATCGGCATCGCCCAGCCATAGCGGTGCCGAGCGGCTCGCCACCGCAATGCCGTCGCCCCTCGTTTTTCGCGTGGAGATACTGATGCACGGCCCAGTCGATCGTCATGCTCTCATCCAGCCGCCGCGCGCACCCGCGCGTCCCAAGGTGTCCAAGTGGCACGGCGTAGATCTCGTCGATGAGTACGCCTGGCTGCGCGCGGACAACTGGCAGGAGGTGATGCGCGATCCTTCCGTTCTCGATCCGGACATCCGCGCCTACCTCGATGCCGAGAATGCCTACTGCGAGGCGCAGCTCGCGGATACGCGCCCCCTGCAGGAGGAGCTCTTCCTCGAGATGCGGGGACGGCTCAAGGAGGACGACAGCTCGGTCCCCGTTCCTGACGGCCCGTTCGCCTATTCGACCGCGTTCGTCGCCGGCGGCCAGTATCCGCTGGTGCGACGCAGCAACCGCGACGGCACGGACGAGCGGGTTCTCATCGACGGCAACCGCGAAGCGGAGGGCAAGCCCTATTGGGACATCGCCAGCTTCCAGCACAGCCCGGACCATCGCCTGCTCGCCTATGCTAGCGACGACAAGGGATCGGAGCTTTACACGATCCGCGTGCGCGATGTTGAAACGGGGGCCGACCTGCCCGATTGCATCCCGGATACCCGGGGCTCCGTCGTGTGGGCCAACGACAGCAAGACCTTTTTCTACGTGCGCCTCGACGACAACCATCGCCCGCTCGAGGTCTACCGACATGTCGTCGGCACGCCCGTGGAAGACGACGTTCTTGTCTACGCCGAGAAGGACATCGGCTTTTACGTTGCGCTCGGCGACACGCAGTCCGGCAAGTTCGTCGTCATCGACGCACACGACCATCAGACGAGCGAAGTGCGTCTCGTCGATGCGGACAATCCGCTCGCTCCGGCGGTGCTGGTAGAGGCGCGCCAGCATGGCCACGAATATTCCGTGGAGCACAACGGCGATACGCTCTTCATCACCACCAACTCGGACGGCGCAGAAGATTTCCGCGTCTGCGAGGCGCCCGTCGCGGCGCCGGGCATGCAGAACTGGCGCGAGATCGTTCCCCATCGCCCTGGCGTCTTGATCCTCGACACGGTCGTGTTCCGCGAGCACATGGTGCGGCTGGAGCGCGAGAACGGCCTGCCGCGCATCGTCGTGCGGCTGCTGGCGGATGCCAGCGAGCACACCATCTCGTTCCCCGAGGAAGCCTATTCGCTTTCCGTCGCGCCAGGCTACGAGTTCGACACCTCGACGCTGCGCTTCGTCTATTCCTCGATGACGACGCCTGCGGAAGTCTACGACTACGACATGCACACGCGCGAGCGCACCCTGCGCAAGCGCCAGCAGGTGCCGAGCGGGCATAACCCGGCCGATTACGTGACGCGCCGGCTTTTCGCACCGGCTGCCGACGGCGAGACCGTGCCGGTGTCGATCCTCTATCACAAGGACACACCGCTCGACGGCTCGGCTCCCGTCCTCCTTTACGGCTACGGGGCATACGGCATCTCGATCCCTGCATCGTTCTCGACGACGCGCCTGTCGCTGGTCGATCGCGGATTCATCTATGCCATCGCGCACATCCGCGGCGGAAAGGACAAGGGCTACCGCTGGTACACGGACGGCAAGCTCGCCAATAAGGTGCATACCTTCACCGACTTCATCGCAGCGGGTGAGTATCTCGTCGATGCGGGCCTGACGCAGCGGGGGCGCATCGTCGCCAACGGCGGATCGGCTGGCGGCATGCTGATGGGCGTCGTCGCCAACATGGCGCCGGAGCTGTTCCTCGGCATCATCGCCGACGTGCCCTTCGTCGATGTCCTCAATACGATGCTGGACAAGGATCTGCCGCTCACGCCGCCGGAGTGGCCCGAGTGGGGCAATCCGATCGAAAGCGCGGAGGAGTTCGCAATCATCCACGCCTACAGCCCGTACGAGAACGTGGCGGCGAAGGCCTATCCGCACATCTTCGCGTATGGCGGTCTCACCGATCCGCGCGTCACCTACTGGGAGCCGGCGAAGTGGGTTGCGCGCCTGCGCGAGCGCAACACGTCCGACAATCTCATCCTCCTGAAGATCAACATGGAGGCGGGACACGGCGGCGCGTCGGGCCGGTATGAGCAGCTGCGCGAGATGGCGGCCGATTATGCGTTCGCGCTCAAGATTACCGGACTCGCAGAAACGCCGGTGAAGCAAAAGGAGAAGGCGGCCTGACGGTCGCCCCTCCTCCCTCTCCGTAATCACCACGCTGCGTGGCGGCTGCTCACCCCGAAACGGACGCCGCCCCGCATCGGCCTGCGCTCACCCGGCGGCGAGCGCGCGGCGGAACGTGTCGCGGACTTCGATCGGTGACAATCCGGTCGGAGGCGCGGGCAGGTCGCTTGCGACGACCTTCGCAACCAGCATCACGGGGCGCGCCGCGCGCAAGACGAACTCCGGCAATGTCCCTTCGAGCGGCCGGCAGGCATCGGCACCCAACAGCCCGGTGCCGGCCGCCACCCAGTCGATCGCCGCCGATGGCGAGGGCAGTGAAGCGGTGAATTCGTAAGTGTCGTTGACGATGACGAGCAGGCAAAGATTTGCCGGGCGCGCATTCCTTATCGTCACGAGCGACGACAGGTTCATCGCCAGCGATCCGTCACCGCAAATGGCGAGCACACGCTCAGCTGGATACGTGAGCGCCAGGCCGAGCGCCACGGATGAGGCCAACCCCATCGGGCCGCTGAGATAGAGATTGCGCGCATGGGGCGAGACGGCGTGCAGCCAGCAGGACTGGGAGCCGATCTCCGATACGCAGAGCGGACGCGCCGCACCGTAGAGCGCGAGACCTCTCCGAATGGCATCTGCCTGGTTCATCTCGCGCTGCCCCGCTCGATGGAGAGGATCAGGGGGCGGTCCGCGGCCTTTGCCCATGCGAACGCATCAACGACGACCGATGGGCTGAATTGCGCGAAGGTCACCGGATGCACCTGGGCGATCTGCGGCGCCGTGCTCGAGAACGCTTCGAACTTCTCGATGTCGTAGGGCTTGGCATCGCCGATGCCACCGCGGTTGGCCACGATGCATACGAGCGGCAGGCGATAGCGGCGCGCCAAGGTCGCGAACGCGCCGATGCTGTTGAGGAAGCCCGCGTTCTGGCACAGCACGGCTGCGCGCTGGCCGGCAATGGTGACACCTGCGGCAACGCCGATGCATTCCTCCTCGCGCGCGCAGGCGACGTAGCGCGGACGCTCCAGCGTTTCGAGACGTGCTATCGACGGCGCCAGGAGACCGTCTGGGAGGCCCGCAACGAGCGCGACGTCGGCCCTCTGCAAGCCCTCGACCAGCGACCGGGCAAATATCTCTGCGCTCAATTTCCGATCTCTCTGAGCTTGGCTTTGTGTGTCGCGGGACCGGGGAGAGGTTGCAGCACCTGTCATTCATGTGCTTCTACGAGCACGTCTTTCAAAAGCCACCCGCCGCGTCAAGACGCACGCTGGCAGCCGGTCGTTTGCTCCGGCGCCCGTCGCAGCCGGCCGCGGGCGCAACCGACGCGTTGCGCATCCGCAGCGACGGCCGGCGAGCAAACGAAAAAAGGGCCGCCCGATGGCAGCCCTTCCACAAAAGAGAAAGGCCGCTTACGCGGCCTTCCGTTGAAGCCTTGTCAGGCGGCCTTCTCATTTAAGGCCGTCAGCTTCTTATCCTCCTCGAGCTCGCCGGCGGATTTCAGCGCAATACCGATGTACCGCACCCTTCCTGCTATCCGTGCCTTCTGTACGCCGAGCTCACCGAACTCCCGACCGAATGTCGGCAGTGCGAGGGGCTCCTTCTGCTGTTCTTCACACCATGCACAGTAGTCCTCGTATAGCGAAGTTGCAGTCAAACTTGATCCGTCTTGAGTCTCGATTCTCTCCTTGTAGAAACGCTCCACGTCGGTTTCGGGAGCAAGCAGTCGTTGTGGAGCCGGGGACGCAACCGTCGCGACCTTGGTCTCGGTCACAGACTTGTTGTCGTTCGCGCCGGAACGCGGCTTTGCTAGCGCAACGGCCTTGGGAGCCGCCACCGCTGCCGCAGCGGTGCTGACCGGCACGAATTGAGGTGCCGATGGCGTGTGGCGATCGTAGAGGCGCCACTGACTAAAGGCGATGTACATGCCGAAGCCCGATCCGACTTCGAGAAGCAGTGCGATGAAGACCGTGAGCGCGGTCTGCACGTCCTCGACCTTGACGGATGGAGCAACGATCGCGGCGAGCTTGGCCAGAACCGCAGCCTGCGGGTCCGCCTCAGCCATCACCGCAGCACCCGTTACGCCCGAGATCTTGCTGTGGATCTCAGCGATGCGTGCTTCGAGTGCCGTCGCCTGCTGGGCTGAGCCCAACTCGGCGGCCAGTGCGTGGTAGCTCTGGCAGAACGTACGCGAACGCGTCGTCGTTGCGTCGGTGCACTCCTTCGTCGAAGTCCACGACTTGTCGTTCTTGAGCGCTTCCATCTCGGCCTGCACCGCCTGAGCGGGGCGATGCTGCGGGATCCAGGAAAGCTGTTCCTGTGCCCGTGCCAGATCGGCGCGATGGTCCTTGTAGTTCACAGCGGTCGCTGCACGCTGACCGGCCGTGTCCAAGCGGTTGAGCGCCGCGTGTCCAAGAGCGGAGGTGAGCGAATAGGCCGTGACCACAACCCAGACGAGAGCGGAGGCTACCGCCTGCGACCACATCCTTGTGCGTATTGCGGCGAAGAAGAAGAAAGGCACCAAGGCCTTCATGCAGTCCGCAGCCGCGCTGGCCGCGCCGTAGATCTGGCCGTCGAACTCGGTCCTGCCGAGACTGACGCCAAATCGCCAGTTCATGGCAGCCGAGACGGCGAGCAAGACGCCGGCAGCCAGAACCCCCAACACGCCTAGAGCATGTCTCATGTTTGCCCTCATGAATTATGATCGCTGGCTGTCGATGCGTCACGGCGCCAGCGCTTTTCCTTGCCTCTGTCCGATCAAGAGGGCGGCTGGACAGAAGATCTCCATCTCTGACGCGATTACGGGATGCTGTGCTTCGGCGTATGGCTCGATCGGTCCGTTGAGCTCCGGCACCATTCCCCAATGGCAGTCCGGCAGACCGGCGATCACACGCGTCAACAAAACATCGAGAGCTGGAGCCCCTTCCCGCCGGGTGGTCGGCTACGGGCGGTCATCGCCGCTCGATTCCGCCTGTGCGCAACTTTCCCCACGGGCCGGGGCGACAAGTTTACTGACGCGAAACTGCCCCCTCGGTTGCCCTTGCTACGCGATTCGAAATCTTTTGTTAAGAGAATCAGTCCCCTAGCAGAAATGGCCGAAATTCGGCCCTATTTCCGCTCGGCAAGGCGCCGCAAAGCTCTCCACAGGTCGCCCACATTTCGCGCGGGACTTGTCCCCAGCCGGGCCCCGTTTTCCACATCCGCAAGTTGAAGGACGGCGCTCTCACCCTGTCGATAATCCCCCGCAATCTTCCGCACGCGGTTGCATAAGCCCGCACTCGGACTTATTTTGGTTAACATACGGAAGGATATTGCGAACTCGTGGGATTTCCCGGCGCCTCTTAAGCGGATTGTCATCGCTGTTTTCTAAGCTCCCGCGTCAGAACCGTTTGAGGCTGTCGCACGTTCTCGATCTGGCACAGTGGTTTGCCGGCTGGAAGCGTAGGAGTTGATGTTATGCGTGGCCTCGGCGGCTTCGTTTTGTTGGCGGGTATCGGCGTCGGGCTGTTCGTCTACTTCCCGGCCCCCGTCGATTCCGAGACGAACCTTCAGCAGGCAACGCGCGCTCTTGCGGCCCGCGAGGCGGCCGATGAGATCGCGATCGCTCCCGTGGAGACAGCCCCTGCTCCGCTGAAATCGCGGCTTGCCAGCTTTTCGCCGCAACGTCCGCTCGTTCCGGCAGGTGCAACCTTTGCGGCAAAGGCTTCCGCAGCGAAGGCCGAGACGGTCGCCCATTGGCCGGCACAGGTCATGCCCGCGCAGGCTGTGTCGGCTGCGGCCGTACCGTCGGGCGGGCTCGAGCCGAGCGACCCGAGCGCGCGCCACCGCCTCATCGTCGACATCCAGCAGCACCTGAAGCGCGCCGGCTGCTACTGGGGCCGCGCCAACGGCGCCTGGACGGCCGGCACGCGCGAAGCCATGCAGAATTTTACCGAGCGCACCAACGCGGCCCTGCCGGTCGACAAACCCGACTATCTGCTGCTGAACCTGCTCAAAGCCTATGATGGCCGCGCTTGCGGCGCCGCCGATAGCGTTACCGCCAGCCAGCCGAAGAATGGGAGCGGCGCGGCCGCCGCGGCGCAGCCCGAGGTTCTGCCGTGGAAGGCTGCCAACACCCAGCAGGCTGTCCGCCTCTATACGCCGCTGCCCCACAGCACGATGACGACGAATCCTCTGCCGGGCCGTATGGCGATCGGCGGGCCGACGGACTTCGCGCCCGCTGTGCAGGCGCCGTTGATCCCGGGCCCAGGGAACGCAAAGGTTGCAACGGCCGAGATCGACCAAGGCCCAGCGACGCACGCAGCTCCTACGCACTCCAGCGCGCCGAAACCGCCGCGCCAGGCGAAGAAGTCGAGCGGATCCTGGCGCAAACCGGCGAAGGGTACGCCGCGCTATAATCTCATGCTCAGCCTCGGCGGCGTCTACTGACGGCGCGCAGCCTGCGCCGCGCGCCGTGAGTGCCTATCGAGGTGCGCGCGGAGCCGCCGTGGCGACTGAGGCACCCGGCGAGGTCGGTGCACCCCACCTGCTTCGTCACGCGTAGGGATCCGTTTCGCCGCTGTCCGGGCCAGGCCCGGCTGTTCCCTCCAAAAGCCAGCGCAGATAATCCGGCGCGCCGCCCGCCACCTCCAGCACGAGCAATGCGGGGTTCTCGTAGCTGTGGCGCGCCCTCACCGCGTCCATGACCCGGGTGGCGAGGCTGCGGCGCGTTTTGATCAGCATGACGGCCTCGGCATCGCGCGTTATCGCGCCTTCCCAACGGTAAATTGACGTCATGGCGGGCAGAATGTTGACGCAAGCGGCCAGCCGCTGTTCGACCAGCTCCCGCCCTATCGTTTCGGCCGCCTCCGCCGAGGGAAAGGTGGAGTAGACGAGAACGGGCTTGTCGTTTTCCTGCACTTGAGCCAGCCTCCCACGCCTTCGTCGCCTTCAGAGCACCATGCCGAAGCCAAAGACCACATTCGACAAGATCGCCTTCGTTGCAAGCGAGATGCCCGAGGCGATCGCCGCCCGCGACAGACTCGTGGAAGCCTATGGCGAATGGGACGTGACCGAAGCCGATGCCATTGTCGCGCTCGGTGGCGACGGGCACATGCTGCAGACGCTGCACCGCTTCATGAACGAGGGCGTGCCCATCTATGGCATGAACCGGGGCTCCGTCGGCTTCCTGATGAACGACTACAGGGAGACGGGCCTGCGCGAGCGGCTGGCGGCGGCGGACGTGAGCCGGATCCATCCGCTGTCGATGATCGCCTACGACAAGGCGGGCAAAGCGCATAAGGCGCTCGCGATCAACGAGGTGTCGCTTTTCCGCGAGCGCCATCAGGCCGCCAAGCTGCGCATCCTCGTCGACGATACCGTGCGCATGGAGGAATTGATCTGCGACGGCGTGCTGGTTGCGACGCCGGCCGGGTCCACCGCCTATAACCTTTCGGCGCACGGGCCGATCCTGCCGATCAACGCGCCGCTCATCGCGCTCACGCCCATCAGCCCGTTCCGGCCGCGGCGCTGGCGCGGCGCCCTGCTCCCCAACAAGGTGCGCATCACGATGGAGGTGCTGGAGGCCGAGAAGCGCCCCGTGAGCGCGGTCGCCGATCATTTCGAAACCCGCGGCGTCACGCGCGTCGAGGTGGAAAAGGCGCGCAACGTCGAGCTCTTCATGATGTTCGACCCGGATCACAGCCTCGATGAGCGCGTGCTGGCCGAGCAGTTCCGCTACTGAGACGCGCGCTCCTTACTGAGCCCTGGCCTGCGGCCCTCCGAGGTCCACCACCTCAGCGCGCCATGGCGTGCCGCCGTCCTGCCGCCGTATCTGCTGCATGCTCTGCCTGTCCTTGCGGCGCTTCGCGGCGGCCGGCTTGAGCCCAATGGCGACGAGGCGAGGCGGCTCGTCGAACGCACCCAGGATGCGGAGATAGAATTGCTCGACGGTGAGCGGGCCGGCCGCCGGTGCACCGGTAGCAGCCTTGGCGAGCGTCGGGAACCGGCTGCGTAACGGGCTATCTGGCTCCTCACCTACGGCCTGCACGAGATCGATGGCGGTCTCTGCACCGAACAGGTGCGCGATATAAAGATCGCCGGCCACCGGCGCACGGTTGAAGGCCTGGCGCATGCGGGCGGCGTTGTGCTCGGCCGCAGCGCGGGCGACGGGGGCCGCGAGCGCCACATCGTTGCGCGCCGCGAGAACCCGCGGCCTGTCGTGGGGCGTCGGGAGATAGTACCGCCCGCCGCTGGTGACGAACACGCGCACGCCGAGCTGCCTTGCCGCATGCGGATTGTCGTGCAGTGCCCGCAGCCAGCTATGCTCCGAATAGAGCAGCGGTCCTTCCGGGGTTTCGTAAGACGGCGCGGGCTGGGATACAGTCTGCGATATGCCGCTCGCTATAGTTGCCGAAACGGGTGCCGGTTCCGCCGAGCCCGCGACGAGCGAAAGAACGAGTGCGAGCTGCGCGGGGATGTCGAACAGCGAGCTCAAGGCATGGTCTCCGCGGCGACACGCGGCGCCGCATGCGGCCTCGCCCGACGCTACGGGCGGACATGGAAGGCTATGCAGAAAAGGGTGAAGACGGGGTTAAGCGCCGTCGCAGATCGGCGCGTGCAACGCGCGCGAGCAACCGAAGCGGGGCAACTGGCATGAGACGAAGTCTCTAGCCCGATCAGCCTTCCCAGCGCGATACGATATCCGAAAGGGCTGGACGCTCGCGCTCGCTCGGGGCTTCCATCGGTGTGCCGACGTAAATGAAGCCGGCGACGCGTTCGTTCTCCGCCAGTCCGAGCGCCGTGCCGACTGCCTTGTTGTAGGCGATCCACTCGGTGATCCAGGACGTGCCGTAGCCGAGCGCGTTGGCGGCGAGGCACAGGTTGAAGCAGGCTGCCCCCGCGGAGAGAACCTGCTCCCATTCGGGCGCACTGCGGTGCTGAGTTATGCGGGAGATGGCTGCGATCACCATCGGCGCCCGCTGCAACCGGCCGCGCTCGGTTTCGAGGCGCACGTGGGAGGGCGCCTCCTTTTCGGCGGCGATGCATGCTTCTGCGATCACGTCGCCGAGCTTCGCCCTCGCCTCGCCCTCGATCACGATGAAGCGCCACGGGGCCAGCTTTTTATGGTCAGGCACGCGCGAGGCGATGGTGAAGATGGTCTCGAGCTCCTCCGGGCTCGGCGCGGGTGCGGCGAGACGGTCGGGCTTCATGGAGCGGCGGGCGGAAAGAAAGGAGATGACGGGGTTTTCCATGGACTATGTTCCTAGCCTCACGGGACGCGGCACGCAAAGCCGATTCTGCCGCAGCATCGGAGCCTTAGGAACGGCGCAGCAATCGATACCGCCAGCCTGGACTATGGGCTATTCTCGCCCCGAATCCGCCGCCCTCGGTGCCTAGATCTGCGCAGCGCGAGGCGGAACAGGGGAGACGCAATGCCGCCGATCAGCCATTCGATTGCCGCCGCGTTCGCTGCTGCTCTCATCTGCCTTGCCGCTGCCGGCGCAGAGGCACAGCAGGCTCCGCCGACCTCGATGATCATCGTCGACGGGTCAGGCTCGATGTGGGGCGACCTGGGCCCCGAAAAGCGCTCCAAGCTCGAGGTCGTACGCGAGGCGCTCCGCAACCTGTTGCCGAACCTGCGCACCGACACGCGCGTCGGCCTTGCCTCGTTCGGACACCGGCGGCGCGGGAACTGCGGCGATGCGGAAGTGATCCTGCCGCCGGACACGAATGCGCCCCAGCGCCTTGCGGTGCCAATCGACAAGCTCAACGCCATGGGCAAAGGACCGATGGTGCTCGCGCTGCGGGAAGCCGCCAACGCGATCGCAGGGGCGACGCCCGCCAATATCGTGCTCATCGCCGACGATATCGACAACTGCGGCCAGGATGTCTGCGCCACGCTCGGCGGTATCCTCGCGACGAACCCCGGCCTCGTCGTCCACACCATCGCCATCGGCTTCGACGAGGCGAAGATCGCGCACATCAGTTGCATCGCCCGCCTCACCGGCGGAAAGCTGTGGAACGCGCAGGATTCCGCAGGCCTCGTCTCGGCGCTCGATCAGGCGACGCAGCTTGCGCATCTCGTACCGGCGCCGGAAGCGCCGGAAGCGACGGCGGCCAAGACCGAAGCCGAGAAGCCGGCGCCAAATGCCAAGCCCGGGCTTTACCTCTCCGCGGCGCTCAGCTCCTCAAGCGAGACCCTCGACACACCCGTGCGCTGGCGCATCAGGGATGCGGACGGCGATGTGATCCGCGAGGCGCGCGCCTCGGCCCTGTACGAGAAGCTTGATCCGGGAACGTATCAGATCGAAGCGCAGCTCGGTCTCGCAGGCGCAAAGCAACTCATCGACGTGACGGCCGATGCGGCACAGGAAGTGCGCGTCGATCTCAACGGCGGCGTTCTCAAGATGCAGGCGCGGCCTTCGCAGGTCGCGGTGCCGCTGGCCTCTCCGGTATTTACAGTGACGCCCGCCGGTGCCGAGGCGGGCACGCCTCCGCTGTGGATCGGGCGCGAAGCCAAGCCCGAGATCGTGCTGCCCGCCGGTGATTATGTCGTCACCGCGCAGACCGGCCTCGCCCGCCAGCAGAGCAACGTCACAGTCAAGCCGGCCGCGGGGACGAGCTTCGATACCGTCCTCACCGCCGGGCGGCTGGAGCTGAGCGCCACGCGGGGCACCGCGGGCACGCCCGGTGAAGCCGTGACGGACGGCGTGACTTTCATCCTCCACCGCGATGATCCCGATGCCCCGCTGGGCCGGCGCGAGGTTGTGCGCTCGGCGACCGCGGCGCCGACATTCATGCTACCGGCGGGCACCTATTACGTCACCGCGCGCACGGGCACCGCTGAAACCCGCGAGCAGATCGCGGTCGGCGCGGGGGATCTGGTGCGGCGCGCGTTGCCGCTCGCGCTCGCGCACGTGCAGCTTTCGGCGACGCTCGGCGGCCAGGCGCCTACGGAAACGGCGCCGATCACCTATCGCGTCATTCGTCTCGGGAGCGATGCGGCGGAGATCGTGCGCACCGTCGACAGGGAGCCGGCACTCGACCTTTCCGCGGGGCGCTATCGCTTCGAGGCGTCCTTGGGCGGCAGCAACGTCATTGCCGCGGCTGAGCTGGCGCTAACGGCGGGGCAGACGCAGCGCGTCGCGCTCGCGCTCGAAGGCGGCAGCGTCACGCTGAAGCGCGGCGAAGGCTCCGGCCTTCCAGGCGATACCTTCTGGGAGGTGCTGGACGAGCAGCAGCGCACGGTCATGCGCAGCAGCCAGGCACAGCCGACCGCCGTGCTCGCGCCGGGACGCTACATGGTCAGCGCCGACACTTCCGACAAGCCGCTGCGCAGCGCCATCGAGGTGATGGCCAACGAGCATCGCACCTTCGATTTCACCGGACAGTGAGCGTAGCGCCTGGACCTACGCTGGCTGTCGCAGACTCGACGTTGTAAGGGCCAATGAACGGCGGCTATAAAATCATTTCCGAAGCGGCGCGGCGCCTTTTGCCGTCGCTTGCGTGCGCAGGAAAACATGCGCGCGCGGCGATGGCGTTACGCGGGCACCGGTTCGGCCGGTTTATCGCTGCGCTGGTTCTGGCCGTTCCCGTGATTATCGCGGGCGCCTACGCACCCCTAAGCGCGCAGGGGCTCGATGATTCCTTCAATCAGCTGCGTGGCGCCTTCCCGCCCGACACGGGGCGCCATGCGCCTTCGACATCGCTGCCAGGTCCTACGCTACCGACCAACACCACTGTCGTGCCCCGTGCCTCAGCCGATGGCGCGGCATCTACCAGCGGGCAGGTGAACCTCGTTGCCCTGTTGACCGTCGACGGTCAGCGCATCGACCAGGGGCTCGTCTGGCGCATCTACGCCTCGACCCGTAATCCGCGCGTGCACGCCAAGCTGCTGATGACGCGGCGCGAGCCGAGCCCGACGGTGGAGCTCGAGCCGGGCGAATATATCGTCAACGCTGCCTTCGGGCGCGCCGACATCACGCGCAAGATCGTGGTGACGCCGGGGTCCATCTCCAGCGAAAAGTTCGTGCTGAATGCCGGCGGGCTGAAGGTTAAGGTGCTGGTCGACGGCGCCGAGCCGCCGCTCAATACGGTGGCCTACGATATCCTTTCGAGCGAGCGCGACCAGTCGGACAACCGCGTGCGCGTCCTCGCGGATGCCAAGCCGAACGTCATCAACCGGCTCAACGCCGGCATCTATCGCATCGTGTCGCGCTACGGCGACGGGAACGCCAAGGTTGAGGCGGACGTCACGGTCGAGGCGGGCAAGCTGACGGAAGCAACGGTCTCGCACTCGGCGGCCCGCGTCACGTTCAAGCTCGTCACGCGCCTCGGCGGCGAGGCACTCCCCGATACGCAGTGGAGCGTGCAGACCCAGGATGGGCAGCTCGTGATCCGCAGCGTCGGCGCGCTGCCGACGCACATCCTGGCGCCCGGGGCCTACTCGGTGACGGCGAAATCGCACAGCGGCGTATACAAGCGCGACTTCACGCTCGCTGACGGCGACGTGGCACAGGTCGAAGTGCTGATGCAGTAGCGCGGCAGTGCCGGCGCCTTTTCAGAAATCCGTCAAAACCCAGTCGGTGGGGCAGCCGTTGCGCTGCATCCGCTCATCAACCGCATCGTGCTGGCCGGCGATACCGAGCTCTAGATAGAGGGCGCGCGCGATCTGCCAGTGCTCGCAGGCCGTCGCGAGATCACCTTCGGCGTGGGCAATATCCCCCAGCGCAACGCGCCCTTTGGCGCGGGTTTCCTTCAGGTCATCAGCGGCAGCGGCGCGCACGCTCTTGCGCAGAAGCTCGGCGGCGGCCGCGCTCTCCCCCTGCAGCATGTGCCATTCCGCAAGGGACAGGAACAGGTCGGGCAAGCGCTGGAGCTGGCCGGCGGCTTCCGCCTCGCGGATCTGCGCGTTGAGGGCATCGGCGTCGAGCGCTGGAAGGGCGACGACGGGGGCCGCCGCAGACATCGGTGCATCCGGAGTGCGCGCAGCGCGCAACCGGCGGCGGCGCCTGCGGAGGCCGAGGGCGATAACGGTGACCATCACTGACGCCATGAAAAGGCCGACGAGCACCACGACGTGGTCGGCGTTGAACTCACTCGGCCATGTCATGGCAGGATCGTTTCCATGGGTGATGGATGCCGTCGCGGGTTGGCGCAAGGGCCGCGCGATGCCTGCGCCCTATGCAACATTTCCTCAGCGGAAGGGCATCGAATACATCAAGCCGCCCTTGGTCCATAGATTGTTGAGACCGCGGGAGAGCTTCAGTTCCGACTTGGCTCCGAGATTACGGTCGAAGATCTCGCCGTAGTTCCCGACATGCTTGACGATGAGATAGGCCCAGTCGCGCGGTAGCCCGAGCGCCTGGCCGAGGTTCGCCTCGAGGCCGAGAAAACGGCGGACGCTCGGGTGGGTTGCGGCGCGCTGCGAATCGACGTTCTCCGAGTTGAGCCCCAGCTCCTCGGCTTCTATCAGCGCCATGAGCGTCCAGCGCACGACGGCAAACCATTGCGGGTCGTCCTGGCGCACGGCCGGACCCAACGGCTCTTTCGTTATCAGTTCCGGCAGGATGATGTGGTCGTTCGGAACCTTGAGCTTGCTGCGCGCCACCGCCAGCAGCGAAAAATCGCCCGTGAGCACCGTGCAGCTGCCCGCGGCATAGGCCTTCACGAGGTCGTCCCAGTTGTCCTGGGCGACGATCTGATAGCGCATGCGCTGCGCGCCGAAGAACTCGGCGACGCCCTGCTCGCCCATGGCTCCCGGCAGCGCGCAGATCGAGGCGCCGGAGAGCTCCAGAACCGAGGCCACCGCGTTGCCGCGGCGGGTCAGAAAGCCCTGTCCGTCATAATAAAGAACGCCGGCGAAGCGTGCGCCGAGCTCGGTATCCCGCGTCAACGTCCACGTCGCCCCGCGGGCCAGGACATCGACATCGCCCGAGGCGAGGGCCTTGAAGCGATCGTTGGGGCTCAGCGGCCAGAACTTCACCGCGTCCTTGCTCCCGAACACGGCCAAGGCCAGTGCCTTGCAGAAATCGACATCGAGCCCCGAGCGCACGCCCGCGGGATCGACCTGGGAAAACCCAGGCTGGACCTCACCAATGCCGCACAGCAGCGAGCCGCGCGCACGGATGGCGTCGAGCGTAGACGTCTGGGCACGCGCCAGCGTCGCATCGGCGAAGATAGCGCCAAGTGCGAGAACCGCGGCCGATAGGCGGCAAAGTTGCTGAAATATCTGCATGGCGTCTGGTCAGTGTGGGGCGATCACGCCGAAGGCGCAAGGGACACAATGCTACGGATGGAGTAAGATTAGGCTACGCCGCCGTGGCGCATGCGCTCAATCCCGCGGAATGGAGACCGGGTCAAGACCTTGACCCGGCCGGCGAGTTGCGCCACACGGGCCCCAACCCGCGGCGACCAGGATCCCGCCAGATGTCCTCCGACAAGAAATCCTCGCGCAATCGCGCTCCTGCCACCAAGGCCGTTCACTCCGGGCGCGCCCCGCACGACAATTTCGGCTTCGTCAATCCGCCGGTCTATCGCGGCTCCACGGTGCTGTTTCCAACCGTAGAGAAACTGTGGAAACGCGATCAGGCGTATACCTACGGGCGCTCTGGCACCCCAACCATAACCGCCCTCGAGGAAGCGCTCGCGGAAATCGAGGGCGGTGCTGCCACGGCCCTCACCGGGTCCGGTTATCAGGCCGTGAGCACGGCGATCCTCGCCTTCGTCAAGGCGGGCGATCACATCCTGATGCTCGACAGCGTCTATCAGCCGACGCGTAAGTTCTGCGATCACATGCTGGCGAGGCTGGGGGTCGAGACAACCTACTACGACCCGCTTATCGGCGCGGGTATCGCGGAGCTGGTGCGCCCCAATACGCGGCTCATCTTCACAGAAAGCCCGGGCTCGCAGACCTTCGAGGTGCAGGACATCCCGGCCATTGCGCGCGTGGCCGCCGAGCGCGACCTCTGGCTGCTGATGGACAACACCTGGGCGACCCCGCTCTATTTCCGGCCGTTCGACCACGGCGTCGACGTCTCGATCCACGCGGCGACAAAATACATCGTCGGCCATGCGGACGCGATGCTCGGCGCCATCACGTCGAATGCGCGCGCTGCGAAGCATATCGCGATCGCGAAGGATCAGCTCGGCATCTCGCCCGGATCGGAAGAAACTTATCTCGGCATGCGCGGCCTGCGCACGATGGCGACGCGGCTTGCTCAGCATCAGCGCTCGGCTCTCGAAATCGCGCGCTGGCTGGAGGGACGCCCCGAAGTTGCGCGCGTTCTGCATCCTGGCCTTGCGAGCCATCCCCAGCACGCCCTTTGGAAGCGCGACTTCCTCGGGGCGAGCGGTCTCTTCTCGATCATCCTGAAGCCGGTGAGCGACAAGGCGGTTGCCGCCATGCTCGACGGGCTCGAGCTGTTCGGCATGGGATTTTCGTGGGGTGGATATGAGAGCCTTGTGATCCCGTTCGATGCGCGCAGCTATCGCACGGCCACACAGTGGCAGCCGGAGGGGCCGGCACTGCGTCTGCACATCGGCCTCGAGGATGTCGACGATCTGCGCGCCGATCTCGAAGCCGGGTTCAAGCGTCTGGCCGCTGCCAGCTGATTAGCGGCCAGCGGGCGGCTCACAGGCGGAAACGATCGCGCGCGGCGGCGAGATCGTCCTGCGTGTCGATGTCGCCGAGCTCGCCGTCGTCGATGGCGACCATCCGGCATTCATTCGCCAACGTTTGAAGCAGCGCCTTGGCTCCGGCTTCGGCGGCCAGCGCCTGCAGCGCGCCGAAATGGCGGCGCGGCCAGAGCACGGGATTGCGCTGTGCGCCTGCGTGCGTCGTCGGCACAATGATGTGGGCGCTGGCCTCGTTTCGAAATGCATCGATGAGAGACCGAACTGCGGCGGGTGTCAGGAATGCCATGTCGCCCGGCACGATGAACGACGCGGATGTGTCCGCACCGACAGCGGCAATACCGGTCGCAATGGAGCCGCCCATGCCACGCTCCCAAGCGGCGTTGTGAATCAAGCGCACGCGCCTTCCTTCCAGCGCAGCCTCGATCGGCGCGCGGTCCCAGCCCGTGACGACGACAACGTCCTCGACGCCGCCTTCCCGCAGCACATCTACAGTGCGCATGATCAACGGGCGGCCACCGATCGACGCCAGCAGCTTGTTGGCGGCACCGAAACGGCGCGAAGCGCCAGCAGCGAGTACGACGGCAGCGATGGGCGCGTCAGGCGGCACCGCGCGCGACCTTGATGATTTGCGCAAGGATCGACACGGCGATTTCAGCCGGTCCCTTGGCGCCGATGGAAATACCGACGGGCGCGTGGATGCGAGCGATCTCCGCCTCGGTGAAGCCTTCGGCGCGCAGCCGCTCTACGCGCTTGGCGTGCGTCGTACGCGACCCCAGCGCGCCGATGTAAAGGCATGGCGAGCGTAGCGCTGCGGTCAGCGCCTCATCGTCGATGTGCGCGGTATGCGTGAGCGCGACGACGGCCGTACGGGCATCGAGACCAAGCTTCGCGAATGCCGCCTCGGGCCGCTCGGCGATCATCGGCGCCGCGCCGAACCGCTCGGTGCTGGCAAAAGCCGGACGCGGATCGACGACCGTGACCGCACAGCCCACCTGATGCGCCAGCCCGGCGAACGCCTGTCCGATATGGGTCGCCCCGGCAACGATCACGCGCAGCGGCGGCAGCAGCGGCTGCACCAGCACCTGTCCTTCCGGCGTGTCCGCAAGCGCAAGATTGCCGGTGGCGAACGCGTGCGCGACTTCAGGGGGGAGCGGATCGCTCTCGCAGTAGAGCCGTCTCGTATTGTCCGCAAGGCTCGTCGTGGCGACGACGGAGCGGCGCTCGCGGCGCGCTTCGATGATGGCCGAGACGTGCGCGATGTCCGCGGGCAATAGAGGTTCGACAAGCACCTTGATCTCGCCGCCGCACGGCAGGCCTGCACGCCAGGCGGTTTCCTCGGCAACGCCGTAGGTCAGCAGACGCGGCTTTCCGTCAGCCATGGCGTCGGCGGCTTCGGTGAGCACGTCGACCTCGACACAGCCCCCGGACACGGAGCCTTCGAAGCGATCATCGGGGCCAACTACGAGCTGGCCGCCGGCGGGCACGGGCGCGGAGCCCCACGTGGCGACGACCGTTGCGATAGCGGCGCGACCATAGGCTTCGAGCCAATCGCGCGCGACCTCCAACGGGGTGCGCGGAGGACGCTGGGTCTGGTGCACAGCACCATTGGTCATGCGCGAACCTCAACCGGTGGCGATCCGCCGAAGGGCGAAGATGGCAGACTGCCCCATTGGCGTGAAGGATTTTCCCAATGGGGCTTCTCGTAATCGGCTATCGCACCTTGCTTCTTCGCTCGCCTATTCCGCCGGGTGGGCGGTGGCAGCGGGCGGCGTTGTTTCCGCGGTCCGACGGCGGGAGAAGAGATCGCCCAGCCAGCGGCAGGTCACGTAGAAGACCGGCGTGAAGATGAGGCCGAAGAACGTGACGCCGATCATGCCGGAGAACACCGCCGTTCCGAGCGCCTGGCGCAGCTCGGCGCCGGCACCCACCGCCCAGACGAGCGGGACGACGCCGAGAATGAACGCCAGCGACGTCATGAGAATGGGCCGCATACGCAGGCGTGCCGCTTCCTTCGCGGCATCCTGCTTGCTTTTGCCGCTATCTTCGAGCTGCGCGGCAAACTCCACGATCAGAATGGCGTTCTTGGCGGCGAGACCGATGAGCACGATGAAGCCGACCTGCGTCAGGATGTTGTTATCCATACCGCGCATGACGACGCCCGTGATCGACGCGATGAGGCTCATCGGCACGATGAGAATAACCGCGAGGGGCAAGGTCAGACTTTCGAACTGCGCGGCGAGCACGAGGAACACGAACACGACGCCAAGGGCGAACGCGAATGCGGCGGTGTTGCCGGCGCGGATCTGCTGGAAGGCCAGTTCCGTCCATTCATAGCCGAAGCCGGGCGGCAAGGTTTCCGCGGCCACCTTCTGCATCAGGTCGATGGCCTGACCTTGCGAGTAGCCAGGCGCCGCCGCGCCGTCGAGCTCGGCGGCGGGATAGAGGTTGTAGCGGGGCACACGGGCCGGCGCGGAGATGTCGTGCACCGTCGTAAAGCTGCCGAGGGGCACCGTATCGCCGGCCGCGTTGCGCACACGGATGGCGAGGATGTCCTTGGCATCGAGGCGATAGGCGCTGTCCGCCTGCGCGGTGACGCGGAATGTTCGACCGAGCAGGTTGAAGTCGTTCACGTAGGCCGAGCCGAGATACGTCTGCAGCGCGTTGAAGACCTCGGAGATGTTGATGCCCAGCATCTGCGCCTTGACGCGGTCGATATCGAGGAAGAGCTGCGGCGTCGAATTCTCGAACAGGGTGAACACCTGCTGCAGGCCCGGCGTCTGGTTCGCCTTCACCATCATGGCGGTGACGGCTTCCTGCAGCGCCGCCGGCCCGGCCGCGCCGCGGTCCTGCACCATCATGCGGAAGCCGCCGGCGCTGCCGATGCCGCGTACCGGCGGGGGAGCGACGACGAGGACCATGCCATCCTGGATTGCGGAGAACTTCTTCAGCAACGCGGCGCGGATCGCGTCGGCCGATTGGTTCGGATCCTTCGCGCGCTCCTCGAACGGCTTCAACGTGACGAAGATGGCGCCGGCGTTGGGTGCGTTCGTGCGCGTTGCGCCGGAGAAGCCGACGAAGTTTGCCGCGTGGGCAACGCCGGGCGTGTCCAGTGCCAGCTCCACGATACGCTTGTTCACCGCATCGGTGCGCGCCAGCGAGGACGCGGGCGGCAACTGCGTGACCGTGATGAGATAGCCGCCATCGACCGCAGGGATGAAGCCCACGGGCGTTTTGCGGAACTCGTTCATGCCGAACGCGATGAGGCCCACGTAGACCACGAGCATCACGACCGCCATGCGCACGAGCTTGCCGACGGTCCAGGCGTAGCCGTGGGAGAGCTTATCGAAGCTCCAGTTGAAGACACGGAAGAACGCATGCACGGGCCACATATACCAGGGCGCACGCTCATGCCCGGTATGGGGCTTCAGGAGCAATGCGCACAGGGCCGGCGACAGCGTCAGCGATACGACCAGCGAGATGAGCGTCGCGCCCGCGATCGTGAGCGCGAACTGCTGGTAGAACTGGCCGGAGATGCCCGTGATGAAGGCCGACGGCACGAACACAGCGGTGAGCACCAGCGCGATGGCGATCAGCGCGCCGCCGACCTCCTCCATCGTGCGGTAGGCCGCCTCACGCGGACTGAGCCCGTCGGCCATATTGCGCTCGACGTTCTCGACCACGACGATCGCGTCGTCGACGACGATACCGATCGCGAGCACGAGGCCGAACAATGACAGGTTATTCAGCGAGAACCCGAATACCGCCATCAGGAAGAAGGTGCCAATGAGCGACACGGGGATGGCGACGATGGGAATGATTGCCGCGCGCCAGGTCTGCAGGAACAGCACCACGACGAGCACGACAAGCAGCACCGCCTCGAAGATGGTGGTGACGACCGCGTCGACCGACTGCTGGATGAACTCGGTCGGGTTGTAGACGATGTCGTACTTGAGGCCCGCCGGGAAGCTCTTCGACAGCTCCGCCATCGTCGACTTGATGCGCTCGGCGGTATCGATGGCGTTCGAGCCCGGCAACTGGAAGATACCCAGCGCAACGGCGGGGTTCTTGTCCAGGTAGGAAATGAGGCCGTAGTCGAGCGCCGCCAATTCGACGCGCGCGACATCCTTCAGGCGCACGACAGCGTCGTTGCTCTGCTTGACGATGATCTCGCCGAACTGGTCGGGGTCGGCGAGGCGCCCCAGCGTTTGCACCGATATCTGGAAGGCGCCGGGCTGCTCGGTCGGAGGCTGATTGAGAATGCCCGCAGCGACCTGCACGTTCTGGCGCTGCAGCGCTCCCGTCACGTCGTTAGCCGTGAGGCCGAGGGATTGCAGGCGGTCCGGATCCAGCCAGACGCGCATCGAGTAGTCGCGGCTGCCGAACACGGTGATGGAGCCGATGCCTTCGAGGCGGCTCAGCACGTCGACGACGTTGACGCTCGCGTAGTTGGAAATAAACAGCGTGTCGCGCGACTGATCGGGCGAGAAAAGATGCACGACCATCATGAGGTCGGGCGAGGCCTTGGCCACGGTCACGCCGATATTGCGCACGTCCGCGGGAAGGCGCGGCTGCGCGATGGCGACGCGGTTCTGCACCTGCACCTGCGCGGTATCGAGATCGGTGCCGAGGTCGAAAGTGACAGAGATCGTGAAGCGCCCGTCAACGGTGGAGTTCGACGAGATGTAGAGCATGTGCTCCACGCCGTTGATCTGCTGCTCGAGCGGGGAGACCACCGTCGAAGCGACGACCTCGGCGCTCGCGCCCGGGTACTGGCCGGTGACGTTCACCACCGGCGGGGCGATCTCGGGATACTGGGCAATCGGCAGCCGTCCGAGCGCCACCGCGCCCAGGATGATGAACACCACCGAGATGACGCTGGCAAAGATCGGCCGGTCGATGAAGAAATGCGACAGACGCATCGCGTCGGTACCTTAGTTTGTGCGGATGGACGACGTGGCGCGAATGTTGCCGGTCTCAACTTCGACGTTCTCCGGCGCAACTTTTACGCCGGGACGCACGCGCATGAGGCCGTTGACGACGATCGTGTCGTCGGGCTCGATGCCCTCCACGACACGCAGACCGTCGACGAGCTGTCCGAGCTTAACGTACTTGGGATGAGCGACATTGTCCGCGTCGAGCACGTAGACGAACTTGCGCACCTGCTCGGTAGCGATCGCCGCATCGGGCACCAGCAGCGCTGCTACGGGTGCCGACGTTGCGATCTGGATGCGTCCGAACATGCCCGGCGTCAGCTTCGAATCCGCATTGGCGAAGAGCGCACGGCCGCGGATCGTACCCGAAGAGCGGTCGATGGCGTTGTCGACGAAGTCGATCTTGCCCTCGTGGCTGAATTTATCCTCGTCGATCAGCTTCAGCTGCACGGGCAGCGTCATGCCGCGGTCAGCCGCAGCCGAAGCCTTGCCGCCCGCGATCCGCAGGTATCGCAGGTAGGAGGCCTCATCCATGGTGAATTCGAACCGGATGGGATCGATGGAGGCGATCGTCGCGAGCAGCGTCGTGCTGCCCGAGGCACCGCCCGAGACCAGGTTGCCCACGGAGACGCGCCGGTCGCCGATGCGGCCCGAGATGGGCGCCGTCAGCTCGGTGAAGCTGAGGTCGAGCTCAGCCTGCTCCAACCCCGCCTGCTGCGCCGTCACGGCGGCGGCGGCGACGCGGGACGCCTGCATGCGCTGATCGAGCGCCTGCTGGGTGATGGTGGTGCCGGCGCGGAGACTTTCACCACGCTTCAGGTCGCTCTCGGCAAAGGCGCGGTTGGCCTTCGCCTGCTCGATCGAAGCCTTAGCCTGCGCCACGGCCGCCTTGAACGGACGCGGGTCGATGGTGAAGAGCGGATCGCCCTGCTTCACGAGCTGGCCATCTTTGAAGTGGATCTTCTCCAAATAGCCGGACACGCGTGCGCGCACCTCGACATAGTCGAAGGCGACGAAGCGGCCGACGTATTCATCGCGCTCGGTCACCTTCTTCTGCACGGGCTTTGCCACCGAAACCTTCGGCGGCGGCGGGGCTGCTCCCGCGGCCGGTGCCTTCTGCTCGCCGCATGCGGCGAAAAGGCCGGCAACCAGCGCCATCGGCATGGACAGGCGCGCTATTCGGGCAAAGGACATAGGTATCCGTCCGTGTGGTTATGGGACCCGCGCGGGCGTCCCAAAAAGCTAGTCGGGATATTCACTCAAAGGGGCCGGGGAAGCGCAGACAACCGTTCGCGGCGTGATTCACTTTCCAAGCTGCTTCAGGCGGCGAGCACCCCGGCGACGGGGCCGGCACGCCGCATGGCGGCGTCCACCGCCCGTTCTGCAAATTCCGGGCCTAGCGCCATCCCTTCGAGCAGAATCGTCTGCACGTCGGTGATGCCGATGAAGCCCAGGACCGACCGCAGGTAGCTCTCATCGTGCTCATAAGCCCGCAGTGGTCCCGCCGAATAGATGCCACCGCGCGACAGAACGAGGACGGCCCGGCGGCCCCGGAGCAGACCCTGGGATCCATGCTCTGTATAGCGGAAAGTACGGTCGGGGCGAATCACGTGATCGACCCACGCCTTGAGTGTCGAGGGGATGCCAAAGTTGATCATCGAAGCGGCAATAACGATGGTATCAGCGGCGAGCAACTCGTCGATCAGGGCGTCCGAGCGCTCGATCTGCTCGCGCTGGCGATCGTTGCGCGCGCCTGCAATCGACCGCGTCGCGATCACAAAATCCTCGTCGATGTGCGGCAAAGGATACCGCGCGAGATCGCGGATCGTGACGCTCGCATCGGGATAAACTTGACGGAGCTCTCGCAGAACGCGCATGGCTACGAGACTCGAGTATGAAGTATCGCGACGCGGGCTGCTGGTCAGGCAGAGGATGTTGGGGCCGGTTCCGTTCCCGAAGTGGAACGGCGGCGTGGCCTGGGATTTCGCGGTGCTGGCTTGTTGCATCTCATGCTCGTGGATTTTGGTGCGCTGCGAGCCGAGGACATGACAACAGCCGCACGCTATGTTACTGACCGGTAACGCCCTCGTATACTGACCGGTAACACCCTATGTCAAGAGCCCATGGCCAGCAGCACAATTAACCAGTCCGCCGCTCTACCCCTACCACCGCCTCGCGAGCGCATCCTCGCTGCGGCCCGCGAGCTTTTCTATCGCCACGGCATCCGCGCCGTCGGCGTCGAGGCGATAGCGGAGGCGGCGTCCACGAACAAAATGACGCTTTATCGCCATTTCGGTTCCAAGGACGAGCTGATCGCCGCCTACCTCACCGAGCTTGCGAAGGAAGGTGACGACGTCTGGGATCAGCTCAGCCGGAAGCACCCCGGCGATCCCCAGGCCCAGATCGAAGGCTGGGTGCAATACGTGGAGCGAATTCTAACCGATTGCAGCGAGCGCGGGTGCGCGATTGCAAATGCTGCGGTCGAGATGCGCGAGTTCGATCACCCCGCGCGACAGATCATCGACGACTACAAGATGCGTAAGCGCAACCGCCTCGTCGCGCTTTTCCGTGAAGCCGGCTATGCCGATCCCGAGCAGGTCGCCGACGAGGTCTTTCTTCTGTTCGAAGGAGCGCGCATCTCGATCCAGTGCTGCTCGAGCGGACCGGCCCTACGCGTTGCACGCATGCTTCGCACGCTTCTCGCCGAACACGCACCTAAATCCCACACGAAACCGAAGACACAAAACGCGCCAGCCAAGCGCAGCTAAGCGGCGCATTGGCTCTACGCTCCGGCATTTAGCAGCTTAGAGGTCACCCTCCAGGAACTGCGCGCGGCCGAGGCCGAACGACCAGTCCTCGTCGGTATTTTCCACCATCGAGACCATCACGTCGGTGGGCGCGATACCGCAGCTCTTCTCGAGTTCCTCCACGAGCAGCTTATAGAAGTGCTTTTTCGCCTCCTTGCCGCGCGGTCGCGTGATGACCTGCACGAGGACCACCTTATCGCTGCGCGGAATACCGAGCCCCGTATCCTCAACGATCATGCGGGAAGGCTTGTGCTCGTTGACGATCTGATAGCGGTCGCGCTCGGGCACCTTGAATGCGGCCAGCATGGCGCGGTGGGCAGCGTCGAGAAGCTCCTTCAGCTCAGCGTCGGAGCGGCCCTCGATAAGGTCAAAGCGAAGCAGCGGCATGTTCATCACCGGGGAAAATTACGGGGAAGCGGACGCCCTGCTTAGCGTGGCGCGCGGTGGCGAACAATCCTCCGAACGGTCACCGACAGGCCGGGGGGCGAAGACGCGCGAGATTAGTCGATGCTGAAGACCGTGCGAGCCTGGATCGCGGCCGCTGAGGCGGGCCCCATGCACACAGCGCGCGTGCGCAGAGGCGACCTCTTGGCGGTCAATCGGGTGCTGGATTGGATCCCGGCGCGGGTGGCACAGTCGTGGGGGACGCCGCGGCGGCTGCGGTGGTGGGCGTCACGCGCCAAACCCGGCCGCCAACATCGTCGGCCACGAGCAGCGCTCCGCGTCCATCGACAGCGACGCCGACAGGACGGCCCCGGGCGTTGCCGTCTCCGTCGACGAACCCGGTCAGCACGTCCTTAGGCATTCCGGCCGGTCGGCCATCGGCGAACGGCACATAGATGACCTTATAGCCCGCACGCGGCTCGCGGTTCCACGATCCATGAAGACCGATGAACGCGCCGCCGCGGTACTGCTGCGGCAGAAGCTGGCCGTCGTAGAATGTGAGTCCGAGCGCCGCAACGTGCGCGCCAAGGCCATAGTCGGGGACGATGGCCTTGGCGACCAGATCGGGGCGCTGCTCTTTCACGCGCGTGTCGACATGCTGGCCCCAATAGCTGTACGGCCATCCATAGAACCCGCCGTCCTTCACCGAGGTGAGATAGTCGGGCACGAGATCGTTGCCGAGCTCGTCGCGCTCGTTGACGACCGTCCATAGTACGCCGGTCGTCGGCTCGAAGCCCATGCCGTTCGGATTGCGCAGGCCCGATGCAAAGATACGCTTCTGCCCGGTGTCGAGATCGACTTCCCAGATCGCGGCGCGGCCCTCCTCCTTGTCGAGGCCATTCTCCCCGACGTTGCTGTTGGAGCCGACGGTCGCGTAAAGCTTCTTGCCGTCCTTCGAGGCGATGATGTTCTTGGTCCAGTGATGGTTGAGCGGCCCGCCGGGAAGATCCGTCACCTTCTCGCCCGGCCCCGTGATCTCGCCATCCTTATAAGGGTAGCGCATGATGGCGTCGGCGTTGGCGACGTAGAACTTGTCGCCGATCAGTGCCATGCCGAACGGAGAGTTGAGGCCCTCGAGGAACACCTTGTTCACCTCGGCAACGCCGTCGCCGTCCGCATCGCGCAGAAGACGAATGCGGTTTGCGCTTTTCGCCGGCCCCGTCGCCCGGCGCATGACGAGACGCATCACCCACGTGCGCAGCCCAGACTCTCCGGGCTTCGGCGGCGCGTTCGTTTCGGCGACGAGAATATCGCCATTGGGGAGCGTATAGAGCCAGCGCGGATGCTCGAGGCCTCCAGCAAATGACGTCACGTTCAGCCCTGCTCCCGCTTGCGGCTTGCTATCTTTCGGCCAGCTCGATGCCGGCGCGATATTGACGGTCGGCAGCAGTGAATGCTGTGGCTCGGGAAGCTTTGGGTCGGGGCCCACTCCCGGATTGTTCTCCGCAATGGCGCTCGCCGTCGTCATTCCGACGATCACGACAGCCGCTGCAATGGTGCGCATGACAACTCTTCGCCTCGAGATTTTCTCTTCGCTCAACGTCGCGCGAGCCTGGATGCAAGGCGCGACAGAGCATGATTACGTTCCAGCTCGAAGCAAACACGGCCGAGGTGCGCGCGGTTCCGGCGGCCGCTTACGCTGACTGCGCGCAAAAGGTTTAAACGTCGATATTTTCAAAATCGAACAACTTGGGGCGCCCTGCCCTCTTGCACATGGTGTGCGTTGTGGTTTGCTCGGAGCGGTCGGTCACGCGCTCGTAATGGAAGCGCGTTCTCCTGCGGCACAGCGCACGAGGAGCACTCGTAATGACGAGAGAACAGGTCGAAAAGGCTCTGGCGGAGATGGAGCGGCTGCGCGAGGCCTCACGGCTTGCCGACGACGTCGACGATCAGCGCCGCTTCGCCAACGACTATCACCGCCTATGGCGCGAGGTGCGTCCGTACGTCGAGGGTGAGAAGCCGTACAAGACCGACAAGTAGGACGTTATGCACGATCGGGGGGATGCAGCACGCCGCAAATGAGCCGCGAGCGGCGTACCGGTGTCGCGCGAGCGTGAGTTCATTTCCCATCAGCGGCTGACGTCATCGGTTCCCCTCATAGGCTGACGGCGTCTTTTGATTGCCCTCCAAGGAAGCCACGCGTCGCGGCATGTACGCGCAAGCGAGTTGGCTTCCTTTTTATCCTCCTCAATCCGGATATTCCTCCCGGCCCGCAGCAAAATGGATATTCAAGCGCATCGACGCGCACTTTTGAAATGCCGGTCCCGGCCAAACTACATATACCCTCATGCGTATTTTCTTCATTTCTCGTTTTGGGTATTTGTTTCTTCAGAACAACGAAACAAATCACCAATGGGGAGCGCTAGAGAAATGAAATTGGGGATTCTCGCGATTTCGGCCCTGACGGGGTTGGCCATCGCAATCACTTGGACCGTGAGCGCAGATGCACGCGCCCGGAAATTCAACAATAGCCACACCACCGTTCGCGACTGCACACCCTTCAATGCTCCCGGCGGATATTACGGCAACATCTGGTGCGATACGGCAAAACAGTCCGCGCAATTCCAGGCGGTAAGCGGAACCAATTCTCGACCTGTTTCCCGCCTTCGCACCAGCAGAATCAAGTAACGCTTCCTAACCTCCTCCGCACTACGCACGCAACCAACCTGATACGCTTTCATCCACGAACCGTCCAACTGACCGAAGAGCCAGGACATCCTGAACTCTTCGGTCTTTTTTTGCATGGACGGAGGAAAGCCTTTGGACGCATGTCTTTCGGCGCCTCGCGCACACGTCACTGGCTCGCGTGATGAAGGTCGCTCGCGCGACGAAGACGTCGGGCTAAGGGAACTCCTGCCCTCAACTGGATGTGGAACAGAGGCGATGTCATCGCCGCCCGTTTACTGGGCTCTCTCTACCTTCGCATCGTAGATGCGGATGTAGCTCAACATCCCCGTCTCGTCTTCCTTGGCACCGACCTCGAGGCGGCCCGTGACGCGCACGGCGCCGTCGATGTAGTCGGTCGAGCCCGCGAGGAAGATCGGGATAAACCCTGCCCAATCGAAGCTCACAGTGTGAAATGGGCACTGGAACGACGGCTCTTTGATAAGCACAAAATAGGATCCGTCACGGGGCAGGATGCCATCCATGAACCCGAAAATCTCGACCGGCTGGCCATTGAGATTCTCCATTTTCGCACTGATCTGAATATTGGGCCGCAACCCGACGCCGGCCTGATACGTGTCGCCGATATAGAAATCGTCGAAACGGATGCGACGGGCTGCTTCAGAAGGATTGCTGGTCATGATGATTACCGCCGCGGCAGCTGAGAGGATGGAAAGATAGCGTTTCATGTTCACCTAGGATGCGGGCGCTAGTTGCTTGGTGACGTCTTCGCGGCATGCAAGGTAGGCCGGAACCGCCCCCGCAATCAGGCCGAGGCAGACCGCGGCCACCACCGTGAATAGCTCGGTCGTACCGATAGCAAGCAGGTCGATATTGAATCCGCTGCTCGCCTCGATCTGTCCGGCAATCACGCGCGCGGTGAGACGCCCGAGAGCGGCGCCCGCAACGCTGCCGAGAATGCAGATCACTCCCGCCTCTATGAAGAGGACGCGGAAAATCACGCTGCGCGGCGCGCCGATAGCGCGCAATGTCGCGATCTGGCGCCGCCTTTCAATCGATGCGGCAAGCAGCGATATCATCACCGCGATGCAGGCAATCACGATAGAGAGCCATGCAAGAGCGAGAAGCACCGCCTCTCCCGTCCGCATGTAGCCCATGATCTGCGTCGCAACGCGCCCCGGATAGATCGCCTGGACGCTCTCCTTCTGCCCGAGTGCCGCCACCAGGCGTGCGACGTCCGCGTAGCTTCGGCCGTGCACGAGAAGCGAGGTTATCCGCGAGCCGCGAACGGGGGCGGCGCGCGCGCGGGTGCTCTCGTCTGCCTCCCGCGCCTCCTCATGGATTGCGTGCGTGGCCTCTTCTTCGTGCTGATGCTCATCGGTGCTCTCGTGGGGCGGCTTGTCGCTGCGGGCCGGCACCGAGCCACTCATCAGGTGCGGATTCTCCGCGTGGGTGATCCAGATCGATTCCAGCGTCGTGAAGATCGCCTTGTCCGCCGGCGTGTGGGCGGGCTCCAGGATAGAGACGACCGTATAGGGGCTGTGCGCGTGATCTTCGGAAAGATCCTTCGGCAGCTCGACAAACCCGTGCAGGGCGGTGAAGGTGTCGCCAACGCGCAAGCCGGTCTGGCGGGCCACGGTCGCCCCGAGCACGGCTTCGAACGGAGCTTCGGCCCAGCGATTGGGTGGGTTCGTCACCGGCGGGCGGCCGGTCGCTGCCTCGATCACACTGCGATAGTCTCTCGTCGTACCGACGATCGCGTGCCCGCGGTAGCTGTCGCCGAAATTGAACGGTACGATCACCTGCGCACCGGGATCGGCGCGGAGCTCGTCGTATATTTCGGTCGGGATATTGCCGGTGGGCGGCTCCATGAAGAAGAGGGTCGACAATACCGACTGTGCAGGACTGCCCTTCGCGGCCACCAAAAGCTGGTAGCCGCCCGCAATCTCCTGCGTGCTTTTTTGCGCTGACGTCGACAGCGTCGCCACGGCGATCACGAGCGATACGCCCACGGCGATTCCAAGAGCTGTCAGAAGATTGAGCGCGGGTCGGGATACGAGATATCTGACTGCTAGACCAGACGGCGTCATGGCGCGATACCTGCCCTGTTGATTGTTGGAAGCTCCACGAGCTCGTCCATGCGAGCCAGCACCTGCGGATCGTGTGAGGCCACCAAGAGCGTCGCTCCGTCTTCACGCGCAACGCTCACCAGCAGATCCATGATTGATATCGTCAGCCCGGGCTCGAGACTCGCCGTCGGCTCGTCGGCCAGCAGCAATTTCGGCCGGTTGGCTATGGCGCGGGCGATACTGACTCTCTGCATCTCACCATGGGAAAGCGCCGCTGGCCTGTGCAGCATCCGCTTGCGCAGACCAACGCGATCGAGCAGTTCCGCCGCCTTCTCCGCCCGCTGGCGGGGCGGGATCTTGCCGCCGAATCCCATTGCGAGCGCGACGTTGTCTCGCGCTGTGAGCGCGGGAATGAGATTGAAACTCTGGAACACGATGCCGATGCGCTCGGCTCTGAACGCGTCGCGGCGCCGCTGCGACAGGTCGGAAATCATTACGCCATCGACACAGACCGTCCCCGACGTCGGCCTTATGAGACCTGAGATCAGATTGATGAGCGTGCTTTTTCCCGAGCCGCTGGGGCCAGACAATCCAAAGGTCACACCGCGCCGGAAATTGAGACTGGGAATGTCGAGCAGCGTGAAGCTGCGGCCGCCTGCGCGAAACTCCACTTTCACATCGGACATGCGGATCATATCGGGAGACTCGGGCGTCTCGGCGAATGTGCGCATGTTCAGGTCAGGTGGCATAAACATGTGATCTACCCAATCCGGGCCAGTGGCCCGCACAACCGTTCCGGGTGGGCCGCCGCGTCCCGACGGGAGGTGCGACGCGGCGGCCTGGATGAGAGACGAGATGCTCAGGTTGCTCCAATGCAACTCCGGCGGTGCCGGATTCGATTACTGGAGAGCTTCCGAAAGCACGCGTCCCTCGCATCCATTCGGCGGGCGAACGTTGAGGATGTGCGCAACGGTGCGTGCGAGATCCACAACTTCGGCGTCGCCGTACTTGCCCTGCTTCACCCAATTCGGGCCGAACATCGCGAGCGGAACGTTCGTGTCGTAGGCCCACGGCGAGCCGTGCGTGGAAGCGTAGGCGAGCGGCTTGGCGAACAGATACCAGTTGGGCTTGTTCATGATCACGAGATCGCCGCTCAACTCCTTGTGCCAAGCGAGATACACCTGCTTGGACATCTTGGTGTCGGGCACTTCACCGCGCTCGAGTTGCGTGCGGGTGTAGACCGTCTCGACACCGGGATAGCTACGCAGGAACTCCTGGGCGGCATCCTCGACGGCGACCTTGTCCAGCTTCTTGCTGGCGATGAGGCCGTAGTCGATGTAGAGCGTCGGATTCCACCAGGTCGTGATGTACTTGCCTTCGCCGAACTTCTCGCCGAGCGACTTGTTCACAGCGGCGATCATGGCTTCCGGATCGATGCGGCCCGCATCGAGGTGACGCTCCGACGAGAACTCGGGGATGTTCATGAAGCCGTGGTCGGCAGACAGCGTGATCACGACGTTGTCGAGACCCACCTTCTCATCGATATACTTGAAGAGGTCGGCAAAGACGCGGTCGAGGCGTACCGTCTGGTCCTGCGACTGCCGGCTCTCCGGCCCGAAGAGGTGGTTGACGTAGTCGTGGCTCGTCCAGCTCAGGAGCAGGACGTCGGGAACGTTGCTCGGGTTATTGCCGAGCTTCTCGCCATCGATGAGAGCCTTCACGAAATCTGCCATCAGCAGATCGCCGTACGGCGACCAGATCATGGCGTCGTAGTAGCTCTTGCTGGGCTTGTCGGCGCCGCCGCTGATCGGATGCGGGAACTTCGTGCCGAGGCCTTTATAGTTCGTCGACCACGGGCGGTCGTCCGGCGCGGAACGCACATAGGCGTCCTCGGAAAGCAGCGGCTCCCAGATCTTGCCGAAATACTTGTCCTGGGGCTTGCTCTCGTAGAACTTCGACCACCACTCCGGATACTCCTTCATATAGTAGTCGGAGGTGATGAAGCGGCCGGTCACCGTGCTGTGCATATACGCGGTGCCGTGCTGACCAGCGAGACCGATGGCACTGCGGTCCTTACCGGCGACGGAAATCACTTTCGACTTGCCGTTCGAATACTTCAGCTCGTCGCCAAACGCCGTGACCTTGATGTTGAATGGCGAGGTGCCCTGGTGCTTCTTGGTCTCCTCACCGATGTAGTTGTGGCGCTTATCCTCAGTGGAATAGATGCGCTCGCCCGTCGCCTTATCGAGCCAATCGTTGCCGATGATGCCGTGCTTATACGGATGCGCGCACGAGGGCAGCGTGGCGTGACCGACGCCGGTGTAGGTGGTCGCGTGGCTGTAGTTCGCGTTGCTGTACCAGCCACCCTTGTCCAGCAGCAGCTTGAAGCCGCCATCGCCGTACAGGTCGTAGTACTTGACGAGCTGCTCCTGCGGGAAGCCGTCGACGGCCATGAACACAACCAGCTTCGGTGTCTTCTTGCCGCCAGGCGCCTCCTGGCCGTGGGCGACGCCGACTGATGCCAAAACCATGGCACCGGCCCCCAACCCGCGCAAAATTCGCGTGATTTTCATTTGGGTCGTTCCTCCAAAGATGAATGATTGCGCAGCCGTTATTGCTGCGCGATTTTTGCGCCATTGGCGCCCTTGTTTCTGCGCCTCCTATATTTTTCTCTTTCCCCAAGCGGCGCACCGCGCAGATGGCCATCCATAAATTCTCGCCCCTGATGAGTACGAGCATTTAAAGGAGCCGCGCAGAAAGCGTCGCACCGGCAGGCTTTCATGAAGCCGCTACGCATGTCCAACGGGCAAACGGCATAAATAAAAAGCCGCGAAAATCGCGGCCGGATACCCCAAGTATTTCAAAGGATATATGCCCTTTGCTTTGTTGCCTCCCTGGGAAAACCTCAACCTAATGCGGTCATCGGAGGTGCGGGTAAAACCTGTGCCAAACCGGGTGACAATACGCGTTTGCACGAGGGTTTAATTCACCCATTAAAGGCAACAAAAGAAGGAAATTTGAAAATGACCGGGGGGTTTAAAAGCAGTTTGTTTGCCGGCGCAAGCGCATTTGCGATGCTGCTTGCAACCGGCAATGCCGCGGTAGCGGGGGACGACAAGGACAAGCTCGATCTCAAAGTCAAATGGAAGGGCGCGCCTGAGTTCTCGAGCACCGATGGCCAGTTCAAGTTCAAGGTTCGCGGCCGTATTCAAGCAGACGGCACCTGGGGCACCCAGGATGAGTCGATCACCGGTGCGGAGAACGTCAACGCCACCGAGATTCGCCGCGCAATGCTCGGCGTGCAAGGCACCATGTTCGGAAAGTGGAACTACATTTTCGAGACGCTCTTCTATGACGGAACGGCGGAGATCTCCGACGCGTATATGACCTACACGGGCTTTCCCGTGCACGTCACGATCGGCCAGTTCAAAACCTTCAACTCTCTCGAAGAGCTGACCAGCTCCAACGTCACCACGTTCATGGAGCGCGCGGCCTTTACGGATGCCTTCGACCTCGAGCGTCAAATCGGCGTCGGTCTCAGCATCAAGAAGGAAAACTGGACCTTCGGCGCCGGCGGCTATAGCGCCAACGCCAAGGACGTTGCGTTCGATGAAGGCGCGACCTTCGCCGCGCGCGGCACGTTCGCTCCGATCAACACGAAGACCCACGTGCTCCACCTCGGTGCCCACATTCGGCACCGCGACAACGGCGACACGGGGAACTATCGCTACTCCCAGCGCGCTGCGGATCTGCATCTTATGGATCGCCTGGTGGATACGGGTGCCATCGGCACGGGCGATACGATGTGGGGTCTAGAATTTGCCGGTGTCGCCGGTGCGTTCTCGGTCCAGGGCGAGTACTCCCAGAACCGCGTACGCCTTCCTCACCACCTGGGTGGGTTCAAGCCGAACTATGAAGGCTGGTACGTCGATGCGAGCCTGTTCCTGACCGGCGAACACCGCAACTACAGCCAGGGCACGTTCTCGCGCATCAAAGTCCTCGATCCGGTCAGCCAGGGCGGCGTTGGCGCCTGGCAGGTCGCAGGCCGCTACGACGTGATCGATCTTTCCGACAAGGCGGGCGAGATCGCGAGCTTCGGTGCGATCAGCTGCTCGGAGTGCGGTGAGCAGAGGACGTGGCTGTTCGGCGTGAACTGGTATCCCGTAGACTACGTGCGCTTCATGCTGAATGTCGGCCACTCGAAGATCGATGGCGGCAAGAATGACGGCGCTGAGGTAACTGCCGCGGGTGTCCGCGCGCAGATCGATTGGTAAGCGAAGATACGACGTTCTCCCGTCGCGCTACCAAGCCGCCGTCCGCCATTGCGCGGGCGGCGGTTATCGCTTCGAAGAAGTCCGGCGCGGCAGATACATCGGTGCGGCACGTCCAAAGCAATATTCAGCGTCACGGACGTTAACTTACTCAGTACACGATACATCCCCGAGTTGTAGCGACGGTTTGTCGCGTATGCTATGAAATTTAAAGCGAAATGCCATTCGCAGCAGCAGCTACGGTCAGGCGATGAACATTTTAATTGCTGACGATCACCCGCTTTATCGGCAGGCGCTGGCAGGCATCCTTTCCGAGCTTGGCCCGGATACACACGCCCTCCACGCCGAGACCTTTGACCAGGTCATGGAGTACATCGTCGATCTGGAGATCCCGCTCGACCTCATTCTGCTCGATATCTACATGGGCATGGGCGATTGGTGCGCCGTCATCGAGCAATCGCGCCAGCAGCGACCGCAGACGCCTCTCATCGTCATATCGGGATCGGATTCACGCAAGGACGCCGAGCGCGCCATGCGCGTCGGGTCCTATGGTTACATCCCGAAGTCGATGAAGAAGGAAGAGATTCTCAGCGCGATAAAGCTCATTCTCATGAGCGGGGTGTGCGTGCAGCCGCGTGAACTCGGCGGAACAGCGCGCACATCCGAGAGCGCGGAAATCTTCGACGAAGATCTGGGCAATCGCATCGCGTCGCTCACCGCGCGCCAGCGGGATGTTCTCGCTGAAATCGGCGCAGGCAAATCCAACAAGCTCATCGCCCGTTCGCTCGGGATGACCGAAGGCACGGTCAAGCTACACGTCGCCGCAATCCTGAAGTGCCTCGGTATGACCAATCGGACGCAGGCGGCGATCGTCGCGCACCGGATGCACGCCACCGAAACATCGGTCGGTGCTCGCTAAACATTCAGCCGGTTTTCAAATGCACGCACGGGGTGAAGCGTGCCAATCAAGGGGGCCATGGGGCGGGACGGCAGTCTAGGATAAGTCCGATGATCATCGACACGATGAGCCGCAAAGACGCGCGCTGCGCCGTCAGGCACCGACGCAAACGGCTGTTCGAAATGTTGCCGCTGTTTTGCGCGCGCATTCTCCTCATCGTTTTGACTTTCGGCGTTTGTGCAAAGGCCGGCGCCAACGAGATTCCCCAATACCGCTTCGGCGTCACGCCATGGCAGCACGGCCAATCGCAGGATGACATCCGCGAACTCTATAAGCCGCTATTGGAGTGGCTCGGCCGCACGGTCGGCGCGGAGTTCGTCATCGTCGGCGCCAACGGCTACGGCGAGATGATCGATCTGCTCGCGAACGAATCCATCCACCTCGCCTCCATCTCCCCCGTTCCGTTCGTCCTCGCAAAGCAGCGCAACCCCCGCGTCACCATGCTCGTCACGGAGCTGAGCCTCAATTACGCGGGCACCTCGAAAAGCCCCTCCTATGAGGGGTTCATCATCGCGCGCAAGGACCGGAACGACATCAACGGACTGACTTCATTGCGCGGCATGCGCTTCGGATTCGTCCGCAATCAATCGACCAGCGGCTTCGTCTATCCGGTTGCATACATGCTGCGGAACGGCGTCGACTATAAGGACTTCTTCGGACGTGTGTATTTCCTCGGCAGCCAACCCCGCGTGACCGACGCCGTCGCGAGCGGCAGTATCGATGCGGGCGTCACCTGGGATTACAACCTCCGCCAGGCGGTCGCGAAACATGGGCCCGTCTTCAAGATCGTCGCCAAGACCGGCAACATCCCAAACCTCGGCATCGCCGCCAACAACGCGGTTACGCCGGCCATGCAAGCGAAGATCCGCACCGCGCTGTTGAATGTCGACGAGGCACTGCTGCGGGGGCTGCCTGCGGCCGGCTACGTCGTCAAAGACGATTCCTATTACGACCCGGTTCGCGACGTCGTCGAACTGGTCTCGACCGCCCCGGAACTCATCGGAGAGGAAAAATAGCCATGGGGTCTACTCGCACGAAACCGGAGACGCCTCGTGATGAGTAGCAACCATGATATGCGCCGGCCTCTCGCTTGGAATTCGCGCCGAAGACCGTTCGGCGTCGGCCTGACGCTCAAAGTCCTCGCACCGATGACGCTGCTGACGCTGATCTCGGCGATCTTGGGCGGTTTGATCCTGCGGGGCGAATACAAGAACTATCAGGCGCATCTCACGCAGAAAAAGGGTGAGCTCGCCTGGCAGGTGCGTACGCTCTATAAGGGCAACCGCACCAAGCTCGCCGATGTCGCCAACCTGCTCGCCAACAATCCGAACGTGCAGAACGGGCTGCTGATCGGCGACCAATACAATGCCCTCAACACGATCATGAACTTCCTGGGGCACTCGGGCATCGATATCCTGAACATCTATGATCTCGACGGGCGCGCTTTCGCGCGCGCGCAGTCGCCGAGCTACTTCGGCGACTACGATGAATTCGCAAACCTCGTTCGGTCAGTTGCGGCGTCCAACCTCGAAGCAAAGCCGTCGTTGCCGATCATCGGCGTGGCCACCTATCAGGGGAACCCTGCCCTCGTCGCCGTTCGTCCCGCGCGCAGTGTCAATGGGCTCACGGGCGTGGTCGTCGTCGGGCAAACGCTTTCGCGCCCGTTCCTCGAAGCGTTCGTGCCCACGACGCACACCGCCATCGCGCTTTCCCGCAAGGATCAGGTGCTCGCCCTGACCGACGTCGGACCCGGACGGCGCATGACCGACCGGCTGTCGATACACGAGGAAACTCACATATTCGGAGGACCGACCTTCGAGGTGAACCTGCTTACGGACGACCCTGCCCTCTTCGGGCCGTTCTGGGGCGCACGGGCGAGTATCGTCGCGCTGGCAGGGACCGCAGGGGTCGGCTCAGTACTCGTCACGGTGGCCTTCATGATCGTGACGGTCATCCGTCCGGTTCGGCATCTTATCGCGGTCGCGGAACAGCAGGTCTCCGGCGATCTGTCCGCGCGAACCCGGCTCGACAGCCGGGACGAGCTGGGACGGCTGGGCGACATATTGAATGTGCTCACGAGCAATCTCAAAGCCACGCTCGATGAGCAGGATCAGATCATTGCCGAACGCGGGCTCGCGTACGACTCCCTCAAGAAGGGTGAGGCACAGCTGCAAGCGATCATCAGCGGGGTGCCCTGTCCGCTCGCGATAACCCGGTGCTGCGATGGCACGGTCGTCTTCGCGAACACGCGCTTCGACGAAGCCATGGAGCTCCCGTACGGTAATGGCGAGGGCGGCTCGATCGAGCAATATTTCGTCGATCCACGGGACTACCACGAGATGCTCGACTGCGTGCGCGTTCACGGCCACGTCTATAACTACGAGACAAGACTGCGAGCCCCCTCCGGTGCCGACATGCTCGTTCTCTTCTCGATGCGGCGCGTCGGTGTGGAATACGGCTCGGAAGTGCTCAATGCTTTCTTCGACATCACCGAACGCAAGCACGCCGAAGACGAGGTTCGGCGCCTCAACGAGCAGCTCGAGGTGCGCGTCGCCCAGCGCACGGAGGAGCTTCAATTCGAGCTCAATGCACGTGAGCGTGCGCAGGCCGATCTCGTGCGCGCGAAAGAAGAAGCCGAAGCGGCGACGGCATCCAAGTCACGCTTTCTGGCGGCGGCGAGCCACGATCTGCGCCAGCCCGTTCACGCAATGACGCTATTCATCTCCAATCTCGCCGAACATGTTAAATCGGAGAAATCGCGGGAGATGGTTTCAAACGTCAACGCCTGCGTGGAATCCCTTTGCGAGATGTTCGAGAACATCCTCGACGTCTCGAAGCTGGCGTCCGGCGTCATCGAACCGCAACTTCAGGATTTTCCGCTCGATCGGCTGCTCGCGCGTCTATACCGGGAATTCGAAGGCCTTGCCGCGGAACGCAAGATCGAGCTGCGCTACGTCAATTCACGCCTTGCCGTGCACAGCGACCCCACGCTCCTCTACCGTATTCTCAGCAATCTGGTGTCCAATGCGCTTAAAAACACGAAGCAAGGGCGCGTCATCGTCGGCTGCCGCCGCCACGGCAACGAAGTCGAAATCCAGGTTTGGGATACGGGTATCGGTATTCCGGAACACGAGATCAACCAGATCTTCGCGGAGTTCTACCGGGGGGCGAGCCGGCCCGACCAACGCCACAGCTTGGGTTTCGGCGCCGGCCTTGGCCTCGGGCTTTCGATCGTCGAGCACACGGCCCGGCTATTGAAGCACTCGGTGCATGTGTCGTCGAAGCCCGGCGAGTATACGAAGTTTGCGGTGAGGCTGCCGCGGGGTGCCTCCCACGCCGCCATGCTGATGCTCGAACACGAAAAGCCGTATGTGGACCTCACTGGCGTCAGGATCCTCGTGGTCGATGATCACGCACTCGCGCTCAACGCGCTACAGGCCACCCTGGAGAGCTGGGGGTGCAACGTTTCCGCGGCAAGTACGTCCGAATCCGCGCTGGATCTGCTCGCCAGCGAGCCGGCGCCCCAGGTGATGGTTGTCGATTACCTGCTGCAATCGGGGGAAACCGGCGTAAACCTTTTGCGAACCGCAGCGCAATATCTCGATATCGACGCGCCCGCGATCGTACTTTCAGGTGTTTCGAGCCGCCTGCTCGAACGGGAAGTCGAGATCTGCGGATACCGCCTGCTTTACAAACCCGCCCAGCCCGAACGTCTTCGCCAGATGATCATCGAATGCCTCGTCAGGGGCGCGAGCAATGGCGATGGTTTGGATGCCGCAGAGGATGCGGAGGCGGAGCCCGAGCCCGAGTATCATTCCTGATGGGCGCCTGTCACACGCTGCGTTGAACTGCTCAAGGCCACAAGGCGCTCTGCTTCAGGCTGCCATCGTGACACGGTGTGATGGCGTTGCTATCCGGCCTCGACACGGCTAGCTAGAGACGTGGAGCTGGCCTCCGGAGAGGACCAGAAATGACGGACGGCAGTCGACCTTTCAGCATGCGGGAAACGATCCGGGCCTAGTCGATCTCGGCCCGGCGCTTCCTGCCGCAATCAGGGAGTGAGCGGACGTGATCCCGGACCCCATCGCTGCGCACTTCGGCGCCTATCCAGCCCCCACTCTGCGGTCTAAGGCGCTCCGGCCGGCGGAGGCACGCGGATGAGGTTTCCGCTCCGGTCCGCCCGCACGACGCAACGTTGGGGCGCCTTCACATACTGGGATCTCATCGCGGTCCTTCTCGTCCTCGGCACCCTGGTCCTGTTTGCCGAGGGGAGCCGTGCCGTCATGCAGCCCTTGCCCGAGCCGGGCATCGGCGTCATCGATCTCCATCCATCCGCCTTGCCCGAATACGCGATGCGTACATCCCTGCGCATGCTGGCGGCCATGGTGCTGTCTCTCATCTTCACGTTCACTTACGCGACGCTGGCAGCCAAGAGCCGGCGGGCGGAGCGCGTGCTGATCCCGCTGCTCGACATTCTCCAGTCGGTGCCGATCCTCGGTTTCATCTCGGTCACCGTGGTTTTCTTCATGTCGCTGGCGCCGGAAAGGGTGCTGGGCGCGGAACTCGCCGCGGTCTTCGCCATCTTCACCAGCCAGGCCTGGAACATGGCCTTCAGCTTCTACCAGTCGCTGCGCACCGTGCCGAAGGAGCTGACCGAGGCGGCGCACTCGTTCCGGCTCAGCCCGTGGATGCGCTTCTGGAAGCTCGAGGCGCCGTTCGCCATGCCGGCGCTGGTGTGGAACATGATGATGTCGATGTCGGGCGGCTGGTTCTTCGTCGTCGCCTCGGAAGCCATCAGCGTCGGCAACACGACCGTAACGCTGCCGGGAATCGGCTCCTATATCGCCAAAGCCATCGCCGAACGCGACCTCACCGCCATCGGCTGGGCGATCGCGGCGATGCTCGTGGTGATCCTGATCTACGATCAGCTGCTCTTCCGGCCGCTCGTTGCCTGGGCCGACCGCTTCCGCTTCGAGCAGGACGCGAGCGTAGCCCCTCCCGGATCCTGGGTTCTGACGATGCTGCGCCGATCGCAGATCGTGTCGCAGGCTACGGCGCCGCTCGCAACAGCGTGGCGCTGGACCTACCGGGTGCCAGCACCCTCGAGAAAGGCACCGCCATCGCCGCGCTTAGACCGGACCGCCGACTGGCAGACGGCGCTCGACTGGCTCTGGTACCTTGCTATCGCAGCCGCCTGTCTCGTCGCTGCGTGGAAAATCGCCACTTTCGTGCTGGCCGGCGTGACGCTGGGCGAGGCGGGACACGTCATCCTCCTCGGCTTCGCCACCCTGACGCGCGTGTTCGTGCTGATTGCGCTCGCGAGCCTCATCTGGGTGCCCGTAGGGGTCTGGCTCGGGCTACGACCGGGCGCGGCGCGGGTCGCACAGCCGATCGTCCAGTTCATGGCCGCCTTTCCGGCAAACCTTCTGTTTCCGCTCGCGGTGTCGGCGATCGTGGTGCTGCAGCTCAATCCGGATATCTGGCTCAGCCCGCTCATGATCCTCGGCACGCAGTGGTATATTCTGTTCAACGTGATCGCCGGCGCCTCCACTATTCCGGGCGAGCTGCGCGACATCGGCGCGAACCTGGGCGTCCGCGGCTGGCTCTGGTGGCGGCGGATCGCGCTGCCGGCGGTATTTCCGTTCTACATAACCGGGGCGATCACAGCGTCGGGAGGATCGTGGAATGCCAGCATCGTTGCCGAGGTGGCAAGCTGGGGCGACACCACGCTCCGGGCGCATGGCCTCGGCGCCTATATCGCGGAGGCGACGGAAGCGGGCGATTTCCATCGCATCGTGCTCGGGATCGCCGTGATGAGTGGTTTTGTCGTCATCATCAACCGCATCTTCTGGCGCCCACTGTATGCGCTCGCGGAACGCAAGTTCCGTCTTGGATAAGGGAAGAACAACATGGACACCGCTCCCCTGTTGGAAATCCATGGCATCCGAAAGTCGTTCCTGAAGCCGGACGGGGGGGAGCTGCTCGTCCTCGACGGCATAGACCTGACGCTACGGGACGGCGAAATCGTCGGCCTGCTCGGACGGTCGGGCTCTGGCAAGTCGACGCTGCTGCGGCTCATTGCCGGGCTTTCCGCTCCGGTGGCGGGTTCGATCAGCTACCTGGGCCGTGCGGTGACCGCGCCGCCGCCGGGCATCTCCATGGTGTTTCAGAGCTTCGCCCTGTTTCCCTGGCTGACCGTGCTGGAGAACGTGCAGCTCGGGCTCGAGGCGCTCGGGGAGCCGCCCGAGGAGATTCGCCGCCGCGCGCTCGAAGCCATCGACCTCATCGGTCTTGACGGCTTCGAATCCGCGTATCCGCGGGAGCTGTCGGGCGGCATGCGTCAGCGCGTCGGCTTCGCGCGCGCGCTCGTGGTCCATCCCAACATTCTTCTGATGGACGAGCCGTTCTCGGCGCTTGACGTGCTGACCGCCGAGACGCTGCGCACCGACTTCCTCGACCTGTGGGCGGAAGGGCAGCTTCCCATCAAAGGCGTGATCCTCGTTACACACAACATCGAGGAAGCCGTGCTGATGTGTGACCGGATTCTCGTTTTCGGCAGCAATCCGGGACGCATCCTGAAGGAGATCAAGGTCGAGCTGCCGCATCCGCGCACGCGGCTGGACCCCGGTTTCCGCGATCTCGTCGAACGCATCTACGTGGAGATGACGGTCCGCTCGGCTGCGGAGCACACCGGCAAGCGGGTCGAGCGCTTTCCAGGGTCGGGCATCGGCACCATTCTGCCGCCGGTTTCCTCGAACGTCCTGGCGGGCTTGCTGGAGGCCGTTGCCGGGGCCCCGTATGACGGAGAGGCCGATCTTCCGGTCATCTCCGGATCGCTGCACATGGAGATCGATGAGCTGTTTCCGGTGGCGGAAACCCTACAGATGTTGCGGCTCGCGGAGCTGGCGGGCGGCGACCTGCGGCTCACCGCGGAGGGCCGGCAGTTCGCGGAGGCGGATACCGATCAGCGCAAGCGGCTCTTCGCCCATCACCTTCTGACATACATCGCGCTCGCCGCCCACATCCGGCGCGTGCTCGACGAGCGGCCCAGCCACCGCGCGCCCTGGAGCCGGTTTGCGGACGAACTGGAGGATTACATGTCGCCATCCGCCGCCGAGGAGACCTTGCGCGCAATCATCGATCTTGGCCGTTATGCGGAAGTTTTCGCCTACGACGACCAAACGCACGTGTTCAGCCTCGACAATCCTTGAGGAAACAACAGCATTATCGCCGAAATCCATTCACCACTGCTCAACGCCCCCGACTGATTGTTGACAGCGCGGGCGCCCACGGAGTGCACTTGGCACGGAGCTGACCTGGAGAGTCGCTGTGGGAAACGCACGCAATTCAAAGCTTCGGTGCCTGCCCTCCGTCGATAAGCTGCTGAAGACGGAAGCTGCGTCATCCCTCACCGAACGCTATGGCCGCGAAGCGACGACCGACGCCCTACGCGCGGTGCTGACGGAAACACGCGCCGAGTTGCACGTCGGCGCTGCTACTCCGCCGACGCCTGAGCATATCGCTCAGATGGCCGGGGCTCTCCTCGCGCGGAAAAGCCGCTCCACGATTTTTCCCGTGTTCAATCTCACCGGTACGGTTCTTCATACCAATCTGGGGCGCGCAATCCTGGCGGACGCTGCTGTCGAGGCCGCGGTCGAGGCGATGCGCAACGCCGTCGCGCTGGAGTTCGACCTCGACACCGGCAGACGGGCCGAGCGCGACGACCATATCAAAGGATTGCTTTGCGCACTCACGGGCGCGGAAGATGCGACCGTCGTCAACAACAACGCGGCGGCCGTGCTGCTGGCGCTCAATACGCTCGCCAGCGGGCGGCAAGCCATCGTCTCACGGGGAGAGCTGATCGAGATCGGCGGCGCATTCCGGATGCCGGACATCATGGCGCGCGCTGGCGCGCAGCTGATCGAGATAGGAACGACCAACCGCACGCACCCTTCCGATTACAGGTCTGCGATCACGGCGCAGACGGGCGTCATTCTCAAGGTGCACACATCGAATTATGTCATCTCGGGCTTCACTGCCCAGGTTCGCCCCGCCGAGCTTGCAGCAATCGCGGCCGACGCGAACGTGCCTCTGCTCAACGATCTCGGATCCGGCACGCTCGTTGATCTAACCGGCTATGGATTACAGGCGGAACCGACGGTACGCGAAGCCGTCACCCATGCAGACCTCGTGACCTTCTCCGGCGACAAGCTGCTGGGCGGACCTCAGGCGGGCTTCATCGTCGGGCGGCAGGAGCTGATCGAGAAAATCAATCGTAACCCGATGAAGCGTGCGCTGCGCATCGATAAAATCCGGCTGGCCGCAATTGAAGCCACGCTCCGGCTCTACAGCGATCCGGATCGCCTTTGCCAGCGCCTGCCGACGCTCAAATTCCTCACGCGCCCTCAAAAGGACATCGCGGATCAGGCGGAGCGTCTTCTGCCGCCCGTCGCCGATCAGCTGGGACCTGCATTCAGCGTCGAACAATGCGTGTGCCAGAGCCAGATCGGCTCCGGGGCACTGCCCCTGCACACTTTGGCCAGCGCCGGATTGCGTATTCGCGCGCTGGAACGAGCTTCTGCAATCGAGCGCCTGTCCGCCAAGCTGCGCGGGGCGGACAGGCCAATCATAGGCAGGATCGAAGACGGCGCCCTGGTGCTGGATCTGCGCTGCCTTACCGACGAACCGGAATTTCTTTCCAGCCTATCCGGTGTCACGATGGACCCCCTTATTGAAACGGCACCCGATCACCGCCAATAATGGCGTATGATCATTGGCACCGCCGGGCACATCGATCACGGTAAGACCGCTCTTGTGAAGGCGCTGACGGGCGTCGAGTGCGATCGCCTCAAGGAAGAGAAGACCCGTGGCATCACCATCGATCTCGGCTTCGCTTACCTGCCTGCGCCATCGGGTGATATTTTAGGCTTCATCGACGTTCCCGGACACCAGCGCCTCGTGCATACGATGCTCGCGGGCGCGAGCGGCATAGACTTCGCGATGCTCGTGGTCGCGGCCAACGAGGGGATCAAGCCGCAGACACGCGAGCATCTCGCGATCATAAATCTGCTGGGTGTCTCGCGCGGCATCGTCGTCATCACAAAATCGGATCTCGTAGATGCGGGGGAGCTTTCGCGCATCGTTCGAGAGGTCAGAGCGGTCATCGCCGATACGGTTCTCGATGGGGTCGATATCGTACCGGTCTCGGCGCTGACGGGGGATGGAATCGGCGCACTGCGCCAGCAGCTCTTCAGCGCCGCGGCGTTCGTCCGCGAGCACCGCTCGGACGGCCGCTTTCGCCTCGCCGTCGACCGTGCCTTCACACTGGCGGGCATCGGCGTCGTCGTGACGGGCACTGTGTTGTCCGGCTGCGTAAGAGTGGGCGAGCACGTGAAGCTCAGCCCATCCGGCATCGACGCACGGGTGCGCTCGATCCATGCGCAGAACCGGGAGTCCAATATCGCGCGCCAGGGTGATCGGTGCGCACTCAATCTTGCCGGCGCAGGCGTCACCAAAGACGCTATTCACCGCGGCGATGTGGTTCTCGATCCCTATCTCCATGCACCGACCGCGCGCATCGATGCGGTGCTGCAGGTTCTGCCCGGCGAAGAAAAGGCCATCGGCCAGTGGTTTCCAGTCCGTCTGCACCACGCAGCGGCGGAAACCGGCGCCCACATTGCGCTGTTCGAAGATGCACCGATCGCACCGGGCTCGGCGCGCGCGGTGCAACTCGTTCTCGACGAGCCGTTGGCCGCAGCGGTTCCCGATCGCTTCATCGTGCGCGACGTATCGGCCCAGCGCACGATCGGCGGCGGACAGTTCATCGATCTGCGCCCGCCGGCACGCAAACGGCGTAGCGCCGAGCGGCAATTGCAGCGAAGCGCACTCGCGATCGGCGATGCCGCGACGGCGCTCGCAGGTCTGCTCGATGCGCCACCTTATGCGGTAAACCTTTCAAGCTTCGCGCGTGACAGGGCGCTGTCGCAGGGGGAGATGGAAGGCTTGATCGTCAACCTCCGCCTCGTCACGCTCGCGGCGGACCATGACCTCACGGTTCTCTCGGCAGAACGCTGGAAATCTCTGGTCCAGAGCGTGCTGGAGCGGCTCGCGGCCTTTCATTCGGAAAATCCCGACAGCCAAGGGGTCGGACGTGAGCACCTGCGCCTCGCGGTAATGCCGCGGCTGCCGCCAACCACCTTTCTGACTGCACTGCAATCCATGGTGCGCTCGGGCTCCATCGCGCTCGATGGCGCATTCGTCAGGCTCTCGTCTCACCGTGTTCATCTATCCGCAGTGGATGAGAGTTTCTGGCATGGGATTGCGGCGCTGCTTTCCGGTGACGTGAGGTTCCGTCCCCCACGGGTGCGTGAAATTGCGACGCTCCTCGGCCGCGACGAGCGCGATGTCAGGCGTGTGCTGAAGCTGGCGGCGAAGCTCGGCTGGGTGGACGAAATCGCGCACGACCACTTCTTCCTTCGCAGCACCGTCAGCGAAATGGTTGCCACCATTGCCGAGCTGAGCGCCCGCGCCAACTGCCCACACTTTGCGGCGGGTGACTTCCGCAACCGCTTTGCCAATGGGCGCAAGGTTGCTATCCAGATACTGGAGTTTTTCGACCGGCACGGCGTAACGATCCGCAAGGGAGACCTGCGCACTGCGAACAGGCACCGGCTCGATTTGTTCAGCGCCGCGGGGCCGGAGACGGAAAACTCTTCAGGAGGCGAAACGTCCCCGGTGGGACGCTCGGGCTTCAAATCCGAGTGGGGCAGCGAGCCTGTCCCAGGTGGGTTCGACTCCCATCCGCCTCCGCCACCATCTCGAAAGCCGATCCTCTGAGCTTTCGGATCTCGCCGGTCCCGGGGCTTGCGCCTTCAGGCGATGCATTCCGCGGTTATGGGGCCGGAGTTCACGTCACGCGCACTATCGGCGGCCTGTCCGATGCCGTACCGATCGTGCGCGCGAGCGGATAGCCCGCAGCGCGGATCTCGGAAGCGAGCGCATCGGCATATTCGGGTGCACACGCCACCAGCAGGCCGCCCGACGTTTGCGGATCGGTGAGAAGCTTCTGCCGCCAATCCAGGATGTCCGCGGGGAGCTGCACCTCGCCGCCATAGCTTTCCCAGTTGCGCGCCGACGCGCCGGTTACATATCCCGCTTCGGCCAATTCCTCCGCTACGGCAAGGAGCGGCACGTCGCCATAGCTGATCTCGAGACCGACGTTGCTTCCGCGGGCCATCTCCAACGCGTGACCGAGGAGGCCGAAGCCCGTGACATCGGTGATCGCGTGCACGTGCTCGGAACCGGCGAGCGTCTCACCGATGCGGTTGAGTAACGTCGCTGAACCGATCATCTCGGCATAGGCGTCGGCAGGGAGCGCGCGCTTTTTGAAAGCCGCGGAATAGATGCCAAAGCCAATGCCCTTGGTGAGCAGCAATGCATCCCCTGGGCGCGCGCCGCCGTTGCGACGCACGTTGCTGCGCCTGGCGAGACCAATGACCGCGAGGCCATAGATGGGCTCCTTTGAATCGATCGAGTGACCGCCCGCAACGGGGATGCCTGCTTCGGCGCAAATCGATGCGCCGCCCTGCAGGATCTGGCGCACGACCTCGATGGGCAGCTTGTCGAGCGGCATGCCGAGGATCGCGAGCGCCATCAGCGGCCTGCCGCCCATGGCGTAGACATCGGAGATGGCGTTGGCGGCCGCAATGCGCCCGAAGTCACGCGGATCATCGACCATGGGCATGAAAAAATCGGTGGTGGCGATGATGCAGTGCTCATCGTCGAATTGCCACACCGCCGCGTCATCGCCCGTCTCGGTGCCCACGAGGAGCTGCGCATAGGGTTGAGTCGACGATTGGCCGGCAAGGAGTTTCTGCAGCACCGCGGGTGCGAGCTTGCATCCGCAGCCGCCGCCGTGTGCCAAATCGGTCAAGCGAACGGTAAGTTCCGACATCGAGAAGCCTTCCGTTAGCAAATCAAGGTCGTAAGATCGCTCTTGCGACTTTCTATGCCGCGTATCGGCGGCTTACCCCTCACGTGAAACCCGCGGAGGCTCCGTGGACGCAAAACAGCCGCACGCTCATCTGCTGATCCTAAGATGGGCCGCATTCCTCAGCATCGCAATCGTGGGGCTACTCTACGTCAAATGGCTCCCCTACTACAGCCGCGCCTTCATCGCCGCCGGCGAGCATTCGATCGGCCAATCCATATTGATGGGAACGGATGCTGCGCCGCCGCCACCCTCTCTCGCTGCTGCGTTCGGCTACGCTCTCGCGTATGGAAAGGCGATCTGGCAGGCGATGCTGCTCGGCCTCCTGCTCGGCTCCGCCATTCAGGCTCTGGTGCCGGCGGATTGGGTGACGCGCATGCTCGGCAAAACGAGCTTCGCAAGTGTCGCCATGGCCGGTGCGTTAGCGTTGCCCGGCATGATGTGCACGTGCTGCGCCGCGCCGGTCGTCGTCGGGCTGCGGGCCCGCCAAGCATCGCCGGGCGCGGCCATCGCTTTCTGGCTCGGCAATACGATCCTCAATCCTGCGACGCTCGTATTCATGGGCTTCGTGCTTGGATGGGATTGGGCTGCGTTTCGCATTGTTTTGGGCGTGCTGATGGTCTTTGGCCTGGGCCAGATCGTAAACCTCTTGGCGACATCGCAGGAAGCCGAAGCAGCCGGGTTGCGGATGTCTCAAATGGATGCCTGCGGCGATACTCCCTTGGACATTCCTGGCATTCTAAAGCGATGGTGGGACATCTTCGTGCGGCTGAGCGTGCGCCTCATACCCGAGTACGTCGTGCTGCTGTTGCTGCTCGGCGCCGCGCGGGCCTGGCTGTTTCCGGAGATCGGCCCCCAGATCGGCAATGAATTCTATTGGATCGTCGTCTTTGCCTTCGTCGGCATGCTGTTCGTTATCCCGACGGCGGGCGAGATCCCTATCGTGCAGGCCATGCTCGCGCTCGGCATGGGCGTCGGCCCCGCAGCCGCATTGCTGATGACGTTGCCGCCGATCAGCGTGCCTTCGCTCGCCATGGTCGCAGGCTCGTTCCGATGGCAAACACTCGCGGTTGTTTCTGCGGGTGTCGTCGGGTTCGGCATTCTGGCTGGTGTGCTCGCGGTATCCCTCGGGCTTTGAGCTGCGACGAATGAGTCTACCCAATCAACAACAGCGGATTGGGGGCGTGGCGCGCCCATCCAGCTTCGGAGACGAGCACATCCAGTCCGAGGGATGCGAGGTCGTCCGCAAACGCATCGACTTGCATATCCTTCGCCTGATAGAGCATCTTCGCATAGGTCTGGCAGTCGCCGCAGCTCTCCGCTCGGACGACATCGCTGCCGCCCTCTATGCTTCTCAGCTCCAGTTTGCGCGAGCCGCCGCAGGTGATGCAGATCGCGCGTACGTGGTTCCATGCCGTGGAGCATAGCGAGCAATAGAGGTAGCGCGTTCCGGGCGTGTCTCCGCTGGCCGTGACGATCCCGGAAACGGGCGTCGAACCGCAGGAGGGGCAAAGGCCCCGCTCGGGCAGCAGCCGGATTTGCTCCACCGAGAGTTTCGACGCCAGAGACGCAAAGTAGACCTGCAAGGCTGCGGCAACGAAAAGGGCTTTGGAGACATCTGCCGTGGCGATATCGCCATGGAGAAAGCTATCGGCCAGCCGCTCGATCGCCTCTTCGTTGCAACGACGCAGATCGTCGATATCGCCCGCGATTTTCTTCGGCGGATCGCTTCGCCCCAACGCACCGAGAATGACGCTCATCCCCATGCGCCACGCCGGATCGCGGCCGTGCGTCGTGAGTGGAGGCAAGCGCTGCTCAACGGCGTGCTGCACGGCGCGGTCGCTGGGCGATGGTACGTCGCCGAACAGCGCCACCGCTGCTTCGTGCTGCGCCCGGGCGAGCTGCGCCATGAAGCGCAGCCATTGTTCCATGAGGTTGCCTTCTGCCAGCACGTCGAGGCGGGCAGCCGTCGCCGCAAATCGTGAATTGATGTCCGGCAGCAGAACGGGCCGGGGCGCCTTAACGCCCCCCGAAGGATTCCCCTGCCATTTGCCGGTTGGTGGAGCGCCACCCTGTCTCACGGCCAAGCCCTCACTTGCGGCGCTCGTCGGCGGGCGCGCGCGGGGTGGGGCCGGGCGAGCCTGTCGAGACGAGCGCACGGAACCACTTGCGGTGATGGCGCCAGGCCCAACCGGGGGTGACATAGCCTTGGGTCATGGCCCGCATGGATCCGCGAACCCAGATCGCGGCGTAGACGTGGATGACCCAGATCAGTATCGCCGCGATCGCCGCCATCGAATGGACGAGCAGCGCCGCGCGCTGCGTCTCGAGCGAAGAGAAGCTTTCGAAATAATAGTCCCAGATCAGGATGCCGCTGAACAGCAGCACCGGAATGAGGAAAGCCATGGACCAGAACACGAACTTCTGACCGGCGTTGAAGCGCGCCACCTGCGGCACGTCTTCTTCCTCGTTCGCTAGCACGCGGTCGATCGCGAGCAACCACGCAAGATCATCCCGCGTCCACAGGTTGTCGCGCCAGAACTGCACGACCATCCCCGCATAGCTGACGACGAGAACCAAGCCGATCCACGGGTGAATGGCGCGTGTCCATTGCCCGCTGCCGAACAGGCTCGACATCCAATACAACAGCGGGTCGAACATCGACAGCCCGGACAGCATCAGCAGCACGAAGCACGTGGCCGTGATCCAGTGATTGATCCTGGTGATCGTCGGGTTGCGGATGAGTGAACCCTTTGGCCGTGTCATGCGGGTTTGTCCGATATGGTGCGAAGACGCGCCTCTTCCACTTCCTCTTCAAAGCGCTTCGCTTCCTCTTCGTCCTCGGGCTGGACCTCGTTCGGTCCGGCAACGACCCAGTGCAGGAAGCCGGCGACGACCGATGCCGCAATGCCTGCGAGCGCAAAGGGCTTGATGAGGCCCTTCCAGAATTCGACCGTCGGACTGATTCTGGGGTTCTCAGGCAGATTTGCATAGATGGACGGCTGGTCTGCGTGGTGCAGAACGTACATCACGTGCGTTCCGTCGACACCCGGCGGATCGTAGAGGCCAGCGTTTTCGAAACCGCGCGATTTCAAATCCACGATCCGCTCACCCGCCCAGTCCGTCATATCCTTCTTGGAGCCGAAGAGAATGGCGCCGGTCGGGCATGCTTTCACGCAGGCAGGCTCCATTCCAACGGCCACACGGTCGGAGCAGAGCGTGCACTTATAGGACTTGTGGTCCACCTTGCTGATGCGCGGGATGTTAAACGGACAGCCCTTCACGCAGTAGCCGCAGCCGATGCAATTCTCGCTGATGAAATCGACGATGCCGTTGGCATATTGCACGATGGCCCCCGGCGCAGGGCAGGCCTTGAGGCAGCCCGGATCCTCGCAGTGCATGCAGCCGTCCTTGCGGATCAGCCATTCGAGGTCGCCCGTTTTGGGATTGTCCCATTCGGTGAACCGCATCAGGGTCCACGTGGCCGGATCGAGATCCATCGGGTTGTCGTAGGATCCCTCGAAGTACCCGACGTCCTTGCGCAGGTTGTTCCATTCCATGCACGCTGCCTGGCATGCCTTGCAGCCAATGCAGCGCGTGACGTCGATGAGCTTTGCGACCTCGGCCTCGTAGTGGCGCACCGACGGCGGCGTAATCGTCGTCGCGGAGATGCGGATATAGTCTTGCGATTGCAAGTTCGACATTGCCCGCTCCGTTACACCACAGGGCCGCTCGCCGCTTCAATATTGACGAGGAACGCCTTGAACTCCGGTGTCTGTGTGTTCGCATCGCCTACCGAGGGCGTCAGGGTGTTCGCGCCAAATCCTTTTCGCGCCTGCCCCGTGAAGCCCCAGTGAATCGGTATGCCGATCACGTGCATCTGCTTGCCTTCCACCATCAGCGGCTTGATGCGTTTGGTCACGTAGGCTTTGCACACCATGAAGCCGCGCTTGGAGGAAAGCCGCACCCAGCCGCCCTGGACGATCCCCTTCTCCTTCGCCAGCGCCTCGCCGATCTCGATGAATTCCTCCGGCTGGAGGATCGCGTTGATCAGGGCGTGCTTGGTCCAGAAATGGAAGTGCTCGGTTAGCCGGTAAGTCGTCGCGACATACGGAAATTCGTCCACCGATCCGAACATCGCGCGATCATCGGGGAAGACGCGCGCGGCGGGATTGGCGCTCACCTTGGGGTGCAGCACGTTCGCCACCGGAGCCTCCATCGGCTCGTAGTGCTCGGGGAACGGTCCATCGACCATGTCGCGCGCGAACAGGCGGCCGGTGCCCTCGGCATTCATGATGAAGGGGCCAACGGCCTCGGACGGCTTGATGGTGGGCCCGTAGTCGGGGACATCGATGCCCACCCACTGCGCACCGTTCCAGGTCAGGATCGGCTTCGCGGGGTTCCAGGGATTGCCGGCCGGATCGCAGCTCGCACGGTTGTAGAGGATGCGCCGGTTGGCCGGCCAGGCCCAGGCCCAGTTGGGCGCGATGCCCTGCTCGCGCGGATCGGATGCGTCGCGCCGCGCCATCTGGTTACCGTGCTCGGTGAAGCATCCGCTGAAGATCCAGCAGCCGCATTCCGTCGTGCCATCATCGCGCAGCTGCTGGTATCCGTCGAGCAGGTGTCCCGCTCTGACCGTTACGGCGCCGGTCGAGTCCGCGATGTCGACGTGCGTGCGCCCGTTCATCTCCTTCGCGAGATCTTCCGGACTGGGGTCCTGCGGATCGACGTAGTTCCAGGTGAGCCCGAGGATCGGATCGGGGAACGCGCCCCCCTCCTTGCGGTAGAGCTCGCGCATGCGATGGAAGATGTTCGACATGATCCAGATGTCGGACCTGGCCTTGTCCGGCCCATTGGCGGCTTTCCAATGCCACTGGAGCCAGCGCGCCGAATTGACGAGGGAGCCGTGCTCCTCGGCAAAGCATGTCGTGGGGAGCTGGAAGACTTCCGTCTGGATGGCTGCGGAATCGGCGGGGTTCTGCGGACCGAAGTCCTGCCAGAAACGCGACGTCTCGGTGTCGAGCGGATCCATCGTAATGAGGAACTTGAGCTTCGAAAGCCCGCGCCTGATCTTTCCGCGATCGGGAAACGCCTGCAGCGGGTTGAAACCCTGGCAGATGTAGCCGTTCATCTCCCCGTGGCTCATCATCTCGAAGGCCTTGATGATGTCGTAGAGCGGCACATCCAGCTTTGGCAGCCAGTCGTAGGCCCAGTTGTTCTCCAGGCGCGCGGCGTCGCCATACATCGCCTTCTGGAAGCTGACAAAGAACTTGCGGTAGTTCTGCCAGTAGCTCATCTGGTTCGGACGCAGCGGCTTGAATTCGCGCGTCTTCATGTAGTCTTCGAACGTCGCCTCCGTCTCGTGCGGCAATATCAGGTAGCCCGGCATCTGGTTCGACAGCAGTCCCACATCCGTCAGCCCCTGGATGTTGGAATGGCCGCGCAGCGCATTCATGCCGCCGCCAGCAACGCCGATGTTGCCCAGCAGAAGCTGCACCATCGCCATCGTCCGGATGTTCTGCGAACCGACGGAATGCTGCGTCCAGCCCAGTGCGAAAAGGCTGGTCATGGCTCTGTCGGGCGCGGCCGTCGATGCAATGAGTCTGCAGATGTGCAGATACTTATCCTGCGGCGTGCCGCAGATGCGCGATACCATTTCGGGCGTGTAACGCGCCACGTGCTCGCGCAGAAGCGCCATCACGCACCGGGGATGCTGCCATGTGTCGTCGACCTTGGCGAAACCCTGCTCGTCGAGCTCGTACTCCCATTTCGTCTGGTCGTACGAGTGACTCTCCGGCTGATAGCCGCTGAAGAGGCCATCCTCGAAGGCGTAGTCTTCCTTCACGATGAGGCCCGCGTTTGTGTAAGCGCGCACGTACTCGTGCTGGATCTGATCGGTGTCCAGCAGATACTTGATCACGCCCGAGAGGAACGCGATGTCGGTGCCAGGCCGAATGGGCGCATAGTAATCGGCCACCGATGCCGTGCGGTTGAAGCGCGGATCGACCACGATGAGTTTAGCGGCATTCTCGATCTTGGCTTCGATCACCCACTTGAAGCCGCAGGGGTGCGCTTCGGCAGCGTTGCCGCCCATAACGATGACCACGTTGGCATTCTTGATATCCTGCCAAGTGTTGGTCATTGCACCGCGACCGAATGTTGGAGCCAGACTGGCTACCGTCGGTCCGTGTCAGACACGCGCCTGATTGTCGAAGACCAGCATCCCGAAGGATCGGACCACCTTCCATGTCAGGTAGGAGGTCTCGCTCGACGACGCGGACGCCGCGAGCATGCCGGTGGTCAGCCAGCGGTTCACGGGCGTGCCGTGAGCATCCTTGGCGATGAAGTTCTTGTCGCGGTCGTCTTTCATCAGCCGGGCGATACGATCCAGCGCGAATTCCCAGGAGACTTCCTTGAACTCGCTCGCGCCGGGGGCGCGATATCTGGGCGTCTGAAGCCGCGTCGGCGCATGGACGACGTCGAGCAGCGCGGAACCCTTCGGGCACAGCGTGCCGCGATTCACCGGATGATCGGGATCGCCTTCTATGTGGATGATGTTCGAGTGCGCATTTTTTGCGCGGTCGCCCATACTGTAGATGAGGATGCCGCAGGCGACTGAACAGTAGGTACAGGTGTTGCGGGTCTCGGTTGCGGCGGCGAGCTTGTAGCTTCGTACTGATGAAGCGAGCGCTGTCGTCTCGGCACCGAACCCCAACGCATCGATGGTCGAGGCGGCTAACGTGGCAGCGCTGAGCTTTACGAATCCACGGCGAGTGATTTGCATGGATGCGCTCCGGGGAAATTAGCGGCGGTATCATGCCCCCATCGGCAGCACGATACCGCACCGGTGGCGCCCCGTACAGGGCGGCATGGCGACTTATGCGCCTATCGGTCTAGAACGATCGCCGTCCGGATTTGTTTCAAACGCCCCGGTAGACGCAGGGAGTTAATCTACTCCCCGGCACTCACGTGTTCGCCAGTGCAAATTTCGAGGCCAGCCGTGTTCTCGAGCACGACAACCTCCGCTGCGCCATGGGGGCCATTTTGAATGCGCAGCGAGCATTCTGCCTCGCCGACAGCGAGACCTTTCAATGTGACGTGGCCGAGCCAAGCGGGCAACCGTCCGCCTGCGATGCGGACGCGGCGAGAATGGCCATCGATCTCAATGCCTAACAATGCCTGTAGCATTTGAAAGAGTGCCCCGCTCGACCAGGCCTGCGGCGAACAGGCGACGGGATAGAGGACGGGGGCACGCGCTCGCCGCCGCGGGAAGCCGCAGAACAGCTCCGGAAGCCGCTGCTGGTGCATGTGCGTCGCTGCATCGAGCTGTGCCTTGAGCAGCAGCTCCACGCCGCTACGGTCGATACGTGCGAGCCCGGATGCGATGAGCGCGTTATCATGCGGCCAGATCGAGCCATTGTGATAGGACATCGGGTTGTAGCGGACCTGACCGTGCGCCAGCGTGCGGATGCCCCAGCCGGAGAACATCGCCGGGGAAAGCATCGCCGCGGCGACCTTGGCTGCTCTGTCGCGGTGTGCAATGCCCGACCGCAGAACCTGTCCCGCATTGCTCGACAGCGCGAGGCACGGGCGTTTGTCGCCATCGAGAGCCAACGCATAGCAGCCGATTGCGTCCGACCAGAACGCGGTCTCAAAACGTTGCTTCAGCGTGGCGGCCTGACGCTCCAGCTCCTCGGCACGCGCGGTATGGCCGAGCGAATGTGCCATACGCGCCGCCAGCGTCTTTGCCTCGTAGACGTATGCCTGCACCTCTACGAGCGCGATCGGTCCGTGGCAGAGGCTGCCGTCGGCGTGGAAGATCGAATCGCCGGAATCTTTCCAGCCCTGGTTCGCGAGCCCCGACTGTGCGGCGCGGTCATATTCGACGAACCCATCGCCATCGCGATCGCCCCACGTATCGATCCAAAGCAGCGCGGCCTCGATGTTCGGCCACAGTGCTCGCAGCAGATCGTGGTCCGCAGTCCGCTCCCAGTAACGCCCGGCGAGGAGCACGAAGAGCGGCGTTGAATCGACGCTGCCGTAATACCTTCCGAACGGCACTTCCTTGCGCGCGGCCATTTCGCCGCCGCGCATCTCGTGCAGAATTTTACCGGGCTCGCAGTCCGCGTGCGCATCGACGGAGGTCGCCTGATGGGCTGCGAGGAACTGCAGTACGCCCTTCGCCAGCTTCGGCTCCACCCATAGAAGCTCGAGCGCGGTGATCATTCCGTCGCGGCCGAACGCAGTGGAGAACCACGGAACCCCGGCATAGGGGTAAAGCCCTGCGGGCGTACGCGTCATCAGCAGCCCAACGTCCGCAGCAGCACGACGCAGAATGGCATCCGCCTCGGCGTTGCCGGTTCGCACTTCGCACAGCCGCGCTCTCCGGGCTGCCTCTTTGCGCACGGCGACGAGGCCGGAAAGGAACGTCTTTGCGTGGCTCAAGGAGGCGTCGCCGATACGTACGTCGAGCTCCAGGATCTCCTGCGCCTTGCTCGGCAGCGCGATGCGAAACTCGGCTGTGTTTCCCGTCAAACGGTGCGGTGGCGTCGAGAACGCCACGCGGGCGGTTCTCAGCACGTCGTCGAGGCCGCGGTAGCGCAGCGTCACTTCCGCGGGCGGATAGAGCTGTACGCTGCGCTTTCCCCTGCGCGAACGCGCAGTGCCGCGCACCTCGAAGATGTCGGCGAAGTCGTTGTCGAAGCCGATCGTGACAGGAATATCGATCGGCGACTGGCCGTAGTTGGAAAGGATGAAACGCTGCCGCAATCCACCCGCGTCGACGTAGAAGGCGCGCTCGATGTGGATCTGCTCCTTGGCGACGACCACATGCCCGTCGCGCGCGATGTCCGGATTCGTAAGGTCGGCGCGTGCGTACGTGCCGTCTTGCGACAGGCTCGAACCCAGCAGCAACGGATCCACCGACCATATGGCCAGGCGCAGGTGCGAGAGGTATCGCGTATCGGCATGAAACAGGCCGTCGGATCCGCGACCGTCGGCATTGATGTCGCCGTGCGCATCGATCACGGCAAACGTATCATCGCACTTCAAGGCGTATCGCTCGCGCGACCCCGCCTCCGTTATGGCAACTCCAAATGGCGCGGCTTCTTCTTCAGCCAGCTTATCGACCTTCGGCTGCGCCTCGGACATCGCCTCGTCCCCCGCCGTTAAATTCCCTGCAGCACGCGTGCGATCCGGTCACCTACCGGAGACAGCGCGGACGCCAGCCTCGAGCGCCGCTGGCCCACGAGCGTAACGCGGGCCCCGGTCCCGGGCTGCACCGGCCCGGCGCGCTGGCACTCGCTCGATGCAAGGGCGATGCGGGCGCGATATGACAACTGCTCGTTGCGCGTGTCGACGACGGGACCGATGCCGCTCAGCGTACCCACGAGTTCGGCGGGTTCGGCGCGGTCCGGCGTCGATAGCTGCACCTTTACGTCCTGACCCACCCGAAGAGCGGCAATGTCCGTCGGCGCAATCGCGGCATCGACGACGAAGCTCTTCTCCTGGCGGGTAATCTTGACGAGACCCTCCCCATCGGCAACGCGCACGCCGATTGCGCGGTCCGGCTGCAGGCGCACAACGCCCGCTGCCGGCGCCTTCACCTCAAGGCGGCGCAACTGCTCCGCGTCCATCCGCTGGCGGCTGGCGGCCTCTGCGAGCTTGGCGTCGGTCTCGCTCAATTCGCGCAGCGTCTCCTGTGCGCGTTCGCGCTGGACCTGCAGCATGAGGAAGCGCGACTCCGCGATACGACCTTCGGCCTGGGCGATGCTCGCTCCGAGCACGCCGTCGCGATCGCTTTCGAGGCGAACGGCCTCGCGTTCGAGGGAAAGCAATGTCGAGGTCGGCATCAGGCTCTTGGCGCGGAGATCGCGCGCGGAGCGCAACTGCTCCCTCACGTAGGAGAGCTCTTTGTCTTTCCCGGCCACCTGGCGCTTGTAGGCGACGATCTCGTCCTGCAGTTTCGCGATGCGCTCATTCAGCTGATCGACCTCGGACTGGCGTGCCAGTTTGCGCTCCTCGAACAGTGCGCTTTCGGTTGCAAGCAGATTGGCGATGTAAGGGTCGCTCGAGCGGTCCGCGAGTGAAGGCGGAAAGCTCACCTGCTGCAGGCGGCCGTGCTCGGCCGCAAGACGGGCCCGGCGGGCAATCAGCGCGTCCAGCATGTGGGCCACTTCGTCGGCGGTCCCCTGCAATGCGGGATTTTCCAGGCGCACGAGCACCGTGCCGGCGTCTACGGTATCGCCATCGCGGACCCGGATATCGGCAATGACGCCGGTCGCTTCGGAGCGCACGTCAAGCGTCGAGCTGTCGGATACCACGGAGCCCTGCGCAACGACGTGGAACTCTGCAGGTTTGTCGGCGCTCACGCTGGCGCTCAGCATCGTTGCGCCGCCAGCGATCGCTGCAGTCAAAAGGATTATTGTCGATTTTAAGCGGATGTTGCGCTCCATCGGTAGGTCGAGGTTATCCATCTGAGCCCGCGCAGGCAAAATTGCCCCTTCGAGCCGCGGCTCGGTGTGGTGCGGACTACGTTCCAGACGAGATTCAGGAGTTGTTTGTGGCGGGTATGGGGCCTGAACGGCGTTCGCGCGGACGTGCCGCGTGCGCTTTTCCCAGCAGCGTTAAATTACGCAATGCTCAGCGACGGCATTAGGCGCGCGATTTCGCCACGGACCATTCGGCTGTAGTGGCTCGATCTCTTCAGCAATTCCTCGGGTGCGCCCTCTTCGAGAATACGTCCGCCCTCGAGTACGACGACGCGGTCGAAGTTGCGGACCGTCGAAAGCCGATGGGCGACGGAGATGACGGTACGCCCGGCCATCAAGTTCTGAAGCGCCTTGCGGATTTCCTCCTCGGAATCCACGTCCAGCGCCGATGTCGCCTCGTCGAGCACAACCAGAGGCGCATCCTTCAGGAATGCGCGCGCAATGGCTATGCGCTGCCTTTGCCCGCCGGAGAGGTTGATGCCGCGGGAGCCGAGCACCGTGTCTATTCCCTTCGGCAGCTCGCGGATGAAGGCATCGCACCGTGCCGCGCTCAGCGCCTCCCAAATCTGCGTGTCGCTCGCCGACGGACACGCATACCGGATATTGTCCCGCACAGTTCGATGGAAGAGGGAGATGTCCTGCGGAACGACGGCGATGACGTTCCGCAAGCTCTGCTGGGTGACGAGGGATATATTCTGGCCGTCGATGAGAATCTGACCGCTCCCGACGTCGTAGAAGCGCTGCAGCAGGGCGATGAGAGTCGACTTTCCGCAGCCGGTACGCCCGATAATTCCGACCCGCTGGCCTGCGGGTATCTTGAGGTTCAGCGCCTCGAAAACGCGACGCCCATCGGGATAGGCGAAGGCAACGTTCTTGAAGGCGACGCTTGCGCCGGCGGGGCTCAATCTCGTTGCAGCCGGGTGATCCCGCATCTGGTGCGGCACGAGCAGGTGACGCAACGCCTCGGATAGGCGCGCTATGTGCTGCGTGACATCCACGAGCGCGATTGCGAGGTCGCGCGTCGCGCTGAGCACGGCGATGCCGAGCGTACAGACGAGCACAACATCGCCGGTGGTAGCCGCTTGCTGCTGCCAGAGGGCGAGCGCCCACGCCAGGATCCCGAAGGTAAGCACGATAGTGGTGAGCGCGTGCAGCAACCGTAGTCGTTCCAGATGCATGAGACTTCGCTTGCGTGCGATCATCTCCTGCATCACCGCGACATCGAAGCGGCGATGCTCGCGGCGCAGTCCTCCGAACGAATTGACGAGGGACATGTTGCTGACCACGTCGACCATCTCGCCATCGACGATGGCGGCGCGGCTCGCAAAGTTATGGTGCAGCGGCTGGCCGGCCTTCGCCATCCGGTAAATAGCCACCATCACAAGGCCGCCGGCTATCAGCAGTACGAGGGCGATCGTCCAGCTCACGGTGGCCACCAGCACGACGGCGCCGATGGTCGCGACGCACGGCGGGATGACGTTCCAGATGAGCATGTTCTCGATCGTGAACAGCGCGTTGGACGTGGCCGTCACGCGGCTGGTGAACGCCGCCGGTTGACGGTCGACGAAGAAGCCCGGCGCATGGCCTGTCAGGTGGCGAAACAGGTCGCGGCGCAGCGCTCCCGTGACACGCACGAACGTGCCGCAAGCCAAATAGCTCGCCACGCGCCAGAGCAAGTTGTCTGCGGCAATTAGCGCAAATAGCACCAAAAATGCCATCCACACTACCGCTCCGGCGCCGGGTCCGCCCGCGAGTGTGTCGACGAGATTCTTCACGCCGTACTGCGTGCCGATGGAGCACGCCACAGCGCCCAGCACGCACAACAGAATTGCGCCGTGGGCAATAGGATTACGGCGCATGTAACGGACGATAAAATCGAGTGGCCGGTTCGCGTAATTGCAGATGTCGTCCATGGCCGCACCTCACGGGATAGATCCGGCGAACGCGGTGCGTGTTCGGAAGTTCAGGCCTGCGAGGATGCGTCGCTTTAGAAGGGAACGTTGCGGTGAGCTTGCCGTTAACGTGTAACCCGCGGTGCGACCGCGGTTTCTTTATGGGCGCACTTCGATCCGGAGGACGGACGGGTTATGCGTATTGCACAAATTGCTCCGCTTATCGAAGCTGTTCCCCCGAAGCTCTATGGAGGCACCGAGCGCGTCATCTCATGGCTCACGGAAGCGCTCGTGGAGCAAGGGCACGAGGTGACCCTGTTCGCCAGCGGGGATTCGGAAACCAACGCGAAACTGGTTTCCGGCTGGCCAAGGGCGGTGCGCCTCGATGGCAACGTTTCCGACGCCAACGCATTGCACATGGCCATGCTGGAGATGGTCGCGCAAAGGGCGCACGAATTCGATCTCCTCCATTTTCATCTCGATTATTACCCTTTTTCGCTATTTAGCCGGCTGTCGACACCCTTCGTGACGACGTTGCACGGCCGGCTCGATCTTCCCGAACACCGCTGTGTCTTCGAGGCGTTCCCGAGAGCGCCTGTTATTTCCATCTCTCAGTCCCAGCGCGCGCTGCTGCCAACGGCTCCTTGGGCCGGCACTGTCTTGCACGGGATGCCCGAAGACCTGTTAGGCCCCGTCGACACCACGCCGTCGTACCTCGCATTTCTCGGCCGTATCAGTCCGGAGAAAGGCATCGAGCGGGCGATCCGCGTGGCGCGGCGCTCCGGCATTCCGCTCAAAATTGCCGCCAAGGTCGACAAGGCCGATCACGACTACTTCGAGGAAGTCGTCCGTCCGATGCTCAGCGAGCCGGGCGTGGAATTCATCGGCGAGATCAGCGATTCCCAGAAGGCGGCGTTTCTGAGCGGGGCGCTCGGGCTGCTGATGCTCATCGATTGGCCGGAGCCGTTCGGCCTCGTCATGATCGAGGCGATGGCCTGCGGCACGCCTGTGATCGCATTCAACCTCGGCGCCGTTCCGGAAATCATCGACGATGGGGCGACGGGGTTCGTGGTGGCGGATGAGGACGCTGCGGTAGAGGCGGTCGAAAAGCTGCTCTCCCTTCCCCGCTCGGATATCAGGCCGCAGTTCGAGCGCCGCTTCGCGTCCCGGCGCATGGCTGACGACTACCTCGACATCTACGCCAACGTCATCGGCGCGACCGAGCGCCGTATCCGGCGCAACGGGTCAGTCTATCATTGGCCTGCGAGCGATCCCGGCGCGCCGCAACGGCACGTGCTTCGTCAATGGGAAGGCGTGAGGGGTCCGTCCGATTAGGAGCCATAGCCGCTGCCGGCTTGCGGTGCAGATCCTTGCGGGTTCGTCAGTGGACATCGAAATAGAATGTGGACCAGGTGCCAACCTATCCACGGCGTCTTGTGTAAGCGTCTGTTTTAGTGGCGAAACATCCAGACGACGCCGGCATGGCTGTCGCCAAGAAACAACATTCCTTCCCCATTCAGTGAACCTGGGACGCGCACAGCTTGCGGTTGGCGTAGAAACTCTCAATCTACGTCTCTGAGTTGAGTGCACGTGGAGTTTGAGTATGTTGCGTTCCAGCGTTTTTTGCGCCGCATTCGCGGCGATGATTACGTCGTTGCCGGTACAGGCAGGCGACTATAATTGGTCTGGTCTCTATCTCGGTGCCCACGGTGGCTACGGTTGGGCCGATACGGACTATCCGGGTTCCCCGGCTTATCCTGCCGGCGCTCCGCGCCCCGATCTTGAAGGCGGCCTCGTTGGCGGCCAGATCGGCTACAATCACCAGATCAACAACTTCGTGCTCGGTGTCGAAGCCGACTACTCCTTCACGCGCATGCAGGAGATGGTCCGCGACGGCAACTATCTGACCCAGGATCACGAAATCAGCGGACTGGGCAGTATTCGCGGCCGCATCGGTTTCGCCGCCAGCAACTGGCTGATCTACGGCACCGCCGGCTGGGCCTGGAACCGCGCCAGCTTCAATCAAACCTGCCCCGACGCTGCGCAATTCGGCCATTGCCGGGCGGCGGCGGCTGGAAAGTACAGCCTTTCCAAGGATGAGACGGAAAGCGGCTGGGTGTACGGCGCCGGCGTTGAATCGGGCATCTCTGACAACTGGTCGGTCCGGGCAGAATATCTGCGCTATGACTTCGACAGCCAGGGCTACAACCTCGGCTCTGCTCCGTCGGGCGCCGTCATCGGAACCAAGACGCTCGAGCACGAGGTGGATGTCGTCCGTCTCGGCGTGAACTATCGCTTCGGCGGTGAGCGCTCTTACGCAGCCCCGCTCAAGTAAGCAGCCGGCTGAACGACCAGTATTGCACGGTGAAAGACCCCGGCGCTGAGCCTTAGCGCCGGGGTTTTCTTGTGGGTGTGCATCGTCGGCTGCGGCATTCGAAGGGCTGGCTCTGCTCTGCCATCCGTGGCTGTCGCAGCGCGTTGGGGCTTCGCGCCCGGTACGCCGCACATCATCCTCACCCACGGGCGGCCGATCGATGCGCACGGGCTGCCGCCAAGAACGAGCACGCGGCAGTGAAAGGCGGACGACCTAGCGCTAAACTTGCTGCGGTCTCAGCGCAGCTTCCGCGACGGGCTGATAGCTAAAGCCTGCGACGCGCGCGGCGTTTACGCAGGGCGAGAATGCTCAGCGTCAATGCTTCATCCACCGAGAGCCCCGCGACACGCTTTGGCTTCCGCGGCTTCTCGCACATCCGCTGCAAATCTCCCTCGATGTAGGCCGCCAGCACTTCGGGATGGACGTAACATTTCCGGCAAATCGCCGGTGTGTTGCCGAGTTGTGCGGCCACCGATGCAATTGCCTCGCGAATGGTGCGCTTGTTCGCTGCATCGCTACCGGGGTTGCAGGCCTTGAGCACGTTCGCGACGCGCACCGTGCCGACCCAGGTGCGGAAATCCTTTGCCGATACGTCCGGCCCCGCGATGCTGCGGATGTAGTCGTTGACGTCGACCGACGAGACCTGCCGGATCTCACCCGATTCAGCCTCGTACTGGAACAGATGCTGGCCGGGAAGATCCTGGCAAGAGCGCACTATCTTGGCGACGCGCCGGTCGGTGATCTTGAGATTCCATTCCTTGCCCGTCTTGCCGCGGAATTTGAAACGAAGTTCGCTTCCGGAGATCGCGGCGTGCCGATCCTGCAAGGTCGTCAGGCCAAAACTGTTGTTCTGGCGCGCATACTCGGGATTTCCCACACGGATGAGCGTGGTGTCCAGCAGATGGGCCACCGTCGCAAGCACCTTGCGACGCGCAAGGCCGCGCTCCTTCATGTGGCGGGTGATCGTCCGTCGCACTTTGGGGAGCGCCGTTCCGAAGTCGATGAGGCGGTCGTACTTGGCCGCGTCGCGCTGCTGGATGAAATCGGGGTGATAACGATATTGCTTGCGGCCGCGGGCGTCCCGTCCGGTGGCCTGGATATGCCCGTTGCCGTCGCCGCAGATCCAAACATCCGTCCAAGCCGGCGGAATGACCAGGGAGCGGATGCGCGCGAGCGTGCCTTTGTCGCGAACGGATTTCCCCTCTGCCGAAACATATTTGAAGCTGCGCCCTGCGGGCTTACGCGTAATCCCTGGCGCCCCCTCGCCGACGAAATATAGCTTTGGCTCCGCCGCCGTTGGCTGCGGGCCCGTTAGAACCTCGTCTCGCGATTGTCTCAACACCTTGCACTCGCCAGCGGAACATCACGCTGGCATGAGAACGTTCCCAAACGCCGGCCCGTTCCGAGGCGCCGAGTAACGGCTGACCGGTGCGCAGCATCGCGGAGGACCCGTACTCACAGGCCGAACGGATAGGTTTCGGGCGGCCCAGGCGGATGGTGCTCGGGGCCCAGCGCGGTCACGGCTTTCGTCTCGTCGAACCAGACGTACGCATCGAACTGCCCGGGAAGCGACGCGTCGGAATAGTGGCTCATCAGCTCGGTTTCGGGACGGTAGATCACGCCGATGAAGCGTTCCAGATGGGGCTCAGCGAGCCGGTGCCGGAGTGCTTCGTCGCGCGTCAGATCCAGCAGGAACCTCGGCGTCTCCGCATCATGGCACAGCCGCTCGTAGCTGTCGGAGCGCGACGGGCGGACACGCTTGATCTCCATCTCTCCATCCCAGTCGGATGCGGCCGCGACCGTGCCCGTGTGGGTGCCGAAGCCAATGAGCGCTGCCCTCTTGCCGAACCGCTCGCGGCAGAGCTGCCCGATGTTCAGCTGCTCGCGCGCGATCCCCATTTCGGTGAAGCGCGCATCCCCGATATGGGAGTTGTGCGCCCAGACGACGGCCTTCGAATTGGGCCCGTGTGCCTCCAGGAGGTGACCGAGCGTTTCGTACATATGGCGGTCGCGCAGGTTCCAGGATTGGGTGCCGCCGTAATACATGATGCGATAGTATTGCTCCGCCGAGGCGATGAGCCGCGCGTTCTGCATGGCGTCGAGAAAGCTCTCGCCGTCCCGGCTTTCATATTCAAGCTCTCTCGCCAAAAGATCGCGGCATTGCGCGACAACCGCGCGCTCGCACTTGCTGTAACCGGACGTGAGCACCGCGCGGCCGTAGGTGGCGGGGTCATGCTGCCAGGGTGTGAGGCAGCCGTACCGCTCCCGCGCCACGCGTGCGGCTTCTGGATCGACATCGTCGAGATATTGCAGCACCGCCGCGATCGATCCGCGCATGTTGTAGATGTCGAGACCGTAGAAGCCTGTCCGGCGCTCGGGCGCCACGTCCCAATTGTGCTTGCGCAGCCATTCGACGAACTGCGCCACATCCGTGTTCCGCCACATCCACGTGGGAAAACGTTGGAACGGTGGCTCGGCGTTGGGGCGGGCAGGCTTATGCCGGACGTATCGGTCAACGGCCGCGGCATCGGGCCAGTCCGCTTCCACCGCGACGATCGTGAACCCGTGATGCGTGATGAGATGGCGGGTGATGGCCGCGCGTGCCTGGTAGAATTCCGACGTGCCATGGCTCGCCTCGCCGAGAAGCATCACGCGACGGTCGGCAAAACGTTCGAACAGACGGCCAAATTCAGGATCATCGAACTCCGGCAACACTTCCGCTGCGTTGGCGATCATATCCGGCAATGGGCGTCCACGGGCCTGGATGACCACACTATCGACGTCTGCCAGGCCTTCGGATTCCGCCCAGCCCTCCTTGCCGATCAGCGGAACGAACCTCACCGGGCCAAGATCCTCGAGCTCGAAATCCTCGCCTGCGACGCGCGTAATCCTGAGGAGATGCTGATAGCGCTCGGCATCACCCACCGGGATGATCAGCCGTCCGCCAATGGCGAGTTGCTGCTTCAGCGCGGGCGGCACTTCGGGCCCACCCGCCGCAACCAGTATGGCGTCGTACGGTGCAGCGGCGGGCCAACCCAGCGTCCCATCGCCGGTATGGATGGAGACGTTGTCATAGCCGAGCTTCCGCAGCCTCTGCCGAGCGCGTTCGGCCAGCGAGGGGTGGCGTTCGATGGCGTCGACTTGCGCGGCAATACGGCTGAGAACCGCCGCGGCGTAACCCGATCCCGCGCCGACTTCCAGCACGTGATCACCCGGCTCGACGTTCGCGGCGGCCGCCATCATCGCGACGATGTAGGGTTGCGAAATGGTCTGGTGCTCGTCGATGGGGAGCGGCGAATCCTCGTACGCGAACTCCTCGTATCCCGGATCGACAAAGGCTTCGCGTGGAACCGAGCGCATCGCATCCAGCACATGGCGATCGCGTATGCCCCGGCGGGCGATCTGGGTATCCACCATACGTTCGCGGCGTTGCCCCAGGTCCAGCATTGTCACGCCGCCCTGCGCCGGTGCGCACCGGCGCTCTTAGGTTTGGCGCTTTTGCGCTTGGTGCTCGGCCGCTTCGTGCTCAGGGTGCCCTTCGCGCTTTTGCGCGTAGTTCGGCCGCGTGTTCCGGCCTTCGCCGTTTTGGCCCTCGCCGTTTTGGTTGCGCTCATCCCGCCCATGGCGCGGCTGCTCTCGCGCCGTCCGCGGGCGCCAACGTGGGATTTCCCCTCGCGCTCCTGCTGAGCGGTCTCTCCGAGTGCTTCCTTGCGCTCGGACTTCGCAAGCCTGCTCCGGTTCTCTTCCTTGGTTTGATATTTAGAGGCGCCCGCCTCGCTCAGCGCGATGGCGATGGCCTGGCGCCGGCTCTTGACCTTGCCGCCCTTGCCTTCAGGTCCGCTTCGCAGCTCGCCATGCTTGAACTCGTGCATGACGCGTCCCGTCGTCTTGCGCTGGCGCGGTGAGGTCTTGGCCATATTGGGTTCCTCTCGCCTGGATGGTCGCCGGTCGCCGTTCCGTCCGTCTCCGCAGATATCATCCTTCCGACACGCCACATAACGGCGGAAACGCTGGTCGCTCGACGGCCTTCGCCCGGGAAATTCGTACTGCTCGATATTCCAAAAACAGCCCGCCACTTCAGATAGTTCCCACCGCACTTCAAACCCCGGTTCGGCACGTAGGGAACGCGATCGACGCCCCAGCGTTGGCTCGACAGCATACTGCGGTCGAACAGACAGCTGCCAAGCCGCACCCTACATTTTGCGTATAAAGCGATCGTTGGCCCCATTACCCGATCGCCACGATCCGCGAGGCAAACATGAAGCTTCTCATTGCCGCTTCGCTCCTCGTGCTCCTTGCACAGCAGTACGGCGTAACCGAGCGGGCACTCGAAATTCAGCGGCTGCGCGTCATGAACGACAGTCACCTCGGCAGCTATCTTGGCGATCAGACAGGAAAGCCGCTCTACATTTTCGATCAGGATAAGAAGGGCGCGGGCGGTGCGAAGCCGCAGTCCAAATGCTACGGGAGCTGCGCGCGCACGTGGGAGCCGGTGACAGGACGGCCGGAGCGAACGACGGCGGCGCCGGGTAATCTGTCTCTCTTCGAGCGCGAGGACCAGCAGCAACAGCTCAGCTACGACGGTTGGCCGCTCTACTATTATTCCGTCGATATCGGAGGGAGCTCCAATCCTTCCGGTAATGGCAAGATCGATCACGGCGGGACGTGGTCATTGTTGAGACCGGACGGCACTCCCGTCGCGGCGTTGCCCCAATGAGCCAGCGAAACCTCATCATCGTGCTCGTCGTCGTGCTGCTCGGCCTTGGGGTGTGGTACGTCGCGCGTACGCCCAGCACGAAGCCGGCCGTAACGGGCACGGACGCGGGCGAGAGTGTTCCGCCCAGCGGCTCCGGCCCGCGGACACCGGGCATGCAGCCGCCTCCCTAGCGATGGATTACGCGTTACGCGCGACCGCCGGTTGATTGCGCCGCATGCGTGCAGCAGCGCTTACGCGGCGACGCCTCATCGGAGAATTTTACTCAAAGATGGTACGATCCGCGCCATGGTGCGCAGTAGTTGCGGTGCCTTTACCGGAAGCCGGCTGCGCGACAGTCATAGAAAAAGCCGGCGCGAATGACCTCCGCACCGGCAGTTCGAACTGGGAAGAAGTGTCTTAGCTATGTGCCCAACGCCGGCGACACATCCCGGTTCCCCGATTTTTGGCGCGGCAGCGACAACAAAACGACGATCGCCGCGAAGCAAACGACGGCCAGCATCCCGACGCTCGCCGCCGTAGCACCCGATCCGATCAAGCGCGTGAATACCGCCGTAACGATGCTGTATTTCAAGACCGCCAGCGCCGCGGCAATGGCGCTGCCCATCTTGCCGACGGCCTCGAGGTCCTTATCCCTGCGGCGGTAGAAGAAGAACACCATCAGCAGGGTCCAGATGCCGAACGCCAGACTGAGTATCGGCGTGATCAGACTGAAGGTGCCGCGTCCCGTGAGGCCGTAAAATGCGCCGACGGATTCGACGAACGCCTGCGACATAAACGGGAAGAAGAGAACCGCCGCCGTGCCGACGATGACGGAAAATTCTATGCGTCGCGCGCTCGCCTGGTAATTCGCGGTCATGCCCTGGTGCCTCAGGACGAGCAGTATGCTGATCGTCAGCAGGACGAGCAGGAAGAACACCTTCATCGGTAGCGTCAGTGCGTGCGCCTGCGCGGTCAACGAGCGCTGGTCGGGGTGCGCAAAGCCTGCGGCCACGGCGGCGCTGAGACGCTGCTGCGCGCGGCAGCATTCGCCATCGCTTTGCAACTGCGGCGACGGGGTGAGCCGGGTGGATGCAAAGCAAAAGCGCTTGCGCTCCTGCTCCGCCGCAGGCTCGAGAAACGCATCGCGGTCGCACGCGCGGATGAAGTCGGCGAGCCCCCAGCGCGACTGGCTGACCGAGCGCAAGCCATGCAGCGCTGTCAGCATGGGCAGGCGTTCGCACACACCGTTCTCGCCACAGGCCTCGCCCTGGTCGGCCGCCAAGACGGTCGGGGCGATTTCCCAGATCGACCGCTTGGGGCTGGCGAGAAGGCTCGCCGCAATCGCGTACGACAATCCGCAGAGGATCAGCGCGCCAACCGCGAACCGCAGGCGGCCGAAGCGCACGTGGCGCCAGTAAAAATCGGCAAGCGCCGCAGACGGAACATAGAAGGCGAAGAGCGCCACGATCCCGAGCGTCGGGAAGAAAAGGAACAGGTGGCTGTCCATGGCGGCGAGGTCGAACCAGCCGCTATCCCTAAATTCATAGGCGAGGACCGCCGTCGTTGCCACGAACGATGCGCCCAGCGCTAGGAATACGATGAAAACGAACGCACGCGACCAGATACCAATATCGTGAGACGCCACCACTGCCCCCCGGAGCAAGTTCGAACCAGCCCGAAGCCTATAGACCATTTTTGGCGGGAGATGGTGCGTCCCTACGGGAAGCCGCCGGTCCGGGGTCGCCCTTTCCGAGGGCCCCGATCAGCCGCCGCAGATAACCCGGCCAGCGGCCGCCGGACCCATTCCGCTGATCCGCAGGACAAATTCCGAACCTGCCTAGTCTGGTCCGAAGGCCGCCCGCCGCCAGCTTGGGATCCCAGCTGCTCAGCTCTCTTCGCTATTAACGTAAAGCTGCGTGCCGGGCAGGCGCGCCAGGACGCGGCTTCTCGTGCCGTCGTCCATGAGCGCAAAAGCCGTGGAGAGCCCATCGGCGAGCGCCGCAGTGGACGTGACCACACTCAGATTGGTCGCCGGCCTGGCGCAGCGGCCCGTTGCCGGATTGAAGAGATGATTGCAGCGTCCATCGGCATTGAATCGAAACCCGCTGGCGCCCGTGGTGGCGATGGCCTTGTCGACGAGATCGAATGTGCGCCGTGGCTGTGCCGTCTCGACGGCCACTTGCCACGCGCCTCCGCCCGGGCGCCGCCCGACAGTGCGAATCTCACCCATGTCGACCAGGGAGCTGACTATCCCTTCTTGACGCAAGAGATCGACGACGCGGTCGGTGATGTATCCCTGCGCGATCCCGTTGAGCGTCAACCCCATGCCGCGATGCGCGAGCACGATGCGGTCGCGATTGAAATTGACATTGGACCAACCGACGCGCTTCACCGCCGCAGCGAGCGCATCCGTTGACGGTCCCGCGGGATCGGCATCGGCGGCGGCGAAGTGATCGGCGTAGCACTGCCAAAGGGGCTGAACGGTCGGGTCGAATGCACCTTCCGTCGCGCGCCAAACATCATCACATATGCCGAGAAGCTGCACGAGCTCCGTTGGAGGCGCGACGAGAACGCCATGGCGGTTGAGCTCGGAGACTACCGTGTCATCACGGTAGATGCTGAAGATCGCCTCGAGGCGGCGGGCCTCTGCGATCGCGCGGCGCAGAAGCTCCTCGCCCGCGCGACGGTCCGGATGGCTGAGACGAAGGTGTGCGACGGCGCCGAGCATGACACCGGTCCATTCGACCAGAGGCTCTGCGCCCCGGCGCGGCGAGGCACCCAGCGGCACGAGTGCGGCCCCGCCCATGGCGGCGCAGAGAGCGATCACTTTTCGTCGATCGAGGGATGTCCGCATAGCTTTTCCTAGTGCTCGCCGCCCGCGCCATGGGAGTGCGGGGTTGCGCTATCGGTATTCTCGGCCGCCGGCTCCGAACTCAATACGTAGTCCTGCGGGACATCGGCGAAAGCGACGATCCGGCCGCCGTTCTCGGCCACGAACTTCTCAGCATCGGCGCGGTTCGAAAAGGGAACCGTCTCGGGCGCGCCCATGCCGCCCTGCTTGCGGCTCCCGATGACGAACAGTGCGCTGCGGGCCTCGATCCAGTTGTCGGCGCCCGGGTGCTCCCAGTCCGGCGCCTTGCCCATATCGGACACGTAGATGGCGCGGATATCCTTCGCCTCTTCGTCGAGCATCGTATAGGAGAATGCATCGCGCGCCGAAGAGAACCAGACCGGCACCTTCTGGCTCGCCAGGATGATCTGCCCTTTGGGCCCCGTGTGCTCCATCAGGTCCATGCCGCAGTAATGTCCGATGGCATCCGACGTGAGCGTCTGCGGGGGCGGCCTCTCGGCAGTCTTTTCCGCATCGCACCCCGCGACCAAGAAGACGGCGATGAGGAGCGCAGCGAAGGATGGTGTGCTCTTCATAACTCTCTCCTGGAAAAGATCATGGCCGCGAACGCGAGCGGGACCAGCGTCCAGGCTGTGAGCGCGCCCAGCAGCAGCGCAGGGCTCAGCGCGACGGTTCCGGCGAGCCCGGACATGCCCGAGAAACTGCTGACGTTCGTGGTCCCGGCGAGATTCAACAGGCGGTAGACGTCGGTGGGGTTGAGGAGGAGCAGGCCGCTCAGCGCCGTGGACGAGATCAACCGGCCCTGATCGGCCACGAGCACGCCGAGAAGCCCCATGTCGAACACGATGACGAGCAGCAGCCAAATGCCAATCGCGACACCCGCCGCGGTTGCTCGCTCGCGCACGAGCACGCTCACCAGATAGCCGATGGCGATGAACGCGGCGCCGAGGAGGATCGAGGTGCCGATCATGGCGGCGAACGCCATCCAGCTCTGCGCGCTAATGGCGGCCCCGGTCGCGGAGAGCGTCACCGCCGCGGTGCCGTAACCGAGCACGGTCGCGAAGGCGAGTATCGCCAAGTGTCCCGCGAACTTGCCCAAAAGCACCTGGCCGCGGCTGACCGGATAGCTGAGGAGAAGAAGCATGGTTCCACGCTCCGTCTCGCCGACGATGGCATCGTGCGATATCAGGAGCGCGAGCAGCGGCACCAGAAAGATCGTAAGACTCGACAGGCTGACGATCACGACGTCGAGCGCGCGCGCGCCGACCGTTCCGACCGGCGCGCTGCCGAGGAACGTCAAAGAAAGGGCGAGCGCGGCGAGCAGTGCCGTCATCAGCAGCACCCAGCGATTGCGCAGGCAATCCTGAATCTCCTTCGTGGCAATCAAATAGATGTTTCTCATGCCGCGCCTCTGCGCAGGAAGTGGGCATAGAGCTCGTCGAGGGACGGCGGAATGACGTCGATGTCATCGATGAGATCACCGGCGGTCGCGGCGCGGCGCAGAACCTCGACCTTCTGAGCGGGGGTGACGTCGAACTCGGCACGGTGCCCGTTGAACGAGCCGGCCGAAGCCGCCGCTCCGATCACGGAGCGTAACCTTTCCGTTCCGCCGTGGGTGACGGAAAAGCGGATCCTCGCCGGCAGCTTGGCGATGCGCCGTAGCTCATCGAGCGTGCCATCGGCCACCAGACGGCTACGGCTGATGATGATGACGCGTTCTGTGCGCTCTTCGAGCTCGGTAAGCACATGCGAGGACAACACGACCGTCGCGCCGCGATCGCGAAGCTCGCCGATGATCTCGTAGAATTCCATGCGCAAGCCGGGATCGAGACCCGTCGTCGGCTCGTCGAGCAGCAACAGCCGGGGCGAGCCGATGAGGGCCTGTGCGAGGCCGAGGCGCTGGCGCATCCCCTTCGAATAGGTGCCGATCCGCCGATGCGCGGCGTTCGACAATCCGACGCGTTCGAGCAGCGGGCCGATGCAATCCAGTGGTTCCGACTTGAGGCGCGCGTAGAAGGCCAGCACCTCCTGTCCCGTCAGCGCAGTATTGAAGGACACGCTTTCCGGCAGATAGCCGAGCTTACGGCGCGCTTCGGTGCTGCCCGCGGTCGGCTCTTCGCCGAGAACGCGGATGTTACCGTCAGTCGGCCGCAGAAGGCCGAGCATGAGCTTGATGAGCGTCGTCTTGCCGGCGCCGTTGTGTCCCACGAGGGCAACCGTCTGGCCCGGCTGGAGCACGAACGATATGTCGCGCACGCCATCGACCGGGCCGTAGCGCTTCGTGACGTGCGAAATCTCAACCAGGGACGTCACTGCGACCTCTCGCTTGCATCGGAATGTGGAACAGCTGCCGGCGCCATCAACGGGCGGCTGTCAATGACGCCGCCGGGCAGCAGCGCCGGAAACTGTGCCTGCGCCCAGCGGATGATCTGCATCGCCGGACTGTTGAGGAGCACCTTGGCCTGCGGCGCGGTCCAAAGGACTTTGTCGATGATGTCGTTGGGCCGATAGGCCGTATCGGCGATGCCATCGCCGTCGAGATCGAAGGCGGGGTTGTCGCTCCAGAAGTTGCCGCGGCCATCCTTCGACCAATCGAGATACCGCGTGCCGACGTACTTCACCTGGTTACGGTTTTGCACGAACGCGTTTCCGGTGATCTCGTTGCCCTCAGACCCAGCAGTAAAGTGCACCCCGATATCACATCCTTCGAACCAGTTATCGCGGAACTTGTTTTTGTTGGCGTTGTAGATGAAGACGCACTTCTCGGGCGCGTTGCGGAATGCGGACGTCTCGGCTGAAGCAGCCTCTTCGGCCGCAGGGAGGCCGTGCTCACGCGCATCGGCCTTGTCGGCGCGAAATCCTCTCGTCACCCATCGCATGGCGGGCACCAAGCGGCCTTTGACTGTGTTGCCCGTGATCTGCGAGCTGTTGGCGAAGTTGAACAGGAAGCCGTGGTTGAGGTCGCCGTCCGAGATATTGCCCCGCACGCGAAGGCGGTGCGAGAACATGATCGCGAAACCCACGGTGTTGCCAGTGGAGATGTTGTCTATGATCTCGCTATCGTCGGTGTACATGTAATGAACGGCAAAGCGGAGGTTGCGAAACCGGTTGCCGCGAAACACATTCCGTTTGCTGGCAACGGCGAAGATGCCGTCGCGCCCGAAGCTGATGTCGTTATCCTCCACGCGCGCCCCGGGTGCGCTCCACACGGAGATGCCGTTACCCGCCTCGTTGAGACGCCCTTCCTCAATGCCGATGATGACGTTGCCGCGCGCGATAGAGTTCTCGGCGCCATGCAGATAGATGCCGTAGAGGTTGCCCTCCAGGCGGTTACGCTCGACAATTGCGCCGGTCGCGCTCTTTTCGACAAACACACCGGCATCCATGTTTCTGAGGTCGCGGCCCGAGCCGCGTATGGTGAGACCACGCACAACGGCTCCGGGTCCGGAAACGGTCACCACGGTGCCGCGAGCTGAGCCTTCGAGCACGGCACCGGGCTCGCCTTCGAGGGTGACATTCGCCCCAACCCGGACAGGCCCGCGGTGGATGCCGCGCGCGAGCACCACAACGTCCCCCGCAGCCGCACGGTCGAGCGCGGGCTGTGTTTCAGTCCCCGGCTCGACAATCATACGCTCCGCGAATACCGGCGTGGCGAGGAAGGCCGCAACAGCGGCGGCCCCCCAGATTGCCCATGCGCCTATGGTCATGACGCGTCCACCTCGCGCTAGGTGCCCTGCGGCTCGACCAGCATGCGGCCCTGCATCTCCATGTGCATCGCGTGACAGAACCAGCTGCAATAGTACCAGTGAACGCCGGCCTTATCGGCTCGGAACGTCACCGAGGAAGTCTGCTGCGGGCTGATCTCCATGTTGACGCCGTAGTTCACAATGCAGAAGCCGTGCGTCAGGTCCTCCACGTCGTCGACGTTGGTGACGCAGACGGTCACCTCGTCGCCCTGCTTGACGGTGAACTTGTCGAGGCCATAGGCGGGGGCTGCCGATGTCATGTAGACGCGGACCTTGTTGCCATCGCGAATGACCTTGTTGTCCTCCTCCAGCTTGACGCCATCGGCCGTGGCCTGCTTCACCGTGTCGGCGAAGAACGGATCGTCCCGCTTCCACACATGCAGCGGATTGATCTTCGAACGGTGCACGATGGTGGCATCGTGCGGCTCGGCGAACGACGGCCCATCGTGGACGACCATCATCTGGTCACCGGAGATGTCGATGAGCTGATCGTTCTCGGGCTTGAGCGGGCCGACGTTGAGGAACCGGTCCTTGGAGAACTTGTTGAGCGAGATGAGCCACTTTCCATCGGCTTCATTGGTCTGGCCCATGGACGAATGATTGTGGCCCGGCTGGTATTGAACGTCGAGCTTCTGCAGGATCGGGTTGGCCGCCTCGCCCTTGTAGGCGCGCTTTGCCAGATCGATGTTCCACTTCACGACCTGGCTATCGAGGAAGAGCGTCGTGTAGGCGTTGCCTTTGCCGTCGTAAGCCGTGTGTAGCGGTCCCAGACCCAACTCGGGCTCGGCCACCACGACGTCGCGGGGTTGAATCTTGTCGTCGAACAGATCCGGAAGCTTGCGCGCGTCAAAGACAGTGCACGTCGGCGAGAGCTTTCCGTTGGCGATGAAGTGAATGCCGTCCGGCGCCGTATTGATGCCGTGCGGACTATTCGCAACGGGCACGTACCGCGTGTAGGGCGAACCATGGCGGCCATCGAGAACCGGCACGCCGCCGATCTTCTGAAAGTCGCCCTTCTTGACCGCTTCCTCGATGCGCTTCAGGTCGAAGATGACAACCCAGTCCTGCTCCTTCGCCATCATCTCGGCGAGGGTGACGCCCTCTTCCGAGTTGTAGCAGGTGGACCAAGCGTATTTGCCCTGATAGTCGCAATCCACGTTGTCGAGGTTGCCGTCGACGCGGATCTGCCAGGCCACCTCCATGGTCTCGCCGTCGACCGCGGTGAACAGCGACATGTATTGCGTCGGATCGTCGAGCACCTTGCCGTCGTTCGGTACGGGCACGCGGTCCTCGCCGTTACAGAAGACGTAGCCGGTCTTCGGATATTTCTGTACGCGCAGGCCGTGCACGGTCGACTGGTTCGGCAGCTGAATGATCTTGTCACACTTCATGACGTCGAGGCGGATGCGGCAAACGCGCGTGTTCGCCTTGTCGTTGGCATAGACGTAGCGGCCGTCGTAGGTGCCGTCGGTGAACGACAGATGGGGATGGTGCAGGTCGCCGTTGACGTAGCTGCCGCCGCGGGTCTTCAGGAACTCGCGCGATTCCGGTGTGAGATGTTCCGTCAGCACCTTGAGGCTTTCGTTGGTCTGCCCCCATCCGGTGGCGCTGCAGCGGTTGAACACGGGGACCCGCATCAACTCGCGCATCGAGGGTAGTCCGAGAATGCGCAGCTCGCCGCTCTGTCCGCTGGATGTAAACACATAGTATTCGTCGAGCTCGCCCGGGGCGACCGAAGCATGGCCGGCCGCACTATTGGACGCGGCCGCCGCCGTCGGGACGGCCGTGTCGACGAGACCGGCAATACTCAACCCGCCCGCGGCACCAACCACGCCCGCGGTGGCGGCCACAGCGGTCGTCCGATTGAGCATGTCACGCCGCGTCAGGGTCGGCCTTTTCTGCTCGTCATCGTGCATGGGAACCTCCTGTAGAACTCTTCTTTGCCTGGCGAAATTTCGCCGGTTCGTGAATGACTTTTCCGAAGTACGTGATGATCGGACGCCGGGGCTCCGGCAGACCGCCTTCTGGGCTTGGCGATAGAGCGTCGCGCTTCTCGCGCTTCAGCCGTATCTGGATCATGTGCGGGCAGCGGTGATCGTCCCAGTA